>DATJYO010000072.1:0-47320 GCA_035499555.1 Bryobacteraceae bacterium
TCTCCAACATGACGGGTGCCGGACCGGAGATGCCGCCGTCCTTCCGCACACGCCAGAAGTGCACCACCATGAACGTCGAGGCGATGATCGGAATCGCCACGCAATGCCAGATGTAGGCGCGCAGCAGCGCGTTGGCGTCCACGATGGAGCCGCCTAACAGCGCGAAGCGCACGTCGTTGTAGGGCGTCATGCCCAGCAGCGAACCGAACGGCCCCTCATTGCCCAGCCCGGGAGTGGCGCGCGCCATGTTCGTTCCCACCGTGACCGCCCAGAAGCCAAGCTGGTCGTCCGGAAGCAGGTAGCCGGTGAAGCTGAGCAGCAGCGTCAGCACCAGCAGGATCACGCCCACCACCCAGTTGAACTGGCGCGGTGTTTTGTAGGATCCCGTCAGAAAGACGCGGAACATGTGCAACTCCACCATGATCACCATCAGGTGCGCGCCCCAGCGATGCATGTTGCGCAGCAGCTTGCCGAACGGGACATCATGTTCGAGATACAGAATGTCGCGGAAGGCCACCACCTTCGACGGATGGTAATAGAACATGAGCAGCGTGCCGGTGAACACCAGGGTGATATAAACGTAGAACGTCATGCCGCCCATGCCCCAGGTGTAACTGTAGGCCACCGCATCGCGGTTGATCTTGGCCGGATGCAGGTGCAGGAAGACGTTGGAAAGCACGCCCAACGCCCGGCTGCGCGGCGTCTCATCATGCTTGACGCGCAGCACCGACTTCCACAGGTCGGTCTTCTCCGGCTGCTTCAGCGCCTTGACCTCTTCGAGGGCGCGGTCGCGGACGACTTTGCTGCCCTCGACCAGCGTGGCTATGCGGCTTTTTCCGTTCCCGCCTTGCGCGCCGTTGCCGCCGCCGCCGTTGGATCCCGGCGTCGTGGATGCGGGTGTTCCGTTGTTTCCTTCAGTCTCAGCCATGATTGGACCTCACACGTTGCGCAGAATGGCGCCGGCATCGCCGAACTGCGAGCGCTCGCCTTTGGGCCAGCGGTACAGATGGCTCAGATCCACCACGATCTGGCCCTCGGGATCAAGCTCGACGTGCGCGCGGTCCATGGGACGCGGCGCGGGTCCTTCGAAATTGATGCCCTCCGGATCGTAACCGCTGCCGTGACACGGGCATTTGAATTTGTTTTCGCTAGGTTTCCAGTCCGGCGTACAGCCCAGGTGCGTGCACACGGCGTAGATGACGAAGATGCCTTCGGTATTGCGTACGACCCAGATACGGAACTGGTTCTGGAACTTGGTGTCCACGCCGAAGCCGAAGTCGGACGGGTAGCCGATGCGGAACGTGGTCTTGGGTTCGTAGAGCGCGCGTGGGAAGAAGAAGCGCAGGAACATCAAAAAATTGACGCCCAGGACACCCAGCACCGAGGCCATGACGAAACGGCGCCGGCGCGCAACCAGCTTTTGCGGGTCTTCCTCGGGGTCCTTCAGGATCTTGAAAAGTGTCTGAGAAAGCGAGGGCTTACTTGGCGGAGGCGGGGCCGTATTCCCCGCCGGCGGCTCAGGGGTCGGGTTTGCCATTACTCTCCTCTTGACCGGAATGTTCCGATCATCGTCTGATGCACGGTTACTGCGGAGTGACCCGGCAAACAGAGCTGATTCCGCCAGCGGCAGGAATGGCGACTCCCTATGGAGAGTAAGGAAAGCCTGGTGAATATTAATTGGGGGCCCTATAAACAATCGCGGTAAAGAGCCGCCCCCTCCCCACTGCGCTGATACCCTCAGCCTTGCATCCCGAGTGCTCCCTCAAAATTTATCCAGTGATTATATTACACCCGTTAATGACTTTTGCAAGTGGGCTTCAGGGGGAATGTCAGAACCGGACGGCGTGGTCCTGGCTGGCGGCCGGTTTTGACTCGTCCCTCTTGGGCTCGTCCTTCTTCTTCTCGTTTGCCGGCGGACGATGCGGCTTGCGCGGGACCGGCTTGGCGCTGGCCAGTTCCACGTAGGCGGTAACGACGCGCTCCTTCTGCCGCGGGTCGAAGACCAGCTTGCCGCCGCTTACGCCGAAGTAATTCTCGTTGGGGCGCGCGGCGTACAACATGGCGGCCATGGCGCAGGACGGCGCATCGTACGGCATCGTCTTATACGCCCGGTATGCCGCTACAACCGGGTGAGCCGGCGCGTAGGCGAAATCTTGCGCCATGCTCCCGCCCGGAAAGGGCAGCGCCTCCCCGATCTCCGGCCCGACCGTTACTACCGGGGTGGGCCAGTCTGCAATCGGAGTGGCTTGGCCGGTCATGCAGAGCAGCCGCACCTTGCGCGTGATCCAGTCCTTCACACCGTACATGCCCAGCAACCGCGCCAGGTCCGCCGACGGGCCGCTCAGCACGATGGCGGCATTTTGGTCGTACTGAGCCATGAGCTCGTTGCGCATCAGGGTGGCGGGGTCCGCCGTGTCGTCGATACTCTTCACCAGGCTGGCCGGCGCGAACGGTCCGCTCAACATGGCGGGTGTAGCGGCCGCCTTTCCGTCCGCCAGTCCGATCGGGGAACGATGCATGAACATCGCCGCGGCACCGGTGGTTGCGCTGGCGTAAAAGAGGCTCAAGGTATCGCAAAACCTGGCCGCGGCCAGGTCCGGCCGGCTCACGCAGACCGCCGCAATGTGCGCGTCGCCCTTGCCTTCCAGGCCGTGCAGCAGGGCCAGCGCCAGCACCTCGTCGATGCGATCCAACGCGGTATCGAAGAGGATGCCGACAGGCGGCTTGGCTACGGCCGGAAACTGCATGTCACGCCAGGTCCAGCACGTCGAGCCGCCCGGTGGAATCGCCGAAGTGCTCCACGTGCACGCCCATGCGGTCCATCATGGCCAGGAAGAGATTGCACATGGGCGTTTCGCGGCGATAGACGATGCGCCGCCCCGGTTTGAAGTGGCTGCCGCCGCGGCCGGCGACCAGGGTGGGCAGATCCTCGTGCAGATGGCGATTGCCGTCGGAGAGGCCCGCGCCGTAGACGATCATGCAGTTGTCGAGCAGTGAGCCGTCGCCTTCGCGGATGGCCTTCATTTTGCCGATCCACGCGGCGAACTGCCGCACGTGATAGGAATTGATCTGCGTCACTTTCTCGATCAGGTCCGGCTGGTTCCGGTGATGCGTCAGTGGGTGATGGCCGTCGGGAATATCGATCTCGCGGTACGGGCGCGAGGTGCCCTCGTGGGTGACCAGGAAGGTGATCACGCGCGTCAGGTCGGACTGGAAGGCCACCGTCATCATGTCGGTCATCAGCTTGAAGTGCTCGGCAAAATCGGCCGGAATGCCGTACGGCTTATCCATATGCGGATCGATCCGGGCGTTGACCTTCTCGGTCTTTTCGATCTGGCGTTCGATCTCGCGGATGGACGTGAGATATTCGTCGAGCTTGCGGCGATCGGTGGGGCCCAGGCTGGCTTCCAACTGGCGCGTGTCGTCGCTGACGAAATCGAGGATGCTCCGGCGATACAGGTTCTGGCGGGCGCGGGCTTCCGGGGTGAGCGCCAGGCCGTTGCCGAACAGGCGTTCGAACAGGGCGCGCGGATCCAGGATTGGCGGCAGCGGCTGCGTCTCGCTCTTCCAGGCCAGGTTATTGGTATATGCGCAGGAGTAGCCGGAATCGCAATCGCCGGCCTGCCGTGCATCCTCCATGCCGAGTTCCAGGGAAGGGAAGCGGGTCTGCGGGCCAACGTGATTGGCCACGATCTGATCGAAAGAGACTCCCGCCTTGATATCGATCACCGTCTTCCTCGGTTGCACGCCCGTCAGGTACGAGGCGCAGCACCGCCCGTGGTCGCCCGCACCGTCAAGCAGGGCGCGGCCGGTGTTGTGGGTCAGGTTGCCAAGCAGAGTGATGTCCTGGCGGAACGGCTCCATGGGTTTCAGGATGCGCGGCAATTCGGCGAGTTTGCCCTCGTAGTCCGGATTCCAGCCCTGCATGATGATGCCGTTCGGCACATAGACGAAGGCCATGCGCACGGGGGCTTGGGTGGTCCGCGCGCCGGCCAGCGCGGGAACCATGGCATCCAGAAAGGGCAGCGCGACGGCCGTACCCATGCCGCGCAGGAACGTTCGTCTAGGTAGTGCTTTCCTGGTAATCATCGTTGGGCCACTTCCTTGGGCTTTCCATGCGCATCCGGCGAACTGTCGCCGCGCCCCATCTGAAACGGAGCGCTGTGCACAATCTCGAAAATCAGCGATTGAAAATGATAGCCGTCCGCGGCCAGGTCGCGATCGATGCCGTCCACGGTGCGCCGGTCGTAGGGCTGCAGGCCGCGGCCGAGCGCGTAGGTCAGCATCTTCTCGGTGAGGCAGCGCGCGAACTGCGGCAGCGCCGCCACCAGCAGGGCGCGCATCTGGTCCGGCGTCTGAAAGGATTTGCCGTTCGGCAGCGTGCCGCTGGCATCCACCGGGAACTTGCCGTCCTGGGTGCGCCATTTGCCGATGGCATTGTAGTTCTCGAGGCCGAAGCCCAGCGGATCCATTTTGCTGTGGCAGGACGCGCACATGGGGTCGGCGCGGTGCTTTTCCATCTGCTGGCGCAGGGACATCAGCGTGCCGACCGCGCTTTCATCCAGCGCGGGAACGTCCGGCGGCGGAGGCGGAATCTCCGAGCCCAGAATGTTGTTCAGCACGTACTTGCCGCGCAGCACGACCGAGGTGCGGGTGGGATAGCTCGATACGGTGAGCACGCTGGCCTGGCTCAGCAGGCCGCCGCGCTGGCCGGTGGTCAGTTCCACCCGCCGGAAATCCGGGCCTTTGACGTCGGGGATGCCGTAGAATTTCGCCAGCCGCTGGTTCAGGAATGTGTACCGGGCATCGATGAAATCGGAGAGCGGCCGGTTCTGGCGCAAGACGTATTCGAAGAACATGCGCGTCTCCGTTTTCATGGCGTCGCGCAGCTCCGGTCCCCATTCCGGAAACTTGTCCGGATCGGGCTTCACCACGTCGAGGTTGCGGATCTCCAGCCACTGGCCGGCAAAGTTGGCGGCGAAAGCCGATGCCCGCGGGTCGGCTAGCATGCGCCGGACTTGTGCGTCCAACACGGCGGGATCGTGCAGCTTGTCCGCCTCCGCCAGGCCCAGCAGTTCATCGTCCGGCATGGAGCTCCACAGAAAATAGCTCAGGCGGGACGCCAGCTCGATATCCGAAATGCGGTGCACGTCCCGCGGATCGGTGGGATTCGGATCGTGTTCGATGCGGAACAGGAACTGGGGTGTTACCAGCATGGCCTCGATCGCCAGTTGAATTCCCTGCTCGGCCGTGCCGCCGCGCGCGCGGGCCAGCGCCACGAATTTCATCAGCGACGCCACCTCGGCCGCCGTGACCGGCCGCCGGTAGGCCCGGCGCGCCAGCGCGGCCACAATCTTTCGCACGCAGGCGTCTCCCGATTTCGGATCGCACACCAGGATCTTCCTGCGGCTGGCGCGTTCCACCGTAGCGGGATACGGCCCGATGAATACCATCGAATTCAGGAACTTGTTCTTCTTGTTGTTGTAGGCGTCCTTTTCGGGGATCGTCTTGACGAAATCGTCGTCCATAAAGCCGGCGCGAAAGACGTGATCGCCGGCGGGCAGGTACAGGCGCATCTCCGCTTCCGAATACGGATCGAAGTAAACCAGTTTGGAGGGCTTGGTTTCGACGGGGATCGTCTTCTGGAGCACGCCGTCCACCCAGAAGCCGAGGGTGACCGGCCTGGCGTCGGCGGGGCGCTCGCCCGGCATCCCGAAACGGACCACGTAATCGCCGTCCCACTCCACGCGGTGCGAGACTTCGATAGTACTCAGGTCGATGCGCCGGATGGTCTTGTCCTTGGAGTGATACTGCACTTCGATGGGTTTCTTCGGCAGCGGATCGGCGCCCATTGCCCGCGAAGCGATGACCTCGGCGGCGTCCATGTATTTTTCCATGAGCACCGGCGAGACGGTGAGTACGTCGCCGATATTGTCGAAGCCGTAGCCTGAGTCGTCGGTGGGGAAGTCCTTTTCGGCTTGAAAATCCACAGCCAGCAGATCGCGGATGGTGTTGGCATACTCGCGGCGATTGAGGCGGCGGGCAGTGACGTGGCCGGGATCCGGTTTGGCGTTGCGATCGGCCTTTTCCAGCGCACCCTCGACGTAATGCACCAGCGCCTGCATCTGGGCTTCGGGGGGCCGCGGAATCCCTTTGGGCGGCATTTCGCCGGCGCGCAGCTTTTGCAGGATGGCTTCCCAGCCGTCCCGGTAAGCGGTCACCGAATCGGGCGTCAGGAAGGCTTTGATGTTGAGGCCGCCGGAGGAGAGCTTCTCGTTGTGACAGAGGGCGCAGGTATTGGCGAGCACCGGCCGCACCGCGGTATCGAAACTGGCGGGCGGCGCATCGGCCGCGCGCAGCATTCCGGCTAATAACAGCACACCGCCGATAACGGGAGAACTGGGCTGCAAATATCCGCCTCCGAGCGGGTTATTGTTCTATAATACAACCCGAAGTGGAGCGGCTCAGCGCGACTTGTTATTCCCGCCGGCTTTTTTTGTGCGGCGCGGCCGACGCCCTGGGCCTGCGCCGAACCGAAGCGCAACCCGATACGGCGCGGTATAGCCTGACGGCCTTGCTGGCCGGCAACGGTTTCGTGCGCGTGCCGGCGGGCGAATTCCAGATGGGATCCGCTTCCGGCGAAGCCGATGAGGCGCCCGTGCATCGCGTGCGCATCGGCCGCGATTTCGAGATCGGCAAGTTCGAAGTGACGCAGGCGCAATGGGAAACCGCCATGCTCGATCCGCACGCGGGCGCGAACGCCGTGCGCAAGACGCCGGACGGCGCCACCGTGGGCGCCAATCCCAGCCACTTCAAAGGCGCCGCGCTGCCGGTCGAAAGCGTGTCCTGGGACGACATCCAGGTGTTCCTGGAGCGTCTAAACGCCCGCGACCGCGATCACATTTACCGGCTGCCGACCGAGGCGGAGTGGGAATACGCGTGCCGCGGTCATTCCGCCGATCTGGACGGCGAGGCCTGGTACGCGGCCAACTCCACGGGCCGCACGCAGCCGGTCGGCGGAAAACGCCCTAACGCGCGCGGCCTGTACGATGCCTTGGGCAACGTCGCCGAGTGGGTGGCGGATTGGTATGCGCACGATTATTACGCGGACAGTCCCGCGGACAGCCCTACGGGTCCGCGCACGGGATCCTACCGCGTTTTTCGGGGCGGCTGCTGGCTGGATCCGGCGAAGTATTGCCGTGTGACGGCGCGCAACTTCGAGTTTCCGGTCAGCCGCTTGTATAACGTCGGGTTCCGGGTGGTGCGGACCGCGCGATGACGATCGACATCAACAGCGACATGGGGGAACTGGCGGACGCCGCCATCGAGGAGGCCCTGATGCCGCATATCACGTCCGCCAACGTGGCCTGCGGCGGGCATGCCGGCGATGCGGATACCATGCGCCGGACGGTGGAACGGGCTCGCCGGTATGGCGTGGCGGTCGGCGCGCATCCCGGCTATCCGGATCGCGCCAATTTCGGCCGCGTGGAAATGCCGATGTCTTCCGCGGAGATTGCGGCCACGGTCTGCGATCAGATTCGCGCGCTGGCCGCCATTACCGCGGAACTGGCGCACGTAAAGCCGCACGGGGCGCTTTACAACGTTGCCGCCAGAAATGCGCAGGTGGCGCAGGCCATCGGCGAGGGGGTCAGGCGCAGCGGAAGGGATTTGCTGCTGGTCGGGCTCGCCGGATCGTCCATGCTGGAGGTGTGGCGCAACATGGGCTTCCGGACGGCGGCCGAGGGATTTGCGGACCGCCGCTATGAGCCGGACGGCAGCCTTCGCCCGCGCAGATTCGCGGATGCCTTGATCACCGATCCGGCGGACGCCGCCGCGCAGGCGCTGCGATTGGCCCGCACCGGCCAGGTGCAGACGATCTGCATTCACAGCGATACGCCCGGATCGGCGGCCATTGCGGCGGCTGTGGCTGCCGCGCTACGCGCCGCGGACTGAGACGGACGGGGCCGGCTGACGGCTACTTGCCGGCGATACGGAAGTCGTCGAAGTAGGTGACGCTGTCCGCCTTCGTCCACAGCCCGACTTTGCCGGAGTTGCGAAAGGTAGAGTCCTGCACCTCGAACAGACGTTTGTGATTGAAATAAACACTGAATTGCGGTCCGTGGAACTGGACCTTCAGGACGCTCCATTGATTGGCCGGGACCGGGTGGGTAACGCCGAAGCTGCCATGGGCCGCGCCCTTGGAGGCTAGCGGGATGCGCTTGCCGTCTTCCACCTTGTACATCACGATATTGTTTTCGAGCGCATTGGCGCGCACCACGTAATAGTTCTTGGGATCGCGGTAACGCCACACCAGCCCTCCGACCCGCTCCTCGCGGCCAGCCACCGGTTTCACCTTGACGCTCAAATCGCCGTCTTTGACATTCGTCTTGTCCAGAATGGCTATGGCACAGCGGGCGGCGGCCTCCGGGGAGACCCGCGCCAGAACGTACGGCGGACTCGGCGCGCTGGGATCCTTGATGACTTCCCATTTCGAGGACGCTTCGGCATTGGATATGACTGCCGTCCAGCCCGGCGGCAGTGTGCCTGGGCGGACGGAGTCGAAGTTGATGGTTTGCGAGGCCGCGCCCCACAGCGCGAAGGACAGCAGCCAGCTTAGGGTCCTCATATCCCTGGAACGCCAATCCCGTTTCGACTTGCCTGCCTGGCGTCGTCTTACTTTGTTGTATCACCCATCCACGGCCGCCACAACCGCTTTCGTGCATGCTACATTCGGAGCCGTGCGACTCCTGCTAATCGACGATGATACCGAACTCACCGCCCTATTGGCGGAATTTCTCAAAGGTGAAGGATTTACCGTGGAATCCGCACATGAAGGTAACCGGGGACTGGACCGCGCCCTGCGCGGCAGCTTCAATCTGGTGATCCTCGACGTCATGCTGCCCGGCTTGGACGGCTTCGAAATCCTGCGCCGGCTGCGCCGGGAGAGCCGCGTTCCGGTGCTGATGCTGACCGCCCGCGGTGAGGATGTCGATCGCATCATCGGATTGGAGCTGGGCGCCGACGACTATCTGCCGAAGCCTTTCAATCCGCGCGAACTGGCCGCCCGTATCCGCGCCATCCTGCGGCGCTATGAGCCGGCCGCCGCGCCCGGCGCGCGCATGGAAGTCAACGGCGTGGTCCTCGATCCCGGCACGCGGCGAGTCACCGTGGATGGCCAGCCCGCGGATCTGACCACTTTTGAGTTCGACATCCTGGAAGCCCTGATGCGCGGGGCGGGCCGGGTGCTTTCCCGCGACGATCTGATGGAGAACCTCTACAATCGCAAAGCCACACCCTTCGACCGTTCCATCGACATGCATATCAGCCACATCCGGCGCAAGCTGGAGACCAGGCGCCCGTTCATCAAAACGATCCGCAGCATCGGCTACCAGTTCATGCGGGGGCCGCAGGATCAAGACGAGGTGGAGGCATGAGGTCGCTTTTCGCCAAGATCCTGATCTGGTTCTGGGCCAGCCTGATCATCAATACCGTCGGTTCCGCCATTGTTTCCGGCCTCTCCGGGCCGCGGCCGTATCTGTTGTCGCGGCTGGTGGATTTTCAATTGACGGAGGCGCGGGCGGCGTACGAGAGCGGCGGGCGCGCCGGCCTGCAGCAGTTCATGGATCGCTTCCGCCACGTGTTCTCGGGCGAAGGGATACTGACGGATGCCTCGGGACACGACTTGTTGACCGGCGCCGACGAATCTTCCCTGCTGGCCAGGTCGGTCGCGGAACCGCGCTACCCGGCCTTCCGCCGGCGCGGGATCGTGGTCGGCCACACCGCTGCGGACGGCCGGTACACTTTCCTGTTCTCTATCCCGCACGAACGGCTGGCCTACTGGTTTCTGCTCCCGCAGCATTGGTGGATGATGGCGGCGGGCGTCCTGCTCTGCTACCTGCTGGCGTACTATTTGACCTATCCGGTACGGCGGCTGCAGCGGGCCGTGGAACGCTTCGGGCACGGCGACTTTTCGGTGCGGGCCGCGCCCCGGCGGCACGACGAACTGGGTGATCTGGGGCGCACCTTCGATCGCATGGCCGATCGCATCCAAACGCTGCTGGCCGCGCAGAACCGGCTGCTGCTGGACATTTCCCATGAGCTGCGGTCTCCGCTGGCGCGGCTGCGCGTGGCCGTGGAACTGGCGCGGTCCGGCGACAATCGCGAGACGGCGTTGAATCGCATCGACAAAGAGGCCGAACGCCTGAATACGCTGGTGAGCGGACTCTTGCAGGTGACGCGCGCCGAAGGCGACCCCGGCGCGTTGCGCCGCGAGCCCGTACGTCTGGATCGGCTGCTGGAGGAACTGGCGGCGGATGCGGCGATCGAGGCCCAGGCCCGCGGCGGAGACGTGCGCGTGTCGGGCCTGGAACCGGCCACGGTGGAAGGCGATGGCGAACTGCTGCGGCGCGCTATCGAGAATGTGATTCGCAATGCGATCCGCCACGCGCCGGAAGCCACCGCCGTCGAAGCCAGCCTGGAAAGCGGCGGCGGGCGGGCGGCGGTGCGGATTCGCGATTACGGGCCGGGCGTTCCGGAAGAGGCCTTGCCGCACATTTTCGATGCCTTCTACCGCGTGGAAACGGATCGGGACCGCGCCAGCGGCGGCGCCGGCCTGGGCCTGTCCATCGCCCGCCGCGCGGTCGAGCTGCACCAAGGCCGCATCCATGCCCACAATGCCGGGCCGGGCCTGATGGTTGAAATTGACCTGCCGCTCCTGGCCCCGCCGCAGTAAATTTCCCGCGAATGTACGGCGAAGAACAGGAGGGCCGTCCCGAGACGATTCCGGCATGAGAGCCTTGCCCGGCCGGCGCCACCATTGCCTGTAGGCATGCCTGCTTCATCATTCCCCGACCGTACTGATTTTCTGGCCAAGGTATTCGACGCCTTGCCCGCGCCAGCCTTGGTGGTGGACCCGGACGTGCGCATGATCGACTTCAACCTGGAGGCCGCCCGGCTGATCGAGCGAGTCCCCTTCGCCATCTTGGATCCGCCCGCGGGACAGGCGCTGGCTTGTATCCATGCGGCTGAGTCGCCTGCCGGATGCGGCCATGCCGAGGCCTGCCCCGATTGTCCCATCCGCAATTCGGTGCGCGAAGCTTTTGCAACCGGTCAGGTCTGCCGCCGAATCGCCCGCATAGAATTGGCGCGCGGGGGCCGAAAGGCCGCCGTGGATCTGCTGGTCAGCGTGGCGCCCATAGCCGGCGAAGCCGAACCGCTGGCGCTGCTGGTGCTCGACGACGCGGCGGAATTAGCTAAACTCTTCGCCGGCGGGAAGAGCGCGCCGGCGGCCGGCAGGAGGCGGCGGAAACCGCGCCGGGCGGCGGCCGGCGGCTTCTGACGCGCTTACGCCCCCTGCTTCTTCTTCTCCAGATTCCACAGCCCGCGGGACAGGACCCGTCCGCAAAACGGGCAATAATTCATGCCCACGAAGCTGGGCCGATCTTCGCCGAACACGAAAAAGTACTCCGTGTCGATCTCGGTGACGATCCTGCCGTTGGTGAGCTGGTGCAGTTGCGCGTGGCGCGCCAGGCCGAGGTCCATGAGTTTATCGAGTTCCCCGCAACAAGACATAATGTCTTACCCCAACATGTACTGTGTGTCCGAAGCGTGCGTCGGATACGCAAAAAGAATATCTTTCAGATCGGACGATCGCAAGCCGAAGCGCACCGCCAGGGCGAACAGGTTGATGTGTTCGGCGGCCTGGTCCCCTAGCAGGTGCGCGCCCAGAATGCGGCCGGTTCCCTCTTCCAGCAGCACTTTGTAACCCGCGCACGGTTCATTCACACGGCGTGACGAATACCAGTTTCCACTATCGCCGTGGTGGACGGAGAATTTCAAGCCGGCGCGGCGCGCGGCCTCTTCCTGCAATCCCACCGTCGCCAGCGGCGGGATCGTAAATACCGTTGAAGCCATGCCGGCGTAGTCCGGCGTGCGATGATCCCCCTGGAGCAGGTTCGCGGATACGATGCGCCCGTGATAACCGGCCACCGGCGTGAGCGGCGCGCCGCCGCCAGCCGCCGCGTCGCCGGCCGCATAGACCGCCGGGTTTGAGACGCTGCGCAGATATTCGTTCACTTTCACCCCATGCTTGTCCCACTCCACGCCGGCGGCCGCCAGATCCAGATCGTTCAGATCCGGGATGCGCCCGGCGGCGTGCACCGCCATCTGCGCCTCGAATGTCCGCACGCCCGACCGCACCCGCAATTCGCCGCCTTCGCCTTCGATGGCTTCCACCGGCGTCTGCAGCTCCACATCGATCCCCAGGCTGCGCGTGTGCTCCACCAGCCGCGCGACCAGGTCCGGGTCGAATCGCTCGAGGGGACGGGCGCCGCGGTGCAAGATGGCCGTCCGAACGCCGGCCCGCGCCGCCAGGTGCGCGAACTCGAACGCGATGTAGCCTCCGCCGACAAACAGAATCGTCCGCGGCAGCCTGTCTGATTCCAGAAACTGATCGCTGTAAGTAATCAGGGCTTCCCCGGGGATGCCCAGCGGAGCGGGCCGTGCGCCGGACGCAATCACAATGTGGCGGCCCTCCAACGTATCGCCGCCGACCGCCACCGTCCGCGGTCCTGTGAACCGGGCGCGCCCGTGAAAAGCGGCGATGCCCGCCCGCGCGAAACTGTCTTCGCGCGCCTGCGGCACCGGCCCGGTAAACGTACGTTTGAAGCGCATCAATTCCGGCCAGTCGATATGCGCCTCCGGCGCGACGATGCCCTTGCCGCGCATGCGCCGCATCCAGTCGAACAGGTCGGCCGCGCCCACCAGCACCTTTTTCGGATCGCAGCCGCGCAGCATGCAGGTGCCGCCAAACGGGAGCGAATCGATCACCGCCACGCTCCAGCCGGCCGCCCGGCAGTCGCCGGCGACGGTAGCTGCCGCCGCGCCGGTGCCGATCACCACCAGATCCAGTGACTTGTGCATGCACCCTCCGTCTGCTTCCAGTATCGCGTGAACGAAAGCGCGCGCGACAGTTGTACACTGAATGGATTGGCTGCACTCGCACAAGGTGTCCCGCAACCTGTCATTCCACCGGCCGCCTCGCGCTGGTCTCACCGCTGGATCATCACGCCGCGGATTGACCTCGCATTTGTGATCGGGAGCGCGCTGGCCGGCTATCTCTACCTGGTGGCCAACGTCGCGCTCCGCGTACCGATCTCGTTGTTATGGTGGTTCTGGTCGGTGGGCTTCGACGGCACGCATATCTTCGGGATGGCGTCGCGCACGTTCTTCGACTGTGAGGCGCGCCGGCGGAACCGGGTATTGCTGTTCGGCAGCGCCGCGTTTTTTTTCGCCCTGGGGCCGGCGCTGGTGCTGGCCGGCGGCAAGGCCGTGCTGGCCCTGATCGTGGCCGTGTGGGCTTATTATCACGTCATCCGCCAGCACTACGGATTCATGGTGCTGTACAAGGTGAAGAACCGCGATCTGGCCCAGGTCGATAGCTTCCTGGACCGCTGGTTTCTGGCGGTGATGACGGTGTTCCCACCATTCCACCGCTTCTTCATTCACCACCCTGAGGAACTCGGGTTGAGATTCTCGTTCCCGCGCCTGGAACCGTTCCTGTGGGCCCTGGTAGCCGCCACGCTGATCGTTTACGGCGGCCGCCAGGCCATCCGCATCCGCCGCGGCGATTCCGTGAACGTCCCCAAGTTTCTGCTTTTCGCGGCCGTCATTCCGCTGCACTGGCTGACGTTCGCCTACATGAGCTGGATGGGTGCCGTGCCCACCGTGACCATCGTGCACAATCTGCAATATCACGCGTTGATCTGGTTCCACAATCGCAACCGTTACACGGCGGAGGATCACGGCCGCATTCCGCGCGCCGTTTCCCGGAGCCTGTTGAACTACGTCTTCGTGGCGCTGGTTTTTAGCGCTTTGTATCGGATACCAGGTTTTCACCTGGGCCAGGCATCCGATCTGGCGTTCGGGTTCTTTTGCGGTTTCGGATTGACGCACTATTATCTGGACAGCAAGATCTGGCGGGTGCGCAGCGATCCGGCGCTGCGGCAAGTGCTCCAATTGGCCTAAAAGCGCAAAGGGGCGTGTCTGGCCGCCCCGTTTTGCGCGGTTTAATCAAAGCGCAAAGGGGCGTGCATGCCCGCGCCGCCATAAAGGACAGGAGCCGCAAAATCGAGCGGCGCGGGCCGCCCCGTTTTGCGCGAGTTGATCAAAAGCGCAAAGGGGCGTGTCCACCCGCGCCGCCATAAAGGACAGGAGCCGCCAAATCGAGCGGCGCGCGCGTCTTAATCGAAACACCTCGAGATCATGGACGGCGGGGCACGATGCCCGCGCCAGCCCTCTATTACCAGCCCGCGCATCGTCAGCCCCGCCACGCACGCCGGAGGTTCACACCGTAGGTGAAAGGACGAATGGGGCGGCCGCCCTCCGGGAGCCGAGGAGATCACCTATGCCCGCGGCCGCCAACTAACTCATCGGCGCGGATTTCGAAAAATTGCTCAGGCTAATGCCCGCCGGCAATATTCGTAGCACCGGCGCACTTCGGCTACCGTGTCGCCGCCCTGGTACTCGTACTCGATATTGGCCGGGATGGGATATTTCTGGCGTTTGAGCAATTGCAGCACTTCCCGGATCGGCGTATCGCCTTCGCCAAACGGCATGTTCTTTCCCTGATTCTTTTTGCGGTCCTTGATATGCAAGGTCACGATGCGCGCGTGGTGCTGCTCAATAAACGCCACCGGATCGTAGCCGGCGGCCCAGAAGTGCCCGATATCCAGGTTCACGGCGATGTAAGGCGACAGCCGCATGGCCTTCTCGAACGTCTCCGGCTTGGCATATTCGTTCGGATCTTTGACGTTCGAATGGCCGTGCATGCCCACTACGATCTTGTATTTCTCCGCCTGCGTCACGATGCGGGGCGTCACCGAAACCGTGGTCGACGTGGTGATCGTGCGGACGCCCAGAGCCTGCGCCACGTCGAACCCGCGGGCGATTTCGGCGTCCGTGAAGTCGTCGCGAATGTTGTAGGCGTAGGCGGAAAGCGCGATGCCCGCGCGGTCGAACTTCTGCCGGATGGCGCGGATATCGTCCATCTTCAGGTTGAGGCGCCACGCGCGCAAAGCCGCCCCGTCTTTCAGTTCGGGCTCCACGTGGCCCATCGATAATTCGCATTCGCTCAAGCCCACGTCGACGAAGCCCTGGATGGCTGCGTCCAGCGGCCGGTCGCGGAAGCTGTAAGACTGCGCGCCAATGAGCACGCCGTTGACATGCGAATCGAGCTTGCCGAAAGCCCGGGCCACCGGCAAAACCGCCGCCGCCCATCGTCCCAAATCCCGCCGCGTATACATGGCCCAATTGTATCGGAAAGTGGCAAAATGAGTTGTGGCTCAAGCGACCCCCAAAATCCTGGTGCTGGATGTCGGCGGCACACACGTGAAAGCGCTGGCCAGCGGCCATCGCACACCGGTCGAGATTCCGTCCGGCCCCAAGATGACGCCGCGCAAGATGATCGCCGACGTGCGGAAGGCTATCGATGGGTGGCAATATGACAGGGCATCGATCGGATACCCCGGCCCGGTGCTGCACAGCAGGCCGCTCTCGGACCCGCATAATCTGGGGCCGGGCTGGGTCCGTTTCGATTTTCAAAAAGCTCTGGGCGTGCCCGTAAAGATCATCAACGACGCGGCCATGCAGGCGCTGGGCCACTACGAAGGCGGCCGCATGCTGTTTCTGGGACTGGGCACCGGCCTGGGTTCGGCCTTCATCGTGGATGGAGTCCTGGAGCCCATGGAACTGGCGCACCTGCCGTACAAGCACGGGCGGACCTACGAGGACTACGTGGGAGTGCGGGGATTGAAGCGGTTGGGCAAAAAGAAGTGGCGCCAGGCTGTCTTTGACGTGGTAGCCCGGCTGAAGGTGGCGCTGGAAGCCGATTACGTAGTGCTCGGCGGCGGCAATACCAAGCAGTTGAAGAAACTGCCGCCCGGAGCGCGGTTGGGTGACAATGCTTACGCTTTTCGCGGCGGTTACCGGCTGTGGAAGGACGCCGGCGTGCGCCAGCGTCTGGCCGCCGCCGGGATCGCTCCGTGAGAGGGCCCATCGGAGGGTGCGGTTGGCGCGCAACTCCAAGCACCATGTGATACTCTGAAATTTCCTTGTGCCGGCCCGAGTGAGCGAGGCCTTTGTGCTTCGTACTTATCCCCTCAAGGAAGCGGACCTCGTCGTCAGCTTTCTGGCTCGTGATCTGGGGAAATTGCGCGGCGTCGCGAAGCGTGCGCGCCGTCCGAAGAGTCCGTTCGGCGCCGGTCTGGAGCGGCTCTCGCACGTGCGCATGGCGTACTTTCAGCGCGAGACCAGGGAGTTGGTGAACCTGGATTCCTGCGATCTGCTGGACTCCCAGTTCGGTTTGCTGTCGGACTACCGGGCGGGAGTGGCGCTGGATTTCTTCGCGGAAGTTACAGATCAGTTACTGCCGCCGAATGAGCCGAACGAGCGGTTCTTCCGCCTGCTGATCGCGGTGCTCGAATTTATGCACAGCGCGGGCGCGGCGGGTGTGTGGCGCGCGGCGACCTACTTCAGTTTGTGGGCCGTGCGGCTCTCCGGGTTTCTGCCCGAGTTGAACGTCTGCCTGGGTTGCGGCAGCGTGCTGGGTGATCGCGAAATCCGCGAGCGCGCGTTTTTCATCGGCGGCCAAGCCGGGTTGCTGTGTGGCGCCTGCCGCCGTGCTGCAGGCACGGGCAGTTGGGAATTGAGCGTGGAGTCGAGAGCCATTGCCGAACAGATGTTGCGCCAACCGGTGTCCCGGATTGACCCGGCAGCCTGGCAGCGTGAGACCTGCGCGGACCTGCGCTGTTTCCTGGTGCAGCAGATCGAAAATCACATCGAGCGCAGGCTGATGACGCCGCCGGTGCTGGAAGCCGAATAGACGATGGATTCCTTTCAAGAGATCATCCTGAAGCTGAAAGCCTATTGGGCGGCGCGCGGCTGCATCATCCAGGAACCTTACGACGTGGAAGTAGGCGCGGGGACCATGTGTCCGGAGACCTTTCTCCGGGTGCTCGGCCCCAAGCCCTATCGCGTGGCGTACGTGCAGCCAAGCCGGCGTCCGGCGGACGGCCGCTACGGCGAAAATCCCAACCGCCTGTACAAGCACTCGCAGTTGCAGGTCATTCTCAAGCCCTCCCCCGGCGACGTCATCGAGCAGTACCTGGGCAGCCTGGAAGCCGTGGGCATCGATCTGACCCGCCACGATATCAAGTTCGAAGAGGACAACTGGGAGGCGCCGACGCTGGGCGCCTGGGGCATCGGCTGGCAGGTGATGCTCGACGGTCTGGAAATCACCCAGTTCACCTACTTCCAGCAATGCGGCGGCATCGATCTGGACCTGGTGCCGGCGGAGTTGACCTACGGGCTGGAGCGGCTGGCGGCCTTCCTGCAGGTGAAGGACAGCGTCTACGACATCGAGTGGGCGCCGGGATTCACTTACGGCGATGTGCGATTGCAGGACGAACTGCAGTTCTCGGTCTACAACTTCGAGATGGCCGACGTGGAGACCCTCTGGAAGCTGTTCGCGCTGCACGAAGGCGAGGCCGCGCGGCTGCTGGCGCTATACCCGAAGTCGGCGGAAAAGGCGCGGTTCCCGCTGCTGCCGGCGTACGATCAGGTGCTGAAGTGCTCGAACCTGTTTAATACGCTCGATTCGCGCGGGGCGATCAGCGTGACCGAGCGGGTGGGTGTGATCCAGCGCGTGCGCAAGCTGGCCGTTGGCGTGGCCCAGGCATGGGCCGATCAGCAGGAGGCGGCGCAATGAGCCTGCCGTTTCTGCTGGAGATCGGGACGGAAGAGATTCCGGATTGGATGATTCCCGCCGCGCTCGAAAGCCTGCGGGGCCAACTGGAAGCGCTCGGATTTGCGGCCCAGATGGATGCCACGCCGCGTCGCCTGGTGGCGCGCGCGGAAGGTCTGCCCGAGCGGCTGCCGGACACCGAAGAACGCGTGCTTGGCCCGGCGTACAGTGCGGACCCAAGGGCTGTCGAGGGGTTCGCGCGGAAGCATGGCGTGACCCGGGATCAACTCCAGATCGTTCACACCGATCGAGGTCAATACTTCCTGCGGTGCAAAACGACTCCCGGCCGACAGTTGATCGACGTGCTGGCCGAGTCCCTGCCCGGCATCATTCTCAAGATCGCGTTTCCCAAGACGATGTACTGGACCGCCAGGAACGGACCGCGCTTCATCCGTCCTATTCGCTGGATGGTGGCGCTGCTGGGCGATAACGTGGTGCCGTTCGAAATCGCCGGTGTGCCATCGGGCAGGGTGACGTCCGGCCACCGCCGGCTGGGCGCGGCGCGCATCCCGGTGACGATCGAAGATTACGAAGAGCGTCTCCGCGAGAACTATGTGATGCTGTCGGCCATCGAGCGCCGCGCGAAAATCACCGCGGGAATTGCCGCGCTTGGCGGGCACCTGAAGCCCGACCCGGCACTGCTTGAAACGCTGGTCAATCTGACCGAGTTTCCCACGCCTATCGTGGGCGACTTCGATCCCGAGTTCCTGAAGCTGCCCGAGGAAGTCCTCATCACGGTGATGCGCCACCACCAGAGATACTTCTCGGTGGTGGACGAATCCGGCCGTCTGGCCCCCCGGTTCGTGGCGGTGATGAACACCAACGCCGATCCCGACGGCCTGGTCCGGCGCGGCAACGAACGCGTCCTCCGCGCCCGGTTCAACGACGCTCGCTTTTTCTGGCAGACGGATCAGCGCAAGAAACTGGCGGACCGTGTGGAAGACCTCTCCCACGTAACTTTCCAGGCCAAGCTCGGCTCGTATCTGGAAAAGACTGAACGCATCGTGGAGTTGGTGAAGCAACTCGGCGGCGGCGAAAGCGCGCAGCGCGCCGCGCGTCTTGCCAAATGCGATCTCACCACGGAATTGGTAAAGGAATTCACGGAATTGCAGGGCGTAGTCGGCGGATTGTACGCGCGCTCACAGGGCGAACCGGAAGAAGTCTGGCAGGCGATATACGATCATTACAAGCCCGAAAGCATGGAGGATTCGATCCCGCGCAGCCGCCCCGGCCAACTCGTTTCGCTTGCCGACAAGCTGGACACCCTGCGCGGATGTTTCCGCGTCGGCCTGATTCCCACCGGTTCGCGCGATCCGTTCGCGCTGCGCCGCGCGGCGCAGGGCGTGGTCAAGATCATTGTGGAAGCGAGTCTTGACATCCCGCTGCAATGGCTGCTCCTCGGCGACCCGGCGCTGCTGGAGTTCATTGAGGATCGCGTCAGATTTTACTTCCGCGACGTGCGTGGTTTCAAATACGACGAGGTCAACGCCGCCATGGCGGCCGGCTGGAGCGGCCTGCCGGATCTGGAAGCGCGCCTGCTGCGCCTTCAGAAAATCCGCCCGACACCGGATTTCGAACCCCTGGCCGCCAGCTTCAAACGCGTCAAAAACATCCTGCGCCAGGCCGCCTTCGAGGGCGGTCCGTTCGATCCGGCGCTTCTCGAACCCGGGCCCGAGTCGGAATTGTTTGCTGAGATCAATCGCTCTGCCGGACAACCAATTGAAACAGTCATCGGAGCGTTGCGGCCCAAGGTGGACCTGTTTTTCGACAAGGTGCTGGTGAATGCGCCCGACCCCGCGGTGCGGGTCAATCGCCTGGCCATGCTGCACAATCTGCTGGAAGAGTTTCGCACGTTCGCCGATTTTTCGGAGATAGTCACGAATTCATAGGAGAAGATGATGAAAAAGTACGTGTACCAATTCGGTCCCGGCGGGGCCGATGGCGATGGAAAGATGAAGGATGTGCTCGGCGGCAAAGGCGCCGGGCTGGCCGAGATGTGCCGGGCCGATCTGCCGGTGCCGCCCGGCTTCACCATCTCGACGGAAGTCTGCAACATCTACTTCAACAGCAACAACCAGGTTCCGGACGAGATCCACAAGGAGATGCTGCGCGCGCTGGAAAAGCTCCAGGTGCAGATGGGGCAGACCCTGGGCAACACCGAGAATCCCCTGCTGGTCAGCGTGCGGTCGGGCGCCAAGTTCTCCATGCCGGGCATGATGGACACCGTCCTCAACCTCGGCTTGAACGACAAGACCGTGCTGGCGCTGGAAAAGAAGAGCGGCAATCCGCGTTTCGCTTACGATTGCTACCGCCGCTTCATCCAGATGTTCGGCAACGTGGTGCTGGATATCGAGAAGCACGATTTCGACAAGGTGTTCGATGGCCGCAAGAAAAAGGTCAAAGCCAAGTTCGATACCGACCTGACCGCCGAGGATTTGAAGGCCGTCATCGTGGACTACAAGAGACTCGTGGAAAAGAAGACCGGCAAGCCGTTTCCGCAGGAAGCCATCGTGCAGCTCGCCATGGCCCGAGATGCCGTGTTCCGCTCCTGGTTCAACGCGCGCGCCAAGCATTACCGCAAGATGAACAACATCCCCGACGATCTGGGTACCGCGGTCAACGTGCAAGCCATGGTCTTCGGCAACATGGGCGATACGTCCGCCACCGGCGTTGGCTTCACGCGCAATCCTTCGACCGGCGAGAAGGTTTTCTACGGTGAGTATCTGATCAACGCGCAGGGCGAGGATGTGGTTTCCGGCGTGCGCACGCCGCAGCCCATCGCCACCTTGGAATCGCTGATGCCCGAGGCCTACCACCAGCTCCACGAGATTACGTCCAACCTGGAAAAGCACTATCGCGACGTGCAGGATTTCGAGTTCACCATCCAGGACAAGAAGCTCTACATGTTGCAGACGCGCAACGGCAAGCGCACCGGTCCGGCGGCCGTGCGCATCGCGGTGGACATGGTGAACGAAGGCCTCATCAGCAAGGCCGAAGCCGTGCTCCGCGTCGATCCGCAACAGCTCGATCAACTGCTGCACCCGGTGCTCGATCCGGCCTCCAAGAAATCGCTCGCGCAAATCGCCAGCGGACTGCCGGCATCGCCCGGCGCGGCTGTCGGCCGGGTGGTTTTTACGGCGAACGAAGCCGTGGAACAGGCCAAGAAGGGGCCCGTCGTGCTGGTGCGCGCCGAGACCGTGCCCGATGACATTCACGGCATGGAAGTGGCCAAGGGCATTCTGACGTCGCGCGGCGGCATGACCAGCCACGCGGCGGTGGTCTGCCGCGGCATGGGTACCCCGTGCGTGGCCGGCGCCGGCGCCATAGAAGTCAACGAGCGCAGCAAGGAAATGAGCGTGGCCGTCGACGGCAAAAAACAGACGTTGAAGGAAGGCGACTGGCTTTCGCTCGACGGTTCTACGGGCGAGGTCTTCGCCGGTCAGGCCAATACCCTGGACGCGGATCCCACTTCCGGCATCCTGGCGGCATTTATGACCTGGGCGGATGAGTTCCGCGGCAGCTTCGGCGTGCGCGCCAATGCCGACATCCCGCGCGACGCCAAGGTGGCCCGCAAGTTCGGCGCGGAGGGCATCGGGCTGTGCCGCACCGAGCATATGTTCTTCGCCGAGGATCGCATCCCGCACATGCAGGCTATGATCCTGGCCAAAGACGAAAAGACGCGGCGGAAGTCGCTGGCCAAACTGCTGCCCATGCAGCGCGCGGATTTCGCCGGCCTGTTCAAGGCCATGGACGGATTCCCGGTGCTCATCCGCACCCTCGATCCGCCGCTGCACGAGTTCCTGCCCAAGCGCGAACAGCTTATGGTCGATCTGGCCAAGCTGCCCGCCGCCGATACCAAGGCCAAGAAAGAAATGGCCGCGCGCTACCAGCGTCTCGGCGCCACGGTGAAGGATCTGAAGAAGGTGCTCACCACCCTGCTGGAGCGCGTCGAACAACTGCATGAGTTCAACCCCATGCTGGGCTTGCGCGGTTGCCGGCTGGGCATCACCTATCCCGAGATCACCGAAATGCAGGCGCGGGCGATCTTCGAAGCCGCCGTGCAGGTGACCAAGAAGGGCGTCAAAGCCATTCCGCAAATCGAGATCCCGCTCATCGGCTCCATCGAGGAGTTCGACAACCAGAAGCAGATCGTGGACAAAGTCGCCGGGGAGGTGCTGGGCAAGGCCGGCATGAAGGACTTCCCCTACACGGTCGGCTGCATGATCGAGATCCCGCGCGCCGCGCTGACCGCCGACCTGGTAGCCAAGGCGGCGGACTTCTTCAGCTTCGGCACCAACGATCTGACCCAGACCACCATGGGCCTCTCTCGCGACGACTACACGCGCTTCCAGAAAGAGTACGCGGACGCCAAGATCTTCAAGAACGATCCGTTCGCCGTGCTCGATCAGCAGGGCGTGGGCAAATTGATGGAGATGTGTGTGAAGCTGGGCCGCCAGACCCGGCCGGATCTCGAGATCGGGATCTGCGGCGAACACGGCGGCGAGCCGAACTCGGTGCAGTTCTGCTACCGCATCCACATGAACTACGTCTCCTGCTCGCCCTATCGTGTGCCGATCGCGAGGTTGGCGGCGGCGCAGGCAGCCATCTCCGGCGATAAGTCGGAGACCATGCGCACGGCATAACGTCCCCCGCGGGGGCAGACCGTCACTTTACGCGGTCGGCCCCCGCAGTCCCCTTAACCTCTCCCGCCAAATATAAACTTTCCGGCATCCGGCCCTCTCCCTGCATCCATTTCCCTTTTCCCCCCGGCCGGTGGATAATTGAGTTAAACGCGCCTGGAGGAATTTATGGAACGAACAGTGTGGGGAGCCGCCGTGGCGCTGCTGGGGATCGCCGCAACGGTGTGTGGTCAAAGCTCGTGGGATATCAAGCCTACCGAGCGTGTGGTTTTCTTCTCGGGACGGGTGATGCTGGACGATGGTACGGCGCCGTCCGATCCCGTGCGCATCGAACGGGTCTGCGAAGGCCGCGCCCAATTTGAAACCTGGACGGATCTGAAGGGGCGCTTCGGTTTTAAGGTGACTTCGAAGGCCAGCGACGCGGAATCGGGCGACGCCAGCATCCCCGGCGCCTTGCCCGCCGATGTGAACAAACCGATCAACGGCACCGCCAGCCAGTATTCCATGCCCATTACCAGCGAATTGCGGAACTGTGAATTACGGGCCGTACTCTCGGGCTATCGGTCCGAGAACGTGAGCATGGCCATCAAGAGCGTCATGGACGATGCGCGCCTGGGCACCCTCATCCTGCACCCGTTATCGCGGGCCACGACTTTGACGGTCAGCGCCACGACTCTTGAAGCGCCCTCTAATGCCAAAAAAGCCTACGAAAAAGGATTGGAACAGTTGCACGCCCAGAAGACCGAGCTCGCCGCCGCGGAGTTTGCCAAGGCTGTCAGGATCTTCCCGCGCTTCGCCGTGGCCTGGTACCATCTGGGCAATCTGCGGGAGAACAAGAACGATTTCACCGGCGCCGCGGAGGCCTGGAAGCAGGCTCAGGCCAGCGACCCCCGGTATGTGCGCCCCTTGGAAGGTCTGACCGCTCTGGCCGATCGCCAGGGGGATTGGACCGATTCGGAGAAGTACTCGCGCCAGTGGATCGCCCTGGATCCCGAAGACTTTCCGGCTGCGTATCTTTTCAACGCCGTGGCGAATGCCCAGTTGAACAAGGCGGACGAGGCGGAGCGCGCTGCGCGCGAGGGCCTGCGTGTCGACAAGGAGCAAAGGCTTCCCCGGCTGGACTATGTGCTGGGCCTGATCCTGATGGATAAGAAGCAATACACCGAATCCGCGCTGTTCTTCCGGAAGTACCTGGAACTGGCGCCGAATGCCCACGATGCTGCCGCGGTCCGCGCCCAACTGCCGAAGCTCGCGGAACTGGCCTCCGCGCCCAGACCTAACTGAGCTGTCATTGCCGTTGCCGCCGGCGGACCTTTCCGCGTACCCGGACCGTGGCCGTCCACATCTGCGGCGTTCCCGTGCGGTTATCGATCCATACCGGGTGGAACCGGCCGCCGGCATCGGCGGCCAGTCCCGCCGTATCGCCGCTGTTCTTGCGGGTGTCCGCGGAATCCATGTGTGGTGAACTCGAAACCCGCGTGCTGGGCAGCCAGCTTTCGCCGCCGTCGGGAGAAGCTGCGAAACGAACCCAATAGCCGAGATTGTCCGCGTGATCGTGCCGGTCATACCAGGCGATTCCCACCACACCGTCGCGGTTGACCGCAACCGCCGGCATGAACTGATTGGCGTGCCGGTTGGCGGCATCGTCCTGGCGGTCCTCACTCACCGCCCGCGGCGCGCTCCAGGTGCGCCCCCGGTCGCTCGAAAACGACATCAGGATCTCGGTCCGGCGGTCGAACCGCGCATCCGGCCACACAGCGTACAGGCGGCCGCGGAATGGGCCGCGGCTGCGGTCCACCGCCAGCACCGGCAGCGAGAGTTGCGGCACGCGCCAGTCGTAGCACACGCCCGGGATCCGGCCGGCCGGCTTCAGCGTCTGGCCTGCGTCGCGCGAGACATAGATGTTCAGCACCGCGTCGGCGGACGGCGCGGATGCCGCATCGGTGCGATACGACATATTGCGCTTGGTGTCGTCCAGCTCGGCTATCAAAGCGAAGAAGTTGCCGTCGTCATCCACCACCCCGTTGCCGGGAAAGAACCACGGCTTGGAGAAGACCGCGGCCCCGCTGACCAGCACGCGATCGAAACTGCGGCCCTGGTCCCTTGATGGATAAAAGAGAATTACGGCCGGGGGCTGCCTGGTGGCGCGGTAGCCATGCGCGTAGGAGTCGGGCGTCACGTAAGCGCGGTCGATTCCGCGCGACTCTGCGGCGACCGCAGATGGCTGCCAGGTGCGGCCGCCGTCGGCCGAACGATAAACGGTCAATACCGAGTCGGTCTTGCCATCCGGAAAGAGCTGATCGTGGATATTTCCGGCGAAGGCGACGCCGTGGCTGCCGATCGCGCACGAGGGATCTACCGCGTGATCTACCGTCAGGGTGTGCGACCAGGTCTTGCCGCGATCGGCCGACATGTAAAACACGTTATCGATCCGATCTTGCGCGCGGACAACGAGCGCACACGCGATCAGGTGCCGGGCATCGTTGGGGTCCGCGCCGGCGTACGCTTCGTAGTGTCGAACGGACGGCTGCGCGGCGCTGATCCGCATATTCGGCCCCACACGGTAGTTGCGGCCTGCTTCCTGCGCCGGGCAGAGCACGGCAATCGTCAGAAGCGCAGTGAGCCGCATGGTCTCTTGTACCATGGAGTGATCATGCGCAATACGTTCCTGCTGTCCCTGCTGCTGGCGGTCTCCTCGCTGGCGCAGACGTACGACGTCGTTATCGCGCGCGGCCGCGTGATGGACCCGGCCTCCGGCCTGGATGCCGTCCGCTACGTGGCGGTGAGCGGCGGCCGGATCGCCGCCGTTTCCGAAACGCCGCTGGCGGGGAGGACGATGATCGACGCCGCCGGCCTGGTCGTCGCGCCGGGGTTCATCGATCTGCACTCGCACGGACAAACCCCCGAGAACTACCGCTTCAAAGCCCGTGACGGCGTCACGACGGCGCTCGAAATGGAGGTCGGTGTTTCGCCCGTAACGCCCTGGTACGCCGCGCGCGAGGGCCGGGCGCTGATCAACTTCGG
The DNA here is from genome assembly GCA_035499555.1 of Bryobacteraceae bacterium. Classification (GTDB taxonomy): domain Bacteria; phylum Acidobacteriota; class Terriglobia; order Bryobacterales; family Bryobacteraceae; genus Bog-159. Next base: position 25,465 of record DATJYO010000072.1, read on the forward strand.
CGCTACGTCCGGCCACATCCCGGCGCGCATGGCGGTGATGCACGATACCGGCAAACTGCTGCCGCGAGATGCCGCCGCCCGGCGCGCCGCCACGCCGGCGGAACGCGATGAGATCTTCAACCTGGTGCGGCGCGGCCTCGACGAAGGCGCCTTGGGAATCGGGCTGGGCATCGCCTACGTGCCGCTCACCGCGCGCGACGAAATCCTGGACCTGTTCGCCCTGGCCGCGGAACGCAAGACCGCCGTCTACGTCCATATGCGCAACGGCGGACCCGTGGAGCCGGGCGTGATCGACGCGCTGCAGGAGGTCATCGCGGATGCCGCCGCCACCGGCGCGTCCCTGCACGTGGTGCATATCACCAGCATGGGTCTGCGCGAAACTCCGCTCTGCTTGAAAATCATCCGCGGCGCGCGCCAGCGCGGCCTGGATGTGACCACCGAGATGTATCCGTACACGGCCGGCATGACGGACCTCAGTTCGGCGGTCTTCGACGAAGGCTGGCAGGCTCGCCAGGGCGGCATCGGCTTCGGCGATCTGCAATGGGCCCTCACCGGTGAGCGCCTCACCGCCGAATCTTTCGCGCGCTACCGCAAGCAGGGTGGCATGGTGGCGATCCACTCGATTCCGGAAGAGATCGTGCGGCTGGCGGTGGCCGATCCCATGGTGATGATCGCCAGCGACGGCATTCTCGAGAACGGCAAGGGCCATCCCCGCGCGGCGGGCACGTATGCGCGCGTGTTGGGCCGTTACGTGCGCGAAGAGCACGCCCTGACCCTGATGGATGCCCTGCGCAAGATGACCGCGATGCCCGCCGGCCGCTTGGGCATCCGCGGCAAGGGCCGCATCGCGGCGGGCGCCGATGCGGATATTACCGTGTTCGATCCGGCGCGCGTCATCGATCGCGCTACTTTCGATCGCCCTGCGCAATACTCCGTCGGCATCCAGTACGTGCTGGTGAACGGCACGCCGGTGGTGAACAACGGGGAACTGGTCGACGGCGTAGCGCCGGGCCGCCCGGTCCGTAGGTGACAACCGTAGCCGCCCACGCACGCCCTGAGAGCCAGGGTCCGCCGCGGTTCCTGCAATCGTGCCCGGCTCTCCGTCTCATCCCGCACCTCAGGAGAGAGCATTACCGCCGCTTGACACCAGCCCCGCCATCAGTCACGCTATACTATCTGTTAGAAATCTGAAAAATAGCGAAACCGTGCGCGCGCCGTCCGGTTCAAGAATGAGTAGTCTGCCAACGTGGTCCCAAATCTGATTCTTCAATCCTCGTCGCCCGCAGGCGGCTCCCTGCTGGGCTTTCTTCCGATTCTCCTGATCTTCGGCATCTTCTATTTCCTCCTGTTCCTTCCCATGCAGCGCCAAAAGAAGAAGCAGCAGGCGATGTTGAGCGCCCTGCAGAATGGCAACACCGTCCTCACCAGCGGCGGTATCGTGGGGACCATTGTTTCCATCGGCGACGACGACACGCTGGTGTTGCGGGTGAAGCCCGATAACATCAAGCTCCAGGTGGCCCGCAGCTCGGTCTCGAACCTGGTGACGGCCGGCGACGGCAAGAAGTAAATCGTAGGACAATACTTTAGCAAGGCAAATTCTCATGCGAAAAAACGTGACGGGTAGGACCGTGGTCATTGTGGCGACCATCCTGGTGTGCGTGTTCGGCATCATCGGCTTCCCCAAATCCAAGGACGCCCTGGTTGCCAACGTCAGCCACAACATCCGCCTGGGTCTGGATCTGAAGGGCGGCAGCCACATGGTGCTGCAGGTGCACGTGCAGGACGCCCTCAAGAGCGAGGCCGACGGCGCCATCGAGCGGTTGAAGGACGAGATGCACAAGCAGAACATCGACTTCACCGACATCTCGCGGAACGATCCCCAAAGCGTTGACGATGCCGACAGCATTCAGATCGACGTGAAGGGCGTGCCGGTCACCAAGACCACCGCTTTTCGTAACCTGATCGCGGACCGCCTGTCCCAGTGGGTGGTGACCCCGGTCAACGCCACCGACTACCGCCTGAACATGCGGCCCAGCGAGCTGCTCACCCTCAAGCGCGACACCGTGGAGCGCTCCCTCAATACCATCAGCAACCGCATCAACCAGCTGGGCCTGACCGAGCCCACCGTGCAGCAGTACGGGCAGGCGGACAAGGATTACGAGATCCTGGTGGAGCTTCCCGGCGTGGACGACCCGGCCCGCGTGCGCGAGATCATGCAGACCACCGCCCAACTGGAGATCGACGACGTAAAAGAAGGTCCGTTCGCCAGCCGCGACGCCGCCCTGGCGCAGAAGGGCGGCATCCTGCCCCTGAACACCAAGCTGGTCAAAATGCGTGCTATGGGCAGCAACAACGAGGAGTGGTACCTGCTTTCACGGACCCCGGTGGTCCGCGGCACCGACTTGCGCAACGCCCGCGCCGGCCAGGACGAGTTCCGCAAGTGGGATACCCAGTTCACCCTCAGCCCGGATGCCGGCAAGCGCTTCGGCCGCTATACGGAGGCCAATATCGGCAACCGCCTGGCCGTGGTGATGGACAACCAGATCTACTCCGTGGCCGTGATCAAGGGCCGCATCGAGGATAGCGGGCAGATCGAGAACATCGGCACCGAGCAGGAAGCCTCCGACCTGGCCCTGGTGCTGCGCGCGGGCGCCCTGCCGGCCACCATCGAGACCGTCTATGAAAGTTCCGTCGGCCCCTCCCTGGGCGCCGACTCCATCCACGCCGGCATCGTGGCCGGCCTGGCCGGCCTGAGTGCGGTGATTATCGTCATGCTGTTGTATTACAAGCGCAGCGGCGTGAATGCGGTGCTGGCGCTGTTCCTGAACACCGTGATCCTGATGGCCGCGCTGTCCTACTTTAAAGCCACCCTCACCCTGCCCGGTATCGCCGGCGTCATCCTGACCATCGGTATGGCGGTCGACAGCAACGTGCTGATCTTCGAGCGCATCCGGGAGGAGCTGCGCGCCGGCAAGGCCATCGTTTCGGCAGTGGATGCGGGCTTCTCGAAAGCCTGGTGGACCATCGTGGACACCCACGTCACCACCGTGGTCTCCTGCGCTTTCCTGTTCATTTTCGGCGAAGGGCCGGTCCGGGGATTTGCCGTCACCCTGACCATCGGCCTGATCGCAAACGTTTTCACCGCGGTTTTCGTGTCCAAGGTGATCTTCGACTACGAGCTGTCGGGCCGCCGCCAGTTGGCGGAATTGAGCATATAATGTGGTGGCTGGAGGCTAAGGGCCGGCGGCCGGTGACTTTGCCCGGCAGACGGCAGACGGCATCCAGCACCGGGGTTTGGGGAACATTTTCAACAAGTCCGGTGTCAATTAGATGTTAAGCACCGGTATGGCAGATACCGATGGAAATCTTTAAGAACACGAATTTCGACTTTCTGAATTACAAGTGGCCGTTCATCGGCGCTTCGCTGGTGCTTTCCGTGGCCGGGATCACAAGTATCCTTCTGCACGGCGGGCTGCGCTACGGCATCGACTTCAAGGAAGGCACGCAGATGACCGTCAAGTGGCGGGGCACGCCTCCCGAGCAGAAGATCCGCGCCGCCCTCTCCAAGAAGATCCCCGGCGAGATCACCGTGCAGCCGTTCACCGACGTGTCCTCGCACGACGAGGTGGTCATCGGCACCGAACGCATGGGCGAGACGCAGATGAACGCGGCGCGCAACACCATGCGCGATACGCTCGAAGCCACCTTCGGCGAACCGCAGAGCGGCAAGCTGGATTTCAACAACGCCGGCGCCACCGAAATTGCCGACCGCCTCACGGTTCCCCTGCAGCAGGCCGGCGTGCAGCTTTCCGACCAGGCCCTGCAGAAACTGGCCGACGACATGCGCAAATTCCGGGACACGCCGCCGCGTTCCGGGGTGCTCAACAGCTTCGATCAGCTTTCGGCTGTTCCGGGCGTAAACTCTGCTATTATTAACGTTCTCAAACAGCAGTGTTACCTGGCGCCATTCTCGATCCAGCAGGTGGAAATGGTCGGCCCCAAGGTGGGCGGCGAACTGCGCACCAAGGCGGTGCTGGCCACCCTTTACGCGCTGGGTGGAATGCTGGTATATATAGCCTTTCGATTCGAATGGATTTACGGCGTGGCGGCGGTGGTGGCGTGCTTCCACGATACGATCATCACGATCGGCCTGTTCTCCCTTTTCAATAAGGAGATCACGCTGACGGTGATCGCGGCTTTGCTGACGTTGGTCGGTTATTCCATGAACGATACGATCGTCATCTTCGACCGCATACGGGAGAACATCAAAATCCTGCGCCGCGAGCCTCTCGAATCGCTGATCAACAAGAGCGTCAATCAGACCCTCAGCCGGACCGTCATGACTTCCGGGTTGACGTTCCTCACCGTGGTGGCCTTGTTCCTGTTCGGCGGCCCGGTGCTGCATGGCTTCTCTTTTGCACTAGTTGTAGGTATTATTATCGGTACGTATTCGTCGGTGTTTGTGGCCAGTCCGATTGTCTTGTTCTGGCACAATTGGGCCGACTCTCGCAAGAGAACGGCCCCGGTGCCCGTAGCGGCCGCCAAACCGCAGCCGCAATCCGGGCGCAAGGGCTCGGTGAAAGCGGTGAAATAGGGACGTAAGGAGTAACGATATGTTCGAGCAAACATTTGTCGAGGGCCAGGGCAAGACGAATCGGACCTGGACCGTGTTGGTTTCCTTCATCGGCCAGATGGTGGTGATTGCGGTCGCCATCCTGATTCCGATGATCTATTTCGATGCGTTGCCCAAGAGTCAGTTGACCAGCTTTCTGGTGGCGCCTCCACCGCCTCCCCCGCCGCCGCCTCCGCCGGCCGCCGCGCCGCCCAAAGTGGTCAAGATTATCCCCCGCCAGTTCGATGCCGGCCGCCTCATGGCCCCCAAGGTGATCCCCAAAGAAGTCGCCATGATTAAAGAGGAAGAGCTGCCTCCGCCTTCAGCCGGCGGCGTGGTCGGCGGCGTTCCCGGTGGCGTGCCGGGTGGCGCGGCCGGTGGCGTTATCGGCGGCATCATCGGATCGGTTCCCACCGCCGCCCCTCCTCCTCCTCCTCCTCCCGTGAAGGTAGAGAAGCCGGTCGTCCCGCAGCGTATCCGCGTGGGCGGCAACGTACAGCAAGCCAAGCTGATTCGCCAACCCAAGCCCATCTATCCGCCGCTGGCCAAACAGGCCCGCATCTCGGGGGTCGTGCGGCTGGACGCGATCATCGGCAAGGACGGCACCATTCAGAATCTGCACGTGATCAGCGGGCACCCGCTGCTGGTGCCGGCCGCGCTCGAAGCGGTGAAACAATGGGTTTACCAACCGACCCTCCTCAATGGCGAGGCGGTGGAAGTGGTAACGCAGATTGACGTGAATTTCACGTTGAGCAACTAGGTAGTTTGTTAGACTAATTCAACTCGCAGGAGACAATGACAATGCTTTTGCAAACGCAAGTTTGGGCGTTCCTTTTACTGCAGGAATCGGGGACCATCGGATGGGATCCCCGCTCCCTGTGGGCACAGATGGGCCTTCCGGCCAAGTTGGTGGTCATCGGCCTGTTCGTCATGTCGGCATGGTCTATCGGCGTCATGATTGACAGGTTGCTTGCTTACAGCGCCGCGCGCAAACAGTCCCGCGCCTTCGCGCCGGCCGTGGCGGGCGCCTTGAAGGAAGGCAAACTGGACGAGGCCATCAAGATCGCGGATCGCTACAAGAAGAGCCATTTGGCCAAGGTGGTGGTGGCCGGGCTGCAGGAATTTCAGGCGCACCAGATGAGTTCCGATATTCCCGGTGAAGAGATCGAGGCCTCCCAGCGCGCCCTGGAACGCGCCGAAGCCATCGTACATGCCGAATTGAAGCGCGGCATCAGCGGCCTGGCGACCATCGGCTCCACCGCCCCCTTCGTCGGCCTGTTCGGTACGGTCGTGGGCATCATCAACGCGTTCAAGGGAATTTCGACCGAAAAGTCCACCGGTCTGGGCGCTGTGGCCGGCGGTATTTCCGAGGCCCTGGTGACCACCGCTATCGGCCTGTTCGTGGCGATTCCCGCCGTCTGGATGTTCAACTACTTCACGGGCAAGATTGAAGCCTTTGACGTGGAGATGGGCAACTCCAGTTCGGAGCTGATCGACTACTTCCTGAAGCGGTCGCAGCGCGGCGCCGCCGCCCGCAAGTAAGCTGAGGCAGATTACTTCGAGCGAGTTGAAACGGGCGCTCCGGCTTGTGCCGGGGCGCCCCAGACCCAGCTAGGAGTGGAGGCTTTTGAATGTCGGTAATTCTAAAACAGAAATCGCCGCCGCCCGTGGCGGACATCAACGTCACGCCCATGGTGGATGTGATGCTGGTCCTGCTCATCATCTTTATGGTCATCACGCCTATGCTGTCCAAGGGCGTCAGCGTCGACCTGGTGAAGACCGTCAATCCGATCCCCATGCAAGCCGCCGACAAAAGTGACGCCATCATCGTCGCTGTCACCCGCGACGGCAAGACGTATCTGAATACTACCCAGATGCCGCCCGATCAGTTGCCCGGAAAGGTCAAGGACATGCTGACCAACCGCCTCGACAAGATGTGCTACGTCAAGGCCGATTCCCGGGCGCGGTACGAAAAAGTGGTGGATGTGGTGAATAACCTGCGCGCGGCGGGCGTGGATCAGTTGGGATTGCTCACCGAGCAGTTGCAGCAGAGGCATCCCACCGCACCGGCGCCGACCGGACAGTAAGCAGGTGACAGCCACGCCAAGAGGATAAAGGAGTAATTTTATGGGAATGGCAGTGGGAGGCGCCAAAGGGGCGATCTCCAATATCAACATGACGCCCATGATCGACGTGCTTCTCGTGCTGATCATCATTTTCATGGTGATCACGCCGTTGACGCCGAAAGGACTGGAGGCCCTGGTGCCGCAACCACCTCCACCGGGCACCCCGCCGGCCGCCGACACCCGCACCGTGGTCATCGTGATCAATAAGGACAAGTCTTTCATGATCAACCAGGATCCCATCGCGGAAACTAACCTGGGCTCCCGCCTGGAAGAGATCTTTAAGACCCGTGCGGAGCGTGTGGTGTTCGTCAAGGGCGATCCCGACCTCGAATTCCAATATGTGGCGAAGGCCATCGACATCGCCCACGGCGCCGGTATCGACAAGGTCGGGTTGATGACTCCGCAGATGGAGGCTGGACAATAATGAGACGCACGGTTCTGGCCGCGCTGGCGGTCGCCGCGGTCGCACTTTTCGCTTCTGGCTGCCAGAAGCTGAAAGCCCGCGACGAGCTCAACAAAGGCGTGCAGGCGTTCAAGAATGCCCAGTATCCCCAGGCGGTCGAGCGTTTCAAGAACGCCGTCGAGCTCGATCCCACTTTCTCCACGGCCCGGCTCTACCTGGCCACGGCCTACATGCAGCAGTACATTCCGGGCGCCGATTCGCCGGATAACATGCAGATGGCCAACGCCGCCCAGGACCAGTTCCAGCGGGTCCTCAACACCGAGCCCAAGAACACCCTGGCCATCGCTTCCATCGCTTCCCTCCTCTTCAACGAGAAGAAGCTGGACGATGCCGCGGTGTGGTATCAGAAGCTCATTACCATCGACCCCAAGAACAAGGAAGCCTTCTATACCTTGGGCGTGATCGCCTGGACCAAAGCCTTGGTGGCTGACGGCGAAGCGCGCGCCAAGCTGGGCATGAAGCCCGACGATCCCGGTCCCTTGAAAGACAAGAAGGTGCGCGCCGAGGTGGCCGCCAAGAACTCCGGCATCATCGACGACGGCATCAAGAACCTGGACCGCGCGCTGCAGATCGACCCCGAGTACGATGACGCGATGGCCTACGAGAACCTGCTGTACCGGCAGAAGGCCGACTTGGAAGATTCCGCGGACGCCTATAACTCCGATATCAACAAGGCCAACGACTTCTTCCAGAAAACCATCGATACCCGCAAGATCAAAGCCGAGCGCAAACCCACCGGCGGCGGTATCACTACCGACACCAAGTAGACCTCTGGGCAGACCATCACCTTCGATGGTCTGCCCTTCTTGCATTCGCGCCGCGGACCCGTGTAACCTGACTGTAACGGTCACCCGGGGCTGCGATGCACACGCTGGTTCTCCTCCTCTTTCTTGCTGTTATCCTCGGACTCCTTTCTCCAGCCGCGCAGAAACGCCTCCGCGGCATCCTGCAATCCCATCCGCCGCTATTGTTCGCCTGGTCGGCCGGGCTCGCGTTGCTGTTCGCTGTCCTGGCGGCCGCCGAGGGCGCTTTCAGTCTGCCGCTCGCCTTTCTGCTGCTCGCCTACACCACCGCGCCGGCGCTGGCGGCATTCGTGCAAGGTCCCCAAGCCGGTAGCCGGCCGGCCTGGCTCGATTTCGCCGCCATTCTGATGCTGTGGCTGCCGCTCGAATTCTCCGCCGGCCAGCATCTCATTCCCCGGCCTGCGCAGGGTTTTCTGCACAGCGTCGCGTACGGGATTGCCATCCTGCTGGGGCTGGTGATCTTCCTGGGCTTCCGCGGCCTGCCCGGCATGAAATACCGCCTGCCCGGCGGGCGCGATGTGGCTTTGGGCGCCGCCGGCTTCGCGCTCACCGCCCCCGTCCTCATCGCCGTCGGCCGTTGGATCGGTTTCATCCCTCCCTTTCATGCCCCCGCCCATCCCCAGCCTGCGCGGCTCGCCACCACCTTCGCCGCCATCTTCGCCGGTACGGCTTTACCGGAAGAGATCCTGTTCCGCTCCCTGATCCAGAACTGGCTCATGCAGCGCTACGGCTTCACTCTTCCCGTGCTGCTGGTCGCCGGACTCATCTTCGGCGCCGCGCATTTGGACAACGGCCCGCAGGCCCTGCCCAACTGGCGGTACATGATCCTGGCCACCATCGCCGGCGTGGCCTATGGCCGTGTGTTCCAGAAGTCCGCCAGCGTCTTTTCCGCGGTGACCTTTCATGCCCTGGTGGACGCCACCAAGCACTTCTTCTTCTGACCGGAGGCATGGGGGTGGTGGACCGCAAACAAGCTGTCATCGTCGGCGAAGTCGCCGCCGGCTTCCTGTTCGTCATGCTCTATATCTGGCGGCTGCGCTTCATCTGGCCGAAAGCCTGGATCTTCATCCTGGCGTTCTTCCTGGTGTCGCATATCCTGCGCGGCGAGCGCGGCGCCAGCCTGGGCTTTCGCTGGGTGAACTTCCGCGAATGCACCGAACAACTGGCGCCGGCCCTGCTGTTGATCGCGCTCTCGCTGCTGGCCCTCGGACTGCTCGCCCAGACCATGCGGCCCATCAGCCTCGAATACGGCTGCATGTGTCTGCTGGCCTACTGCCCCTGGGGCGTATTTCAGCAGTACCTGGTCAACGGATACATCGCCAATCGCCTGGCGGCGGTGGCCGCGCCGCGCTGGGTGCCGGTGATCACCGCCACCCTATTCGCCGGCGCCCACCTGCCCAACTGGTTCCTGATGGTGGTGACTTTCGTGGCCGGATACTACAGCACCAAGGTCTTCCTGAAGTATCGCAACCTGTATTTCCTGGGCCTGGCCCACGGCGTGATCGGCACCCTGCTGTTCGTGGTAGTCCCCGATTCCATCAGTCATCACCTGACCGTGGGACCGGCTTTCTTCCTCCACTGAAAGACCCGCGAATCGCGGCTCGCCTCACAGCTTCAGCAACTCCCGCAGCCGCCTGGTCTGCACCCGGCTGACGGGGATCTCGGTGTGCTTGCGGTCGTCCATGCGGAGCTGGTAGCTCGACTTGAACCACGGCACCACTTCCTTGATCTTGTGAATGTTCACCAGGTACGACCGGTGCACCCGCCAGAACGTGTCCTTGTCCAGGTTGGCCTGCAGATCCTCGATGGTGCGGTAGTTCGAATGCCCCTCCACGTTGGTGGCCACCAGCGTGATCAGCCCGTTGTCGATGGTGGCGTAGATCACGTCCTGGGCATCCACAATGAAGTTGCGGTTCGCGTTCCGGATGAGCAGCTTGGTGCGATGCGGCGCCGCCGGAGCCGGCGGAGGCGGCGCGATTTCGGGTGCGGCCTTTCTCTCCTGCAGGGAACGCAGTGCCCGCTCGATGGTCTCCGCCAGCCGCACCTTGTCCACCGGCTTCAGCAGGTAGTCCATCGCCTCCAGGCGAAAGGCTTCCACCGCGTACTGGTCGTAGGCCGTCACGAAAATGAACTGCGGCAGCTCGATCCCCGACTCGCGCAGCTCCCGCACCACCGCCATGCCGTCCTGCCCGGGCATGTGGACGTCCAGGAACACCAGATCCGGCTCCAGCTTGCGGACTAAATCCACAGCCTCCAGACCGTTCCGCCCGGTCGCCACCACCTCCACCTCGGGGAAATCCTTTAAAAGGTAAGCCAGTTCGTCACATGCCAGTTGTTCGTCGTCTACAACCACGGTGGTTAAGGTTGCCGTCGCGCGATCTCGCATCGAGTTGGTATTATAGCATTTCGCCCCGCACCGGCAGGATCGCCGATGTGCGGCTAGGAACCTCCCCCTTGGGCCTTCAGACCCGATTGGGCGCGCTGTGGCTTATGGCGTGCCGGAGGCCGCCTAAATAGAGAGGAGTAAAGCACTTGGCCAACAAGGAAAAGGTTTCCATTGCGCCCGCCGAAGGCCGCCTCGGGGTCTTGATCCCAGGCATGGGAGCGGTCACCACCACCTTCATCGCGGGCGTGGAAGCCGTCAAACGCAACCTCGCCAAACCCATCGGCTCGGTGACCCAGATGGCCACCATCCGGCTCGGCAAGCGGACCGAAGGACGCAGCCCCCGTATCCAGGATTTCGTGCCCCTGGCCGGCCTGGATGACCTGGTCTTCGGAACCTGGGACATCTATCCCGATACCTGCTACGAGGCGGCCGAAAAGGCTGGCGTGTTGGAGTTGCCCCTGCTCGAAAAGCTGCGCGAGCCGCTCTCCGCCATCCGCCCCATGCCCGCCGTCTTCGATCATGAGTTCGTACGCCGCATCGACGGGCCCAACAAAAAGCCCAAGGCTTCCAAGATGGATCACGCCGAGATGCTGATGGAGGATATCCGGCATTTCCGCCAGTCCACCGGCGCCTCCCGCCTGGCCATGATCTGGTGCGGCTCCACGGAAGTTTTCCATAAACCGGCGGCCGTTCATCAGAGACTCTCCGACTTCGAATGCGGGCTGCAGAAGAACGATCCCGAGATCTCCCCCAGCCAGATCTACGCCTACGCCGCGCTGAAATCCGGCGTGCCCTACGCCAACGGCGCGCCGCACCTGACCACGGATACCCCGGCCCTGCTGGAATTGGCCCGCGAACGCCAGGTGCCCATCTGCGGCAAGGACTTCAAAACCGGCCAGACCTTCATGAAGACGCTCATCGCTCCCGGCCTGAAGTCGCGCATGCTGGGCCTCCACGGCTGGTTCTCCACCAACATCCTGGGCAACCGGGACGGCGAGGTGCTGGACGATCCGGGTTCCTTCAAGTCCAAGGAAGAATCCAAGCTTGAAGCCCTGGAGCAGATCCTGCAGGCCGATTTATATCCGGATCTGTACAAGAATTTCTACCACAAGGTTCGCATCAACTATTACCCCCCGCGCGGGGACGCCAAGGAAGGCTGGGATAACATCGATATCTTCGGCTGGCTGGGCTACCCCATGCAGATCAAAATCGACTTCCTGTGCCGCGACTCCATCCTGGCCGCGCCGCTGGTGCTCGATCTGGTGCTGTTCATGGATCTGGCGCAGCGCGCCGGCATGCGCGGCATACAGGAATGGCTTTCGTTTTACTTTAAGGCGCCGATGCATGCGCCCGAGTTGTACCCCGAGCACGACATTTTCATCCAATTGATGAAGCTGAAAAACACGTTGCGCTGGATGAGAGGCGAGGACTTGATCACCCATCTGGGACTGGAATACTACGACTGAGTGTTTACCGGAACCCAGCATCCCGCACCCCATACCCGGTTATGAAGGTTCTTGTCATCGGCGGTACCCTGTTCATCGGCAGGCAACTGGTCAAAGACTTGTGCGAGGCCGGTCATGATGTCGCCGTCATGCACCGCAGGCCGTCGCACGGGCTGACCAGGCGCGTGGAGAATCTGGTCGCCGACCGTAATGACGCCGATTCCCTGTTGCAGGCCCTGGACGGCCGCCGCTTCGACGTGGTCTACGACAACGTGTACGATTGGGACCGCGGCACCACCGCGGTCCAGGTGCAGGCTACCGTTCGCGCTTGCGGCGACCGGCTGCAGCGCTACATCTTCATGTCCAGCGTGGCCGCTTACGGCGACGGCTTGAACCACTACGAGGGCGATGCGCTGGCGCCCGATAATCATCCCGATCCCTACGTGCGCAACAAGGCCATGACCGAACGCATGCTCTTCCGCCTGCACCAGCGTCACGGCCTGCCCGTGGTCACCTTCCGCCCGCCGTTCGTCTACGGCCCGGGCAACCCGTTCTACCGCGAAGCGTTTTTCTGGGACCGCATGCGCCTGGGGCGCCCCATCATCATACCGGGCGACGGCCATCGTCTGATGCAGTTCGTCTATGTGAAGGACTTGGTACGCGCCCTGCTCCGCGCCATGCAAGTGCCCAACGCCATCGGCGAGGCTTTCAACATCGGCGACCCGCGCGCCCTCACGCAGGCTGAAGTGGTACAGGCACTGGCGGCCGCGGCCGGCAAACCGCCCCAGATGGTGCGCATCCCGCGCGAGGCGATCGTGCACGCGGGCGGGAATGCCATGGGCGATCCCTCCTACTTCGGGGTCTATTTCGATATGCCGCCCATCACCGAAAAGATCGGCAAGACGGCACGTCTGCTGGGCGTCCGTCCCACGCCGTTTGAAGACGGCCTCAAAGAAACCTGGCGCTGGTATCTGCGCAACCGCAACGGGCGCTGGCCGCAGCCGGACTTCGCCTTCGAAGATCGTCTGCTGGCCATGGTGCACGCACGGGGCGCGGTGGGCCAGAACGCATGAGCCTGCAGCTCTCCGATGCCGAAGTGCGGGTGCTCGGCGCGCTCATGGAAAAGGAAATCGCCACGCCCGAGTATTACCCGCTGTCCCTCAACGCGCTGGTGAACGCCTGCAACCAGAAATCCAACCGCGAGCCCGTGGTGTCTTACGACGAGGACACCGTGGAAGCGGCGCTGGCGGGATTGCGCGACAAAGGCCTGGCGGTGCGCATCAGCGGCCACGACATGCGGGTCCCCAAACATGGCCATCGCCTGCAGGAAGTGCTGAACCTCGGCCGCCGCGAAGCCGCCGTGTTGTGTGTGCTGCTGCTGCGCGGTCCGCAAACCCCGGGCGAGTTGCGCGGACGCACCGAACGGCTCTACCCGTTCGGCGACCTGGAAGCCGTGGATGCCTGCCTGGCGCGCCTGATGGAGTGGCAGCCGGAACCGCTCGCCACCCGGCTGGCGCGGCAGCCGGGCACCAAGGAGGCGCGCTACGCGCATCTGCTTTCGGGCGAGCCCCCGGCGGAGGCGCCCGCCCCCGCGGCGTGCGAGCCGCGCGAGCCGCGTGAGGATCCCCTGGCGCGGCTGACGGCCACCGTCGAAAAGCTGGAAGCCGAGGTCGCCGATCTCAAGCGTCAACTGGCGGACCTGCGCCGGCTGTTCGAGTAGCCGCCGCTGCCCTTATTGGCTGTCCGCCACGACCGCGACCCGCCCCAGGTACACCCGGTAGAAAAAGTAGATCAAGCCCATCACCGGCAGCATCAGCAATGACGGCTGCCATCCGATATCCCGCGCCGAGACCGTCATCAGGCCGGCAATCGCCCCGCCCAGCAGGTAATAAGGAAAGGCGAACAGGAAGCACTGCTGCCATACGGTGCGCAGCGGCTGCCGCTTCACCAGCGACAGAACCCCGGAGACCAGCAGCGAGTTGGCCGCGAAGTACAAACTAGCCGCCACCGCCATCAACGCCGACACCGGCGGCATGCGCCCGGCTGACCCGATCGACTCCGCTCCCCGCGCGGCCAGCGCCAGGCTCACCGCCACCGCCGATACGCTGAACAACACCTGCACCGGCGCCGGGCGGGTCTGCGCCCGCCACAGACACTGTACCAGCGCCCCGGCGCAGGCGATCGCCATGGTTTCGATCAGGGTCAACTGGGCTATGCCCAGCAATACGAATACGAATCCGATGGACATGGTTCCCGTCAGTCCCGGCAGGCGCAGCTTGAGAGTAGCGGCTAGCAGGGACAGCAGGAAATAGACTAAGAACCGGGTCAGACCTGCGGGCCAGGGCGAATCGAAGCAGGCGTACGCTATCGCCGTGGCTCCCGCCGCGCTCACAACTGAGATGTAGACTCTCGCGGATACCGGCATCAGTAGCCTCCACAAGTTGGCGATCGTCTTTTACGCGCTACTCGTCGCCGTCGTCTGCCGTGAATGCCTGCAAGGTAGTCGCCGGCAGCGCCGTGGTGCCCCACACGATATTGGCCGGGTTGACCCACGGTGCGCCCGTGCCGGCCCACAGAACCGGGTAGCCGCTCATCGCCCCCGAAAACACGGTGGTGCCCCAGACGATGTTTGTCCCCCAGACGATATTGGTCCCCCAGACGATGTTCGTGCCCCACACGATATTCGTGCCCCACACGATATTCTGGGCAAACACGAGCGTGACCGAGCCGTTCGCGTTCATGATCGCCAGCGGGGAAATCGCCGGCACGGAAACCAGGTCCGTATTGCTCAGAGCCGCGGCCACGTTCACCTCCCCGGCGCCTACCGTGAAAAGGTCCGAGATGTTGTTGTAGCTGAAGTGCCGCAGGTGATCGAGCGCGCTGGAGTATAACGAGGGCATCCGGGTGGCGGTTTTCATCAACCGTGCCTTCACCTGGTCCGGCGTCAGCGCGGGATTCTGCTGAATGAGGAGTACGGCGGCCCCGGCTACCACCGGCGCGGCCATGCTGGTGCCGCTCAGGCAGAAATACTTGCTGGATTGGCCCGGCGGGTTGCCGGACTGATAATAAGCGTTCGAAATCAGGGTGGACGGATAGTTCGCGGCGATGGTGTTGTTCGGAGACATCAGCGACACGATGCCGTTGCCGGGAGCCACCAGGTCGGGCTTGGCAATGTGGTCGATCGCGGTTGGACCATCGGAGCTGTAACTGGCAATCGTATCGTCGGCGAAACTTGGCGTGCCGTGCGTGTTCGTCGCGCCGACCGTAATGACGTACGGATCGTTGGCCGGCGAAGCGATGGTGCCGTACAGCGGCAACCCGCCCGCCACGTTTCGCCCCATATTGCCGGCGGCCGCCACCACCACGATACCGGCCTTCCACGCGGCCTCCGCCGCCTGGCAGATCGGATCCACGGTGTAACTCTCGAAGACCTGCCGGCCCAGCGATAGATTGATCACCCGTATGTTGTAAGTCGCCTTCAGGGCGATAGCCTGGTCGATGGCGGCAATCACGTTGCTGTCCGATCCCGAGCCGTTCTGGTCGAGCACCTGGAAGTTGATGAAACTTACGTTCGGCGCCATCCCCGTAAAGGAGCGGGTGAACCCGTTGCCCTTGGAATCGTGGCCGGAGGCGCCCAGGATGCCAGCGACATGCGTGCCGTGCCCGTACTTGTCCTGGCCGTTGCCGCCCGAGACATAGCTCTGGCTGTAGACGATGCGGTCTCCCGTCAGATCGTCGTGCGCGCTGATCCCGCTGTCGATGACGGCCACCCCGATTCCCGTGCCGTCCAGGCCGTAGCTCCAGGCCGCGTTGGCGCCCACCGTCTGCGTGGTCACATCCAGGCTGCCCGTGATGGGACGGTTCGGCGACACATAAGTGATGAGCGGGCTCTGGATCAGCGCCCGGATCTGCGCCGGCGTCAGACGCACGTGCAGCGCCCTCAAGTGACGGAAACGGCGGATGAGTTGGCTTGACGTGAACTGCGCTACGTCGGAATTAGTGGGAATGCGGTTGAATTGTACGACCACTTCCAGGTTGCCGTCGTGCCCCATCATCTGCAGCAGATCGGCCGAGAGCTTGGTTCCCGCTACCGCGATACCGCTGGCTACAAAGATGACCAGCGCCAGCAGGCGCAGGCAATGGCTGGTGAACCACGATGGAATGCGGTGCAGGCCGCCCCAGACGGCATGATCGGGTGAGGTTTGGGGTTGGCAGCCCAAGATATCGGAAGGTAACACTCCTGGTTTTCTTTTGATGGCGCTAAGTGTACGGGGCATGACTTCTTTCGCATGAACCGCCTGCTTCCGGTGCACGGCGCCTGCCAGTGCGCTCGCGCATGCAAGCTGTTGCCGTATCAACCGCCTCCATAAGGCAGAACCGCGCCGTGTGACAGCCGTGTCGCTCTGCCGGTGACACGAGTGGCGCGGCGACGGCATGTTAGCGTTGAATCATGGTTTCTGCCAAGCACCTTTTTCTCCTCCTCCCGATTCTTGCCGCGATCCCGCGCCTGGCCTGCGCGCAACTGAACCACGCGCGCGGCAATGCTCCCGGCGATCAGCCGCAGGCGACCTTCCTCATCCATCAACTCGGCACCGACCACGCCGAAGGCATCACCACCCTGGACATGAACGGCGACGGCCGTCCCGACCTCCTCAGCGGCGCGTATTGGTATGAAAATCCGGGTCCGCAAGGCGGCGTCTGGACCCGGCACCAGTACCGCACCGTCGAAATCGTGGGCGAGTTCGTCTCCGACTGCGGCGAATGGACCGTGGATGTCAACCACGACGGCGCGCCCGACGTGGTCACGGTCGGCTGGATGACCGACGGTCTCTGGTGGTACGAGAATCCCAAAAAGCCCGGCGTCATGTGGCAGCGCCACCTCATCGCCCACACCATCGAGACCGAAGGCGGATGGATGGCCGATCTCAACGGCGACGGCCAGCCCGATCTGGCCCTGGCGCATTACGGACACGCTGGCATCTTCTGGGTGGATTTCGCCGGGCCGCAGCCCAAGGTGCACTACGTCGGCGGCCACGCCGAAGACGGCCACGGCATCGGCATGGCCGATGTCGACGGTGACGGCAAGGTGGATTTGCTCGCCACCCACGGCTGGTTCCGAAATATCGACGCCGATCGCGACAAGTGGGAGTGGCACCCCGATTGGGACCTCGAAGAAGCCGGCTTCCCCATCATCGGCTACGACGTGAACGGCGACGGCAAGCTCGATATCATCTACGGCCGCGGCCACAGCTACGGCCTTTATTGGCTGGAACAGCAGGGCGATGCCCAAAACCGGCGATGGGTGCGCCACACCATCGACGAATCCTATTCGCAGGTCCACACCCTGACGCTTGCGGACATCGACGGCGACGGCCAGATGGAACTGCTGGCCGGCAAGCGCTATCGCGGCCACGATGGCGCCGATCCCGGCTCCTTCGATCCGCTGGTCATCTACTACTACAAAATCGACCGCCAGACCGGCCAGTTCACGCGCTATCCGATTTCCTTGAACGGCACCGCCGGCGCCGGCACCCAGTTCCTGGTCGCGGATCTGGATGGCGACGGCGATATCGACATCGCCACCGCGGGCAAGACCGGCGTACACTTCTTCGAGAATCTGAAGATCGATAAGGTGCCGCACGCGCAGCGCCAAAAGGAACTGCTGCTCGACCGGAACTGGCCGTTCCCCGGCGAGGGCACGCCCATGAAATGGCAGCACTGATCGCCGCCGGCCTTGTGCCGCGTTAACATTCGCTTTCAGTCCCATGAATCGTCGTGATCTGCTTCGCTCCGGTCTGGCGTTGTCCACGTCCGCCCTGGCTGCCCGCGCCGCCGGCCGCGCCCGCTCCTGGCTCACCGCCGGGCCCGCCTTGGATTCGGCGGCAAACCTCAACGCCGTACCTCCCCGCGAGACCCGCCTCTTTGATTTCGGATGGAACTTCACACTCGGCAACGCCGCCGATCCCGCGCGCGACCTGGGCTTTGGCAACGACCAGGGCGATTTCGCCAAATCCGGCGAGTTCGATTTCGCCCGCCCGAAATTCGACGACTCCAGGTGGCGCCTCTTGAACCTGCCCCACGATTGGGCCGTGGAGCTGCCCTTCGTCCACGACGACACCCTCCAGTCGCACGGCTATAAACCTCTCGGCCGCCGCTATCCGGAAACCAGCGTGGGCTGGTATCGCCGCGCCTTCGACCTCCCCGCGGCGGATGCTGGCCGGCGCGTGGCCGTCACCTTCGACGGTGCCTTCCGCAGCACGCTGGTCTTCCTCAACGGCTACTTCATCGGCCGCAACGATAACGGCTACGCACCTTTCTTCTTCGATTTGACTGACTTCCTGAACTTCGGCGGCCGGAACTTCCTGGTCGTGCGCGCCGACGCCAGCTTCGGCGACGGCTGGTTCTACGAAGGCGCCGGCATCTATCGCCACGTCTGGCTCACCAAGACAGATCCGCTGCACCTGGCTCCTTGGGAAAGCTACGTGCGTCCCGCGTTGAAAGGTAGCGTTGCCACCTTGAATCTCGGCGCCCTGGTGCACAACCAGGCCCGGCAGTCCGAATCGGCGCGGGTCCGCTGGCAGATCTTCGATCCCGCGGGAAAGGCCGTGGCCGCCGCCGGCGCGCCCGCGCAGCCGATCGCAGCGGATGCCTCCGCCGCGTTCACGGCCGCCGCCAGCCTGCCGGATCCGGCGCTATGGTCGCCGGACTCCCCGCATCTGTATTCCGCCGTCGTCACCCTGGAATCCGGCGGCATCGCCCGCGACGCCGAACGCGTCACCTTCGGCGTGCGCAGCGCGGTCTTCGATGCCGGCAAGGGATTCTTCCTCAACGGAAAACCGCTGAAGATCATGGGCACCTGCAACCACCAGGATCACGCCGGAGTCGGCGCCGCCCTTCCCGACCGCCTGCAGTACTACCGCCTGGCCGTGCTCAAAGAAATGGGGTCCAACGCCGTCCGCACCTCCCACAACATGCCCACCCCGGAATGGGTCGCCGCCTGCGACCGCCTCGGCATGCTGATGATGTGCGAGACCCGCATGATGAGTTCCAATCCCGAAGGCATGGCGCAACTGGAAGTGATGGTGAAACGCTACCGCAATTCGCCGTCGATCGTGCTCTGGTCCATCGGCAACGAAGAGGACGTCTTGCAGCGCTACGCCCAGGGTCCCCGCGTCGCCGCCGCCATGGTGGAGCGCGCGCATGAGCTGGATCCTACCCGGCCGTGTACCTCCGCGGTCAACAACAGTTTCCAGTCCCACTTCTCCGACCCGCTGGACGTCATGGGCTTCAACTACAGCCTGCGCGCCATCGACGGCTATCACCAGGCGCATCCGCGCAAGCCGTGCGTCGGCGCCGAGACCGGCAGCACCGTCTCCACCCGCGGCATCTACTCCACCGACAAACTGCGCAACTGGGTCAGCGCCTATGATGCGAACCATCCGGAGTGGGCCGAGCTGGCCCAGGAGTGGTGGAAGTTCTATGCCGCCCGGGAATGGCTCGCCGGAGGTTTCGCCTGGACCGGCTTCGATTATCGCGGCGAGCCCACGCCCTATGGCTGGCCTTCCATCAACTCGCAGTTCGGCCTCGTGGACATGTGCGGCTTCCCCAAGGATAACTTCTATTACTACCAGGCCTGGTGGGGCCGCGAACCGGTGCTGCATCTGTTTCCGCACTGGAACTGGGAGCAGCGCGAAGGCGAGCCCATCTCCGTCTGGGTGCACTCCAACCTCGACTCGGTGGAGCTGTTCCTCAACGGCCGCAGCCAGGGGTCGCAAAAGGTGGAGCCTCTCACGCACCTCGAGTGGAAGGTGAAATACGAGCCCGGCGTGCTCGAAGCGCGCGGCACGAAGGACGGCAAAGTGCTGCTGGTCGAAAAGCGCGAGACCACCGGGCCGCCCGACTCCATTCGCCTGACCGCGGACCGCACCGAAATCGACGCCGACGGCGCCGACGTCGCCGTGCTGCGCGTCGAGGTCCTCGATAAACAAGGCCGTCCCGTGCCTACCGCCGATAACCTGGTCCATTTCAAGATCGCCGGCGAAGGCGCCCTGATCGGCGTGGGTAACGGCGATCCTAACTGCCAGGAGTCTGACAAAGAGCCCCGCCGCAGCCTGTTCAACGGTCTGGCCCAGGCCATCGTGCAGGCCAGCCGTACCCCGGGAACCATCACCGTCGAGGTATCCGGCGAGGACTGGCCGCCGCCTAAGCTGCGCGGCGCCCGCGTCGTCATCGCCACTAAGAAAGTCGATCTGCCGCCCACCGTGGCCTGACCTTTGGCGCCCGCTTATAGCACGGCTTCTGCTCTTGCTGTTTGTAACCGGTTGCCTTTCGCCCTCCGCTAAACGCTACGCTATTAGTGGAGGATTTATCCTCTCGCCGGCCAATATCATCGTCGGGCGTTACACGTCAGGTGGAAGACGAACCGTTTCCCGATTGGCACGTCATCCGGCAGACTCCCTTCAGGTCACTTCGCACAATAGGGTTGCGGATAATCAGATGCTCAAGAGTTACACTTGAGACGTGGCGCAACCGCGAACCCTACTATTCTGGCTGCTTCTCATTCCGCTACTGTGGTGGTCTACTCACGCCGGCGGCTACCTGGTCCACGAGTACGCGCATTCTTTCACCGCTTGGGCTGTCGGCTACAAAGCTGACCCGTTGGCATTGAACTACGGTCACCTCACCCCAGGGAATGTCGCCCTCCTCCGCGACATCGATGAAAACGTTGAATACGATCCGATGTTTGCTGCCCGGAAAGGATACCTGGCAGGATTGGTTGCGGTGGCTGGAGTGCTTTTCGGCAACGGGCTTCTCTACTTCGCTGCAAGGCGACTCTACTCTCACGCCCAGCGGCGGCACAATGAGGTGCTCGTGCTTTTCGCGCTTATGCTCTGCCTGATGAACCTGGGGAATTTTTGGTGCTACGTGCCGGTTAGAACTTTTGCTACGCACGCAGACATGGCCACACTCGAAAAGGGCCTGCATGCATCGCCGTGGTGGATCGTCATCGTGCTTGGTGTCCCTTTTGCCATTGCGATCTGGCACTTCTTCACAAAGCTGCTGCCCGATGCCTGCAGTTTTCTTTTCTCCGGTAAGCGGCCTCCTTCAGCCGCTCTACTCGCCTTAAGTTCGTTCACGGTCTTCGTTTTCTTTGGTGCCGCGGGATTACGAGGTTATGGCGAGACGTCGCGCTGGATATCGGCTTCTTCCGTGTGCGGGTTTTTCCCGCTTGTGGTGATTCTCGGCTGGCCATACAAGGCAAAGCACGGGACCAGTGGACTTGTGAAGCGCAGCCCACCAAACGAATCTCATTCGGTTGCCGTCTGAGGCTGGATTCGATAAATGCCCGGCTTCGTTCCATGTGGATCGTCGCCCACCAGGAGGTGGTACACATGAGCGAGGAATCGACGTTGCTGATCTTGACCGGCCCGATTACACTGTGGTTGCGTCAGATGGCGGGTGGCGCGTTTCTCAGCCAGGTGAAACGCTCCCAAACGAATGGCACACGGA
Source organism: Bryobacteraceae bacterium (assembly GCA_035499555.1). GTDB lineage: Bacteria > Acidobacteriota > Terriglobia > Bryobacterales > Bryobacteraceae > Bog-159. The sequence goes on from DATJYO010000072.1 coordinate 46,810, forward strand.
CCAAGCCGCGCGCTCAGAGTTAATTGAGTTAGTTCTACTGCGCCGAAGTCAGGCGTTTGCTAAGCTCGCCCTCAAAGCCCGCGTCCAGAAGTTGGATGGCCTGAAGTTCCTTCAGTGCTCCTTCGCGGTTGCCGGTCTCGAGCTGAGCCATGCCGAGAGAATCATGAGCCTGAGTACAGGCCGGGCCCAACTCTACCGCTCGTTTCAACAGAGCTAACCCCTCCTGCCCGCGGCCGAGCCCCACGTACGTCTCACCCATATTTACGAGCGTAACCACATCATCCGGCTTCAGTTCGATTGCCTTCTGATACTCACAGATCGCTGCCCTTAGTTCGCCTAGTTGATGCAGAGCGAAGCCAGCAGACAGATGGGCGTGCCGATATCCGCGCTGGGATTCCTTTGAGGGCAGGCTATTGAGAACTGCCGATTTGGCCTGGTCGAGGTCAGGCAGATTCAAGCTCTGCTTCGGGGAAGACTTCTCTCGTTGGCCACGTCTGCCGCGTTTCATAAG
>DATJYO010000073.1:0-158781 GCA_035499555.1 Bryobacteraceae bacterium
ATCGACGGTCACGCGGATCTCTGGGCACTGGCCGCGATCCTCGGCCGGGAAACTGCTGGAGTCAAGCCATCGAAGGAGAAAGTAGCTTAAGATGAATCGACCGCCCTTGCCGACCTTCAACTACGGCCGGGACACCCTCCGTATGAATCTACTATCTGCAAACGAAATGTTCCAATGGCCTCATATGCCCCGGCTTCTTGTCTCGCTTTACGCACAAGTGCCTCAAACGCACTGGGCATTTGGAAGCCTCCGTCTGGTTTAGGGTCACGCATCCTGACTGTCTCGGTTACCAAGAACCGAACAAACCGCTTTAATGTGATGCCATGTTTTAGGGGAGCGTTAGGTTCAAGACGTAACACTCCCAATGGACCCGGGAGCCTTGTGTCCCACACGATGTTTGCGTGTGTAATGTCTTTGCATGCAAGTGCTTGTCCTGGCGGTACAGTTATCTCAAGCGAATGGTAATCCAGAGATGTAGGGCATTCATTGCTATTCAGCGCTGAAAACACGACTGTTGCTATAGAATTCACATTCACAAGCACGTCATCGCCGATTGTCTTCAGTGTTATCGGTCGATACTGAATATCATGCTCTAGGTCCGCGCTTACGCTCTGGATGCGCAAGCTGACGTGTGGCTGCGTTTCAAGCGGTGGGGCAGCCCCCGCGTAGAAGTGTTGAGTGATATTCCCCAACGCAGTATTGATAGGGCTTTGCGCCCCGTGCGTTTCCGAGTTTGGCTGTGCCGCAACCGGTGACAGATGCTTACCGGCAGCCACGGCGGTGTACAGCCTGGACCGGGCTGCCTTGACCTCGTCCATCGTATAGTTCTTGTGTTGGCTGGTCTTCGAGTCGTAAAGGGAGTGATGGGCGAGACACATAAAAGCGAGGTTGTCTTCGGCCCGGTTGGACGGGTCCTGGTCGAGGTGCGCAATCTGCCCGAGCTTCTCTGCCAAGTCGCCACTGAGGTAAAAACAGAGGGTGCAGCGTCGGCCGCTGTTGGCAAGCACCGCAGTTTCGATGTCTATAGGGGTCCTTTTTCGGCGCGAATTCTTGGCGGCCATAGCGTGTGCCCTGATGATTTTACGACGGCTTCCCGCCCGCCCGACCGGACCGCAACAGCCCGCGAATTCTTGATCGCCGAAAGCATGACCACCTCCATCGCCTTCTGCCCAAACAGGGCGCTCAAGAACAGACAGAACTGAAGGGGTCGGTTCCTCACCATCTCCAACAGCCGCCGCCGATCCTCCAGGGAGAGGGTCTGACGGTCCACTTCAACCGTGAGCGTATCCATATCAGCGAAGGCCCATAGCAAAGCGGAAGCGACGCGCCAAACATAGCGCTGCTCCAAGGGCATTGCGGCGATCTTTTCCGTCGCCGGACCCGTGTTTGTCCCTGCATCATGGCGACAGCCAAATTCATGTACGGCTGCATCGCCGGGCAGTCCAGGAGATCTTCCGCGAGGGGGTCGATTTTCAGATCCTCTACGGGCACATTGCTTGACTTTATCCGGGTCCATGCCAGTTATGATAACGTGTTGACGGACATGGTACCGGAACCATTTTCGATTCGCATCTATTGGCGGACGGCACTGCCGATGGTATCCGCGTCGTGGAAAAGCCCGGCTGGACGGGCTGCGCCATTATTTACCCTCGAACCCGTTTCGCCGGAGTCCGGGAGCGGCGGGAGTTTGGAAAGCCCGGCGTCTATCTGCTTCTGGGCGACGCCATGGGCGATCAGCAACAACAGGAAGTCTATATCGGCGAGGGCGATCCTATCGCGAACCGGCTGATTCAGCATTTCCGCGAGAAGGACTTCTGGTCCACTGTCGCCTTTTTTACGAGCCGCGATGAGAATCTGCACAAGGCCCACTTACAGTTTCTTGAGTCGCGCTTGGTCCGGCTGGGCCAAAGACGCCAATCGTTGTCACCTGACGAACGCCAACACTCCCGAGGAGCCATCGCTTTCCGAGATTGACCAAGCGGACATGAAGTCTTTCTTGGGGCAGTTACTACTAGTGCTCAATGTGGTTGGCATCGGGATTTTTCAGCACCCGACAGCCGCAACGTTCGCGACGACAATCTACTATACGGACGCTAAGGGGCTGCATGCCGAAGGCGACGAGACAGATGATGGTTTCGTCGTGCGGGCCGGTTCGCAGTCCCCAAGCGAGGAAGTGCCTACGTGCCCGACAGCAATTCGGGCAGCCTGTGCGGAATTGCGACAACAGAAAATATTCAAACAGCAAGGCGACATGTTGGTGCTCACGCGAGATTATCTATTTTCGTCGCCATCACAAGCCGCCGCCGTCATGCTCGCACGTTCGGCAAATGGGCGAATCGAGTGGAAAACCAAGGACGGACTTTGCGGAACACGACTTCCTACCGTTCGCACGGTCAACCTTTGCAGCAAAGCCGAAGACGCTTGCATATTACGAGAACGGAGTCAGCCGCCTACTCGCCTTCAAACGGCTTGCAGGCGCACGCCTTGATGCGATCACCAGCGACAGAGTTGCCGAGTTCGTAACCGAGAGGCAGGGGGCCAAGGGCAAACGCGGGGCGATGTTGCAAGTGGCGAGCCTGAACCGTGAATTGCAGGTCCTACGGCGCACTTTTCATCTCGCTGAGGAGTGGGGCAGAGTCGAGCGGACGTTGCCGAATGCCAAGATGCTGCCCGGTGAGAAGCACCGCGAACGGGTCTTGACCGCTGCTGAAGAGGATTTGTACTTTAGGGGTGCGTCAACCGATACCATGGCCCAATACGCCGACGCTGGGTTGCTCCGGGATGTTGCGACCGTCCTGCTCGATTGCGGCTTGCGCCCGGAGGAGTGCTTCAGACTGCGAACTGAGAACGTGACCGATGGCAATATCGAAATCCACTACGGCAAAACCGACAATGCGCGTCGCCAAATTCCGATGACGGCCCGCGTCAAGGCAACCCTTGACATGCGCCTGTCGAAGGCAAACAGTAGCCCGTGGGTCTTCCCGGCACAAACGAAAAGCGGACACATCGAACCATCGACCCTGAAGAAACAACACCTCAGAGCCATCGCTGAGGGTACCCGAATTCTCAGAGAGGATACTGGGAAGGAAGACGCTCGACTTGAGCGGTTCGAACTATACACCCTCCGGCATACCTGCCTCACCCGCTGGGCGCCGCACATGGACCCGTGGACGCTCGCCTACCTCGCCGGGCATCGGGACATGAATATCACGAAGCGCTACGTCCACCCTCAAGAGCAAACGATTCGTGCGGCTATGGAAAGAGTGCAACAGGAAAAGGGTGGGCATACTTCTGGGCATACCGGCCAACAAACAGCCTTGGAGGCCATGCCGGTATTGACGCCAAATATCTGAAGGGATCTGCTTTAGATGGTGCGCCCGAGGTGATTCGAACACCTGACCTTCTGGTTCGTAGCCAGACGCTCTATCCAGCTGAGCTACGGGCGCGCCGGCGTGCTATCTTTCCAATCTATCGTGTCCGCGCCGCACGCGCAACTGTAACCTTCCCGCCGTCGTCTACGCCTCCCCACGGAGGTGCTTCTGCAGACGATCCGGGGATTCTGCCTTCTGCTGTGCGCTGCCCTGGCTGCGCCTGTACTCCATGGCGCGACTTTTGAGGAACTGGCGGCGCGCGCCTCCGCCGCGCGCGAATCCGACCAGGTTCCGCAAGCCATCGACCTTTACCAGCAGGCCCTGCAACTGAAACCCGACTGGTCCGAGGGCTGGTTCTACCTGGGGACCCTCTACTACGATTCCGATCGCTACCCGGATGCGCAGCAGTCGTTCTCCCATTTCGTCCAACTCCGGGATACACCCGGCGGTTGGGCCTTTCTGGGGCTCTGCGAGTTCGAAACCGGCGCCTACCCGGCCGCCCAGGAACATCTCCGTCAGGCTGTGGAGCGCGGGGTGCCGGCGGAGATCGATCAGGTGGCGCGCCTCCATGAAGCGCTGCTTCTGACGCGCATGGGCCTATTCGAACAGGCCCGGCATTGGTACGAGCGGCTGGTGCGCGGCGGATCGCACGATCCCACCCTGATCGCCGGCCTAGGTCTCAATGCCCTCGACCGGCCGCAATTGCCGCGCGAGATTCCGGCCGATCAGCGCGCCATGGTGAACGCCGCCGGCCAAACTGTGTCCGCCTGGTTGGCCGGAGATCCGTCGGCCGCAGCCGCATTTCAAACCCTGTTGAAAGCCTATCCGGATGCCGCCGGCATGCACGCACTGTACGCCGCCTACCTGTACGCGGCGCACCCGGAGGATGCCATGGCGGAGTTGCGCCGGGAACTGCACGGGAATCCCAAGAACGCCGAGGCGCGTGCCATGCTGGCGCTCCTGCTGCTGCAGGCCGGCAAACGCGCCGAGGCCGCGGCGGAAGCCGCACAGGCGGTCGCGGACGGCCCCGCGTCGGCGGAGGCGCAGTTCGCCTGCGCCCAGACCATCGGCGACTTCCACCAGGCTGCCGTGCATCTCGAAAGCGCCGTCCGCCTGGACCCCGCGAACCTCGATTTTCACATCGCGCTGGCGCACGTGTACGCCGAGATCGGCCGCGATGCGGATTCCCGGCGCGAACGCACCATCTCCATTCAATTGGCCCGCCAAAGTGATCCTCGCCAACCGGGTTAGTTCGATGGTAATCCTGCTGGTGCGGGCCACCGCCATGGCGGCTGAGCCGGGCGGCCCTGCAACCTGCGCCAGTTGCCACCGCGCGGAAGCCGGCTCGCAGCCGGCTTCGGCCATGGCCCACGCCATCCAGTTACCCGGCGAGCAGGAGACCCTCAAAAGCCATCCGAAGCTGACGCTCCAAGAGAATGGCTACACGTACACCATCGAGCGGCAGGGCGGCCGCAGCATGTACACGGTCAGTGACGGAACCTCGCAGCTTACTCTGCCCATCGAGTACGATTTCGGGGCTCACATGCAGACCTTCGTCTTCCAGTACGAAGGGAAGTTTTACGAGAGCCTGGTCAGTTACTATCCCAGACTCGACGCCCTGAACATAACTTTGGGCGACGAGCAGTTGCGGCCAGCCAATCTGGTGGAAGCCATGGGCCGCGAGATGCCGGACCGGGAGACGAAGATCTGCTTCGGCTGTCACGGCACCGGTGCGGTCGGCGAGGGCGGCGTGAATCTGGCCCAGCTCAAGCCCGGAGTGACCTGCACGCACTGCCACGTAAATGCCGACGCGCACATGCAAGCCGCCGTCGCGGGCAAACTGACTCCTCTGCCGCCCCGGCTCGGCCAGCTCGACGCGGAAGACATGTCGCAGTTCTGCGGCCAGTGTCACCGCACCTGGGAAGAGATCGTGCGCCTGCGCGAGTGGGGCGACGTCAACGTGCGATTCGCGCCCTACCGGCTTGCCAACAGCCAGTGCTTCCTCGGCGATGACAAGCGCATCCGCTGCACCGCGTGTCACGACCCGCATGCCGGGCTGGATCGCGACGCCGCCAGCTACGACCGCGCCTGCCTGGCCTGCCATGCCTCCAAGCCCCGCAAGTCCTGCCCCGTCTCGCAGAATCGCTGCGTCAGTTGTCACATGCCCCAAGTCACTCTGTCGGACGGCCACGCCGTCTTCACCGACCATCAGATCCGCATCGTCCACCCCGGAGACGGTTACCCGAACTGACTTCTTGTTCGTAACGTTTGGGAACGCACAGGCATCTATCCAGTTGAGCAAGGGCATGCAGTGAGCCGCTCAGGAGAAACCGGCCATGTCCAAGACTTTGGCTGTTTGCGTGATTTTCGCATTTTTGGCGGGTGTACCGGTCTGGTCGCAGGATGATACCTCCTACCAGCCGTTCTCACCGGAGGAGATGGACAACCTGCTGGCGCCGATTGCCCTGTATCCGGATCCGCTGCTGGCCCAGGTGCTGCCCGCGGCCACTTTTCCCGATCAGATCGATGAAGCCGCCCGCTTCGTCCGCGCCGGCGCCACCACGGACTCCATCGACGTGCAGCCCTGGGACGTCAGCGTAAAGGCTGTCGCGCATTACCCCACGGTTCTCTACATGATGGCCGACCAGTTGGACTGGACCACCGCCCTCGGCCAGGCCTGGGTGAATCAGTCCGACGACGTCATGGCATCCATTCAGCGCCTGCGCCGCGAGGCCGAGGATGCCGGCAATCTGGTCAGTACGCCGGAGGCGCAGGTAGTGGACGACGATGGCGGCATTGACATATGGCCCGCCCAGCCGGACTACTGCTACGTGCCGGTGTACGATCCGGGGATCGTCTACTACGGGTCGGGTGGATCGATTCGCGGACCGGTCATCGCCTATGGTCCGGCCATGCCGATCGGCGTCTGGCTGATCTATGATTTTGACTGGCACCACAAGCGAATCTACTACCACGGCTGGTCCATCATGAATGGCTGGGTGGTCCGCGCCCGTCCTTATATCCGAGTGAGTAACGTTTACGTAAGCAACGTGTATAAGAATGTAAACGTCAACCGCAGCGTAGTTACACGGCCGGTGAGCCATAACAATCTGGCGCGCTTCAACCGTTCCCGGGAGGGAGCAGCTTACGGCAGCCTGCCGGCGAACTCCGGGGCGGGCTCCATGAACAACAAGATCATCCAGCGCAACATGAATGTGAACGATACGCGGGTGGATGCCTTTCGCGGGCGGTCCGCGGCGCCACCGGCCACCGTGCAGCGGGCCGAGCCTCCGGCGCGCGTGCCGGAACGGCCCGGGAATGCCGCCTTTGGCGAGAACCGCAGCAGCTTCGGCGCTCGGGCCGCCAGCGAGCGCGGCCAGAGCAGCCGGGAGTCCAAGCCCGCGCCCGCCCCCAGATCGTCCGGTGGCGGCGGTTCCCACGGCGGCGGCGGTAGTGGCGGCGGTTCGCATAGTGGCGGCGGCGGCGGCGGTGGTGGTTCGCACGGCGGTGGCGGGGGTGGCGGCTCCCACAGCAGCGGAGGCGGGAGCCATCACAAATGAGCCGTGCTTGCCTGGTTTCTTTAGGAATGCTCCTGGCAGGGATTGCCGCCGCGCAATCCCGCTATGCCACGCCGGAAGAAGCCGTCCAGGCCCTGGCCCGCGCAACCCAGGCCAAGGATCAGGCCGCTCTTACGGCCATCTTCGGACCTGATCGCGCGAAGCTTCTGACAGGCGATCCGGTGACGGACAATAATGCGCTCGCGCATTTTGCCGCCAACCTGGCGGCATCGTACAAACTGCAGAAAGTCACCGACGACAGGTTCACGCTGCTGGTGGGGGCCGATAACTGGCCCTCGCCGATCCCGATTGTCCGCGACGGCAGTCAGTGGCGGTTCGATACCGCCGCGGGACTGGAAGAGATTCTCAACCGCCACATCGGCGACGATGAGCTTTCCGCTATCATGACCTGCCGCGCCTACGTTTTGGCCCAGTGGGAGTATTACACGCAGTCGCCCGGCACTTCGCGGGACGGTTTGGCCGTCTATGCGCAGAAGTTCGTGAGCGCGCCGGGCAAACGGGACGGTTTGTATTGGGAAACGCCGCCGGATGCCAAACCCAGTCCCTTGGGCGCCCTGGTGGCGCAGGCCCGCGCGGAAGGTTATCCGGCAGGCCAACCGCGTCCCGCTGGTACGCCCCGGCGTCCTTACCACGGTTACTTCTTCCGCATACTGACGCGCCAGGGTCCCCACGCTCCGGGCGGGCGATTCAGTTACATCATCAACGGCAACATGATCGCGGGTTACGCCTTGATCGCCTATCCCGATAAATGGGGCAGCTCCGGAATTATGACCTTCATCGTCAACCAGCAGGGCCGCGTCTACCAGAAGAACCTGGGTCCGCGCACCGGTGAGATCGCCGCACGCATTATGGAGTACGATCCCGATCCCGGTTGGAAACTGGTGAAGCCGTAGGGTCCGCGCTAGTGCGACGACCCGTACTTCAGCTCTCCCGCCGCGATGCGCACATCCAGCCGGTTCTCCCGTGGCGGCAGCGGACAGGTGGCGTAAGGCGTGAAGGCACAGGGCGGGTTGTAGGCTTTGTTGAAATCCAGATCTACGATGCCGTCCTTGGCCGCGGGCGTATCCAGAAACCGCCCGCTTCCATAAGTCTCCTTGCCGGCGGTCAGGTCGCGGAAGATAAAGAATAACTCGCCGGGGGTCTCGACTACCGGGGTCAGCCGTAGCTTCTTGCCCTGTAACTCGAATTCCACGAATCCCGGACTCGGCGTATTTTCCACCTGGCCCAGCACATTCAGAATCGGAATTTTGTGCGGCTGGGCGACCATGCGCGCTTTCACGCGATACGATTCGTCGATCGGAAAATAGTGCAGTCCGGTGAAACTCCGCCGCAGCGGGCTGTTGCGATCCTTCACGCGTATGCCCAGCTTGCCGCCGCGCGCGATCACGAACATGGTGCGGCTTCCCGCGGTTACCGTGTCGGGGCGGCCCGAAACGTCCGGCTGCAATTCGCGGAGCTTGCCGTCCACGCGCGCGCTGACTTTGCCGCCGCGAAGCTCGAACGTCGTGCCATCGACCGTGTTCACACCCTCGCGCAGCCAGACCAGATCCGTGACCGTGAGCCAGCCGTCATCGGCGGTGAGTGCCGCCTCGCGCTGGCGCCGCCATTGCTCGATCTGCGCGCGGTAAGGCCCGGCGGCGCGCAGGCATCCGCAGACGATCAGCGAAGCCGTGACGCCAGACCGCAGCCTGCGCCTCAAGATCCTTCCTCGAGCGCCCGCTCCAGCAGTCCGGCGAACTCCTCGCTCTTGCGGTCCACGCGTTCTTTTAGTTGATTGAGATCGCGTTCCAACTCGCGCAGCCGGTCGGCGAGGTGGACGCAGGCCAGCACCGCGATGCGCGTCGAATCGGCGTTGGGGGATTTGGCCGCGATCGAAAGCATCAGCTCGTCCACCCACTGCGCCAGTTCTTCCACTTCCCGCGGATCGCCGGCGGTGAGCAGTGTATAAGACTGGCTCAGGATGGTGACGCGGACCGGTCGTTTTTCGGGATTGCTGGCGGCCACCGCTTTAGCCGGCGCTGAGTTGGTCGATCTGACCCAACAGCTTCTCGATGCGGCTGCGCACCTGCTTGCGCTCGTTGTGCAGACCCTTCAGTTCGTCCGCCAAGCGGGCTGCTTCGGCGCGCGCCTCGGCGGCTTCCTGCACGGCCGCATCCTTCTCCTGCCGTAGCCGGGCCACCACCTGCACCGCCTGCTGGATGCGCTGCTCCAGCGCCTGTAGGGAATCGGTCTCCTGTTCCACCAGACTCATCCGCCCGCCTGCTCCAGTGCCGCTTTGGCTTTCTCCACCAGCAGCCCGAAACCCGCCTCGTCGTGCGCGGCGACCTCCGCCAGCACCTTGCGGTCGAGCATCACGCCCGCGGCCTTCAGGCCGTGCATGAACTTGCTGTACGATATGCCCGCCTGGCGGCAGCCCGCATTGATGCGCGCGATCCACAAAGAACGAAAATCGCGCTTCTTGTTGCGGCGGCCGACGTAGGCATATTTGAGAGCCTTCTCTACGGCTTCCTGCGCGGCGCGGTGCAGCTTGCTCTTGGTAAGAAAGTACCCGGACGCGCGTTCCAGTGTCTTATGGCGCGACGCCCGGCGTTTGGTTCCTCGTTTAACTCTGGGCACGTTTCATCTCCTTATTTCATCGGCGGCGGATCGGGCACGTGCCGCGCGCTCCGTCCCCACGCCAGATCACTCCCGTCAGTACGGGATCATGCGCTGCAACGCCGGCTGGTTGGACGGGTCCGCCACTACGGCCTTGTGCAGCTTGCGTTTCCTTTTGCGCGCCTTCGACGTCAGGATGTGCCGCGCGAAGGCGTGATTGCGCACGACCTTGCCCGTCGCGGTCTTCTTGAAGCGTTTGGACGCACCCTTGTGGGTCTTCAACTTGGGCATAGATGTTCCTGGATTGCAAACCGGTGAATCTTTCAAAGTATAACAGGATTGGCGGGTTGCCCGCCACCGCTCCACGCCGCTGCTAGCGGATGGCGAAGTCCCACACCTGCATGTTGGCCTTGCCGGTAGTGTACTCCACCACCGCGTACTCGCCGGGCGTCATCGGCTGCATCGGCCACAGTTTGTACAAGCCGTCCTGGGTCATCTGCTTGCGGAACACCTGCACTTCGATGGGTTCCTCGATGATCTCCTTGGTCACCGGCACGATCGTCATCTTTTCCACCACGCGCATGTTATGCCCCGGCGTGAGTTTGACGATCCCGAAACGCTCCTCGCTCGAAAGCTGGATGTAAAACTCCTGCTCCCGGTTGGCCACCAGGTTTTTGGAGTGTTCTCCGTCCAGCTCCAGGGTAGCCTTGCCGGTCACCACCGGAATGGGCGCCAGCACTTTCAGGACATTGCGTCCTTTGTTCGAGTGCAGCTTGGATTCCGCCACCGGAATAATCTTCAGCGCCCCGTCCAGGATGTAGTAGACCCCCGGGTCGCGCGGGATCTTGGCGATCTCGGCGCGTGCCTCCCGCTTGGCCTCCTCTTCGTCCGCGATCTCCTTGGTCTCCTGGTCCATTTGCGTTTTGCGCTCGGCCACTTCCTCTTCCGTGCGTTTCAAATCCACCATCGCCAGCGGGATCTCTTCCCACTGGCTGCGCTCTACGCTGTAGAACCGGACGCGGTCGCTTGCCACCTGGTACTCGCGCACGAGCTGGTACCCGCCGTCTTTCAGGTATAGCTTGATATTCGCGGCGAACGCCGCCACGGCCGCCAAAAACAGCACGATGAGCGTTCTGCGCATGTTCTCTATGACCAGTCTAACGCCGGACGGGTTTCAGGTTCTTATAATGAAGACTCATGCAATATCGAAAACTCGGAAAAACCGGATTCGAGGTCAGTGAAGTCGGATACGGAGCCTGGGGCATTGGCGGAATGCAATGGCTGGGCGGCAATGACGGCGAGTCGCTGCAGGCGTTGCGGCGCGCCATCGATCTGGGGCTGAATTTCATCGACACGGCGCTGGCGTACGGGGCGGGGCACAGCGAGAAGCTGGTCGGAGAAGTGGTGCGCAGTGCCGGCCGCCGCATCTACGTGGCCACCAAGGTCCCGCCCAAAAACCTGCTGTGGCCGGCCCGCCCCGGCATCGGCATCGAGCAGGTGTTCCCGTACGATTACATCCTGCGCTCCGCCGAGCGCAGCCTGCAGAATCTGGCGCTCGATACCATCGACCTGCTGCAACTGCACGTCTGGAACCCGGAGTGGATCGCGCGGGACGAATGGCGGCGCGGCCTGGAAGATTTGAAGCGCTCCGGCAAAGTCCGCGCGGTGGGCATCTCCATCAACGACCATCAGCCGGATTCGGCGCTCGAAATCATCGAAACCGGCCTGATCGATACCGTTCAGGTGATCTACAACATTTTCGATCAGACGCCCGAGAGCAACCTGTTCCCGCTGGCGCAGGCCCGTAGCATCGGCGTGATCGCGCGCGTGCCGTTCGACGAAGGCAGCCTGACCGGCAAAATCGACGAGCATACCCGCTTCCAGCCGGGCGACTTCCGCGAAGGCTATTTCAAGGGCGACCGCAAGCGCCAGGTGCGCGAGCACGTGGAAGCTCTGCTACGCGATCTCGGCGCGAACGCCGCCGCGCTGCCGGCCATCGCCCTGCGCTTCTGCCTCTCCCAGCCGGCGGTGTCGACCGTCATTCCCGGCATGCGCACCATCCGCAACGCCGAAGCCAACTGCGCCGTCCCGGCCGCCGGCCCGCTTCCGCCTGAGACTGTGGCCGTTCTCCGGCGCCACGTCTGGAATCGCAACTTCTACGATTAGTCCGGCAGTCCCGTGCCGGCCATCGCCAGGCGCGCCAGGTGATGGGACATGTGCCGGTCCGGCAGCAGAAACGTCTGGCGGAAACCGGCCCACGCCGCAGACTTTTGGCCCAGCGCCGCTTGGATGGTACCGGCCACATAAGGCGAGCCGGACTCGGCGCGCGGCAGGGCCGTCTCCGCCCTCTGGTGCCACGCTGCCTGATCGTAGCCGTCCAGCTTCCTGGCCGCGCCCCAGGCCCACACCAGGTCCGCCGTTCCGGCGGCCTGTGCCACGCGACGCCAGCGCTCCTTCGCCTGATTCTCGCGCCCGCAGCGCGACTCCACCTGCCCGATCAAATACTGTGTCCGCGCCGCATCCACGAACACCGCCAAGCCATCCTTGGTGAACGGTAGACCGGGCGCCTCGTGCGCGAGGCTATCCGTCAACGCCAGGGCCGCGTCGCACTTTCCGCCGGCGGCTTCCGCCAGCGCCTGCATGGTCTTCACTTCGACCCACACCTGGCGCACGTTCGTCCCGCCCTCTTCCCGCGCGAAGAAGCGATCGTGGAACAGCGCCGTGGCGCCCTCGAAATCGCGATCCTCGGCGCGCTCCAGCGCCAGCGCGTAGACCAGCTCCGCGGGCATGTGCGGCAGGTCCGGATACTGCGCCAGCGATGCCGACAGTTCGCGCGCCGGCCGCCCCATCTGGCTGAGCGATTCGTCGATGCCTTCGTAGAGCTTCACGTTCAGCGGATCGATGGGCAGTCCTTCGCGGAAAGCTTCCAGCGCCCCGGCCGGATCGTGCTTCTCGCGCAGCAGCGCGCGACCGATATCCGCATCGAGCACCGGGATCGCCGCCTTGGCCTGCCGCGCTGCGTTCCACTCGGCCAGCGCATCGTCGGTCATGCCGCGCGCGAAAAGCTGGGTGCCCAGCAGATACCGCGCAGTCATATCGTCCGGATTCGTGCGCACCACCGCGCGCAGCACTTCCAGATCTTCCGCCCGGCTGGGAAAGATGTATAGAGTGGATAGCTTCCGCGCCATGGCATAGTCAGCCGCCGGCGATTCACCGAGCTTCGCGCGGCAATAGCCGCGATAATACGCCACCAGCGGGTGATTTTGCGGCAGAACTGCCCCTGGCTCGCTCTGGTCCGCGGGGAGCGGATGGAAATCGCCCGCCAGCAGATCTACGGCCGCCCGGTACAAGCCCAGCCGCATATACTGGGCTGCCGCGTTCAGGACCCGGTCGGGATTCGAGTCATAAGCCACCGGCCGAATCCCTGTGCCACCGTGTTCCAACGCGGCAGTCTCTTCTTCGACGCGGCGATCGCTCTTCGCCGCCCGCAGGCACGCCAGCGCGCCTGGCCGGTCCCCCGCGCGTGCCAGCAACTCTCCCAGCTTCAGAGCCGCCGCCGTATGCCAAGACGGCAGCCGCGCCGCCGCTTCATATTGCGTCCGGGCCTTCGCGGACTCCCCCACGCCATCGTATGCCAGCCCCAGATAATACGCGATCTCCGGATCGGTCGTCGCTGCCGCCGCAGCCGGCTCCAGGTCGCGGATAGCCTCTGCGTAGCGCTGCAGAATCACTAACAGCCGTCCGGCCGCGACGTTCTGTCCGCCGTCCCGATAGGTCTTTAATGCCCCCAGTAAATCGCCCTGCAGTTCCTGCTCCTTGCCGCGCGCCAGCGCATCTTTCAAAACAGGATGCGGCTGGGGCCCAGTGTGTACTTCCGATGCGGGCGTCCAGTCGTACTCGCCCTCCGTCTGCCGCATGAGCGCCTCCCGGTGCGCATCCAGGAGCTCGAAGGTGTACGGACCCCGCCCCGCATTCTCGATTTTGCGTGTCCAGGTGTGCTCGGGCGCCAGGGTGACGGTCTCCTCGGCGGCCACCCGCTTCCCCTCCAGGATGCGCACGCGCACGCCCTCCATCCGCCGGTTCGCATTGAACGCCGCCACCAGCGCCCCGTCGCGGCGGGTCAGGTTCAGCACGCCCGCCAGGTTCGCCCGCGCGATCCCGCCAATGCCCCGCGCCGGCATCCAATACTCGGTGAACCGTATCGTCTGCCGCGGCTCCAGGAGCGCGTACGTCTCCTGGTTGCGGAACAGCCCCGCCTGCACCTCCACGTACGCGCTGTCGTTGTCCGAGAGCGCCCGCCGCCAGTCGAGGCCATCCGCGTCCACGCCCCACGACCAGATCTTCTTGGCTGGCAGTTCGCGGTAATCCGCATAGTGCACGGTGCCGGTGTCGGTATCCGGACGCCAGATGCCCATGAACGGTTCGCGGCTGCCGTAGACGAAGCGGGACACCGGTCCGTCCGTCTGGTTGCGGATCAGGCTCAAGTCCTTGCCCGTCGAATCCACCGGCCAGGTATCGATGTCCGCGAAGCCGTGCGCCGCCGTGAATCGCATGGGATAGCAGATCCGCGAATCGTCCTTCACCTCCACGCCGGCGTTGTTCCACCAGTAGAACCGGTGCCGCACGTCGCTGCGGTTGTCCAGCGTGACGTGCTCCTCCAGCACCGTGCTGCCCGGGCGCAGCCGCAGTTCCACCTGCCACTCCATGCCGTACACCCGGTCGATGTTGCTCACCCACACCGCCGCGCTGCCGTCTTGGTCGGTCGCGAAGGAGAACTCCACCGGCGACATGGACACCCAGTTGTGCGACACCGGAAAATTGAACTCGATGCCGAACGCCGCCCACGCCCCGCGATATCCGATGTTGGCCTTTTTGATCGACGGATTGGCGTAGAACATCGGCTGCCCGCTGATCTTGTCGACGCACGTATACAGGTGTCCGCCGATATCCGGCAGGATCGAACACTTCAGATATTCGTTCTCCAGGTACACCGCGCGCCAGGCGTGCGGCGCGCGCACGCCGGTCAGGTTCTCCCTGAGGGTGTACGGGTAGTTGTACCGCCCGGTGGCAAAAGCGTCGAACGGCGGGTTGCGGTCCGGCGCGCCTTCTTCGTACGTGGGCAGGGTGAGCGTGCCCTGCCAGACCCGCACCGCCGCATGTGCCGGCGGCAGTATCATGAGTCCCAATAGGGCTATGGAAAGTCGCATATCGAGTAATGCACTCGAACCGCATTCTAACCCGGCACGGGCGGTACTTCGACCCTACCGATAGGACCCGCGATTTCCGTCCTAAATCCGCGCCCGCACGCTACGATCGGTTCCAGGAATGCGAATCTCCCGCTTGCCCTACCGCTGGCTGGCCGCCGGCTACCTGATGGCCGGAATGGCCCTGGCCCAGAACGCTCCCCTGCACCGCCTGGTCCTCGAACCCGGAGTCCTCAGCCGTTCCGTGCATCTGGCGGATTTCAATGGCGACGGACGGCTGGATGTCGCCGTGCTGAACGGCAGCGAAACCGGACCGGGCAGCCTGGCCGTGATGCTCCGCAACCGCGGCGGTTATACGGCTCCCATCGTGACCCCTACTGGCGGTTTCGGCTCCTGGAGCATGGCGGTGGCGGACTTCAACGGCGACGGAAAGATGGATGCCGCCGTGACCAACAATCGCACCGGCAACGTCACCATCCTGCTCGGCAGGGGCAATGGCACGTTCCGCGCCGCGGGCTTCTTTTCCACGCACGTCGGACCCACGGCCATCCAAGCCGCCGACTTCAATCACGACGGCCGCCTGGATCTGGCGGTAGTGAACAGCGGTTCGGGCGACGTGACCATCCTGCTGGGCAAGGGCGACGGCACCTTCACCACGGGTGCGAGCGTCTACCTGGGCAGTTCGCCCACCGACGTCGCGGTAGCAGACTTCAATGGCGACGGCATCCCCGACCTGGCCGTGACCAACGGCGCCATGTTCCTGCAAGTCGCGGTCGTGCTGCTCGGCAATGGCGACGGCACCTTCCACATCGGCCAGAGTGCGACCACCGGAACCGAGCCCTTCGCATTAGTTGCCGGCGCCTTCAGCCGTTTCGGCAGATCCGACCTGGCGATAGCGAATTTGGCCTCGAACGATATATCCGTACTGGCCGGCAACGGCGATGGAACGTTCCAACCCGCGGCCGCCTATGCCGCCGGAAACGGTCCCGCCGCTATTGCCGCGGCGGACTTCAATCGCGACGGCGTGCCGGATCTGGCGGTCTGCAACGATATGTCGGGCGACGTTTCCATCTACCTGGGCAACGGCGACGGAACCTTTCGGCCCGCCCGCGGCTTTGCGACGGGAGGCTCGCCAACCTCCATCGCCGTGGGAGATCTGAATGGCGATGGCAGAATGGACGTCGCCACCGCCGGACCCGACGGTGTAATCCTGCTGTTCCCCTGAATGCCAGCCGCCGCAGCTTACGCCGCGGCCCGCGCCGCTTCCACGGTCCGCCGGATATCTTCGTCGGTGTGCGCCGCCGAGACGAACGCGGCCTCGAACTGCGACGGCGGCAGATAGATCCCCTGCTCCAGCATGCGGCGATGGAATGCCCCGAACCGCGCGGTATCGGCGCGCTTGGCCGACTCCCAGTCGGTCACCGGCTGATCTGTGAAGAACCAGGTGAACATGGCGCCCACCCGGTTCGTCGTGACGCCGGCCGGCCCGCCGCCTGCCACCGCCGCCGACTTCGCCTCCAGCTCGCCGTACACTTCCGGGTGCGTTTTCAGATAGCGCAGCATGGCCAGTCCCGCCGCCACCGCCAGCGGATTGCCCGAAAGCGTGCCCGCCTGGTAGATGGGACCCGCCGGCGCCACCCGGCTCATGATGTCCGCGCGTCCGCCATAGGCCCCGATCGGCAAACCGCCGCCGATCACCTTGCCCAGCGTCGTCAGATCCGGGCGGACGCCGTAACGCGCCTGCGCGCCGCCGTACGCCACCCGGAAGCCGGTCATCACTTCGTCGATGATCAGCAGCGCGCCATGCCGGGTAGTGATCTCGCGCAACGCCTCCAGAAATCCCGGCTGCGGCGGAACGCATCCCATGTTGCCCACCACCGGCTCCGCGATCACCGCCGCGATCCGGCCGCCGTGCGTCCGAAATGCCGCCTCCACCGCCTCCACCGAGTTGAAGCGCAACGCCAACGTGGTGTCCGTAAAGCCCCGCGGCACACCCTGCGTATCCGCGATGCCCAGCGTGGCCAAGCCCGATCCGGCCTTGACCAGGAGCGAATCTACGTGGCCGTGATAGCAGCCCTCGAATTTTACGATCAGGTCGCGGCCGGTGAATCCGCGGGCCACGCGCAGCGCCGACATGGTGGCCTCCGTGCCGGAGTTCACCAGCCGGACCATTTCCATGGAAGGCACCGCCTCCCGGATGGCCTCCGCCATCTCGACTTCCCGTTCCGTCGGCGCGCCGAAACTGGTGCCGGTTTCGAGCGCCTCGCGCACCGCCGACACGATCGCCGGATGCCGGTGGCCCAGCAGCAGCGGCCCCCACGACCCGACATAGTCGATGTACTCGTTCCCGTCCGCGTCGAACAGGTGCGATCCTTCGCCGCGGGCGATGAACGGCGGGTTGCCGCCCACGCTGCGAAACGCCCGCACGGGAGAGTTGACGCCTCCCGGAATCAGTTGTTGCGCTTTTTGGAAAAGGGCTTCCGATCTGGCTCGGTTCATGCTTGAATCAAGGTTGGGCTTTGCCGGGCAGCAGGCGGCTGAGCCCCAGGCTCATGGCGATCTCGTACAGGCTGCCGTTGAGGTTGCGCATCAGCCGGTTCTTCAGTCCCAGGTAAGGCTGCGTACCCGCGAACAGATCCTGCATCACGCTCGAGAAACGGCTGCTGCGCCGCGTGAACTGCACCATGCGCGCCGGCACCGATCCGAAGAGGAATCGTCCCAGAAACACCCGCTTGGCCAGCCGCGATCCGAACTCCAGGTCCGCGGCGAAATCGCGCCGCAACATGCGCCGGTAATTCTGCACCTTCTCCGCCAGGCTGCCCAGCTCCGAGAGCAGCGCCTTGGCCGCCAGATCCGCCGACCGCAACGCGTAGTAGATGCCTTCCCCCGTGATGGGATCCACCAGACCCGCTGCGTCGCCCACCGCCAGCCAGTTCTCGCCGCACACCCGGTTCTTGCGCCAGGCCGCCGCCTCCAGCGACGGCAACAGGTGGCTGTAAAACGCGGCGCCCTTCCACGAGAGGCCGCGCTGCGACATGTAGTTCTCCAGCCGCTTGCGCAGGAAAGCCGCCGGCTCGCCCTTGCCGCAGATGCCCACCGACAAATGCCCGCAGCGCGGAAAGACCCAGATATAGCCCTCCAGCCGCGGCAGGAACTGGATGTCGATCTGCGCCTGGTCGCCCGGCACGTAGTAGCCCAGCGCCGACATGGAATCTTGCGGCGTCAGGGACGTGCCGAAGTCCCGCAGCGAATTCCGCGCCCCGGTGGCGATCACGCAGAAATCCGCGTCGATCGCGCCGGCGCTGGTGCGCAGCCGCCATCCGGCGCTCGTGGGCGTCAACTCGAGCACGCGCGCTTTTTCGATCCGCGCGCCGGCCCGCTCCGCCCGTTCTAGCATCATGCGGTTCAGGTCCATGCGCGAGTAGATCAACAGCGGCTCGCTCAGGCGCAGCGTGGCGGCCTTGGCCCGCGGCGCCGCCAGGACCGTTTCGGTGACCAGCTTCTTGGGCGTATTGTTTTCGATCAGGAAAGGATAGGTATGGTAGGCCTTGTAGGTCAGCCCGCCGCCGCAAGGCTTCTCCCAGGCGAGCTTCTCGTCGAAGACCACCGTGTCCAGCCCCGCGGACGCCAGCCGCTCGGCCGCGAAAGCGCCCGCCGGACCGCCGCCCAATATGGCCACCAGTTTCATTTCTGTGGTATCGCCGGGTGGCCCGGAGGCAGGGTCCCCGCGCCGCCGCCGGCCGGCGGCATGGTCATCTCGCCGTGCGGATTCGCGCCCATCCCGCCGTGCGGATTGCCGCTGGTCGCGCGCGGCTTCACCACCCACCGGTCGCCCTTGCGCTCCAGGACGTAGTGCAGGGTCATGGGCTGCGCCGCGTCCGAGCCCTTGGGCGTAAACACTACCGTGGCGTCTACCTCGTTTTGCCGGTAAACCAGCGACTGCACCGAGACGGTCATGGAGCTGAGGTTTAAACCCTGTCGCGTGGACAAGTAGTCCATTACCCCCCGCTTCACGGCCTCTTCGTTTTCGATGTCGTGGTGGCAGCCGGCTAAAGCCAGGCATAGCAGCACGAGTGTTAGGCTTCTCACGCTCTTGATTATACCTACGCGCGCGTACGCCGCGGGCTACCGGGGTGCTGCAGGTTCTAAGCCGGAACCAGGTGCCGCGGAACTCCGCGGGGACAGACCTCCGTCGGGATCGGTGCGCCGGGAGCCCAGTCGTTTCGACCTTTCTACCCGCGAAGCCCATGCGCGATGTGCTAAATCTGTTATTAATCCGCTGGTAGCATGTCTTCACCTGGTACCGCCCCAATGATCGAGGCCGCCGGCCTCAGCAAATTTTACGGTGATTTCGCGGCCATCCGCGATGTGTCGTTTTCCATCCCGCAAGGCCAGGTAGCCGCTTTCCTCGGCCCCAACGGCGCCGGCAAGTCCACCACCATGAAGATCCTGACCGGCTACCTGGCGCCCAGCGCCGGAACGGCCCGTATTGCCGGGCTGGACGTGGCCACCCACCGTATCGCCGCCGCCGAACGCCTCGGTTATCTGCCGGAGAACGGCCCGCTCTATCCCGACATGACGCCCCTCAGCCTGCTGAAATTCTTCGGGCACGCGCGCGGCCTCACCGGCGCTTACCTCCGGCAGCGCATCGACACCGTGGTGGCCCGCTGCGCCCTCCAGGGCGTCCTCGAAAAGCCGTTGTATAAGCTGTCGAAGGGCTATCGCCAGCGTGCCGGCATGGCCCAGGTGCTGCTCCACGAGCCCGACGTGCTGATCATGGACGAGCCCACCAGCGGCCTCGATCCCAACCAGACCCGCGAGGTTCGCCAGACCATCCGTGAGTTGGGCCGCCACAAGACTATCCTGCTCTCCACCCACATCCTGCAGGAGGTCGAGGCCATGGCCGACCGCGTGGTGTTCATCAATCGCGGACGCGTGGTCTTCGACGGCACGCCCGCCGAAATGCAGTTCGGCCACGCCACGCTCGACGAAGCCTTTTACGCGCTCACCGAGGGCGCCGTGCAGGAAGGAGGTACGTGCACCCCCGCAAGCGTGTAGTCCGCGCCATCGTCTGGCGTGAGCTGGCCTCCTACTTCGCCACCCCCACCGGATACGTCTTTATCACTTTGTTCGTCTTCCTGAGCGCCATGGCGGCCTTCTGGCAGGAGCGCTTCTTTGCGACTAACCTCGCCAACCTGGATCAACTCAACCGGTTCTTCCCCTACCTGCTGATCTTCCTGGTGCCGGCCATCAGCATGAGTCTCTGGGCCGAAGAGCGCAAGCAGGGCACCGAGGAGTTACTCTTTACCTTACCCGCGACCGACTTACAGATCGTGTTGGGGAAGTATCTGGCCGCTTTGGCGATTTATACCGTCGCCTTACTGTTTTCCCTAAGTCACGTGGTGGTGCTTTGCTGGCTGGGCAGCCCCGATCCCGGCCTGATGTTCTCCACTTACCTGGGTTACTGGCTGATGGGCGCCGCCCTGCTGACCATGGGCATGCTGGCTTCAGCCCTGACCGACAACCTGACGGTGGCATTCATCCTGGGCGCCGTCTTCTGTTCCGTGCCCGTCTTTCTCAGCTCCGCCGGCGCCATCCTGACCGGCTCCCTCCAGCGCCTCGCCGAAAAGCTCTCCGTCCCCGCGCAGTTCCGCGACTTGGCCACCGGCGTGATCACCCTCGGCCCCCTTGTGTATTTCGTGGCCTTCGCCGCCGCCGCGCTCTATCTCAACGTGAACATGCTCGGCCGCCGCCGCTGGCTCACCGGCCCCCAGGCGCCCTGGATGCGCGGCCATCTCTTCGCGCGGACCGTGGCGCTCGCCGTGATCGCCGCCAGCCTGACTCTGCTCGCCTCCACCTCGCGGCTCCGGCTGGACGTCACCTCCGAGCAGATCCATTCCCTGTCGCCGGAAACCAGGCGCCTGTTGCGCTCCCTCACCGCCCGCGATCCCGTGTTCATCCAGGCGTACTTCAGCCCGGATGTGCCGAAAAGCTACGTGGAAGCGCGCAGCGCCTTGGTCTCCATGCTGCGCGAATTTCAGGCCACGTCTCACGGCGGCGTGGACGTGCGCATCTTCGAAACCGTCAAATACTCGCCGCAGGCGCGCGAGGCCCAGGAGCGCTTCGGCATCAAACCCTACCGCGTACCGGCTACCGAGGAGAGCGCCCGCGTGATGAACGAGATCTTCCTGGGCCTGGCCTTCACCCGCGGCGCCGAAGAGTTCGTCATCCCGTTCTTCGACCGCGGCCTGCCCGTCGAGTACGAGTTGATGCGCTCCATCCGCGTCGTTTCCCGTGCCAGGCGCAAGAAGATCGGCATTCTGAATACGCCGGCCAAGCTCTTCGGCGGCCTCGATTTTCAGACCCGTTCGCAAGCTGAGGAATGGTCCATCGTGGCCGAGTTGCGCAAACAGTATGAGGTGGCTCAGGTGTCTCCCGACGCCGATTACCCCGCCGGTCTGGACGCCCTGCTGGTGGTCGCGCCCTCGGCTCTGACACAGGCGCAGGCCGACCGCCTGACCACTTACGTCGCGGCCGGCAAGCCCGTCCTCCTGCTCGTCGATCCCATGCCCGCCTTCAATCTGGACCTGGCCCCGCAGGATCCCGTGGCCAGCGGTCCTTTCGGCCAGGCGCCTGCTTCGCCCAAAGCCAATCTTCGCCCGCTTCTCGACCTGTTAGGCGTCTCCTGGCAAACCAACCGCATCGCCTGGGACAACTACAATCCCCATCCGCAGCTCAAGAGTCTACCTAAGGAAGTTGTTTTCGTGGGCAGCCCGGGATTCGACCAGAAGGACCCCATCACTGCCGGCCTGCAGGAAGTCGTGCTGCTCTACCCCGGTGTATTGAAAAGCCAGGGCGGCGCGCCTTTTGTGCCGTTGATCCAGACCAGCGGCGATTCCGGACTGGTCCGTTGGGACCAGGTGGTACAGCGCAACATCTTCGGCGTGGCCCTAAATCAGGATGTTCCCCACGAACCGGATGGCGGCCGCCATGTGCTGGCCGCCCGTATCCAGGGCCGCGGCAGCCGCGGCCCGGTCAACGCCATCGTGATCGCCGATGCCGACCTGATGAGCGAGCAGTTCTTCGAGTTGCGCCGCCGTGGCATCGAAAACCTCAACTTCGACAACGTCACCTTTCTGTTGAACTGCGTCGACCAGTTGGCCGATGATCCGTCGTTTATCGCCCTGCGCAAGCGCCGTCC
Organism: Bryobacteraceae bacterium; assembly: GCA_035499555.1. Taxonomy (GTDB): domain Bacteria; phylum Acidobacteriota; class Terriglobia; order Bryobacterales; family Bryobacteraceae; genus Bog-159. The sequence goes on from DATJYO010000073.1 coordinate 21,950, forward strand.
GAAAGAGCGCACTCTGGAAGCCGTGGAGGCCCGCACGCGGACCTATGAGGCCCAGCGCCTGCGCGAGTCCCAGCAGGCCGAGATTCTCGCCGATCAGCGCCTGAAGGAAGCCCAGGCGCGGCTGGACCGGTCCGTGCACGAAGTCGAGCAGCGCGGCGATCTGGACGATCAGACCAAGCAGGTAATGATCGCCAACCTGCGCTCGGCCGAAACCCGCCGCCTGGAAGTTTCGCGCGCCAATATCGAAGACGAGAAACAGCGCCAGATCGAGGACAGCCGCGCCGAGATGGAGAACTCGATTCGCGGCATTCAGAACACCATCAAGCTGATGGCCGTGGCCCTGCCGCCAATCCCGGCGTTTGTCGTGTTTTTGATCGTCTCTGTCCGCCGTCTGCGACGCGAGCGCATGGGCGTACCGGCCGACCGCCTGATATCGAGGGAGGTGGCATGAACGAAGCCGCCAAGACCGCGATCCTGGCCGCCGCCGCCATCGTCCTGGCCATCTCCGCCGCCGTTACCGAGCCCGAGAGCCGCGTCCCCGCCATCATGAGCGATCAGGGGCAGCCCTTCTATCCCAATTTCACCGATCCGCAGGCGCCCCGCACCATCGAAGTCGTCGACTACGACGAAGCCACCGCCACCGCCATTCCGCTTAAAGTGCAGTTCCAGCAGGGTAAGTGGGTCATCGCCTCGCACTACAACTACCGCGTCGATATCGGCGACCGCCTCGCCAAGACCGCCGCTGCCCTCATGGATCTGAAGAAGGATCTGGTGCGGTCCGATTCGCCGCTGGATCATGCCAAGTTCGGAGTCGTCGATCCCATGGACGAAAAGGCTGGCGGGCTCACCGGCCGCGGCAAGCGCGTCACCCTGCGCGACGCCCACGGCGGCATTCTGGCCGACTACATCCTGGGCAAGCCGGTCGCCGGCAAGCCGGGCTACCGCTACGTGCGCGTTCCCGGCCAGAAACGCACCTACGAAGTGAAGACCACCGCCGACCCCTCCGCGCGTTTTGCCGACTGGGTCAATGCCGGTCTGTTGCGCATTCCCGGCGACTCCATCCGCAAGGTTACCGTCAATCGCTATAACCTGGACCTCGCCGCCGGACACATGAGTAACATGGAGACCACCGTGCTGACTCACGACAAGGGCGATTGGAAAGTAGCCAGCGGCCAGAAGCTCGATATGCCGGCGGTCCGCGCCCTGGCCGCCGCTCTGGATGGACTCCGCATTGTGGACGTCCGCCCCAAGCCTCCCGGCCTGGCGGCGGACCTGCGCAAACAGCAGTTGGAACTGACGCTCGAAACCGCGCTCTCGCTGCGCGAAAAAGGCTTCGCCTTCACGCCCGAAGGCCGCCTGTATTCCGCCGAAGGCGATATGACCGTGGAGACCAATAACGGCGTGATCTACGCCCTGCGCTTCGGCAACGTGGCCGGCGGCGACGCCAAGTCCACCGCGCCCAGCGACAACCGCACGCTCTTCGTCATGGCGCACTTCGATAAAACCAAGGCCGCCGCTTACGGCGGCGATGCCCAGGCCGGCGAGCGTACTGCCCGCGAACTGAACGACCGGTTTGCGGATTGGTACTACGTCATCAGCGGCAAGGATTTTCAGAATCTGCGGTTGGGGCGCGCCCCGGCCGCCCCGGCGCCGCCTGGAACTAATGCAACACCTGGCCGAGAATCCGGAGGCTTCTCTTAAAACTGGGCAAGTGCTGAGATAGCGTATCGGGCGTCAGTTTGGAGGGCAATTGAAAGGACCGGCTGCCCTTCATATAAGGTTTCGAACAATTCCGGGTGGCGCGACTAAGTGCGTCTTGTATGTCATGCCTGGAGCGATCTTCCAGGTTAGTTAACGTCGGAAGAGCCGACACCTGCAAGTTGTGCCCGTAGTGCTTTGCAAGCGCTGCCCGAATCAGCCACGGCCATCCACAGCGCGACATAATTGCCGGCTGACTTCTGCGCTTGAGCGATCCGGAAGTCGGCAAAGGCGTTCTCGCGGGGACCCGCAGGCAATCAAGCGTGGCATACGTCCGCGAACCCCGGCCTTTTCGAGAAGCTTGCTAAAGCCCTCTTTACAGCGGCCCGCTTCGCCCTCAATGCGCTCGTCGTCCAAGTGGAACATCTGCGCGTCATGGAAGGAAAGGATGTGTGCCAGAGGTAATGGTTCCTTCGAATATCCGATCTCGAATTCGAAAGACGCGCGCTGGCCGCGACCGCCCTTCCAGACCCACTCGGATGCCCCACCGCCCCGCCGAATGACTGCCTGCAGGTTGGAGTCAGAGGAGACTACTCGACGCATTTGGCCCGATGAGGATGTTCAGATTCTGCAACTCCAGTGGCGGAGTATCCGGGCCGAAAGACAACAGGTTCTCTAGCTTGATCCTTCGAATGAAGCGCTTGTCAGGCTGATCGCTATCCACGGCTGCTCACGACTGCCTTCAAAAAATCCCGGTTCATCCGCGCGATCACTTCCAGCGGTATGTTCTTCGGACACACCGCTTCGCATTCGCCCACGTTCGTGCAGTACCCGAACCCTTCGTGGCTGGCTTGCGCCACCAGGGCCACCGCGCGGCTGTAGCGTTCCGGCTGCCCCTGTGGGAGCACCCCCAGGTGCGTGATCTTGGCGGCCGTGAACAGCGCTGCCGCCGCGTTCGGACACATCGCCACGCAGGCCCCGCACCCGATGCAGGCCGCCGCGTCCATCGAAACGTCCGCCGTCTCCTTCGACACCAGAATCGCGTTGCCGTCCGGCGCGCTGCCCGTGGGCGCGCTGATGAATCCGCCCGCGGCGATGATCCGGTCAAAGGCGCTGCGATTCACCACCAGGTCCTTCACGATCGGAAAAGCGCGCGCCCGCCACGGCTCCAGGTACAATTCGTCGCCGTCTTTGAAGTGCCGCATGTGTAACTGGCACACCGTGGTCCCGCGCTGCGGACCGTGCGCCACGCCGTTGATCATGAATCCGCACATGCCGCAGATTCCCTCGCGGCAGTCGTGATCGAACGCCACCGGCTCCTCGCCCTTGGCGATCAGGCTCTCGTTCAGAACATCCAGCATCTCCAGGAACGACATCTCCGGATTGACGTCCGGGACTTCGTAGCGCACCATGCGGCCCTTCTCGCTCGCGTTGCGCTGCCGCCAGATATGGAGAGTCAGTCTCATCTACTTGTAGCTCCGTTGGCTGGGATGCACGTAATCGAAATGCAGGGGCTCTTTGTGCAGCGCCGGCGGCTGTCCGTCGCCCCCATACTCCCAGGCCGCCGCGTAAGCGTACGCCTCGTCGTTGCGCAAAGCCTCGCCGTCCGCCGTTTGATATTCCTCGCGGAAGTGGCCGCCGCAGGATTCGTTGCGGTCCAGCGCGTCCCGGCACATCAGCTCCGCCAACTCGAAGAAATCGGCCACCCGCCCGGCCTTCTCGAGCGACTGGTTCAGATCCTGGCCCGAACCCAATACGCGCACGTCCCGCCAGAACTCCTGCCGCAGCGCCGGAATCTCCGCCAGCGCATGGCGCAGGCCTTCCGCCGTGCGTCCCATGCCGCAGTATTCCCACACCAGCTTGCCCAGGTCGCGATGGAAGGAATCCACCGATCGCGTGCCTTTGGTGTCCAGCAATCGCTTGGTCAGGCAGGCTACCTGCTGCTCCGCTTCCCGGAAAGCCGCGTGGCTGGTGTCCGCCTTCGACCGCGGCGCCGTGGCCAAATAATCTCCGATGGTGTACGGCAGCACGAAGTAGCCGTCCGCCAGGCCCTGCATCAGCGCGCTGGCTCCCAGGCGGTTGGCCCCGTGATCGGAAAAGTTCGCTTCGCCGATCACGAACAGGCCCGGAATCGTGCTCATCAGGTTGTAATCCACCCACAGCCCGCCCATGGTGTAGTGAATCGCCGGGTAGATCCGCATGGGCACCTGGTACGGATCCTCGCCCGTGATGCGTTCGTACATGTCGAACAGGTTGCCGTAGCGCTCTCTGATCACGTGCTGGCCCAGCCGCTGGATCGCGTCGCGAAAATCCAGGTACACGCCCAGGCCCGACTCGCCCACCCCGCGCCCCTCGTCGCAAACCGCCTTGGCGTTGCGCGATGCCACATCGCGCGGCACCAGGTTGCCGAAGCTCGGATAACGCCGTTCCAGGTAATAGTCGCGTTCCGCTTCGGGGATCTGGTTCGGCGGACGCTTGTCGCCTTTCTGCAGCGGCACCCAGATCCGGCCGTCGTTGCGCAGCGACTCGCTCATCAGGGTCAGCTTCGATTGATACTCCCCGCTCACCGGGATGCAGGTCGGATGAATCTGGGTGAAACACGGATTGGCGAAATACGCGCCCTTCTTGTAGGCCCGCCAGATGGCCGTTGCGTTACAGCCCTTGGCGTTGGTCGAAAGGTAATAGACGTTGCCGTATCCGCCCGTGCCCAGCACCACCGCGTCGCCCGCGTACGACTCCACCTTGCCGGTCAACAGGTCGCGCGTCACGATGCCGCGCGCCCGCCCGTCGATCACCACCAGATCCAGCATTTCGTGCCGGGGAAACATGGTCACCTGGCCCGCCCCGATCTGCCGTTCGAGCGCCTGGTAGGCGCCCAGCAGCAACTGCTGGCCGGTCTGGCCGCGCGCGTAAAACGTCCGCGAAACCTGCGCTCCGCCGAACGACCGGTTGTCCAGCAGCCCGCCGTATTCCCGCGCGAACGGAACCCCCTGCGCCACGCATTGATCGATGATGTTGACGCTGATCTGCGCCAGCCGGTAAACGTTGGCCTCCCGCGACCGGAAGTCGCCGCCCTTCACCGTGTCGTAAAACAGCCGGTACACGCTGTCGCCGTCGTTGTGATAGTTCTTGGCGGCGTTGATGCCGCCCTGCGCGGCGATCGAGTGCGCCCGCCGCGGCGAATCCTGGTAGCAGAAGCACTGCACGTTGTATCCGAGCTCGCCCAAGGTGGCCGCCGCGCTGCCGCCGGCCAGCCCCGAGCCTACCACGATGATGTTGTACTTCCGCTTGTTCGCCGGATTCACCAGCTTCAGATTGAATTTGTGATTCTCCCACAAGGTCTCGATCGGGCCGGCGGGGATTTTGGCATCCAGTTCCATTTGCGCTCCTCTATCGCGTCAGTACGCCCAACATCACCGAGACTGGGATGGAGATGTTGCCGATCGCCACGAACCAGGCGAAGGCGGCTGCGAATTTCTTCAGAATCGGGGTGTACCGCGGGTGATTGATCCCCAGCGATTGAAACATGCTCCACAACCCGTGATAGAGATGCAGGCACAGCAGCGCCATGGCGACAATGTAAAAGATGGCGATGGCCGGGTGTTCGAATCCGCTGATCACGTTGGCCCGCACGTTCAGCTCCTCGATCGGCACGATGCTGCCGGTGGTGAGATGCAGCACGTGGAAGACCACGAACGCAGCGATGATGGGACCGCTCCAGATCATGGTGCGCGCCGCGTAGCTGGTGGGCACGTCGTCTTTTTTCACGTAACCCTGGGGACGCGCCCTCTGCTTGAGCAGCCATAACTGGACCGATACCGTGATGTGCAGCACCACGGACGCCAGCAGCAGCGTGCGCACGACCCATAGCAGGACCCCGTGCGAGTGCAGAAACCGGGCGTAGTTGTTGATCTGGTCGTGATCCGGCGAGTAGATCTGCAGATTGCCGATCAGATGCCCTAGCACGTACCCGAACAGGATCACGCCGGTGACGGCCATTACCGCTTTTTTGCCGATGCTGGCTTGATAGAAGCCAATAGCGCGATGCAGTGGATTAGTTGCAGCGACAGCACTCATGGAAATGTCCAAGACGTTGGAACATTTCAGTATACTCGGATGCGCTTTGCGGCGGGCCTGGCAGGCTGCGGCTGTGGCCGCCCGCCCTACCTCGATTTATGCCGGGCTCGCCCCACGAGTAACGCCCCGCCGATCAACAGCAGGCCCAGCGTGCCGGGCTCCGGCACGCGGGCGCTGGCGTGCCGGCAATCCACCTCCGTCACCCGCGCGCCCTGACTTTGCCAGCCGCTGATGAGCGACGCCGAAAAATCGTTGCCGATCGTCGATCCCGGATAACCCAACGTCAGGGTGTCCCCGATGTTGCGCAGTTCGATCACCGGGTCGCCCGACGCGAACAGTTCCGCCGCCTGCGCCGGCGTCAGAGTCACAGCCGCCGAAAGCACGTCGATTGGACCCGCATACGAGCCGCCGCTGCGTGCTCCCGGAGTGAGCACCAGCGTGCCCGTCCCCAATCCCAGGCGAGTGGCGTCGGCGTCCGTCAGCGGCAGCGAAAACGATCCGTCGGCCGATTCCAGAGTCGCGCTGAAAAGCCAGCCCGCCAGGTACCCCTGCGACGTGCCCGGAATCGGCGTCACCGGACCGCCCAGCGGCAGGCTGCCGATCACCATCTCGATCTCGTTCGGGTAAGATGGATGGCATCCGCCATCCGGGTCTGCGATATGGAACACCAGGCTGTCCCCGTTGTTCAGCGTGACCTCCGCACTGCCGGTCACATTCACCAGGCTGGCCATTGCCGGCGGGATCATGAGACAGGGCCATGCCCAGACTAACAACCGCATCATCGAATTTTTCATGGCTTTCAATTGAGATTCTAGGGTGCGGCCTATTGCAAAGGACCGGGAAGGATGTACCGGTACGGCGCGCGTTCGTAACGGTACAGCCAGCCGCGCCGCAACCTCGCCGGAACGCCTGCCATCTCATATTCAAAGGAGATTTCTTGCGTCGCATCCCGCTCGTTGCCATGCTCATCACGGCCGCCTTGGGCGCCGCCGAAACGCATCCCATCCTGCCCATTGGGTCGCCCGCGCCGGATTTCGCGCTGCCGGGCGTCGACGGCCGCATCCACCGCCTCGCCGATTACGCCGCCAGCCCCATCCTGGCGATCGTCTTCACCTGTAATCACTGTCCCATCGCGCAGCAATACGAGCAGCGCATTGAGCGTCTGTACCTCGACTACCGCGGCAAAGGCGTAGCCGTGGTCGCCATCCAACCGAACGCCCCCGAAGCCCTGCGCGTCGACGAATTGGATTCCTCCGATCTGTCCGACACGCTGGCCGAAATGAAGATCCGCGCCGCCTACAAGCATCTGACTTATCCGTATCTCTACGATGGCGACACTCAGTCGGTGGCGCGCGCCTACGGTCCGCAGGCTACCCCGCACGTCTTCATCTTCGATCGCGGCCGGCAGCTCCGTTACCAGGGCCGTTTCGACGGCAGTTATCGCGAAGAACTCGCCAAAACGCACGACGCGCGCGACGCCATCGACGCGCTGTTGGCCGGCAAGCCCATCGCCATCACCCACACTCCCGTCTTCGGCTGCGCCACCAAGTGGAAAGAAAAGGAGGCCGACCGCCTGGCCGCGCTGCACAAGCTCGAGGAGCAGCCCATCACGGTCCAAACTGTCGCGGTGAAGGATCTCGCGGCTCTGCGCGCTAACCCGGCGCATAAGTTGACGCTAATCAGTTACTGGAGCCCGCGGTGCGCCGCCTGCCTGGCGCAGTTTGCCGACATACAGACCACTTACCGCATGTACGGCGTACGCGGTCTGGATCTGGTCACGGTCGCCGCCGGCGCGCACGATGCCGTCCAGGATATGCTCGAGCGCCAGCACGCCACCAGCCGCAACCTGTACCTGGCCGCCGCCCCGGATTGGGATCTCGCACAGCCCGACACGGTGCTGATGTTGCCGGGCGGCCGGGTCGTATTCCACAAGTCCGGCAAGCTCGACATGCTGGCGCTGCGCCGGACCATTCTGGCCAACTTCGATTGGGAATACGAAGGCTTCAGCCGCTACTGGTCACAACCCTGACGCTAAGCGGCTGCCTGTTCCGCTGTTACTCAGCGCGCAGGGCGTTCATGGGGTCAACACTCGCTGCCCGCCAGGCGGGGATAAGGGCCGCGCTGGAGGCCACGGCAGCGAGCAACAAGAGCACGAAAACGATGCTCACGGGATCCACGCGTTGGACGCCGAACAGCATCGCGGCGATCCACCGGCTTGCCGCCCATATCGCGCCGACGCCCACTGCCATTCCGAAGATTACCGCCGCCAGCACCTGGCCGAGGATCAGCCGCAGAATCTGTCCCCGCCGTGCTCCGAGCGCCATGCGCAGTCCGAATTCAGACGTCCGCCGGGATGTGGCATAGGCCGTGACGCCGTTGAGTCCGATCGCCGCCAGCACCAGCGCGAACAGCCCGAACAGGGTCAGGAGCATCGCATAGAGCCGCTCCTCGTAGAGGCTGTCTTCGATCAGCCGTCGTTGGGTCTTGACATCCGTCATGTTGAGGTCGCGATTCACGCGCGCGATCGCCTGCCGCACCGGTCCAGCCATGGCCGCCGGATCGCCCGCGGTCCGCGCCGCGAAGGCCATTCCCGTCCGCAGCCTGTGATCCTGCGCGTAGGGTACGAACACCGTGGGCGGCGGCGCTGTCCGCAGACTGTCGTACTTGGCGTCGCGCGCCACGCCGGCCACTTGCACCGGCCACGGCGCCTTGCCATCATCCCGCCACAACATCTGCCCGATTGCCGTCCGCTTGCCGAACAGCCGGCGCGCGGCGGTCTGATTCAGCACCACTACATCGGGTGCGGTCGCGGTGTCCTGGCGCATAAGAGCGCGGCCTTCGACTATCGGTATTCCCATCGTCTGGAAGAATTCGGGACTAACGGTGTTCATCCACAGATTGATCCGCCGGCCGTTCTCGATATCCGGCGACGATAGCTCCGTGCCGTCATCCCCGCCGCCAATGAGCGGTTGCGACAGCGACGCCGCGGAAACAACACCGGGCACCGCGCGGATCGATTCCAATACGCGATCGTAGAGCGGCCCGGCCTGCGCCGCCCGATAGCCCAACTCTCCGGCATCCAGGCGGAACGTCAGAATGTGGTCGCGCGCGAATCCGGTATCGATGCGCGCGAGATTGTCGAGAGTGCGAAGCAGCATCCCGGCGCCCGCCAGAAGCACCACCGAGAGGGCGACCTGCAGGGCGATCAGCCCCCGCCCCATGGCTGCCCCTGGCCCTCGCGCGGAGCGCCGCGCGCCCGCCACCGGGCCCCCCTGCTTCAGATTCGGCGCAATCTCGGCGCGGCTGGCCTTGAGCGCCGGCACCAGTCCGAACAACACAGCGCTGGCCGCCGAGACCAGGGTAGTGAACGCCAGAACCGTCAGGTCGGGAGCGAGATCCAGCGCCACCCTGGTGGAGCTGCGGGTCAACTGCGCGGCGATGAACCGCGAGCCGGCCGCCGCCAGCAGCAGTCCCACACTCGCGCCGAGGGTGGCCAGCAGGAAGCTCTCGGTCAGCAATTGCCGCACGATGCGCACGCGGCCCGCGCCAAGCGAAAGCCGCACCGCTACCTCCCGGAGCCGGGCGGAAGAGCGCGCGAGCTGGAGATTAGCCACGTTGACACACGCAAGCAGCAGCACCAGGGCGACTATGCCCATGAGCATCAGCAGCGGGCGCCGGATGCTATCGCGCAGTTGCGCCAGCCCCTTGCTGCCGTCCAACAGGATGACTCGCGGATTGCGCGCCTGCTGGAGCGAGGGTACGCCGGATTCCGCGAGGGTGCCGCGGAAGATGGCCGTCAGCCTCGCCGCGGCGGCCTCGGTGGTCACGCCGGCATGCTTCCGTGCGAAAATCTGAACCCATGAAAAGTCGGGTGCGGTCTTCGCCTTGCCGATGCGAAGTGCCTGCGGCATCACCGCTTCCACTGCGTCTAAGGGCAGGAAGAGGTCGGTGGGGCCGCCCCAGCCTGCGGAAGCCACGCCGTGAAATCCCGCGGCCGACACGCCCACGACCGTCACTGGCACGCCGTCCACACGCAGCACTTTGCCGAGGATCGATGCATCGCCCCGCAACTCATGCTGCCAGAAGTCGTACGTGACCACGGCCGCGGTTGCGGCGTTCCGGTCGTCCTCCTCGGTCAACGGGCGTCCGAGTGCCGCTCCGGCCCGGATTGCCCGGAAGAAGTTCCCGGTAACGAAGGTGCAGTGTGCGGACCACGCGGTGGCGCCGTCGCTGACGCCGGCCGTACCCGGGTAGAATCCGAACACATCCAGCACGCCGGAGGTCGCAGCGCCGAAATGCCGCAGAGCCGTCAAGGTAAACGTGCTGTTCAGCCATTGACCGGAAGCCGGGTCCTGGCGGTTGACACTGTTCTGCGTGGTCATTCCCACCTGCCCATCCGCCTTCCAGTAAGCAACCACGAGCTGCTGCGGATCGCTCACTGGCAGCGTGCGCAGGAGGACGGCGTTCACGACCGTGAAGATAGAAGTTGTGGCGCCGATTCCCAGCGCAAGTGAAAGAACGACTACCGCGGTGAATCCGGGCATGCCGCACAGAATGCGGACGGCGTAACGCAGATCGCGCACCAGGGATTCGATGAGCGCAGTGCCGCGCGCGTCACGGCACCTCTCTTTGAGCTGTTCCGTGCCGCCGAAATCCAGGTTGACGCGCCGCCGCGCCTCCTCGCGCGAGAAGCCGGCGCGTTCCATCTTCTCCGTCTCTCGCTCGACGCAAAACCGGAGTTCGTCTTCCAGTTCGCGCTCCATCTGGGTGTGCCGCACAACCGCGCGCAGCCGGTACAGAAGATCGCGGATCACGGTTTCTCCTTCAGGTGGTCTCGCGCACCCCGCCCACGCCCGCCACCGGCGTGCGCCAGCTACGGATCTCCTGCGCGAGTCGCTCGGTTGGCATATGGGCTACCCTGCTACTTCTACAAAGGAGTTTACACCTCCTGATGTAGAAGTGCAAGGGGAAAACGGCGTCCGCGACCTCGTCCCGCAGCGAGGGCCGCGGTTCCGGCACGTTCCCCGCCTGGGTTCCCCGGGGACACTCTGTTGCCTTAACGTTGTGGAACTATCCCAAGTCCCGGCTCGTAATACCCTGCATGGAGAACCTGCGGTCCGACCTGCGGCTCGCCTTCCGCGTCCTGCGCAAAAGCCCCGGTTTCACTGCCGTCGCGATTTCCGCCTTGGCCATCGGCATCGGCGCGAATACCGCGATCTTCTCGGTCATCAATCAAGTCCTGCTCAAACCGCTCCCTTTTCCCGACTCCGAGCGGATCATGCGCATCGCCCGCAAATTTCCGGGCGGCACCGGTGACTCCACCTCCATCCCCAAATTCAACACCTGGAAGAACAACGATGTCTTTAGCGCCATCGCCGCCTACGACTTCTCCGGCGTGGACATGAGCGTGGGCAACGGCGATCATGCCGAACAGGTGAAAGGCATCCACATCTCCGCCCAGTATTTCCAGGTCTTCGGCGTATCGCCCGTTATCGGCCGCGGTTTCACGGCCGCCGAAGATCTGCCCAACGGACCGCGCGTCGCCGTCATCAGCTATCGGCTGTTCAGCCGCCGGCTGGGGGGCGATCTCAACGCCGTCGGCCGGCCCATCGACATCGCCGGCGCGCCTACCGTCATCCTCGGCGTGCTGCCCGCCACCTATCAGTCCGAGCCTCCCGCCGATGTCTTCGTCCCGCTGCAGGCCGATCCCAACAGCATCAATCAGGGCCACTACCTGATGTGCGCCGGCCGCCTCAAGCCCGGCGTCAGCATTGAGACCGCGCGGGCCGCCATGAAGATCGCCGGCGAGCGCTTCCGCCAGGCTTATCCCACCTGGATGGACAAGCGCGAAAGCGTCGCCGTGATCCGGCTGCGCGATGCCATGGTGGGTAACGTGCGACTGCCCCTGCTGATCCTGCTGGGCGCCGTGGCCTTCGTCCTGCTGATCGCCTGCGCCAACGTCGCCAACCTGCAGCTCGCGCGCGCCTCTACCCGCCAGCGCGAGATCGCCATCCGCACCGCCGTCGGGGCCAGCCGCTGGCGCGTGGTGCGCCAACTTCTGACCGAAAGCTTGGTGCTCGGCTTGGGCGGCGGTATGCTCGGCTTTATGCTGGGCGCCTGGGGCGTACGCGCGCTGCTTTCCGTGGTCCCCGGCGATCTGCCCCGTGTGGAAACCGCCAGCGCCGTCTCCGCGCTCGACTGGCGCGTGCTGCTCTTCACCCTGGGCGTGGCCCTCGTCACCGGCATCCTGTTCGGCATCTTCCCCGCCGTGCATGTCTCCCGCCTGGACGTAAACTCCTCGCTCAAAGACACCAGCGGACGCGCCGGCACGGGCCGGCATCAGAATCGCGCCCGCGGCTTCCTGGTGGTCAGCGAAATCGCTCTGGCCGTGATCCTGCTGGTCGGTGCCGCGCTCTTCATCCGCACCTTCGCCAGCCTGCGCGCGGTGGATCCCGGCTTCGATCCCCGCGACACTCTGACCCTGCAGACGTCGCTCTCCAGCGGCCGCTATGAAACCACCGCGCAGGTCGACAACCTGGAGCGCCAGATGACCCAGCGCCTGGAAGCGCTGCCCGGCGTACGGTTCGCCGCCGCCGCCCTTATGCTCCCTATCGAAGGCGGTGTCGATCTTCCTTTCAACATCGTGGGCAAAACACCTGGAAAGGGCGACCGCTATAACGGCGACGAGCAATGGCGCTCCGTCTCGCCCCATTACTTCGCGGCCTTCCGCATTCCCCTCGTACGCGGCCGTCTGTTCGATGAACACGACACCGGGACCTCCGCGCCAGTGATCCTCATCAACGCTGCCATGGCCCGCAAATACTGGGGCAAAGAGGACCCCATCGGCCAGAGCATGATCCTCGGCAAGGGCCTCGGTCCGCAGTTTGAAGAGCCCGCCCGCCAGGTGGTGGGCATCGTGGGCAACGTGCGCGAAAACGGCCTGGCCGACGCCGATCAGGGCGTCATGTACGTGCCCGGCAGCCAGGTTCCCAACGGCCTGACCCATCTCGCCAATAGCGTGATCCCGCTGAGCTGGATCGTGAAAACCGCGGGCGAACCCACCGCCCTTTCCGCCGCCGTGCAGCAGCAGTTCCGGTCCTTCGACGGCCAGTTGCCGATCGCCAAGATCCGCACCATGCAGCAGGTGATCGTCAAGTCTACCGCGCAGCAGAGCTTCAACATGCTCCTGCTCTCCATCTTTGCCGGCGTGGCCCTGCTGCTCGCCGCCATCGGTATCTACGGGTTGATGTCGTACTCGGTCGAGCAGCGCACCCAGGAGATCGGCATCCGCGTGGCTTTAGGCGCCAGCGGAGCCAACATGCTGCGCCTGGTGATCGTGCGCGGCGTGGCGCTGGCCGGCATCGGCCTGGCCGTAGGACTGGCCGCCGCCTTCGGCCTCACCCGCGTGCTCTCGAGCTTACTGTTCGGCGTCAAGGCCAACGACCCCTTCGCTTTCGGCGCCGTGGCGCTCACCCTGGCGCTGGTGGCTTCGCTGGCGGCCTATATACCCGCCCGCCGCGCCACCAAGGTCGATCCCATCGTCGCCCTCCGATACGAATAGGGTGCGCCGCGGAGACTATCCCACCGCCATCACCACGCCCGCTTCGCTTTCGGTCGGTTCCGTCTGCCCCGGCACCACCACGATCCCCGCATCCGTGACCGTGTAGCCGCGCGCGCGGTCCGCCTCGATGTCGTACCCGATCACTGTCGACTCCGGTATCTCCACCCCGGTATCGACGATCGCGCGCCGTAGACGGCTGTTCCGCCCGATCTTCACGTTGGGCATCAGAATCGAATATTCGATCTCGCAATAGCTGTTGACCCGTACCCCGGTCGAGAGCACGCTGCGCACTACCCGTCCGCCCGACACGATCGAGCCGGCGCTGACGATCGAATCCACCGCCACCCCCATGCGCCGCCCCTCCTGCGCGAAGACGAATTTGGCCGGCGGCGCCTGCAGCACGCGCGTCCGTATGGGCCAGTTCTGGTCGTAAAGGTTGAATTCCGGCGTCACCGCCACCAGGTCCATGTTGGCTTCGTAAAACGCATCGAGGGTGCCCACGTCCCGCCAGTAGCGCGCCTGCTTGTCGTTAATGTCGCGGAAGTCGTAAGCTACCACCCGGTACCGCCCCAGCGCCGCCGGAATCACGTCCCGGCCGAAGTCGTGCGACGACCGCTCGTTCAGCGCGTCCTCCTGCAACAGCCGCAGCAGCACCTCCGTGTTGAACGCGTAAATCCCCATGGAAGCGCTCAGCATCTCCGGATTGAACACCGAGCGCACCGGATTGCCGTGCCGCGGCTTCTCCTCGAACCCCACGATGCTGTAGTCCGACTGTATGTCGGTAATCCCAAACCGGTCCGCATCCTGCAGCGGCACCTGGATGGTGGCGATGGTGATGTCGGCGCGCTGTCGGCGATGCCAATCCACCATCTCGCCGTAGTTCATCTTGTAAATCTGATCGCCCGCCAAAATCATGGTCAGCGCCGGCTGCTCGGCGATAATGCTCTGGCTGTTCTGAAATACCGAGTCCGCGGTCCCGAGAAACCAGTCGGCCCGCAGCCTTTTCATGGGCGGAATCGTCTCGATAAACTCGCCCAGCTCCGGCGACAGTATGTTCCATCCGTCGCGTACGTGCCGGATCAGTTCCAGCGATTTATACTGTGTTAGGATGAAAATTCGTCGCAGGTTCGAATTAATACAATTGGATAGGGTGAAGTCGATGATCCGGTAATGGCCGCCAAAGCAGACGGCCGGTTTTGCGGTTTCCCGTGTGAGGGGGTACAGACGTTCGCCGGTTCCCCCCGCCAACAAAATCGCGAGAACGCTCTCCATACGATATAAAGCCCTGAAAAGACAGCGGTTTGCATGCGGACAGCCGGTTCGGCGGCAGTCCGGCGCGAGATTTAGTACTTGACTTTATCCGCCAACCACTTAATGATATCAGGTACCTTCCCTGCGTAAAGTCGGGAAATTTGTGGTCCAGTTGGGAGGTGCAGTTTATTTGGCTGAAGTAAAGCTACAGGAGGGCGAAACGCTCGAAAACGCTCTCCGCCGCTTCAAGCGAAAAGTCCAGCAGGAAGACATCATCAAGGAGGTCAAGCGACACTCCTTCTACTTGAAGCCGGGTGAAAAGAAACGGGTCAAGCAGGCGCTGGCCCGCAAACGAAACCGGAAAAAGTCACGCCGGGAAATCGAGTAACTTCCAGCGGACAGGCCTCTGCCTGTCCGCATCAACCGTTCGAGGTAACCAGGTTGGGTTATGGCGGAGTTCCAGGATCGGATTCTCAAGTGCGCAGAGTGCGGAGCTGATTTCGTCTTCACCGCGGGAGAACAACACTTCTTCCATGACAAGAACTTCAAGAACGAGCCGAAGCGTTGCAAGGCCTGCAAGAGCAAGCGGCAGGGCTCTGCACAGGGCTCCGGCAAAACGGAAACCATGACCGTGTGTTCCCAGTGCGGGCGCGAAACCACCGTGCCCTTCAAGCCTACGCAGGGCCGCCCCGTCTACTGCCGGGAGTGCTTCCTGGGCCGTAAGGCCGCCGCTGCCGGCGGTGACCGGTGACCCCGCGGGCCTGAGCCCGCAACCCCACCCGGCGCCGCCCAGCCGCCCCGACGCGCGGCACCTGGCCCTCAAAATCCTGGTCTATATCGCCCTCTACTTCGCGACGGCATTCGTTCTGGGTCCGCTCCTGTATTGGCTCGCCGGATACATCGCCGGCATCACCGCCACCGGCATCCTCGCCGCCACCGTCGCCAACGTCCTGTGCCTCAAAATCTACGAGCACCGCGGCATCGCCGCCATCGGCCTGGGCTCCGACCGCGCCTCGCTGGTCAACCTGGGACTCGGCTGTCTGGGCGGCATCGGCGCCGCCGCCCTGGTCCTCGGCGGACCCCTGCTGTTTCACGCCGCCCGCCTCCAGCCCGATCCCGCCAGCCACGCCAGCCTTCCCACCTTCGCTTACGTCTCCGTCCTCCTGCTCTTCGGTTCCGCCGGCGAAGAACTCCTCTTTCGCGGTTTCGGGTTCCAGATCCTGCTGCGCCGCCTGGGCGATTGGACCACCGTCATTCCCGTGGGTGTCGTCTTCGCCGCTCTGCACGGCGCCAACCCCCACTCCTCCTGGCTGGCCCTGCTCAATACCGCCGGCTTCGGCATCCTGTTCGGCTACGCCTTCCTGCGCAGCCACGACATCTGGCTGCCTATCGGCCTCCACTTCGGCTGGAACTTCACCCTGCCGCTGTTCGGCGTCAACGTGAGCGGTCTGAACGTCCGCCTGACCGGCTTCGCCATGCAATGGTCCGCCGGCCCGATCTGGAGTGGCGGCGACTACGGGCCGGAAGCCGGCGTGCTCACTTCCGCCGTCCTCTTCCTGGTTTTCATCTACCTTTGGCGCGCCCCCATACGCCGCCAGCGGTCGGCCCTGGTTGACGACTAGCGTGGACGGCGGCCGACCTCCATCGCCTCGAATTACGCGGTTGGCTTGCCGGCCGCTTGCACAAGCGTTCTGACGCGTTAGTCCAGTTGCGTGACCGGACCTAGCCTGTGGTCGACAGCGCGCGCGCCATAGCGATTCGCATCCGGCGCGTGAGCACCCCAAATCGCTTTGCGGCGAGAGCTCTGGCCGATCTGAATTTGACTCGCATCAGCTCGTCGCAGTAAGCTAAGAATTCTTGGTATGGGACGCAAGGCGCAAAAGAACGATTCGTTGCCCGGTTCACTGGACATGTTGATTCTGCGGACGCTGTCGCGGCGCGACCTCCATGGATACGGCATAGTTCAGTCCATTCAGCAATCGTCCGACAACCAGCTCCTGGTCGAGGAGGGCTCGCTGTATCCCGCTCTCCAGCGGCTGGAGCTAAACGGCTGGATCGACGGCGTCTGGGGCGTGACGTCGAATAAGCGGCGGGCGCGGATCTACAAGATCACGGCGGCCGGCCGCAAACAGTTGACCGTGGAAACCCGGAAGTACGCGAAACTCACGCTGGCGATCGCCCGGGTGATGGGAGCGGAGTGACGGACATGCTGCTACGACGCCTGAGGTATTGGATGGAGAGCGCCAGGCGCAGCGAGGCGCTGCGCGAGGAAATGGAACTCCACCTTGCGGAGAAGGCGGCGGAACTCGAAGCAGGCGGTATGACGGCGCAGAGTGCCCGGGCTGAAGCGCGCCGCCGGTTTGGGAACGTCGGACTGAAGCACGAAGAGTCCCGAGAGATTTGGATCAAGCGGTTTTGGTCGGAACTGGGCCAGGATGTCCGCTATGGATGCCGCACCATGGCCGCCAACAAGGCATTCAGCGCCCTGGCGGTTTTGTCGCTGGCGCTCGGCATCGGGGCCAATACCGCCATCTACAGTTTGATGGACTCGATTCTGTTGCGCTCGCTGCCGGTGGCCGCTCCCGAGTCGCTGGTGGTCTTGAACTGGCATAGCCGGCCGCCCTATGACGGCAGCAGGCAATGGGCCCACGTCATACACGGGTTACAAGGCATTCTCTGGCCGGGCGACAAAGGCAACATGGTCAGCGGGATGTTCCCGTTTGGCGCGTTCGCGGAGCTTCGCCAGGAGAATCCCGTCTTTTCCACGCTCTTCGGGTACTTCAACGGACACAACCATAACCTGGCCGTCGGCGGGCAGGCCACCAGCGCCCGCGCGGAGTACGTCACCGGCGAGTATTTTCGCGGCCTGGCAGTGGCGCCGGCCGCGGGACGTCTGATCGACTCCGAGGACGACCGTCCAGGCGCGGCGCCGGTCGCCGTAATCAGTTTTGCGGCCAGCCAAAATCGCTTTGGAGGACCGCCGAATGCGATCGGACAACCGGTTCTCGTCGATAACATTCCCTTCACGGTGATCGGTGTTGCGCCGCCGGAGTTCTTCGGAGTCGACCCTGAGGCGGCGCCGGACCTCTACCTTCCGTTGCACACGAATCTGCTCGTGGAAGGCGCCGAAGCGGCCCGCCAGTATCCCGACAGCAACTTCTACTGGATCGAAATGATGGGCCGTCTCCGTCCCGGCGTAAGCATGGCCCAGGCGCAGGCAGCGCTGGCTCCTCGCTTCCATCGATGGGTTGCCGCCACTGCGCGGACCGCCGGTGAGCGCGCCAGACTACCCGCGCTGATGCTGAGTCCCGGCGCCGCCGGCCTGGGTAGCTTGCGCCGCGAGTATTCCAAGCCTCTGTACGTGCTCCTGACGATGGTGGGATTGATCCTGGCGATCACGTGCGCGAACATTGCCAATCTGCTGCTGGCAAGGGCCGCCGCGCGGCGCCGCGAAATGGCTGTCCGGCTCAGCCTGGGCGCGGGACGGTTCCGCGTCGTGCGGCAGTTGCTTACCGAGAGTGTGATGCTGGCGTCGCTCGGCGGAGCATTAGGGGTCTTGTTTGCGATCTGGGGCATGCGCTCGCTGACGTTTCTGTTCTCCCGCGGGCGGGAGAACTTCACGCTGCACGCGGAATTGAACTGGCACGTGCTGGGTGTGACGGCGGCGCTTTCCGTGGTTTGCGGCCTGTTATTCGGGCTCGTTCCAGCGATGCAGGCAACGCGTCCGGATGTCATGCCCGCGCTAAAGATCGGCCGTGGGGCTGGAGCGCGCCGCCGCGCGCAGCATGTTCTGGCGGTCGCCCAAATCGCGTTCTCGTTTCTCATCCTGGTCGCCGCGGGTCTGTTTGTCCGGACACTCAACAAGCTGCACTCGGTCCAACTGGGATACGCCCGCGAGAACATTCTTCTGTTCTCGTTGAATGCGCGCCAGGCCGGGCATCGCGGCCCGGAGATCGCCACGTTTTACGAAAACCTGCGCCAGCGCTTCGAATCGATCCCCGGAGTGAGCAGCGCGACGCTTTCGCAATCCTCGATCATCCACGCCGACCGCGCCGGGAGCACATACCGGGGGACCATGAAGATCGGCGCTGTTACCATCGAAGGCGCAGGCGTCATGGTCACCGGACCGCGTTTCCTCACTACGATGCAGATTCCGATCCTGGCCGGGCGTGAGATGGACGACCGCGACCAACCGGGCTCCACGCCGGTTGCCGTGATCAGCGAGCGGCTGGCGCGGACTTACTTCGGGAACGAGAATCCGGTGGGCCGACGCATCACGTTCGTGGACGAGCAGCGCGATCTCGAAATCGTCGGCGTGTCGGGTAACATGCGGTACGGTGGTCTGAAAGAGGGGAGTCCCATGACCGTGTTCGTGGCGGCCAGCCAGTTTTCACCGGACGGAATGACCTATGCGCTGCGCACGGCGGGCGATCCGCGCAGGTATGTCCAGAGTGTGCGTGAGATCGTGCGGGAGGCGGATTCAAGCGTACCCGTCACCAACGTGGTCACACAGGCTGCGGAAATCGACCGGACGATCGGCCGGGAAGTCACGTTCGCGAAACTATGCACGGGTTTCGCGGTGCTGGCTCTGCTGATGGCGTGCGTGGGACTCTACGGAACGATGTCGTACAATGTCGCGCGGCAGGTCGGCGAGATCGGAATCCGTATGGCGCTGGGCGCACCACGCGGCGCGGTGGTGTGGATGGTTCTGCGCCGCGTTCTGCTACTGGCGGCGGTGGGGCTCGCCATCAGCGTGCCTGCCGCGTTAAGCGCGTCCCGGCTGGTCAGATCGTTTCTGTTCGAGACCCAGCCCAACGATCCGGGAACCCTGGTGCTGGCCGGCGCCGTCCTGGTAAGTGCCGCGCTTCTCGCCGGCTATGCGCCGGCCAGGCGAGCCTCCCGAATTGATCCGCTGGCCGCTCTGCGGCACGAATAGGATATAGCCCTTCGTGCCGACGAAGGATGAAACGGTTCCGCCCTTAGCGCATATTTGGCAGCGCGCGGCCGGCGGTTGGCGGAACGGGACGTTACGACCAGGTGGATGGCCGGAACGTAGGGCGTTATGGGGAGTAATCGCTTCTACAGAAGGTCTGTGAATTGGTCGACCGTCAGGTGGCAATCACGAAGTATCTTGTGAAGCAGACCGGGGCCGATGGTCTCGGCAGAGTGCGCAGGCACAACCGTCGTACGGCCAACCTCGTGGCGCAGGAAATGGCTGCCTCTGATGCGGACAACAGAGAAACCCGCCTTCCCGAAGGCAGTGATGAGGGTAGGACCGGTGACTCGGGCAGTCCGGCTCATGCCGCGATTGTCACTCGCTGGATGCCAATGAACTCCAAATCCTGCTGCGGCGCACCCTCGACTTCCAAACACAACTCTATGGCTTCACGAATGCGCTCGGTGACCTCGTCGAGGGACCGTGCTTGCGTATGGCAAGCGGGCATTTGCGGAACCGAGGCGACGTAGTAGCCTTCTGCGTCGCGCTCGATGACGACATCGAACTGGCGTGGCATTCAGCGTGTCCTCGCCTTTTATTGTAGACGGCTTTGCGCCGCCCGGAGCCGACGGGTACCTGAACGCCGACCAGCCAACGGCGTTTAGCGGGGCTAATCAGAGCCCGATAGCGGCAACCCGCGTATTAGGATGGATCTATGCTGCGCTATCACGTCGCGTTCTACCTCCCGCACGCGCCCGGCGAAATGGTGGTGGCGGAGGCACTCGACTTTCCCGGTGCAGTGACGCAGGGTTTCGACCTGCCGGACGCACGGCTCATGATTGCAAGCGCGCTCGAAGACCTCGCTCAGGCACTGATCGAGGAGGGAAAGCCGCTCCCTGTACCGTCGGACGACGCGCACGGTCCCGAGGCTGATCTGATTGAACTGGTGCCGCTCTCCGTCCAAGCAGGAACCGCGCTTCGGTGAAACGGCACGAGCTACTGGACCACCTCCGCCGGCATGGATGCACTCTCTCCTGAGAAGGTGGACGTCACTCGATCTTCTCGAATCCGGCGACGGGTGCGAAAGCTCCGGTGCCGCGCCACGCAGAAATCGATATCGCCTGGCCCGGAAGATCTGCGATTAACTCGGCATTCCGCCGATACGTTGATGCAGGCGCGTTATGGGGAGTAATCCGCCGCAACCGAACATGTGCTGGCTTCAATCCCCTATATCCGAGTAGCGCGTGATCCGGGCGGAGCCCCGGACCGAACTGGCTGATCAACGGAACGGCGACTACTGGTCAAGTGGATTGCTTCAGGCTAGCGGCAATCTGAGCTGGGATGCGCAGGTGTACCCTGCTCTGCCCCTGATGACTTGCCGGACTATCGGTTTGACGCGGGCCCAGTTGAATATGATTTTCACGGGTTCGGGAAGTCCCTGAGGCTCATGGTTCCCTTACCGGCCCCGCCGCAAGCTCCTCCCAGTTGGTGATGACGTTCAGCGTGGGCAAGGCAGCCTCGGGCAGAATTTTTGTCAGGAAACGCTGGCCGTCCGCGGAGGGACTATAGCTGAAGAGGTTGGCTTCCGGAATGATATGCTTCGATTGCAGGTCGAACAGAGCCTCGGGAACTCCGGCCTGGAGCGGTCCACCTGGGCGCGATCGCACTGAAACTGCCGTTAATCCCGACTTACTCAGATAATAGAGTTCTTTTCCATCGGCACGCCAGCGCGGTTCGCTCCCGCCGCTGTTCGATATCCTCGTGGTTGCGCTGCCGGAGGGAAACGGGCGAATGTAGACCTCGTATTGTCCGGATTCATTCGAAACATAGGCGACCCAGTGTCCATCCGGCGAGAACTGCCCCTGGCTCTCGTTGAACCCGGTCTTGAGAAACGCCACCACACCGCCCGGCTTGCCGGAGGTGTCCAGCGGGAGATACCAGATATCTCCCCGAGTCTTCGGATCGAGGTCCGTATAGAGCAGATATTTCCCATCGCGCGACCAATCGGAGGGTGTAACCCGGTGACCGGTTTGGAGCAGGAGCTGCTCCGGGCCCCCGCTGGCATTCTTCACGTACAGGCTCTGCGGACCGGAAAATGCGATCCGGCTGCCGTCCGGCGACCAGACAGGCGCCCCCCCAAAAGGAGGGAGAGTGAAGCGGGTTTCCACATCACGGGCCAAATCCCGTAGCCAAAGTCCCGAGCGGGAGCTGCTCCGCGGGTACTCCCGCGCGACGGCCTTCTGATCCGGAGAAAGAGCGACTCCGTTCTGCTCTACTAGTGGGCCGACTTTCCCCAATTCCTTTCCGGATCGATCCACCCAGGTGAGTTGGGTCTCATTTCGGGAAGGTCCACCCAGGTAAACCAATATGCCGTTTTCCGCAACCGACGCGGCCACTTGATCCGGAGTCGAGGTGTGGGCAAGCTGAAGCGCGACCGAAAAGGGATCCCCAGCCAGTTGGAGAGTATCTAGCTTGAACGGCTGCGCCATCAGTGCATTCTCCCGCCGGAACAGAAGAAAATCATGGCTTGCGCCCTTCCGCCGCGGAGCGAGAAAAGCGCTGCTCATGTCCGGCAGGAGTTTGCGACTCGCAGGCTGACTCAGCGCGCCGAGGTACACTCCCGATTTGCTTTGATCCGGGCCCTGGGCCAAATACAGAAAGTGCTTGCCGTCGGGAAGGAACGCGGGCAAAAGGTGACGCACGCCGGGCTCAGCTTGCGTGACCGGCGAGGGGACACCGCCGCCCGCGTTAACGCGCTGGATCGGGCCGCTATCGGCCCCGAAGAGAATCACTCCCTCACGGTTCCAAGTTCCCCCGCCGCCAGTGCCGGCTTCGCAGAGAACGGTCGCCGGACCACCGCTGGCCGCTACGATCTTCAGTTTTCCGTCGGCAAAAAATCCAAAGGAGCGGCTATCCGGGGACCAGAACGGGTGCCTTGCGTTGTCGGTATTTGCGACAGACCGCAGTTGCAGGGAATCGAGGGCGCGAACCCAAAGCCCACTGCTATTCCCTGAGTTGCCGACCATCGCCACCGTGCGCCCATCGGGGGACAAGGCAACATACTCAACTGCAAATTTACCCGGAAGCGGCACCGACAGGTGCAGGGCAACCTTCGCGGGAGGCTCCTTGCGGAGGTGGAGGAAAGGCGCCGCGGCGGCCAGCAGGATTGCCAGCGCAGCGAGAACCCAGGGGAGCCTCGCGGCGCGAACTGGCGCTGACGGTGGGACTTCAGCGTCACCCGCATTCTCAAGCACGATGCGTGCCTCGCCGATGTCGCGCAACCGGTTCCTTACATTGCGGTCCAGGCAACGTTTCAGCAGGCCGCGAATAGCGGACGGGGTATCGCGCGGCAACTTATCGAAGTCGATCGGGCCGCGCAATACGTCCGCCAGCGTGTGCGAAATGGTCTCGCCGTCGAACAAGCGCTTGCCGGTTAGCATCTCAAAGAGCACCACGCCAAACGACCAGATATCCGCCCGGCGGTCCACTGGTTTGCCGCTGGCCTGCTCCGGGCTCATGTACGCGGCCGTGCCCATAATGATCCCGTCCTGCGTCGCGCGCATGGTGAGCGTGGGGGAGTTCACCGGATCGCCGGCATTAGAGGCCGGGTCCTGCGCGACTGCCGCCAACCCAAAATCGAGTACCTTGACGACCCCGTCGGGCGTCACCATGACGTTGCCCGTCTTCAGATCCCGATGCACGACCCCTTTTTCATGCGCCGCTTCCAGCGCCTCGGCAATTTGCATTGCATAGTTCACAGCGGTGGCCGGCGGCAGGGGTCCTTTGAGGGTTTCGCCGGTAACGAGCTCCATCACCAGGGCGCGCTCTTCGATGCCATAGATCTGCGCGATGTTGGGATGGTTCAGCGATGCCAGCACCTTGGCTTCACGCTCAAACCGCGCCAGGCGGTCCGGGTCCTGAGCGAGGGCTGCAGGAAGAACCTTCACCGCCACTTCGCGGCCTAGCTTCGTATCCTTCGCCCTGTACACCTCGCCCATGCCGCCCGCGCCGATGGGCGCCAGGATTTGGTAGGGCCCGAGTTTGTCGCCTGCCGTGAGCAGCATGTGATCGATTCAGTTCAGTTTAACGGACCGAGAGCCGGATATGGAATGAATCACGCGCCGCCGGAAGTTGGGCGCGCACAGATGCTCCGTCCGGATTGTCGGCGACTCGTACACGGCTCCGGATTAAGAACGGCAAGTCGCCCAGCATCAGGGGAACGCATGCGGACTGCCGCCTGTCCGGAAAACGCGCAGACCGCGGTTTTGCCCGGTATAGTGCCAACCGCCGGTTTCGCAAAGGCAAAAAATCAAGCCCATCCACCCACGCCCCCACGCGCTTGCGAATCTCCCGCCAATCCCTCCACAATAAGACGTGTACCTCTCCCTGAATCCCACCATCGTCTCCGGCCGCGTCGGCTGGCCCGATTTCGCCCGCCTGGCCGCCAAAGTCGGCTTCCCGGGCGTGGACGTGGATCTCGGCGCCGCCATAAAAGCCGGCCTCCCCGCCACCAATGCCCTCCTCGCCGAGCTGAAAATCAAGCCCGCCGCCGTCAACCTGCCCGTCGAATTCCGCAAGGACGATGCCGCCTTCCGGCACGACCTCGAGCGCCTCGGCGATCGATCCTCTTTCGCCGCCGCTATCGGCTGCCCCCGCATGGTCACCTGGATCATGCCCTCCAACAAAACCCCCAAAGCTGAGCTGCGTCCGGTCTATCTGAAACGCTTCCGCGCCATTGCCGACGTGCTGGCCCGCTCCCACGTCCGGCTCGGCCTGGAGTTCCTCGGCCCCCTGCACCTGCGCCGCATGGAGCCCTACGAGTTCATCTGGCGCATGCCCGATATGCTCGCCTTCGCCATCGAGTGCGGTGCCAATGTGGGTCTGCTTTTGGACGTGTGGCACTGGCACCACGCCGGCGCCACCACCGGCGATATCCTCCAGGCCGGCAAGGACCGCATCGTCCACGTGCACTTCAACGACGCCCCTAACCTGCCGCCCGAGCAGATCCGCGACGACCAGCGCCTCATGCCCGGCGAAGGTGTCATCGACCTGGTGGGCTTCCTCCATGCCCTAAAGAAAATCGGCTATGCCGACGCTCTCAGCGTCGAAGTCTTCGGCCGCGGCCTGAAGGATATGACGCCCGAAGCCGCGGCCCGCCTGGCCCTCGATAAATCCAGCGCCGTCATGCAGAAAGCCGGTGTAGCCTGAGCCGATGCTGGAACACCTGCTGACCGAACAGATCAATCCCGCCTCCGCCGACATCGACGGTCAGCCCGTGGCGGGCATCCTGGAAATCATGAATGCCGAGGACCGCCAGGTGGCCGCCGCCGTGGCCCGCGAGATTCCGGCCATCGCCCGCGCCGTCGATGCGGTCGTCGCCGCCATCCGCCAGGGCGGGCGTCTCTTCTACATCGGCGCCGGCACCAGCGGACGCCTCGGCGTCCTGGACGCCTCCGAGTGCGCGCCCACCTTCAACGCCGATCCCGAAACCGTGCAAGGCATCATCGCGGGCGGGGAAGCGGCCCTGACCCACGCCGCCGAGGCCACCGAGGACGATCCCGGCATCGGCGCGCGCGACCTCGCGGCCCGCGGCTTCACGGCCCGCGACGTCCTGATCGGGATCGCCGCCAGCGGTCGCACGCCCTACGTGCTGGGCGCCGTGGCCGAAGCCCGCCGCCTGGGCGCCGTCACCGCCGGCATAAGCTGTACCCCCGATTCGGAATTGGCCCGCGCCGTGCACATTGCCATTACGCCGTTGACCGGCCCGGAAGTGGTGGCCGGCTCCACCCGCCTGAAAGCGGGCACGGCCACCAAAATGGTCCTCAACATGATCACTACCGCCGCCTTCATCCGCCTGGGCTACGTTTACGGCAACCTGATGGTCAACGTCCAGCCCAAGAACGCCAAGCTGCGCGACCGCGCCTGCCGCATCATCGCGCGCGCCGCCGCAGTGAGCTATGAGAAAGCCGAAGAGCTCCTCACCGCCGCCGGCGACAACGTGCGCGCCGCCATCGAATTGGCCAAACCGCGATGAAGGCAGCCCGACGAAGGTAACCCTATGGATAAATTCGTAATCAAAGGCGGCCCGCGCCTGCAGGGCCAGATCCCCGTCAGCGGATCCAAGAACTCCGCCCTGCCGGCCCTCGCGGCGGCTCTCCTCACCGCCGAACCGGTCACCCTGCGCCGCATCCCGCGGGTGCGCGACATACGCACCATGCAGCGCCTGCTGGTCGATATCGGCAGCCAGGCCGAGGCCGGCGCCGATTCCGTCCGCCTGCACACCCCGCGCATCGTCTCGTCCGAAGCCCCCTACGAGCTGGTCAAAACCATGCGCGCCTCCAGCCTGGTCCTGGGACCGCTGGTCGCCCGCACCGGCCGCGCCCGCGTCTCGCTCCCCGGCGGCTGCGCCATCGGCGCCCGCCCCATCAACCTGCACCTGCTCGGCCTCGAACAGCTCGGCGCGCGCATCAAGCAGGCTCACGGCTACATCGAAGCCGAGGCCGCCGAGGGCCTTCGCGGCGCCCTCATCCACTTCGACCGCATCACTGTCACGGGCACCGAGGACCTCATCATGGCCGCTGTCCTGGCCCGCGGCGACACCATCCTGCGCAACGCCGCCCGCGAGCCGGAAGTCACCGACCTCTGCGCCCTGCTCTCCAAAATGGGCGCGCAGATCGAAGGCGCCGGTACCTCCACCATCCAGATCCACGGCGTCGCTTCGCTCCACGGCGCCGACCACACCATCATCAGCGACCGCATCGAAGCCGGCACTTTCCTGATCGCCGGCGCCATCACGGGCGGCGACCTCACGATTACCGGCTGCGTACCCGAGCACGTCAGCGCCCTGGTCGCCAAGCTTTTGCAGGCCGGCGCCGAGATCGCCCAGCCGGACCCCGCCTCGCTCCGCATCGCCGCTCCCAGGCGCCTCCGCTCCGTGGACGTGACCACCGAAGAGTACCCCGGCTTCGCCACCGACCTGCAGGCCCAATACATGGCCCTCATGACCCAGGCGCACGGCATCGCCATGGTGGTCGAAACGATCTTCGAAAACCGTTTCATGCACGCCCAGGAACTGGCCCGCATGGGCGCCAACATCCGCCTGGAAGGCCGTCAGGCCATCGTTGCCGGACCCTCCGAATTGACCGGGGCCAGCGTCATCGCCTCCGACCTTCGCGCCAGCGCTTCGCTGGTCGTCGCCGGACTGGCCGCCCGCGGCGAAACCGTCATCGACCGCGTCTACCACATCGACCGCGGTTATGAGAAAATCGAGGCAAAGCTGGCGCAGGTCGGCGCCGAAATCCGCAGAGTGGAGTGAGCATGGTTCATAGCCCAGGTTTCCTGGACCTTGTCAACGACGCCAAATCCCGCATCCGGCAGATCGATATCGACGGCTACCGCAACATGCAGGCGGCCGCCGAGCCCCACCTGCTGGTGGACGTGCGCGAGGAACATGAGTGGGCTGCCGGTCACGCCGCCGGCGCCGTCCACCTGGGCAAAGGGATCATCGAGCGCGACATCGAAACCAAGGTGCCCGACAAGAATACCAGCCTGATCCTTTATTGTGGCGGCGGCTACCGCTCCGCCCTGGTGGCCGACAATCTGCGCAAGATGGGCTACCGCAACCCCATCTCGCTCGATGGCGGCTGGCGCGCCTGGCAGCAAGCCGGCCTTCCCGTCGAAAAATGACCCCGGAAGCCCCCGTCTGCTTCGCCTGCCTCGCCGACTGGCTCGCCTGGCTGGAGCGCCATCACACCAGCTCGTCCGGCGTCTGGCTTCGTTTCGCCAAAAAAGGCTCCGCTCTCCAATCCGTCACCTATACCGAAGCCCTGGAGGCCGCCCTCTGCTTCGGTTGGATCGACGCCCAGAAGAAACCCGAATCCGACGCCGCCTGGCTCCAGCGCTTCACTCGCCGCCTGCCGCGCAGCATCTGGTCCAAGCGTAACCGCGAAACCGCCCTCGCCCTGATCGCCGCCGGACGCATGCAGCCCGCCGGCCTGGCCGCCGTCGAGAGCGCCCAGGCTGACGGACGCTGGGACTCCGCCTACGACTCTCCGGCTACCGCCGCCGTCCCCGACGACTTCGCCGCCGCCCTCGCCAGGAACCGCCGCGCCCAGGCATTCTTCGCCGCTCTCGACAAGGCCAACCGCTACGCCGTCCTCTTCCGCCTGCAGACCGCCCGGCGCCCCGAAACTCGCGCCCGCCGCATCCGCCAGTTCGTGGACATGTTGAGCCGCGGCGAAAAGCTCCACTGAGCCGCTCACCGCGACGACAGCACGATCTGGTTGTCTTCCGAATCCTTCATCACCGCGAAGGTCCCCCAGGGCTGCTTCTGCGGCGGACCGGCGAACTCCACGCCCCGGCTCGTCAGCTCCGCATAGGTCTTCTCGATGTCGTCCACTTCCCACGACGTGTTCACGAACGTGCCCACGCGGTCTTCGTGGCCCTCCGGCGTGAACAGCGCCACCCCCGTCTCGGCGCCCGGAATCGACAGCTCGATCCACCGCTGCTTCTCCGTGAACTCCTGGTCGGTGAGCACCCGCAGCCCCAGCTTCTCCGTGTAGAACCGCAACGCCCGGTCTTGGTCCCCCACCAGGATGCCCAGAAACTTGATTCGTTTGATCATACAGCCCAAGCATGCCAAGCCCGCCCGGCCCAAAGCAATACCACCGCCGCGAATCGCGGCAACCGTTGCTATAGTCTCTATTTCTATAGCATGAAGATCGATCCCTACCTCACGGACACTCTGATGCGCGACTTGGTGGCCCACAGTCACTCCAGCGCGGCCTTTCTGGTCTATTTGCAGCTTTACCGCCACACCCACGGCGCCGGCCGCGAATCGGCGGCCTGGAGCCACCAGGCGCTCGCCGAATCCACCGGCCTTTCCAAGCGCTCGGTCCAGACCGCCCTCGCCCACCTGATCGGCCGCCGCCTCATCCGCCGGCGCAAATCCCGTCCCACCGCCGTCCCCGTCTACACCGTACTCACGCCCTGGATCCGCAAACCCCGCCCGGCCGCGTGAACCCGGCAGATTGTCAGGGTTGAGTCTACCGTAAGGTCCATACGCCCGTCGCCGTTGAAATGCGCGGCAATCATGGCGGTACAATCGCCGATGTTATTCGGTGAGCAGACACAAGAAAATCGCAATCGCGGCAGCCCGTTCGTCAGAGGCCTGACTGCAATGCCGCTGCAGTCCATCTCAGCCGCCCCACCAACCGCGCTAGATCGCTTCTTTCGGACGTCTGATCCGGTCGGCGCGTCTCAAAACGTAGGCGCGCAGATGCCTTATTCCCCGATTGATGGCGAGGCCGATAGCTGCTTTGGTAATGTTCCGGCCCCGGCGGTTTCATTTCTGTCTCAACTTCGCAGCTTCTTCCGGCTTGCCGCAAGCTTCGTAATCTTCGACGAGCCATTGACGGGCGCGGTCGAGGTAATGGCGATCGATGGCTTCTATTTGGTCTTTCGCCAGCAGCATTCCCTGGTAGCCTTCCACCAGCAGCGGTTCCGCCTCTGCGCACTTGTTCTGCCGCGCCAGGCTGACGCCCAGCAGGCTCCTCCAGTATGCCGGCTCCCACGTGCCGGACCTTGGCCCCTCGCCTGCGAGCGCTTCCCGAAGCACCTTCTCCGCTTCCTCGTATCGTTTCTGCTGGTATCGGACTTCACCCAGGCGGCCCAGGACCAACGCGGTTTGCGGATCCTTGGGGCCCGCTGTGCGCCGCCGAATTTCCAGAAGTCTGGCGAGCAGCATCTCGGCGTCCGCATATTTCCCTTCCAGCTCGTAGGTTTCTTCGAGGGCTTGCATCACCCGCCGCGTGTACGGAGACTCCCGACCCATGAAGTGTTCCTCCGCAGCTGCCAGTTCGGCTAATAGCGGTTCACTCAGCGCCAACTTGCCTTCCCGCCGATACACCTGGGCCAAGTCCCAAATGGATAACCGCGTCCGCGGATGGTCGTTGCCCAGCACGCGGCGCCGCGCTTGCAGCACTTCGACCAGGATCGTCTCGGCTTCGGGCAGTTTACCCTGAAATTGGTATACCGAAGCGAGGCTGCGCGCGGCGGTCAAGGTCTCGGGATTCTCGTCGCCGAGCAGCTTACGAAAACCGCTTTCCGCGGCGGCCAGCAGCGGTTCGGCTAGGGCGTACCGCCGCTGGGTCAGATAGAGGACGCCCAGGTTGTTCATAGCGCTCAGCGCGGCGGGAGAGTCGGTGCGGCCCAAACGCCGAAAGCCATCCACCGCGCCGGCCAGGAGCGGTTCGGCTTCCGCGTAATCGCCCCGGTGACGGTAGAGGTCGCCCAGCCGGTCCATCGTGTCCAGGGTGTCGGGTCGCGTGCCCGGCGCCCGGCGTTGCAGCTCCAGGACCTTGGCGTACAGCGGCTCGGCTTCCACAAACCGGTGTTGATAGCGGTAAAGACTCTGCGCCAGAGCCTTCATGGTGGCCAGCGTGAGCGGGTTCTCCTCGCCCAGAGCGCGGCGCCGCAGGTCGAGAGCG
This sequence comes from Bryobacteraceae bacterium, assembly GCA_035499555.1. Taxonomy (GTDB): domain Bacteria; phylum Acidobacteriota; class Terriglobia; order Bryobacterales; family Bryobacteraceae; genus Bog-159. Next base: position 51,960 of record DATJYO010000073.1, read on the forward strand.
CGCCTGAGATGCTGCTCGCCTTGCGGAAACAACCCCAGTTGCGTATAGGCAACCCCGATGGTGTGCCGGATAGAAGCTTCCACCACGGGCTGGTTGGCAAACTTGACCGCGATGCGCGCGGCCGCCCGATCCAGCGCGGTTCGCAGCTTCAGCTCCGGATCGAACGGAACGTCGGGGCGGGCCTGCTCTTCCGGGCCGGCCTGCGCCAGGATATCGTTTCGGAGAAAGTCGTTGACCGCCTCCGCGGTGGCCGCCTCCGCCGCGGCCCGCCGCTTCAGGAACAAGGCGGTGCCGCGATCGTGTTGCGCGCGGGCTTCGGCGCCGATCGCCCGATCCCGCTCCTTGCGCGCGGATTCCTTCTGCACCAATGCCAGCCGTTCGGCTGCGGCTGCCCGGTCGCGCTGCTCGACCGCGGCGCTTTCCGCTTTCCGCGCCCGCACCGCCTCCCGAGTGCTGGCCACCACGCCCGCCGCCAGCACCGCGAAGACGGCGGCCGCCGCCGCCACCAGCGCCTTGTGCCGCCGGGTGAACTTCTGAAGCTGGTACCCCGCGCTGGCCGGCCGCGCCGCGATCGGCTGGTCCGCCAGGTAGCGGCGTATATCGGCCGCCAGGTCCGCCGCCGATGCGTACCGGCGGGCTTTGTCCTTTTCGAGCGCTTTGCCGGCGATGGTGCCGATGTCGCCCCGATACCGGCGGTCGATCGAACCCAGCGGCGCCGGCTCCTCTTCGCGGATGATCGCCACCGCCTCGTGCAGCGGCTTGCGGCCGATGTGGTACGGCAGCTTGCCCGCCAGCAGTTCGTAGGCGATCACGCCCAGCGCGTACACGTCGCTGCGCAGGTCCAGCGCGCCCGGGTCGCCCGCCACCTGCTCCGGGCTCATGTAGGCCAGCGTCCCGACGAGTTGGCCCAGATCCGTCTGACGCGTAGGCTGCGACTCGCTTTCGGTCACCCGCGCCACCCCGAAATCCAGAATTTTGGGCTGGCCGGTTTCGTCCACCAGGATGTTGCCGGGCTTCAGGTCGCGATGGATCACGCCGCGCTGATGCGCGTGATCGGCGGCGTCGCAGATTTTGGCCATCAGCGCCAGGCGCTCGCGGGTATCCAGGTTGTGGGCTTCGGCGTACTCAACCAGGGCTTCCCCGCGGATCAGCTCCATGGCGAAATAGGGCTGCGGTCCGAAGCCGGTGTCGGCGGTGGAAGCTTCGTAGATCTGGGCGATACCGGGATGCTGCAGGCGGCCCAGGGCCTGGGATTCGTGCTGGAAGCGGCGCAGGGTCTCCGGGGTGGCGAAGCCGGGCCGGATGACCTTGAGCGCCACGGTGCGGCGGGGCTGATCCTGCTCGGCTTCGTAGACCACGCCCATGCCGCCCTCGCCCAGCAAGCGGATGATCCGATAACGGCCGATGGCCGAGGCGTGGGGAGCCGCCGCCTGGCGCATGGCGCCGATCGCGGAAGTCGCCAGAAAGCTGTCTTTCTCCGCGTGGGCCAGCAGCGATTCGACCTCCTGCTGGAGCGCGCGGTCGCCGCCGCAGGCCTCTACCAGGAAGGCTGCCCGCCGGCCCTCTTCCACCCGCAGGGCCGCGTGACAGAGCTGGTCGACTCTCCGCCAATGTTCGGGTCCCAAGTTACCTGTCCTTAGTGAGTTCGCGGTGCAGCCAGCCCTTGGCTATCTTCCATTCGCGCAGGGCCGTTTCCTCTGAGATCTGGAGCACCTCGGCGGTTTCCCGGGCAGTGAGACCGCCGAAAAAGCGCAGCTCGACGACCTGGCTCTTGCGCGGGTCCACCGCGGCCAGGGCGGTCAGAGCGTCATCCACGGTGAGCACGTCCGTGCCGGGGCGTCCGGCCACGACCAGGGCCTCCTGAAGACATAGTGTCTGGACATCCCCTCCGCGTTTCAATGCCTGCCGCGCGCGCCCCCAATCCACCAGGATGCGGCGCATGGTGCGCGCGCAAACCGCCATAAAGTGGGCCCGATCCTGCCAGGTGGCCTGCTCCGAGTCCATCAGCCGCAGGTAGGCCTCATGCACTACCGCCGTGGCCTGCAGGGTGTGGTCCGGCCGCTCCTCCGCCATGTAGCCGCGGGCGAGGCGGCGGAGCTGGTCGTAGACCAGCGGCATGAGCTGATCGAGCGCCGACTGGTCGCCTTGGCTCCAGGAGCGGAGCAGTTGAGTGATCTGGTGAGCAGGCGGATGCATCCCCGTCCCGGTATTATCCTGAGAAGACTACCATATTCGGGCGCGCTGTCCAATTCCGGACATCGCAGTCCCGAACCGAACAGCTATTTTGCAGCACCCCAAATGCCGTCAAGCACTTAGCTTGGACCTCCCGTTGCCTGCCCAAATCCGATGCCCACCTTCATGGAAACGACCCGTCGAGGCACGATCGCGGCGACATCCGGACTGGCAGCCGACCTGAGAGCCGGGGCCCGGGCCTTGCGCCAGAGTCCCGGGATGGCCCTGCTCGTCATGGGTACCCTGGGCCTTGGCATTGCCGTCAACACTACCGTCTTCAGTTGGGTGGACAGCGTGCTGCTGCGGCCGATCCCCGGAGCCGCCGAGCCCGGGCAACTGGCCGCGCTGGAACAGGTGCCCACCACCGGGCAGACCCAGGCTTGCGCATATCCCGATTACCGCGATTATCAGAGACAGGCCGACCTGTTTTCCGGCCTCGCGGCCTGGCACTTCCAGGCGTTCATGGTAGGCCAGGGCGCCGGAGCCCGGCGCGTGTACGGCCAGATCGTATCCGCGAATTTCTTTGCGGTCCTGGGCGTGAAACCCGTCGCCGGCCGCGTATTCGCCTATAACGAAGACCGCGACGTGCGCGCGGGCTATCCGCTTGCCGTGATCAGCCACCGGTTGTGGAAAGCGCAGTTCGGCGGTGCGCAGAATGTGCTGGGCACCGCCGTCCGGATAAACGGACATCCGCTCACGATTGTGGGTGTGGCGCCGCCGGATTTCAACGGCTCCATCCCCGGACTGACCCTGGACATGTGGGTTCACTTGAGCATGATCCACGAAATGGGCGGCGTCTACGGCTGGCCGGCTGCTAACCGAAATGCAAAACCGTTGCTGCTGATCGGGCGGCTCAAACCAGGCGTAACCGCGGACGAGGCGAGCGCCCAGGTCCGGACCATAGCGCGCCGCATCGCCGCCCTGTTCCCGGATACCCACCAGGGCGTCAGCGCCAGGGTAGTCCCGATCTGGGAGTCCCAGGCCGGAGCGCAAGGCGTGCTACGCGATCCGCTGCGGATCCTGTTGGCGGTCTCCTGCCTGGTCCTGCTGATCGCCTGTGCCAACGTCGCTAACCTGCTGTTGGCCCGGGCCGTCGCCCGGCAGCGGGAATATGCCGTGCGCCTGGCCATCGGTGCCCGGCCGTCGCGCGTCATACGCGAAGTCATGGCCGGCAGCACGGTGCTGGCCCTGCCCGGTCTGGCCGCGGGTCTGATCATGGCCATGTGGATGGGCCAGGCCCTGACCCGCTTGATGCCGCCGGGCGATCTGCCGCTCGACCGGCTTGCCAATGTGGAGCTGAACGGCCACGTTCTGTTATTCGCTTCGGCGCTGGCCCTGCTGTGTTCCTTGCTCGCCGGCCTCCCCCCGGCTCTTCACGCCAGCCGCACCAATATCGTGAATGCGCTGCACGACTACAGCCGCGGCTCCACGGTTGGAAGACAGAGCCTGCGCGCCCGCCACGTGCTGGTGATGCTTGAAGTGGCGCTGGCTACCGTCGCCGTGGTGGGCGCGGGACTGTTCGAGAGGACTTTCCGGAAGGTGAATGCGATCGACCTCGGTTTCGTACCCGGCGGCGTCCAAAAGGCGGAGCTGTATCTCGCATCGGCCGGCTACGCCGCGTACCAGGAGAAGCTCTTCTGCCGCCGGCTGAAACAGAAGTTGACCGGCATGCCGGGCGTGGAAGCCGCCAGCTACAGCATCGAGACTCCCTTGTTGCAAGGCGGCGACGAGGCCGTGGAAGTGGAAGGCTATACCCCTCGCCGCGGCGAGAGCATGGTGATCCCGCGCAACAACGTCGGGCCGGACTATTTCCGCGTGATGCGCATCCCCCTGCTGGCCGGCAGGGATTTCACCGAGCGCGACGATATGCAGGCCAAGCAGCCGGTGGCTATCGTGAACCAGGCATTCGCGCAGCAGTACTTCGGCGCCGCCGATCCCATCGGCCACCGTATGCGCATCGCGCAGGGCCCCTGGGCCACCATTGTCGGCGTGGCGCGGAACAGTAAGTACGGCGGCCCGCTCGAAAAGCCGCGCCCTTACTACTACGCGCCCTTCCAGCAGTACTTCGGATCGGGCCACAACAACAACTTCTTCGTCCGCAGCAGTCTGGATCCGGCCGCGGCGGAAAAGCAACTGCGTCGTGCCATTGCGGAAATGGAGCCGACCGCCGGCATTGCCCACGTCGAACCGCTTCAGGCCAGCGTGGACGTGGCTATGTACGCGCACTCGGTCGCGGCCCGCCTGATGGCCGTGCTGGGCGTACTGTCATTGTTGTTGGCGGTGGTCGGCCTGTATAGCGTGTTGAGCTACGCGGTGAGCGAGCGCACCCAGGAAATCGGCATTCGGATGGCCCTGGGCGCCGCTCCCTGGAAGGCGGCCCGCCTGGTGCTCGGACATGTGGCGGCCATCACCGGCCCCGGACTGGCGCTGGGGATAGCCTGCGGCGCCGGCGCGGCGGGATGGGCGCAGGGCATGCTCGCGGGCGTCAGCCCGGCCGATCCGGTGGCCCTCGGCGGAGCGGTGATAGTGCTGAGCCTGGTGGCCGTGGTGGCCGGACTGGCTCCCGCGCTGCGCGCCACCCGGGTCTCGCCGGCCGAGGCGCTGCGCAGCCAGTAAACCCGCGACGGCCCGCAATGAGTTAGTCATTTCAGTCCACCTTCGTGGTATGTCAATCCAGAGAGGACCTATTCTTCGGACTTCAATTCGTCCGGAAGCTTGTAGTAAATATGAGGCCGGATCGTGGATGCCGCGGGCGGAGCGAGTTCAGGTTCTCGTTCCCGCTGCGCCGGTTGTATGAACTTCACTTTTCTCAAGGTGTTGTACCGAGTCAAGCCGGACTATTCGGAGGAAGGCCGGATGGCGAGAAATCAGGGAACTGTCGTGCTGCTGGTCCGGGTTGACAAATCGGGCCACCCAAGCGGCATAAAGGTCTCGCGGGCGCTCGGCACCGGCTTGGACGAACAGGCCGTGAGGGCAATAAGACGGTGGCGCTTCAGGCCGGCGACCGATCGCGGCAAGCCAGTCTCGATGGAAACCACCGTGGAGGCGCCGTTGCGCCTACAGCCCTGAAGTACGAGTGAATTCCTGTCCGCCCGCGAACAACGGGTCCCACACCCGGACAATCGGGCAATCTCATCTGATTCAAAACACATACCCGCATTCTGGCCCCCAACCTGTCACATGAATCCACCGCATGAAACTTCTCGACTCGCTCTGGCAGGACACCCGCCTGGCCCTGCGTGTCCTCCGCAAGAGTCCCGCGGCGACGGCCCTTTCGATCCTCTCCCTCACTCTCGGCATCGGACTCACCACCGGCGTTTTCAGCGTCGGCAATGCCCTCCTGCTGCGTCCCTTCTCGTTTGCCCGCCCCAGTGAAGTCTTCCAGGTGAACTCTCTGGGTGACGACGGCAAACCCCTCTATGCCGGCTGGGACGACTATCGCGACATGTCCCGCGCCGCCGCCGGCCTGCTGGATATGGCCGTCTACCAGGGCCGCGGCGTCCTGCTCACCCAGGGCGACGAGACCGGGGCCGTCTCCGCCAACCCGGTCACCCCCAACTACTTCGATTTTCTCGGCGTGCACGCTGCACTCGGCCGCGCCTCCCTCGAAACCGTCGCCGGCCGCCCCGGCATCGTACTCGGCCACCAGTTGTGGGACCGCCGCTTCGGCGCGGATCCCCGCATCGTCGGCCAGACCGTCATCGTCAACGGCAAAGCCCTCACCGTCACCGGCGTGATGCCCGCCACCTTCACCGGCCTGGAGCGCGGCGCCGCCGTGGATACCTGGGTGGCCATGGATACCTGGTTCGACGTGCTGGGCCATACCGAAGAGAAGCAGGGACGCAACGGGCAGTTCGAATTCGTGGTGCGCCTGAAACCGGGCGTCACGCCGCAGCGCGCCGCCGCGCTCCTGGATGCCGCCATCCGCGGTCCGGGCAAGCACAAACCGGCTCCCGCCGGCGCCGCTGGAACCTGGCTCGTGGCCCGATTTGCGCCTGGCTGGAAGAACGGCCTGCTCATGGGCGGCGGACTGGCGCTCGTGCTGGGCCTGGTGCTCTTCGTCGCCTGTGTGAACGTGGCCCAATTGCGCATGGCGCAGGCCGAGACCCGTAAGAAGGAATTCGGTGTCCGCATGGCCCTGGGTGCCGGCCCCGGACGTGTGGCGCGCCTGTTGTTGACCGAGACCGCTCTCGTCAGCGCCGCCGGTGCTTTCCTCGGATTGCTGCTCGCCCGCCAACTGATCGACGGCATCGCCGCGTTCATCGCCAGCGCCGGCGCCTACTCCCACTTCATCGACTTGGGCATGATCCGCATCGATAACGCGGTGCTGGCCTTCACCGTGGCCATGGCCACCCTATCGGTTCTCATGGCCGGACTCGCGCCCGCGCGATACGCCGCCCGCTGGGACGTTTCCAGCATTATTAAGTCCGAGCAGGGCGCCGGTGGCCATGGACGCCGCCAACGCCGCTTCTTCATGGGCGCCCAGGTGGCCATCAGCGTCGCACTCTTCGGCGTGGCGCTGCTGTCGCTCCAAAGCTTGCGCAATGGCGCGGCCATGCATCCCGGCATGGACCCGCAAAAGAACCTGCTCGTGCTCGCGGTGGGACCCGGCTGGGACTCGCGCCAGGCCCTCTGGTGCGAGCAGGCCAGCCAGCGGCTCGCGGGACTCCCCGGCGTCCGCGGCGCCACCTTCGCCCGCCGCCTGCCGCTCACCTTGTCCGGCGGCGGTGCCACCGTGCGCGTCGAGATGCCCGGTGCCGCGCCCCTCGGCGTCGCTTACAATAATGTCGCCGGCAACTACTTCCGCATGATGGGCACCCGCCTGATCGCCGGCCGCGCCATCGATCCCCGCGATCGCGCGGGCAGTCCGCCCGTGGTGGTCGTCTCGCAGAAGTTCGCCCGCCAGGTCTTCGCCGGCCGCGATCCCCTGGGTCAGTGGGTTCCCATCGACGGCATTCCGCGCCAGGTGGTCGGCATCGCCGCGGATGCCCCCTCCGAGTTCCTGCACGAAACCACCCAGCCGTTCCTGTATCTGCCCTTCGCGCAAGGTCCCTGGACCGGCGACATCACCCTCCTGGTCGAAACCGCCGGCGAGCCCGAACGCCTCGCCCGCGCCGTGCGCCACGAGCTGAAACAGTTCGATCCGCGCAGTGTGGTTTACGAAACCATCACCCTCCGCGACGTCATGCGCTTCGCGCTGCTGGGCGACCGCTTCATGGTGATCCTCAGCGCCTCCCTCGGTGTTTTCGGGTTCCTGCTCACCGCCGCCGGACTCTTCGGCGTGATCCAGTACGCCGTCCATTGCCGCACCCGCGAAATCGGCGTACGTACCGCCCTGGGAGCCCGTCCGGACCAGATCCAGACCTTGGTGCTGGGCGAGTCCTTACGCATGACCGCGTGGGGCATCCTGTCGGGGCTCGTCCTGCTGGGCGCCGTGGCCTGGCTAGTGCGATCCCTGGTCCTCGGCGTCGGCCTGCTGAATCCCGCCATCTACCTCGGCAGCGCCGCGGCCGCCGTGGCCCTCGCCTTACTAGCCGGCTGGTGGCCGGCCCGCCGCGCTACCCGCGTCGATCCCATGGCTGCCCTCCGCATCGAGTAGCCGGCCGCCAGCTAAAGCGCCGGTCTCCCGCACCACACATCCCCGGGCTGTGGTGACGAGTTGGCGAAGCCGTACTCGAGCTTTACCCAAGGATCACGGCTTCCTGAGCGAGCGCAGATACTCCCCCACCGCGGCCCGCCCGAAGTGGTTCGCCGCTCCTTCCGCATCGCCGTGATACAAATCGTCCGTGATCTTCGGATCGGCCCCTTTTTGTACGAGCCACTGCACCAGCGCAAGGTGCCCGCACTGCGCGGCCATGTGCAGCGCGGTCACGCCCTGGCCGTGGCTTGCCCCGCCGAAAGTGGCTTTCTGATTGACCGGCGCGCCGTGCTGAATCAACCACTCCGCCGTCTCCCTGCGATTGCGCACCGCGGCCCAGATCAGCGCCGTGCCGCGATAGGGGTCCGCGTCCACGCGGGCGCCCGCCCGCACCAGCCGCGCCAACACCTCCGTGCGGCCGCTCTTCGCCGCCCAGACCAGCGCCTCGTCCAGCACCTCCTGCGGATCGGCCGACGGCTGCCAATCCGGAAACCCGCTGTGCGGCCGGTAGAATCCGCGCGCCGCGCAAGCCTCGTACGTCAGGGCCTTCTCGCCGCGGAAGCATTTCTCCAAAAGGTCTCGATCGCCCAGTCCCGCCGCGGCCCGCAGATTCCCCGGTGCTGCCGAATGCCGGCCCAGCAGATCCGCCACTTCGCGGTGACCCCAGAACAACGCCACGATCAGCGGCGTCCCCCCGGCGCCGTGCGCCTCTGCCGCCAGGTCCGCGCCGCCTTCGATCAGTGCTCCGGCCACCGCGCACTGGTTCGAGTATGCCGCCTGGTGCAGCGGCGTCCAGCCGCGGTCGTTCGGCTCGTTCACCTCCGCACCCGCGCCCAGCAGCGCCTCCACCCGCGCCAGCGCCTGATCGGGACCACCCTTAGCTCCCGTGCTCACCGCCAGGTTCAACAGCGTATTGCCGTTGGTGCCTCGCTCTTGGGCCAGCCGCGGGTGATCTCGCAGCAGCGACCGCAGCGCGGCCCCATCTCCTGATTCCAGTGCCCGGAAGGCCGCCAGAAAAGGTTCGCCCTCCACCGCGTCCGGCGACGACGCCAGCCGGTTCACCCGCCGCACCAGGTCATCCCACGTATCGAACCCGTGCTCCCTGGCATAGACCAGTTGGGCATCGGCTTCGCTGAACGGCGCCTGCAGGATTTCTTCATCCGCGCAACCGCCGAAACGCGGGTGCCATTCCCGAATCTGCTCCAGGGCCGCCGGGCCCGCGGAATTCCGCGTGCGCAGCAGGCCGTGTACCCGCTCCGCGATCCACTGCATGTCGGCCACGAACAGCCGCGTGTGACGCGCCTGCGGCGAAGCCTCCGCGTACTGCTTGAGCTTCGTCCAACTGGCGAACCCCTGCTCACGCGCCACCACGAACTGGGCATCGTGCAGGGCCGCTTCCTGGCGCACGCTCGCGTCATCCGCATTCGCCCACCGCAGATGCCTGCCGCGCAGCCGGGCCAGTGCCTCCGGACTTCCCGCGCGAATCGCCCGCAACAGTTCGCGCGCCTGCTTCTTCTGTTGTTCCAGATTCAAGACCGCCTCCTTCGTGTGCCTGGTCCGCATGACAGGCGAAAGAGGGTCATCGGTAAGAATGAACCCCAGCCGGATGCAGGTGGGCGCAGCCCTTTTCGCGGACGGAACACGCCCTGCGCGCGTCTCGCATCAGTTTACCAGGAAAAATGGTACAAGGCGTCCTCCCCAAAATGGATCTTCCGCGGCCGCCCAAACTCGCCTAAGCTGAACTGTACTTGGAAGCGGCGCCAACCCCGGAGGGGTGTCGGGCGAGGCGCCTTGTACCCAGGGAGGTCGGTATCTTCTCCGTTCCGCCGCAGGTTCTGTGGCCCTACGCCGCGGCAATTCTATCCTCGTCCGTTACCGTCGCCGCTTCCTGGAAGCCGGTCGCCCAGTCCTCGGGCCTCGACCGCCTTCGCGCCCTCGCGCCCGCCGCGTTCGGGATCCCACTCGTCACCTTCGGCGCCGAGCATTTCGCCTCCGCCCGCGACATCATGCGCCTGGTGCCGCGCTGGATGCCCGCCCACCTGTTCTGGACCTACTTCGTCGGCGTGGCCCTCATCGCCTCCGGCTTCAGCCTCATCCTCGGCATCAAACGGCGGCTCTCCGCCGCCTGCCTGGGCATTATGTTCTTCCTGTTCGTGGCGCTGATGGAACTTCCTAACGCCATCCGCCAGGCTCTCGGCGCACACTTTGCCTCATCGCCGGGACAGCGAATTATGTGGACGGTTGCCGGCCGTGAAATCGTCTTCGGCTGCGGGGCATTTGTGTTGGCCCTCTCGACGTCTCACGGGATTCGTCGCGCGACGATGGAGCGCTGGCTGGCCCGATCGATTGCCCTCATCGCCCTGCTCTACGGCCTCGTCCATTTTTGGTACCCGCGCTTTGCTCCCGGAGTTCCGCTGGAGAAAAGGAATCCGGACTGGATGCCCGGAGGTCCGGCCTGGGGATTCGTTACCGGATCGCTGCTGATCCTCGGCGCCCTCGCCATGCTGGGCCGCGACTCGACCCGCCGGTCGGCGGCCACGGCCCTCGGCGCGGCGCTCGTGCTGCTCGTGGCCGTCTTCTATGTGCCTATCATGCTGGTTCAGCCCAACCTCGAAACGCTGAACTACGTAGCCGATACTCTACTGTTCGCCGCCAGCATTTTGATCTGCGCCGGGCCGCCGGCCGCACGCGCTATGACCGCGCCGATAAGCGGCATACCGAAGAAGGCGGCATAACCTGTTGTGCTAATCTTCGAGACATGAGAATCCTCGCTCTGGGCGTGCTCCTGGTTACCGCCTGCTGCGCCGTAGCCGGTGCGCAGCAGCCGTCTGCTCCGGCTTCTACGACGCAGGCGGCTAGCCCGAAGACTTGGTTTGTCCGCCTCATTCCTTCTCGCGCCACCTTCCTCCAGGACATGACGCCTGCGGAGCGCAAGGTGATGGAAGAGCACTTTGTCTACTGGAAGGACCTGTACGCTAAAGGTGTCTGTCTCTTTGGCGGTCCGGTGCTCGATCCCAAAGGGCCGTTCGGCGTGCTGGTGATCGCGGCCGATACCGAGGAACACGCCCGGGCACTCGCAGCGGCCGATCCCAGCGTCAAAGCGGGCATCAACCGGATCGAAGTAGCTGTGATGCAAGTCGCCTTTCCGCCGAACCGCAAGGAGTAGCCGGCTGTGGCCGGGGGATAGAGCGGAACACCATCGGCCCGCATTTCCAGGATCGCTCTGCACTGGACCGCCCGCGACACCAGACTGGCGATTACCGCGCTGATTGGCTTCGGAACAAAAGACTCCCGATGTGCGTAGCTGTCTGATGGGATGTGGCCGTTTCGCCACCTGTCCATCCGGGCCTGGCCTCGGGGCGGCCCCCGCACTAAAAGAGGCGAGAAAGGCCATCCCGTGCCAACCGAATCCAGGAAGGTCCTCATCATCGGCGGAGGCATCGCCGGCCTCTGTGCGGCCGTCTATGCCCGCCAGAGCGGTTACCAGGCCGAAGTTCTGGAGATGAACGACGTGCCCGGCGGCCTGGCCATGAGTTGGCGGCGCGGCGCCTACACCTTCGAGACCTGCCTCCACTGGCTCGCCGGCTCCCGGTCCGGCGGCGAGTTCCACAACTACTGGCAGGAACTCTTCGACATCTCCCAGCTTCGCTTTGTCGATCCCGACGAGATGATCCGCATTGAGAACGAGCAGGGCGACAGCCTGTCCATGTCCACCGATCTCAACCGTCTGGAAGCCACGCTGCTGGAGCGCGCACCCGCCGACGCCAAATCCATCCGCGCCTTTATCGGAGCCGCTCGCCGCCTGGCGGGCTTCCGCCTGTTTCTCACCGGGCAGGGGTGGGCCGTCAACACGGCCGTCCTGTTCCACGATCTGCCGATATTCTTCACGCTCGGCCGCCTGAACAAAATCACGTGCGAGCAGTACGGCGCCCGCTTCCAGGACCCCCTGCTGCGCGCGTTCTTCGGCAGCGGTGAACTGGGCCGGCTCTCTGCCATCGCGCTGGTCTGGTCTCTGGCGTGGATGAGTGACCGGAATGCCGGCTATGCCATCGGCGGCGCGCAGTCGATCATCCGTCCTATTGAAAGACGCATCCATGAACTCGGCGGCGCCATCCGTTATGGCGCTCGGGTCGTGCGGATTCTGGTCGAAAACGGTGCCGCCGTGGGCGTCCAGCTTGACGGCGGCGAGACCCTCCACGGAGACTGGGTCATCTCCGCGGCGGACGGCCACGCCACCCTGAACGATATGCTCGGCGGCGCCTTCACCAGCCCGCGGCTCAAGGCCGCTTACGAAAACAACCCGCTCTTTCCCTCCTACCTCCAGGTCTCTCTCGGCGTGGCCATGGACCTCGGCCACTTGCCTCACCATCTCACCCGCATCCTCGACTCCCGTTTGTACGTCGACCCGCAAGCCACCCTCGATCGTCTCGCCTTCCGCTTCTTCCACTTCGATCCCACCTTCGCGCCACCCGGCAAGACCGCTGTCACCTGCTTCCTGCCGACCGGCAACTACGTATACTGGCGCGATCTGCGGAAGAATGACTTCCGCGCCTACTGTTCGGAAAAACACCGCGTCGCGGAAGCCGTGATTGAAGTTCTCGAGCGGCGTGTCCCCGGCATCCGGGCCGCCATCGAGACTGTCGACGTCTCCACCCCGGCCACCGTCCTCCGCTATACGGGCAATTGGAAAGGGAGCATGGAGGGCTGGCTCTTAGCGCCCGGTGTCGGACTCCGTGCACTGCCCAACAAACTCCCAGGCTTGCGCCGCTTCCGCATGGTCGGGCAGTGGGTTTCCCCCGGCGGCGGCCTGCCTTGCGGGCCAATCACCGCGCGCGCCGCTGTCGAGGACATCTGCCGCGAGGACCGTGTCCGCTTCACCCCAGGCGGACCGTAGCGAGCGCCTCCCGCAAGAAAGGCCCGGTCGCACGGCGCGGCGCTGCCTGCCTCCAATACTGTCGGCGCCGGCTAGGGCGCGGTCCGGGTGGGCTCGAGTTCGGCGAGGGCGTTTTCAAAGTACGTGCCCCCTGCGCCGCCGCTCGTCAGATGAGCGCGGATGTTGGCGATCAGGCGCGTGCGGATTCGATCGGCCTGCGGAAAGTCTTCGTGCGTCCAGAAGCGCTTGGCGGCGTCGAAAAAGCCTAGCCGGCAGAGGAACGAGACCCCCCAACTGGTCTCTTCCTCCAGCGAGTCGCTCGATTCAGGGTCGGGTACGAACGAGCCGTCCGGCCGGAGCGAATTCTTCAGGCACCAATCCAGCATCTTGCCGATCTCCGCGGCGGCGGCCTGGCGCTGCGGTTCGCTCATGTCCCGCCAGCCGAGCGAGAACAGCTTCACCACATCCATGTTGTTGTGGTTGGTATAGCGTCCATGCTCGAGCCATCCGATGGGGTAATACAGGTCTTTGACGGCAAGTAGATGCGCCATCGCGGCGCCCAGCGCCGGCCGCGGCTCGGGCAGGTAGCTGAGGACATGGAAGGTGATGCTGAGGTCGTCGATGAAGACCTCGCCGCCGCCGCGCACGTATCGCTCGCCCCACCAGCCGGTGCGCGGATTGCGCAGGTCGTGGAGGAGCGCATCCAGCAGAACCTGTTTCAAACCGCGCCGCCATGCGTAGTAGGCGGGCTGGCCGCGCAGGATCAGCCGCGTGAGATGAGATAGCGATTCATTCAACTCGCGCCGGTGATCGATTCCGGCGGCCGGAATGTCGGAGCGGGCGATTTGGGTGAGATAGGCGCGCAGTCGCTGGGGCGAGTTCACGCGGTCCAGTAGTGCGAGCTTGTAACGCGGATGTTCACCGGCGTTCGATGGTCTGCTGAGATGGTCGTAGGTAGCATTGAGCTTGAAGAACCATTCTTCGTGGCAGCGGCCCCAGCTCCCGTCGGTGGGGTCCTGGCTCTCGGACTGGGTTTCGAGCGAGGGATCAGCCAGTACGCGCTCCAGTTCGTCCAGCCGCGCGCGGATCCGTTCCGGGTCCATGACGTAGCCCCGCAGCCATTCCGCTTCGGCCAGGATTTCGTGCGAGCAGCCGGTCTTCTCCCCGGCGGCCTCGCGCGCCGCGACGCGCGCCGAGAGTCGGTCCATCCGCTCGGCCTGGCTTCGGTAGAGGGTTGTCGCCGCCGGTCCGCGGCGCAACAGGTACCCTTTCAGTTCCCGCCGGCGTATCTCGTAGGCATGTTGGTCGACGGCCGGGATGACTCCGCCCACGGCCGCGGTTGGCTGCGCGGATGCCGCGGTCACCGCCGCCAGCGAAAGCGGAAGCAGCGCTGAGAGAAATCTCGCCACCGCCTCATTGAATCACGCTTTCCAACTTTCGTATTGAACCCGCCAGTTACTCCTGGCCGAAACCGCCTTCGCGGACCCGGGCCGTCATAACCAGCCGAAAAGCCGTTTCGCAACACCCCTATCCGTTCCACAACATTTCCGCGGACATCGCCGGCGCTCGCGGTTAGATTTGGACCATGCGAACTCGACAGCGTACCTTGCACTTGATGCTGCTGGTTGCCGGTGTGTCCACGGGCACGTTATGGTCAGCTAGCGATCCCTTCGTAGGCAAATGGAAGGTGAACCCGTCCAAATGCAGGCTCACCGACGAAATGAAGGTTGCGGCCGCAGGTCCAAACAAATACGCCATCACATTTGGCCCCGGCGCAGTCGACACAATCGCGGCCGACGGAACTGATCAGCCGGCTTTGCAGGGGACTACCCTGTCCATCACCGTGGACGGACCTCACAACTGGAAGGTAGTTCGGAAGCGGGGCGGCCGCACGCTCGTCACGGGGAATTGGACGCTTTCCGCAGACGGTAAGACGCTCGACGATGACTTTACTGCTTACCAGCCAGGCGGATCGACAATTAAATTGCACTACGTGTACCAGCGGACCGCGGGCAGCTCAGGATTCACGGGCACATGGGATAGCATGACCGCGGACGTGGACTCGTCGATGAAGCTGGAGATCCAGCCATACCAGGCAGATGGCCTGACATTTATGGGGCCCGCTAGGGGAATGAGTGGAGACTTCAAATTCGACGGAAGCGATCATCCGAACCCGCATGCGGGTGCGGGCTATGCGTCTTCGGCCCGCCGCATCGGCGCGCGCAGTGTCGAAATCGAAGACAAATTCCAGGGTAAAATCAGGGACACCCGGCAGGTGGAGGTTTCTACGGATCTGAAGAGTTTGACGCTTGCTATCCGCATGGCTGGAGAAGACCAGCCCAAAAACGTCTACGCTTTCGATCGGGAGTAGCCTTGCGAGTCCACCCGGCCATTGCATGTTCTAGAATCTTGGGATGAAGAATCGCTGGGCCCCCTGGCTGGGCGCGATCCTGCTTTGGAGTGCGCTCGGGGTGCTGTTTGCCCTGCCGGGGCTTTCGTCCCGCAATTGGAGCCGCACACTCCTTGGATCCCTGGCGCAGTGGTGGTCCTGGGGTTTGGTCACACCTCTGATCCTGTGGATGGACGCGCGCCTTCCCTTCAAAGAGGACCAGCTCGCGAGGCGAATACTTGCGCATTTGCCCGCCAGCGTGATTCTCACCGTCGTGTACTTCTACGTGTTCATCGCCATGGGAGCCTTGTTTGGCCTCGGCGCATCGAGAGCGTTGAAGGATGCACATTTCCTTCCCACCGCGGCCCTCCCGGGACTGCTGTGGAGCTGGCTTGTCTACTGGGTCATCTTCGGTGTGCACCAGACTTTCCGCTACCGCCAATACTATCTGGCCGGCGCACTGCGCCTGGAGCGGATGGAGCGTAACCTTTCCGAAGCACGCCTGAATTCGCTGCGCATGCAGTTGGACCCGCATTTCCTCTTCAATGCGCTCAACACCATCTCATCGCAAGTGGAGCGCGATCCCCGGCTGGCGCGCACCATGATCGAGCACTTGGGCGATCTGCTTCGCCTCTCGCTCGATGCGCGGGACCGGCAGGAGATTCCGCTTGCCGAGGAGCTCGCCTTTCTCGACCACTATGTCGCCATCCAGAAGATTCGTTTTGCCGAAAACCTGCGCATCGAAATACGCGTCGCTCCCGAAGTGAAGTACGCGCTCGTGCCGTGCCTCATCCTGCAGCCGCTCGTCGAGAATGCCATTCGTCACGGCATCTCGCGGCGAGCCGCTGGCGGGGCCGTCACCGTAACCGCCCTCCGCGCCGCCGACCAGGTGGAGATCCGTGTCGAGGATGACGGGGTTGGATTGCCGCTGGGGTGGACCCTCGAAACCTCCCCGGGCATGGGACTGTCCGTCACCCGCGAACGCATCATCGGGCTCCATCCCCGTGGCGATAGCCGCTTCTCCGTCCAGCCGCGCGACGGTGGTGGAACCGAAGTGCAAATCTCGCTGCCGCTGCGATTTGCAGGAGAACCAGTCCATGGCGCAGCCCGCTGAACGGATGAGAGTTCTGGTGGTGGATGATGAAGCGCCCGCGCGCCAACGCCTGGCCGATCTGCTCGGGAAGGATCCGCAGGTCGGCCGCATTCTGGAAGCAGCAAACGGCAAAGCTGCCGTGGAGATCATCGCGCGCGAGCTGCTGGATCTTGTCTTTCTCGATGTGCAGATGCCCGAATTGGACGGCTTCGAGGTAATTGAGACCGTCGGCGCGGCGGCCATGCCGCTCACTGTTTTTGTTACTGCATACGATCAGCACGCCATCCGCGCCTTCGAGGCGAACGCGCTCGATTATCTGCTGAAGCCGTTCAGCGATGAACGCTGGGAAGCCACGCTGGCTCGCGCCAAGACCCGTCACGATGAGCGCAGCCTCCGCGAATTCGGCCGCAGCGTCTTGCGCGTCCTGGCCACGCGATCCGAGGCCGGCCGCTATCTTGATCGCCTGGTGGTGAAGGGCCGTGGAACCACGCGCTTCGTTCGGGTGGCCGACATCGACTGGATTGAAGGCGCGGGAGTCTATGTGAACCTCCACATAGCCGGCAAAGAGCTACTCTACCGCTCCGCGCTAAACGAGCTCGCCGGTCATCTCGACCCCATGCGATTCGTCCGCGTCCATCGATCTGTCATCGTGAACATAGACAGTATCCTCGAGCTGCAGCCTGTTTCCCACGGCGAATTCGAACTCGTGCTGAAAGACGGCCACCGCTCGCGCGTCAGCAGAACCTACCGCATACAACTGGACAAGCGCCTCGGCCAATCCTTGTGACGGCGAATCCAATCCGCCGCGCGCTGTGGAGCCTGATGCTCCCCGCGTTACGGCCTTTCGGCGCGCAGACGGACCGCTTCCAGCAGGCTGCGCCGTACCATGCCGCTGCCGGGGTAGATCAGGGCCCAATATCGCGCCATCTTCGTCCGCGAGGCCGCATCGCAAGCCGTAATACGCGTTTCGGTGACCACTCGCGACCGGTCATTTCCCACGCCTTCGATCAGAAGATTCGCCGCCACCTTGATGCTCCCCGGCTTTTCCCACCTCCGGAACTCAGCCGCCGTCAGCCGGACGCCGGCATTATTCCACGGCTGTCCGGCCAGGCCGAAGACGAATTCGCGGGGTGTATCGTCCAGCAAAAAAAATCCCGAGCGCGGATTTTTCACCGAATCGATCACCGGGGTGGGAGAGAGCCGCGCGCGGCCGGGCCTGGCACCCAGGGCAACGCTGCGAATGCGCCCGAGAGTTTCCATGACGCCGATGTCTGTCCACGAGACCCGGTCCAGAGCGGTGCGAACGCGGTCCGGAGGCGCTTGGACCACGATCTCGTGGCGCTCGTGGAAATTGTACTCCGGCATGAACGCGTCGAGCCGCGTCGCCGGTGACGGTGTAACGAAAGAGCCGGCCGGCCAGTACCAGCCAGTGGCGAACAAGACTGCTCCTAAAAGGGCGCCGGCCAATGGTCCTTGGTACCGGCGCGAGAATCCCAGCCATCGCGGCGGCGCCACGCACGATACCAGGCCGCCCAGGAACGCCGCCAACCCCGAATACACCAGAACCGAAGGCATCTGAAGTGCGCCAAATCGGCTCATCAAGAGCAGTCCGCCGCCGCCAGCCACAGCCACTGCGGACAGGCAAAATAACTGCGGGCGACTCATACGGCCTGATAGACGACGATCCGCCAAAGTTTGTTCCAGTAATTCAGGATCTTTTATCCCAGATAGATTCGCACTCCGGCCGCGGGTAATGCGCTCAACGATGCATCCGGGCTCGATACCGCGGACCATTGGCTGCCGTCCCAGTGCTCGGCCAGGGTTCTGCTCTGCCAGCTACAGTTGTATCCCACCGCCCAGATATCGCTGGAGGAAATTCCGCCGGCCGCGGTCAGAGCGCTGCCTTGATATCCCGGACTGCAGTTGGATGGGATTCCCGGATTGGGGCTCGGCACGACGGCCCAGGTGGCGCCGTTCCAGTGCTCCGTCAGGGTCATCTGCACACCCGAACTGGCGTAATAGTATCCCACCGCCCAGACATCCGACGGCGCAAGCGCGGCCGTCCCAAGAAGATAATTCGTAGCCGAGGCGTTTGGGACTGGCGACTACCAGCCAGCGGACGTTAGCTGCCAGGGCCGCGGACGCGACGGCTGCCGCCGCCAACCACGGAAAGACGTGTTTTTTCCCGGCCATCATGAACTGTTCCTCCTCCCCGGCGCATGGCACAGACTTCGTGCTCCAGCCGATCTCGTGATCCTTAGGTTCAGTCGCGCCTCGAGGCGGAAACCCCCGCGCGCGATGCCGATGGTTATTTCCGGTGGCGATCAAGCGTACAATTTCAGGCCGGACGTATGCATTACTGCACTGCCAGGATCACCTGTACAATCGCGATCGGCATCGTGATCTGCCTGGCGGGAGCAGCGGGACGTCGTTCCGGCGGTCTTTCTTGGGGTGGCGTTGCTGGCGACCGATCTGCCGATAAACCGGGCCGCCCGCGTCGATCCGATGCTGGCGCGGCGACAGGACTAGAGCCCGGCCATAAGGCCGCTTGAGCGCTTGGCTCCGGGTCGCGGCTGGCGAGGAGCGCAGCGCCTCTTCGGCATATTCGCCTGTTGTTCCCTCAGGCAATTCAGCGGAATGGCCAGGGAAATTCGGAGGCATGGCCCGTCCGAACCGCAGAGACAAACCGCCCGACAGCATGCTACGTTAGCCTCTCATGAACGAAGAAGGCCAGATCAGTCGCGACTCCGGGCTCTACCGCTGCCCCATCTGCGGCGCCCAGGTCTATGTGTCGGCCGGAATGTCGTTTCCATCCTGCCTGAGCGGCGACCACGCGACGAGATGGATCCTCGCGGCCTCACCCATTCCACCCGCGCAAAAGAGCAACGTAACGGCTGCCTTGCGGTCGATCGCCCGCTCCGGCCAGCGCTAACCGCAAATCCACAGCGCGATAGGTTCTCGCCCGGTTACGGGTGCGGGGTGTTTCCGCGACTCACTCATCGTGCAGGGAGGTGAGCGGGTCCACTTGCGCGGCGCGGCGCGCGGGGGCCAACGAAGCCAGCAGTGTGATGGCGAGCAGCAGCAGCGGGACGGCGATGTAGATGAGTGGATCGATGTGCTGGAATTCGAAGAACGAAAGCCGCGCGCTGATAAAGGGGCAGACGTAGAAGGCTGCCAGCAGGCCGACGGCGACCCCCGCCAATCCCGGGCGCAAGCCTTGCCGCAACACCATCCACACCACGTCCTCACGCCTGGCGCCCAGGGCCATGCGGATGCCGATCTCGCGCGTGCGCCGGCTGACCGAGTAGGCTACCAACCCATATAGCCCGACTGCCGACAGGATCAAACCCATCACGCCCATGCCGCCGACCAGATCCACGATGATGTCAGACGTCTTGATGGCCCGCAGGGTGTACAGGTCGTGCATGGTGCGGGAGTCGAAGAGGGGCATGTCCGGGTCCAGCTTGCGCACCTCCTCGCGCAGCACGGGAGCGATGGCGCCGGCATCCTGGGCTGCGGATTCGGTCAGCACGGAAGCCTTGGAAACCGGGTGCTGGCGAAAGGGCAGGTAGACGAAGTCGACGGGAGGCTCGGCGATCCAAAGATATTTTGCTTTTCTGGCGATGCCCACGACTTGGACCAGCGGCGCGCCGGCAGTGCCGAGATGGAAGCGCTTGCCCAGCGCATCGCCCTTCCAATAGTGATTCGCCATCTGCTCGTTCACCACGGCGACCAGCGGCGTCCCTTCCTGATCTGTTTCCAGAAAACCGCGCCCGTGCAGAATCGGAATGTTCATGGTTTGGAAATATCCGTCGCTGACATAGTTGCAAAATGTAACGATGGCTTGTTCGCCGCGCGGCAACTGCCAGCCTTCCGGGACCACGCCTACGCTCGCCACAGCGTCCTGCATTGGCGCGGAAGAGGCGAGGGCGGCTGATTGCACGCCAGGCGCCGAGCGCATATGGTGGAGCAGGTCCCGATAAAAGCGCGTCGATTGATCTGCCGAGTAGTTGGCCATTTGGGTATCGATGCTGGTGAGGAAGAGATGATCGGTGCGATAGCCCGGTCCCGGCAACAGTTGCTCGCGAAAACCCTCGATCAGGGCGGCGGAAATGGCCAGCAGGACCAGCGAGAGAGCCACCTGGCCGGCCACCAGGGCATTGCGGCCACAGACGCGGGGCTTGCCGGCGCTGTCCGCATCGGCCGATTTGAGGGCCGGCACCAGGTCGGGACGACTGGCACGCAGGGCGGGCGCCAGGCCGAAAAGGAGAGTGCTCAGCACCGAAACCAGCAGCGTAAAGTACAGGACCCGTGGATTCACTCCGGCGTCAAAGAGATACGGCACGTCGGTGGGGACCGGGAACCGGTGCCAGAATTCGCCCAGGGCTCCGGCCATCAGCACGCCGCCCACTCCGCCCGCGATGGCCACCAGCAGATTCTCGAGCAAAAGCTGCCGCATGAGAGCACCACGGCCCGCGCCGATAGCCAGCCGCACCGCGATTTCGCGTGTACGCGCGCGGGCCCGGCTCAGCAGCAGCCCCGCTACGTTGGCGCAGGCCACCAGGAGCACGCACAGGCCCAACAGGCAGAGCATGGCGGTCATTGCCATTTGGGCCGGTCCCTGCGCGATGCGAAACTGCATTTCCGTCTCGACCTGCAGGCGCTGATCGCGCCGATCCTGGGCGTGCAACTTCTGAAGGCCGGGGGAGAGGGACGCAATATCCGCGTAGGCCTGCTGAAAGCTGACGTCTGGCTTCAGACGGCCCTTGATGAAAAGCCAGCCGAAGTCGCGATCGTGCAAAAGATTCTTGGTGGTCATGCGCGGCGACATGGCCAGCGGAACGAATAGCTGCGCCCGCATGATTCCGTCGATGCCGGTAAAATGTTCGGGCGCCACGCCGATGACGGAGAACTCGATGCGATTGATCCGGATGTGGGAGCCGAGGACCGAGGGATTGGCGCCGAATTGGCTGATCCAGAAATCGTGGCCTAGCATGACTACCGCGTCCCGCCCTTCGACCCGGTCTTCCTCCGGGCGAAATCCGCGGCCCACCGCGGGCTCCACGCCCAGCACGCGAAAGAAGTTGCCCGAAACATACAGGCCCCACTTCATGCGTGGCTGAGTGGCCGCGTTCGGGCTGAATCCAAAGAAGGAATAGGACGCTGCTACCAGCCCATCGAAGGTGCGATTGCGGTCGCGCAGGTCCACATAGTCCGGGTAGGAAATGGGCGGGTTCATGCCGAAAGGTGCGGACTTGGCGGTGTTGATGACCACCACGCGATCCGGGTTGAGCACCGGCAGCGGGCGCAGCAACATGCCGTTGGCGAAGCTGAACATGGCCGAAGTGGCGCCGATGCCGAGGGCCAGCGAGCAAATGGCCACCGCTGTAAAGCCGGGGTCTTTGCGGAGCACCCGGAAGGCGTGACGCACGGATGGCAACATGGGATCGCTCCTTTCGCACTCGAGTCCCGGCAAGGACCGAGCACTTCGGGTGCCGTGAGGGAGAGTCGTACGAACTAATCATATCAGTAATTAAGATCTCTAACTACTGTTATGCGTGTTCGTTTGTGGGATTGGACGGTGTTCTTACGCTGGCAGCTACACCGAGCGATCACAATTTAATAACTAATCAGGCCCGTTAGTCCTTTATATCCCGCGGCTAGAAATGAAGTCCAAAGAGAGGCAGCCGTCGGAAGATAACGCACCCCGTAACCGTAATGTAACAATCCAGCGGGTCTTGCGGTACCCGTGACACTTGAATGCCGGTTGGTTTAACGGGCCGCTATCGCGAGCGCAGCGATCGGGAGATGGACCTCCGTCATCAGGTTTTCGGCGGTCCCGGTTCGGTCCTGTTCACGGCGGGCGCCGGCGCAGCGTCATTGGCGGCCATCAAATGCGCCAGCATCCTGCCGTGAGCGCCGTCCGGCAGCAGAGTGAGCCGGGTTTTGGAGGCCAGAAGCCGCTGCGTCTCCAGAACATCGAAGAGCACACCGGCGACCTCCGGCTCGCGGGCGACTTCCTGAAAGGCCCGGCCTACCGTAGCCGGACGAATGGCGGCAGCCTTGGCGAATTCAATGGCGGCCTCCCGTTCTGCGGAACTGGTGATGACGCTCACTTGATTCGCGCCTGCCTGCTTGATTGCCGACGTCACCTGGCGGAGCCGGTTTACTACTTTTTCCTCGATCTGGCGTATCATCCCCGCGTCGCGAAAGTGAACCTTCCGGATGTACACCGATCCCAGTTGATAGCCCCATTCCTGCGATTTTCCAGTCACCTCGGCGCGCACGGTCTGGCTCATGCTGTGGCGGGTTTGCAGCATTTCCGCCAAGGGCATGTTGCTGAGGCATCTGACGGTCGGGCTGCTGACGTTGGCGCGCAAGGAGCCACGCGGGTCGGTGTTTTTGAACAGGAACGCTACAGGGTTGTTGATCCACATCTCGTACCAGATGCCGATACCCATCGGCGCCCCTTCCTCGGAGTTCACCGGCTGGCTGCGAAGATACTCCTGATCCAGCCGCAGGTCGAGCTCGTGGCAGGTCCCGAGCAGGTTGACGATGAACGCCGCGCCGCCGAGAGTCGCAGGCAGAAAATGAAGGCCGGGTTCGTCGAGCACGCCGACGACACGTCCGAAGAGCACATAGACGCGGCAGGTTCTTTCGCGGACCACGGCGTACAGGCCGAAGACTCTGGCGATACCCAGGATCAACGGTTCGAGAATGAAAGGTGCGATGAACGCGAGCAACAGCCCGATCACCCCATCGACAGATTGCAGAGTCATTACTTGGATACCTCCTTGTAGGTCTGCACGGCCTTGTCATAGAGGGCCAGCTTGACGTTTCTCAGGTACGCCTGCAGGACCGATTGTCCGCCGGAGTGTAAAGCGGCCAGCTCCGCCGCGAGGGACTTGATGGGTTCCACCTCCGCCTGCGCCTTGAGAGTCTCAATTTCCACCGCCCGCCGCGATTGCACCACCCTCTGGTCGGCCGCGGCTTGCGCCAGGCTGATGTCGCTGGATACCTGGTTGTGCGCGGTGTTGATGGCGGCCAGGGCCGATTCCACGTCGGGGGGCGGATCGATTCCGGTGATCAACGAGGCGTCAAAAATGACGCCATAGCGCGCGGGTGTGGCACGGCACTCCGAATCCATATATTCGTTGAGATCCCGCAGGTTCTTTCGCAGGTCATTGATGGATACGCCGGTCATTTCTGCGCCAGCCAGAGAAGCGGCATCCGGATCCGCCGGTGGCGCCGCGGTGGCGGGTGCGGCGGACTTAGCTTCGAAGTTGGCGATACGCTGCCGCAGCACCGAAACGAAATAGGCCATCACGTGGACGAACGGCCTCTTGATCCCAAACAGGAAGGCATACAGATTCGATTCGCTGACGCGATATCGGATCTGGCCCGTGAGACCGGTATTGAGCTGGTCTTTGGTCACCGCCTCGAGGCGCGTTCCGGCTTCGTTCGCGGTCGCGTCTTCAGGATCCAACGCCATGTTCACGGTGACCGTCGCGATGGAGACCTTTTGGACCCGCTCCCAGGGCATTCTGAAATACGGCCCGCCCGGCTGAATCACCCGGACCTGCGGGTAACAGTAACGGTCCCTCTCTTCCGGACGTAGCGACTCGGCGATGGGATCCTCCAGCGTGGTCTTCTTCCCTACGCGCACGGCCCGGCCGAAGCTGGTTTTCACGGCGCGCTCGTTCTGATCGACGGTGTAGAGCCCCATGACCAGGAAGCGGACGACGAACCACGCCAGCAATCCCAAGGGAACTCCAATCAGTAATGGCATCAACTCACCTCCGCGTTGTAAGCGAATCGTAACAATCGGGAATCTGCCGCCAGATTCCGGCGCTCAACGATACGATATGGGACTTCACGGTCTGAATGCAATGTTGAGGGTATTAGGTTAACCGTGACTATCGAGGGTTAACAGAGGGAAAGGATGCTAAAAGCCGCCAAACCGGGCAAGCTTCCGGAAGGCTCGTCCGGTTTTATGCGGGCAACAAGCGCTCTATGGTCGAAGGCGCGGCCCGGTAGCCGAAGAGCGTGCTATCGTACGCCAGATGAGCGACGAGATTGCCGCAGTGAGATCTTTCTTTACTGGATATGAGGCGGCCAACGCCATATTCGATGTGGAGCAGATTGCCGCCTGTTACGCTGACATCTTCATGTTCGGTGGGCCAGAAGGCGCTCAGTGCGTGAAGAAAGAAGACTTCCTGAAAGTCCTCCCTCGGCGCAGAGAATTCTTTCGGTCGCGAGGATTAGTCTCCTCGACCATCGAAGCTCTTGAATCCGCTGCGCTGGACTCGAAGTACACGCTGGTAAAAGTGATCTGGAATATGCGTTTTGACCGCGGCGCAAACGGCCCGATATATAGCCAAAACTCCGCCTCGTATGTCCTTTCGCGAACGGATGGCCGCTTTTGGATTGTTTTTCAGATCGATCACCAGGAATTGGAAAAGAGGGTGCAAGAGCTGCGTCTGGAGTGATCCCCGCGAAATTACGGGGACTGGTTAGGATACATCCATCAATCGAATATGGTTCCTCAGCCGGCCAAGTTTGTTCAATAAATTGGCGCGATCAGTTTCTTCAAACCCCTTGTAATTGACCACCGGTCACTGTATACTCGGTTGAAATTTCACAATAGGACGGCAAAAGTCCATGCGCGGATTAGTGGCTCTAGCCCGGTGGGAACTCATCATCTTATTTACCGGTTTCGCGGCTATTATCTTGGCCAAGCTGTTAGCGGGGGGCATCCGCATGACGGGTCTGCTTCAGGGTACGGCCGGTTTTAGCCCGGGCCGGGCGCAACTGCTCGTTTTCACGGTTTTCGTCGCTATGGACTATCTGATTCGGGTAATTCACAGTCCTTCCGCGACGGCCCTTCCCAGTATCTCGCCGGCCATCGTAGGGGTTCTGGGCGGCAGCCAGGCGGTTTACCTCGGCGGAAAGGCGTGGTCTTTGTTAAGGAGGAACCAACAGTGAAGGGGAAAACGAATTGGGAATTCACGGTGGCGCTTGTGGCGGCCGTAATCGCGGCGATTCTCATTGCCTCACCCGTCTTACCCGGCGAGCCGGCATTGAAACTGAAACTTGCAATTGGCTATGGTTTGCTGATCCTGGTGTTCATGTTCGGGCTGGCCGTCCTTATCGAAATCGTCAGGGGCAGGATTGACATCAGTGAATTGCTCGAAGAGGTGGATGGCGGCGCCAGCATGTCCCGCTTTCAGTTGCTGATCTTTACATTCGTGATCGCGCTGAGCCTGTTTCTTATGGTGGCGGCGCAAGAGAAATTTCCGGCGGTTCCCCCGGAGGTACTGACCCTGCTCGGAATCAGCGCGAGCACTTATGCGGTGAGCAAGGGGATTCAGATGAGCAATCCCTCACAAGCTGCCGGGCTGACACTTATGCCGACCACGCTGGGACCTCCGGCCGCGGGCGCTGCCCTCCCTGCAACCAGTTTTACGGCCAGCTTAGTGAATACGCCCCCGGGGACTCCGATGCCCGCTTTGACCTGGTCCCTCGATGCGCCCGCCCATGGGACCCTCACGCCGCAATCGTCTAACATAGCCCTGTACACTCCGGCGACTGGCATAGCATCCGGCACGAAGGTGACGATCCGCGCGCAGGCCGCCGGTTACGAAGATGGGACAGCCGTCGTCACATATTAGACGGGTTGCCATTATGAGGTCCGCAAACGCTCTGGCTCTTTTACCGCTGGCAATCGGCGTGGTGAATGAAGCCGCGCGAGTTCCAGGCCCACATCGAATTCCGCCCGAGACGAGCCAGACGGCCGCGGGCTGCAACGTGCCGTCACTCGCGGATTGTCCTGTGAACGGATGCGCACCACCGGGGAGCGGCCACGCCGCTCTGAATCAAAGAAAGCGGACGATACCGGGGGGCGGCTCTCCGACGGTGCTCACTTTCGCGGATTTCAAACAGCTCCAGACCGAAGCCGGAGTGTTGTTTCCGCCAAAACGAGAGTTGGAGATTCCGGCGGCCGATCGCGCCAAGCTCTCCGATCTCAAGTACTCCACAGGAACCGTCTCCGAAGGCGACCTGGTTCAAGCGATCGGCTTCATTGTGGCCGATCCTCGTCCCGAGGCCGGCGAATCTGTGAATTGCGGCTTGACTGGAATGGAGAACAACGACTTTCACATTCCCCTAGGACCCGCCGTCGGCCCGGATATGGACTTTCAAGGCATCGTTGTCGAAATGATTCCGCAAGATCGCAATCCGAACTGGACGATACCCAGGCTCCAGGACGTTCAAAGCAAAAACCTTCAGATCCGCGTTACCGGTCAGTTGCTCTACGACAGCATTCACGTTCCGAATTCGGATCCCGGCCATGTCATCGGCGGTCAGCCGCATCGCATGTCGTTGTGGGAGGTGCACCCGGTTACCGAGTTCCTGGTCTGCGCCATGGAAGATGGATCGCCTAAGGCCCGCTGCGACCCATCCAGGGCCGCTGATTGGCTCCCTATCGAAAACTATCCCGCGCCGCCACCCGGGCATGCCACGGAGCCGGGCTCGCGCTGATAGCTGCTGCGAAATCCCGTACCACCAGCGACCTGCCGCCGCGGATATGATATGTTGCACTCGTGCGCTTCGCATTTCTATTTGCGGCCACTACAACCGCCTGCTTCTGTGCCGCGCCCATGGGTTGGAACTCGTGGAACAGTTTCGCCAATATCGTAAATTCTCAGATCGTTCAGCAGCAAGCCCAAGCTTTGGTGGCGAATGGGATGAAGGACGCCGGTTACGAGTATGTCGTCATCGACGAAGGCTGGTGGCTGGGCGAACGTGACGCCGCGGGCAACATCGTCGTCAACCCCAAACAATGGCCCGCCGTCAGGCCCGGTCAAAAAGACGGCGACATGGCCAACATCGCCGCTTACATCCACGGCTTGGGTTTGAAGGCCGGAATCTACACGGACGCCGGCCGCGACGGTTGCAGCATGTACCCCGACTCCGGCCCAAAGTACCGGCATACCGGCAGCGAAGGCCACTACGATCAGGACTTTGTGCAGTTCTCGAGATGGGGCTTCGACTATGTCAAGGTGGACTGGTGCGGCGGGGCGGAGGAGAAGCGGTCCGGCGCGGTCCAGTATGCGCTGGTCGCCCGCGCTATCGAACGCGCGGAAAAGATAACACGGCGAAGATTGTTTCTCTCCATCTGTGAGTGGGGCAGCCAGAATCCCTGGTTCTGGGCTCCGGGAGTTGCGGGAATCGAAAGCACCATCTGGCGCACGGGAGGCGACATCATCCCTCCGGTCGTTGAAAGCCTCCACGATCCCGAACACGCGAAACGCATCATCACCCTCAAAAATGTGTTGGACTCGTTCGATGCCGGCTTCCATCCGGAAGCACAACACACCGGCTACTATAACGACCTGGACATGATGGTGATGGGGATGCGCGGCATGACCGATGCCATGGACCGGATCCACATGGGGCTGTGGGCGATGGCCGGTGCACCGCTGATGGTGGGCTCCGACCTGACGCGGCTTTCGCCGGCCACGTTGTCTCTGTTGAAGAATCGGGAAGCGCTCGCCATTCACAATGACCCATATGGTTTACAGCCCATCAAAGTCGCCGAACCCGCTCCCGGGGTCCAGATCTTGGCAAAGCCGATGGCCGTCGCTGGAAGACGGGCCGTTGCCATACTGAACCGAACCGACCGCGCCACGCAAGTGAAGATCGATTGGGGCAGGGTGGGACTCGCTGGCGCTCCGCGATCGCTGCGCGAGGTTTGGAATGGGCGCGATTTCACGGCGGCTGATCCGGAATTCTCCGCACCCGCGCACGATCTCATGCTCCTGTCCGTGGACGGCGAAGATAAGAAACCGGCCGTGTATCTTGCGAATCGATCGGAGATCGCCGGCATTCAAGCGACGAACGGTCCCACGTTCGCCCGGCTGGAGTACGCAAATACCTCCGGTCAAGTTGCAGTGGTCCGCGTGAAAAGCACATCCGGCCTTTCCACCGCCCTCGCCCTGGATCCGACCGTTGGATCAAACACTGGCACGGTGGGCCTCCTGTTGCCCGGCGGAACCGCCGACCTGTCGTTCGAGACACATGGAGTAGCGGTGCGCCAGCTCGTCGTTTACTCCTGGTGATGGCTCCCGCGATACCAGCTCCTGGATTGAGGCACAATAGGGGAATCGAGCCCCAGACGTCGTATGAAGGATCGCCCACTGTCCGTAATCGTCATCGCGAGCATTTACATCCTTGTGGGCGCCGGCGGATTTGCTCTGCATCTCGGCGATTTGAGAACGGCGCACCCGTTCCGGTACGACGCTCTTGGGATCGAACTCGTTCGGATCGCCGCCGTGATTGCGGGCGTGTTCATGCTCCGGGGCAGCAATTGGGCGCGCTGGCTGGCGGTTGCCTGGATCGCGTTCCATGTAGTTGTGGGGGCCTTGCACGGCTGGGTCCCGTTTGCGATCCACGTCCTCTTCTTGGCGGTGATCACCTGGTTTCTCCTGCGCGACCCGGCGGCGAAATACTTCGGTGCCGGACAGCCCACGCACGTACGTTGAAGCGCTCACGGATCGGATCCGGCCGGCTGGATCGCGGTTCGCGGCCCGGATCAGGCTAGTTGACATGCCCGCTGCATTTCTTGCATTCACCTGTTGGGTCCTCGTCCTGGCGGCGCCCGCGCATGCGGCAGTCCCGATCAGTGGACCGCTCAAAGCCTCCAGTAATCCCCGCTACTTCCAGGACGCTCAAGGGAAAGTCCTCATCCTGAGCGGATCGCAAACCTGGAATACGCTTCAGGATTGGGGTACGAACGGTTCGCTCGCACCGCTGGACTTCCGCGCGTTTGTCAAATTCCTCCAATCCAACGGACACAATTTTACGTTGCTCTGGTACACCGAGCTGGCGAAATTCTGCGGGTTTCCCAGCACCGCGAGTGCCCCTCCGGACTTGACCGTAGGTCCGCATCCCTGGCTGCGGACCGGTCCGGGCAGAGCTACGGATGGGGGGTTGAAATTCGACCTCACCCGGTTCAACCAGGCTTATTTTGACCGGTTACGCGAGCGCACACGGATGCTGCAGAACGCCGGTATTTATGCCGGCATCTATTTGTTCACGGGTGAGTGGCTGAACGTTTTTCGGTGCTCTTCCGACGGCTTCCCTTTTACCGGTGCCAATAACATAAACGGCATCGACGACGGTTATCGAGGCGGATCTAAGACCGGCACGGGATCGATCACCATGACCGGCCCCAACGCCATCACCAGGCTCCAGGACCTGTACGTGGAAAAAGTGATCGACACGCTGAACGATTTGCCGAACGTGCTGTGGATCGTTTCCGAGGAAGCTCCCCGCAACTCTACCTGGTGGAACAACCGCCAGATTTCTCACATCCGCGCCTACGAATCGAAGAAACGGTTTCAGCACCCCATCGGGTATGCCGCGCTGATCGGGTCTCCGGATTCCACAATCTACAACTCCGATGCAGACTGGGTCGCGCCGCAGGCCCGGGTTTCTCCCCCGTCCTCGTGTGGAAGCGGAAAGCCGGCGTGTAAGGTGAACGTCAACGACAGCGACCATTCTTATTTTGGGATGTGGAATGAGACTCCCCTGCAAAACCGTAACTACATTTGGCGGAATTTCCTGAATGGCAACCAGGTCCTGTTTATGGACCCGTATCTGGTGTATTACCCGCGCGAGCGCCGGAACCTGTGTGGTTCGGCCCGGAACGGGATCTGCAACAGTCCGGATGACCGTTACGCGCAGTTTCGCCAGAACCTCGGCTACATTCTGAATTACTCGCGCAAATTGGATCTCTCCCGGGTAAGTGCTCAGGGCTGGCTCAGTTCAACGGGTTATTGTCTGGCCCGTACAGGGGCAGTGGGGGCGGAGTACCTGGTTTATGCTCCGTCTGGAGATTCCTTCACGGTCAATCTTGCAGCCATGCCGGCTTCGCGAAAACTGACGGTAGAATGGTTCAATCCGTCCACGGGAGCCGCGACGAGGCTGGATTCGATTGCCGCGGGATCGCCGTCCCAGCGCTTCACACCGCCCTTCGAGGGAGATGCTGTTCTCTACCTCGCGGATAGCGTGCAATGACCACGCTGCAGCTTCTGGTATTTCTTGACGCTGCCGCACGGCGCACCCGCGATCTTCTCGGAGGCAGGCCGCCGCTGTCAGGCGCCCGAGTCCCCGCGCTACGCCGGCATCGCCCCAATTTGCCGTAGTAAGGCAAGATTGTCGAACATGGCCCAGTGCTCAACGAGCCGGCCATTCACCACCCGGTTGAATTCGATCCCGGTGAACCGCACCGGCTGCCCCGTGGGCGGAATCCCCTGGAAACTCCCCCGGTGAGTACCGGCGAGCGTCCAGCGCGTGACGACTTGGTCGCCCTCCGCGATGCAGGATTCGATTGAGATCCGCGAATCCGGGAAGCCCGCAGTGAAAGCCTGCATGAAACCGGCCCATCCGGCATTGTCGAGCGGCGCAGCGAAGCCCGATAGATGCGCTTGAAAATCTTCACCACGTGCAGCGGCCTCGGTCTGCCAGTCCCGATCGTTAAAGGCCTGGATCCAACTATGGTTCAGGGCCTTCAGGTGGCCAAGCGCCGGCGCCTCACCTCCGAAGCTGTCCGGAGCCTCGGGCAGCGGCCCGTGAATATCGATCCCGTATTTCGCGGCCAGCATCATCAGTTTGCCCATATCGGGCGGGGAGGGTGGCTCGGTGATCGGCGTGGTCTGCTCCAGAACGAACCGCTCAAATCCGGCAGGGGTGCACAGTATCAGCATCCTGACCGGCGATTGGCCCACAACTTTGAATCCGTGCGGGATTTCGCGAGGCCCATAGACGAACGCGCCAGGGCCAGCCTTGCGCCAATTGCCCGCGCACACGAACGCGACTTCGCCTTCCAAAACGTAGAAGGACTCGTCTTCCCGATGGTGGGTGTGATACGGAGAGGCAAAACCCACCGGCATTTCCCAGTGCTCCAGTAGCGCGAACGCTCCGTGGGTGGTGTCCGCGGTGGCCCTCATTGCGCTCGGGATGCCAAGGAATCGGAAAGTCGCGTCTTCATTCGTCAATGTTTTGGATGGTTGTGGTGTGCTGGACATTTTTCAATTCTAATACCGCCGGGGGTCTCGCGCGCACGCTGGATCGCTCCGAGTGCCGGGCAGCGCGAAACGGCCCGCCGTGGTTTCATCGGAGATGCAAGTGGGGATCAGCGCTTTTTCGTGCACGCCTGCTGCCGCACGGGATCGCGCCAGGCGCATCCGCAGGACACCACCAATCCCGAGACGAAGCGTCTAGCAGATTCCCAGGTGTGTTTATCGCTTAGAGACATTGACTTGCCGTATTGGCGAGCGTAGAATGATTTCGGTTTTCGTCAAGGACATGCTATGCGAATCGGAAGCAGACTGTCCAGCCCGAACCTGTGCCAGCGAGCCAGAGTTGCCATGGCGCTGTGTGCCTTGCTGGCGACCTGCCTGTCCGCGCAAACTTTCACGACGCTTTACAGCTTCTGCTCCCAAGCGGGCTGCCCCGACGGCCAATTCCCGTACGCGAGTCTGGTCCAAGGCATCGATGGGAACCTGTGGGGCACAACCCAACAGGGCGGAGCACACGGCTCCGGCACGATCTATAAGATCACTCCAGACGGCCAGCTCACAACCCTGTATAACTTCTGTAGCCAGCGCAAGTGCTGGGACGGTTCGTACCCGTATTCGGGGCTGACCCTGGCGAATAACGGGAGTCTCTACGGGACTACACAGATCGGCGGGGTCGGGGCTGGAACCGTTTTTCTGATCACGGCCAGCGGGGGTTTTACCTCGTTGCACAAATTCCAAGTGGCCGACGGGTACAGTCCCACGGGCGGACTGGTCCAGGCCAACAATGGCAGCCTGTACGGGACCACCCAGCAAGGCGGCGGGTACAATGAAGGCGAGTTCTTCAACATAACCCCAGGCGGAGCGCTGACGCCGCTCTACAGTTTCTGTTCGCAGAGCGGCTGCCCGGAGTATCCGGATGCCACGCTGGTGCAAGACGCCAATGGCGATTTCTGGGGGACGACCTATTACGGCGGGGCGTACGGCGCGGGAGCGGTCTTTCAGGTCACCGCGCGGGGCGCGCCGACGACCGTCTACAGTTTCTGCGCGCAGGCCGGGTGCGTCGACGGCGAATACCCCGCGGGGGGTGTGATAGAGGCGGCGGCCGGCGACTTTTACGGAACGACCCAGGCTGGAGGCGCATACGGTTTCGGGACGGTGTTCAAACTCACCGCCCAGGGCAATCTGACTACACTGTACAGCTTCTGTCCCACCATGAGCGGATGCCTGGACGGTTCCTCGCCCAGGGCGGGGCTGATTCAAGCCACGGATGGGAACTTTTATGGATCCACTACCGGCGGCGGAATCATCGAGCATGGCACTATATTCAGGATCACTGCGAGTGGCGCGCTGACGACGCTGTACATGTTTTGCGCTCAGAGCGGGTGCACGGACGGATCCTATCCGTACGCGGGGCTGGTGCAAGCTACCGATGGAAGGTTCTATGGAACTACCACGGGTTATGGAACGACCGGCGGTCCTCCCACGATCTATAGGCTGTCCGTAGGACTGGCGCCTTTTATCAAAACGCAGCCCACATCGGGCAAAGCTGAATCGGCGGTGACGATTTTGGGTACGGCCTTGGCCGGCGCTACGAGCGTGACGTTCAACGGGGTAGCTGCCGAGTTCACGGTGGTATCCGACGACGAGATCACGACAGCGGTGCCAATGGGCGCGGCGACCGGCAGAGTCCGGGTGGTTACGCCCAAGGGCACGCTGTCAAGCAACACGGTTTTCCGGGTGCGGCCGTAAGTCTGGTGGCCTGCCGCTCGCAGTTTTGGTGCTCTTTTCGGCGCGGGCGGGGGCCGGGTGAAGCCGAGCGCGCCCAGGGCGGTCGCAATAGCGCGCCGCGTGTTCTCCGCGTTGCCGGGGCCGGCCCCTTAGCTTACTGCCTCTCCCATACTGCCGACATGGTGAAGGACTCGCCCGTCTCGCCCGTTCCTTTAGTCATCACAGTCATCGTCTTGCCGTCTGCCGAAACGTGAAACCGTGATATCGAATGGAACTTGCCGCCCGTCTTCGTCCGCTCCTCGGATACCGTGTTGGCGTCTATCCGCTTCGCGGCGATCATATCCCATGCTAACGTCGAGGTCGCCATCTTCACCGGCTTCCCGTCGTACCTCCCCACCCATTCCGTATTTACCTTGGACCCATCAGTAATCTCACCGACAACCGTAACCCTTATCCCTCCCTCCGCGTTTTCACGGGTCTGCATGAGACTCGCTACGTTTCCGCCATGCGACTTCTCCGGAACATACTTCCAAATCCCCAAGGTATGGTCCGCCGCGGACGCCAAGAAGGCTCCGGTCGACGCCATCACCGCTGCAAGAAAGATCCGTTTCATGTTGAGCCTGTTGTCCTCCCCAATGGGTGTGTACACCCACTCGAAATCGAGTCGAAACTCTCTGAATTATAGGTAAGCCTGGGACGTGAAGTCACCATCCATTTGGATGGGCATCTTGGTTTGCTCGGTTGTCACTGCTCCCCCATACGAAGTTGCCCGGGCTGAGCCGGTCACTGGGCGGCCGAATCGGTCAGCAATGACATGGCTGTGGGTTTTGCCCGCGGACTCCCAATCGAGGGCGCCGTTGGGAGCGGATGACGCCCAACCAGGAGTTGAAACGGAGCCCGCCATCGGTCACCGGCAGCGGCCCTTAACCCGACTGTAACCGTTCTGTCATCGATAACTCATTGACACACACGTACCTTGGGTATCTAATAATACAAGCTCACCAAGGGAGGGGAGGACTGGCCATGACGCCAACTCGGCGCGCATTTCTCAAAGCCGGCGCCACCGGCGGACTGGTTTCGGCGCTTGGATTCGATCTGGCGCCAGCCTATGCGCAATCGCGCGATCTCAAAATCTCGCGCACCACGGAAACGCGCTCCACCTGTCCCTACTGCGCGGTGAGCTGCGGCGTGATCATCCACACCATCGGCGATCGGGCCAAGAACGTGACGCCGGCGGTGGTGCACGTGGAGGGCGATCCTGACCACCCCATCAATCGTGGCACCCTGTGTCCCAAGGGCAGCTCGCTCGAGCAGGACATCGTCAACGACCGGCGCTTGACCAGGCCGCAAGTGCGGCGGCCGGGCTCGGATCACTGGGAAGACATCGCGTGGGAGCAGGCCGTCGATGAGATCGGCCGCGCGGTGAAGAAGACTCGCGACCAGACATTCGTTGAAAAGGACGCGCAGGGCAACACCGTCAACCGTTGCGAAGGCATCGCGTTTACGGGCGGCTGCACCGATACCAACGAGTTCAATTTCCTGGTAGTGAAGAGCATGCGCAGCCTGGGGGTTTGCTACCTGGAAAACCAGGCTCGTGTTTGACACGGACCGACGGTCTCCAGTTTGGGGCCCACGTTCGGTCGCGGTGCGATGACAAATGGCTGGATCGACATCAAGAACACCGACATGATGTTGATCATGGGTGGCAATCCGGCGGAGAACCATCCGTGCGGCTTCAAATGGGCGGTGGAGGCCAAGCGCAATCGCAACGCCAAGATGATCGTGGTGGATCCACGCTTCACGCGCACCGCGGCGGTGGCCGATCAGTACGTGCAGTTGCGCGCCGGGTCCGATATCGCGTTTCTGGGCGGATTGATCAATTACGCGATCCAAAACAACCGCATCGCGCGCGACTACCTGGTCCACTACACGAATGCGGCATTCATCGTGAAGGAAGGATTCAAGCTGCCGGAGGACGGCCTGTATTCCGGCTACGACGCGGCCACTCACAGCTACGATAAATCGACGTGGAACTATTCCGGCGCAGCCGATAAACCCGGCGCCATGCCGGCCGCGCCGGAGTTCGATCTCACGCTCGGAAATCCCCGCTGCGTTTTCCAGTTGTTGAAGCGGCATTATTCGCGCTATACGCCGGAAATGGTGGAGCGCATCACCGGCGTTCCCCAGGACCAGTTCCTCAAGGCGGCGGATCTGTTCACCTCCATCCGCAAGGATGGCGACATGAAGAAGGCCGGCACCATTATTTACGCGGTCGGCTGGACACAGCACAGCTCGGGAACACAGACCATCCGCGGCGCGGCCATCCTGCAGCTTCTGCTGGGGAATGTCGGACGCGCGGGCGGCGGTGTCAACGCCTTGCGGGGCCACTCAAATATTCAGGGCGCCACGGACATGGCCGGCATTTTCGATATCCTGCCGGGCTACCTGAAGGTGCCCACGCCCGCCGACAAGGATTTCCACTCGTACCTGGAGCGCATTACACCGAAGCCTTCCAAGCCCGGGCCGTGGCAATCGTTCAACTACTGGTCGAATACGCCGGCGTTCGTGGTGTCCTTCCAGAAGGCCATGTATGGCGACGCCGCGACGAAGCAGAATGACTGGGCCTTCCACTACCTGCCCAAGGTAGACCGCAAGTATTCGTGGGCCGAGATCTGGGACGACATGTACAAGGGCAAGGTCAAGGGCCTGTTCGCGTTCGGCATGAACGGCGTGGCCATCGGCCCGAACTCGCACAAGAATATCGAGGCGCTGAAGAAGGCGGACTGGCTGGTGGTGTGCGAGATCTACCCGGACGAAACCAGCGAGTTCTGGAAATCGCCGGGAATCACCAAGGAGGAGATGGCGAAGATCCAGACCACGGTCTATCGCCTCCCCGGCGCCGGCTTCGCGGAAAAGGACGGCACGTTCGTCAATTCGGCGCGCTGGCTGCAATGGAAAAACGCGGCGCTGCCACCGCCGCCCGGCTGCAAGCTCGACCAGGAGATCCTGGCGCGCATTTTCCTCAAGACGAAAGAGCTGTACGCCAAGGAGGGCGGCAAGTTCCCCGACCCCATCCTGCACGCCACCTGGAGCTATACGGATCCGCACAATCCATCGCTCTCCGAGATCGCCAAGGAGATCAACGGGCGGGCGGTGGCGGATGTCACCGATGCCAAGCTGAATCAGACCTTCAAGGCCGGCCAGCAGTTGCCCGGGTTCGGGTGGCTGCGCGCTGACGGATCCACCTCCTCCGGCAACTGGCTGTACTGCGGATCGTGGACGGAAGCCGGCCCGCAGATGCAGCGGCGCGGCACCGAGGACCCGTCCGGGCTCGGCATCTACCCGAACTGGGGATGGTCGTGGCCGGCCAACCGGAGGGTGCTGTACAACCGCGCCTCGTGCGATCTCGACGGCAAACCGTTCGACACCGATCGCCGCCAGGTGTGGTGGAACGAACACCAGCAGAAATGGGTGGGCAACGACGTTCCCGACTTCAAAGCCGATTCGCCGCCCAAGGACCACATGGGGCCGTTCATCATGAACCCGGAAGGCGTGGCGCGCCTCTTTGCGCCGCTGGCGGCCTTCGCCGACGGGCCGTTCCCCGAGCACTACGAACCGACCGAAAGCCCGGTCCGGAATCCGCTGCATCCCGGCCAGCAGAACAATCCCGTGGCCAAACGCTTCGCCTCCGATCTGGACAAGATCGGCTCCCCGCAGGAAGGCTTCAACATCGTCTGCACCACTTACCGGCTCACCGAACACTATCACTACTGGACCAAGAACAATCCGATGAACGTGCAGCTTGTGCCCGAACCGTTCGTCGAGATCCCGGCCGAGTTGGCCAACGAGATGGGGCTGCGCGGGGGCGAGCTGGTCAAGGTCACCAGCGCTCGCGGCCACTACATCGCCAAGGCGATGGTCACGCGCCGCATCAAAGCCATGACCATCGACGGCAAGAAGACCTACCAGATCGGCATCCCGATCCACTGGGGCTACCGCGGCATCGCCGAGGACGAGGGCAAGACCGCGCTCAACGGCGCGAATACGCTTACGCTCGCCGTCACGGACCCGAATGCGAACACGCCGGAGTTCAAAGGATTCCTGGTGAAGCTGGAGAAGGTGTAACCATGGCCAACTTGCGCATCCAGAGGATCTCGGGGCACACCGGAACAGTTCCCGGCCGCGGCACGCAGCGGCAGGAGCAGGTCGCCAAGCTCATCGACACCACCACCTGCATCGGCTGCAAAGCCTGCGAAGTGGCGTGCATGGAATGGAACGATCTGCCGTTCCGTGAGACCACCTTCGACAACACCTACCAGACGATGCCCGACATGGCATGGAACTACTGGACGCTCATCCGCTTCAACGAGCATGCGCGCGAGGACGCACCGTTCCAATGGCTGATGCGCAAGGACGGCTGCATGCACTGTGCCGATCCCGGCTGTCTGGCCGCCTGTCCCGCCGACGGAGCGATTGTGCAGTACCAGAACGGCATTGTCGATTTCCAGCAGGACAACTGTATCGGCTGCCAGTATTGCGTCACCGGCTGCCCGTTCAACGTTCCTAAATTCAATCCGCAGACCAAACGCGTGTTCAAGTGTACGTTGTGCTCGGACCGCGTCGGGGTGGGATTGGAGCCCGCCTGCATCAAAGCCTGTCCCACCGGTTGCCTGCACTTCGGCACCAAGGATGACATGAAGGCGCTTGGCAATGCGCGGGCGCAACAGTTACGCGAGCACTCCGGATTCGCCAGCGCGGGCCTCTATGATCCACCGGGAGTGGGTGGCACCGGCGTGATGTACGTGCTGCACGACATCACCAACACCGAGGCGTATGGCGGACTGCCGGCCAATCCGCGAGTGCCCTGGACAGTGCGCGTGTGGAAAGGTCCGCTCAAGTGGCTGGGCAACCTGGCCATGGTCGGCGGTCTGATCGGCGTAACCTTGCATTACCTGCGCTATGGGCCCAAGCAGGTGAAGGACGACTCCAACGGAGGCGCAGCATGAGCCCGCATCCGTCTGTTGCCCGTATCCAGCGCTACAGTCTGGCGGAGCGCGTGGTGCACTGGACCTCGGCCATTACTTACAGCTACGTGCTCGCCACGGGCCTGGCGTTCTATTCGCCGCATCTTTACTGGATCGCCGTCATCCTGGGCGGCGTACCCACAGCGCGTTTCTGGCATCCGGTCGGGGGTGTGGTTTTCGTCGCGACGCTGGTGCTCATGCTGCGGTCGTGGATGGGCGATATGCGCATTACCGCGGTAGACCGGGCCTGGGGACGGGCGGTGAACCACTACATCGTAAACCAAGACGAAGCGCTGCCGCCTTCCGACCGCTTCAACCTCGGCCAGAAGTATTTCTTCTGGGTGATGGTCTGGGGCGGAATCGGGCTGGTCGTCTCCGGAGCGATCCTGTGGTTTCCCGAGGTAGTCCCGTGGAACCTGCGCTTGATCCGCATGGCGGCCATCCTGGCGCATGTGGCGTGCGCGTTAATCACCATTGGCGCTTTCATCATCCACGTCTACATGGGCACCGCGATGGTGCGCGGTGGTTTCACGTCCATCATCCGCGGCGAAGTTTCGTCCGCTTGGGCGCGCATGCACCATAGGCTCTGGTACGAACGCGTGACCGGAAAATGAGCCGCTGGGACCGCCGCATCCAGCGCGCCCTGGAGTTGGAAGAACGATATCCGTCTGCGGCGGAGATGCTGCGCTTCTATCGTGAGATCGCGGTCTTCCAGCGAGCGCCTTGTCCCACGCTTCCGGCTTTGCTCGATCTGGTGGGGCGAGTGGGCACCCCGGTGCTGCGGGAGGCCGCCGCGCATCTCAGCCAAGACCATCCTCTTTACGGCTTCTTCCACCGCGTTCTGCAGCAGCCGGGCATGGAGCGGCAGGCCGCCCAAGGCGGCGTGAACACCAGCGTTGTTCAACCCGACTGTCCCTTCTGCTTTGAGAAGCCCCTGCTGGCCGTCCTTAGACCCGAAGGCGATGGGGGCCGCCGCACGCTCCTGTGCGGGCGCTGCTTCACCGAATGGGAGTTTCGCCGCCTGCTCTGTCCGAACTGTGGCGAAGAGGACCGGGACAAGCTGCCGGTGTATACGGCGCCTGAATTTCCGCACATCCGCGTGGAGGCGTGCGATGCCTGCCGCCATTACCTCAAGGCGGTGGATCTCACACGCGACGGCAACGCGGTCCCGGAAGTGGATGAGATCGCCGCGCTGCCGCTCGATCTCTGGGCCGTTGCGCAGGGCTATCGGAAATTGACGCCGAATCTATTCGATTGAGCCTGGCACACGGCATCGTTCCAGGTGTCTCGCAGCCGCAACGCGCCATACCTCGACTATGGCGCAAATCACTTCCAGATGGAATTGTCTATTGGATTCTACCGGCGGTCAAAAGCCTGGCGCTGAAAGAGACCGGTTGGCAGGATTAGGAGCGGTTGGAGCAATCTGATAGCTGGCTGGGAGGCAGGGATTCGAACCCCGATACGCAGATCCAGAGTCTGCAGTCTTACCGTTAGACGACCTCCCAACTACAAAACGTATTTTACCATCCGCCAGCACTTCGTTCCAG
Organism: Bryobacteraceae bacterium; assembly: GCA_035499555.1. Lineage (GTDB taxonomy): Bacteria > Acidobacteriota > Terriglobia > Bryobacterales > Bryobacteraceae > Bog-159. The sequence goes on from DATJYO010000073.1 coordinate 91,567, forward strand.
CCTCGTTTCAAAAGGATGGCCGCCCGGCGCTACCATGTTTCGCATGAAGAAAGCATCCTGGGCATTGGTCGTAGCCCTGGCCTGCCCGGTTCTCGCGGCGCCGCCCGCCTGGCTGTCCAACGCCATCATCTATGAAGTCTTTCCGCGCGACTTCTCGCCGTCCGGCGATTTGAAAGGAATCACCGCGGGTCTCGACCGCCTGCATCGGCTGGGAGTCGACGTGGTCTGGCTGATGCCCATCCACCCTATCGGCCAGCTCAAACACAAGGGGACCCTGGGCAGCCCCTACTCGGTGCGGGATTATTACGCCATCAATCCCGACTATGGCACCAAGGACGATCTGAAGCAGCTTGTTTCCGAAGCGCACCGCCGCGGCATGAAGGTGATCATCGATATAGTCGCCAACCACACTTCGTGGGACAGCGTCATGATGCGGACGCCTGCATTCTACAAGCACGACGCCGCCGGACGGATTATTCCGCCGATGCCCGACTGGGAGGATGTGGCCGCGCTCGACTACTCGAATCCAAAATTGCGCGCCTACATGATCGACATGCTGCGTTACTGGATTCGCGACTTCGACCTGGACGGCTTCCGCTGCGATGCCGCCAGCATGGTGCCGGTCAGCTTTTGGGAGAGCGCCCGCGTCCAGGTGGACCAGGTCAAACCGGGCCTGCTGTGGCTGGCGGAGGCTCACGATCCGCCGCTGATGCACCAGGCCTTCGATCTGGATTACGCCTGGCCTTTGCACAGTGTCCTGGCCCAGATCTTCAGCCAGGGCCGCCCGGCGCGCGACCTGCGTGCGGCCTGGGACGACGAGCGGGAGCAGTTCCCCAAAACGACCATGCATATGCGTATCTCCGACGATCACGATGAAGAGCGGGCCATCGTGCGATTCGGCAAAGGCGGCGCGCTGGCGGCGTCCGCGTTCCTGTTCACCCTGGACGGCGTGCCCTTGCTTTACGAAGGCATGGAGGCGGGCGACTCCACGGAATCCGGCGGTCCGGCGCTCTTTGAAAAGCTGCCGGTGTTCTGGCCGATCGCCGAACGGCGCCCGCAGTTTCCGCGATTTTATGCCGGGATGATTGCGCTGCGGCACGCGCATACGGCTTTGCAACAGGGATCCGTCGAATGGCTGCGCAATTCCGATGACGCGCGAGTGGTGACGTTCCTGCGCGTCGGCGGCCACGAGCAATTCCTGGTGGCGGTCAACTTTTCGAATCGGCCCTTCATGGGGGTGGTGGACACACCGGGTGAAGGCTTCGTGGATGTCACGCCCGGCGTGGACAATCTGACACCACCAGCGTTGCCCGCCTTATCCCTGCCTGCCTGGGGCTACCGGATCTGGCGCCGCAGCCAGGTGAAGTAGCCCCCGCTGCGTCCTAGTTCTGGAACTTGATCTCGGACTCGGCCGAGAATCTGCGGTAATGCGTGAACAGGGTCTCGTTGCGGACGAAAGCCTTGGCGTGACGCAATTGCAGTACGGAGCGTAACGGCAGCAGGTAATCGTCCTGGCCGATCCGCACCATGCCGTAGTCGAGCGAGAGCGCCGGCGACTTCAACCCGAAGTCCGCGGGCAGTCCATTGCCTTCGATGGTAAGCCGCCGCACCATACCGGTATCTTCGTCGATGAAGACGCGTCCGGTATAGCCCGCCGGCTCGCGGCGCCCAGCCTGTCGCAGCACGAAGTTCGACTTCGTCCGCGCCACATCGACCGCAAAGACTTCGCATAGAACACCCATGGCCATGGCGCGTCCGGCCCACTTGTACTTGGCGGCCGTATCCGGGTCGAACAAGCCGCGCAACATGGAACCGAATTCGCTGCGCGAGTAAATGCCCCGGTTCACCTCCGTGTTGTCCACTTTCACGCCGTTGATCTCGACCGTGCGGTAGCGCTCCTTGCCATCCTCGTAGATCAGGTCGCTCTTGAATGAATCGGCCTCTTTGAGCTGGTCCGGCGTTTTGAGCGGAGCGGTGAAGCGGCGGGTCTCCTGGGTGCAGCGGAAATTGGGCAGCCGCGACAGGTAGCTCATGGCGTTCTTGGCGGCTTCGTCCCAGAGCCGCTTTTGTTCCTCCGCGCGCATCTTCAAACCGCTGGTGTCGATGGTGGCTGGTTCGATTTCGGGCAACACCACATCCGCGTATTCATCGACCGGCGGCCCGGCCGCGCCTTTGACCGCCACCGTGCTGGCGACTTGGACCGGCGCGTTACCCTCCACGCGGAAGGTGCTGGTCCGCCGGATAATCTGCTTGCCCTGGCGGATGCTAATCACGGCTTCGTAATTGCCCGGCGAGAACTTGGCCCCCTTGATATCCGCCACATAGGGAAACTCCTTGGCTTGCCCGCCGGCGATGGCCAGGCCATTGGCGGTGCCATACCCTTGCATGGTGCTGAACTTGCCTTCCATGGCGGTCTTGGCCAATCCGCTCTTGAACTGCAAAGGCATACGCGCCAGCACGCGGCCTTCGTGCAGGATCTCCATGCTCAAATCCGGAAGCGCGCCATGGATATCCGGGTACAGGACCATGTAGAATTCCATGTTGATCGGCTGGTCTGCGCGGAACACAGGTTCCAGCACGGGAGCCAAGGCGTCGCCTTCGTAGGCCAGCACCTGGTCTGCCTCGAAGCGGTCGGCGGATCCCCGGTAGGGGCGAACCGCCAGGACATCGCTGGCCACCAGGCCGGGAGCGTCCACGCTGGTGCGCAACGGCGTCTTGATTTCACCTGACGTATCCCCGATCAGATCCTCCACCTTGGCTTCCAGCGTGTAACTCCCGCGCGGCAAGGTCGCGCTGCGCATGAAGAACAGGCTCCCCTCCCGGCGCATATCCAGCTTTCGCGTGGGACCGTGCAGGTTTACCTCCTTCCGGCCGGTCCAGACCGCGACTCCTTTTTCGTTCCGGATGGTGGCCACTATGCGGGCCCGCGCCTGGTACGAGGAGGTGTTGTCGTCCGTACTGAATTTCAGGGCGTTCAGGGGCGCCTCCGCTACGATGAACCCCTGCATCGGGCGGAGGGACTCGTTTGCCTGGCGGGTCTCCTCCGACAGTTCGGCCTGATCGTTCCCGGACCCGCCTTCGAATGCGATAGCGCCCGAAAGAGCACCCTTGCCCGAGGTGCGCACGAACCGTATGTGCACCGGAATTTCAAACTGCGGGATCGCGCCTGGCGCGGCAGGTTTGGGCGCGGCGGCATTGGCGGCTTGCACCGGCGACGCCGCCGGCTGTTCGGCGGCCTGGGTCGCGGCGGCGCTGGCCGCCACCATCACATCGCCCTCCAGGGCGTGGGCCTGATTCAGCCACAGGCCGCCGCTCTTGGTCGCCAGGGCCGCCAGCGCCGGGTCCGGCGCGGACTTGCCGCTCTCTTCGATATCCAGCACCAGTACGCGGATAGCTTTGGCGCGGCAGGTCTCCACCAGGCGTGCCAGGGTGCGCTCGCCTTCGCTCGAAAACGGCGGGGTATTCAACACCGCGACTACCACGCGCGTGCCGGGGTGCATGGCGGAGGCTTGTACGCCGGCTTCCAGGCTGTTGAGGAAAGACGGAGGATCGGCGTCGCGGGCCGCCAGGGCCGCTTCGTCAAACGCTTGCTCCAACTCCTTGTACCCGGGGTGCGCGGCGATCGGCTGCGGTTCCAGTTTGCCGGCCGAGCGCAGCTCTACTTCGGCTCCGGCCGTCTGCAACCAATGGTGCGCGGCGCTCGCGGCGGCATGCGCCCCCTGACGCGTGGTCTGTTGGGAGCTGGGGCCGAAAACGAACGTCAGCAATTGCTGGTCGGCTCGTATGACGCCCGTGGACGCCATAGCCAAAACAGCGGCCACCGCTGGGTAGGCGGCGGTGCGTATCAATCGCATAATCACCTCAAAGGCTCGCGGCGTAATTGAAACCAGGCGCCAAAGACCGCCAGGACGGCGGCGGCCGTGAGATACAGCGCGCGATGAAAGGCGGTTGGTCCCGCGAAATGATAATGGCTGAAAAAGTACCCGCGGATCAGGATCCCCAAGACGGCCAGGCTCCATAGGAAGAACAGCGGCCGCCATCTCCTGCCCAACGCGAGAATCACCGAGAGCAGTCCCAGGAGAGATCCGCCCAACAACCAATATGCCAGGTCCTTGCCCTGCCAGGGCAGCATGCCCAGATGCAACGTCTGGCCGCTGGTTAACGCCACCACCGAAAGGCCCAGCAGAAAAGCCGTCAACAAGCCATGAAACAGATAGCTGAACACTCGCATAAGAGCCCTCAGCACCACCAGGAAACCTCCGTTTCCAACGAAGAGACATTGTACCAATGCTGCCAGTCCTGTGGCACAATCGGACCGAAATGTCGGCCGTATGGGAGGGTTAGTCGCGTACTGGCCTGGCCAAAGATCGTTAAGCTTAGCCCATGGGACACTATCCGTTCACCCTGTTCAACGGTATTACGGCGCTGATCCTGGTCCTGACGCTCTTACTGATCTGGCGGCGATTTCGCGGCGCGGTGCGGGTCAACTGGCCGTTGATTTACTATGCCGCCGTGGTGGGCTATACCATCGGCTTCGGGGGCGGGTTGAACGGCTACTGGGTCGCCGCCGGCGTGGCCTGCGCCCTGGCGATTCGCTTCGGGAAGCTGCCGCAGTGGGTCCGCTGGCTGGAATTGGCGCCTCTGGCATATATCGTGTGGCGCTCGACCGGCCTGATTCTGATGTGGTGATTCGCACTTCGCGCCCCGGCTTGCTAGGATAGAACCACGATGTGGCGTTTTTGTTTACTGGGTTGGCTCGCTTGTCTGCCCCTGGTGGCCGGTACGAGCAACGGGTGCGGCGCCAACTCCCCGGAGCTGGATGAGATATTCGATCGCCTTTATAACTTTAATTTTCCCGCCACCTATGCCAGCGTGGACCGCTATGTGGCGGCGCATCCGCAAGAGCCTTTAGGCTATGCCATCCGCGCCGCGGCGTACCTGTTCTACGAGCTGGACCGCCTGGGAGTCCTGGAGAGCGAATTTCTTGTCAGCGACAAACACATCGCCGATAAGAGAGCGGTGAAGCCGGATCCCGAAGTGCGCGCCAAATTTCTAAAGGCCGTGAACGAAGCACAGTCGCGTGCCCTCAAAATACTGGCGGCCGATCCGCACGACCGGCAAGCCCTATTTGCCATGTCCATCGTGGATGGCGTCACCACGGATTACATGGCGTTCGTCGAAAAGCATCAGTTTGCCAGCTTGTCGCCCGCCAAACGGTCGAACAGTTACGCGCAGCAGCTTCTGAAGATGAATCCGCCCTGTGTAGACGCCTACATTACCGCGGGCATCTCGGAATACATGATCGGGAGCCTGCCGTTCTTCATTCGCTGGTTCGTGCGGTTCGACAACGTGCAGGGCAGCAAGGAGCAGGGGGTCAGAAATCTGGAGCGCGTCATTCAGGACGGCCACTATTTCAAACCGTTCGCCAAGATCCTGCTGGCCATTATCGACTTACGGGAGAAACGCCCGCGCGACACCGAGAAGCTGTTGGAGGATCTGGCGCGGAGTTATCCTTCCAACCCGCTGTTCCGCCGCGAACTGGCACGGATCAGCAACGTGGGGCCGGGCGGCGTGCGGCAGAATTGAAACCCCCGGGACTCAAGAATCGGTCGTATGAGCGACATGTTTGCCGCCGCGTTTGACGCCGCCAGCAGTGGGTTCCTGCTGCTGGAAGAAGGGACTGGCCGGATCGTGGAAGCCAATCGGGCGTTAGCGGCGTTGTGCCGGCGCGGCCGGGACCAGATCATCGGACGGGTGTTCTGGCAGCTTCCTCTGTTCGCCGATCCGGAAGGCGCAGCCGCGGCCTTTAAATGGCTGGAGGCGCATGGGCGGCTGGAAAACGCGGAGCTGCCGATGGAATTGAGCGACGGCTCACACCGCCTGGTGGAGGTCAGCGGTTGCCGGATCGGCGGCGGGCGGGTGCAACTGGAACTGCGGGACGTCACCGCGCGGAACGGCGCGCGGATTGACGACCGCGTGACGGCGCAAAGTCTGGTGGCTTCCCGCGCGGCGGCCGAGTTTGAGGACCTGCAAAAGGCCTTGCAGTCGGCGGTGGGAGCCCTGGCTGAATCGACGCCGCGCGCGGAATCCACGTTCGAGCTGTGCGACCAGGTGCAGAGGGCGGCCGAGCGCGCCGAGGTGATCGCGCACGAATTGCGGGCTTGCGGCGGCGGCTTGCCGCGACAGCCCCAGCCCCTGCGGCTGAACGAACTCATCGAAGCCATGCACCTGGCCATTCAACGCCGGCTGGGCCCGGATGTCGAAGTCCATCTGGACTTGGACCCGGATATCGCGCTGGTGAACGCCGATCCGGTGCAGGTGCGGCAGATCATCCTCAAGCTGGCGGGCAATTCGCGCGAGGCGATGGACCACGGCGGCGTCTTCACCATCGGTACGCGCAACGGCCAACCGGCGGACCCGGAGTTGGGCGCCGGCGCCGCCGGCTACGTGATCTTGGCTGTGAGCGACAACGGGCCCGGGCTCGACGATGAGAGCTGGCAGCACCTGTTCGAACCTTTCTTCACCACGAAGAAGGGAGGCAAACTCGGCCTGGGGCTGGCGGTGGTCCATGGCATCGTGCGCCAGAACGGCGGGCGCATCTGGGCGCGCAGCGAGCCGGGGCGGGGAACCGAGTTCCGTATCTATCTGCCGCAGGCAGCCGCGGCGATGCAAGCGCAGCCGGCGCCCGCATCCGCCGGATCCGCCGATCGTGCGCGGGCGCACACGATCCTGCTGCTGGAGCCGAACAACGGGCTGCGTAGCGTGCTGGCCGGGATCTTGAGAAAGCGCGGCTACTGCGTCCTGCCCGCGCGCGAGGCGCGGGAAGCCCTGCAGATCGCCCAGTCGGGGCCGCCGGACTTGCTGATCAGCCGGGGAGACGGCGATTTCGCCCGGAGCCTGCAGGCTCTGGAACCGCGGCTGCGTACGTTGTTTTTGAACGGGCAGTCGCGCAATCCGGCCGCCGGCGTGGCAACTCTGGCCAAGCCCTTCGACTTGGATGCGCTGCTGGGTATAATCCGCGAGCTGCTGGCCGGCGTAAGATAATCGTTATGCGATGGAGCGGAGTCGGCGCGGTTCTGCTGGGGCTGGCGGTGATCCTGGGAGCTTTCGGCGCCCACGGCTTACGCGGTCGGCTGGATGCCTATTCCATGGATGTCTACCAGAAGGCGGTGTTCTACCAGTTCATCCATGCGCTCGGCATTCTGATCGTGCCCCTGTTCATGCGCGCCGGCGCATTGACGCCGTCGAGCGGAGGTCTGGTCTGCTGGCTGCTGTTCGCCGGGATTGTGATCTTCAGCGGCAGCTTGTATCTGTTGGCGGTGACCGGCGTGCGGATGCTGGGTGCGATCACGCCCATCGGCGGGCTATCGTTTATTGTCGGCTGGGGTGTCCTGGCCTTCCGCCTGCTGCGGTTTTAGCGGACCGGGATCCCGCGCCGTTCAGAGCGCGCGCGCGATCAATTCTTCCAACTGATCGCGCCGCAGCCCGATGGGATTCGCTTTCATGCTGTTCGCAGCCGCGGCCTTTTCGGCCAGCGCCGGCGCATCGGCCAGGCGGACTCCGTAAGCCCGCAACGGCGGGATCTCCAGATCGCGGCACAGTTGCTCGACCCAGGTCGCTCCGTCTTCCGGCCGGGCGCTTTCATGGCCGCTGAGGACGCGCGCGACCTCCGCATAGCGGTCCAATGCGGCTTGCACGCCGGCACTGCGCAGCGCCGCGATGTTCACGCGCATGGTGTGCGGCAACAGGGCCGCGCATGGCGCCGTGCGGCGCGGCGAACATGCCGCCCAGGGGCGCGGCGAGGCCGTGAACCGCGCCCAGACCGGCGTTGGCGAGGGCCAGGCCCCCCAGCAGGCTGGCGCACGACATGTCGGTCCGCGCCGCCCGGTCCTGGCCGTCGCGCCAGGCCCGCCGCAACGCGGATGCCGCCAGCCGCATGCCTTCTATGCAGTACAGGTCCGTTAAGCGGTTGGCGCGAATCGACACGTACGGTTCAATGAGCTGCGTCAAGGCGTCCAATCCGGTACTGGCGGTGAGCGCCGGGGGCAGGTCGAAGGTTAGCTCCGGATCTACCACGGCCAGGCTCGGCAGCAAATGCGGACCGCGCAGGCTGGCCTTGACATTGTGCTCCGGCGAGCCCAGAACCGCATTACGGGTTACCTCCGAGCCGGTGCCCGCGGTCGTCGGGATGGCAAGGAATGGTGCGGATGGCAGCTTGAGCGGCCGGCCCTGCCCCACGACCTCCAGATAATCGAGGGGGTCGCCTCCATTTCCCAACATCGCGGCGATCGCCTTACCCGCATCGATGGCGCTGCCCCCGCCCATGGCGATCACCAGGTCGCAGGATTCCGCGCGCGCCTGGCGCGTTCCCAGCCGGACCGTTTCCACCTCCGGTTCCCCGTGGACGGGGAACCGTGCGCCCTCCAATCCGAGACGGCCCACATCCGCCGAGCGCCTGGTGACGAGCAACGCGCGCCGCCCCATCTCCCGCGCCGCCGCCGGTACATCCCGCACCGTTCCTGCGCCGAAGATGATCCGCGCGGCAGTGGCGAATTCAAAACGCATGCCGCCTTACCAGCCCTCGTCGGCGGGAAAAGCGTTGGCATACTTCACGCTGGTGCGCGGCTCCGCCATCATCTCGGCTACCGTGTCCCGCCAGGCGGCGTAGTGCGCGGTCTGTTTGTGCGCGGCGGTCGCGGCGCCGGTGCGGTACACCTCCACCAGGACGAACTGCGAAGGCGCGTCGGCCTGCTGCAGCACATCGAAGCGCGCGATGCCCGGCTCCTTCACGCTCTCCCGGGCGTTGGCGATAGTAGCCGCGCGGAATGCTTCCACGAACTCGGGCTTCACCCGAACGTGAACCTGCACGATCAGCATGCATCCATCGTATAACGCCGGTGCGGGCCCATCCGAGCTTCAGCGCACTACGCCCGCAAATAGGCCAGGATGGCCCGTACGGTCTCGGCCCTGGCACCCGCCAGGGACAGGCCGGGGGGCCGCCGGAACATCGCGCCGTGGGAGAGCGACTCGACCATGTGGGCGGCCACGAAGGCCAGTTTGTCCGGATTGCGGCGGGTCTTGAGTTCCCGCGCCCGCGCCGCGATCGCCAGCCGAAAAACGCCGTGCAGGCGCACGGCGAAGTGCCGCGTCCATTCGGCGTGGGGCGGAGTTTGGGCCGATAGCAGCGCGTGCAACTCGGGGTCGCGGGCATGGGCGTCGATCATGGCGTCCACGATGGCCCGCAGCAGATCCGGGAGCGCGGAGGAGGCGTGGTCCACCAGGGCGGTCTGCATCGACTGGTCGATCTCCTGTATGTGGCGTTCGTGCAAGGCGCTGAAGATCGCCTGCTTATCGGGGAAGTACTGATACAAAGAGCCGATGCTCACACCCGCGACCTCGGCGATTCGGTTGGTCGTGACAGCGCCGGCCCCCTCGCGCTTCAGAAGCCTCACCACGGCATCCAGGATGGCCTGGACGGTTTGGCGGGATCGCTTTTGTTTGGGTGTGCGCCGGCCGGAACCCGCGCGCGCTGTGGAGCCCATGGCTCCAGTTTAACCAAACATGAGCAACATTCACAATATATCTGCAGTCGACCCGGAGGGACCGTGTTTCCGCCGCGCATCGAATTGCGAGTATACAATTCGGCTTGTCCCACATTAACCTGGAAATTGTAAACATGACTAATACTCATAAATTGACGTACCTGATTACCGGCGCCACCGGAGATGTTGGATCGAAAGCCGTCGCCCACCTCCTCGCACGGGGCGAACGGCCCCGCGTATTCGTGCGGGACGCGGCGCAGGCCCGTCTCCGATTCGGCGACGGAGTCGACGTATTCCAGGGTGATTTCGCCGATCCGGCATCGCTCGAGCGGGCTCTCGCCGGCGTAGACCGGCTGCTCCTGGTAACGGCCGGCCCCCGCCTTGGGGAATGGGACGCGGTGGCGGCGCACAAAGCCAAGGCCGCCAACGTACAGCTTCTCGTCAAGCTCTCGTCCATGGACGTGGAGCAGGGGGTGGCGATTGGCGCCTGGCACGAACTGGGAGAGCGCGCGGTGCGCGCGGCGGGCATATCGTTCACCTTTGTGCGTCCGACGGGGTTTATGTCGAACCTGCTGGCCTGGGCGCATTCCGTACAGGCGGAAGGGGTGGTGCGCGCCTCCACCGGCGACGGCGGAAGGGCCTTCATTCACTCCGGCGATATCGCGGCGGTGGCCGTGCAGGCGCTGACCACGGCTGATTATGCGGGACAGGCATTGTCGATCACCGGCCCGGAGGCGTTGAGCTTTGCCGCGGCGACGGCCCGGATCGGCGCTGCACTGGGGAAGAATCTGCGATTCGAAGCCATCTCGGACGAGGAAGCCGGCCGGCGGTTCGCTGACACCGGTGCTTCCCCCGAAGAGACCAGCGCGCATGTAGAGTTGTGGCGCGCGATTCGCGAAGGACGATTGGCAACGGTTACCGACACCGTGGAACGTGTTCTGGGCCGCCAGCCGATCCCGCTGGACCGGTGGATCGCCGAGAATCTGGAGGCGTTTCGTTGAGCTGTGCGCGCCACCGCGTTGAAAATCAAGCCGGCAAATGTTCAGCCGGACGTAACCGTTGACGCGTTGCCGGCGCCCGTATCGGTTCGAGTGATAAAGATACGCGAGACCGCGCACCGCCGCCGACAACGTGGAGCGCTTGGGCGTCGCCTGCGCCACGGATGCCTTCTCGCAGGTGATGAAAGAATTCTGGCCGGACGTCAAACGCGCCCTCTTTTACCGGCACGGCGCCCGGCAGCGGGAATGATCTATACCGCCGCCTTTCCGGCGTCGCCCGCCAGCAGGCGTTGCCGGGTATCGCGATCGAAAGCCAGGTCGATACAGGTCCACGCCATGCTCAAGGCGCCGTCGTGGAGCGCCTGATCGGCATCCGGGGTGATGCAATGCGCGGTGAATTCCGGTTGGTGGTTGACTGCGGGCAGGGAATGGATGCCGATCATCGGATGGATCGACGGCATGGCCCGCGACACGTTGCCCATGTCCGTGGAGCCGGTGGGCCGCGTCTCCCACTCGCCAAGGTTTGGAAAACTCCGCCCCAATGCCTCCGAGTTTCGCCGGTAGAAGCTCGCCATGGTTTCGTCGTGCCGCATTTCGGCGTACGGCTTGTCGCCGCCGGCGATCGCCATTTGAGCGCCGGTGGCGATGGCGCCCGCCTCGAAACAACGGTGAACTTTGGGGCGCAGCTCGGTTAACTGGTCGAGCGTCTCCGAGCGGATGATGTACCGGGCCGCGGTATGCGCCGGGACCACGTTGGGGGCCGCCCCGCCATCGGTCACGATGCCGTGGATGCGATCGGTGGAACGGATATGCTGCCGCAACAATCCGAGCGCCGTCTGCGCCACTGTGAGGGCGTCGCCGGCGTTGATGCCCAGTTCTGGAAATGCAGAGGCGTGAGACTCCTTCCCGGTGTAGTGAACTTCAAACATGGAGGCGGCGATGATCTTCGCCCGGAGCATATCGAAAGGCGCGGGGTGCACCATCATAGCCGCGTGGATGCCGCGGAAGGCGCCGCGCTCGAGCAGCAGAATCTTGCCGCTGGCGTTGCCCACCTCCTCGGCCGGAGTGCCTAAGACCGTCACCGTCAGGCCGGCCTCGTCCGCCACCTCGGCCGCCGCCAGCGCCGCGCCGACCGCGGAGGCGGCGATAATATTGTGCCCGCACGCGTGGCCGATGCCCGGCAGGCAATCGTATTCCGCGCAGATTCCGATATTCAGGGGGCCCGCTCCGCACCGGGCCACGAATGCGGTAGGCATATCGCAGATGCCCTTTTGGACCGTGAAACCGGCGTCGGCCAGCGCCTCGCACAACCAGGCGGACGACTTCTCCTCCTCGAAGCCGAGCTCCGGATGGGCGTGGATTCTGTGGCTCAGCCCGACCAGGCCGTCGTAAGCCGATTCGAAACGCTTCCGCGCCGCGGACTTGAGTTCCATGTGCGCTCCCTGAACTCACCTATTCTAGCCGACCAGCGGAAGACAAGATATGTTATGCATATCGTCAGCCGAACCAGGATGCCGAAACTCCTCCTGATCACCGCCTCCTCGGATGGGATCCGCCGGGCGCGCAGGTCGCGATTCTTGAACTTCCAGCAGATCACCATGCCCTATCTGGCCGCCATGGTTCCAGCCGGTTGGCAGGTGGCCCACGTGGATGAGGAGGCCGAACAGATCGACTGGACCGCACAACCCGATGTGGTGGGCATCACGTTCCATACGCCTAGCGCGTACCACGCCTACGATCTGGCAGAACGGTTCCGCAAGCGGGGCGCTTGTGTGGTCATGGGCGGTCCGCACGTGACTCTGCTTCCGGAGGAGGCCGGCCGGCATGCGGACGTCATTTTTGTCGGCGAAGCCGAAGGCCTATGGGCGGACTTCTTACACGAGTTCGCGGCGGGGGCCTATCGGCGCATCTATCAGCCGGCCGGCCCGCCGTCTCTGGAAGGTGTGCCCATGGCGCGCAAGACGCTCTATCATCGGCGCGATTTTACCAGCGGCGTTCTGTTTGCGACCAGGGGATGCCCCAACCGCTGCGATTTTTGCGCGATTGCGGTCATGTATCCGCGCGGGTTGCGCAAGCGGCCCGTCCCGGAAGTGGCGGCCGAATACGGTTCTTTTCCCGGCAAGAGGATCATCTTCTGGGACGACAATATCGTCGCCGACCGGGAGTACGCCAAAGAGCTGTTCCGTGCCATCGCGCCTTACCGCAAGTGGTGGAGCAGTCAGGCCAGCATCCACGTGGCGCGCGACGACGAGCTTCTGGACGCCGCGGCCGAGAGCGGATGCAAGCAGTTGTTCCTGGGCCTGGAGTCGGTCTCCCAATCGAGCATGGAGGAGGTCCGCAAAGGGTTCAACAGGGTGGACGATTATGCCCGCATCGTCGCGCGGGTCCATGCCCATGGGATTGCCGTCCAAGCCGGGATCGTTTTCGGCTTCGACCACGACACGCCGGCGATCTTCCGCGACACGCTCGATTTCCTGGAGGACGCCGGTGTGCAGAACGCGACGTTCAACATCCTGACGCCGTATCCGGGCACGCCGCTATTTGAGCGGCTGGACGGCCAGGGCCGCATCCTGACCCGGGACTGGCGGAAATTCAATGGCCGGACTGACGTCGTCTTTCAGCCGCGGCGGATGAGCGCGGACGAACTCCTGGCGGGATTCCGCTACGCGAACCGGCGTTTCTACTCTCTTCCCAGCGTGGCCAAAAGGCTCTGCCGATCCCCGGTTCAGATGTGGTGGACCCTGCCGTTGAACCTGGCGTATGTGGCGGCGTGGAAACGCAGCGGGATGCAGCATGGGGAAAACGCGTAAACTGGTGGAATTCCATGCCGGATGCGAGTCAGCTCCCGCCAATCGAGTATCGTATCTACGCGCCCGGCGACGCGGACAACCTGACGCGGCTGCTGGCCGAAACGTTCAGCCGCCGGGATCCGCCGGCAGTCGCGGCCGGTTTGACGCCCGCGGAGTTCGAGGCTTTCGTGCGCTTGTGGTGCCCCAAAGCCGCCGCCGAAGGGCTGACCGTCGTAGCGCAAGATGCGAACACGCAGGAGTTGGCGGGCGCTTTGCTTGCCGAAGACAGTGCCACGCCCTGGCCTGAGGGAATAGACACGCTGAGTCCCAAATTCGAGCCTATATTCGACATTCTGGGGCAGCTCGACGGGGAGTATCGGACGGATCGGAATCCGGTCCCCGGCGAGTCGATTCACCTGTTTCTCCTCGGCGTGGCGGAATCCGCCGCCGGCCGGGGTGTGGCGCAACACCTGGTTTCCACCTGCCTCGCGTATGGAGTGTCGCGGGGCTACCGGGTGGCGGTCACCGAAGCCACCAACCCGGTTTCCCAGCATGTTTTCCGGAAGCTCGGATTCACGGAGCGCGTACGGCGGTCCTACGCGGATCATCGCTTCGCCGGGCGCGCCGTCTTTGCGTCAATCGCCGCGCAGGGCGGCCCCATTCTGATGGACAAAACGCTGTCGCCTTAGGGTGTGGCTCTGGCTGCTTCGGACCTGAGGTCCGCCGCCATGCCCGTCTTGTCGGCGACGTCAATCACGACTTTTCCGCGGCCCTGTCTGGGTGCGCGGCCGTCGTAGGTCGCGGGCGCCTGCGCGAACGGCAGCACCGTGTCCACTACCGTCCGCAGCCGTCCTTCATCCAGCAGGCGAGCGATTTCCGTCAACTGCTGCTGGTTTGGTTCGACGATGAAGAAGGCCTGTTGGACGCGCGCGTCGTTTGAATTCTCGGCGGTGGAGACGACCGTAACCAGCCGCCCGCCCGGCTTCAAAACGCTCCAGGAGCGTTCCAGCGTTTCTCCGCCCACGGTGTCAAAAACGACATCCACGGGGCCGGCCTCTTCGAATCGCGATTCCCGATAGTCGATGACGGTCTTTGCGCCGAGTCCCAGCACGAAGTCGCGGTTTCGGGCCGACGCCGTAGCCATGACCTGCGCGCCCCGAATCCGCGCGAGCTGGACCGCGAATCCGCCTACGCCGCCGGCCGCTCCGTGTACCAGCACGCGTTCGCCGGCCTGGAGCCTGGCACGTGCAAAGAGCCCCTGCCAGGCCGTCAGCGCGGAAATCGGCACCGACGCGGCCTCGGCGTGGGTAAGGCTGCGCGGCTTGGCCGCCACCGCCTGGCCCGGCGCGACGCAGTATTCGGCCAGCGCGCCGTCGGCATACCAGTCGTTCATGCCGAAAACGTCCTGGCCGATCTGGAAGGAGCCGGCATCCTCGCCCATGGCGGCGACCACCCCGGAGAATTCATGGCAAGGAACCGCGCCCATGCGCGGCTCGCCGGTGCTCCGGTGCGATGTCGGGTACCAGGATAATTCGGTCGGAATCACACCGGCCGCATGCACGCGGATCAACAGCTCACCCCGTCCGGGTTGGGGCTGCGGAACCTCGCCCGCCGTTAGCGAACGCTGCCGATCATCGAGTCGAAAGATCCTCACGTCTGGTAAGGATGACCGTGAGGATCTCCCAGTTGCGCAATTGAACGGGGGCACAGCCGCGCGATTGTGATTTATCGCCCTATACTTCAGATCAAGCCTTCCAAACGCACGTAGCTGGCCTCCATGCCGTGTTCCATACCCGTAGCCAGCATGGCGGCCCGCGTTTGGGCATCCGGCAAGGTCATGCGGATGGTCATCAGCGTACCGCTGCCATCGGGATCGAATCGCGTTTCCACGTGGTTGTCCGGCGTGGGATCGGGCAGGTGCATGCGTTCCACGTGGACGATCCTGCTGTGCGGTTCGAGCGCTGTGAATTCTCCGGTTATGTAGAAGTCGCCGCCTTTACCGTTCGTCCATTCGTAACGGAACTTTCCGCCCGGCCGCGCATCGTTGATGCAGACCGGCATCGTCCAGCCATCCGGGCCGAGCAGCCATTTCTGGATGAGGGCCGGGTCGGTGTGCGCGCGGTACAGCGCCTCCGGCGGCGCGGCGAAGCGCCGAGTCACCACCACGTGTGTGTCACCTTCGGTTTTGATCGTCATCTTGCTCATTTCTTTTTCTTTCCCTTCTCTGGTTTCATCCCGGCGAGGACTTCGTCCAGCCGGTCGTAGTTTTTCTCCAAAGCTTTGCGCAGCATGTCCAGCCACTGCTCCATGGCGTCGACCCCGGCCATCTCCAGCCGGCGGGGACGTTTGGTGCCCTCCACGCGCCGGCCGATCAGCCCCGCGTCTTCGAGCACCTTGAGGTGTTGGGAGATGGCGGGCTGGGTCATGGCGAACGGCTCCGCCAACTCCGTTACGGTCGCTTCGCCCTGGGCCAGCCGGGCGAGAATGGCGCGGCGGGTGGGATCGGCGAGGGCGGAGAAGGCGGCGTCCAGATTCAGCAATCAGTGCACTCCATAGGTAATAGCTTATATAAGTATATGCTTATTGTCAAGGAAAATTTTCACGGGCGTGGCACGCGCCACCGATTAGGCGAGAAACCGGATAAAAAGACCGCTAACATATGTATTAGTCAAACCCTATGTTTACGCGGCGTAGCTGGATCATGGGCGTGGGCTCGCTGGGCGTTTCGGCGCTGCTGCCGGCGCCGCGAGGCTCGGATTGGCCGCAATTCCGCGGCCCCAACCGGACGGATATCTCCGACGAAAAGGGACTGTTGCGTAAGTGGCCGGCGGGAGGCCCCAAACGCCTTTGGTCCGTCCCCGTGGAGCAGGGCTACGCCGGCGCGGCGATCGTCGCCGGCCGCGTCTATCATCACGACTACGACGTCAAGAAGTCCGAATGGATCGTGAACTGCCGTTCGCTGGCCACCGGGCAGGCGATCTGGCAGTTCCGCGAGGCGCGCGAGATCCGCCCCAATCACGCCATCACGCGCACCGTCCCGGCGGTGGACGGCCGTTTCGTCATCTCGCTCGATCCCAAGGCCGTGCTGCATTGCCTGGACGCCAGGACCGGGAAACAGATCTGGCGCAAGAGCCTGGTCACGGAGTATCAAGCCACCATTCCCTCCTGGTACAACGGCCAGAATCCGCTCCAGGAACCCGACCGGGTGATCGTGGCTACCGGCGGCAGCGCCGTGCTGGTGGCGCTCCACAAGGCCACGGGCAAAGAGATCTGGCGCACGCCGAACCCTGGCCCGATCCTGATGTCGCACGCTTCGGTCATGCCCGCGACGCTGGGCGGGATCCGTCAGTATCTCTATGGGACGCTGGCCGGTCCGCTGGGCGTTTCCGCGGCCGACGGCAAGCTGCTGTGGAGTTTCCCCCGCAAGTTCAACGTGGCGGTGGCGCCTTCGCCCATTGCGGTCGACCAGGAATGCGTCTTTATGACCGCCAGCTACGATGCCGGTTGTGTGATGGTGCGCGTGCGGCGCACCGGAGACGCCTTCCGCTGCGAGCCGGTTTTCGACATGCAGCGCAACGAGTGGAACTCCGAGGTGCATACGCCGGTGGTGTACCAGGGCCACATGTTCGCGGTCGGCAAGAAGAGGCGGGGGTTGTTCACCTGCCTCGGTTTCGACGGCAAGGAAGTGTGGACCAGCGAAGGCAGAGCCTCGTTCGGTTTGGGCGGCTTCCTCCTGGCCGACGGCATGTTCTTTGTGATGGACGGCAATTCCGGCACGCTGCACCTGATCGAGGCCAACACTACCGCGTACCGCGAATTGGCGAGCGCCCAGGTCCTGAGCGGTGAGGAGGTCTGGGGACCGATGGCGCTCTCGGACGGCAAGCTCGTCTTGCGAAGTTTGAGCGAGATGATCTGCCTGAATGTGCGGGATTGAATGCCATGCCTTACCGCCACCTGAAAGCCATCGCCAGCCAGTTTGAATTCGCTCTGACCGCGCTCGCCGTGGACGCGCGCGGACAACTGCACGCGGGCGGCGACCGGGCGGTCGAAGTCTACGATGGCGACGGCCGGCGGGTCGGGCGTTGGGCGGCATCGCGGCAGGTCTGTTCGCTGACGGTGGCGGCGGACGGCACGGTGTACGTTGGTGAGGAGCGGCAGATCGAGATATTCTCCGGGGCGGGCCAGATCGTGCGGACACTGCGCCATCCGAAGCTCGCCGGCCGGGTGACATCGCTCGGATTCAGCGGCGATGACCTGCTCGCCGGCGATACCTGGGACCGCGCCATCCAGCGCTTCGACCGGACCGGAACATTCCTCAACAGCATCGGAAAAGACAACCCGGTGAACGGTCTGCTGATCCCCAACGGCGCAGTGGATTTCGCGGTGGCTTTGAATCGTACGATTTTTGCCGCCAATCCGGGCAAGCATCGGGTGGAGCGGTACTCGCCGGCGGGGGGACTGTTGGGACATTGCGGCCGGTTCGACGGCCGCGATCCGGCGGGTTTCACGGGTTGCTGCAATCCGACCAACGTAGCCATCGGCGGCGCGCTGTTCACCACCGAGAAGGCCGGTCCGCGCGTCAAGGCATACGATTTCGATGGCAGGCTGCTGGGCGTCCTGGCCACGGATCTGTTCGACCCCAACTGCAAGAACATGGACGTCGCCGTCTCGCCCGCCGGCGCCGGACCGGAGCGGGTCTACGTAGCGGACACCGTGCGGCGCACCATCCAGGTATTCGAAGCGGTGAACTCATGAGCGCGGACATAACCAGGCGGGACGTGTTGACGACGGCCGTTCGGGGAACGGTCCTGGCGGTCATGGGCGGCGGCGCCGGCTTCCTGGTGAAGAAGGCCAACGGACAGATCGTCTGGCAGGTGGATGCCGCGCGCTGCGTCAACAGCCGGCTGGGAGAAACGGGGGTGGCCGCCTGCAGTCTCTGCACTACCGAATGCGTAGTGCCGTTGTCGGCCGTTCGCGCCGTGAACGAATACGCCAAGTGCGGACGCTGCAATATCTGCCCGGCGTATTTCGACGTGACCAGCCCGGTCGATCAGCATGGCTATCCCAGCGTGAAATTGTGCC
The DNA here is from genome assembly GCA_035499555.1 of Bryobacteraceae bacterium. GTDB lineage: Bacteria > Acidobacteriota > Terriglobia > Bryobacterales > Bryobacteraceae > Bog-159. The sequence goes on from DATJYO010000073.1 coordinate 109,978, forward strand.
CGCGTGACGCCATCCTGCGCCATCCGATCGGCAAACTCGATCCTGAAGACCCGGCTAATAATTTCTACGAATATCTGATCGACGAAACCAAGTGCGACGGCTGCGGCAAGTGTGTCATGCAGTGCAAGGATCCGCTGGGCCTGGGATCGATTACGCTGCGCGTGCGCTACGACAAGTGCGTCAACTGCAACCGCTGCGCGATCTCCACGGCATGCCCGCAGAGCGCGGTCGTCCAACTGCCGGCCGGCCATGCGGTATGAAGACGGCCCGCCTGATCCTCGCCTGTGTACTGCTCTTTCTGGCGATCCCGCGTCACGCTGCGGCCCAGCCGGTGCCCTATCAGCGTCCGGTCGAAACGGCGCCGCAGCCGGATAGCATTGGCGGCGGCTATAAACTCCCGGCCGTGCAGAAGCCGCTGCCGCGCGCTTACTGGCTCCAGATCGTGGACGTGGTGCTGCTGGGCGGGGCGATGGCCGTAGCCGTCTGGCTGGTTCTGTCGCGGCGCAATCGCAAGTGGCTGGTCTGGTTGAGCCTGGGATCGCTGGCCTACTTCGGCTTCTATCGCGAAGGATGCATCTGCCCGATCGGATCGATCCAGAACGTGGCGGTGGCGCTCACCAACCCGAAATACTCGATACCGGTGGTGGTCACCGCCACCTTCTTTCTGCCGTTGCTGACCGCTCTGTTCTTCGGGCGCGCGTTTTGCGGAGGCGTGTGCGCGCTGGGTGCCATTCAGGAACTCGTGGTGATCCGGCCAGTCACCGTTCCGCGGCGGCTGGACTGGACGCTGGGCCTGCTGAAGTACGTCTATCTGGGGCTGGCGGTGGGCTACGCCATCAAGCCCGCGCTGACCCGCAACTTTCTGATCTGCCGTTTCGATCCGTTCGTGGGACTGTTCCGGCGCAGTGGGCCGCCGCATATGCTTTTCATCGGCGGACTGTTTCTGATCGCGGGCATGTTCATCGGCCGGCCGTACTGCCGCTGGCTGTGTCCCTACGGCGGCCTGCTGGCGTGGTGTACCCGGCTGGCGCGCCGCGGCGTCACCATCACCCCGGACAAGGAGCTGGACTGCGGCCTGTGCGTGGAGGCCTGTCCGTATGGCGCGATCGAAGCCATGCGGGCCGTGCGGCGGAACTGCCTGTATTGCGCGCGCTGCTATGACGCCTGCCCGCGGCAGCGCAAACTGGTGCAGATCTCATGAGCCGGCGCCGGTGGGCTTGGATTTCGGGATGCGTGGCCGCGCTCTGCGTGGCTATTCTGATCGCGGACTATCTGGCCGCGCTGCGGCGTCCGCTGGATTCGAAAATCCCGGCCGAGCGCCTGCGGATCACGGCCGCACGCCTGTCACGCAAGCAACGGGACGATCGTGCGGCCTGGGTGCTCATGGCCGCCGCGGCCGCTTTTCTCGCCTGCGCCAGGCAGGGCGCTCGCCCGAAAGTTCCAAAACCCGCGCGGCTGGCGGCGACGATGGTGCGCCGGCCGCCGCCTCCGGCCGTCGCGCCGGTAGCGCCGGAGATCGAGTTTTCGGCCTTTGTCGAAGACGCGATCGCCAGATTGGGCCGCGGTAAAGAATCGGCCATCCCGCTGCTGCAAGCCATCCAGGCGCATTACCGCTATTTGCCCGACGAAGCTCTGCGCCACCTCTGTGCGCTCACCGAAATCACGCCGGCGGAGATCGCGGGCACCTCGTCGTTTTATGCACGGTTCCGCCGTTCGCCGGTGGGCAAGCACGTGGTGCGAGTCTGTCACGGGACCGCCTGCCACGTCGCCGGAGCGCGTCAGATCACCGACGAACTGCGCCGCTACCTGGCCATTCCCGAAGGCGCCGACACCGATCCCGCACGCCAGTTCACCATCGACGAGGTCGCCTGCCTGGGCTGTTGCAGCCTGGCGCCGGTGCTCATGGTGGACGGGCGCCCGGCCGGAAAACTGACTCCCGTCACGGCCTGCGAGGCGCTGCGAGACGACGTATGATCGAGATCCGCATCGGTCTGGGATCGTGCGGTGTGGCCAGCGGCGCCGGACCGGTGCGGGATGCGTTGGAAGGCGCGGCCCATAAGCTGGGCGCGCGCGGCGCCATCAAAGCGGTCGGCTGCAACGGCATGTGCTACCGCGAGCCGATGGTGGAGGTGGCCGGGCCGGACGGGCAGGTCACACTGTACAGCCACGTCACGCCGCAGACGGCGCCGCTGATCGTGCGAAAACATCTGCGGCGGGGACGCTTTCCGGGCGGCGAGCCACGCCCGGATTCCGGCACATCCGAGCGCATCGTGTTGGAGAACTGCGGCCAAATCGATCCGCTCCGGATTGACGACTACATCGCACGTGGCGGCTATCGGGCCCTGGCCACGTGCCGGGCGGAACTTTCCCCGCAGCAGGTGATCGACACGATCACCGCAGCCGGGCTGCGCGGCCGCGGCGGCGCCGGATTTCCGACGGGCCGCAAATGGGCCATGGGCCGGGCGCAATCCAGTCCCGTGAAATATGTCATCTGCAACGGCGACGAGGGCGATCCGGGCGCATTTATGGATCGCCTGGTGCTCGAGTCCGATCCTCACCGCGTGGTGGAAGGTCTGGCCGTCGCCGCGTATGCGGTGGGCGCCGCAGAAGGCTATTTCTACATTCGTACCGAGTATCCCCTGGCGGTCGAACGCGTGCGTGCCGCAATTAGCCATGCCCAGCAGCGCGGCATACTCGACGGTGTGCGCCTGGAGGTCCGCGAAGGCGCGGGCGCCTTCGTCTGCGGGGAAGAGACCGCCCTCATACAGTCTCTGGAAGGCAAGCGCGGCATGCCGCGCCTGCGTCCGCCTTATCCCGTGGAGAAGGGTTTTCGCGGACAGCCGACCGTGATCAACAACGTCGAGACGCTGGCCTGCGTGCCCTGGATTCTGCGCCGCGGTGCGGCCGCCTTCGCCGCGCTGGGCACACCCGCCAGCCGCGGCACGAAGGTCTTTTCGCTGGCCGGAAAGGTCAATCGCGGCGGGCTGATCGAAGTTCCCATGGGCATCACGATCCGCGAGGTGGTGGAGAAGATCGGCGGCGGCATCCGCGGCGGCCGGCAATTCAAAGCCGTACAAATGGGCGGCCCGTCCGGCGGCTGCATCCCGGCGCGGCTGGCCGATACGCCCATCGATTACGAGGCGCTGGCCCAGACCGGCGCCATCATGGGCTCCGGCGGCCTGGTGGTGCTGGACGATCGCGACTGCATGGTGGACATCGCCCGCTTCTTCCTCAAGTTCACGCAGGCCGAGTCGTGCGGCAAATGTACCTTCTGCCGCATCGGCACCAAGCGTATGCTGGAGATCCTGGAGCGGCTGTGCGAAGGCAACGGCCGGCCGGACGATCTGGAAAAGCTGGAAACGCTGGCCGATTATGTGGGCCGCGCCAGCCTGTGCGGCCTGGGCCAGACCGCGCCCAACCCGGTCTTGACCACGCTCCGTTACTTCCGCGAGGAGTACGAGGCGCACCTTCACCAGCGCCGCTGTCCGGCCGGACGCTGCCCGGCCCTGATCCGCTATGGCGTCACGGATAACTGCATCGGTTGCACACTGTGCGCGCAGGCCTGCCCGGTTGGCGCTATCGCCTATCGACCCTATGAAAAACACGCCGTGGACGATCGCCTCTGCACCCGCTGCGATATGTGCCGCCAGGTTTGCCAGGATGACGCCATCGAGGTGATCTAGCATGCCCACGCTCACCATCGACGGAAGACGCATCACCGTGGAGCCGGGAGCTACCGTGCTGGATGCCGCGCGCTGGCTCGGAATCCGGATCCCGACCATGTGTCATGTGCCGGGGATCGAGGCGGCCGGATCGTGCTTCGTCTGCGCGGTACAGATCGAAGGCCGCCGCACGCTCTCGCCCGCCTGTGCCATGCCCGCCGCCGACGGCATGGCGGTGATCACCGGCAGCGACGACGTCCGCGCCGCGCGCCGGGTCGCGCTCGAGCTGCTGCTCTCCGATCACGCCGGCGAATGCGTGGCGCCCTGCGCGGCCGGGTGTCCGGCCGGTCTCGATATCCCCGGCTTTGTGCGTGGGGTCGCGGCCGGGGACCATGCCGGCGCGGCGCGGGTGATCGCCGAGCGACTGGCACTGCCGGGCTCGCTGGGCCGCATCTGCCCGCGCCTGTGCGAGCAGGGATGCCGCCGGGGCGATCTGGATCAGGGCCTGGCGATCGGGGCCCTGCATCGTTATGTCGCCGACCTGGCCGGCCATGCGCCGCGGCGCGCGCCGTCCACCGGGAAGTCGGTAGCCATCGTGGGAGCCGGACCGGCGGGACTGGCGGCGGCGTATTACCTGGCGCAGAAGGGCCACGCCTGCGCGTTGTTCGACGCGCACGCACTCCCCGGCGGAATGCTGCGCTACGGCATTCCCGCGTACCGCCTGCCCAAGGACGCCCTGGATCTCGAAATCGACTGCATACGCGCGCTTGGTGCGACATTCCACATGGGCCGGCGATGGGGCGAGCACTTCACGCTGGCGGACCTGCGAGCGCGGCACGATGCGGTCTTCGTGGCGATCGGCGCCCAGCGCGCGCAGCCGCTCGGCTGCGAAGGCCAGGAACTGGCACTGGCCGGAACGGATTTCCTCGCCGATCCGCAATCCCTCAGCGGTGATGTGATCGTGGTCGGCGGCGGCAATACGGCTATTGACTGCGCCCGCACGGCCATTCGGCTGGGCGCGCGCAGCGTCCGTGTCGTGTACCGGCGCGGACGGCAGGAGATGCCGTGCCTGCTCGAGGAAGTCGAGGACGCCGAAGCCGAGGGTGTGCAGGTCGATCTTCTGGCCGCGCCGGTCAAACTGGAACGCACCGCGTCCGGTCTGCGCCTGACTTGCCGGCGGGTGACGCTGGGCGAGCCGGACAGTTCCGGCCGCCGGCGGCCGATCGCGGTGGACGGTTCCGATTTCACCATCGAATGTTCCACCGTCATCGCCGCGATTGGACAGTCCGTGGAGCGGGACTTGGCCCGGCAGGACGGGCTCGAAGTAACCGCGTGGGGCATCGCCGCCGATCCGCGCACGCTCGCCACGAGTCTGCCCGGCGTCTTTGCGGGAGGCGATGCCGTGCTGGGGGCGGACCTGGCCGTGCGCGCGGTGGCCGCGGGACGGATGGCGGCCGCCTCGATTCATCAGTTGCTCTCCGGCGAAGCCGTTACCGGCGAACCCACCCTGTTGAACGTGGCCATGCACCCGGTGGACGACGGCGAGCGCGCGGCGATGTTTCGCGCCATCGAGCGAGCAGGCCGGGTGCCCGCGCCCCAGATCCCCATGGCGCGCCGGCTGGTCAGCTTTGACGAGGTGGAACTGCGTCTGCCCGGCGCCGATGCGCTGCGCGAAGCCGGCCGCTGCCTCACCTGCGGGTGCCGCAAGGCAGACTGCTGCCTGGTGCGTTCCCTGGCCACGGAGTACGGCGCCCGGATCGACCGGTTTGCGGGCGCCCGCCGCCGTTTCGAGCAGGACCTGTCGCATCCGGAAATCGTCTATGAGCCGGGCAAGTGCATCTGCTGCGATGCCTGTGTGCGGATTGCGGCCGCCGCCGGCGAACCGGTGGGCCTGGCGCTGATCGGGCGAGGCTTCGACGTGCACGTCGGGGTACCGTTCGGCCTCCCGTTGGCGCAGGGACTGGAGTCCGCGGCCAGGCGTTGCGCGGAAGCTTGTCCGACTGGTGCTTTGGCCCTCCGCGGATCGCGCGCCTGCGAACTGTGCGCCTGTTGATTTTCCCCGGCTGGGCTCAGCCGGCCCTGCGGACCACGTAGTAAGGCATTCCGGCAAGGTCGGGCGGGAAGCCCGGATGCAGCCAGGGGCGGTCCGGCGCCAGGGCCAACTCGAAGTAATACTGCAGCGGGTACGGCGAGCCGGTGTACGTGCCCGGGATCGTGGCTGTATAGGCTGAGGCGCTGCGCTCCATCGCGGTGGACTGCCACCGCTCGGCTTGATTGACGTGCCGGTAATAGAGCTTGGCCGTCGCCAGCATGGGACCGCTGATTTGCAGCGTGAGCGCCTGTGACGGCCGGAAGCGCGCCGGCACACGGTGCACGATCGCGGCCGTAGGACGCTGGGGCCGTCCGACGGCCTCGGCGATGGCCGCCTTCACGCGCGGGTCGTTGCCTTGCCTGGCGGCTGGCAGACGCTCCTCCAATCGTTGGATGTCGGCATCCATCGCCGGGAGACGATCGAGCCAGTGGCCGCGCAGCCAGGGCAATTCGCCGACCGTGATATCCGCAACGTAGATTCCCTTGGCATGGTCGGCCGCAGCCTGCCATGCGGATCGGGCGATACGGTAGAACCGCAGCGCCTCTGCGAGCGCGCTCCGGTCGCCGCTGCGCTCGTGAATGGCGAACAGGACGCCGGCCCGAAACTTTGCCGCAAAGAAGCGGCCCAGGCCCGCCTGAATCGCCAGATCGATCGCGACGCGGCGGTCTTGCACCGGCTGGGCCGCGTCCGCCAGGTCTTCCAGCCACTGCGCCACCTCGACGGGCGAATACTTGCCGCTCCGCGCATCCTGCAGCAACTCCGCGGCGAAATCGTTGATCCGGGAGAAGAGCTGCGGATCGAGCGGGCTGGTGTTGCCGAAGGTTTTGGGCGCGGGAGTATCGGAGTATTCCGTTGTCGACGGCTCGACCAGCGACTGGTTGGTGTAGATCTCGGGCCAATAGTTGTTGTTTGCCGCGGAAGGCAGGTGCGCCGTGGTGACGATCGGCAGGATGCGGCTGGCGGCGGCCAGCGAAGCCTCGACATCCACCTGCGTATCCGGGTCGTAGAGTTTATGGCCCCACACACGATAGGTAGCCAGGTATTTCTCCCAATCCCATCGCGGCCGCAATCGGGCGTCGGCATAGGCGCATCGGCCGGCCGTGCCGGAGGGCGGCGTACCCGATCCGCGGCGGCCCTTGAAGGAGAGCGGCTCCATGATTTCGGCGCCGCTCGTACCGCAAAATTGAAAGGCGCGCGCACACCCGCCGGCGAACACGGGATCGGCCCACAGCAGCAGTCTCTGGCTGCCCGGCCAAACGCGCCACAGGATCTCGAAGCGCCGGTCTTCGCGCAGCAGGTCGGCATAGCCGTAACGCGTGAAGCTGCGCGAGCCGGTACTCAGGGCCATCAGGCCGCTATCGCGATGGCCGGCCTTAGGCACCTCCTGATCGCGGATGTCGGCCTGGTGGTACGGCATCCCCATGTGCTCGGCCCAGAACTTGGGTGACACGGTAACAGGCATTCCGGTGGCCAGCGCGCGATCGATCATGTCCTGGTCGATGCCCTTGGCGTGCAGATCGATCCCGACCGTGCGGCCGGCGCGCTTCACACCGTCGAAGACGGTACTCCAAAACGTATAGCTGCGCTCGACGACGCCGCTTTCCCCGTGGGTGCGGAGGGTGACCCCGGTGATCGCCGGACAAGTGCGTAGCAGAGCCGTCAGTGCATCGCGGCAGTAGGGGCCGTGGTTATCGGCGTCGAGTCCCGCGATGGTGTAGTTCGCGTGCGGGCTGTTCTCCCAGCGGTAGCCGTGCATCCACAGTCCCAACTGGAATTCGAGGCCGTGGCTGGCGGTCTGCTCGCTAATGAAGCGCAGCGTTTCCAGGTTCCGGTCGCGCTCGGATTCCGGCAGGTTTACCGCGCGGACCGCATAGCCGGGCACGGAGACGAGGAAGGGGTAGGCGAACAGGAAATAGGCATCGGTGACCTCGCGTAGAAAGTCGTAACCCAGGCCGAAGCTCAGATGGAAGCGGTTGAACCGGTTCTCGGCGAGCATGGCGAGGTAGTGCCGCCACATCTCGCGATCGTAAAACCAGGGCTTGTCTTCCACTTCGCTGGCGAAGAGCCGTTGCACGCTGCGGATGCGGTTGGCGGGCGGCTTCCCGGATTGCGCCCGCGCGGATGTGCCCGCCAGGACGCCGGCGGTGAGGATGAATTCGCGGCGGTTCACAACCGGATTGTACTGCGCATCCTTACTCGTGGCGCAAGGCCACCATCGGATCGACGCGGGCCGCCCGGCGCGCGGGCACGTAGCAGGCTACCAGCGAGATGGCGCCCAGTATGAGCGGGACGCTAATCAGCACCGCCGGATCCAGAGCCTTGACGCCGTAGAGCAGGCTGGCTAATGCCTTGCCTACGGCCGCGGAAAGCAGCAGCCCCACGCCCGTGCTGACCGCGGTCAGGAGCAAGCCCTCCCGCAGGATCATGCGCAAGGTCGTACCGGAACCGGAGCCCAGGGCCATGCGGATACCAATCTCGCGCGTGCGGCGCGCCACGGTGTACGAACGCACGCCGTACAGGCCCACCATGGCCACCAGGAGCGCCACTCCGCCGAAGATACCGAACATCCACGCGCCGGTCCTTACCGTCCACAGATCGAAACTCGATTCCAGGTGGGCGCGCAGGGTGCGCAAATAGATCAGCGGCAGCCGTTCGTCTACCGAATGGATCTGCCGGCGCACCGTTTCCAGCAGCGCAGCCTGTGCGGCCGGTCCGGAAAACGCGGCCCGCAGGTGGATATTCATGTCCGACTGGTAGTGTTGCGCGAAGGGCACGTAGAGGTGCGGTGAGATTCCCTCGCCGCCGAAAATGTTCTCCTGCACCGGGCCGACGACGCCCACCACCAGCGCGTCGATTCCCTGATTGGCCGAGTCGCCCTCCACGATGTGGACGTATTGTCCGATGGGGTCCTCGTGCGGCCACAGACGGTCGGCCGCCAGTTTGTCGAGAAGGGCCACCGGCCGTGTGGTGCCGGACTCGCCGGCTACGAACGATCGTCCGCGGAGAATGGGGATTCCCAGCGTCTGAAAATAGTCTTCGCTCACGATGTTGTACCGGACCCCGATGGACGTCTGGCTGCCGTGGCCCTTTTGAATGTCTTTGCCGAGGGAGATCATCCCGAACGGCACCGTCGCCGCGAGACTCGCGCTCTGGACGCCCGGCACAGCCCGCAGCCGGTCCAGCAGGGTGGCATATATCTGGCGCCCGCGTGCCTCATCGTATCCCGCCAAGCCGGGATCGACTTCGGCGATCACGCCGTTGTCCATACGGAATCCCGGCTCGACCTGCGCCACGCGCAGAGAGCTGCGGACGAAGAGGCCGGCGGCGGTCAGCAGGACCAGCGACAGGGAAAGCTGGCTCATCACCAGCAGATTCCGCCGCGACCAAAGCCGGCGCGGCTTGCCCCGCTCCAGTTCCTCGTATTCGCCTTGTTTCAAGCCGGACACCAGATCGGGCCGGCACTGGCTCCAGGCCGGGCCGACGCTGAAGACCAAGGTGCTGAAGCCACTGAAGGCCAGCGTGGCGAGCAATACCCGGAGATCGGGGCCGCCTGCATAGACCAGATCGATGGGCGCCAGGATGGAGAAGGACGAGACCAGCGCCGTCGTGCCCCAATAGGCCACGGCGAGGGCCGCCGCCCCGCCGGCCAGAGCCAGCAACAAGCCTTCGGTTACGAACTGCCGGACGATCCGCAGGCGGTCGCCGCCGAGGGCCAGGCGTACCGCGATCTCTTTGCGGCGCGCCGCGCCGCGCGCCATCATCATGTTCGCCACATTCATGCAGGCGATCAGCAATACGACGCCGGCAGCGGCCAGCAGCAGCACGGAAGGCAGGAACAGGAACCGGTCGTTGGCCGGATTGGTGGAAATATTCATGCGCGAAAGAGGACGCGCAATGAAGGTCTGGTTCTTGTTCTCGGCCGGATAGGCTCGCGCCAGGGCGGAGGCGGCCAGGGCCAGCCGGGAATCGGCAGCCTGCGGCGTCACGCCGTGGCGCAGGCGTCCCACCAGGATCAAATCGTAGGTGTCGCGCGCCGCCAGCCGCCGCCCTTGTCCGCCGAAGGTGTTGCGTACGTCATCATAGACGCCCAGCGGCAGGTAGAGGGTCGGGCTGATCAGCGCGGTGGTGCCGGTGAATCCTTTGGGAGCGATGCCGACGATCGTGTAGAGCCGTCCGTTCACCCGCAGTGTCTTACCGCTGATTCCGGGATCGGCGCCCATTTTCCGCCAAAGCGGATAGCTGACGATGGCCACCGCGATGCCGGAGCCCGGGCGCTCCTCTTCGCGCGTGAATCCGCGGCCGCGATATAGCGGGACGCCGAATGTGTCGAAGAAATTCGCGGAGACGATATCGGCGAACACCCGCCGCGTGGAGTCGCCCTCGCTGAGGCCGACCAGCGCCAGGTTGTGCGCCGCCAGGCTGCGGAAAAGGGAATTGTCGCGCAGATCGGCGTAGGTCGCATAGGAGAAGCCGCGATAGGTGTCCGGCTTGACCGTGTCACGGCTGTAGACGCCGGTTAGCTCCTCCGGGTGGCTGATCACCAGCGGCTTCAGCAGGAAGGAGTTGATCAGCGTGAAAATCGCGGCGTTCGCGCCGATGCCGAGGGCCAGTACGGCGACTGTGGCGGCCGCGAATCCCGGCTGCCGGCCGAGGGAGCGCGCTGCGTGGCGAATGTCTCTGAAAAGTGTGCCCATGGATGACTCCGACAACTCGTGATTAGCTACGCAGCCATGTTGTTGGCAGTTCGATAATTTTTACGCAGCGAGATCCCGGGCGGCTTGACACACCTCGCGCGCCGTCTCTATACTCGACCAGGAATGAAACGCCGAACCTTCTGCGGGCTTCCTCTTGCGGCGTTGCCCGCATGGTCCCAAGCGGATCCGGGCGCGCCTAAAGCTGCAGTCGAGCGATGGAAAGACCTGCGCTTCGGCATGTTCATCCACTGGGGGCCGGTCAGCATCGTCGGCACGGAAATCAGTTGGTCGCGCGCGGGAGAGCGCCGCGGCCGGCACGACGCGCATACCGGGAATGTCCCGGTGGAGATCTACGATAACCTTTACCGAATCTTTAACCCGGTGAAGTTCGTCCCCGATCAATGGGTTCAACTGGCCAAGGACGCCGGGATGCGTTATCTGGTGTTCACCACCAAGCACCACGACGGTTTCTGCAACTTCGACTCCCGCCTTACCGACTACAAGATCACCAGTCCGCGCTCGCCCTACGGCAAGGACATCGTGCGCCAGATTGCGGACGCCTGTCACCGCGGCGGAATCGGCTGGGGCGTGTACTACTCCCAACCCGACTGGCACCATCCGGACTATCGCAACGGCGCTGCCCACAGCAAGTACATCGCATACCTGCACGGGCAGGTGCGTGAACTGTTGACCAACTATGGCAAGACCGGGATGTGGTTCTTCGACGGCCTGGGCGGCACCGCGGCGGATTGGGACGCGCCGCGGCTGATTCGCATGATGCGGGAGTTGCAGCCGGACCTGGTGATCAACGATCGCGCAGGGGTGCCCGCCGACTACGATACGCCGGAACAGACCATCGGCGCGTTTCAGGACAAGCGTCCGTGGGAGACCTGCGCCACGGTGGGACAGCAGTGGGCCTACAACCCGGACGACATTCTCCGCCCTTTCGACGAATGCCTGCGCGGATTAGTGTGCTGCGCCATCGGCGACGGCAACCTGCTGTTCAACGTCGGCCCCCGGCCGGACGGCCGGATTGAGGATTCACACGCGGCCCGTTTGCGCGAGATGGGTGCGTTTCTCAAGCAATATGGCGAGAGTATCTATGCCACGCGCGGGGGACCGTTTGTAGCCCCGGATGAAGGGAAGCGAAAGGACGAGAGCTTCGACATGCCGGAGGGCAGGTGGTGGGGCGGCAGCACGCACCAGGGGAAGGCGATCTATCTGCACATCCTGCGCTGGCCGTCCGACGTCATCTCGCTGCCGGCGATTCCGCTCCGCGTTGTGCGCCACGCAGCGCTCACGGGCGGCCGGGCCTCGGTCAGCCAGTCCGCCGCGGGAATCCAGGTGAAGGTTGAGGCGGCTGGACGCCATGCGGTGGATACGATCGTCAAGCTCGAGCTCGACGGTCCCGCGGGAACCATTCCGGCCATGCGGGAAAGTTGAGCGACACCGTACGCCCTACTCCATGCGCAGCGCTTCGGTAGGCGATATGGATGCCGCCCGGCTGGCCGGAACAATAGCCGCCGCAAAAGCGCACGCCGACAATGCGACCGTAGCCACGATCAGGGCCGGCGGGTCCCAACTGGTGACGCCGTAAAGCTCGGCGGAGAGCAGGCGCCCGGCGCCGATGGCCAGCGGGACGCCCAGGAGCAACCCCAGGAACGCGCGGCGGGTCGCGCCCCGCAACACCAGTTGCACGATCCTGGAGCGATCGGCGCCCAGCGCCATGCGGATGCCGATTTCGTTGGTCCGCCGCGCTACCGCATAGGCCGTGACGCCGTACAGGCCCACCGCCGCGAGCAGCAGAGCCACGATGCCGAACAGGCTGGCCAGGCCGGCTACGGCGCGCTCCTGGTCGAAGGAGAGGGCCACCTGATCCTGCATCGTCCGCACGCTGGTAATCGTCAGATTCGGATCGACCTCGGCCAGCGTCTTGGTGAGCAGGGGCTGCAGTTGCCCCAACGGAATATCGGTTACCAGCATGAGGCCGCCGATGAAATGCGAGCGTAGTTCGAGCTTGCGTAATAGTTCATCGCGGTAGTCGACACGCTGCGCCAGGGGGACGAAGAACATGGGTCGCGCCGGCCGGTTCAAGGCAAAGCCCGCGAACTTGGCGTCGCGCACCACACCCACGATGCGGAAGGTACCGGCGTTTTCCGGCAGGTCCAGGCCGAAGTGCTGATCGAGCGGGTCCTCGCTGCTTTTGAAGAAACGCTTCACGAACGCCTGATTGACCACCGCCACCGGCGCCGTGGTTTCGTTGTCGGCCGCGGTGAAGCCGCGGCCGCGCAGGATCTGCATTCCGAAATTCTGCTGATAATTGGCACTGACGCGGTCCCACGACGCACCGCTATCGTCGCTCATTTTGGCCGGCGGATGGCCGCTGACGAAGATCATCTCTCCCCAGTTGTTGGTGAGCGGGTTGTATAAAGCCAGTCCGGATCCGCGCACGCCCGGCAGCCGGTTGAGGCTCTCTTCCATGCGGCGGTAAAGCGCCGCCAGTTGCGGCTGGGTATAGCTGGCCGGCAGGTTCTCCAGCGAGACAACCACCCGCCCTCGAATCTGATATCCGAAGTCCTGGTTCTCGAGCTTACCGAGGCTGCGGGCCAGCAGCGTGGCTCCCGCTACCAGGACGACCGACAGGGTGGCCTGCCCGATCACCAGCGCCTGGCTGGCAAACGAGGAGTGGTCCGTGCTGCCGCGGCCCGATCCGCGCAAGGCCTCCGCCGGATCGGTGCGCGTGGCGAACCATGCCGGCGCGGCGCCGAATACGATGCCGGTCGCCAGCGCCAGCCCGAACGCGAAGCCCAAGATCCGGAGCGAGGGCGCGGTGCTGATGGGAAGGAAGTGGGAACTGTGGAACGCCAGGGCGAGCAGCAACCGGGCGGCGCCGCTGGCCACCACCAGCCCGGCGATACCTCCGCCGATGGCCAGCAGTACGCTTTCCGTGAGGCCTTGCATCACCACCTGCCGCCGCGAGGCGCCCACCGCCAGGCGCACCGCCGTCTGTCCCCGCCGCGCTACCGAGCGCGCCAGCAGCAGGTTGGCGACGTTGGCACAGGCGATCAGCAGCACCAGTCCGCATACCGTAAAGAGAATCTGCAGGCTGCGGCCATACTGCTCCTTCAGCACCGCGACACCGCCTCCTGCCGGTACCAGCTTGATGAACTGCTTGGGCATCATACGCAGAACGTCGGGCATCCAGTTGGGGGGATAACCGGAATCGTTCTGGAGCCACTGGCGCAGCACACCGGTCAGCCGCGGCGCCATTCCCGCCGTGGTGGCGCCCGGCCGCAGACGCCCGATCATCCGCAGCCATGCGGAAACGGGTTGATGCAGCAGGCCTCCGTTGCCGTCAATCAGCGGCTCCTGCTGCAGGGGCAACCAGATGTCCGGCGGATCGCTTTGCAGGGTTTCGCCGATGAAACCGGCCGGCCCGACTCCGATCACGGTAAACGGATGGCCGTCGAGCACGAAGGTCGCACCCACTACCGATGGATCGCCCCCGTACACGGTCTGCCAGGCATGGTGGCTCAACACGGCGACCGGCGGGGCTCCGGGTTGGTCGTCATCCTTCGTGAAAACCCGTCCGCCGAATGCGCCCACGCCGAGCGTGGAGAAGTAATTGCCGGTCACGTACTCGGACGACAGGGGCCGGGCGGCCGCGTCCACACCCTGCCGCCGCGCGCTCAGACCCCTGCGCCCTGCCTGGAAGGCCGTCACCTGCTCGAACTCGGGCACCGCCGCCCGCAAGCGCTCGAAGAGGGGATAAGAGTACATTCCCCATTGATCCTGCGGACCGCCTTCCACGCAGCAATCGTTGCCCTCGCCGACCCGGTAGAGCCGGCCCGGATCGGAGACCGGCAACGAACGCAGCATTACGGCATCGATCAGCGTGAATATCGCAGTGGTGCCGCCGATTCCCAGCGCCAGCGTGAGGATGGCCGCAGTGGAAAAGACCGGAGATTGCCGGAACTGCCGGAGGGCGTAGCGAATATCAGCGAGAAGATCGCGCATACTGTTCCTTTTTTAGTTCTACGAACGGGCAGCCCTGCCAGTTCCGAAACTTCTTAGGATGCAGGTACACTGGTTCCCATGCAAAGGATTCTGGTCACGGGGGCTACCGGCAACGTCGGCGGTCAAGTCGTTTCGCAATTGCTCACCATGGGTGTGAATATTCGGGCGATGGTACGCCATCCGGGGTCCGCGCATCTGCCGCGCCAGGTGGAGGTGATGCGCGGCGATCTGATGAGCCCGGAGAGCCTCGCCGGATGCCTGGAAGGCGTGGATGCCGTATTCCTGGTATGGGCGGCGCCTGCGACGGGCGTTGTGCCGGCGCTGGAGCGGATAACGAAAACCGTTCCGCGGGTTGTCTTCCTGTCGAATCTCACTGTGCGCGACGACGTCGAAGAACAGAACTATGCCGTGTCGGATCTGCACATCGGGATCGAGCGGTCGATTGCGGCATCCGGTGTCAGATGGACGTTCCTGCGGCCCGGGGCATTCGCCACCAACGCCCGGATCTGGTGGGCACGGCAGATCCGCGGCGCCAACGTGGTGCGCTGGCCCTATGCGGACGCCGCCACATCGCCAATCCACGAAGGGGACATCGCCGCGGTGGCCGTCCGTGCCCTGTGCCAGGATGGCCATGCCGGAGCCAGGTATCTCCTCACCGGCCCGGCGTCGCTCACACACCGGGAACAGATCCGCATCCTGGGTGAGGCGATCGGCCGTCCCCTCCATTACGAGGAGATCGCGCCGGAAGTGGCGCGGCGTGAAATGACCGCGATCATGCCGCCGGCGATTGCGGATATGTTACTCGGTGCCTGGTCCAACGCGGCGGGAAGACCGGCGCCTGTTACTGCCACGGTGGCGGAAATCACCGGCCGGCCGGCGCGTTCCTTTCACGAGTGGGCCATGGATCACACGCGCGAGTTCCAACCATAACCGGCGGCGGGGCTGGGGGAGCTGAGAGCCGTGACTGCGAAAAACAGCGTCCCCGTTGGTGGGCGCATGGGTGTTGATTAGATAACAGCGGCTGCGCGCTATGATTTGAGGCTGAGATGCCTTTTATCCACGATGATTTTCTGCTGGCGAACCGGGCGGCGCGCCGGCTCTATCACCAGTTTGCGGAAGAACAGCCGATCCTGGACTTCCACTGCCATCTGCCCCCCAACGACATCGCGGAAAACCGGCAGTTCCAAAACCTGTTTGAAATCTGGCTGGAGGGGGATCACTATAAGTGGCGCGCCATGCGGGCCAATGGCGTCGCCGAACGTTACTGTACCGGCGACGCAGATCCTTTCGCGAAGTTTCAGGCCTGGGCCGCCACCGTGCCGCACACTTTACGCAATCCGCTGTATCACTGGACCCACCTTGAATTGAAGCGCTATTTCGGTATCGAGGACCTGCTCGACGAGGCGCGCGCGGCGCATGTCTGGGAACAGGCCAACGCGCTGCTGGCCACGCCCGAACTGCGGCCGCACGGGATCCTGAAACGGTTCGGTGTCACCGCGGTGTGCACCACGGACGATCCGGCGGATGACCTCGCCTGCCACCGCGCCATCGCCGCCTCGGGGCTCGAGACCCGCGTCTTCCCGGCGTTTCGTCCCGATAAGGCGCTGAACGTGCATCTGCCGGAAGTCTTCAATCCGTGGGTGGACCGCCTCGGAATCGCTAGTAACACGGAGATCGGCTCGCTGCAGGACCTGCTCGACGCGCTGCGCCGCCGCCACGATGCCTTTCACGCCCTGGGGGCGCGGCTTTCCGATCACGGTCTGAATCACTGCTACGCCGATTTCTGCGCGGAACCGGTGGCCGCCTCGATTTTCGAGAAGGCGCGCCGGGGCGTGGCCGCCAGCGCGGAGGAGCACTCCAGGTTTGCCTCGTACCTGATGCTGTTCTTCGGGCAACTGGATGCGGAGAAGGGCTGGACCAAGCAGCTTCACCTGGGCGCCTGCCGCAGCGTGAATGTGCGCCGCTTGCGGGAGATCGGTCCCGACACCGGCTTCGATTCCATCGGCGACTGGCCGCAGGCGATCGCCCTGGGCGCTTACCTGAGCCGGCTGGAAGCCCAGGATGCGTTGCCCAAGATGATTATTTATAACGTCAATCCCGTGGACAATTATGCCTTCGCCACGATGACCGGCAACTTCCAGGACGGGCGCATCGCAGGCAAGATACAGTTCGGCGGCGCCTGGTGGTTTCTGGATCAGAAGGAAGGCATAGAGTGGCAGATCAATGCCTTGTCGAACACCGGGCTGCTTTCGAGATTCGTCGGCATGCTGACCGACTCGCGATCGTTTATGTCTTATCCGCGGCACGAGTATTTTCGCCGGGTGCTGTGTAACCTGCTGGGGGCGGATATGGAGAACGGACTGATTCCGGACAGCGATGACTTAATCGGGCCGATGATTCGCGGGATCTGTTACAGCAACGCCGCGCAGTTTCTGGGGCTCGATCCAGTGAATCACGGCAACGGCGGCCAGGTAGACGGATCCGGCAATCACGAATAGAGGCGCATAGAGGTTATGCGACCAGTCCAGCCAATATCCGACCGTGGGGGCGATCAGCATGCCGCCGACGGCTCCGGCGAGTCCGCCCAGACCTACTACCGAGGCCACCGCGCCGGGCGGGGAAAAGTCGGACGCCAAGGTATATAAGTTGGCGGAAAAGCCCTGATGTCCGGCGGTGGCCAGGCCCACCAAAGTTACCGCGAGCCACATATTCCCGTGAGTGTGGCCGGCCAGGATCACCGGTGTGACTACCAGCGCGCAGATCAGCAGGGCGGCCTCGCGGGCGCGATTGGGGGTCCAGCCATGCTTCAGGAGGGCCGACGGTATCCAGCCGCCGCCGACCGAGCCGATGGCCGAGAACTGATAGACGATGATGACCGGCAGGCCCAGGTGGGCGAGATCCAGGCCGTACGCGCGATGCAGAAACCCGGGCAGCCAGAAGAGGTAGAACCACCAGGCGGGATCGGTGAGGAACTTTCCCAGGATGAACGCCCAGGTCGCCCGGCGGTGGAGTAGCTCACGGACGGGCAGGGCTGCCGGGCGTTTTGCCGATTGCTGAAGCGGGCGGCCGCGCAGTGAAGACCACCAGAGCAGCACCCATAGTAAACCGGCCGCACCGGTGGCCACGAAGGCCCATCGCCATCCGTAATGGATCGCCAGCGGCGGCACGATCAAGGGAGCGAGGATCGCGCCGATGTTGGCGCCGCTGTTGAATATGCCGGTTGCCAGCGCGCGTTCTTTTTGCGGAAAGCAATCGGCGACGGTGCTGATAGCGGCCGGAAAGTTGGCGGATTCGCTGAGACCCAGACCAAAACGGGCGAGGCCGAAGCCCATCGCGTTGCGCGCCAGCGCGTGAGCCATGGCGGCCAGGCTCCAGCAGGCCACTGCCACGGCGTATCCCAGGCGAGTGCCGGCCCAGTCGACCAGCCGGCCGGCGATAGGCATGGTCAGCGCGTAGGCCAGTTGGAAGGCAAAGACGATCCAGCCGTATTGCGCTTCGCGCCATCCCATTTCTTTGGCGAGGAAAGGCTCCAGCAGCCCGAGCACCTGGCGATCGACGTAGTTGATGGTAGTGGCGAAGAAGAGCAGGCCGCAGATGTACCAGCGGAGGCGCATCGGCGAACCTATTTCGCCGCGGGCTCGTAAACACGCACGTAATCCACCAGCATCTTCTGCGGAAATACGCTGGTCTCGTCGGGGTTACCCGGCCAGTTGCCGCCCACCGCCACGTTGAGGATCAGGTAGAACGGATGATCGTAGACCCACTGGGCGCCGGCCGGCAGCGAGGCCGGCGTCACCGTGTGGTAACTCTTGCCATCCACCAGGAATTCGACGCGGTCGGGCGACCACTCCACGGCATACACGTGATAGTCGTCGGCGAAGCGGCCGGAATCGATGGCGAAGGGCTTGCCGATCCCATTGGCGCCGGAGTAGCCCGGCCCGTGTACGGTGCCGTGAACGGTGTCCGGCTCTTTCCCGATGTTCTCCATGATGTCGATCTCGCCGCAGTCGGGCCATCCCTTGCCGTGGACGTGATCTCCCAGCATCCAGAAGGCCGGCCAGATCCCCTGGCCGTAGGGAATGCGTATGCGCGCCTCGATGCGTCCATACGTGACCGTGAATTTGCCCTGGGTCTTCAGGCGCGCGGAGGTGTAGTGATGCGGAGCGGATTCGAGCGCGGCGATCACCAGGTGGCCTTCGCCATCCAGGTACGAATTGGCCCGGCTGCCGGTATAATTCTCCAGTTCCTGGTTGCCCCATCCGCTGGCGCCCAGATCGTACGACCATTTGGCGGCTTCCGGTGCCGTGCCGGCCGGACCGTCAAATTCGTCGCTCCAGATCAGGCGACGGTCTTGCGCCTGCGCCGGCAGCGCGGCAATCACGCAGGCGAGCACGGGTACCAGCGCGAACGTTTTTGTCATTTCTCCTCCGCGGGTACGGCCAGCAGTTGCCGGCCGGAGGTGCGCCAGAAGGCCCACAACACGATGCCCAGCATCACCAGCGGATAAGCCGCCACCGCCCACTCATATGGTTTGATCAGATCCTGCGGGCCGGGCGTGCGGAGCATCACGTTCACGAAGAATACCGCGGCGATGATGGCCACCAGTCCCAGGCGCAGCAGGACGAAGACCAGCAGCGTGAAGATCGCCAGAAAGAAGACAAAGGTCAGCACGCTCTGGCTCTGCCACACGTCATGTTCGGCCAGCGTGAACAGAACCGCTGCGGCCAGCGAAGCGATCCAATCCTTGCGCAATACCGCCCGGAAGCAGAAGATCACGAAGACCACCAGAAGGCCGAATTCGACGCCGCTCAACGCCTGGTCCAGAACATCGGCGATCAAATATCTCGCGCTGGAGCCTGCCTCGGCCGCGGCCGCGGCCTCCACCGAACCGCGATGCATTTCGAACCACTGCGAGGCCAGGAAGACGACGCCAATGGCCCCGCCCACCAATGCACCGTAAAGGACGTCCGCGGCTACCTGCGCATCCTGCCAGCGGCCGGTCAAAACGCGGCTCCAGGAGATCAGCGCATGCGGCCAGCGCGCGCGCACGGCGGGCTCCAGGGCGATGTACAGCAGCCAGAGCAGGGCCGCGGACGCCAGCCAGTCCGCGGCATTGACGCCCACGAAGTGCATGATGGACAGGTCCACCACCCAGTGCGTCGAACAACACCAGATGACGTCCGAGACCACAATGGATGCCACCGCCAGGCGCCAGGCGCCCCGCCGGTCGCCCCGTCCGGCGCGAAAGTTGCGCAGGGCCAGGAGAGCGGAGAACAGAAACGCCAGGAAAGAGACGTTGCGCGAGACCAGAATGCGCACCGCTTCATTCCAGGGACGCGCCCGCGACTCGGGCTCGCGCGTAGCCTTCGACCAGGGCCGGACGACCTGCAGATCCGTGAGCCGGCCGTGCCAGGCGGCGGCCTGCACCGTGACATCGTAATGCAGCGTGGGGTGCGTTCCTTTCCAGGCCTTTTGCCAGTCGAAGGCGTAGAGCGGCGTGAAGCGGGGCTGCGTTTCGGGCCACTGTGAAATATCGAAACCGATGGCCCGGGAGATCGCTGGCACATCGACCGGGCGCGCCGCGGAGGCCGCATCCTGTTGCGGCGGCACGGCATGAAAGTCCCGCAGGTGGCCGTTGCTATCGAGCCAGATTTCGATCATGCCGGAGACGATCGGCGCGGGGCGTTCCTCGGTCACCTCGCCATCCGGCGGCGCGACCAGCGGCCGCGGGCTTTCGCGATAGCCCAGGAGTAAGGGCGACTCGGCCCGGAACCGGCGGCGCGCGTCCTCGACGTCTTTGAAGTGTTTGTTGGTTTCGTTGACCGTGTCCCAGTCCCAGTGCAGATCGTACTTGCGGTCCGCCGGTGCGGCTGGGTAGCCGAAGCCGGCGGCGTACTCGCGCGCCTTGGCGGCCAGCGCATCCGCCGAAAGCTCGTAGGGCACCAGGCTGTGCAGTTCGACACCGCTGCGCGCGAACGGTATGGCCACGATCAGGACAGCCAGGCCCAGCGTCAGCGGGATCGATCGGGCCAGCGGCAGCCCCTCGGTCTTGCCGGATGCGGCGACCAGATCCGGCGAGGGGGTCTCGCCGGCGGCCAATGCCGCCGCCAGAGGATCGCCGCCGGGCAGCGCCGCGGCCACGGATAGCGCGCCGGGCGGACGCTTTGCCGGGTCCGGATGGAGACACCGGCGGATGGCCTTCTCGACCGCCGGATCGATCTCCGCCGCGATCGAAGACATGCTGGTGATCTGCGCGTTCTCCTGTAAGCGGATCAGCTCAGCCATGGTGGCGGCCTCGTAAACGCGCTTGCCGGTGAAGATCTCGTAAAGCACCATCCCGAGCGCGTAGATGTCGCTTTTGGCGGTGACCTCCTCGCCGCGCAACTGCTCCGGGGCCATGTAAGCGGGCGTGCCGCTGCGTGCTTCGGCGCCGCGCAACTGGTCGGCCACCGCGGCCAGGCCGAAGTCCATCACCACCACGTTGCCGCGCTTGTCGAGCATGATATTGGCGGGCTTCAGATCGCGATGGATCACGCCCTTATCATGCGCCGCAGCCACGCCGGCGCAGATCTTGCGCGCGATCTCCAGGGCCTTGTCGGCGGGCAGGCGGCCGATACGCTGCAGCAGCGAGGCCAGGTCTTCGCCGTCCACGTACTCCATGGAGATGTACGGCATGCCGTCGGCTTCGCCCACGTCGTAGACCCGGCAGACATTGGGATGCGATACCTGGCGCGCGATGCGGACTTCGTTGTGAAAACGTTCCAGCGCGCGGAGATGGTCGGGTCCGGCGTCCGGCAGGAACTTGAGAGCCACGGCCTGGGCCAGCGTGAGGTCAGTGGCGCGATACACTTCGCCCATGCCGCCGCGTCCCAAGAGCGAGATGATCCGATACCGTCCGGCGACCAGCGTGCCGGGTACGAAGCGGCCTTCATCGGGGGACGATGGCGAATTCGACGACGCCAGGGGAATCGCTACGGTTGCGGTCTGAGATCGGGCCGGGGCTTCCATGGCGAAGCTTCAGGATATCGCACTCCAGATTTTACAAACTATTCACAGATGCCCGACATACCGTGCTGAAGGCCGGGCTTACACTGAAAACACCATGCATCGAATCGCGGTTCTGATCTTGATTTTCGCGGCCGCTGCCGCGGCCAATTCACCCGTAGTGCTGCAAGACTTCGGCATCGGCAACTTAGACGGCGGCAGCAGTCTATATGCCGGCTTAGTGATGGATACGGCGGGCAACCTGTACGGCGCCGCGGAAGAGGGCGGAATCTATAACGCCGGCGTGGTATACGAACTCTCGCGGAACACGGGCGGCGGTTGGACGGAAACCGTGCTGTACAACTTTACCGGCGCGAACCGCGGCCAGGACGGCGCCAATCCACATGCCACGCTCCTGCGGGATAGCGCCGGCAATCTGTATGGCACTACCGTGAGCGGGGGCATCGCCAGCCGGACGTGCAGCAAAGGCTGCGGCGTGGTGTTTAAGCTCACACCATCCGGAGACACGTGGCAGGAGACGGTGCTGTATCGTTTTACGGGCGGCGCGGACGGATCCGTACCTTACGCCGGCGTGTCCATGGATGCGGCGGGGAATCTCTATGGCGCCGCGACCAGCGGTGGCGCGACAGCCGGCGTGGTTTACGAGCTGACGCCGGGGACGCCGGGCTGGACGGAAGCGGTGATTCACACGTTCGAAGATGTGGACGGCGCGACTCCGTACGGCACGCCGGTGCTGGATGCCGCGGGAAATCTGTTCGGCACCACGTACGCGGGCGGCGCCTACAATCGGGGCGTGGTTTATGCGCTCACGCCGTCGGCCGGCGCCTGGACGTTCCACGCGCTGCACAACTTCCGGGGCAGTCCGGACGGCGCCAACACCCTGACGGGAGTGATCCTGGGTCCGCGCGGTACACTGTTCGGGACCACCACCAGCGGCGGCACGGCCAGCTGCGGAATCGCCTACGAGCTGGCGTTCAAGAAATCGGCCGGCTGGACGGAGACGATCCTGCACACCTTCCTGGGCGTAGGCGCGGCGGATGGCGAGAATCCGAATGGGCTGATCCTGGATGCGCACGGCAATCTGTTCGGCACTTCCACCGGCGGCGGCCTGTACAATCCGGGGACGATTTTCGAGTTGAGCCCCATGGCGGGCGGCGGCTGGCAGGAGACCGTTCTGTACAGCTTCACGGCGGGTCTCGACGGCGCGTATCCGTCGTCGAGTTTGACGCTGGGTCCCTCCGGCCATCTGTTCGGAACCACACTTTGGGGCGGGCCGTCGGGAGATACCACCGGCGGCGTGGCGTTTGAGTTCACGCCGTAGTCGCGACGGAGCGCGGCGCACCGCGCGTCTGACGTAAGCTGGTAGACAGCTTATGAAGCAACTCGCGCTGGATGCGCTGGATGCGGCCCTGGCGCGCGGTGTCAGTTACGCCGACACGCGCGTAATGGAGATACGCGACCGGCAGGTTTCCACCAAGAACGGCAAAGCCGGGCACGTCTCGAGCGGCGAATCGATGGGCCTCGCCGTGCGCGTCCTCGCCGGCGGCTGCTGGGGGTTCGCCGCCACCGACGACCTGACACGGGAAGGCGTGCAGGCGGCAGCGGCGCTGGCGCTCGACATCGCACGCGCGGGCACGCTGGCCAAGAAGCACGACGTGGTGCTGGCCCCCGAAGACAAGTACGAAGCCACCTGGGTCTCGCCCATACGGGTCGATCCCTTCACCATACCGGTGGATCGCAATGTGGCGCTGCTGCTGGACGTGGATCGCGAGCTGCGCCGGAATCCGGGCGTCACGCTGGCCGAAGGCGCCATGAGCTTCGAGCGCCGGCGGCAGGTGTTCGCCTCGTCCATCGGCAGCCTGATTGATCAGACGCGCTACCTGAGCGGGGCGGGCTACGCGGCGGTGGCGTACAAGGACGGTGAGATCCAGAAGCGCTCGTACCCGAATTCGTTCGGCGGCCAGCATCAACTCAAGGGATATGAGCTGATCGACGAATGGGACCTGGTGGGGAATGCGGCGCGCATCGCCGAAGAGGCGGTCGCGCTGCACGGCGCGGATCAGTGCCCGGAAGGCGAATTCGATCTGATCCTGGACAGCTCGCAACTGGGACTGCAGATCCACGAGTCGATCGGGCATCCCATTGAGCTCGACCGCGTGCTGGGCAGCGAGGCGAACTATGCGGGCATGAGCTTCCTCACACTCGACCAACTGAACCGGCTGCGCTACGGATCGGAGATCGTGAACGTGGTGTGCGACGCGCGTCCGGAACACGGCCCGGGCCTGGGCACTTTCCGGTTCGATGACGAAGGCGTGCCGGCGCAGTGCACCGACATTATTCGGGACGGTCTGTTCACCGGCTATATGACCTCACGCGAGACGGCGGCTATAGTGGGCGCGGCGCGCTCCAACGGGACCATGCGCGCCGACGGCTGGTCGCGGCTGCCGCTGATCCGCATGACAAATGTCAGCCTGCGGCCCGGCCAGCAGTCGCTCGAGGAGGTCTTCGGCGGCACGGACCACGCGATTTACATGGAGACCAACCGGAGCTGGTCGATCGACGACAAGCGCTACAACTTCCAGTTCGGGTGCGAGATCGGCTGGGAGATCCGCCACGGCAAGCGCGGGCGCCTGCTGAAGAATCCGAGCTACAGCGGCATTTCGACCGAATTCTGGAATGCGTGCGCGGCCATCGCCGGGCCGCCGCACTGGACGCTGTGGGGTACGCCGAACTGCGGCAAGGGGCAGCCGGAACAGATCATGGGGACCGGACATGGCGCCAGTCCGGCCCGTTTTCGGCGCATCAAAGTGGGAGGCGCTTATGCCGATTGACGCAGCGGGGTGCCAGGCGATCTTCGGCCGCGTGGTGAGCGCTGCGCGGGGGCTGGGCGCCGCCGATGTGGAAGTCATCATCGCCGCGGGGGCGCAGGCGCTGACGCGCTTCGCCAACAATGCCATCCATCAAAACGTCGCGGAGCACGGCACGCAGGTTTCGGTGCGCGTCCAGATGGATGGGCGTACGGCCCGTGCGACCACCAACCGGCTCGACGGCGCGTCGATTCGGCAAGTCGTGGAAGAAGCCGCGGCGCTGACCAAGCTGCAGGAGCCGGATCCGGCGCTGTTGCCGATGGCGGACGCCGTGGCCGTCCCGGACCTGTCCCGCTGGGATCCGGACACGGCACAGGCGACGCCCGAGGACCGGGCGCGCGCGGTAGCCGAAGCCATCGCGCTGGTGGAGACCGCCGGCCAGACGGCGGCGGGCATTTACTCCACGGGCGACGCGGTGACGGCAATCCTGAATTCCCGCGGCGTGTGCGGGTACTATGCCGAGACCATGGCGAACTTTTCGATCACGGCCATGGCGGCGGATAGCTCGGGATGGGCCAAAGGCAGCGCCTGTCATCGACGCGATCTGGATTGCGCGGCCATGGCGCGGGCGGCGCGGGACAAGGCGGCGGCTTCGCGCGCGCCGGCGGAATTGCCGCCGGGCGCCTATACCGTGGTCCTGGAGCCGGCCGCGGTGCTCGACCTCGTGGGCCAGATGTTCGGCGACTTCAGCGCCACCTCGGTCGCCGACGGACGCAGTTTTCTGTGCGACCGCATCGGGCAGAAGCTGTTCGGCGAAAATATCACGATTTATGATGATGCCTGTCATCCGCTGCAAGCCGGCGCGCCGTTAGACGGCGAGGGGTTGCCGCGCCGCAAGCTGACGTTGGTGGATCGCGGCGTGGTGCGCGATGTGGCCTATTGCCGCCAGGCCGCGCATCTTGCCGGCGTCGAGCCGACCGGACATGGATTTCCGATGCCCAACGAATTCGGCGAAGCGCCCATGAACATTGTGATCGCCGGCGGCACGTCTTCGCTTGACGAGATGATCGCGTCCACCGGGCGCGGCATTCTGGTGACGCGCCTGTGGTACATCCGTGAGGTGGATCCCTACGAGAAGATCATGACCGGCATGACTCGCGACGGCACGTTCCTGATCGAAGGCGGCCGCATCGCCGGCGGCGTGCGCAATTTCCGGTTCAACCAGGGATTGCCGGAGATGTTGTCGAACGTGGAGGCGTTATCGCCGGCCGTTCGCGCGTCAGGAGAAGAAGCGTTCGATATGGTGGCGCCCGGGATGAAGGTGCGGGATTTTCATTTCACGGAAGTCACCCGATTCTGAGCGACGTCTATCCGCCGAAGATCTCCTTCGTCAGATCGTCCTGCTTCTTCGGCCGCTGCTCGTCCCAGGCGCCGATCACCAGCGAAGCCGCCGACAGGGTAAAGACGGCGATGGAAATGCCGTCCAGCCCCCGCCGCCACAGCACCGCGGCGCAGCAGATGAGCGTGCGGATCAGCCAGCCGTAGAGGCTGCGCGCGGGCCGTCCGCGCTGCACGCGGACGATCGATCGCCCCAGAAAGTGCGCGAAGAACAGGCCAAGCAGACCCAGCACCACACGCAACACATCGAGTGGAATGGGCATGTTCTCAATGTGGCGCAACCCGCCGCCGTTTGCAAGCGTCCGCGCGGCTTGGCACAATGTGCCTGATGAGCCTGATGCAGGAGATCCGCGAGTTCGCCGTGGCGCGCCACACGGTGGCTATCTGGTGGTTCGGCCAGAACGGATACATCTTCAAGACCGCCGAGGGAACCCTGGTATCGACCGATCTGTATCTGACGAATTCGTGCGCCGAAAGCTACGCCGACTCGGCCATCAACCTGGAACGCCAGGTGCCGGTGCTGCTGCCGCCCGAGGAAGTGAATGTGGATGTCTTCGCCTGCACCCACAATCACCAGGATCATACCGATCCGGCGACCATAGCCGGCCTGCGCCACAAGGACACCATGCAGTTTATTGGTCCGCACCCGTCCTGCGAGGTCTTTCAGGCGCACGGCGTGGAGAGCGGGCGGATCGTGCCGGCCTGGCCTTCCTGCCTGGTGGAGTTCCGGGACGTGACCATTCACGGCACCTTCGCTCTGCCCACCGACGCCACGGATCTGAATCACATGGGATTCGTTTTTCAGTTCGGCAAAGGGCCGCGCGTGTATGTGACCGGCGACACGGATTACAGCGAGCTGCTGGCCTCGGCCGCGAAGCACCGCCCGGACCTGATGATCACCTGCATCAACGGCGGCTTCAATAACCTGTCGCACTACGAAGCCGCGCAACTGGCGGCGCAGATTCAGCCCAAAGCCGCCATTCCCTGCCACTACGACATGTTCGCGGATAACTCCGTCGATCCCCGGCAGTTTCGCGCGTCATTGGCGCTGCGCGCGCCGGAAGTGCGCTACGTCCGCCTGGAACATGGCAAGCCGTTCGTGTTTGAAGTGTAGGCCGCCGGATACCGGGCGGTCAGGACTTTCGCAGAACTTCCAGGGCCTTTAGAATACACGGATCCCGCTGGGCCTCCACTTCGTCGCCTTTGGCGACGCCCAGCGCCTGGTTGAAGATTTCGGTCTTCAGCCGGTTGGTGATGAACTCCCGCTCGGCGGACCACTCATTCACACTGGGTTGTATGTCGCGTTGCGAGAGGAACTGCTGAAAGTCATCGAGGATCGCGGGAGTCACTGCGAAGTCCTCCGTCACCTGGTGGCTTTGGACGTACCCGGTGGCGAACGTGGTAAACGAGCCGCTGGCATCCAGCACGGCGCGCAAACGCGTCGGCGGAATGGGATCGACAATGTAGTCGGGCACGAT
Organism: Bryobacteraceae bacterium; assembly: GCA_035499555.1. Classification (GTDB taxonomy): domain Bacteria; phylum Acidobacteriota; class Terriglobia; order Bryobacterales; family Bryobacteraceae; genus Bog-159. Next base: position 137,131 of record DATJYO010000073.1, read on the forward strand.
TCCGCCGCCGCCGGTTACGGTTCGGCCCGCATCCGTGTGGAACACGGACTTTCCGTTGTGCGCCGTGGCGCCCGCCAGCGCGAATTCGGTGGGATCGAGCGGCTTCTGGATGGAACGTCCGCTGGGCGTATAGTAGAGCGCAGTCGTCAGGGCCAGGCCCGTACCTTGCGATAGCGGATAGATACTCTGCACCAGGCCCTTGCCGAAACTGGCTTCGCCGATGATGGTGGCCCGGTCATGATCCTGCAATGCGCCGGTTACGATCTCCGAGGCGCTGGCGGTTTTGTCGTTCACCAGGACCGCCAGCGGAAATTCGTACGGCGTCGCGCCGGCGGGCACGTCCTCGGACTTTTCCGCCACGTTGCGGCCGCGCACGGTCACGATGCGCGCCCCTGGCTTGAGGAACAGCGCCGCGGTTTCGATGGCCGCCGTCACCATGCCGCCCGGATTGTTGCGCAGATCGAGCACCAGCCCCTTCAGCTTGCTGCCGCCGAGCGTTTCAATGGCATCGTGGATGAGCCGGCCGGTCTTTTCGTCGAAGCTGGATACCCGCAGATAGCCGATGCCGGGCTTGAGAAAGAACGTCCGTTCCACGCTGGGCGCCTGCATCTCCTCGGGTGTGAGCACGAAGTTCAGAAACCGCGCGTTGCCCGGCCGCCGGATCACCAGTTGCGCCTGTTGTTGCCGCGACTGGGTGAGCAATGAGACCAGTTGGTCCATGTCCAGGCGGTTGAGCTGGTAGCCATTGACTGCCAGGATCTCGTCGCCGGGCGCCATGCCGGACTTCGCCGACGGCGTGCCAGGCAAAGTCTGCAGCACGATCACGCGTCCAGGGAGCACCGAGACGACGCTCCCGAAGCCCTTTTCCGTGGATGTCTGGAGCTTCTTGAGCTGCTCGAACTGTCCCGGATCGAAGAACACCGAGTGCGGGTCCAGGCGCCGCAGCATACCGGGAATCGCGCCCTGAAAGAAGGCCTGCTCGGGAGAAACCGGGTCGGCGGCATTCTCCTCCAGGATGGCGTAGGCTTCGGTGATGGTTTTGACGCTGGACTCCATGTCGTCTTCCTGCGCCAAAGACGAAAGGCACAGCAAGAGCAGGAGGATGGTAATCCCACGGAAGCGATTGCGCATCGACTGTTACATTCATTCTAACTGCACGGGCGCGCCGGTTGCTGAGGTCAGGCCGGCGCCGATCAGGCCTGTATTACAATCTTCACTTATGCTCAGAAACACTTTATGCCTGGCGGCGGCGTTAGCCTGGAGCGCGGCGGTCTTCGCGCAAACGCATGCGGAGGGTGCCAAGCCGTCCGCGGCCAAGGAAGAGAAGGCCGAAAAGAAGACGCCCGAGGAGAAGACATCCGAAACCAGGCACACCATTCAAATCGGGGGCAGGGAAGTCAAATACACTGCCACCGCCGGCACCATGCTGCTCAAGAAAGAGGACGGCACACCCACCGCCAGCATCTTCTACATCGCCTATATGAAGGACGACGTGCCGGATCTGACCAGACGTCCCCTGACCTTCGCCTTCAATGGCGGTCCCGGCTCCTCGTCGGTGTGGCTGCAGATGGGCGCGCTGGGCCCCAAACGGGTAAAGATGGACCCGGAAGGTAACGCGCTCCCCCCGCCTTACAAGCTCGTCGACAACGAATACTCCATCCTGGATGTTACCGATCTCGTGTTCATCGATCCGGTCAGCACCGGTTTCAGCCGCGCCATTCCGGAGTCGGACGCCAAGAATTTTCACGGCATCCAGGGCGATACCGAATCGGTGGCGAGTTTCATCCGGCTGTTCACCACGCGGCACGACCGCTGGACTTCTCCGAAATTCCTGGCGGGCGAAAGCTACGGCACCACCCGCGCTTCCAATCTCTCCGGATATCTGCAGCAGCACGATGGCTTCGCGTTGAACGGCATCATGCTGATCTCGGCCGTACTGAATTTCCAGACCATCAGCTTCGACCGCGGCAACGATCTGCCTTACGTGCTGTTCCTGCCGACCTACACGGCCACCGCCTGGTATCACAAGAAGCTGCCGCCCGATCTGATGTCCAGCCAGGAGAAGGCGCTGCGCGAGTCCCAGCAGTTCGCCACGCACGAGTACAGCCTCGCCTTGATGAAAGGCGACACCATCTCGAAGGAAGAACGCGCCGAGATCGTGAAGAAACTGGCGCGTCTGACAGGGCTTTCCGAGAAGTTTGTGGATGAAAGCAACCTGCGGATTCCGATTTACCGGTTTACGAAGGAGCTGCTGCGCGACGAGCGCCGCACCGTCGGCCGCTACGACAGCCGCCTGGAGGGCATCGACCTCGACCCCACCAGCGCCGCGCCCGATTACGATCCCAGCTATGCCAGCGTACAGGCGCCGTTCACCGCCGCCTGGAACCAGTATGTCCGCTCCGAGCTGAAATGGGAAAGTGATCTTCCGTACGAAATATTGACCGGGCGCGTCCATCCCTGGAGTTGGGGCAATTTCGACAACCGCTACGTCAACGTATCGGAAAGCCTCCGCACGGCGATGACCCAGAACCGCAGCTTGCGCGTCTTTGTCGCCAACGGCCACTACGATCTGGCTACGCCTTTCTTCGCCACCGAGTACACTTTCGATCACCTGGGCCTCGATCCCAGCCTGCGCGATCACGTGAGCATGGACTTCTTCGAGGCGGGGCACATGATGTACACGTACAGACCCGCGCTCGAAAGGCTGAAAGGCGATCTGGCCCGATTCATCGAGACCGCGGCTCCCTAGCGGAGCGCGCCCGGGCCTGCGACCTTCCGGCGACTCCGCGCATCGATTACATCATGGCAAAGCCGGTGCTGCTGACTATCGACGACGATCCGGAGGTGCTGAAAGCCGTCGAACGCGACCTGCGCCGGCAATATGCTGCGAACTATCGCGTCCTCTCGGCCGGGTCCGGACCGGCGGCGCTCGCGCTGCTCGAACGGCTGCAACGCCGCGGGGAGTCGCTGGCGCTTTTCCTGGTGGATTACCGCATGCCACAGATGAGCGGTATCGAATTCCTGTCGCGGGCTGTGCCCGTGTTCCCCGATGCGCGGCGCGTCCTCCTGACGGCCTATTCGGACACCGAAGCCGCCATCCGCGCCATCAACGAGATCAAGCTGAATCATTATCTGTTGAAGCCCTGGGATCCGCCCGAGCAGAACCTGTATCCCGTGCTCGACGATCTGTTGGGGGACTGGCTGGCTTCCTACCGGCCGCCATTTGAGGGCCTGCGGGTGCTGGGTACGCGCTGGTCGCGCCGGTCGTATGAATTGCGCGAGTTTCTGGCGCGCAACCAGGTGCCCTACCACTGGCTGGATGCGGAAGACGCCGGCCGCGACGCCGAGGTCCGCCGGTCCCTCGAGTCGCTGGGGCCCGACGAAAAGCGCATCCCCGTGGTCCTGTTCCCCGACGGCAGTCACCTGGCGGATCCGGCGCATGCGGAACTGGCCGCGCGCATCGGGCTGAACACGCGCGCCGGCGCCGCTTCGTACGACCTCATCATTCTGGGCGGCGGACCGGCCGGCCTGGCCGCCGGCGTCTACGGCGCATCGGAAGGTCTGCGCACCGTGATCGTGGAGCGTGAGGCGCCCGGCGGCCAGGCCGGTTTGAGCGCCCGTATCGAGAACTATCTGGGCTTTCCCTCGGGGCTGAGCGGCGGCGATCTGGCGCGCCGCGCGGTCACCCAGGCGCGCCGTTTCGGGGCCGAAATTGTGGCGCAAGAAGCGGTCTCGTTGCGCCTGGAGGATCCCTACCGCATCGTGCGCCTGGCGGACGGCAGCGAGATCTCCGCCGAAGCACTGCTCATCGCCACCGGCGTGCAGTGGCGCAAGCTGGACGTGCCGGGCATGGACCGCCTGACCGGCGCCGGCGTTTATTACGGCGCCGGCTCGACCGAAGCCGCCGCCTGCCGGAATGACGATGTCTACATCGTGGGCGGCGCCAATTCCGCGGGCCAGGCGGCTATCCATCTTTCGCGCTACGCGCGCCGCGTGGTGATGCTGGTACGCGGCAAGTCGCTGGCCGCGTCCATGTCGCAATACCTGATCGACGAGATCTCGCGCACGCCGAACATTCAGGTGGAGTATCAGACGCAGGTGGTCGAGGTGCATGGCGAAGATCACCTGGAGGCCATCACCATCGAATGCGGGTGGAGCAATTCGCGCGATCGCGTGCCCGCCGGCGCTTTGTTCGTGTTCATCGGGGCGCAGCCCGGCACCGCCTGGCTGGATGGCGTGGTGGAGCGCGACGAGCGAGGCTTTATTCTGACCGGGCAGTCCCTCATCCGCGACGGCAAGCCGCCGCGCGGCTGGTCGCTGGACCGCCCGCCGGGCCTGCTCGAAGCCAGTGTGCCGGGCATCTTCGCCGTGGGCGACGTGCGCCACGGCTCGGTCAAACGGGTGGCTTCGGGTGTGGGCGAAGGCTCCATCGCCATCCAGTTCGTGCATCAGTACCTCAACAAGGCGGCCGTATGACCCTCGCCGAAGAACTGCGCGGCGTACCGGTGTTCGCCGACCTGGCGCCGGCGGACCTCGAATGGCTGGCCGGACAAATGACCCTGGTGAATCTGCAGCCGGGCGATATCTACATCCGCGAAGGCGATCCCGCCGACCGCATGATCGTCCTGCTCGAAGGCGAGACGCGCTTGCGCCTGGAGTCCGGCAACGGCGAGGGCACTACCCGCGTGTTTCAAGGTCCTTCGGTCACCGGGATGCTGCCCTATTCGCGGATGACGCGCTTTCCGGCCACCATTCGCGCCGTCGTTCCCAGCCGATTGGCGGCGTATCCCGCCGCTCGCTTCCCGGAAATGCTGGAGCGGCTGCCGGTGCTGGCCCACCGCATGGTGGGCCTGCTCACCGATCGCGTCCGCGAGTTCACCAAGCTGCAGGACCAACAGGAGAAGATGGCCGCGCTGGGCAAGATCTCGGCCGGCCTGGCGCACGAACTCAATAACCCGGCGGCCGCCGCGCTCCGCGCCGTAGACAGCCTGCGCGACGCCTTGCAGGTCTTCCGCGACGCCGCCGCGCGACTCGATCAACGTCCCCTGTCCACCGCGCAGCGCGCCGCGGTGGCGACGTTGGAGCGCGATCTGGCCGCGCGTCCTTCGCCGGCTGCTCCCATCGATACGCTCGAACGCAGCGATTGCGAAGAGCAGATTGCGGAATGCCTGCTGGAACATGGCGTCACCCGCGCCTGGGATCTGGCGCCCGCGCTGGTGGATGCCGGCTGCCAGCCGGAGTGGTTTGAAAACCTCTACGCGCAGTTCCCCGCGGAAGCGTTCTCCGATCTGCTGGCGCGGATCGCTGCCTCCCTCACCATCGTCACGCTGCTGAGCGAGATCGAAAACTCCACCGGCCGTATTTCGGACCTGGTCCGCGCCATCAAAGAGTACACCTACATGGACCAGGGGCCCGATCAGGAAATCGACGTCCACCAGGGCCTGGAAAGCACTCTCCTGCTGCTGCGCCACCGCACCAAGAAGGGCATCACGGTCCGGCTGGATTTCGATCGCAGCCTGCCCAAGATCTGCGCGCATGGCAGCGAGCTCAACCAGGTCTGGACGAATCTGATCGACAACGCCATCGACGCCATGCAGGGCCAGGGCGAGCTGCGCATCCGCACGGCGCGCGATTTCGATCGCCTGCTGGTGGAAATCGCGGACAACGGCGCCGGCATCCCGCGCGAAGCGCAAGACCACATTTTCGAGCCGTTTTTCACCACCAAGGGTGTCGGCAAGGGCACCGGTCTGGGCCTGGAAACCGCCGGGCGGATCATCCGCGAGCACGGCGGCGAGATCACTTTTCAGTCCGTGCCCGGGGATACCCGCTTTCAGATCCGGCTGCCATTGTCGCATGCCCACAGCCCGGGAGCCGACACATGAAGCGATGCACGCACACGGACCAGATTCAGGACGTCAAGCCGCACACGCGAGGCTGCGAAGAGTGCCTGCGCACGGGCGATACCTGGGTGCACCTGCGCCTGTGCCTCACCTGCGGCCATGTCGGCTGCTGCGATTCCTCACGCAACAAGCACGCCACCAGGCATTTTCACAGCACCCGGCACCCCATCATGCGTTCGATCGAACCGGGCGAGGATTGGGGCTGGTGCTATATCGACGAGGTGGAATTGGACTTCTGATACGATCAGTTCGTGATTCGAACTGCCTTCCTCGTCCTGGCGTGCGGAGCGCTGCTCCACGCCCAGGACAATCGCCTGACCGCCGGCCAGGTCATCGATCGCATCCAGAAGAACATCGGGGTGACCTGGCACGCGCAAACCGTGGACACCTTCAAGGCCGGTGATCCGGATACCCCCGTAACCGGAATCGCCACCACCATGATGGCCACTTACGACGTGCTGGTACGCGCGGCCGCCGCCGGGGACAACCTGGTCATCACCCACGAACCGACCTTCTATAATCACCAGGACCAGACCGCCATGCTGCAGAAGGAAAACGACGCGGTGCTGGCCGCCAAGCAGGAATTCATCGCGAAACATCACCTGGTGGTTTTCCGTCTCCACGATCACTGGCATATGCGCACGCCCGACGGCATCCAGGCCGGCATGATCCGCGCGTTGGCGTGGGAGAAGTTTCAAAATCCCACGGACAATCACCTGTTCGTGATTCCGGAAACCACGGTCGAAAAGCTCGCGAGCGATATCAAGGCGCGCCTCGGAATCCACGCGCTGCGTGTGGTCGGCGATCCGAACCTGCGCGTGACGAAGGTGGCGCTGGCGCCCGGCTATCCCGGATTCCCCGGCGAACGGCGCTGGCTGCAGCGCGATGATGTCGAGGCGCTGGTCATGGGCGAGGGTCTCGAGTGGGAGACGATCGAATACGGCGCGGATGCCTCCGCCGAAGGCAAGCACAAAGCGCTCATCATACTCGGCCATATTCCCAGCGAACAGTCCGGGATGGAGGATTGCGCCAAATGGCTGAAGACCCTGGTCCCGGAGGTGAAGGTCGAATTCATTGCCACCCAGGAACCGTTCTGGCAAGCGAAATAAACCGTACGGAAATAAAACATTATGCGCAGCAGACATTTATGCGGAGCATGAGTCCACACCCAGCGGTTTTCACGATCTTGATCAGAATCTCCTGCACATAATTCGAGGCCGCCCCGGCAAGGTGCCCATCGATGACGGGTGTGATCACGTGCACTGGACCTTTCCAAACTTGCCAGCACGGCCCAAGCCCACATGGACACGATTCCAGCCCCATCATCGCCGCGCCGTACCTGTCGTGACGACAAGCAGCCGAACCGCGACTTGACAGTGCTTGTGTAGCCGCTAGACTACCAGCGGTTGTCCTTCCTAAAACCAAAACCCACAATCCAAATCTGGAGGAAATAACGTATGGGCGAATCTACGCTCATTGCGTCAACTGCGAAGTTGACTCGTCAGCAACTAGCCGCCGTCCCCACACCGTTGGGCACGGCCACCACCCACTGCATTGGAGTCGTGCGTCCGCCGCCACGAAACTGGCGCGCATCAAGGTCGGCACTCTTCTAGCCAGGAGCCTGAACCGGTGTGGAACCCCCACCGTTGCGCCATCGCGCGATCGCACGCTCGTACGAGAAGTGTCTCGGAACCGCTGCAAGCCTTATATCTACACCGAGGAAGAAGTCCGGTTGCTGCTGGAAACTGCGCGCCAGTTTCCCTCTCCTAACGCGCCCCTACGACCGTCGACACTTTACACCATGATCGTGCTCGGATACTGCGCCGGGCTGCGGATCGGAGAGATCGTTGGTTTGAAAGTGAAAGATGTCGATCTGAATGCCGGCGCCATCGAGGTGCGGGATACCAAGTTCTTCAAGTCGCGCCGGCTGCCATTGTCTTTGGACGCGCTCACAGCGCTCGAACAGTATGTGAAGGCCCGCAGGAAAGCGGGCGCGTGTGCAAACCCCAACGCCGGGTTCTTCTGGCATGAGAAAGGCGGCTACGGCTATTTCGCGGCGGAAGGGTTGCTCCGCAGCGTGATCCAAAAGGCCGGGCTTCGGAAGAAGCCAGGACGTGGCGGACCGCGGGTCCACGATCTGAGGCACACCTTTGTCGTCCATCGCATGACCCAGTGGTACCGCCAGGGGATCAATCCGCAGGGCAATCTGCCATACCTGGCCGCTTATCTCGGCCACCGCGACATTCACGCTACGTTGGTGTATCTGACAATCACGCAGGAGCTGTTGCAGTCTGCCAATGAGCGGTTCAGGGCCGCCGAGACTGATGTCGTGAAGAGAATACGGGGAAAATAATGAAAGCCAAAAACGCCGTACCCACCCTCCCGAAACTCCTGCACTCGTTTTTTCACGAGTGGCTTGTCGAACAAAGAAACGCCTCGCACCGGACGGTCTTGGCATATCGGGACGCGTGGCGTCTTTTTTCTGCGCTTCGTTTCCGCCCGGCAGCGCAAGACCGTAGCCGTTCTCTGCCTGGGGGATCTCGCAGGCGCTGAAGTGCTGGCGTTCTTGCAGCATATTGAGAAGGAGCGCAAGGCCACGATCCGGACAAGGAACTGCCGTCTGGCAGCAATCCGGAGCTTCTTTTCCTTCGTCGCCGATCGCGAGCCGCTCGCGGCGCAACATTGCACTGAGGTACTGCGGGTGCCGTTCAAGAAGGCGCCAAAACGGGCGATGTGCTACATGGAGTCCTCAGAGGTTTTGGCGCTTCTCTCGCAGCCGGATCGAAGGAAAGCCGAGGGGCAGCGCGATCACGCGTTGCTCTCATTCTTGTACAACACCGGAGCGCGAATACAGGAAGCACTCGACCTTCGGCCACAGGACATGCACTTGCAATCGCCGCATCACGTAACGCTGATGGGAAAAGGCCGGAAAGAACGGATCTCTCCTGTCTGGCCGGAGACGGCAGAGCTTCTTGCCGCATTGCTGCGCAGGCATCCCAGGCAGGCGGACGAACCTCTGTTCGTTAATCGCTACGGGGAGCCGCTCACCGCTTCCGGTTTCCGCTTCCAGTTGCGCCAGTACGTCAAAGCGGCGGTGGGTCAGGCGCCAACGCTGTCGCGGAAACGGATTACGCCCCACGTGTTTCGCCACTCAACCGCGGTCGGTCTCTTAGCAGCAGGCGTCGACGTGACGGTGATTCGAAGCTGGTTGGGCCATGCTCACCTCGACACAACCAATCTTTACGCCCAGACGAGCCTGGAGATGAAGAGGAAGGCGCTGGAAAAGGTGGATGGCAAACTGCGCCCTGCGAAGTCCCCCCGTTGGAAGCGCGATGCTGATCTACTGGCTTGGCTCGATTCGCTCTGAGGCCGGGACCAATATGAAGTGAGATTCAGTCGCCATTTTCCGGAAAGCTCACTTTTGTCCAATTTACGGCACGAGAGCTTCCGCTCGGAACCGGCGGATGCCGTTACGCAAAAGAGCGTGGTCGTCTACGGCAAGAAACCCGAATAGGTTTGTGTCCGCCGATCATAGTTCCGCCTTGTTCTTACGAAACAGCCGCAATCCCTTGCGGAGATGCAATGTTCCATAGGCAATTCGCGCCGGGACGGTCAATTCCGCTTCCGTTCCCGCACCAGGTTCGCTCCAGAGTTTCAACCTCGCCCCGATTCGTTTCGCACGCTCCCGGATGCCCGGTAATCCCCAGTGGCCCGGGTGCGCGCCTTCCTCGAGGACCTTTCGGTTGATGCCCTTTCCATTGTCGCGGATCCGCAACCGAAGGAGTTCCCTATCGTACCCAACCTCGGCCTCGATGCGGCTGGCCTGTGCATGGCGGAACGCGTTCCGCAGGATCTCACGCGCCATCCGATAGACCTCGTCCTGAAGAACTGGAGACAAGCGCCGCGGCCTTCCCTCTACAATAACTTGGAATGCCGGTGGTTCTCCGCTCGCAGCGGACAATGCCGCCAGTTCCTTTCCCGCGCTGGCGAGCAGATACTCCAGAGTACTCTCAAGCGAGGGCTTGGCGCGCAGACCTTGTATGGCATCCCGGCCTTCGGCGATGGCTTCGTCTCCCTCTCGGATGGCCTTGTCAAGCGTGCGGATAGCCTCGTCCGTGCGCCCCGGAAGCAGGTTGCGCGCCGCCTGGAACGAGAACATCAGGCCCTGCACGCTCTGCAATAGCGTGTCGTGCAATTCGCGCGCTATGCGCGTCCGCTCCTCGTCGCGCTCTTCGATGCGCGCGTTGAATTCCCGCGCCAACTGGTGCAGGCGGAGCCGGTGCAGCCCCCACAGCATGGCCAGAAACGCTCCCGCGCACGCCATGCCGAACCACGCCGTTTGGTAAAACCGCGGGTCGATGGAGAACGCCAGTGTGTCGCCGGTCGTGTTCCACACGCCGCTATTGTTCGAGGCCGTGACGCGGAAGCGGTACGCGCGCGGACGCAGATTCGAATACTGCGCCTGGCGGTCGTTGATGACTTCCTTCCAGTCCGGGTCCTGTCCCTCCAGCATGTATTTGAAATGCACCTTCTCTGGCGCCACCAGGCTCAGCGCCGTGAAGTCGATGGATACGTCGCGGACATTGGCGGGCAGGCGCATCCCTTGCTCGACTTGGAACGGCTTGCCGTCGGCTTCGACTCGCTCAATATGGACCGGGGGCGGGAGTTTGTTGAAAGCTAGATGCCGGGGATCGACCACTTGGATACCTTCTCCCGTTAGGAACCACAGTTTGCCATCAGTGAGCTTCGCGACGGGAGGACCGTAGGAGTCAGGCGAAAACGGGCGGAGCCTGACGCCGTCCGCCGCATCCCAAACCGTCGTTTCAACCTTACGCTTCGGGTCGGCGATCCACGCGTCCAGTTCAGACCGTGGGATGCGCACCAGGCCGCATGCCGTGTACAACCACAACGAGCGATCGTCGTCCTCAGTCGTGAAGTGAATCGTATCGCAGGGCAAGCCATTCTTTGTGGTGAGCGTAGAGATGCGGCCGTCCTTAATACGGCTCAGGCCACCCTCCTCGGTTCCGGCCCACACGGCCCCATCCTGATCGAGTCGCAGACCCGGGACATGCCCCTTACCCAACCCGTCAGCGGCGGTGTACGACGCGCGGACCTTACCATTCTTGAAATACAACACACCCCCGTCGGTCCAGAATGAAAGCCAAACTCCGCCTTGGTCCGAGACTATGACCTTGGCTTGTTGGCGACGTCCCAGCACGGACCAGGGGAAGTGCTCGACCAGATGTCCGTCCAGCATATGCGAGAGACCCCTATCTCCTGAAAGCCAGAGGTTGCCCGCCTTGTCCCCCGTGATGGAATAGACCTTTCCGCTAGGTACGCCATTTACAGCAACAAACCTGCCGTCTTTGAAATAGGCCAGTCCATGACCCGTGAACACCCAGATGCGCCCACGATTATCCTGAAATAGAGACTGCGCCGCATCATCCGGCAGTCCACTTGACTTAAGGAAGAAGGTAATCTGTCCATTCTTCCACCGGGCCAAACCATCCTGAGTGGCTACCCAAATGCTCCCGTCTGTGGCTGCTACCACGGAATTAGTATCGTTGCTGAACAAACGTTGTTTCATAGAAATCGTAGTAACGGGGAGGTCTCGAAACCGGTCTAGTCCTTCAGTACTGGCCACCCACACATTCCCCTCACGATCCTCGAAAACACTGCATATGGCGTCACCCGAGAGGCCATCGGATTTCGCAAATACGTCCGTCCGGCCCTCATGTACATGGATGAGCCCCCGATCCTTGGTTCCAATCCATAAACCTCCATCGCGGTCCCAGAGCAGTTTGTTCGAATTGACATCGCGGTCTCCGAGCAGTCGATTCGGATGGATTGGGTCTCGAATCGGGTACGCTTCGAGTTTGTCACCGACGACCTGCTTGAGTCCTGCGCGGAGCATGGCTATTAGCACCCGTCCGTCGTAGGTCTTACTAAGGCCACTGATCTGCATTCCCGGCGTTGCATATCGGCTTGGAGGACCGGGCTTCCATCGCCAAAGTCCGGACTCCGCACCTCCCCAAAGAGTGCCCGAGCTGTCCTCATACAAAGCCCTAACAAAGGAGCCGAAGGCGCCATCCTCCCCATAGCACTGCGTGCTGCCTTTTCGTATTGCGCACAGTCGGCCTGCGTGAGTTCCAGATGAGCTGTCCATCAGGCCGGCCCACACTGTTTCCTCGCGGTCCTCGACCAGCGATGTCACAACCGTTCCATCAAGCTCGGGGTAGCGGGTCAACTTGCCGCCACTCCAGCTAACAAGGCCAGCAAACGTGCCAATCCAAAGGGCGCCGTCGCGCGTGACGAGCAGGCTAAAGGGCTTGTTGGGGAGATGCTGACCCGCAGGGGGTTGCCAGGGGATAGTGCGAACGCCATCGAAGCGAAACAAGCCGAATTCCCCGCCTAGCCAGAGATACCCATCGGGAGTCTGGGCCATCGCGTAGATGTTGCCCAGGGAGAACCCGTCCGGGACGGTCCACGCGTGGTGCCCGTACTGGCTGATGTCGAGAGAGGGATTCAACGCGAACCCGCACTCGCAGCCTGCCACGAGAACGCACAGCACGATGGCAACTCCTCTCACTACCGGCTCTCCTTGGCGGCCATTCACGCTCACTGAAAGATGCGAGCTATTGTACTACCGCAAGCGTGCCTACAGGGTCGTCCACTTCAGCCCCAGCCGGGCGGCGCCGCCGTTTGTCCCTCCGACCATTCCGTTCGTTTCCCTCAAGACCTGCGGTATGCGGCGCGCGCACGGCGTTAAAGCTTGGGATGGACGATATGCTTCCTGCCGTAAAGCCGGGCATCGACGGACCACTCCCCGGGCCCGGTCAACGCCAGCGTCACGGCAAGCATCGCCAATGCGGCGGGAATACCAAAATGACCCGGCGACGAGAACGCGACCCACGCCTCGGCGCTCGCCGTCACAACTCCGGCGACCGGCGTCCACAAACCCGCGATGGGCAGGAGCCCGGCCCGTGCGCCCGACAAGTTCTGGACAAAACACGGGGTTAGCGGAAACTTGGACACCAACGGCCCAAGAAGAAAACAGGCACAAGAATTTGTGCCTGTTTGGTAGCCATCAATATTCCGATGGCAGGAGGAGCGTCGTAGCGCCGCGGTCCGCCTCTGTGATGATCCAGAGTTTGGTCCCGTTTGAGAGCGTGTACGCCGAAAGCAGCCGGAAGCCGTGTTCGATAGAGAACTCATTTTCCTGCTGGTCGTGCTCATCAACCTCTCCCCAATCGCCGCTGACGTGGCGCTTGATGAAGATGCCAGGGCTTTCGCCGGATTCCTCCAGTGCCTGGAGGGCCCCTGGCGTTGCCACGCCTCGCCCGAGCGGAAACCGCGCCAATTTCATGGCCGTTCCAGGAAGCCGGCCAATTTGGCAGTGGCCCGGAACTGCGGAATCGGTTCGAGCTGTTTGAACGCGGAAGTGAAGGCGTTCGAGAGGCTCCACATCGTTCGAGGTTGGAATTCCTCATGGCGCGGCGAAAAATACAGATCTTGGACCGGCCTGGCCAAGTGCTTGGGCACTTCCAGATCGGACTCGATGAAGGCGCGGTAGATCAGCAGCTTCGCTGCCGTGTCCGAGATCTGGGATTCTCTCCAGGTCTCGACCTGTTTGCGCATGGGATCGAAGTTCCGCTGCATTTCGTCCACTCCAATCGAGATGGCATTTTGCAGGGAGAAGTGTTTCGAGTGCTTGGCCAGGACCGGTTCAAAATCGCCGGAGAAAGCCATGTTTTCGCAGACCAGCACTCTGACGCCTACTACGGCGGCGAGGCGCATGCTTCGGTCGTGGCTGTTGCGGACGCCGATCGAGAACCGGCAGCCGGGCATGCCGGTGTCGAGGTCGAGCACGCCGAACATCTTCATGCCGTCTTTGCTGACTGCGTACTCCTCGGTGACCACGCTGATGTGGCGGAAGCTCAGGGTTTCGACCAGGGCCTCGACGACTTCGGCATGAGGCACGGGCCGGTCGCCTTGAGCCAATCGCAGCAGCATGTGAATCGAGGCGGTGTACCGCGAGCGCCAATCGGTCTCGTCCACCGGTCCATGTCCGTGGCATTGCCGGTACTGTCGTCGCCGCACGCGCAGATAGGCCTCAACGTCCGCGGGACGGACAGCGTCAAGGCGAGTCCCATGACTTCTTATATGGTTGAGAAAATGGCGGCCATTGCCAAGGTAGGTTTTGATGGCCCATCGGCTGAAGTTGCGTTGGCGCAAGTGTTCGCGCAACGCGGCTAGCCGACGATCAATCCCATGTTGTCTGGAAATGTTGTGTCTCCGGGGGGAGGCTGCAAATTAGGATGACGCGACGAATGAAAAGACTCAGAATTATGCGGAGGAGATCTGGCTGGAAAAGGCCGCGCTGGTTGTCGGCGGAACCGTGCTGCGCATAATTCTCTGCTCAGCATAATACCGGTTATGGGGAGCTCGCCATAACCGGTAACCGCCGCCGCCCTGAATTGCGTATAACGGTAAGAATGCACCTCGCACTCCAGGACCTCAAATATGCGCTGCGCACGTTGCGCAAATCTCCCGGCCTCACGCTGGTAATCGTGCTGTCACTGGCCATCGGCATCGGGGCCAATTCCGCCGTATTCAGCGTGGTGGACGCCTTGCTGCTGCGTCCGCTGCCATACCCCCAACCGGACCGCCTGGCCGCCATCTGGCTGCACTCGCCAGGGATCGGCATCTTCCGCGACTGGCCCTCGCCCGGCCAATACATCGACATCCGGACCCAGAACCATTCGTTCAGCGAGATGTCCATCTCCCGGCTCACCACTGTCACGCTTTCCGGCCGCGACCAGCCCGAGCGTGTGGACGGCATGCGCACGTCTTCCAGCCTCTTTCACCTGCTGGGCGCGCGTCCGCTGTTCGGGCGTCTGCTGCTGCCGGAGGAGGACCAGCCGGGCAGGCCGCCCGTCGCCGTGCTGAGCTATCGTGTGTGGCAGCGCCTGTTCAACTCCGACCGCGGCATCGTGGGCCGGAGCATCACGCTGAATAGTAAGGCATATACGGTGGTGGGCGTACTGCGTCCCGACTTCCTGTTGAACTCCGAGGTGATGCCGGCCGAGGGTCCCATGGACAAGATCGACATCTTCGTCCCATTGCCGCTGGGCCCGGACGCCGTCAATCAGCGTGGAGACGAGAACTACAACCTGATGGCGAGACTGAAGCCCGGCGTGACCGTACGGCAGGCGCAGGCGGATATCGACATCATCGCCGGCCGCATTCGCGTGAAGGATAAGCGGGACCGCACCTTCGGCATGACGGTGATCGGGCTGCTGGACCAGGTGGTGGGCGACGTGCGCCGCGCCATGCTGGTGCTGTTGGGCTCGGTCGGCCTGGTCCTGCTCAGTGCCTGCGCCAACGTCGCCAATCTGCTATTGACGCGCGCCGCGGGCCGCGAGAAGGAAGTTGCGATCCGCACCGCCCTGGGCGCCGGCTGGCAGCGCCTGGTCCGCCAGTTGTTGAGCGAGAGCCTGCTGCTGTCGGTGCTGGGCGGCGCCGCCGGATTGTTGATCGCCGAGGCCAGTCTCTACCTGATGCGGGTCATCAATCCGGGTAACGTGCCCCGTCTGGAGGAGATCGCCATCAATGGTCCGGTGCTGCTATTCACCTTCGCCATCTCGACGGCCGCGGGTCTGCTGTTCGGCCTGGCCCCGGCGTGGCGCGCCATCAAGCTGGACCTCAATACCTCGCTGAAGTCCGGCGGACGCAGCGGCCAGACCGATGGCGGCCTGCTGGTCTCGCGCCATCGCCTGCGCGGCCTGCTGGTGGTCGCCGAACTGGCATTTTCGCTCATGCTGCTGGTGGGCGCCGGACTGCTGTTGCGCAGTTTCGTGCGGCTGCAGAGCGTCCCGCCGGGCTTCGCCCCCGATCACGTGATCTCGCTCGCGACCGTGGTCACGGGCCCCAAATATAGAGATGACAAAGTCGTCGCGCAGTTCTACCACGACCTCGGCGAGCGCATCGCGCACCTGCCGGGCGTAACCTCGCAGGGGCAGGTTTCCGTGCTGCCGCTCACCGGTATGGTCAGTTGGGGAGGCATCAACGTGGAAGGCTTCACGCCGGCGCCGGGTCAGGAGTTGCAGGTGGACCGGCGGGTGGCCAGCACGGATTACTTTCGCGCTATGAAAATCCCGCTGCTGAAGGGCCGCTACTTCGATGAACACGACACCGCCGATAGCCAGCAGGTGGTGATCGTCGATGAGCCGTTCGCCGCGCGATTCTGGCCGCACGAGAATCCCATCGGACGGCATGTCTGGTTCGATCCCAAGAAGCCGTTCACCATTGCCGGCGTGGTAGCCATGGTGAAGCAGTACGGTCTGGATACGGGCAGCAAGCTGGTGGTCTATTTTCCGCATGCGCTGTTTCCGGACAATGCCATGTTCGTGGTGGCGCGTACGGCGGGGGATCCCGCCGCGCTGGCGCGTCCTATCGTCAGCCAGATTCACGCCCTGGAGCCGGCCGCACCAGTGTTTGAAATCCGCACCATGCAGGACCGGCTATTTGATTCGCTGGCGCGGCGGCGCTTCGCCATGGCAATGCTGGGCACCTTCGCGGCCTTCGCCTTGCTGCTGGCCGCGGTCGGCGCTTACGGCGTGATGTCCTACCTGGTGACCCAAAGCACCCACGACATTGGCGTGCGCATGGCCCTGGGCGCGCGCTCCGCCCACATCATGGGATTGATCGTGCGGCAGGGCATGACCCTGGCGGCGATCGGCATCGGCGCCGGCGCGATCGGCGCTGTGGCCCTGACGCGGGTGATGACCAGCCTGCTATTCGGCGTCAGCCCCACCGATGTTCTGACATTCGGTGCGGTGATCGCCATCCTGGCCGCGGTGGTGTTCGCCGCCACCGCCATTCCCGCGCGCCGCGCCACATCTGTCGATCCCATGGTGGCGCTGCGCGAAGAATAGCCGCCGCGCGGGACGTCTACAGGGCCAGCAGCTCTGCGACCGCGCGGTAACCCTGATCGATCGCCTGATCGGTGTACGCCGCGGCGGCCGCGTCGGAGTTGGCGATGGCGATCCGCCCGAAACGCTGGCGGGCGATCTCGCACGGGCGCTGGCCCGCCGGCCAGTCCGGATCCCACAGGGCGTTGTATTCGTAAGCGTAGCCGTGCGGCCAGCGGTTCACCGTGATCGCCGTAATGTCGCGTGCCGGATCGAATCCGCCCGGACCTACGATACGCGCCAGTTGATCCCGGATCTTGGATTCGAACGTGGCGAAAGGCGTGGTCAACAGGTCCATGCGTCCCACGCGATGCTGGTCGCGCTCCGGGAGGCCCGGCTGGCAAGGCGTGCGGGTCATGCGAATCAGGATCGGCTCGTCCGGCGACTGAGGACATCGATAAGCGCCTATGCTGACCGGCCGGTCCAGCCGGACCTCGCTGTGATACATTCCCGGCGACGTGACGCCGTGGACTCCCAGTTTCTGAAACGCCTTCCAGTTACGCGCCGCCACCACCGTATACACCAGCGGCACTTTCACGCCGTACCGGAGCGCCTCTCTCTGCCGCGCCGGCAGCTCCGGCGCCAGGTACGGAATCATCATGTTCCAGCACGCCATTACCACCGCTTTGGCGTGTACGGTGAACAGGCGCCGGTCGCGCGCGTAGGTGACTGCGACGGTTTTTGCGGCAGCCGGATCGCCGGCGTGCTTCGCCCGCACTACGGTGCTGTTCAGGCGAATGCGCACCGGCGCGCCCTCGCGGTCCAGCCTGCCGTAGTCGAACTTTGCGGTAACGACGTCCTCAGCCGTCCGGCCCGGCGCCACGCCGGGGACCAGCCGGCGGACCAGCATGCGCGCGATGGTGGCGTTGCCGTCCGGAAAATGGAAGAAGTAAGGGGGCGCGTCTTTCACCAGGTCGCCGCCCGGAGTGAAATCCACCCTCGGCGAGGGCTCCCGGTCCAGGTGCATACCCTGGAACCCGGGGTAGCGCATGGCCCAGCAATCCAGTGCCGAGACTGCGTCGATGCCCACCCCGAACAGATCGTGCGGCCGCGTCTGATAGACCGGAATCACTTCCGGACTGACCTTCACCAAGTCGAGAAGAAACTGCTTATAACTCACGCGCGACAGCCGGTCCTTCTTCGCGGTCTGGTTCAGGCCCGGCAGATAGTCGACGGCGGCAGTCTCCAGGCGCGCGATATCACGGCGCGCCGCGGCGGAGAGCGGCGCCTCGGTGAGCGGACCAACCAGCAGGCGCTCCACGCCGAACGTCTCTTTGTCGAAGAACGTGCCCTGTTTCAATCCGTTGTACACTTTCCAGTCCACGCACCTGGTTTCCAGTGCCGCCGGATCGATGCCCAGCTCCGCCATCAGGCCGCCGGCCACCCGGCTATAGGGATACGGCGATTCGATCGACCAGGTGCCTCCGTTGGCCAGCAGCAGGCGCCCGGCGGACCTGAATTCGTTGCGGCGCGCATGTCCGCCGAAATCGTCGTGATTGTCCAGGATAAGAATGCGCGCCGATTTGCCGGCGCGGGCCTGGTAAAAATGGGCGGCGGCCAGGCCGCTGATACCGGCTCCCACCACCACCAGGTCGTAAGTTTCGTGGGTCTCGGTGGGTTCGCCGGCGGTCTTCCAGAAATCGCCGTCGCGCAGCGCGTGCGCCGCGCGCGAGGATGCGTCGGTGCTGCCCCGATAGCCGGTCAGCGCCGGCGGATAAGACGCGTCTCCCGTTTCGAGCGCCATCAGCCAGGCAGCGGAGGAAGCGGACATTGCCGCACCGTTCAGGAAGTCGCGCCGGGTGATGGAGCGTCGGGCCATGCTCTACTGAGTGTCACACAATCCCAGTGGAGCATGCGCCGGCCGGAGACGGCTTATCCGCCGAGGCTGACCGGCCGGCGCAAGGAGAATACAAGCTGGGTCTCGGCGTAAATCTTCACGTTCTTTCGACCGGTGATCAGGGCGCCTGTCGTCCCGGCCGCGGCGCCCGCGCCGGCTCCGATCAACGCACCCGCTCCGCCGCCGGCCACCGCACCGATCGCGGCCCCGGCTCCGGAACTGCCGCCGATCCACTCGAGGTTCCTCCGCTTGTGGGAGCGGCTGGTGCGCACATCGCCAGTCGATGTAATGGGGTAGGTCCTCCCATGCAGCCGGAATGACACCAGGGTTAGGCCCAGGTACGCGCGTCCGCGCAGGCGTCCCGACCTTTTCGACTCCGTCACCCGGCCATGGAAAACCGTTCCTCGCGGAACCATCACCCGGCCATGCGATACGATCGGCGCCGCCAGGTAGGCCGTGAAACGTTCACCGGCCCAACTCGTTTTGGTGCTGAGAGTGCGGGCTAATCGCACGCGGATGCGGCTTCCCGCGGGAATGACTGCCGTGCGCGCCGGTTCCCCGCCTCGCACGGACGGCGCATCGGCCGGTTCGCCGGTTACTTCGGCATCGGAGTTCCCCGGCGGCGCGGCGTCACTCTGCACGCCTTGGGGAGCGGATGGCACGGGGGGATCGGCGGCTGGCGGGGCTGCGGGCGTACTCGCGGAAGTCGGCGGTGTCGCCGCCACCGGCGATTGATTGTGCTGCCGGTTACAGCTTGCCGACCATAGCAAAATGACCAGCAAGCACACCAATTTTGTAGTCATGGCGAGCACCCGAGCAAGCCGGAAACCAAACCGGACCTCGGCGTCAAGTTATAATTCTTCGTTGAGACGAGTTCGCACCGCACTGTATTGGTCTGTACCTTCTCTTGTCTGTCTGGCCTTGTATTGGCCGGGACTCCTGGCCTGGTTCCAACAAGACGACTTCGTCTGGCTGAACCTTCCAAACCAGGTACATAACTGGAGCAGCCTGTGGCACACCGTGTTCGATCCCACAGTCCAGGGCACCTGGCGGCCGCTCAGCGAGCGTATTTTTTTCCTCTCCTTCGGCGCGCTGTTCGGCAGCGATGCGCTGCCTTACCGCATCTGGGTCTTCCTGACCATGTTCGCCAACCTGGCGCTGGTGATGTCGGTGACTTCGCGCATGACCCGCTCGCGCGCCGCCGGGTTCTGGGCCGCCATCTTCTGGGCCGCCAACAGCAAACTCGCCACCGTGATGTCCTGGACCTGCGAATACATCCTGGTGGCCTGCGGTTTCTTCCTGCTGTTGGCGATGCACTTCTTCCTGCGATACGTGGAAACCGATGAGCGCCGCTACTACATCTGGACCTGGCTCGCGTTCCTGGCCGGCTTTCTGGCCATGGAAACCAACATCGTGTTTCCGCTGCTGGCCGCCGCGTATGCCCTGGGCTTCGCGCGCAAGTACTTCACGCGGACACTCCCGTTCTTCGCGGCCTCGGCCGCTTACGGCATCCTGCACGTGACTCTGGCGCCGAACCAGGGCACCGTACCTTACACCATGCATTTCGATCGCGCCCTGCCGGCGACCTTTCTCTCGTACTGGCGCCGTGCGTTTGAGCCGATCGGCATGCGTCATTTGTCGCCCATTCCGGCCGTGCCCGGCACCGTCGAAATGGCCGGTTGCACCTTGGCGCTGCTGCTGTTCGCCGTCTACCAGGCGCGGCGCCGGCAATGGCTGCCGCTGGTGCTGTTCGCCTGGTTTGCCATTCTGCTGGGTCCCGTACTGCCGCTGCGCGACCACATTACGGATTACTACCTGACGCTGCCCGCAATGGCTCTTGCCATATTAGGAGCGTACGCCCTGGTCTCCGCCTGGCATGCGGGCGCCGTATGGAAAGTGGCCGCTGCCGCCCTGGCGGTGGGTTTTCTGGTGCAACAGGCGCCTGTCGGCCGGCGCTACGCCCAGTGGTATCGCGATCGCGCCGCCGCCCAGGAAGCCTTAGTCATGGGAGTGGCCCGCATACACGAACTGCACCCGGGCAAGGCCATCCTGCTCGATGGCGTCGATGACATGCTGTTCTGGGGCAGCATCCAGCAGCGGCCATTCCTGTTCTTGCGCATTCCGGATGTCTATCTTACGCCGGGTTCGGAAGCGGCCCTCGTGCCGCATCCCGAAATTGACGATGTCTCGAAGTTCATCCTACCCGCCGAGGAAGCGCGCCGGGCCCTGGAGCATAAGGCGGCGGTGGTTTATCGCGTCGGAGCGGGACCGCTGCGAAACATCACCAGCATATGGGAGCCGCCGTCGGGTGCCGCAGCCGCATTGTCTCCGTTGCGCTTGGATGTAGGCGATCCCCTGGTAGCCGATCGCCTTGGTCCCACCTGGTTCGACATCGAATCCGGATTCCGCTGGATGCCGCGTGCCGCCGATCTACGCATGCCAGGACCTCGCTCCGCCGGCCAGAAGCTGTATGTAACGGCGATCTGCCCGAAGGCGCAATTGGCCAAAGGCCCGCTGGCAATGACCCTGACGGTGGATGGGGTGCGCCTCCCGCCGGTGCAATTCACCAGGGGAGATGTGGAATCCACCTTCGCCTTCGGCCTGCCGGCCGGGACGGTCGGCAAAAGCGAGATCGACGTCGGCGTGGAGGTAAGCCGCACCGTCCGTGTCGGCGCCGACACCCGCGACCTGGGGCTGGCCTTCGGCAAATTTGAAATTAAGTGAGCGGCGGCCGCGGTTTGGGTTTAGAATCGGGATGGGAGCGCGAGTATGCTCAGTACGGTCGCCAAACGCATCCGGCACGACGAGCAGCTTCTGAAAGCGACGACGCAGACCCTTTTGGCGGGAGCCGGCATTATGCTGATTTCCCTGCTGGCGCTGCTGGGTCTCTGTGCCGCTATCCTGCTGTGGGGACGCTGACTTAACGGGCCGAGGTCCCGGG
>DATJYO010000074.1:0-24800 GCA_035499555.1 Bryobacteraceae bacterium
AGGATTCGCTGGAGAAGATCCGCCGGCAGCGTGCGGCGGCCGCCGTGCGCCTCCCGGTGGAGGCTGGCGTAGGCGAGCGCTCCGTGGCCGATCTGCCCGCCGGCATCTGCCTGGAACCCGGCAGCCTGCGCGTGGACTTCACCGGCACCGAAGACCTGCTCAGCAAGCTGTATGGACTGGCGCGCGCGGCCGGCAACGATTTTGAGAACTTCAAGGCACGTGTGGAGGGGGCGGCTTCATAGAATTGGCGGGCGTGGTTCTTCCAGCAGAATCGCGCGGCAAAAGATCAGGGACGTCCCGGCTATACACCTTAAACAGCGCATCCTCGGTATGGTTCACCCATTCCAAGGTCAGGGCGCTAATATCCAGACCCCGCTGGCGCTGCTCCGGCGGTTCTACCTCCCACCATTTCCCGCCGCGGTCCACCAGAGCGCCGCGGGCATCAGACTGAGCTCTTTCGGTTGCTTTGCCTGCCACGACGAAGTCGAGAGAATACAATCCTTCTTTGGTTTCGAGGGTGTGGAAGGCGGATTCCAGGTATTGCTGGAAATAATACCGGAACCACGTCTGCACGTAATATGTGAAGCCGACCGGTCCGGCCGCGAGATATCCGGCAGGGGGCGGCCAGGCAGCAGCCTGGCGGCGATATCGCTTGCAGGATGTGGGCTCCGCCGCCGGTTCCAGAAAGACATCGGCCGACGGGCCGGAGGATGCCTCCGGGCGTACACTTTCCTCAGGTGTACATCGGTTTTGTATTTTTCCTGGTTGCCAAAAACACGCGTCTCTTGAGCGTTTGCCTATACTAACTATGTGGAGGCACTTTTCCACAGGGGACTGGTATCGAAGCGCGATACGCGATCTGGACACCTGGTCTTTCGCGACTTCCTCGGCGGTATCCACGCGTGAGCACCTTGCCAGGTGGTAGCCCTCCCAGCCAGGGCCCGCCCGTCCCCCCAAAGGGCGACCCGCATCGGGTGCCTGCCAGCCCGCCGACAACCCCTGCGGGCCGGCCGCACAGAAGTGGCCGCGGCGGGCCTTCCGGGGCGGTCCTTAACATCGCCAGGAACTTGGGAGGGCAGAGACCGGGACGGATCTGCGGGCCGGGCCCGGCCGGATTCTGGGGTGATCGGCATAACCGCAGCGGTTTACCTTTTTTGTCTGAACTGGGGGTTGGCGCGCAAAAACGCAGACTCCTGCCAGCCGCCGGGCGGCAGGCACTGAAATTCCGCGGCACCGATCAACAAAGCGCTGTTGGTGTAGGACCGGCTCACTTTCCGCATCCAGCACAGGCAGGCGAGCGCCAGGGCATTATCCGACACAAACCGCTGTAACTGGCGGACGGCGGCGGGCGTGATCCGCTGGTTGGGAACCACCTGTTGCATGGCCGCCAAAAGCTGGTCTTCTATGCGGGCCGGGGACGCCATGGGCTGTGGCGCGGGCCCGGCCGGCACCGGGACTTGGGATGGCCGTGCGGTTTCTGGCGCGGATGCCGCCGGAAGCGCGGGTGGCGCAGCATGGGCGGTAGGGGCGACAGGCGGTTCCAGTGACGCCGTTTCAGTCGCACCGTCCACAGCCGGAGTTTGCGGGGTGACTGCCGGAGATTGCGCCGTGGGGGCAGTTTCAGCAGCAGCCTCCAGGACAGGCACCGCATCTTTTGCGGGCGCCGGTTCCGGCTGCGCAACTCTTTCCGGACAGGCCGTACCGGACTCCGCGGCAACGGGTAGGCCGATGGCCGAATCCATCACCGGCGCAGTGACCACCGCACAATCTGCGGCGGCTGTGTCGGCATCCCTGAGCACCTCCGCAATTTCTGCGGAGTCCGCGGTTTCGGAAGAAGGCGGCTTTCCGAAGTCCTCTGCCGAGCATTCCGGATAGCCATACCAGCAGCGTTGAGACTGAGCCTTGAACGAAATGATCGCTTGCTCGGCCAAATGCTTGCGTGCCGTTTCTATGGTTCGTACGCTCAATCCCGTCGTCTCTGCCAGCGCACCCGTCGCCACGCATACCGGCTTGCCGCCATTGCGGGCGATGTCTTGATACACGCAGACCATCAGCTTGAATTGGCCACCGCTCAACCGCGGTCCCCACTGTTCGACCAGGGCGGTCAGGCGTTGTGCCGCCCTGACCGCAGGAATTTCGGAAGAAGAAAGTTGATGTTGCATCGTTTTTACCTCATGTTGGGAAGTTTGGAGGTCGAGAAATTGCCCCTCTAATTGATTGTTAGTATAGAGATTTGCATCATAGGTCGCTTTCGGCCCTCCCTCTCGTTGTTTTTCAGCAGCTTAGCCACGATATCCTTTCCGCGACATGCGGCCAGGTCTTGTGTACGCATTAAAGTCGCACAAGACTCTTGACAATCGCGCATTTCTATTGTACTATTTGAATGTGTACAATTCAAGGGGGACAAACTCGCATGCCAAGACTTCCCATAAATGACAGCGGCCGCATTTCTATACGGATTAAACCTGACGACAAGGCCCTATTCCTGCGCGCCGCAGCGCTCCAACGTCTTGATTTGACGTCGTTTATCATTTACAGCACGTCGCAGGCAGCGCACCAGCTGATCGAGCAAAGTGAGCGCATGCAACTGGAGGCACCCGACAGCCTGACAATTTTGGGGCTGTTGGAAACTCCACCGCAGCCAACTCCGGACCTAAAATCCGCCGCCCGGCAACTACCTGAGGATCTGTTCCTGTGACCCCGTGGCATGAAGAGGCAATCACCCGAACCCCCGATCTGTCTGCCTTTACGGATCAGGACGAGAACCACACGTATTTTCTGCAAAAGGAGGCTTTACGCAGCCATAACTGGAATGCTTTAAAGACCTTTCTGGCACTTCCAAACCCCGACGGCAGGAGCGTGCTGGGGTTCTACTCGTTGGGTGTTACCCGGCTTGAGATGATCGCGCCCGGAGCCGAAGTCAAAGACCGGCAGAGGCTCGGATTCCGTTTGGCTTATCTGGGTGTCGACCGCCGCCTGGATGATCTGGACTTCGCGGGTCAACTTCTGCTGGCCGCCGGCAGGCGTTGCATTTTGGCCTCGGCCAAGGTGGGCGGAGACTTGCTGCTGATCACGCCCGAAGCCACTCGAACACGGTTGCTGGCGCGTTACGGGCCCGTCCCTCTGCGAGACGTCTCCGGACACCTGGTACTTCCTCTGGCTACCATCCGGGTGGCATTGCAGGAAGCCAAAGACCAGTGCATGCGAACCCGTGCGCAACTCGACTCTCAGGCTTGTCGTGATGCCAACGGCAAAGCCTAATACAGACGCGTGCGGCCGTCGCTGCCGCTCACGCTTACCGTGCGACGCGATGACTCCCCAATGCCACCGCATCGCCCACTGAACACCGGATCCGATGCAAAGTCCGCCAATGGTACATCACAACACCGGCTTCTGCGCGCACTGCGCGGAAGCGGACGGGGCACCACGAATCAGACCCCGGCGGACTTCCTTACGCCGTACCCGCCATTTGCTGGCGGCAATCCACCAATCTCAGGGGGTGACCCCATGCTCAGTAATTCTCCGCCCTTTAAACCGGACTCTACCCACGCTTTATGGACTCCCAAGCATGTCGCCGGCCGGCTGCAAGTATCGGTCGCTTGGGTGCGGGACCACAGCACACGAAAGTATCCGCTCCTGCCGGTTATTCACATTGGCGGCCTCCTCCGCTACGACCCCGATGACATCGAGCAGTGGATCGCCAATCAGCGCACCGCTGGGTTGAGGAAAGCTTCATGATCCCGGATACGCCCGCAACAAGCCGCCCGCCCAGACGGACAACGGTGATATCCTCTGGGCTGACGGAGGTGATCGTGCCGCGGGAAAAGCACCAGAACGGATGGGTAAAGGTATCAGGCAAGCGCGTTAAGAAATGGATCGGCCACTGGAGGCCGTACAGATCGGATGGCACACGCGGTCACGCGTCTGTGGTGCTTGGCCTAAAGTCGAAGATGGCGAAATGGGAAGCCGAGGACGCGCTTCGCCAGCATATAAGTGAACAGACAACCCGGCTATCGAAACATCCGACGGGCGAACCAACTCTGCGGTGGTTCTGGGACAACTCCTACTTGCCGTCGAGAACCTGGGGACCTGCAATGAGATCCGCCGCAACCTCGGTAGTCCGACGCCACCTGATGCCTAAGTTCGGCGGGACCCAACTCTCGGAGATGGACAAACTCAGGCTCCAGCAGCATCTCAATACGCTCGCCAAACTCTTCAGCAGGTCACTAGTCAAGAAGATCCTGGTTCAGCTGCGTGCGGTGCTCGAAGAAGCGGTAGAACAGAACTTGATTGAGAAGAATCCCGCGCGCAAGCTGGTTATGCCGATTACGCGGAAACCCTGCGGCAGGTATCTTTCATTAGAAGAACTGAACGCGCTCCTGGCGCAATTGCAGTTCAGGGATCGCCTGATCGTCAGAATGTTCTGCACGATGGGATTCCGTCCTGGTGAACTGTTTGCCCTCCGCTGGGATGATATCGAGAATGCCCGGGTTCGAGTCGACGAGTCTGCATCCAGATGGGGGATGAAGGAGCCAAAGACAGACGGATCCAACGGCTACATTCCCATGCCAGAGAGCGTGCGCGCCGAACTGGAACTATGGCACAGCACGCACGGCCCCGTTTCACCTGCATCGTTGGTATTCCCGTCAATTAGTGGCAGCCCGATTTCGCCTCATAACTACACCCGTGACGTTATCGTGCCAGCCGCGATCAGAGCGGGGATCATGCCGAAGCCGAGTGCCGAAAGACGGAAGGGCGATCTCAAACGCGACAAGGCCACTGCGGTGAACTTCCAAGCTTTCCGCCGGACCTTCGCCACCTGGATGCAGAAGACAAGCGCTACTGTCAAAGATGTGCAGGGCGCAATGCGGCACAGTAGTCCGGACCAGACGTTAAAGGTCTACATGCGCGAAATCCCCGCTGGCGTTACCGCAGCGGTGGAAGAGCTTGACCGCATGTTTAGCCGGTCGCAAGTCGGGTGGGCACAAGCGAAAGCGGAGGGCACTGTGCAATGAAATTCGGAAACATTCTGGTACACAACTGGTACACAAGTTTACTTTCCGGTATTTGCTAAATGCTTTAGAATCTGGTACGCCCGAGTGGATTCGAACCACCGACCTTTTGCTCCGGAGGCAAACGCTCTATCCAGCTGAGCTACGGGCGCACATAAAAACAAAAAACTTACTGGATCCGACCATCTGATTATCGCCCAAAATTTGCCCAAAATCTTCAGAAGTTCGGAATCCAGCGCTTCGACAGACCGCTTGACGCCCTCCGGAATGGGCTGCGTGTAGACGTTTAAGGTCGTCAAGATGTCCTTGTGCCGAAGTTGGGTTTGGGCATCCTTTTGGAGTCCCTTTCCCTTGCATCAGTGTAACAAAAGTTCGACGAAGCGATTGGAACGTCAGCTTCGGGACGCCGAGACCGGCTGCAAGGGGTTTCAGGTGCAGGCGCAAATAACTGTGGCGCTCGAAATGCTATCTTGCGGAATCGCAGTTGCGTCAGATCATCGCGGGGCAAAAGAAATGGCCGGTGGCGGAAAGCCTGCACGGCCGCCGCGTTGGAATTAAGGGACCCGGAAGGCCGGCAACCCGATTGCCGTCGCCGCCGCGAGCAGAACGAGTCCATCTGGCCGCAAACGGGCCCACCACCGGAATCCGTAATCTGAGGGCACGCCGCTGAGGGTACTACACTAAAGCGTTAATGGAGCCATATCGACCGAACATACCTTCCGGATGCCCGACCAGTCTGGGGCTTTTCCCGACGCCCGACATACATCATAAGCGCCCCAATCCTAATCAAATAGCCACTTGCATTTGGTGTAGAATCATTCTGGGGGAAAGCTAATGCGCAGCTTGGCGGTAGTGGGGGTGCTCCTGTGCGGAGCGGCGATGATCCGCGGCGATGGCGGGCTTCCAAACCTGAACGGGAACTGGAAGGTTGATCCCGCGCGGAGCGAAGCGAGCGAGGCCAACAAAGGCCTTTCCCTCGAAATCAGTGGGAACCCTGACGACATTCACATCAAGGAGATTCGCGGGCCGAACGCCAAGGATGTCTCGGAGTTCACTTGTGAGACGTTCGGCAAGGATTGCCCCATGCGCGATGGCGGCGATAAGGCCACCGTTTCGGCTTTCTACAACGGCTATGTGCTCGTAGTGTTGAAGACGCACGGGCGCCGCGGCAGCTCCGTAGAAAAGCAGCGCTTCATGCTTTCTTCAGCAGGCGATCTTTTGACTGTTGAGATCACGCATATCGAACCGACCGGCAAGCCCGAAAAACTGGTGATGACCAAGGCGCAGTAATTTCTGCTCCAAGATCGACGGCGGTGCATGAATCATGGTTGGGAACGCCGGCATACCGGCCGACCCGCAACATTTTCGCCGGTTTTCGTGCTTGGCCAAAAACGTCTGCGGACTTCGGTTTCGTTCTTGTTCATCGTTCCATCTCAATCGGCGCTTCCGGATGCAGTCTCGTTCGGATAGTTGAAGAAGAGCTGGTTGCCGTCGGGATCATCGACCACCAGGAGCCGGTAGCCCCACCGGCCGTCCTTGACCGGAGCGCCCTTGGCTTCGAGCTCTGTCCGCAGCGCATCGAGGGCCGCGACCGCGGCTTCGTGGGTCTGTGGCTCGACGTTCAAGGAGATGAACATCAACCCTTTGCCGACCTTCTCGGGCCACTGGCTGCAGAGGATGAGCGCGCAGCCCTGCCGCTCCACCTGGGCGACGAACGTCTTGCCGTCTTCATCGAAGCGCCAGGGAATCGAGAAGCCGAGCCGGTCCACGTAGAAGCGCATCGACGCGTCGACATCGGTCACGTGGAGAACCGGGCGGGCGAACCAGTCGGTCATAGGCTCTATATCTCCTCGAATGAAGGCAACTTCTTCCTGTGTCCTGAACTCTAACCCCACTTATGAGTTCTGGGCCGATGCGACCCCGGCCGCAGTAGCTGGCCATCTCACATTTCGTGCGGATGAGTACGGTTTCCTCCCGACCGGCAGGATTTCTGCTTCCAGACGTTCCAGCCGCCGTGCGAGGTTCTTGCTGATCATCATCCCGCGCGACGGATGGTCACCGCAAGTTCCCGAAGATGCACCTCAGCCGCCCGCACACTGCCGTTGCAGATGAACGCGCCCGGCGCCTCCGCCATGTACGGCCCCAGCTTGCGGCATGCTGCGCAAACAGGCCGCACTCCCTTCTTGTCAATCAGCCACATACGTTGATCTGGTGCGCGTTACTACGCTTCAAGCGCATGTCGTCGCGCGCGGACACGGCCAGATGAGCGACGCGGCCCTCGCCTTCTCGATTCACAACGAGCATCATGCGTCCGCTCTGGTTCAGGCCGCTCGACTCCCCGAAGTCGCTGCACGGAACGAATATCTACGGTCGTTGAAGATCTTCAGCGAATTGCTGGTGGCCGGTGAATTGCCGAATTGAGACGGATGGACCTCACCCTCAGCCGGTAACGACGGGAGCATGCTGCGGAGCGATTTCTGAGCCGGTTACGTTCGCTTGTGGGGCGGTTTTGTGAGCGGCAATCAAAGGGTCAGGTGCCCCTGTATCATCCGGAGGCAAACGCTCTATCCAGCTGAGCTACGGGCGCACGCTGCTACAACAAATCGCGCCATCCGTGCACCCGCTGCGGCGATGATCCGCCGGTGGCACGACCAATGTGCTAACACAGACAGTGGAGCCCAGTCCCATGACGCGACTATCCCCATTTCATCGCGCACTCTTGTTCTTTCTGAGCGCCGCAGTCCTGGCGGCCCAACCGGCGGCTGGACCAGGCCAGCCGGCGTCACTCAAGGGTCCCGGCGAGGACGCCACCTTTTACCTGTTCGTGAACGAAGACCGCCTGGGCACCATGAAAGTCACATGGCTGCCCAACGGTTCGTATCACAACGAGGCCACCATCGCGATGGCCCATCAATCCATGACCATCGCCACGTACGCCGCGGTCGACGCGGAAGGCCACTGGACTACGATCACGGCCGCTGCGCCAACCGGCACCGCCACCTGCACACGCGAGGGCTCGACCGCCCGCCGCACCTTGAACGGTAAGACCACTACCTTCGAGGTCAAGGAGGGCGCGCGCCTGTTCGACAATTACGGACCGGCGCTGATGAGCCAGGCCGTTCGCCGGTACGACCGCGCGAAGGGCGGGAAGCAGCCTTTTCCTGTCGTTGTGGTGCCGGGTGCGGCCGCCGAGGCATCCCTCGAATTCAAAGACCAGGTGGAACGC
This sequence comes from Bryobacteraceae bacterium, assembly GCA_035499555.1. GTDB lineage: Bacteria > Acidobacteriota > Terriglobia > Bryobacterales > Bryobacteraceae > Bog-159. Next base: position 8,239 of record DATJYO010000074.1, read on the forward strand.
GCGGTGGCCGGCAAGGATCTCACCTTTCTCCGCTACACCTATTCGATCAACGGCGTCGACATCACGCTTTGGACTGACAGCGAGGGCCGCGTCTATCTGGGCGAGGTTACCAGCCAGCACGCAGCTTACGTTCGGGAAGGCTACGAGACACTGCGGAAAGAGCCGGTTGACGATCCGTTGATCTCCAAGCCGGTGTTCGATGTCAAGGAGGAAGCCGGCACCCAGATCGCCATGCGCGACGGCGTGAAGCTGGCGACCGACATTTACCGGCCGCCGACCGAAGGCAAGGTGCCTGTAATTCTGATCCGGACCCCCTACAAGAAGGAGATGGCCGAGGTCCAGGGCCGCTACTACGCCCGCCGCGGTTATGCGGTAGCGATCCAGGACTGCCGGGGACGCTTCGGCTCGGAGGGCGTGTGGGAACCGTTCCTGAACGAATCCAAAGACGGGTACGATACCATCGAGTGGCTGGCGGCACAGCCGTGGTCGAACGGCAAAGTCGGCATGATTGGCGGCTCGTATGTCGGATGGGTGCAATGGTGGGCCGCCAGCGAGCACCCGCCGCACCTGGTCACGATCATTCCTAATGTGGCGCCTCCCGATCCGTTCTACAACATGCCTTACGAACACGGCGCGTTCTTCATCTTTGGCGCCATCTGGTGGGCGGACATTCTCGAATCCAAAGCCACCGGGGACTTGTCCGGCATCGCACTGAGCAAGATCGGCGACAAGAAATACGGGGAGATGCTGCGCGCGCTGCCGGTCATCGACCTGGACAAAGCCGTGCTCGGCAAAGAGAACCCTTATTGGCGGCAATGGATCGCGCACCCGGTGGATGACAACTGGTGGGCCCGCGCGGATTTTCTGAGCAAGCTCAAGAACGTCGATATCCCGGTATTTCACCAGTCAGGCTGGTTCGATGGCGATGGCATCGGCACGAAGTTGAATTATCTGCAAATGAAGGAATACGGCCACGGCAACCAGAAGCTGACCATCGGACCCTGGGGGCACACCGATACCGCGGCGCGCAAACTGGGCGATCGCGATTTCGGGCCGCAGGCGATCATCGACCTGCAGCGCGACTACCTGCGCTGGTTCGACCATTGGCTCAAAGGCGTGGATAACGGGATCACCAAGGAGCCGCTGGTCAGCATTTTCGTTATGGGCTCGAACCAATGGCTGCACGGCGATACCTATCCGCTGCCGGTTACGAAGTTCACCCGGATGTATCTCTCCGGCGCAGGAAAGGCCAATACGTCGAAGGGCGATGGCGCTCTGACCTTTGACGAGCCGCCGGACAACGCTCCGCCCGACCGCTACGTGTACGATCCGGCGGATCCCACGCCGGATCCGGATTTCTACGAGACCACAAAGGAGCAGGACCAGCAGGTGCGGTCCGCGGATGAGAAGAAGAAGGAGGTGGAGGAACATCACGAAACAGTGACCGCGGAGCGCAAAGACATCCTGGTCTACCAGACCGGCGAGTTGAAAGAGCCGCTCACTTTCGCCGGCCCGCTCTCCGCCACCATCTACGCATCCACATCGGCGCGGGACACCGACTGGTTCGTCACTCTGGTCGAGATCGAGAAGGGCGGAAAGACGTTTAAGCTCGCCTCCGGTAAGCTGCGGGCCCGCTTCCGCAACGGCGTGAAGAAGCCGGAACTGTTGACGCCGGACCGGATCTACGAATACAGGCTCGATCTCTGGCATACCGGTATCACCATTCCGCCCGGCGCCCGCCTCCGGGTCGAAGTGGCTTCCGCGCTCTTTCCGATGTTTTCACGCAACCTGAATACCGGCGGGCACAATGAGACGGAAACCAGGTTCGTGACGGCCAGACAGGCCATCTATCACGACAGGGAGCATCCATCTCACATACTATTGCCGGTCATCCCGGCTGAGGAACTGAAGAAGTAAGAGGCAGCCAATCTCAGCATTGGCCCTCCATGCCACAAGGCGGCAGGGCGCCTTCCGCGCATTTGCCGCCCGGCACGAAAGCGAACTGCGCTTCTTCGGTAGAGCCCTTGAGCGCCGTGGTGGAGGACTGGCCGCCGGAGATGGTCTGCGCGACCTCATCGAAGTAACCGGTGCCGACGAAAGTCTGGTGCTTGATGGCGGCGTAGCCGTCGTCGTGCGCGCACGCAAACTCCAGCTCCTGCAGCCGCGAATAGGCGGACATGCCGGAGGTTGCATAATCCCGGGCCAACTGGAACATGCTCAGGTTGAGCGCGTGGAAGCCGGCCAGCGTGACAAATTGGAACTTGTAGCCCATGGCGCCTAACTCGGCCTGGAACCTGGCAATGGAGGTGTCGTCCAGCTTCTTCTTCCAATGGAACGACGGCGAACAATTGTAAGCGAGCAGCTTGCCCGGGAACCGGGCGTGGATGGCTTCGGCGAAGCGCCGCGCCTCGGCCAGGTTTGGTTCGGATGTCTCGCACCAGATCATATCGGCGTGCGGAGCGTACGCCAGGCCGCGCGCGATGGCGGCCTCGATGCCCCCGCGGAATCCGAAGAAACCTTCGGGCGTGCGCATGCCGGTCAAGAACGGCTTGTCGCGTTGATCGATATCGTTCAGCAGCAGGCCCGCGCTGTTGGCGTCGGTGCGCGCGATCAGGATCGTAGGCACACCCATCACGTCGGCGGCGAAACGCGCCGCGATCAGCTTCTGGACGAACTCCGATGTCGGCACCACCACCTTGCCGCCCATGTGCCCGCACTTCTTGGCCGAGGCCAACTGGTCTTCAAAGTGAACGGCGGCGGCGCCGGCCTCGATCATGGCCTTCATCAGCTCGAACGCATTCAGCGGACCGCCGAAACCGGCCTCGGCATCGGCCACAATCGGCGCGAACCAATAAGGACCGTTGCGGCCGGCCGAGTGATGGATCTGGTCGGCGCGGAGGAATGCGTTATTGATCGCGCGCACCAGGGTGGGAACGCTGTTCGCGGGATAGAGGCTCTGGTCCGGGTACATTTGCCCGGCGACGTTCGCATCCCCGGCCACCTGCCAGCCGCTGATATAGATGGCCTTCAGGCCGGCCTGCACCTGCTGTACGGCCTGATTGCCGGTCAATGCGCCCAGTGCCGGCACGTACGAATCGGTGTGCAGCAGATTCCATAACCGTTCCGCGCCCATGCGGGCGAGAGTGTACTCGATGCTGATCGTGCCGCTTAGCCGCGCAACGTCTTCGGGCGAATAGAGCCTGGTGATGCCCTCCCAACGCGCTGCCGTGGACCAATGGCGCTGCGTCTCGGGTTGTCCGTTGTTGTATTTTCCGTTCTGAAGCATTGTGGGATGCGTAGCCTCCACTTGCAGTAGATCGCGCCGGCCGGAAAAAGTAAACAGGTGCAGGGACATGGCGGACGACTCGTCCGCTTCGGACCACCTGCCTGGTGTTCATCGGATCGCGGGGCTAACCTAATAATGAGATACCCCATGACCCCCGCGAAAACCCCATCCACGATCCCAGGCCCCACCACCGACGCCGACCGGAGCATCCTGACTCCGGCAGCAGTCAGCTTTCTGAATGCTTTGTCGCGCACGTTTGAAAGCCGACGTCAGGAACTGCTGGCTCGCCGGCGTGAGCGGCAGGCTGAAATCGACCGTGGTGTTTTGCCGCAATTTCTGCCGCAGACGGCCTGGATCCGCAACTCCGATTGGGTGGCGGCGCCGATTCCCGCCGATCTCCAGGACCGGCGCGTGGAGATCACGGGTCCCGTGGATCGCAAGATGATCATCAATGCGCTCAATTCGGGCGCCAGCGTCTTCATGGCCGACTTCGAGGACTCCAATTCTCCCACCTGGCGGAACAATCTCGACGGCCAAACCAACCTGCGCGATGCCGTCAACGGGACGATCAGCTTTCTGAGTCCCGAGGGCAAGCGTTATGAACCGGGCGCGCGCACTGCGGTGCTGATGGTGCGGCCGCGTGGCTGGCATCTGGACGAGAAGCACTTCCTGGTGGACGGCAAGCCGATCGCGGGCGGCCTCTTCGATTTCGGTTTGTATTTCTTCCACAATGCCAAGGCACTGATGGCCAAGGGTACCGGCCCCTACTTTTATCTACCGAAGATGGAGAGCCACCTGGAAGCCCGCCTGTGGAACGACGTCTTCCACTTCGCGCAGCGCGAGCTGGGCGTACCGCGCAGCACCATCCGCGCCACGGTTCTGATCGAGACCATCCTGGCGGCTTTCGAGATGGACGAGATCCTCTATGAATTGCGCGAGCACTCGGCGGGCTTGAACTGCGGGCGCTGGGATTACATCTTCAGCTTCATTAAGAAGTTCCGCAACCGCCCGGACTTCGTGCTGCCCAACCGCGCCCAAGTCACCATGGAGCGCCATTTTCTCAAGTCTTACGTGAACCTGCTGATCGAGACGTGTCACCGCCGGGGGGTACACGCCATGGGCGGCATGGCGGCGCAGATTCCCATCAAGAACGATCCGGCGGCCAACGAGCAGGCGCTCGAAAAGGTGCGGCAGGATAAGCTGCGCGAGGTTCACGCCGGCCATGACGGCACCTGGGTGGCGCATCCCGGACTCGTGCCCGTGGCCAAAGAGGTCTTCGATGCGCACATGCCGGCGCCCAATCAGTTGGGTGTCCGTCCGCGGGCGCCGGTAACGGCCGCGGATCTGCTGGCGGTGCCCGACGGCGATATCACCGAAGCGGGGCTACGCTGGAACATCGACGTGGGCATACAGTACATGGAAGCGTGGATGCGCGGCAACGGCTGCGTTCCGATCTATAACTTGATGGAAGACGCGGCCACCGCCGAGATCTGCCGCGCCCAGGTGTGGCAGTGGGTCAAACACGGCGCGCGCCTGAACGACGGGCGGCCGGTCACGGCCGAACTGGTGAAGTCGGTGATCGCCGATGTCGCCACGGGTCTCCGCGCATCTCTCGACGGCGAAGCGCTGGCGCACACCGCGCGGCTCTACGAGCAGATGATGACCAGCGCGGACTTTCCGGAGTTCCTGACGCTGGTGGCCTACGATTACATCGACTAGCGCGGCCGCGCTAGAATCGTCGAATGTCTTTTAGCGACGTTCGCGACCTGGCCCGCCGCTACACGGCGGCATGGTGCAGCCAGGACCCGGCCCGCGTAGCCGCGTTCTTCTCGCCGAGCGGGTCGTTGCGCGTCAACGACGGCGAGGCGGCGGTGGGACGCAGCGCGATCGCTGAAGTTGCCCGCGGCTTCATGACGGCTTTTCCCGATCTGGAAGTGCGGATGGAAGACCTCCTGGTGGAGAACGGACGCATGGTTTACCGCTGGTCGCTGACCGGCGGGCAGCGCGTCCGGATCCACGGCTTCGAAGTCTGGACGATCGGCGCCGATGGGCTGATCGCCGAGTCGCACGGCCACTTCGACGCCGCAGATTATGAGCGCCAGGTGCAAGGCCGGGCCCCAGCCCCGCGGTATTTCGACGAATACGATGTGCGCGCGCGTTTGCGCATGCCCGAACTGATCGAGGCCATGGAGCGGGCGCTGGTGGAGTTCTCCGCGGGGCGAGTCCAGCAGCCGGTGCGCAGTGTATTCAGTTTCGGAGCGGAGCGCGCGCTTTTCGGCTTGATGCCCGCATACGTCCCGGCGCTGCCGGCGCTGGGAGCGAAACTGGTCACCGTGTGTCCCGGGAACGCATCCCGTGGACTCGGCACGCACCAAGCCATGATCGTGATGCTCAATCCGGCGACTGGCGTACCGGAGGCCTTCGTGGACGGGCGCTATATTACCGAAGCCCGCACGGCGGCGGTGTCGGCGGTGTCGGCACGAAGCCTGGCGCGCCGGGACGCGCGTGTGCTCGGCATCCTGGGTTCCGGTGTGCAGGCACGCAGCCATTTCGAAGCCCTGAGCCTGGTGCGCGATTTTCGGGAGGTGCGGGCCTGGAGCCCCAACGCGGATCATCTCCGGCGATTCGCACAGGAAACCGGAGCGCAGGCCATGGGCAGCGCCGAGGCGGTGGTGCGGGGCGCCGACGTGGTGGCGGCGGTCACCGCGTCGCCGACGCCGGTGGTCTGGAACGACTGGGTCGGCGAGGGAGCGCATGTCATCGCCGTGGGATCCTGTTTGCCGACGCAGCGGGAACTCGACCCGGACCTGGTAGCGCGCGCGCGGCTGGTGGTCGATTCGCGGGCCGCCGCCCTCCAGGAGGCCGGCGACGTCGTCATGGGCATCGCCGAAGGACGTTGGGGCGCGACGCACATCGCGGCGGAGATGGGTGAACTGCCGGTGCGTGAGAATGACCGCGAGATTACCGTGTTCAAGTCACTGGGGTTGGCGGTGGAGGATCTCTTCGCCGCGCACCTGGTGATGAGCCATGCCGGCCGGGCGTGACTCACCACGCGTTGCGGCCGTTCCAGATCTCGGGCAGGGTCAGCCAGAGAATCTGGAAGTACAACTTCCAGGAGCGATCCCGCACCAGGGCCAGATCCAGTTCGCGGCGCTGCTCGTAAGTCAAACGGCTGCGGCCGCGGATCTGCCACAGTCCGGACAGGCCCGGCTTGACGCGCAAGACATCCGCGGCGCGTTGCCTATAGTGAAGCTTCCATTCGGACGCGGTAATGGGCCGCGGCCCCACGAACGACATTTCACCGCGTAACACGTGTATCAGTTGCGGCAACTCGTCGACGGAATGGCGCCGGCAGAAGCGCGCGAAACGGCTGGACACGCGCGGATCGCGGGCCTCTTTGCGGCGCGGACCGTGTTCATCCACGATGCGTTCCATCAGCGCGAACCGCGCGGGCGCGCGTCCGCGTTGAGGCCACATGGTGCGGAACTTGACCATCCAGAACGGACGGCCTCCCTGGCCGAGGCGGCGGTGCGCGATCAATGGCGATCGGCCCGACAGCAGAAAAGTGATGAACCCGACGGCCAGCAGAACCGGCGAGAGCACGACTAACACGATGAGTGCGGCGAGACGTTCCACTTCCGACTATTATTCAGCCGCGGCGCACGCCGCGCTGTGCGGAATTCGTAAATAGTTTGTGAATTCCGGACGTGCGCCGCTCGAGCCGCTGCTCGCGGCGGCGCATTTCGGGGGTATCCTGGAGGGCCAGCGCGCGACGTGTTACATCCAGCGCCTTGCCGTAGTCGCGGGAGCGATGCTCGTAATGAATCGCCAACTCGCGCAAGGCGCGCAGCCGGTACGAGTTGCGCGACGCGGCAAGATCTGTAAACACGGCTTTGGCCTCATCGTCACGTCCCAGGCGCTTTTCGATCGTACCGATGTCGAAGAGGGTGCGGAACAGCAGATCGTCGGGCATGCCCAGATCCACGGCGCGGCGTAACAAGCGCAAGGCCTCCTCGTGACGTCCGGCGGCGAGCACCCAACGTGCGAGTCCGATAATGTCCGCGCCGTGGCGGAAGGCGGTCTCTTCCGGCGCGCGGAAGGCGGACGGCACGATCGCGGTGAGGCAGGCGAGCGACAGGATATCGATGGCGTTGTGATGGAAGATGGGCACCAGCTTGAAGGCCTGCTGGGTGCGCAGGTATTCGAAGTAGTAATAGGGGATCATCTCGCCGGGCAGGTCGCCCTGCCGTTCGACGCCCAGGATCTGGTTTTCGAGCTCCACCAGGCGGCAGCTTTCCAGGCGCAACTTCCAGAGGCGGCGCGCGCCGAACAGCAGGTCGAGATGCTCCATGCGCGCGAAGGGGTGCCGCGCGCGCGACATGCGGAAGCGCGTTTCGAGCAGGGGCTGGTCGTAGGTCTTGCCGTTGTAGGTGATCAGCACATCGAACTGCGCCAGGTGTTCGGTGAGCCGGCGCAGCAGGCTGGGCTCTTCGCCGAAGTCGCGCATGAAGAACTGGCGCAGGCGAAAGCCGGCCGGCTCGATGTTGCCGACGCCGATCAGAAAAGCATAAGTGCCGGTGCCGCCCGCCAGTCCCGTGGTCTCGGTATCCAGGAAGGCCCACTTGGTGGGATGCGAGGAGGCGATGGCGCCGCCCGAGAGCGAATCGAGCAGATCCGGCGGAAGGTCGTAGAGGTTCGAGATATCCATGCTGCCGTGGCGGCGGTGGCGCTCGAACAGCTTCTCGGTTTCGAAGTGCTCGCCGGCGGGCGTCCGCACCACTTCGCCGCTCATCAGCTCTTCCACGAAGTAGCGCGCGGGGCGCAAATCCTGGGGGCGGGGACGCGGCGGGGCGCCGCCGGTCCACTTGCGGTCGATGCGGGCGATGCGCCGGCGCAGCAGGGCGAGTTGTTGTTGGATATCTTCCACGTTCGCCTTTTATTTGCCTACGGATCAAGATACCATAGCGGATCTGTGAAAGGCACGCGCCTCTTCTTTCTGACGCTGTTCACGCTAGTGCTGGCGGCGCGCCTTTGCCATCTGGACATTCTGTGGGCGGAGGAGACGCTGCCCATGGCGGCCGCGCAACAGATGTTGCACGGCAAGATGCTCTACCGGGACGTGTGGTTCGACAAGCCGCCGCTGCTGCCCGCGGCGTACCTGGCGTGGGGCGCGCGGGACGGCTGGCCGCTGCGCATGGCGGGCGCGCTGTACGCGCTGTTGGCCTGCTGGATCGCATGGCGGTTCGCGCGGGACCTGTGGGGCGAAGTGGAAGCGCGATGGGCGGCGGCGCTGCTGGGGTTCTATCTCATCTTCGATATCCCGTCGTCGGTGACGCCGCTGGCCGCGGATCTGTCGATGCTGGCGCCGCACCTGGCGGCGGTCTGGCTGGCGTGGAGACGGCGCGCGTTCTGGAGCGGGGTAGCGGCGGGCGCCGCGTTTCTGGTGAATGCCAAGGGTCTGCTGATACTGCCGGTCTGCGCGCTGTGGACCTGGCGGTCACTGCCGCAGCTCGCGGCGGGATTCGCCCTGCCGAACCTGGCGGCCGCCGCCTGGCTATGGAGCCAGGGCGCATTGAGCGCCTACTATGAGCAGGTGTGGAAGTGGGGCAGGGTCTATGCCGGCGTGACGTTCGTGCAAGATCCGGTGGCGAACGGCGTCCGGCGGACGCTGGCATGGGCGGGCTTTCATGCCACGATCGTGCTGGGCGCGGCATGGTTCTGGTGGCGGGAGGCGAAGGCGGACCGCCTGCGCCTGGCGGCGTGGGCGCTGGTTTCGATGGCAGCGGTGGCGGCGGGCTGGCGGTTCTTTCCGCGTTACTACTTCCAGTTGCTGCCGGTGGCGGTGCTGGCCGGGGCGCGCGGACTGGCGCTGCTGAAGGGAAGGCGCGCGTGGGCGCTGGCGGCGCTGCTGGTCATTCCGCTGGCGCGTTTCGGGCCGCGATACGGGATGCTGGCGCTGGGCCGGTCGGAAAACTGGGTGGATACCGGCATGGACCGCGACAGCCGGCGGGCGGCGCGGCTGGCGCGGCAGTGGAGCGCGCCGGGGGACACGCTGTTCGTGTGGGGTTTCCGTCCGGAGCTGTACGTCTACACCGGGTTGCCGGCCGCTACGCGCTTTCTGGATTCGCAGCCGCTGACCGGGGTACCGGCGGACCGGCACCTGACCGAGTGGCAACCGGTCGAAACCGTGTCCACGCGGCAGCATCGCGCGGAGCTGGCGGGCACGCATCCCACGCTGATCATGGACGGCCTGGGCCCATTCAATCCGCGGCTGGCGATCGGGCAGTATGCCGAGCTGCGTCCGTGGCTGGCCCAGTACCGGGAGGTGGCGCGCACCGGTCTCACCGTGATTTACAAAATCAAGCCATGAGATATATATTACTTACCATCGCAGTTACAGCGTGGGCGCAGAATCTGCCGAAGGCTCCTAAGTCCGAGTTGCACGATCTTACTGCGCAAGCAGGATATTTTACAGAGCCTTCGATCGCCGTGAATCCGCGCGATCCGCAGCAGGTGGTGGCGGCGTTCCAGGACAACGCGCACATATCGTTCTCGCGCGACGGCGGGAAGACCTGGCAGGCGGCCGCCGGCATCGCGCCATCCAACTATCGCGTGTCCGGCGACGTGTCGGTGACTTACGACAATCACGGCCAAGCCATCCTCTGTTACATGGCGTTCGACAAGCTGGGACGGTTCAATTACTGGGCTCACGGCGCGGAGCGGAGCGGATTGTTCGTGCGGCGATCGCCGGACGGCGGCGCGACCTGGGAGAAGAACCATATCCCGGTGATCGAGCACTCCACGGAACCGAACATTCCCTGGGAAGACAAGCCGTACATCGTGGCCGACGATACCGGCGGCCGGTTCGGCGGCAACCTGTACATCGGCTGGACGCGATGGACGCTGACGGATTCGCGGATCATGTTCGCGCGTTCGACGGACGGCGGCCGGACCTGGTCGGCGCCGCTCGAGATCAACGCAATGCGGGGCCTGCCGCGGGACGACAACGGGGCGCTGGAGGGCTTCGACGGCGCGGTGGCGAGCGACGGCACGCTCTACGTAGTCTGGTGCGCGCTGGGCCGGCTGCAGTTCACCTATTCGCGCGACGGCGGCAAGACGTTCGCGCGCGCGCGCGACATCATCCAGACCGGACCGACGATGTTCGCCTTGCAGGCGTTTTCGCGGGCCAACGGATTCGCCCAGATTGCGGCGGACCGGCGCGCGGGCAAGTCCGGCAGGCTGTACGTGGCCTGGAGCGACTACACCAACGGCGGCGTGGACGTGTTCTGCGCGACGTCCACCGACGGCGGGCGGACGTGGGGCAAACCGGTGCGGGTGAACAACGATCCGCTGCACAACGGCGCGGACCATTTCTTCCAATGGCTGGCGGCGGACCCGGTGACCGGCGACGTGGACCTGCTGTTCTACGACCGGCGGGCGGATGCGCGGAACCGGTCGCAGACGGTGACGCTGGCGCGGTCGGCGGACGGCGGGCGGTCGTTCGCTAACTATGCCTGGACTACGGAGCCGTTCCAGACCAACGATCAAGTCTTCATGGGCGACTATTCGGGGATCGCGGCGTACGGCGGGCGGGTCTACGGCGCCTGGGCGGAACGGCCGAGAGAATCGGGCGAGACTGCCAGGAGTGGTACGATTGTCCGAGTAGGAATCGCCGATTTTGGCGAGTAAGTCGGGTTACTCACGACGAAAAGGAGGGGCGTCCGGGATGAGACACCTTATCCGCCGATTACCGGTTTGCGGATCGCTGCTTTCGGTTGTAGCTCTACTGGCGGCAAGTCCGCCATCCGCGGTTGAATTCAACTCGCCGCGACTCTATGCGGCGGGCGGGCAATCGCCGGTGGCAGCCGATTTCAACCGCGATGGAATCCTGGATGTCGCGACCACCGGCACAAACGGCAGCGAGACGCACGCGATCTCCGTTTCACTGGGCGACGGGCTGGGCGGCTTCGCAGCGCCAGTATTCTACGAAGTCGGCAAACAGCCAATCTGCATGGCCACGGGCGATTTCAACGGGGATGGCATCGCGGACCTGGCCGTCGGCAACCTGGCCAGTAAGAGTGTCTCGGTTCTGCTGGGCAACGGCGATGGGACGTTCCAGGCGCAGAAGATTCTGGACCTCAGCAGCAGGCCTTCTTTCATCGCCACGGGCGACTTCAACGGCGACGGCAAGGCCGACCTGGCCGTGGGAAACGGCGACCATGACATCTATGTGTTCCTGAGCAACGGGGACGGCACGTTCCGGCCGTCTGCGTACTTTGCGTTATCAAGTTCGGTCGGCGGGGTGGCGGCCGACTTCAACGGCGACGGAAAAACCGACCTGGCGGTCGGCTGCGGTTCCGGCCTGGTTATGGTGCTGGGCAACGGCGACGGCACTTTCCAGCCACCCGTTTTTTACTCCGGCTACTTCGCCGATGGGATCGCGGTTGCGGACTTCAACGGCGACGGCCACCTGGACGTTGCCCTGACGACCGACCTGTACCTCGTCACCTGGATGGGCAAGGGCGATGGGACATTCTACGCGGGAGCCTCCATCTATCTGTCCGACGGGTTCGGCCTTTCGGCGGGCGACTTCAATCATGACGGAAAGCCGGACCTGGCAGTAACGACCGGCTCCGGACAGGTGGTGATTATGATGGGAGGCGGCGATGGCGGGTTTGTGGAGTCGGGGCGCTATATCGATGGCGGTTCGGACGCGCCGGTGTTGGCCGACTTCAATGGCGACGGGAACCTGGACATCGCCGTGCCGAGTTTCAGCGCATTCGGAATTCTGCTGGGGGATGGACTCGGCAACTTTCAGCACGTAACGAACTATGCCACGTTGCGCTATCCGCAGGCGCTGGCGGTGGGCAATTTCGATGGCGATGGAACCGAAGACATGGCCGTGGCCGCGGGCACGCAGAACGTCTCGATTCTGCTGGGCAACGGCAAGACACATAACTACGGGCTTCCGTTCCAGGCGACCTCGGTGGCGGTGGCGGATTTCAATCGCGACGGCAAGCTGGATGTCGCCGCCGGATTGGCCATTCTGCTGGGCAATGGCGACGGAACATTCCACCAAGTTGCGAACTACGGCGCAGCCTCGGCGGTGGTGGCGGCCGATTTCAACGGCGATGGCATTCCGGACGTGGCGGGCGTGGGGCCGAACAGCAATTACATCCTGGTGCGGCTGGGCAACGGCGATGGCACATTTCAAGCTCCCAAGAGCTTCGGCCTGACGAAGGTGGCGTACCTGGCGGCGGGCGATTTCGATGGCGACGGGAACCTGGACCTGGCAGCGGTGGTGGGCACGCGCGAGCCCAGCGTCACGGCGCCTCCGGCAAGCATATCGATCTTGCTCGGAAACGGCGATGGCACGTTCCGGGCCGGGCAGTCGATTACCTTTCCGAATAGCGGTCTGACCAGCGTGGCGCTGGCAGATTTCAACCGGGACGGCGCGCTGGACCTGGCGGTGCCGGTGTGGGGCAGCACGGGCGCCAGCAACATATCGATCTTTTTCGGAGACGGCCATGGCGGCTTTGGCGCTCCGGCGCGGTATCCCGTGGGCGATGCTCCGACGAATATTGCGGTGGCGGACCTGAACGGCGATGGCGTGCCGGATATCGCGGCCGGCGGCCTGGGCAACGCCGTATGGATACTGCCGGGCAAGAGCGACGGGACATTCCAGGTGCAACTGACGAGCTACATGGTGGGTCCCTTTTCGAACCTCGGCCCACCCAACTCGCAAGCCATGGCGGTGCTGGATTTCAACGGCGACGGCAAACCGGATGTGGCGGCGGTGAACTACACAAGCGCGGCGATCAGCGTGTTGACGAACCTCACCCCGCGGTAATGAAGACGCCGCGGCCAGAAATCGCCGGCGGCCTATCTTACTTTTTGTCTTTCTGCTCACTCGCCGCCAGGGCTTTCAGGGTCTCGGTGTATTCGGCCAGGCGGGCGGCCACGGCGGCGTGCAGCTCGTCGGCGGGTTGGCCGGTCAGCAGTTCGATGACATCATCGACGCTCTCGCCGTGCCAGATGTGGAACCGTCCCTGAGCGACGGCTTCGACGACTTCGTCGCGCAGCATCAGGTGGCGGCGGTTGGAGGCGGGCAAGAAGACGCCCTGGGTGCCGGTGAATCCGCGGGAGCGGCAGAGATCGAAGAAACCCTCGATCTTTTCGGTGACGCCGCCGACGGCCTGCACCTGGCCGTGCTGGTTGACCGATCCGGTGACGGCGACATCCTGGCGCAACGGCGTGCCGGACACCGCGGACAGCAAGACGCACAACTCGGCGAGGGAGGCGCTATCGCCTTCGATCATGCTGTAACTCTGTTCGAAGACCAGGCTGGCGGAGAGCGTCAGCGGCCCTTTCCGGCCGTACTTATTGGTCAGAAATCCGCCCAGGATCATGACGCCCTTGCCGTGGATGGGTCCGCTCATTTCGACTTCGCGTTCGATGCTGACAACGCCGCCGCGCCCGGGACCGGCGGTGGCGGTGAGGCGCACGGGATGGCCGAAGGCATAGTCGCCCATATCGAGCACGGAGAGGCCGTTGATGCGGCCGGCGGCGGCGCCGGTGGTCTCGATCAGCACGGTGCCTTCGGACAGGGATTCCTGGAGACGCTCCTCGACCAGGTTCTGGCGATAGCGGCGGGCATCTTCGGCGGCGCGGACGTCGGCGCAGGTGATGGCCTGGTGGGAATTCTGGCCGGCGTGCTGGGTAGCTTCGCGGATGAGATCGGCCACATCGCCGAAGCGGGTGCTGAGATGGTCCTGGTCGCCGGCGGCGCGCGATCCATACTCGATGATGCGGGCCACGGCGGCGCAGTCGAAGGGCAGGCTATTATCCTGCTGCGTGATGTGATTGACGAACACGGCGTAGGCCTGCTCGGACTCGGCATCGCGGCGCATGCGGGTGGTGAAGTCGGCCTTGACTTTGAAGAGCTTCCCGAAGTCCTCGTCGTAGGCCAGCAGCATGTAATAGATGGACGGGCTGCCGATCAACACGACCTTCACATCCAGGGGAACCGGTTGCGGATCGAGGGTGACGGTGCTCAGCATGCTTAGCTGGGCGCCCAACTCCTCGATTTGCACGGAACGATCCTTGAGGGCGCGTTTCAATCCTTCCCAGGCGAAGGGATTGAGGAGACACTCGCGCGCGGGGATCATCAGGTAGCCGCCGTTGGCGCGATGCAGGGCGCCGGGCTTGATCATGGTGTAGTCGGTGATGAGGCCGCCCCAACTGCTTTGGTGCTCGATGCGGCCGGTGATGTTGTGATAAGTAGGATTGCTTTCGACCACCACCGGCGCGCCCTTGAGCCGGGAATTATCCACCAGCACATTCACCTGATAGCGCGCGCGCGGACGCTCGGGGCCGGGGGTGGGGAAGGGAAGCGCGGGCGGCTGGGCGGGCGCCTCGCTGTCTTTGCCTTTGCGGAAGTCATCCAGGTGGGCGGTGATATCGGACTGCAAGGCTTCCAGGTAGCGGAGCACGGGGGGCAGGTCGTGGTAGCGGGAGCGCAGGTCGTCCATCAGGTGGCGGGTAGCGAAGGCGGCGGTATCGGTATCGAGGGCGCGCAGGGCCTCGCGGGCGCCTTTTTCGAGTTCACGTATGGCGCGCAGGCGTTCTTCGATCTCGTGCTGAAGGTGCTCGCGGGCGCGCGCGAGTTTCTGGCGGTCGTCCGGGCCGAGGGCTTGCAGGTCTTCGTCGCTGACCGGCTTGCCGCCGGGCGCGGGAACCAGCAGGAGGCCGGCGGGCCCCTTCATCAACTGGAAGCCGGCGCCGGTGACGCGCTGATTCATGCGGGTGAGCTCTTCGGCGCGGCTGGCCTCCAGATCCTCCATGACCTTGTCGCGATGATGGGTATAATCCTCGCTATCAAAGGCCTTGGGGATGGCGGCGGAGAGCTCCTCCACCAGCAGGTCCATATCGTGGGCGAATTGCGCGGCCCGTCCGGCGGGCAACCGGAGGGCGATGGGGCAGCGGGGATCGGCAAAGTTGTTGACGTAGCACAGATCCTCGGGAACGGGTTGCGTGGCGGCGCGGCGTTCCAGGTAATCGCGGATCAAGGTGGTTCTGCCGGAGCCGGTCTGGCCCAGCGCAAAGAGGTTGAAACCGGGGCTGTTGATGCGGGTACCGAAAGCAAAGGCGGCGACGGCGCGCGGCTGGCCGAGGACCTCGCTGAGCATGGGCAGATCGGCGGTGGTTTCAAACTTGAGGGTTTCCGGGTCGCAAACTCTCCTCAGGTCGCAAGGGCCGAGTTCGGTTAGGTTGGGCATCCTGTACCTATTGTAATGTCAGGCGTGCGGGCCAACGATTTACACCGCTGAAGCACGGATCGGTAGTAAGCTATCGACAAGGTTTCGATCGCACTTTGGAGGTAATCGACCATGAACGCATATCGCACACTCTTCGTTTTGGCGCCGGCTGCTTTGGCGATGGCCGCGCTGGGGGCGGACGCGCCGGCGGCGGCGGCGGAGTTCTACTACGCTTCCACGACGGCCACGCAGTCGTATAGCACGTTTATCGGACCGATTCCGATCACGGGCCTTTCGCTGACGCTGCCGGCGGCAAGCAGCCACTTCAACGCGGCGATGGTGACGCTGAACATGCCCAACCTGTTCCTGAGCGACAACACCAGCACGACCACTCCGATGGCCGCGCAGCTCTCGATTGTGGCGCCGTTCTCGCCGGCGGGGGTCCTGATAGCCGGCGGTGGAATCGGCTGCGACAACGTGAATGTGAAGACGTCGGGGCTGAAGCCGCTGACGATTGTCCTGCTGGTTCCGCTGGGCGCGAATTCGCAACCGGTAGAAGGGGAGTGGAACAGCAACGGGAGCTCGACGGTGACCACGTCGACGTTCGCGTCGCTGTCGGCGATTCTGGTGAAGCAATAGGGGCCGGCCGGCGGCCCGGGCGCGGGCGGGGAGAATTGGGTTCGTTTCGAAATTTTGGCCGCGGGATGGGGTCCGACGGCGAATAACTGGCGAAACTTGTGCAAAATTGTGCATCGGTTTTTGTTTTTTTGAGTTTTTGAGGTTCGAAGCCACCGGCAGCGCATACGTCCTGACGGCGCGAATTCGCAGCGCGGCCGGCAGCCGGGTTTGGTTGTTCTGCAAGGCGTCAGCATTGGCTTGGCGATCCGGCGCGGGTTCGGTTGCGGCGTCGGGGAGACCATAGCATGGCGGCGGGCGGCATCGCGCGCCGGCTGGACGGAGGCTGCTGGTTCGAGGGGGGTTGGAGTTTGGGGAGCGTTTGTGACCGGGTGGGTGGCGTC
>DATJYO010000075.1:0-124121 GCA_035499555.1 Bryobacteraceae bacterium
CGCAGCGGGTAATGAAGCCGGCGTCGTTGGCGTGCCCGTCAAACTGCAACACCAGTGAGGGCTTGCCGGCAGCTTCGTCCACAAACGACTTGATGTAGGAATCGGGACCGCACTTGAAATTGGTGATGTAGACCATGTGGAGGTTGGCGCGCGCGGCGACCAGGCGGGCGGCCTCCAGGATCTTGCGGCCGGAGATCCAGAACATGTTGCCGGCCTCCGGGACGCGGCCGGTCACCAGGAAGTCGAGGGGGATGACGTTGGCGCCGTAGCGGTGGCGCAGCTTGCGCGGGATGTCGCAATTGATGCCGCGATCGTAGATGTTGTAGCCGCGGCCGGCCAGGAGGAGTCCGGGCTCGCCGGTCTGCTCCAGCACACGCAGGGCGCGGTGGCCCAAGGCGAGGAGGCGATCCTGAAATTCGCGCTGGGCGGTGTAAGCCGCATCTACGGCGCGGTCGCTGGCGCGGCGGGCGATGCCCAGCGGCTTCATGACGGGGGCCAGGGCGTCTTTGATCTGGGCGGGTCCCAGTTGGAAGTGCAGGGTAGGCACCAGGAATTTCGCGGCGCAGGAAGCCAGTCCGGGGGCCACGCGCAGGATGTAGGGCAGGGTCTGATTCCAGGGGCAATAATGCGCGGGGCAGTCGGTGGAGTCCGCTTCGGCATCGGCGATATTGGGCACCAGGATGTAATCGACGCCCATGCCGGCCAGGGCTTGGACATGGCCGTGGGCCACCTGGATGGGATAGCAGGGCTGGGCCACGGCCATTTCCACGCCGGCGGCGGCGATGCGCGGATCGGTGGCGGGCGAGAGCACGGTGGCGATGCCCAGCTCGGCGAAGTAACGCTGCCAGAACGGATAGCGGTCGAAGGTGGACATGGCGCGCGGGATGCCGACGCGGGGGCCGCCGGCGGGTTGCGGCGCGGCCAGATCTTCCAGGATCTTTTCGCGGCAGGCGAACAGGTCTTCAATCACCGGCTGGCGTCCGGTGGCGGAAGGCTTGCGGAACTTGTCGGAGCACTTGTCGCCCCAATAGCTTTTCTGGCCTTCGATGGTGAACTCTTTGATGTCGCACAGATTGGAGCAGGCGCGGCAGACGAAATCGCGGGAGGCCAGTTGCAGGCGGTCGAGGTGGTAGCCGCGGAAGCGGCTGGCGGCGGCGGTGGCGGCGTGCCACTGGCGGGCGATCAGGGCCATGCCGATGGCGCCCATCACGCCGTTGTAGGGCGGCACGGTGATGCGCTTGCCGAGCAGTCCGGCGAAGGCCGCGGCGACGGCGTCGTTGTAGGCGGTGCCGCCCTGGAAGTAGATCACATTGCCGATGTGGCGGCCGCGCACCACGCGGTTCAGATAATTGAGAGCGATGGAATATGCGAGGCCGGCGACGATATTGGGCACCGTCTCGCCCTTGTGCAGCCAGCCGGTGACGTCGCGCTCCATGAAAACGGTGCAGCGCTCGCCGAGGCGGGTGGGCGAGGGCGCAGACAGGGCCAGCCGCGCGAATTCACCCTTGATGCTGATGCCCAGTTTTTCGGCCTGTTCCTCGAGGAAGGATCCGGTGCCGGCGGCGCAGGCTTCGTTCATGGCGAAGTCCACCACCACGCCGTTTTCGATGGAGATGAACTTGGAATCCTGGCCGCCGATTTCGAAGATGGTGTCCACGGGTTCGCCGCCCATGGTGCGGCTGATGTGGTTGGCGCCGGTCTTGTGGGCGGTGATTTCGTCGTTGACCACGTCGGCGCCGGCGAACTCGGCGATGAGCTCGCGGCCGGATCCGGTGGTGCCGACGCCGCGGACATCCAGCCGGGCGCCCCAGTGGTCATTCAACTCGGTGAGGCCCTGTTGGACGGCTTCGATGGGACGGCCGGCGGTGCGCAGATAGATATCGTGGATCACCGCGCCGGTGTCGTCGATAGCGACGACATTGGTGGAGACGGAACCGACGTCGATGCCGAGGTAGGCGGGGATGGGAAGGTTGCCGGGCGGCGCCACGTACGTGCCGACGCGATCGCGCAGCAGGACCACGTTGGCCATGGACAGCGGGGTGGTGTCCTCGACGCGTTCTTCGCCTTCGTGCTGATTCAGGCGGTGAATGTCGCGCAGCGAGCGTTTGCGCGGCTCCTCGGCTTCCAGCATGGCCGCGCCGATAGCGCCGCACCAGGCATAGTATTCGGGTACGAACAACTGGCTTTCGAAGAGCGAAAAGGCTTCGCGCAGGGCGGTGGTGACCCCGGAGTTCTGGGAGACCGCGCCCACCAGCGCGACGGGGGCTTCGACGGGCCGGCCTTTCACCACGCTGCTTTTGAAATTGCGGGCGACCGCGTCGCACAGGCCGCGCAGAATCTCGGCGGGCGCATAGCCTTTTTGCTGCGCGTGGATCATATCGCTTTTGGCGAAGACGGAGCAGCGCCCGGCGATACGCGCCGCGCAGCCGGCGTGGGCCACCAGATCGCCAACGTCTTCCACCGAATATTTCATGCGGAGGGCCTGCTGATCGAGGAACGATCCGGTGCCGGCGGCGCACTCGCCGCTGCGATCGTAGTCGAGGATGGCCTGGTTTTCGAGGCGGATGTACTTGGAGCTTTCGCCGCCGATTTCGAAGACCGTGCGCGCGGCGGGGTGATAAGCGGCGATCATGCGGGCGATGGCCTTGAATTCGTTCTCGAAGTACAGGCCCAGGATGCGGGCGATGGTGCGGCTGCCGGAGCCGGTGACGCGGATGCCTTCGACGCGGTCTTCGGGCACCGCGTCGTAGAACTCGTGGAGCAGGTCGTAGGCGGACTGAATGGGGCTGCCGGCGATGCGGCGATAGTCGGAGAGCACGAGCGGGGACGGTCCGGCGGCCAGGCGAAAGGGGCGGCCGGCGGCGCAGAGCTGTTCCAGGATCGCGCGATCAGCCGGCTGGCCCAGAGCGGCCAGTTTCAGGCTGATGGATCCGATGTCCAGACCGATGTTTATGCCCATGCTGTGCCTGTGCCAAATATGATAGGCGATTCGCGGGCAAATTTGAATAGTTAAAGAGCTGAATCGCCGGAATCGGCTTTTGGACGGCGGGAAATCCCCGGCCAGCGGGAGTTTTAGGGGACCGCGCAAGACGGGGCGGCCCGCGCCGCTGGATATTGCGGGTTCCTTTATGGCGGCGCGGGCAAGCGCGCCCCTTTGCGCTTTAGATTAGACCGCGCAAGACGGGGCGGCCCGCCCCGTTGCGCTTAGACGGCGCACTCACCGCGGCCCAGTTGGAGGGAGAACGGGGTGTTATCGCCCCAATCCTGGTAGATCTCCGGTTCCAGATCCGCCGGCCGGGCCAGATCGCCGGTCAGGCCGCGGAAGGTTTCCACCTTGTGGCGGATCACGTACTGGCGGAACGATTCGCCGGGGAGGCGATGGGCGATGTAATGATCGAGGACGCGTGCGACGGCGGCGGGCGCCAGGCGCGCGGGCACGCTCTGCACGGCCAAGCCGAAGCGCATGATGCCGTCGGCGTCGAAGCCGCCGCCCAGCAGCATCTGGTAATAGGGCACTTCGCGGCCATCGATCTTACGGGCGTTGCCGTAGAAGCCGAAATCGGCGATCCAATGCTGGCCGCAGGAGTTCGGGCAGCCGCTGACCTTGATGGACAGGGCGCGCACCAGGGGATCGTCGTAGCGGCGGACGGCGGCCTGCAACGCGGCGCCCAGGTTCATGGACTTGGTCAGCGCCAGGTTGCAGGAGTAGGCGCCGGGGCAGGTGGTGACGTCGTCGATTTCGCGCGCGCCGGCGGCGCCCAGACCGAGGGCGGCCAGCGCGGCATGGACGGCGCGCAGGCGGCCGAGCGGAATGAATCCCAGCAGGACGTTCTGGTCGATGCCGATGCGCAGCAGGCCGTCGCCGGCGTCGGCCGCGAGATGGGCCAGGCCGCGCATCTGGGCGCCGGTCAGGTTGCCCTGATCGACGCGCACCAGGACGGTGGCGTATGCGGCCTGCTTCTGCCGGATGAGATTGGTTTCGAGCCAACGATCGTAGAGCGGATCGCCGGTGCCGTTGGTGTGCACCACGGGCAGCAGGGCGCCCTGACCGAGCGGCTGCGGGCGCGACTGATAGCCGCCAAATCCCTCGGGCACCAGGGCGGGCCAGGGGATGCCGCCGTGGGCGAGGATATCGGCGTACGCGCGCTCGATCTGTTCTCGCAGCCAGTCGATGCCGCGCTCGCGCAGCACGAATTTCAGGCGGGCCTTGTTGCGGTTCTGGCGATTGCCGTACTTGTTGAACACGCGGACCACGGCCTCGCAGCGGTTCAGGAGGCGCTCTTCGGGCAGGAACTCGTCGAGGAGCTGGGCTTCGGTGGGCAGCGGACCGAGGCCCCCGCCGATCACCACGCGGAAGCCGCGCTGGCCGCCGCGCACGACCGCGCGCAGGCCGATATCGTTGATCGCGCCCGCGATGCAGTCCTCACGATGGCAGCCATCGAAGGCGATCTTGAATTTGCGCGGCAGATTGCCGGTGAGGTCCTGGCGCAGGAAGGCGTAGGCGATGCGCTGGGCGTAGGGACGCACGTCGAAGACTTCGTCGCGCGCCAGGCCGGCCAGGGGACAGGTGGTGACATTGCGCACGGTGTTGTAGCAGGCTTCGCGGTTGGTGAGGCCGGTATCGGCCAGGCGGTGCATGAGGTCGGCGACGCGGGCCAGCGGCACGAAGTGAAACTGCATGTTCTGGCGGGTGGTGATGTGACCTTTGCCGGCGGCGAAGCGGTCGCCGATGTCGGCGAGCTGGCGCATCTGGGGGGCGGTGAGGAGGCCGCCGGGGATTTTGCAGCGCACCATCTGCACGCCGCTCTGGCGTTGGCCATAGATGCCGTGTTTCAGGCGGAAGGGGCGGAATTCGTCTTCGGGGATCTCGCCGGCCAGGAACGCGTTGGCTTTGCGGCGGAAGGTTTCGATCTCCTGGCGGACGAGCTCGTCGTGGCGGCGTTCGAAGTCCTCGCGAACGGTCAGGATGTCTTCTGCTGCGGCTGCCATTTATAATCTCCCTAATGCCTATAGAGATTAACATAAATGCGCCTGGGATGCAAGAAATCCTAACCTGAAGGGGATGGACGTACGGCGCCGGGATTTCCTGGGATTGGCGGCGGCGGGGGCTGCCGGGGCGGGGCAGTGGCGGCCGTTGATTGTCAGCGTGCAGGTGATGTACGACCGCGGCGCGCACGGGGGCCGGGGCTTGTCGGACCGGGAGATGGGCCTGTTTCAGCGGTGGCAGGAGAAGGCGCGGCGGGAATACGCGGTCAGCGCCATAGTGTTCGAACTGCACGTGCTGGAGGGCGCGTATCTGCGGCAGCAGGGATACTCGGCGATCCCGGACAAGTTTCTATCGCCGGCGATGCTCAACCTGTTCGTCACCGATACGCTGGGTTACGACATCGATAAAGACCGCACGGGCGGCTGTTCGATCGGGCCGCGCGCGCCTGACCGGCGATCGGGCGGGAACCCGTTTTACAAAACTCTGCTGGGCTTGCACGACGCGCACGAGACCACGCTGCCGCACGAATACGCGCACCATTTCACGCGGGACACGCGGCGGACGACCGGGATGGCGGGTAACTTCTGGGCCGATCTGCGGAACGATTACTGGCTGTGGCGGCAGCGGCACGGGGTACGGATCGCGGAGTTCCGGGCCTGCGCCGGCTTGCCATGGGCAAGGCTGGGGTAGGACGTGCCGGGTCCCGGCGCCATTCTACAAATTCGACAGAATTCGACACTTTTTCGGAATTTATTTTGTCGATGGCGGGGAGAAGGGCGGAGCAAGTGAACGTCCCCGATCCGGGAAGACTCTAGCACAGCGACAGTCGCGTGCAAGCGCGAGACCGGCAGGAGATCGTTTGATTTCATGGCCATGCGGAGCGCCGCAGAGGCGTGACTCCGGAGTTTGCCGGCGTCTTAAAATAGATTAATCGCCGCGCGCGGCGTTATGCGAAACGCAGCCGCCGCGTGGGGGCGTCTATGTTTTCGCGAGGTGTCGCGGATGGCGCAGACCGGGAGACCCCCACAGCCGGCCCGTATCAACGGCCAGATCATTATCGACCAGCTCATCCGCAACATGGAGCTGGGCGATTTCGAGATGGGGTTTTCGATTCTGGTGCCGTGCATCTTCAGCGTCTACCTGCACCCCTCCGATTACACCAGGTTGGCCGGCATACAGGAGCTGATCAAGGAAGATGCCCGGCGCGCGCTCAACGGGCGGCTGGCGGAGTGGAACGCCAGGCCGCTGTTCAAGCGGGGCAAGAAGAGCAAGCCGTACCGCATCGCGCGCAAGGACTGGTGGATCGGGTTCTTCGCCGACAGCGAGGACGTGGTGCCGGCCGGCGACGTAGAGATCCACTCGGAGCTGAACGACGTCCCGCAGCCCGGATACCGCGGCATCAAGACCACGCTGATCGATCGCGACACGTCCATTTCGTCCGAGCGGGTGGCGCGCGACCGGACCATGACGCGGCGGGGCGCGGAGAAGGTGTTCGCGGAGATCCGGTACGAAGACGATTCGGGGCCGCAGAGCTATTTCGTGACGCAGAACGAGATCACCATCGGGCGGGGCGGCGAGGATCTGTCGGTGGATCTGCCGCTGTACACAAATGACGAAGTGTCGCGCGAGCATCTGCGGCTGCGGCGCGATCCGGCCACGGGGAGTTTCACGGTGTCCGACAGCAGCCGTAACGGGACCTGGCTGAACGGCCGCAAGCTGGCGCGGGGGGTGGAAGAAGCGTTGCCCGACCGGGCGCGGATCCAGGTAGCGGAAGTGATCACGCTGTCGTTCGAGGTGAAGAAATAGGCATGTTTCATCTCTACTTCCTGCATATTCCTTTCGTGCTGCTGTTCCTGGCGCTGGTGGTGTGCTTCATCGCGGTACACGTGGCGCGGGAGCGGGATTGATTATGGCGGCGGCAGGCTGGCGGGCGGGAGTGGCCACGGATACCGGCCTGCTGCGCGCGTCCAACGAAGACCGCTACTGGATCGACGGCGCGCGCGGCGCGTTTCTGGTGGTGGATGGCGTGGGCGGCCACGCCGCCGGAGAGACGGCGGCCGAGACCGCCGTGGAAGCCATCCGGGGCGCGCTGGCGGCGGGCGAGGGCGGGGCCGAGGAACGCGTGCGGCGGGCCATCGTGGGAGCCAACAACCGGATCTTCGAAATGGCGCGCGATTCCGAATCGCTCCGCGGCATGGCTTGCGTGCTGACGCTGGCGCTGGTGGACGAGGGCGATATGGTGATCGGGCACGTGGGGGATTCGCGCCTGTACCTGATCTGGAACGGCGGCATACGCAAGCTGACCTCGGACCATTCGCCGGTGGGCGAAGGCGAGGATGCGGGCGAGCTGACCGAAGAACAAGCCATGCTGCACCCGCGGCGGAACGAGGTGTTCCGGGACGTGGGGACGCGATTGCGGGAGGGCGGCGACGAGGACTTCATCGAGGTCCGGCGCTGCCATTTCAAACCGGACGCGGCGTTCCTGCTGTGCAGCGACGGGCTGAGCGATCTGCTGCCGGCGGCGTCGATCCGCGATATTGTGGAGCGCTACGACGGGGATCCGGAGGCGGTGGCGCGGGAACTGGTGGAGGCCGCCAACGAAGCCGGCGGCTCCGATAACGTGACCGCGCTGCTGGTGGCGGGCAGCGAGTTTCGGGGCCGCGGCGCGCGGGGCACGCTGGACCGGAAGCGTCACGCGACGACGCGCATGCGCGGGGGCGCGAAGCCGGCGCATCGGCGCTATGCGGGCCGCGCCGCGTTTCTGCTCTACGGCTTTCTGCTGGGTTTTGTGCTTTGCGCGGTGCTGGAGGCCATGCGAGGCTGACCATGGCGCCCACCACGCGATTCGGACCGTACGAGATCATACGCCCGCTGGGACGCAGCATGAACGACGTCTACCTGGCGCGCGATACGCGGGCCAACCGGCAGGCCGCGCTCAAACTGATCAAAGCGGGCAACGACGCGGTCTCGCGGCTGGTGATGGAAGCCGAACGGCGGGGCGCGGCCATCCAGCAGCGGCTGCGGGCGCTCGATCCGCGGGTCATCGAAGTCTACGACTACGGCGATCTGGAGGGATATTTCTTCGTCGCCATGCAGTACGTGGAAGGGCGCAACCTGGCCGAGGTGCTGGCGCACGACGGCCGCATGAGCGCCATGCGCGCGGCGCACATCGCGCTGGAGATCTGCGGGCAGTTGCAGAAGTTTCACACGTTTCAGGCGGAGGAAGGCGGGGAGGCGCCGGTGGTGCACGGCGATATCAAGCCGTCGAACGTACACCTGGGACCGAACGAAACGGTACGGCTGCTGGACTTCGGGATCGCCAAGACGCTGCGGCCCAACCGGGATTTCACGTACCACAACTTCGGGAGTCCGGGCTACTGCTCGCCGGAGCGGCTGGACCGTTCGCTGGTGGACCAGCAGGCGGACCTGTGGGCGGTGGCGGTGACGTTGTACGAAATGGTGGCGGGGCGCCCGCCGTACCAGGCGGAAGACACGCACAAGCTGGAGCAACTGATTCAGTCGCGCCGTCCGCCGCGGGCGCTGCCGGCCAGTTGTCCGGCGCCGTTGAAGGCCGTCATCCGCAAAGCACTGGCGCCGGACGTGGCCCGGCGCTACGCATCGGCGGCGCTGCTGGCCATGGATTTGAGGGCCTTTCTGGACGGCGCGGAGACGTTCGCGGAGCAGGAAAGGCGCGGCGGGTGGCGGCCGCATCCGACGCTGGAGGCGGGGCATGCGCCGGCGCCCGCAAAATCGCCGCGGGGCCGGGCGCGGCGGGTGGCGGCGCAGATCGGGCTGGGAACAGCCTGCGTTCTGACGGGCATGCTGCTGTTCATCGGCACGAGTTTATCGTCGCGATATTGGACCGGCAGCCGCGAGGTACGCGCCAGCCTGGATTGGGATTTGTACCAGGATCTGGATTACCAGTTCGCGTTCCTGGGCGGGCTGTCGCCGGTGAACGGGCTGCGCGCAGAGTTGCGGTCCGCGTATCAGCGGGCGGCGGCGCAGGCGATTGCCCGCGGCGACTGGGGGAAGGCGGAGCCGTACCTGGCACACGCGGCGGTTTTGGGCGCCACGGATAAGCCGACGCGGGCGCGGCTGGCCTACGCCCGGGGGCATTTCGCGGAAGCCGCGGAACTGGCGCCGGAGTGGCCCGATCCGCACGTGGCGCTGGCGCAGATGAAACTGGCGCGGCCGGAGGAGGCGCGGGCCGAAATGGAGACGGCCCAGCGGTTAGGATACAAGGCCACGGCGAAGGACACCTGGGCGATCGCGGATGCGTTTCGGGCGCGCGCGTTCGAGGAACTGGAAGCCGGGGACGTGGCGGCGGCGCGGAGCGATTTCGGGCAGGCGCGGGGCGTGTCGCCAGACATAGAGGTTCCGGACCTCGCGCCGCGCGCGCCGCGGCACAAGCCGAGGGTTCGCCGATGGCGCTGAGCGCTCCGCCGAAGGTGGGCCGGCCATGCCGGTAACCAGGAGCTGGGAGACGACGGCGGCGGCTCCCGCGCGGGCGCCGGCGGGTCCAGCGCCGATAGCCTGGCTGGCGGCCGCGTCGGTGGCTATCGTGGGCGGGTTGATCTTCGCCTATGTGGGCAAAACGCAGAGTCTGCGCGAGACGGGGACGCTGAACCTCAATCGGGTTGAAAACGCGGACCAGCTTCTGCCTTATCTGGACGTATTTCAGAATCGCGAGGCGCGCACGTCCGCGGCCGCACGGACGCTTGCTTTTCTCCAAAAAACGCGTCCGCTGAAAAATGTCGGGACGCTGGCGCGCCTGCGCGAGGGCCGCAAGCCGTTGCTGCCGGTATCGAGGCTGAAGCCGATGCTGGCGGTGCGCACGTCCGCCGAGTTCCGACGCGAGCTGGTGACCTGGTCGGCGGTGTACCTGGCGGGCTTCTACCTGGTATGGTTTGCCTGGCGGGTGCGCGGCTTTGGCGGCGATCCCGCGATTCTGCCGGCGCTGCACCTGCTCTCGGGCATCGGGCTGATCCTGATGCTCAGCCTGCGCGATCCGCTGCGCGATACGTTGGAATTCCGCAAATTCGCACTGGGCGTGTTCCTGGGATGCCTTCTGTTGCTGCTGCCGCTGGTCCGCGCGTGCGACTACCGCCGGCTGGCGGATTGGATCTACACGCCGCTGATGGCCGCTTTCGTTTTGTTTGGGCTGCTGCTGGGCTTCGGCACGGGTCCGGGGACCAGCGACAACAAGGTGAATCTGGGCCCGTTTCAGCCGGTGGAGATCATCAAGATCCTGGTGGTGCTGTTTCTGGCGGGATACTTCGCGCGCCACTGGGAGCGGCTGCGGGATCTGCGGCAGAAGGGACTGCGCCGGCTGGGCGTTCCGCGGCTGGCGCATGCGCTGCCGGTGGCCTGCGCTACCACGATCGCCATTCTGCTGTTTTTCGCGCTGAAGGACCTGGGCCCGGCGCTGGTGCTGTTCTTTCTTTTTCTGACGATGTTTTCGGTGGCGCACGGGCGTCCGGGGCTGGCGATTCTGGGCATCGCGGCGATGATGGCGGCGGTGACGGCGGGATACCGGCTGGGCCAGCCGCACACGGTGGTCGACCGGATCAACATGTGGCTGTCGCCGTGGAATAACGACGTACACGGCGGCAATCAACTGGCGCACGGGTTATGGGCGTTCTCGACGGGCGGCGCGTGGGGCTCGGGTCCGGGCTACGGCGATCCGGGGATGATCCCCGCGGGCAGCACGGACCTGGTGCTGCCGGCGATCGGGGAAGAGTGGGGCTTCGCCGGCGTGGTGAGCGTGTTTCTGCTTTTCGGGTTCCTGATCTGGCGCGCGTTCCGCATCGCGCTGCGGGCGCTGTCGGATTACGCGTTCTTCCTGGCGCTGGGGCTGGCCTCGCTGCTGGCGTACGAGATGCTGCTGATCTCGTCCGGGGTGCTGGGCGCGCTGCCGCTTTCCGGCGTGGTGTCGCCGTTTTTGAGCTCGGGCAATACGGCGATGCTGGCGAATTTCCTGATCTTCGCGCTGCTGCTGGCGATCTCGGCGGGCAAGGCGTCGACTGACGGCCGGCCGTTGTTCCGGGCGCCGGTGCGCTGGTCGGGCGTGGTGCTGGCAAGCTGCGCGGCGGTCCTGGCCGGCTTCGCGGCGCGCTACCAGGTGTTTCAGGATCGCGATTACCTGGCGCGGGACGCGCAGGTATTCGAAGAAGACGGGGTGAAGCGCGCGCAGCACAATCCGCGCATCAATTCGATCGCGCGCGAAATTCCGCGCGGCGACATTTTCGATCGCCACGGGGTGCTGCTGGCGACCAGCAACTGGGAGGCGCTGGAGCAGCGGCGGGCGCAGTACCAAGCGCTGGGCATCGATATCGACCAGGCCTGTCCGCGGCTGGATGCGCGCTATTATCCCTTCGGCGCGGCGGCGGTGCATTTTCTGGGCGATCTGCGCACGGGGGAGAATTTCCACGCGCCGAACGCGTCGCTGGTGGAGCACGATGCCAACCGGCGCTTGCAGGGCTACCAATACTCCGAACTGGTGTCGCTGGTGCGGTATCGGCATGAGCCCGGGAATCCGGCGCTGCGCAGCCTGCTGGCGCGCGACCGGGACGTGCACACCACGCTGGACATCCGCCTGCAACTGCGGGCCGACGAGATCCTGCGGCGGCACCTGGCGGAGGCGGACAAGGAGAAAGGCGCGGCGGTGGTGATGGATGCGCACACGGGCGACGTACTCGCCATGGTGAGCGTGCCGGAGCCGGCGCCGCCGGCGGCGCGCGCGTCGCCGCCATCGAACGACGAACTGCTCGACCGGGCGCGCTACGGCGAATATCCTCCGGGCTCGACGTTCAAGCTGGTCACGGCCATGGCGGCGTTGCGGCTGGACCCGGCGATGCGCAACAAGGCGTTCACCTGCCGGCGGCTGGGCGATGGGCGCGCGGGAGCCGTGGTGGCCGGCTTCCGGCGTCCGATCCGGGACGACATCAAGGATCGCGCGCACGGTACGCTCACCATGGAGCGGGCTATCGAAGTCTCCTGCAACGCGTATTTCGCGCAGTTGGGGACTTACCTGGTGGGCGCGGAGGCGCTTCAGCAGACCGCCGACCTGCTGGATATTTCGTCGGGCACGCCGGCGGAATTGAAGGCCACGCTGCCGTTTGCTTCGTACGGCCAGGGTCCGCTGCTGATCACGCCGTTCAAGATGGCGCGGGTAGCGGCGACCATTGCGGCGGGCGGCGCGATGCCGGAAGGGCGCTGGGAGACGGACGACTCCAACGCGCGCACGGAGGCGCCACGTGCCGTCGTGGCGGCGGAGCCGGCGGCGTTCATCGCCGGCGCCATGCGCAAGGTGGTGACCGACGGCACGGCGCGGCACGCCATGGCCGGAACGCCCGTCAACCTGGCCGGCAAGACCGGTACGGCACAACTGGGCGCGGGCGAGCCGCACGCCTGGTTCGCCGGCTTCGCGCCGTACGACGGGGATGCCAGCCACCGCATCGCATTTGCGGTGCTGGTGGAGCACGGCGGATACGGCGGGCAGGTGGCCGCGCCGATCGCGCGTGAGATCATGGAAGCAGCGCAGCAGCTTGGACTCATCCCATCGTCTTCCGACCAGCCATGAACCTTTCCGATTTTCTTGAAAAATTCGGCCATGCGGTTTTCGAGGCGCCGTTCGCTCCAGGACAGGCCAGCGAGCCGCCGGAAGTGGCCGAGATACGCATCGCGATTCTGGACCAGGTGCGCGCCAAGAGCTATCGCTCGGGCGGAAAGCGGGTGTTCCCGTCGAACACGGTCCACATTCACGCGCGGGGCATCGAAGACAGCCGCGCGCCGCTGTTCAACGGCAAATTCTTCCGGCAGTATTTCGAGCAGGAGCTGCGCCATCACCTGGACAAGCAGGAGATCCGGTATCCGGAGGATCTGCACGTGGACGTGCACGTGATGCGGGAACTGCCCAGGCCGGGCGAGCAGTGGGTGTGGGTCGAAGTGGAGTCACAGGACCGTGCCGCGGTGGCGCCGCGGCGTCCGGCGCGGCTGGTAGTGATCGAGGGCAAGGCCAACGAAGCCGAGATTACGCTCTCCAAGGCACGCACGAACATCGGCCGCACGGTAGACGTGTACCGCGCGGAGGGCCTGTTCCGGCGCAACGACCTGGCCTTCACGGAAGATACCGAGATCAACCGCACGGTTTCGCGGGAGCACGCCCACATCCGGTACGACAAGGCCGCGGGCGAGTACCGGCTATTTAACGATCGCTGGTATGCGCGCGACGAAGCCGGTTCGCCGGCGCCGGCCACCTGGATCGTGCGGGACGGCCTGAGTCACGAAGTACACCGCACGGCGCGCGGCACGCGGCTGGAGCCGGGCGACGAGATTCATTTCGGCAAAGCCGTGGTGCGATTCCAAACCAAGTAATCCAGCAACCGACCGGTTGTCGTAATCATCTACAGAGTGTTACATTCTGTTATCCTGGATTCATACTTTGCGATCTGATCCGAAGCTTCATTTGATCTGTGTCTTATTCTGTTCCGCAGGCGTAGTGTGCGCGGCGACCGCATCGGCCCCCGATGCGATTGTGGAGAACTATCGCCTGGCGGCCGAGCAACAGCAGCACGCGCTGCAAGGCGCGTCCATGGAAGTGGAGATTCATGCTTCCCTGCCCAAGCTCCACAAGCGAGGCAGTTTACACGCCCTGCGACACATTTCGCGGCTGGGGCGGATTACTTATGACGCGCTGCACTTCGAAGGTGACAATACCGTCAAAAATCACGTCATAGCCAAGTACTTATCGGCCGAAGCGGAAGCCCAGAACGAAGGATCCGACTCATTTGCGGTTACGCCGGTCAACTATAAATTCAAGTACAAGGGCGTGCGCCAGTACCAAGGAGAGACGGCGCACGTTTTTGCAGTGACGCCGCGGCACAAGCACATCGGCCTGTTTAAGGGCGAGATCTGGATCGCCGCCGATTCGTCGGCGGTGTTGCGGGAATCCGGCCGGCTGGTGAAGATGCCGTCGCTGTTTCTGAAGCACGTGCAGTTCGACAGGGAGTACGAG
Organism: Bryobacteraceae bacterium; assembly: GCA_035499555.1. Taxonomy (GTDB): domain Bacteria; phylum Acidobacteriota; class Terriglobia; order Bryobacterales; family Bryobacteraceae; genus Bog-159. The sequence continues at coordinate 14,004 of DATJYO010000075.1, forward strand.
GTGCGGGACGGTATTTCCATTCCGCGGCAGCTTCACACCGTGGTGCAGACGCGGCTGGTCGGCCCGGCCGAACTCACCATCGATTTCGAGAATGTCTCGTTAGCGGGCGCCTCCAAAAACGCTAGTATAGGAAACATAGGCAGCGAGTAAGCCTCCGCGCCGGGTTACTACCGATGAAAACACTGTTTCTGAATCCGCCCTCTTTCGAGGGCTTCGATGGCGGCGCCAGTTCGCGCTGGCCGGCCACGCGGGAAATCGAATCCTACTGGTATCCGGTGTGGCTGTGCTATCCCGCCGGCATGCTGCCCGACAGCAAAGTGGTGGACGCGCCGCCGCACAAGATCTCCATCGAACAGACCGTGGCCCTGGCCAAGGATTTCGAGCTGCTGGTGCTGTTCACTTCCACGCCCGGATTCCACGTGGACGTGAAGATGGCGGAGATGATGAAGGACTCCAACTCCCGGCTGAAGGTGGCCTTCGTGGGTCCGCCGGTGACCGTGGAGCCGGAAAAATCACTGCGCACTTCGCCGGCGATCGATTTCGTGGTCCGCCGCGAGTTCGATTACCAGATCGTGGACTATGCCAAGGGCAAGCCGCTGGAAGAGATTCCGGGGGTCAGCTTCCGCAAGAACGGGCACATCGTGAACAATCCGGAACGGCCGGCGATCGAGAATCTGGACGAGTTGCCGTGGGTCACGAAAGTGTACCAGCGGGACCTGGACGTGCGGCGGTACAACGTTCCCTTCCTGCTGAATCCGTACATTTCGCTGTACACGTCGCGCGGGTGCCCGGCCATGTGTACGTTCTGCCTGTGGCCGCAGACGCATTCGGGCCACCGCTGGCGGCTGCGCTCGTCCGACGACATCGCGCGCGAAGTGGCTTTTGCCAGGGAAGCGTTTCCGTACGTCAAAGAGATCTTCTTCGACGACGACACGTTCAATTATCAGAAGGCGCGCACCATCGAACTTTGCAAGAAGCTGAAGCCGCTGAATTTCACCTGGTCATGCACGTCGCGGGTGACCACGGATTACGAGACGCTGAAGGCCATGAAGGAAGCCGGCTGCCGGCTGCTGATCGTGGGGTATGAATCGGGCGAGCAGCAGATCCTGAAGAACATCAAGAAGGGCGCCACGGTGGACATGGCGATCCGCTTCACGGACAACTGCAAGAAACTGGGGCTGGTGGTGCACGGCGATTATATTATCGGCCTGCCGGGCGAGACGCGCGAGAGCATCCGCAAGACCATCGATTTCGCCAAGCGGCTGGATACGGAGACCATCCAGGTTTCGATCGCGCATCCGTATCCGGGCACGGAGTTCTACGATTACGTGAAGAACAACGGCCTGATCACCATCGACGCCATGACCGACGAGACCGGGCACCAGCTTCCCAACATCACGTATCCGGGGCTGGATCGCGGCGAACTGGTGGACTGGGTGGAGCGCTTCTACGGTGAATATTATTTCCGGCTGCGGGTAATCTGGCGGGTGGTGCGCAAGGCGATCTTCGACGGCGACGAGCGCAAGCGCCTGTCGAAAGAGGCGCGCGAGTACCTGGCGCTGCGCTCCAAGCGCAAGAAATTCGTGGCCGCCGCGCGCAAGACCGAGAGCCGGCCGGTGGAAGTCACGGCCGGGTCCGGTGACTAGCCGGGAATGAATGCGCAAGCGGCGCGGCTGGCGTGGAAGACCCGGTTGTTCCTGACGCTGGTGGTGCTCAGCAGCCTGGCCGGCGATTTCTCGTTGAGCTGCGGGATGCGGCAGGTAGGGCCGACGGTCACGCTGTCGCCCATGGCGTACGTGCGGGCGGTGCTGAATCCGCTGGTAGCGCTGGGCATCCTGCTGCTGATCCTGTGGTTGTTCCTGCGCATGGCGCTGCTGAGTTGGGCGGACCTGAGTTACGTACTGCCGGTCACCTCGATCGGCTATGTGCTGGCGGCGCTGGCGGGGCGGATGTTGTTACACGAGAACATCTCGGCCTGGCGGTGGACCGGCATTCTGCTGATCGCCGGCGGCGTGACGCTAGTGACGCGAACGGGCGCGCAGCGGTCCGGGGCCGCGGCATGAGATGGCTGCTGGTAGCGGTGATCGCGGCGGCCACGACGATCGGGGACGTGGCGCAGGCGGCGGCTATGCGGCGTCACGGGGAAGTGCGCGATTTCCGTCCGGGTGCGCTCCGCCGGCTGCTGGCCCTGCTGGCGCGGAATAAGTTGATTATCGCGTCCGTGGCGGCCCTGGCGATTTCGTTTTTCGCTTTCATCGCGCTGCTCTCGGTGGCCGATCTGAGCTTTGCGGTGCCGGCCACCGCCGCCAGTTACGTATTGGAGACCGTGCTGGCCAAGCACCTGTTGAAGGAGCCGGTCACCGCCGGACGCTGGGTAGGCGCTACACTAGTGGCCTGCGGCGTCCTGCTGCTTTCGAAGTGATCTGGCTCGCGCTCCCGGCCCTGGCTGCCGGCGTTTACTGGCTGCTGGTGGCCATCGCAGCGATGCGATGGCGAAAGCCGCCCACCGCCACCTCGGACCTGCCACCCATCACCATTCTGAAGCCGGTACACGGGCGCGATCCGCACTTCTACGACGCCATCCGCTCGCACGCGGTACAGGATTACCCGCAATACGAGATCCTGTTCGGGACCGGCGACGCGGAGGATCCGGCCGCCGCGGACATCCGCCGCCTGATGGCCGAGTATCCGGAGCGCCACATACGGCTGATCGTCACTACAACCAAGTTCCCGAACCGGAAAGTCGGCGTGCTGGCGGACCTGGCCGCGCAGGCCCGGTATCCGCTGCTGCTCATCAACGACAGCGACATCGGGGTACCGCCCGACTATCTGCGGCAGACATCCGCCGCGCTGGCGGGCGCCGGCGTGGGCCTGGCGACCTGCCTCTATCGGGCGCAATCCGGCAATGTCCCCGGCCAGTGGGAAGCGCTGGGAGTAGCGACGGAATTCGTGCCCAGCGTGCTGGTGGCGCGCCTGCTCGGATCGGTGGAATTCGCGCTGGGTTCGACGATGCTGCTGCGGGCGGCGGACCTGGAACGCATCGGCGGTTTTGCGGCCATCGGCGACTTTCTGGCCGACGACTACCAGTTAGGACGGCGCATCCGCGATCTGGGCCTGCGCGTGGAATTCGCCGCGCCGGTGGTGGAAACGCACCTGGGCGGGCAGACCTGGGGCGATGTATGGCGCCACCAGCTACGCTGGTCGCGCAGCATCCGCGTGTCGCGACCGGGCGGCTACTTCGGGTACCTGGTCACGCACGCCACGTTCTGGTCGCTGGCGGCGGTGGCGGCGGGCGCCTGGCCGGTGGGCGTGGCCGCGCTGGCGATCCGCATGGCGGCCGGCATACTGGTGAGCGGATACGTGCTGGGCGATGCCGCGTCCGTGCGGCGCGCCTGGTGGATCCCTTTTCGGGACTTATGGGGCTTCGCCGTCTGGGTGCGCGGGGTCACGGGTAATACCGTCGAATGGAGAGGATTACAGATAAGAATCAGCCGCGATGGTAGAATATTATCGGATCTTTAAATCGTATTTCATTCCGCGGAGGTTGCGTGATTATCCTACTATTCGGCCCGCCCGGCTGCGGCAAGGGCACCCAGGCAACGTTGATTGCCCACCGCTTCCAGATTCCAGCTATTTCCACCGGCGAGATGTTTCGCGCCGAATGCAAGGCCGGCACGGAACTCGGCCAGCGGGCCTGCTCGATTCTGAAGGCCGGCGGGCTGGTGGGCGATGGGATCGTGAACCAGATCGTGGCCGGCCGAATCCAGCAACCGGACTGCGCGGCGGGCTTCCTGCTAGATGGGTATCCGCGCACGCTGGAGCAGGCGCATTTTCTGGACGCGCTGCTGGTGAAACGCGGATTGCCCAAGCCGGTGGCGATTCACCTGGACGTTCCGGCGCAGGTGCTGGTGTCGCGGATCACGGCGCGCCGGCAGTGCGGCCAATGCGGGCGGATTTACAACATGTTGTCGCAGCCGCCGCGGGACGGAGAGTTTTGCGACGACGATCACACGCCGCTAATCCGGCGCGAGGACGATACCGAGGAGGTGATCCTGGCGCGGCTGAAGGCGTATCATGACGCTACGGGACCCGTAATCGCGTATTACCACGACAGTGGGTACCATCGCGTGGAGGCCACGGGCAAGCCGGCGCAGATCTTCGCCGAGATCGAACGGATGCTCACGGCCAGCGCGGAGGAGGAGGCCACCTTCGCGGAGTCGTTGGAGGCTGAGCCGGTCTTAAAGGGTTGAATGCGCGGCGGCGTCTGAAAGCCGCGAGGGGTTCCCGGATACAATCAGACGCATGAAGATCCCCTTGAAATGCCCGCAGTGCGGCGGACAGAAGTTCAAGAGGGCCCCCGCGCTTCGCGGCACGGACGATTTGAAGGGAACCGTCTGCGCCGACTGTGGACGGGAACTCTCTGAAAACGATATCCGTACTCAGGCCAAGACCTTCACCGACGACCTGGCGCGGAAGCGCCGTCCGGAAACCGCCTGAGCGTTCACCGGGCGGCCCGCGAGCCTGATTTGCTAAGCTGTCTGGTGTCGAGGGAGGGGCCTCGCCGCATGTGGTCTTTTCGTTTCCTGATAGTAATCGTACTGGCCAGTGTCTTGCACGCCGAAACGCCGGTGCGGCGGATTCGGGAGAAGATGATCGGCAGCCTGAACAATACTCCCGATTTTGTCTGTTCCGAATCCATTGTGCAGACCGAACACCTGCCCGGAAAGGCGCCGGTCACCCTGCCGCCCCTGCACGTTGAAGCGGGCGTCATCAACGGGAACGAACTGTATGCCTGGCCTGCCAGCGAAGACGACCGGGCGCGCCTGCGGAAGGTCCTCGCCGTGTTCGCCGAAGGCGGAAGCGGCAGCTTCGCGCTCTACTCGCGGGCCGTGTTTGTGACGACGGATGCATCGTTCTATGGCCTGGTGAACGAATCGGAAGACGGAGCGTCTCTTTCGCGGACAGACTTCGCGATGCCGCAGACGGCCAGCACGTACACGCTGGACGCAGGCGGAAAGCCGGAGGCGCTGGGCTACACGGGATCGATCTGGATGAATCCGGGCACGCTCGAAACCGTGCGGCTGGATCTGCGGGAGGACGATCCACCGTCCGCTTCGGGCATCAAGTCCGTCAAGCAGGATCTGGAGTTCGGCCACACCCGGTTCGGTCCGAATACGGTGTTGCTGCCGGCGACGACGGATTTCGACCTGGTGGAGCGATCGGGCGGCGAGGAGCACCTGGTGGGCCACTTGAGCGGGTGCCGGCAATACTTCTCGAAGAGCGGCAACCTGTTCGTGGAGACGGCGGCCAGCGTGCCGGCGGAGGTCGCGGCGTTCAAACCCGCGGCGCCGCCGGCGCGGTCCGGCACCGTGCTGGTGCCGGCGTCGGTTCCGGTGACCCGGGCGCAGGGTCCGCTGCTACCGCCCGGACTCGAGCTGCGTACGATTCTGCTGGAGTCTCTGGACGAGAGGACCACGGTGCAAGGCAGCCGACTGGTGCTCACGGTTACCTCCGACCTGAAGGTGCATGGCAAGCTGCTGGTAGCCAAAGGGGCCACCATCACGGGGCACGTCACGCGCATCCTCCGGCAGCAATACCCGCTCGCCATCGGCGTAGGCCTGAAGACCTACTTTCTGGTGGGCATGCGCCTGGAGAGCGTCAAGACGGGGGACAAACTGTACAGGGTGATGGCCAACCTGGAGAGCCTGGGGCCGCACCCTCCGCAGACCACCAACACCACGGAGTTCGTTCCGTACTCCGACGATCCCAACCGCTGGGGGACGCTCGACGTGTTGCGGACGCTGTTCATCGTACCCAAGGCCGATCCGGGCGAGTCGTTTCTGGGAGTGGTATACGAGTATCTGCGGCTGCACCCGGATTACGTGATGTACTGGAAGACCCTGGCGCCGGCGGGAGAATAGCTCACCGGGCGGCCAGCAACCGCGTTTTCAGGGTGGCGACGTCCAGGCTGCAGAGAGCCGGACGCAGGCCACGCCGGGGGACGGAACGGCCGTCGTTGGCGAACTCCAGGTAGTCCTCGGACGCGGCCCGGAAGGCGCGCCATGGGGGCAACCCGACGGCATTGGGATCGCCCATGCGGGCAAAGTTCGTCCAATAACTTTCGATGCCGGCCGCGAGTTTGTCGTCCAATTTTTGAAACGGCAGCCAGCTCCACACGGGATTGTGCAATGCGCCGAAGACGTAGGCCAGCTCCAGGCTGTGGAACGAGCCGAGGTCGCTCTCGCCCTTGCCGGGAATGGAGCGGCGAAACTGGTAAACGTAAGCGGGATGTCCGGCGGCGGCGTGCAGGGCGGCCATGGCCGCGGAGGGACAGGTGACCAGCCCGTCGTTGAGCCACTGGTCGGCGGCGGCGGTGCGGCCGGTGCGCGTGTCGAGGTAATACAGCGCCATGGCCACGGGCGCCAGGTTGCCATAGCAGACCCGCAGGATCTTGCGGGCGCCCTCGCTGGTGGAGGCGGAGGGCTGCGCCGCGCCGCGAAAGGCGCTGGCTTCGCGCGCGTTGTTGCCGATGATCAGGGGTACGGGCAACTCCCGGCCGGCGGCGAACACCTGCGGCGGCGATTGCGGCAGCACCCAGCCGTCCAGGACGAAATCCGGGCGGGGCTCCTCGCGCGCCGCCCGCACGGCGGCGCGCATGACCGCTTCGGGCGGGACCGTACGCAGGCGGGCGATGCCCATAGCGCCGGCCAGCCGGGCCACACGCAGGCCGAACCGCTCGCCCTGCTGCCGCGGGTAGGTGTAGCCGACGAACACCGGACCGCTTTCCACGATGGCGCGGGCGAACAACCCGCGCGCCAGCGGCGAGCACATCAGCATGCCGATATCGATGGCGCCGGCGGATTCGCCGAAGACGGTCACGCGCGCGGGATCGCCGCCGAAGCGCGCGATATTATCGCGTACCCATTGGAGCGCGGCGATCTGATCCAGCAGGCCGTAGTTGCCGGAGGCGCGGTGCGGGGATTCGCGCGTCAGATCGGGATGGGCAAAGAAGCCGAAGGCTCCCAGGCGGTAGTTGACGGTCACCACCACCACGCCGCGGCGAGCCAGATCGGCGCCGTCGTAGGCGCGCTCATTGCCGCTGCCGATGCGGTTCGAGCCGCCGTGGATCCAGAACATCACCGCGTGGGCCTGTTTGGCCGGCCATTCCGGCGTCCAAACGTTCAAATACAGACAATCCTCGGACAGGTGCCAAGGGGGCGCCGGAAAGGCGGCGCCATAGCGGCTGGCCAGCGGTCCGATGAATGCGGCCGTGCCGATGGGAAGCTGGTAGCAAGCCGCCGAGTAGCGGGTCGCGTCGCGCACCCCGCGCCAGGGTTTCACGGGCTGGGGCTCGCGCCAGCGGAGTTCGCCGACCGGCGGCGCGGCGAACGGCACACCTTTGAACACCGCGCCGGGCGCCGCCAGGTAGCCGCGCACCACACCGCCCGTCACGGCGATCTCCGGCGCCGGCGCGGCGAACGCGGCGCAGGCGCAGGCCGCCAGAAGCCCGGCGAGCCTACACACTCGCGCCGCGCTCCACGTGCCCGCCGAACTGGAATCGCATCGCCGATAACAGCTTGTCGGCGAAATCCTCCTCGCCGCGCGAGGTGAAGCGCTGATAGAGCGCGGCGCTCAGCACCGGCGCCGGGGCGGACTCTTCGATGGCCGCCATAATGGTCCAGCGGCCTTCGCCCGAATCCGACACGCGGCCGGAGAACCGCGCCAGCTCCGGCTGCTCGGCGAGAGCGATAGCGGTCAAGTCGAGCAGCCAGGAGGCGATCACGCTGCCGCGCCGCCACACTTCGGCCACGTCCGGCAGCGGCAGGTCGTACTGATAATCTTCCGGATTGCGCATGGGAGCGGTTTCGGCATCGGCCCCTTGACGTTGTTTGCCCACATTGGCGTGCTTCAGGATGTTCAACCCTTCGGCGTAGGCGGCCATGATGCCGTACTCGATGCCGTTGTGAACCATTTTGACGAAGTGGCCGGCGCCGGAAGGCCCGCAATGCAGGTAGCCTTCTTCGGCGGTGGCGTTCATCCTCTGGCGGCCGGGGGTGGGCGGCAGGTTGCCGCGGCCGGGGGCCAGCGTTTTGAAGATCGGGTCCAGATGCAGCACGATCTCCGGCTCGCCCCCGATCATCTGGCAATAACCGCGCTCGAGTCCCCAGACGCCCCCGCTGGTGCCGACATCGACGTAATGCAGGCCCTTCGTTTTCAGTTCCCGGGCGCGGCGAATATCGTCTATGTAGTAAGAATTGCCGCCATCGATGACGATATCGCCGCTTTGCATGCGGGCGGAGAGCTGCGCCAGCGTACCATCCACTACCGCCGCCGGAACCATGAGCCAAACGGCCCGCGGGGGCGCCAGCTTTTTTAGAAAATCGTCGAGGGTCGCAGCGCCGGTGGCGCCCTCGCCCGCCAGCTTTTCAATGCTGTCCTGACTCTGATCCCAAACCACGCACTGGTGGCCGCCGCGCATCAGCCGCCGCACCATGTTGGCGCCCATCCGCCCCAGACCGATCATCCCAAGCTGCATACGAATTCCCTCCTACTGCTAGAGTAGCGTGAGCGGACGGGGCGCGGCGGGTAAAGTACCGATTACGCCTGTCCCCGGATGACTCCAGGCTCGCCGATGCCGGCCGTGATTTGCGGCATCTGTTTGGCTTGCGTGCTGCGGCCGAGCGCCCAGACCTCGCGCCCAAACACCTCATTCAGCATCAAGGCGCTCGCCGTGTACCACGCGGCCACCGCGCAGATGATAAACAGGTAGCCGGACAGGACGAGCAGCCCTTCCAGGCCGGCTAAAAGCGCGATGGCGGAGAGAGTCGAACCGGCAGACAGGAACGCCAGGGTGGTCACCAGCGAAGTATTCTCGGCGCTGGCGGCGGCGGTGCAGACCCAGGTGATGGCCGCCAGGACGATCAGCCAGTACCCCAATGCCGGAAACAGGGGGCCAGCGGGCGGAGCCGCTCTGCCGCTGGACAGAATAAACGCCAGGATCCCGAAAGCCATCCAGAATGCGCCCCACATGCCGTGTACCGCGGTGGCCACTCCATCCCTGGCTTTATACGCCCACATGCCGGCCAGGAACTGGGCCAAGCCGCCGAAGAAAGCAGCGAAAGGGACCAGCAGTAGTGTCGTGTCACTGGAACCAAACCAGTGGGCCATCTGCGCCGCCACCATGAAGGTCGCGCCGGCCAGCCCATAGAGTCCCAGAATGGAGGGCGCCGCAATCGGTTGCAGGAACACGCGCGGCTCGGTGTTGCCTGTGTCTCTCAGTTCGTCGGTCATAGTTATCTCCTTCACACATATCCAAAGGCCGATTCCGCCACTCATGCGCAGCGGAGAACATGCTGGAATCGGACGGATCGGCGTTTTATTTACGAAGAGAGCAAACAGGCAGCCAAAACAAGCTAACTCGCAGGCCATCAGGAGGTCCGCAGGGGACGATGGCGGCTGCCAGCCGGCGGACGGGAATGTGTGCGCGGGAACAAAATTCCATCGGCCTGGCGTAATATGCAACTTTTGCCGGCGTTGGGAACGCGTGACATCCCCATCTCCCGGCTAAGTTCGTGCTTAGTGTGAGTTCTACGAGAGAGACTGGAATCCGGTACTTCGATTGCCCCAGGAAGAATACGGATACAGCACATACAGCACGGCCGGGCCGGCGCGGCCTAGACGGTGTGCTTCGATACAACGACAAGGAGAATCGGATGTCAGTCAAGGTATTCTTAATCGGGGTGCTGGCGATCGCCAGCGTTCTTCCCGTCTACGGTAAGTCATATGAAATCGTTTTGGACACGCCTGTGTACGCAGGCAAGGTCCAGTTAATGCCGGGAGCATACTACGTGAAGGCCCGGAATGGCGAAGCAGTGTTCACAAAAGTAAGTTCGGGCGCCACTTACTCAGTTCCGGCCAAGGTCGAGACACTGGGCATGAAGAATCCGACCACGAACGTATACCTCAGCCACAAGAACGGGCAGGCGCGGATCGATTGGATCCAGTTAGGCGGCAAGGCGACGGACCTACGGTTTGGCGGGTGAGCATCGCCGGCGGAGTCAGGCGGCTCGGGGGGGCGAACTCAGCCCGGCGGGAAGCGCCACAAACACCTGGCCCAACCACTCCGGCGAGCCGGGCGGATGGTGTTTCAAGAGAGCCGCCTGCACCGGCGGGGGCAGGACGCGCCAGGGGATCGGACCGTACGCCGCCGCGACGCCGGCGTGAGCGGACCGGATGGCTTGAAGCTCCGGCTCGAGCACCTGGCGCATGGGAAGCCAGCCGAGCCGGACCGATCGGGCCAGGGCGAAAATGGCGCGCCCCAGCGGAATGAGCTCCGGGCGGCGTAGCTGGTCGATCGGCGCAGCGGTCTTCCGGGAAATCGCAGCGGCAATCGCATTCTCCATCGCGGTCCACGCCATATCCACTGCCGCGGGCCGCGAGCGGCGCAGGGAGCTGCCGGCGGCCGGTTGAACCGCGGCTAAGGGAAGCGGACCCGAGCAGAGCAGGTGAAGCCGGGTGCGCTTGCCGTCCGTTTCCCAACTGGCCGTCCGCCATTGGCGGCCGAAGATTTCGAAGCGGCCGCACAGATGCACCGCACCGGGCCAGCGCAGTTCGGTCTCCGGCCAGGGCAGGTCCAGCCGGGCAGGGCTCGCCGAATGGTCGATCCACAGGCGTCCCCCCGGCTTGTAGACGATCGAATGCTGCTCTCCGCTTTGCAGGCTTTGCGATTCCCACCATCGCCCATCCATGGTCACGATGATGGACGCAATGCGGATCGGATCGCTCTGGAGAATCCGGAGGGCCTGGGCGGGTGAAATGGGAACGCTGACCTGTTCGCTTCCCTGCCAGCGCAGGAGCCGGGCGCGAGCCACTGCTTCCCGGTAGTCGGGCGCCATCGGCGAGCGGCTGGCTAAGGCCACGAGGGTGGCGGGCAGGGCGGACGGCGGAGGCGCCGAGGTCCGGCCCAGCAGAGCCAAGGCCACGTCCTGGAGGATTTCCGCGTTGGCGGGGCAAATGTCGCGCGGGGAAATGGATGCGGGCTGAAGCAACATCTCCAGCGTGCGAGGCGAAAGATGCTCCCGGTCCAACAGCCGTCCGAGCGCCCGGCCGACCAGAACGGGCCTGCCCGCGTCTTCCGGATTGGCGTGCTCGCTCTCTTCGGCCAGCATCCGTTCGATTTCCGCCGGCAGCCAGTCATTCAACAGGCGGGCGACATAAGCTGTGAGCTGCGCGGGTCTCAAATCGGCCCGATAGGGCTGGATTGGCTCCGCCGCGGCCTCTTCGGGCGCATGCCCCTCGAGAAGGCCCGCCTGCCGGATCCAGTTCAGGATTCCCTCGAGGGCTTGCCGCCCGGGGACCTCGAGGAGCTGCTGGCGCAGCGTGCGCTGGATCAGACCGTTCATCTCCCTCCACCAAGTGTGTTTATGACCGGCCGCGCAGACCGTCCGGAGCCAAAAGGAGGCGAGCACACGGGTGCTTTCCGGATACCAGCGCTGCCGCATGCGGGCCAGCAGGGCGGCTAGATCGTCCTCCGGCCCCGGGGAGCGTAACGAAGCTGCAAGCTTGGACATATCGTACTACGGCCAATCTATTGCATGTGACGGTCCGCGGCGGGGCGGTGTTGCAGCAGGCTCCCGGCAACCGCCTGGGTCAAATCGGACGCTGGTCCGATTCGGACCAGCATCCATCTGCGAGGGCCGGACAGCACGGTATGATAGCCGGACGGGCATTCGGAGGCGTGCTTGATCGTTCTGGTATTTGGACCACCCGGTTGCGGCAAGGGTACGCAGGCCAGTCTGGTTGCGGGCCGCTACGGCATCCCGGCCATATCCACGGGAGAGCTGTTCCGGTCGGAATGTCAAGCGGGCACGCCGCTGGGCCGGCAGGCCTGCTCCATCATGGCGCGGGGCGGCCTGGTGGGCGACGACATCGTGAACCGGATGGTGGTGGAACGTGTCGCCAGACCGGATTGCCGGGCGGGCTTCCTGCTGGACGGCTTTCCGCGGACGAGACCGCAGGCCGAATTCTTCGACGGCGTGCTGTCGGCCAGGGGCCTTCCGGAACCGGTGGTCATTCATCTGGAAGTGCCTTCCAAGGTGCTGGTCCGGCGACTTTCGGCGCGACGGCAGTGCCCGGTCTGCGCGCGCGTCTACAATGTCCTCTCGCACCCGCCCCGGATACACGGGCTCTGCGATGACGATGGGGCGGCGTTGACCGCGCGCCAGGACGACAGCGAGCCGGTGATCCGCCGGCGCCTCACCGCGTACGAAGAAGTCACGCGGCCGGTGATCAAGCACTACCGCGGCGGAAGGTATTACCGGGTGAATGGCGACCGCTCGCCGGACGCGGTGCACGGAGAGATTGCCGGCTTACTGGCTCCGTGTGTCCACGCTTGACACGGCGCCATCGAGAACCGGCGGACGCATGGACGCGCGGCGGCAGGTGTGGGAGCGGCTGTTTCCTCCCGGCCAGCGTCCGGCCCTCGAGGCCCTCTCCGCCCGGGGCCAGGCGGAAGCGCGCGATGCAGCCGAGCTGATCCTGGCAGCCCATCGGGCGTATCTTTCCGACTTCAGTATCCTCACCGAGCGTGCCCGGCAGAACTTCGAGGATCGCGCCTGGACCCAGGGATCGCTGGATGCCGGGCGGCGTGTGCAGCTCTATCGCGACGCAGTCAACCGAATCTGGCGCAAGATCCAACTGAGATATGCCGGGCAGGCGGCGCACCGGGAGTTCTGGATGGGTGTGAGGCAGAGCTTCCTGGAACAGGTATTCGACGATTACGACGCGGACCTGGCGCTCACCTTTCTCTACTCGACCATGCGGCTGGCGTTCGACGCGCAGGATGCGCCCGTGGAATACGACGACGACGGTCTCACGGAACGCTCCCACGTTGGCAGCGCGCAGCCGGTCTGGCGGTCCTACGCCGCCGGTCCGCAGGAGCTGCGCCAGTCGATCGGCGAGGTCCTGCGTTCGTGTGCGTTTCGGGTTCCGTTTGCCAACGCGGCGAGAGATGCGGGGCTGGTAGCGGAGCGCCTGCACCAGGAGTGGCGGCGAGAATTCGGCGCCGCATCCCCAGACGATCTGCAGATGCTCACTCCAGTGTTCTTCCGCGACCGGGATGCCTACCTGGTGGGCAAGCTGCGGTCGGCACGGGGCGAACTACCGGTAGTTCTGGCGCTCCGGCACCCGGAGCCGGGCATAACGGTGGATGCGGTGCTGAGCGGCAAGGAGGACATGCGGAACATTCTGTTCATCTCCACGCGGTCCACGTTTCATGTGCAGACCGAGGCCTATCGCGAGGTACTCGATTTCCTGGATACGCTGGCGCCCGAGCGGGGTCATCCGGCGATGTGCGCGGTGCTGGGCTTTACGCACCCGGCGCGCGTCGCCCTCAACCAGCGGCTGCGCCGGCACCTGCGGGAAACCGGCGAGAAGTTCGCGCCGGCGCCGGGCCGGCCGGGGATGGCCATGGTGGTGTTCGCGCCGCCGTCGTTTCCCTACGTGTTCAAAGTCGTGAGAGACTTCTCCGCCAAGCCGTGTTGGACGGGCAGGGCGCACATTATGGAACTCTATCGCTGGGTCCACGAGATGAATCGCGGACGCCTGATGCTGGACGCCTGGCTTTACCGCAACCTGCATTTTCCGCGACGTGCGTTCGACGAGGCGGTATTGGACGAACTGCTGCGCAGCGCGCCGGGCAGCGTCCGCCGTGAGGGGGAGACGGTGGTCCTGAAGCACGTCTATGCGCAGCGAAAGGTGCAGCCGCTCAGCACATTTTTCGAGCAGACGCGCGATCCCGCGCTGCGCGCGCGAGCCATGGACGCCTTGGGCACTTTCATCAAGGATCTGGCCGGCATGGGCTTTTTCATCGGCGACTATTACGGCCTGCCGTCCAACACCGGACTGACGCACGCCAGCAATGTGACTCTGTTCGATTTTGACGATCTGGCGCCAATTTTGCGGTATCGCTTCCGGGTCACGCCGCCGCTTCCGGAGCGCGAGGAGTGGCTATGGAACACGGAGACCGACGGCGCATGGTTTCGCGTAGAAGAGAATGACGTGCTGGTGGACGAATGGGAGCGGTTTCTGGGCGTGCCGCCGGACCTCAAGGATTCTTTTCAGCGGAAGCACGGCGATCTGTTTACCCCGGAGTATTGGGCCGAAGTGCAGCGACGCATCATGACCGGCCAGTTGCATTTTGTACTTCCGTACCCGCCGGAGCGGCGTCTTTCGCGAGACGACAGGCCGGCCTGAATCATACGGCGGGGGTCACTCCGCGATGGCGAACAAGTGCTTTGCGCCGCGCACCAGCAGCAGATCGCCCGCCAGGGCGGGAGTGGCCAGGACCGGCTCGCCGATGGGATTCTTCGACAGCAGCTCGTATTGCGCGCCGGCCTTCACCACGTACACGTCGCCGTCTTCGCTGCTGATGTAGAGCTTGCCGGCCGCCATCACCGGCGAGGCCACGAAGGAACCGCCATCGCCGACCCGTTGCTTGTAAGTGAGCGTCCCACTCTTCGCGTCGTAGACACTCAGGATGCCGTTGTTGCTCACCGTGTATAGCTGCTCGCCGTACACCAGCGGCGATGGCAGATAAACACCGCCGCGCTGCTTGCTCCAGGCGATGGCGTCGCTCGATTCCTTGCCGTCCTTGAGCGTGAGATCCCCGCTCGACCCCACCCTGATGGCGTAGATGGGCTGCACCGGCGGATAGCCCGCGGTGACATAGATGAGGCCCTGCGCCGCGACGGGCGTGGTGCAGGTGATTTCGGAATTCGGGCCGAGGGTCCAGAGCAGTTTGCCGGTATCGGCGTCATAACCGCGTATGGCTTTGGGAGCGTTGGTGGCGATCTCGATGTGGTCTTTCGCCGGCACCAGGGTGGGAGTGCCCCAGGATGAGATCTCGGCGCGGGCCGTGCGCCACAATTCGCGGCCATCGCGCAGATCGAACGCGGCGATAAAGGAGTCTTTCTGCCGGTCGCACTGCACGATCACCATGTTCCTGTGGATGACCGGCGAGCTGCCCGCTCCCCATTCCGAATCCGGATCGAAGAACCATCCGGCGTTCTGTACGCCGAGATCTTTCTTCCATAGCAGCTCGCCCGAGGCGGCGGAATAGGCGTAGAGCCCTTCGGAGCCGAAGTAGGCCACCACGACGCTTCCATTGGTCACCGGCGAGGGCGAGGCTTGCGATGACTTGGGATGCCGCTTGGTCTGGGGAATGCCCTCGCGGGCGATCTGCTGCCACAGGATCTTTCCGGTCTTCCTGTCGATGGCCAGGACCTCCCACTTGTGCGGCGACCTGTCGTCGACCGAATCGGTGTCGCCATAGAGGCCGGTGCGGAACGCCTGTTTCGGATCGCTGGAAATTGCGGTGGTGACAAAGACGCGATCGCCCCAGACGATGGGTGACGAATCGGCGAGGCCGGGAATTTCCAGCTTCCAGACGATATTGGTTCCCTTGCCGGCATCCCATTTGACCGGCGGCTTCGTGCCGTCTCCCACGCCGGAGGCCGAGGGGCCGCGGAACTGCGGCCAATCGCCCGCGAAGGCCACGGAGGCCAGAAGCCAGAACCACAGATGCGCGCGTCTCATTTCGTCACCGCCTTCTTGAACTTCATGTTCATGTCGCCTTGCTTGAGGGTAAAGCTGGCGGGCGAATCGAACTCGACCTCCAGTCTGGCCGGCGCGAACGCGAACACGGTCGGGCTCTTGGGCTTCAAGGCGAACTCCGGCTGTCCGGTGGCCTGCATGTACAGCTTGCCGTCCTTCACAAACACCTTGAGGTCCAAGGGGAAGGATTCGGTCTTGAAGGTGCCCGCATAGGATTCCAGGACCCGGGCATCCACCGCCACGCCGGGCGGTGGTTCGTGCGCACCGGCCTTTTTCAGCAGTTCCGCGACGTCCTTCTTATTGTCGGCGAGCGCGCCCTCATAGGTACTGTCGAGCGCCTCCTGGCTGGGCTTACCGTTTTCGAGCACCGCCTTCACCAGGTCGGGATAATCCGATGCGCTTTTCAGTTCCTCGTCGGGGTTGCCTTTTCCTTTGGCAATGAGCAGGCGGGCCACCGCGAAGTGCTTGCGCGTGACGACGAAGTCGAATAGAGAAGCTTTATAGAACGTGTCGTTCAAATCGGCTTTGGCGCCTTGGTCGAGCAGGTACCCGACAACGGCTTCGTGTCCGCTCATGGCCGCCATGAAAAGCGGTGTCTGTCCGTAGGGGGTCTGGGCCTCGATGGAGGCTCCCTTTTCGATGAGCGCTTTGACGGTGTCCAGGTCCCCTTTGCGGGAGGCTTCCAGCAGGTCGGCGTTGATGTCGGCGGCAGCCAGGGCTGCAGCCACCCAGAAGATCAGCCAGGTCAGGCGAAGCATATCCAGCTCCTTTGCCATAGTGTACGTCAGGGAGGCGGAATTGTTAGGTCAGGGACCCAAAAATCGCATGGTGCGCCTGGCGGTCTATACTGCGGTATGCCCTTTCTTCGCTCATTCTTCCTACTGGTGTGGGCAGCGGCCGTCTGGGCGCAGACGATCACGGTCAGATTTCCGGCCGCGCGTTCGCCAAAGCCGCTCGACGGCCGCCTGCTGCTGCTGCTCTCCAACGATCCGAGCGCCGAGCCGCGGATGCAGATCGACGACACGCCGAAATCGCAGATGGTTTTCGGGGTGACGGTGGACGGCTGGAAACCGGAGTCCTCGCTGACGATCGGGAGCAACGCGCAAGGCTATCCACGGGCTTCGCTGCAGGACGTGCCAGCGGGCGAGTACACGGTGCAAGCCGTCCTGAACATCTACGAGACGTTCCACCGGTCGGACGGCAAGACCGTGAAACTGGCGCCGGATCGCGGCGAGGGCCAGCATTGGAACCTGGCGCCGGGCAATCTGCTGTCGAAGCCGCGGAAAGTCGCTATAGGCCCCGGCGCGCCGCCCGTCGAGGTGGTGCTGGATGATGTCATCCCTCCCATCCCGCCCGAGCCCGACACCAGGTACATTCGCCACATCCGCATTCAATCCGCGCTGCTCACGAAGTTCTGGGGACGGCCGATGGATTTGTCCGCCATCGTGCTGGTGCCGGAAGGCTTCGATGCGCATCCCGAGGCACACTATCCGCTGATCGTCTTTCACGACCACTTCGTTTCGAGCTTCAACGATTTCCGCGAAACGCCGCCCGATCCCGATTTGAAGCCGGATTACTCGGACCGTTTCCACCTGGCCGGCTACAACCGCATCATGCAGCAGGAGGCATACAAGAACTACCTGGCCTGGATCGCGCCCGGCACGCCGCGGATGCTGATCGTCAAGCTGCAGCACGCCAATCCCTTTTACGACGATTCGTATGCCGTGAACTCCGCCAACGTGGGACCGTACGGCGACGCGATAGAAACCGAGCTGATTCCGGCCATCGAGCAGCGATTCCGGGGGATCGGCCAGGGGTGGGCCCGGTTCGTGTACGGCGGTTCGACGGGCGGCTGGGAGTCGCTGGCGGTGCAGATGTTCTATCCGGACCACTACAACGGCGCGTTCGTGGCCTGCCCGGACCCGGTGGATTTTCACGCGTACATGACGGCGGATCTGTACCAGCAGGACAACATGTTCTATCTGCCGGGGGCGAACAAGCGCATCGAGCAGCCGGCCATGCGCGACTACCTGGGACACACGCTGATTTCGATGCGCGACAACATCGCCTACGAAGCGGCGCTGGGCGACCATGGGCGGTCGGGCGACCAGTTCGATATCTGGCAGGCCGTATATTCGCCGGTGGGAGAGGACGGGTATCCGCAGCCGATCTTCGACAAGCAGACCGGCGCGATCGATCACCAGACCGCGGAATACTGGCGCGCGCATTACGATCTGAATGCGATCCTGCAGCGAGATTGGGCGACACTCGGGCCGAAGCTCGAAGGCAAGCTGCACATCTACGTCGGCGCGGACGACACTTACTTTCTGAACGACGCGGTGTACCTGATGGAGGATTTCCTGAAGCAGACCGGCAGCCCCGGCCACGGCGTGCCGTACCAGGGCGAGGTGCGCTACGGGCCGCGCGCGGAGCATTGCTGGAACGGCGATCCGGACCATCCCAACTGGTACTCGCGGCTGCACTACAACCAGATGTACGTGGCGCAGATCCTGCAACGGATGCAGGCGACCGCGCCTGCGGGGGCGGATCTGACCAGTTGGCGGTATTGACTCCGGAAGCCGCCCAATTCCCGGGCTGCCTACCGGTTGTTACACTGGTCTGCGGCAAGGCGCCGCCTCTGCCGGGCGCGCGCCGCGCCATCTCTGAAAAGGAGAGTAGCGAAGATGAGATTCGGAGGCTGCAAATGGCCGGGCGTGGCCGCCTGCCTGGGGCTCCTGTCAGCCGTTGCCGCGGCGCAGGACGTCTCGAAACTGCCGTACATGAACCCCAACCTGCCGGCGAAAGAGCGCGCCGCGGACCTGGTGCATCGCATGACGCTCGAAGAGAAGGCTTCGCAGTTGGTCAACCAAGCGCGGGCCATCCCGCGACTGCAGGTTCCGGCTTACGACTGGTGGAGCGAGGCGCTGCACGGGGTGGCGGTCAACGGTACCACGGAGTTCCCGGAGCCGATCGGGCTGGCGGCCACCTTCGATGCGCCGGCCATTCACGCCATGGCCATCGACATCAGCACGGAGGCGCGCATCAAGCACGCGCAGGATGTGGCCGCGGGCCATAGCAACATCATGGAAGGCCTGGATTTCTGGTCGCCCAACGTCAATATTTTCCGCGATCCGCGCTGGGGCCGCGGCCAGGAGACCTACGGGGAAGATCCGTTCCTCAGCGGGCGCATGGCGGTGGCCTTCGTCACCGGCATGCAGGGCGACGATCCGCGCTACTACCGGGTCATCTCGACGCCGAAGCACTACGCGGTCCACAGCGGCCCCGAGCCGACCCGCCATTTTGCGGACGTGGATGTGAGCAAGCACGACATGGTGGACACGTATCTGCCGGCTTTCCGCGCGGCGGTTACCGAGGGCCACGCCGGTTCGGTGATGTGTTCCTACAACGCCATCAACGGCCAGCCCGGCTGCGCCAACGAGTTCCTGCTCGAGCAGGAGTTGCGCGGCGCCTGGGGATTCCAGGGCTACGTGGTCTCCGACTGCGGCGCGGTGATTGACATTTTCAACGGCCACCACTATCGTCCCACCCAGCCGCAGGCCTCGGCCATCTCACTCGAACGCGGCATGGACAATGAGTGCGCCGATTTTTTCGCCAAGGTGAAGGACGATCACGACTATAAGGCTTACATCGAAGGCGTGCGGCAGGGCTACCTGAGCGAGAGCGACATAGACGCCGCGCTGGTCCGCCTGTTCACGGCCCGCATGAAGCTGGGCATGTTCGATCCGCCGGAGATGGTGCCGTACACGAAGATCGATGCGCGCGAGTTGAACAGCGCGGAGCACCGGGCCTATGCCCGGAAGCTGGCCAACGAGTCCATGGTGCTGCTTAAGAATGACGGCGTGCTGCCGCTCAAGCCGGCGGTGAAGCGGATCGCCGTGGTGGGGCCGCTGGCGGACCAGACCCGCGTGCTGCTGGGCAACTACACCGGCAATCCGCTCCACACCGTGAGCATGCTCGAAGGCATGAAGGCGGAGTTTCCGGACGTGAAGATCACTTATGTTCCGGGAACCCAGTTCCTGCGCAACGACGGCACGCCGGTGCCCCACCATTTGCTCACCACGCCGGACGGCGCGCCGGGACTGAAAGCCGAGTATCTGGGACAAGTGGGGATGGACCTGATGGAAGGACGGCCGCCGAAGCCCGTGGCCACCCGCGTGGAGCCCGGCGTGGATCTCACGGAGAACGATCTGCCGGCCGAGGTGCGGGGTAAGCGGTCGTTCGCGGCGCGGTGGACCGGATTTCTGACGCCGCCCGAGAGCGGCGACTACCTGGTGGGCATGCTGGCCGACGGTTTCGCCCGCGTTACGGTCAACGGGAAAGTCGCCGCGCAAGTGTTCAGCATGGGTGCAGCGCAGGGCAAGCTCGGCCGCGTCCATTTCGAAAAAGGCGAGAAGGCGGCGCTGGAGGTGAGCTACGGCATCATGAACGGCCGGCCGCGCGCGCAACTGATCTGGGCGAAGGTCAACTCCGCGCCGTCGCCGGAGGCCGTCGCGGCGGCCCGCGAGGCGGATGTGGTGATCGCCGTGGTCGGCATTACCAGCGAACTGGAAGGCGAGGAGATGCCGGTGGAGGTGCCCGGATTTTCGGGCGGGGACCGTACCAGTATCGACTTGCCGGAGCCGGAGGAAGCCCTGGTCGAAGCCGTGGCTGCCAGCGGCAAGCCACTGGTGGTGGTGCTGATGAACGGCAGCGCGCTGGCCGTGAACTGGGCCAGCGAGCACGCCAATGCCATCCTGGAAGCCTGGTACTCCGGCGAAGAGGGCGGCAATGCGATCGCCGATACGCTGGGCGGAAAAAACAATCCCGGCGGACGGCTGCCGGTGACATTTTATAAGGATCTGAGCCAGGTCCCTCACTTCGAGAATTACGCGATGGAAGGCCGGACTTATCGCTACTTTGACGGAAAGCCGCTGTATCCCTTCGGCTATGGCTTGAGTTACACGACTTTCAGTTACGGTAATCTCACGCTGGCGCGGAGTGACCTGGCCGCCGGGGACCCGCTCAGCGCGGAGGTTACGGTGACCAACACCGGGAAGGTGGCGGGCGACGAAGCGGTCCAGGTGTATCTCCAGTTCCCCAAGGTTCCGGGCGCGCCGCTCAAAGCTCTGCGCGGCTTCGCACGTATCCGCCTGGAGCCGGGGGAGAGCCGGCAGATACATTTTGAGCTGAAGGATCGCGACCTGAGCATGGTCACCGAAGAAGGTGATCCGATCATCGCCCAGGGAGACTACACCATCAGTATCGGCGGCGGGCAGCCTGGCACCGGAGCTCCCGGTGTCAGCGGGCATTTCCACGTGAACGGCCAGTTGATGCTGGCGCAGTGAGGCTATTTAAGCTCCGGTGCCGGTCAGCGTCACGGCCTGCGGGCTTCCTCCGCCGTCATCGTTGAACTGGAGCTGGGCGCTTCTGGCGCCGGCCGCCGTGGGATCGAATTCGACAGAGACCGTGCAGGTCGCGCCGGCGGCGAGGCTCGGGCCACAGGTGTCGGCGGAGATCAGGAAATCAGCCGGATCGGTCCCCGCGATCACAATACCGCTGCCGGTGAAGTTTACAGTTACGGTACCTTCGTTGGTGACTGTGACGCTCTGGGCGCCGCTCGTGGTACCGACTTTGTGCCTGCCGAAGTTCAAGCGGGACGCGGACAGGCTGATGTCAGTGGCCGACCCCGTCAGACTGACTCTCTGCGGGTTTACCGGGGCAGTGTCAGTGAAGGTCAGCTTTCCGGATCGGGTGCCTGTGGCGGAGGGCGCGAAGGTAACGCTGGCCGTGCAGGCGGCTCCGGTGGCCAGAGTTTTAGGGCAGGTATTCGTCTGGGTAAAATCGCCGCTGGTGGCGACCTTCCTGACGGTGACCGGTAAAGGAAACGAGTTCGTCGCGGTTACGGTCTTAGGCGGGCTACTGGTCCCTATGGTCTGGCGGGGGAACTTCAAGCTGGTGGGCGAGAAGGTCAAGCCTTTGCAGACACCGGCGTGGCCCGCGCTGTAGATGGATTGGATCTGGGATTGGGACAGGGCGACGTTATAGGCTTGAACCTCGTCAATGATGCCGTTCCATGTTCTGGGGTAGCCTTGACCGGCGATATAAGGATCGGCGGCGCCTATCACCCAGTCCTGGGTGGAGTACGGGATCGTTTTGGTCTCCGTCTGGGTCCCCTCGAGTACGCCGTTCACGTATAAACGAAAGGTGGTTCCATCATACGTCGCGGCCACGAGGTAGAAAGCGCCGGGCGGAAAGACGTCGGTCGAGTAGATGATCTCGTTGGTGATGTTGCCGAAGCCAAAGACGAACCGGTAGTCCGGATTGGCGCGCCAGTCGAGCGAGACGACATCGTTGGAGTCGTCCGTATCCTGGACCACGATGATGCTACCGTATGCGTCGTTATTGGGGCCGGGTCCGTTGGGCATGACCCACGCCATCCATGTGAATTGCTGGTTAGCCAGGTCGGCGGCGGGTGCGATGTAGATGTAGCCGCCGGTCCCGAATGTGAAGCCGTCGAGCGCTTCGGCCGGAACGAGTGTCACGGCATTCACCGCGGCGGGATTGTTGCCGCCAATTATGTCGTTCTGGTTGGCGTCGCCGGTCCACCAACTGACCAGTCCCTGGGGAGCAGTTACACAAGTCTGTGGCAGCGCACGCGGGCAGGCACAAACGAACAATGCGAATAGAAGGGTGGTGCATTTCAGCCGATTCGACATGGTGACGGAACGGCATTATATACAGAAACAGATCGCACTCACAAGTAGGGGGATCATCTAACCTGGCGATCCGTAAAGCGGGGCGCTCACTCGGCGAGTTGCCGCGCGAAGCTCTCGGAACAGTCGGGGCACAGGCCGTGGCTGAAATCGGCACGCGAGTGATCGCGGATGTATACCTCCAATTGAGCCCAGCCGCCATCGGCTTTTCGAATCTTCTTGCACTGCATACAGATGGGCAGTATCCCGCGGAGACTGGCCAATTCCCGGTCCCGGGCTTCGTCCAAGGCGCGCTGGGCCTCGATGCGCTCGGTGACATCGATGCAACTGCCGATGTATCCCTGGAACTCATCGTTGGGGCTGAAGAAGGGCGCGCCCCGGTCGAGGATCCATCGGTAGTTCCCATCGTGGCGGAGCAACCGATATTCCATCTCGAACGGTTCGCGGCGGGCAAATGCCTCCCGGTAGGTGGCAAGGCAACGCTGCAGGTCCTCGGGATGGACACCCTCGGCCCAGCGATTTCCGTATTCCTCTTCCAGGGGCCGTCCCCGGAACTCGAGCCAACGCTCGTTGAAATAATCGCACTCGGCGGTGCTATCGGCACGCCAGATCATGATCGGGGCCTGCTCCACCAGGATCTGGTACTCACCTCGGGAGAGATGCTGAAGGGTCATAGGGTCGGGCTGCTGTCTCCTGCCTGGCTAATCCGTATCTATTAATACAGTATAGCGGGAGAAAAGCAGGCTTAACACCTGAATAGCCAGCGGGTGGCGGCCAGCTTACAAGTGTGACGGCAGCGCCTGCGCTGCCAGATCAGGCGATGGCGGCGTCCGCGACAGGTTCGGGACGCAGCGCTTCGAGAAGAACACGCTGGTGGCGCGTTACGAAGGCATTCCGCTCCGCCAGCAACTGCTGCAGGAACTGCTGGCGCGCCGCGTCCAGTTTGCCCGTCGTCCAGGTTGTGCCGCGCCCGGCCGCGACCGCATCGAGGAGATCCTCGACGACGTCGAAAAGCACGTCGTTACTCGCGCGAGTGACGGACCGGAGCCGGTGTTTGTATTGGGCCAGGTCCGGAAGGGAAGGGAATAACCGATCCATGACCGCAATTTCGTTCCACGCCCAGTTCAATTGCGGGGATAACGCTCGATATCCATGAATCCAGCCCCACACATCCACGATCTGGGACAGCGAGTTATAAAGAACTGTCACCCTGGGGTCCAGGAAATCGTAATCCGGATGGCAGATATCGCCGCGCAGTCTTCCGCTGGCTTCCAGTTCGTCCTTGATGGGCGTACCGTCGTAGGGAAGCATGCGGCAAAACACCGCCGCCGCGCAACCGTCGCCGATGATCGCGCGCAGGAAGTTGAGATTGGATCGAACCGATTCCAGGGTGCTGGACGGATCGAAGAGCATGAACCCGAATTCGAATATCAACTCGATCTGTTTCAGAATCTCGACGGCCCGCAGGTTTTGCGCCACGGTGATCTGCTTGTGCAGGACTTTGAGCCCTTCCTCGTTGCCGGACTCCAGACCCATGTAAACGAGGTACAGGCCGGCGTCGCGCATGGCGGCAAACAGGTCGGGTTCCACGGCGTCGGCACGGCAGTTGATCTTCCAGATCACGCGTTGCGCGAGTCCGCTGCGGTGGAGTTCCAGGACGAACTCCGAAGCCCATCGCCGCCAGACCGGGCCAAACAGGGGGAAGTCGTCATCCTGAAACAGGAAGATGGTGATTCCGCGTTCTTCGTGCAGTTTCCGCATCTCCTCCACGACCTTGGCTGGCCGGCGGGTGCGGACGATTTTGCCGGGAGCCGTGCGGTAAAAGGTCTGAATGGAGCAAAACGAGCAGGTGCGCGCACATCCGCGGCTGGCGAGAAGAGGCAGGGCTTTGCGGCCCAGGGCGGTTTCGGGTTCGAAGCCGCGTTCGGGATAGGGGAGAGTGTCCAGATCGTCCACCAGCGGCCGCAGGGGGGTGTTCACCACGCCCTGCGGCGCGCGGTAGGCGAGGCCTTGCACACTATGCCAATCGCGCCCCGCGCCGATGACGTCGGCGAGTTCCAGCAGGGTCATCTCGCCTTCGAATCGGACGACACTGTCCAGCTCCGGGATCAATTCCAAGGTTCGCGCCGGGCTCAGACTCGGGAAATGTCCACCCATGGTGAAGTGGCAGTTCACGTCCGCATGGCGTAATTTGCGGATCAGCGATGCGAACGCGGGAAGATAGAATTGGAATATCAGCGAAAAGCCGATAATTATGGGGCGGCTTTCCCGCGCAATTTGGACAATCGACTCGGCTGTGGCCTCGAAGTCACAGGTAACTACGGTGTACCCGCGCTCGCGCAGCGTGGATGCCAGGTACCCCAGGCCGAGGTTACCCTGATGCTGGAATCCGATAAGTAAGACCGGCCGCGATGTGTTCCGTCCGGCCACCGGTCCCAAACCGGCATTCCAGACTTTAAGTGTAACGGGTTCAGGCATTGGCGATCCCCTTTCTACAGACCCTCAGTGTGCGCTAAAAGGGCGGCTTCCCACGCGAGAGGCCGCCCAAGAACTACCGCTTGGCGGTCATTGCCGCGCCGATCTTGGCTATTGCCTCAGCCTGAGTGCGCAGCACCTGTGCCTGAGCCTCAAGGCTGATTGCGACTACTTGCCGCTGTATGCTGTCGTCGAGTTCCTTAAAGACCCACGGTGGGACCGGGTCCCACCAGATCTTCCATTTCCAGAGAAGTTCATCGGAAAGTTCGGCCATGTGAGAGTCTCCTAGTGAAAAGTCGGGATTTCGGTCGGCCAAGACATCACACACATGTCCTGGGTTGGGGATAGTTTATCACCGTCTGGCAGCCATTTATGTACAGTATTTACCCGTAAATACAGGCTATGTGTGAGGCTTTTAACGTGTGGGGCGACACGTTGTTTCAGGTAATGACCTGCTATTTCCCGAGCCTATGCGGCGCGCTTCAGGCGCGGAAGCGCAGTAAGTGCCGCGCCGAAGACCAGTAGGGAAATAAACAGGGCCGCCTTCTGTTCGTGCAGATCGTAGACCAGCAGGCGATAGGCCCCCAACATCATCACCGGATAGACCAGGCGCGAGAATTCCGTGTACTTCCAGCGTGCCGCGGCCCAGGCGAGCAGCAGGGCCACGATCACCAGCACCGCGGTGCGCAGCGTGGCGCAGTAAGCCGGGCTGGCGGTGGCGCCGAGCAGGGCGTGATATCCGAGGTTGAGGCATCCGGCCAGGATGGCCGCGCACGCCAGCGATGCCATCGCAGCCAGGGCCAGCCGCACGGCTGGATGAGCCTGCGCGCTAAAAGCAAGCGCAATCAGCGCCGCCAGCCCGCTCAGCCACAGGGCGGGCGCGACGGCTACCGCATCGTGCGAACCGCCGAGCAGCAGTTCGGCGGTTTGCCGCGCCGCGCCGGAGGCGACCAGCGCCACCAGCAGGAAAACCCCCGCGTGCACCGCGAGTGTGGTTCGCCGGAAGACCCGGCTGGCTATGGCACAGGCGGCGGTGAGGGCCAGCCATAACCAGTCGGCGCCCGCGTGGAGGAGAATACGGCTGCCGGCCAGCACCAGGACGATGGCGAAGGTCGAATAAGTGTAGAAATTCCGGCTGGCGGCCGCCCGATGCTCCAGCCGGAGAAACGAAAGCCAGTAGCATCCCGCGCCGCCGCACAGAACCAGCGCGCCGATTACGGGAGCCAGCCGCGGATCGGTGGCGGAAAGACGGAGGGCACCATACAGCACGATGGCGAACGCGGCCACGCTCTGGGCGATCTCAAATCCGGTGCAGGGGAAGCCGCGTAGCAGCGTTCGCACGATCATACTGCTGAGGTACACGATCAACAACGCCGCCATGGCGCCGATCAGCCAGGTGTGGGGGATGGGAGCGTAAATCTCCGGCAGCCCGCGCTCGCCGGTAACCAGCGCGATGGCCAGGAGCAGGGAGAGGTCCGCGGCGGCGGCGGCCAGCCAGCGTTCGCTCAGCCAATGATCCAGGCAGGCCGAAAGTTCCACCGCGGCGGCCAGCGCCAGAAAGGCGGTGGTGAACGGGGGAAGGTCATGCGTGGCCAACAACAGGGCGGCAGAGGTGCCCAGTACGGCCAGGGTGGCGATGGTCGCCACCATCAGCAGGTTCTTGCGCCAGGAGACGGCCAGGGCGAATATCCCAAATGCCATGAGCATCCCGGCCGCGGTCCAGGTGGAGATCGCGTGGAACTTGGTGGCGCCCTCCCACAGCAGCGGCGCGAGCACCAGCACGGCCGTCAAGCTGTGGACCGCGGCTTGGAGGCGCGCCGACGCCGGCGTGCGCCCTGCCCAGACCAGCCAGCCGGCGGCATAGAGGATGCCGGCAGCCGATCCGACCCCGGGCGAGATCACGCCGGCTTCCGCGAGGCTGCGCAACAGATAGGCTCCGGCCAGGCCGAGCAAGGCGCGCCCCACGACGGGGAACAGCGAAGCCGTGTCGGCCGCGGACCCGGCGGCCACGGGTGTCTCCAGGGGTGGCGGCGCCGGTTCGACCGGGTGCGCGGCCAAACCCAGGTGCGCTTCCAATTCGGCTACGCGGCCCGCCAGGTCGCGTACTTCGCGTTCCAGCGCTTCCCATTCCGGCATGGGAACCTCCGTCAGCTTGCTTACGTCAGGGCCTGGGATACGGCCGGCCCGGGCGCCTCTTCTTCCCAGGGCGGCAGGAGCTTGATTAACACCACTAAAATCACGAAGGGCAGGATCAACAGAAGAATCGCAGGCAGCAGCCCCTCGCGGGTGGCGAATTCCATTTTGTAGCTGGTGTACCCGAGAAAGCTCTTGGAGAACAGTTGTCCGCCGACCACTACGTTCCAGCGCATGGCGAAGATGCCGATCAGCGCCAGGCAGGACGCCGAGATATAAAGGACCCGGCGGACGGGCTCGCGCAGCTTCCAGAGCTGGGAAGAGGCCAGCAGGAGCAGCGGCAGTGCGGTTCCCAGCAGTAACTGCACGATCACGTGCGAGCCCCAGAGCCGCGTGTGCACCATGAAGTCCAGGCTCCGGAACGACTCGTCGGCTTCGTAGGTGCGATGAATAAGGTCCATCATCTCGAGCGTGAAGTCGATCAGGAAGGTATAGAAGAGGTACTTGGCGATGGTGTCCAGGCAGCGCATGTCGATGGGTCTGCCTTTGATCTTCATGGAGGCGGCATAGAGCACCAGTACCGCCGCGATGCCGGACACCATGGCCGAAAACAGAAACACGACCGGCATCAAGGGCGTGGACCACCAGGGGTTCGCTTTGACCGAGCCGAAGATGAAACCTACATAGCCGTGCAGCAGGAATGCGGACGGAATGCCGATCACGGTGATGGCGTACCCGACCTTATTGTCAATCCGCAACGACTGCGGGCTGAGATTGTAAGAACCCAGCGTGAGCGCTTTGTAAATGAAGCGCGTCCAGCCGCTGGCGGTCCGCGCCAGGTGGACGATCTGGACGCGATACTCGAGCCAGATTTCGAGCAGCAGGACCACCGTCAGATACCAGAGATAGACAAACCCGAACATGGCCATGGCGGAAGAGCGGTGGGGCGTCAGGTACATTTCAAACGAGCGCTCGGGATGGCCCAGATGAAGCTGCAGCGGCAGCGGCGCCACCAGCAGGAAGGCCAGCGCCGTCAACAGCGCCAGCCGGTATGTGGGACGCACGGCTTCCACCTTGAATACTCTCTCGAGTGAGGCCAGGATGAAGGCGCCGGCGACCAGACCGGTGATGTACGGGTAGAGCACGATCAACATGCTCCACTGCACCTCCACCTCGTTCGGATACATGAAACCGTCAACGCCGGGGACCATGGTCAGCTCCTTATCGCACCGCTCCGTCCAGGTCTTTGTAATAGACCTTGGCCTGGGTGGCCATATACGGCTTCAAGACCTGCACTTTGTTGCGGCGCAGGAACTCGTGCACCGGGTCTTTCGGGTTCTTGAAGTCCACCAACTGCCGCGCGCCGGTGGGGCAGTTTTCGCAACACGCGGTAGTCAGACCTCGAGTGATGCGGTGATAGCAAAGGGTGCACTTATCCACGGTCTGCGTGGTGGGGTGCAGATAGCGGCAGCCGTAAGGACAGGCCTGCACGCAGTAGCGGCAACCCAGGCAGTAGCTCGGGTCCACCAGCACGACGCCATCCGGGCTGACGAAGGTTGCTCCGACCGGGCACACCTGTACACAGGGCGAGTCCGCACAATGGTTGCAAAGCTTGGGAACGAAGAAGCTCTTCACGTCCGGGCGGGTGTGCGGAGCGAAACCGTGCATGCCGCCTTCCGGGGAATCGACCACCGGCCGCTTGTCTTCCTCCACCTGATAGCGCTCGATCCAGGTGCGGAAATAGCCGGAGGGCACCTGGTTCTCGGCGGCGCAAGCACGTACGCAACTCCCGCAGCCAATGCATTTGTCGATGTCGATCAGCATGCCCCACCAGTGGTCCGCCATGCGATAGGCGTCGGGCGCCGGCTCGGCGCCGATGATCTGCTCCAGGGTGGCGCCCGCGGAGGCCAGCAACAGTAACTTGCGGCCGATTTGAAACAGGTCTCGCCGGGTCATATCCATGACAAGTTCCTCAAATGTGGGGATTGTGCGGCTGATGGCAGGAGTTGCAGGCGACGTCCCCCATGTGTTCCGCGGTCACGACTTGCGGGAAGCCCATGGGCTTGGCCGCGTCTTTTTCATGGCAGCCGCGGCAAAGCTTGCTGGCATCCGGGAGCTGCGGTTTCACCGCGCCCGGATCGGCGGCGTGCCGGGCCTGCGGCCCATGGCAGGCTTCGCAGGCTATGTGGGCATGCGGTCCGGCAGAACGCGCCTTGGCTTCATCATCGTGGCAGCCCAGGCAGGCGTCCTGGCCGGCGTAGGCGACGGGGTGCTGGCGGATGGTGTCCAGCGCCCCCGGCCGGTAGTGTCCGTACTGGCCGAAGGCTTTGGGCACCACGGCCTGCCGCACTATCAAGAAAACGCCGAGCGCCGCGGCGAACACAGCCGCCAAACGCACCAGATGTGACGACTCACGAATGAGATGGCGCAAGGGCCTCCTTTCAGTCGTGTGCCGGGGTGGCAATTAAAAGGCCAACAGATCTGTAAAACCGATAGAAGCCTCTACAGGGCCAAATATGGTGAAAACCCTACGGCCTGTGGAGAAAATCCGCAAATCCTCCTGGGGCATTTCACGCGAGGTGGGGCAAAAATCAGCAGGCGTGCCCCTAAAATTGGAGTAGCGCCGATTCTTCATCTCACCGAGTCAGGCGTACCCGGGCCTGGTTGAGTAGGGGTAACGCATCATCCAATCTGATCCGCGCGCGGCGGCTGCGCACGTCCCGGACGGCTTGTTTCGCCCCAGAGAAGCACAAGCCCTAAAACCCGCCCTCACATTCCCTGGCCTGTGACTGCCACGATCTGCGGGCTGCCGGGCGCATTGTGCGTCACGGTGACGGCGCCGCCGATCGTTCCCGCGGCCGCCGGCGTGAACGTCACCTGGAAGCTGCAACTTCCCATGGCGGGCACGGTGGCGCCGCACGGCGTCGGGCCACCGCTGGCAACCTGGTAACTGCCGCTGGCGAAGAGACCCGTCAGGGTGAGCGCGGCGGATTGATGATTGGTCAGGGTGACGGTCTGTGGCGCGCTGGCCGTGCCCACGGCTTGCGCAGGGAACGTGAGGCTGGCGGGAGCGAGAGTCACGGCCAGCGTGCCGGTACCGCTGAGATCGTAAATCACGGGCGTGGCACTGCCGCCGATGGCGATGGCTACGCTTCCCTTGATGGCGCCGGTGACCGACGGTGTGAATGAAGTTTTGAACGTACAACTGGCGTGTGACGCCAAGGAGCCCCCGCAGGGTGCGGTTCCCGCGCCGGCCGCAGAGAAGTCGGCTGAGGCGGCGAGAGACTTGATCGTCAGGGCGGCGGAGCCGGGATTGGTAACGGTTACAGTTTGCGCGCCGCTGGTCGTGCCGGTGGCCCGCCCGCCGAAGGTCAGGCTTAGAGGGCTGAAAGTCAGCCTGGCGGCGGATCCGCCGGAGCCGCTACCGGAAAGGGACGCAACCAGCGTAGGCAGCGGGGTGCTGCTTACCGAGGCCGATCCGCTAATAGCGCCATTCTGCGTGGGCGAGAAGGTCACGGCGATGGTGCAGGACGCCTTGCCGGCCAGCGATGCTCCGCAGGGCGAAGCAGCGCCTCCGGCAGCGGTGAATCCTGCGCTCGCCGAGAAAGCCAGGCTGGCCGCCGCCGCCTGGTTATTAGTCAGGGTGAGCGTCTGTGCCGCGCTGGTTGTACCGACGGCAACTGTTCCGAAGGCGAGCGAAACCGGCTTGACGGCCAACGGGATCAAGCCGGTGCCCGACAGCGTCACCACCTGGGGCGAGTCGATAGCGTTATCGGCGATGGTTATAGCTCCGTTAACGGATCCCGCCACAGAAGGAGTGAATGCCACCTTGATGACGCATGCGGACGCCGGCGCCAAACTCGCGGGGCACGTGTTGGTTTGGCTGTAGTCGCCGCTCGCCGTGATGCCGGAGATGGTCAGGGAGGCAGTCCCCGAGTTAGTGACCTTGACACTCTTGACGGCGGTGCTCGAACCCAGGACCGCGGAACCGAGGCTAAGGCTGGCCGGCGAGAGTGTTACGGCCGGTGACGCATTAGTATTGGTTAGAGTGAAATTGGCCGGGGCTGTCACTCCGCTGGCGCTCGCGGCTACGGCGTAAGTTCCGGTGTTGCCGTTGGCGGCTGGAACCGGCGAGGTGGCATTTCCCGAACTGTCGGTAACCGCGGTCGCCGACGTCAAACCCGCGAAAGTGGCGCCGGCGCCCGCAGTGGGAGCGGTGAATGTCACGGTCACGCCTGGCAGCGGATTCGTTCCACTGTCAGTCACTTGGGCCACCAGTGGGGCGCCGAACGGCTGATTCACTCCGGTCGTCTGGCCGGAGCCGGACACTACCAGAATATTGGCGGGGAGGATTTTAGGCTCGACACTGAAGGCGATGCCCTGGATCGGGCTGATGACCGAAGAACTCTGATTGAAGGTGCTTCCCTGAACGGTGGCTCCATCGCCCGAAACTGCGTAGGCATACAGGTAGTGAATGCCGCCGGTCAACGAGCTAAGGGTCAGGCTGGCTTTGGCGGGATTGGCGCCCGCCTTGGTCGCCGGACTTGCAGGCTGCCAGCCGTTCTGCCAGCCGTCGAGCTGATAAAAAATCCGCTGGGGCACCATGGCGGCGTTACTATAGCTGCTCTGTGCGGAAATGGAGAACGTCGCAGACGTTCCGCTGGTGCGATACAGGGGAGTGGTTGCAATCGTATTGGAGTCCGGCACTCCCTTCAGCGTGATCGCAATCGGCACCTGGCCGCTCGCAGGGACGGTCGGCGTGGGGAAGAACAACGCCGACGCCCGGGAACCGGTTACGGATGAATACCCCGCAGCGCTTACGATGTTCAGGACCGGATCCAGGGCCAGCGCATCCGAGCCGCCGGTGGAGGTGGCGTGGGAACCGTCGGTGTATACGATTTCAGTGGCCTCGGTGGCGCCGTCGATGACGGTCACGTAATTGTAATTGGTGCCCGCCACGTAGATGAGATTTGCCAGAGGATTGACGGTCACGGCCGCCGGCCCGCGCGTGGTTGGCACGTCGGCGAGCAATGCATAGGTCGCCCCGTCATAGACCAGGGTGTGACCGGAACCGTCGGCCCCATTGTTGGCGATAACATAAACCTTGTTGGTTCGCGGATTGACCGCGATGCCATTCACGCTATAAAGAGTACTGAAGCTGCCAGCCACCTGATTGGTGGCTCCGTCGACGACTTTCACCACCTGCGGGGAGGAGGTTTGCGTTACGACGAAGATCTGGTTGGTGGCGGAATTCACCGCCAGATATACCGCTCCGGGAAGCGGTACGGAGGTGAGCTGGTTAGAAGCCTCGTCGACCACGTCGACCGTTGACGCGCTGTAGCACGGAATATAGATCCGGCTGGTGGCCGGGTTGGCCGTCAGCGCAGCGGATCCGCAGGGACCGGTTGCCAGCGTGCCAATGACGCCGGCGGTGTGACCGTCGATCACGTAGAGATTACTCAGAGACGTGTCCGTAACGTAAATGCGATTGGTTGCCGGGTTGACGAGGACGGAATTTGGACCTGCGTTCTTGGGTAGCCCGGTGACCGAAGATACTGCGTCGGTGCCGCCGTCGACCACCGATATGGTGCCGTCGCCCCGGTTCGGAACATAGATCTTGTTCGTGACCGGATCCACGGCGACACCGCCCGGATCAGCGCCCACCGGGATTGTGCTGGTCAGCAGGAACCCATTCAAATCCGTTTGAGTCTCCGAAACGGCAGTGAGTGTCTGGTAGATAGGACTTACAAAATAGAGGGTATTGGTTACGGGATTCACATCCATCGCAGTGGCCTGCATATTGACCGTGGGCGGAGTTGTGATCAGTGTGTGCACGGTGCCGTCCATCACGGTCAGGGCATTGTTCTGCGGATTGGTGATGAAGCTGCGATGAGTCACAGGGTCGACGGCAATCGCGAAAGGATTGTCGATGATGAAGTAGTCGTAGATGAAAATGAAGGGATCCAGATTGAGATCCAGCGCCATGGCATCGTTGAAATGCGAAGCGATGTCGAGCTGCACCGCGACGGAATCGAAAGCGATGGCATCCGCGGTCAAGACCGGCAGCACGTACTCGCCGGGGCCGCTGCCGGAGACTGGCGGCCACAAGTCCAGTTTGGGGTCGCCCGCATCCCCCGTGAACATGCCCCAGACCCCCGGGCTGGAGGCAACCGAAAATGGAGCCGAGTAACCGCTGTAGGTGGTAGTGGCGTAGCCGCCGGCGCCCTCAATTCGAGTGATGGTTCCGGCGGTCTGGCTGAGAACTACCGCGCTGTCCGTGGCGGGGTCGACGGCGATGGCATAGAGTTGCGGCCCGAGGCCGCCCACCGTTTTGGTGCCGTTGTTATTGGCGGTGTCGATCACGGTGACGGTACCGGCGTCATAGCTGGCGATATAGAGCTTGTGATTGGCGTAATTGAGCGCCATCGCCTGGGGACGGCTTCCGGCGCTGAGGGTGGCGGTGACCGTGTTCTTACTACCGCTGACCACGCTCACGGTTCCATCGGCGTTGTTGGCCACGTAGATGGTATTCGTGCCGGCGTCAACGACCACGGCATCCGGCGCGGATTCCACGGTGACGTTCGCAAGCACGCGGTCCTCGGCTCCATCGATCACAGTGAGCAGGCTGGAACCGAGATTGGCCACGTAGATACGGTTGGTGGTGGGATTCACGGCCAGCGCATGCGAGCCGATTCCGATGGGCAGGGTGGCGATCACCCGCAGCGCGACGCCATCCAAAACGGAGAGAGTCAGATCGCCCTCGTTAGCGACGTAGACCTTGTGCGTCGCGGGATTGACCGCTACAACGGATGGGGATTGGCCGGTCGGAACGGTGCCCACAATCATGCTCGGCGGAGCATACAGGCTGGGAGCCGCCTGCGCGGCGGCGGGGAGCCAGGCGGAGAAGGCCAGTAAAGGCACCCAGCAGGATACGGCAATGCCGCGGCGAAGATCATGATTTGTGGAATTCGTCATAACTCCCTATTTTGCCGATTTAGTGGGCGTTGTGTGGGGGAGCCAACGGTCTTCCGGTCCACGAGCAGCCACGATGCCTGGTGTGGCTGGCGGACCCGCCGCGGACCTGCGCGAGGGAGTCCGAATCCGGCCCCCTCAAACCTCGCGCCCGCAAGCCGCGCAGAACCGCGCACCCGTCCCGACTGGCTTTCCGCAATGCGGACAGAAACCTCCCGGAGGATTCGGCGGCATGTCGCGCGACGGAGTCGGGTTGACTTTCCCCCGGTTCACCAGGAAGTAAACCAATGCCGCAATCAGAATGAGCGGTAGGAATAGGCCGGCCAGCCCGCCGAATGGCAGGCATCCAAGGCAACCCACGCCTCGCCACGTTCGCAGATGCATCGAGGAACAGACCTCCTCAAGACCACGCATTGTATCAAAGAAGCCATGGCGATCCGCCCGCCGCCGTACCGCGTGCTCGCGCGGCGCCCGTTCATGCCGTGTGTGCGTTGGCTACCGGAGAACTGCGCTCGCCGCCAATCCGCGCGTCTTTCGCCGCCGGTAGGGCCGTCCGGGCGGGCGCCGACAAATTTGTGTATGACCCGATAGGAAGCCGGTCTTCAGTCAGTTGCCGGCGTCTGTGACATGAAGCCGGATCTCCTGGGAACCGGGCAGGATCGGGTCGACCTTGGCCGCACTGCCAAAACTGCCGCGTTCTCCCCTGCAATTTGGCGCGCGGCGTGCTCTTCAGCCACGTTGCCAGAAACAGTCGAAGGAAGAGTGGGGTCCTGCCAGGGCCGACGCGGATCCATACGGCCGGCCCCACAGTCAGGAGAATCATGGATATCTGGAAGATCGATTGGGGGAATTTCCTGTGGTCGATAGGAATCGCGGTAGTTGCGGTCGCGGTGGCGCGCGCAATCCACCTCGCCGTTTATTATGCGCTCCGGAAGCTCGCGGGGCGGACGCAGAACATAACCGATCAGGCGCTGGTAGGACGTACGGATCGCCCGGCGGCGCTGATTCTACCTCTGACGGCACTGTTGATCGTGACGCCGGGCCTGCCCCTGCCTGAAGCATGGAAGGAGCCGCTGCGGCATCTTCTGGTCATCGCCATCATCGGCGCGGCAGCCTGGATGGCGGTTGCGCTGATCGACGTCGGAGGAGACTACCTGGCAGGCCGGTATCGCGTGGACATCAGCGACAACCTCACCGCGCGCCGCATCCGCACACAGTTCGGAGTTCTCCGGCGGATCGGGTTGATCGCAGTCTGTGTAGTGGCGGCCGCCGCCACGCTGATGACATTTCCCAGCGTGTGGAACATTGGCGCCAGTCTGTTTGCGTCGGCGGGAGTGGTGGGGCTGGTGGTTGGCATGGCCGCCCGGCCCGCGTTGTCGAATCTGCTGGCCGGTATCCAGATCGCGATGACGGAGCCGATTCGCATCGAGGACGTGGTGATCGTGGAAGGCGAGTGGGGTTGGATCGAAGAGATCGGCAGCACCTTCGTGGTGGTGCGCATCTGGGACTTGCGCAGACTGGTGGTGCCCCTGTCCTATTTCATTGAGCATCCGTTCCAGAACTGGACGCGCATCTCCGCCGAGCTGCTGGGCACCGTGTTTGTCTATACCGACTATTCCGTGCCGGTGGAGGAGGTACGGCAAGAGCTGCGGCGGATCCTGGAGTCGTCCGGCATGTGGGACGGCAAATCGTGCGGCCTGCAAGTGACCAACGCCACCGACCACGTTGTGGAGATGCGCGCACTGATGAGCGCTCCCAACTCCGGGACAGCCTGGGACCTGCGCTGTTACGTGCGTGAGAAACTCATCGGTTTCCTGCAGCGGAAGTACCCGGAAAGCCTGCCCCGAACCAGGGCCGAAGTGCAATTGGACCGCCGCCGCACGGTTCCCACCGAGTCACCGGCACCGGGGGCCGTTTCCGGGAGGTGAACCACGCCCGAATCCCTATGGTCAACGAGCGCTGCTCCCGTGCGGTCTGAGCAGCGCCGGCAATGCACATGGCTTCTGCCTATGAAATGATTGGGGGTATGAAGTTCGTGAAGGTTGCGGTGGTGCAAGCCGGCGGCATTCTCTTCGACGCCGAGGGGGCAATAGCGAAAGCCGAACGTTTGCTGGCCGAGGCGGCCGGAGCTGAACTTGTGGTATTTCCCGAGGCCTTCATCGGCGGATACCCCAAAGGCCAGGACTTCGGCGCGCGGGTGGGCGCGCGAACGCCCGAGGGCCGCAAGGCATTCCGGCTTTACTATGACGGGGCGATCGACGTTTCCGGTCCGGCCACCGTGCGGTTGGGCGAGGCGGCACGCGCCGCGAATGCGTGGGTGGTGATGGGCGTCGTCGAGCGCGATCAGGGCACCCTCTATTGCACTACACTGTTCCTGGCGCCCGACGGCCGTCTGGCCGGCAAGCACCGCAAGTTGATGCCTACGGCCATGGAGCGCCTGATTTGGGGTTTTGGCGATGGCTCTACGCTTCCCGTGATCGATGCGGGCTTCGGCAAAATCGGCGCCGTCATCTGCTGGGAGAATTACATGCCCTTGCTGCGAACCGCCATGTATCGCAAAGGCGTCCAGTTCTATTGTGCGCCGACCGTGGACGACCGTGAGACCTGGCCCGGCTCGATGCGCCACATTGCGTTGGAAGGCCGCTGCTTCGTGCTGTCGGCTTGCCAGTATTGCCGGCCCGCCGGAGCGCCCGAAGGAGAATGGATTCGTGGAGGCAGCATCATTGTGAGCCCGCTGGGGCGGGTGCTGGCAGGTCCTTTCTACGAGGGTGAATGCATCCTGCGCGCCGAGGTGGACCCCGGCGAAATCACGGAAGGCAAATATGACCTTGACGTGGTGGGCCATTACGATCGGCCGGATGTTTTCCGCCTGGAAGTAAATGAACGCGGGTGGGCCGGTACAGAAGGATCTCCACAAGGACTGTGACGGCGTCTCCCGCGCGGCGTCGGAAGCCGGGCTGTCAGATTGAATCGGCAAGCGGCCGTGAAGACCTATCTCAATTACATCGGCGGCTCCGGCGCGTGCTCCGCGGATGCGATCCCCCCGGCTAGAGGTCCCGCATCGCCAGCGTCGGGCCTTTGACCTCTTCCGGTGTCCTATCCGGCTCACGCCCGCCCGTTCTGCAAGGGCGCCCGGGCGTCAACCGACAGCGGTATCGAAGTCGCAACGGACCGCACATGAATATCGCGTTGGGGAAACGGAATCTCAATGTTGTTTTCCGAAAACGCGCGGAAGATGGCGTAATACAGATTACTCTTGAGCACCAGGGGCGTGCGCAGGCTGTCTTCCGTCCACACCCGGAGCTCGAAATTCAGGCTGCTGTCGCCGAACCCCTGAAAGACGACATCCGGAGCGGGATCCATGAGTATGTCGGGTTGGGCTGTGGCGATGCGCAGCAGAAGGTCCCGCACAGCGGCCGGATCGCACGAGTAGGCGGTACCGAGGGGGACGCTGATGCGGACGCGGCGATCGTTGGCCGTCCAGTTCGTCACGCGGTTGGAGATGAACTCCGCGTTCGGCACGATGATCACCACGTTGTCGTTGGTTCGCACCCAGGTGCTGCGCGCGCCGATGCGGACGATATCTCCACTGAGATCCCCCACCTCCACACGATCTCCGACTTTCACCGGGCGTTCGACCAGAAGAATCAGACCGGAGACGAAGTTGCTGAGAATGTTCTGCATCCCGAAGCCGACGCCGACTCCGATGATGCCGGTCAGAAAGGCCAGGCTCGACAGATTGATCCCCACCGATTGAAGTCCTACGATCAGGCCGAGGATGAATACCAGGTACCCGGTTCCCGCGTCCAGTGCGTATTGCAGGCCGGGGTCGAGGGATGTGTGCGACAGAATTCGTTTCTGGAGAATCCTGCGGGCCGCGCGAGAGATGAACACCAGCAGAATCAGAAAAACGGCCGCCTTCAAGAGAAACATCGGACTGACCCGCAGGCCGCCAAGGGTGAGCAGCGGTGCGGTCCAGATTTTGACGGCACGCTCGCCAAACACGCCGAAGATCCGCTGGATCTGCTCTTCTTGGGACACGTAGCTGACACCCAGGGCTATGGCCAGTAATGCCAGGATGACCCCTACGGACTTCATGACTGGCTTCGTCAATCTCTCCATGAGAGAACTATACTCCGAAGCGCGAATCCCTCCGCGGGCAGGCACCGGCCGCCAAGGAGGACGGGCAGTCCCCAGCCCCCGGGAAGCTGCCGGCCCGGGTTCCAAAAACTCCCACGCCTGATTTATGTTTGAAATGAGGGCCGGCGATGCGAGGTTTGCCGGCGGATGCGGAGTCTTGAATGCCCCTTGACGGCGGTCTTTGGAGCGGGTTCTGCAATGAACTGGAGTCACGGACCGCCCACCTGGCCGGCGAGTTCTCGGCCGCGTGGAGGGACCTCGCGGCGCTGATCGCGGCGCAGCGCGACGCTTTTGCGATCCTGAACAAGCCCGAACCGCCCGCGGACCGGCCGCAGTCTTTGGCTGCGTTTTTCGAAGGCGTCGCGCCGGTATTGCTGGCGGAACCGCTCGCCGTTTATGCCAGGAAAAGGCCCATCGCACGGTCCCTTGCCGCGATGGAAGAGTACGAGTCCAACCTGGAGGATCTCTTGCGCCGGCTCCCGAGAGCGGCCGAGCTCAGCGGCCGGGAACTGGCGGGGTTGAGCTCTGGCAGTCGTCGGTCTCTCGCAGGGTTGTACCGGCCGTTTCAGCGGCGGCCGCGACCGATCCGTCTTCGCGAGGCAGTCTCGGATCACATTCAGGAAAGAATTCTCAGGCGGGCCGCGCTCGATGGCGCTTTCCAGCTCCTGCTCGCCCAGTCCGCGTTCCATCTGCTCGTGCCATGGCAGGCGTGCCGGCGCGCCTTTCTGTCGGCGCTGACCCAATCCGAGCGCGAACGTGCCGATCTTGCCGGCACACGCGGCTGGTGGACCGGCGAGGCGGCCAGGTACGAACAGCGTGCCGCCGTTTTGCTGGCGCGATACGAGGGGTGGGCGGGGCCGGTTGCCGAGACCGCCGCAGCCGGCTTGCTGCGACGGCCCCGACCGGCTGCCGGGGGAAAGCGCGCCGCCTGGGCAAAGGAACATCAGAAGCATCTTAGCTTCTGGTCGCGTCAGCAACGCGCGGTGCGCGCCGTACTCGACCTGGAACTCCACCTGGTGCAATTGGCCCGCGAGATGACCGCGGAGACACTCGCGGCGGTGAAGGCGCTGGAGGCGGAACACCAGGAACTGATTGCGGAACTGGACAGCGCAATCGCGTGGCTCCAAGGGTGGTCAGGAGGCCCGGACGCGGCGTCACTTCCGCAACCGAAAGCACGGCTCCTGTCTTCGGAAGAGCACCTGTCTGAGTGGCTGCGGCGGGTTTCCGCGGCAACGCGCGGGCAGCTTCCGCTGACGACCGAGACGGTAGCGCCCCGTCCAGCGCTGCCGGGCTGGCGCCGGCCTTGGCGCGATCTCGAGCCCACCAAGGAGTTTCTTTCCGCACTATCTACGGCCGGGGCGCCGATATTACTGAGCGGCCTGCGGGAGGCCGAGGCCGTCCATCGGGCGATCGTCCGGGAAGTGGAGCGCGCGCGCGAGGTGGTTGATTTCGGCATCGAGACGGCGCGCCTGGAGGGTGCAACCGGCGAGGCGCTGGCGCGAGAGGCCGTAGGCAACGCGCTTTCCCTGCTGACCTACCAAAAAAGCGCGATCCCGGCCGTCCGGGCGGGGATGGAGTCGGCCGCTGCCCGGGCCGAAGCCGTTGTGCTGGCCGAAAGCGACCTCGCCCTGGAGAAGGGGCGCATCGGCCTGCTGGCGCATGTGACCCGTCAACGGGGTGGCCAGGCGTTGCGACAACTTCGCGGCCTCACCGCAAGCACGGTGCAGGCTTCCTCGCGGCGCTTGTGGTCGGGGGCTTTGCGTCTCTATCGCTGGGCATTGCTCAAGATCGGTTGGATCGCTCCCAGGAGGCAAGCCGCGGAACCGGTTGTCCGGCGGGCGGAGCTTGGCGAAACCCTCGCCGTCCAATTGCGCGCGCGTGACCTGCCCATGATCTACCGGCGACTCTTCCGCCTGGCGCCGGTCGAGGACCCCAGGTTTCTGGTGGGCCGGGAAGCGGAAATGGCCGGCTTTGCCGATGCTCTCAAATGCTGGGAGTCCGGCAAGGGAGCGTCGGTGATCGTGATCGGCGCACGGGGGAGCGGGAAGACCAGCCTTATCAACTGCGCCGTCGCCGGAGTCTTTCCGCACTGCGAGGTGATCCGCGGGCAGTTCGCCGACCGCCTGCTGACCCCGCCGCAGATGACGAACTTCGTGCGTGATCTCTTGCAGGTTCCCGCGGAAGGCGATGTCGTCGCTGCGCTGCGCGGATGCCGCCGCGTCATACTGATCGAGGAATTCGAGAGGACGTTCCTACGAACCGTCAACGGGTTCGGCGCCTTGCGAATGCTGCTCGACTTGATGTATTCCACCGCGCGCAGCACGCTGTGGGTATTCAGCGTCAACGAAACCGCCTATCGCTACCTGGATGCCGTAGTTGGGCTGGGACGCCATTTCTCCCATCGCATCAACGCCATGTCGGTGAAACAGGAGGATCTCACGAATGCCATCCTCCAGCGGCACGGTCTCTCCGGACTGCGCATGGAGTTTGCGCCCTTGCCGGAGGAAGACCCCCGGGTGAGCCGGCTCCGCCGGTTCCTGGGTTTGGAGCAGGATCCGCAAAAGCTATTTCTGGAGGCTCTCTACGAACAATCGGAGGGTATCTTTCGGGCGGCCTTCGAGTTATGGCAGGGTTCCATCGAAAGGGTGGAGGGCGGCATCGTCCATATGCGGCAGCCGCTCGCCCCGGACTACCAGCGGCTGGCATCGGAAATGACGCTGGAGGATTGTTTTGTTTTGAAGGCCATCCTGCAACATGGCAGCCTGACGGCGGAGGAGGTGGCTCCCGTCCTGGCGATCGGCCCCGAGGAGAGCGTACGTCAATTGGAGCGGCTTCACGTGCTGGAGGTGCTCGAACCGGAGCCGGCCAGCCCCGGTGTGCGGGTACGGCCCGAGGCCGGCAGGTTGGTCCGCGAAACCCTGAGCCGCAGGAATTTACTGTAGGAGGTATGGACTCGATGTGCACGACCGGTCCGGCGATGCTTTTATTGCAGACGAAACCGCAGTTGAACATTCTCCGATATTTCACGATGGGCAGGATTGCGACGGTAATGGCGATCTTCATCGTCGCCTGGCTGTTGATCCGATACGCAACCAGGCTCCTCGATCTGGTGAGTCTGCGCAGCCCGCGGGCGCGTTTCGCAGTGAAGTGGATTGTTCCGGTGTTGCGCATTGGTCTTTGGTTTCTGGCCGGCTTCGCCTCGTTCGATCTGCTTTCCCCGTCCAGGGAGGCATTCATCGCCGCGATTGGTTCGGTGGCCATCGCGATCGGCCTGGGAGCGCAGGATCTCATCAAGAACCTCATCGGTGGGCTGGTGGTAGTGGCGGACCGTCCGTATCAGCTCGGCGACCGCGTCCAGATCGGCGAGGCGTTTGGCGAGATCGATCACATCGGCCTGCGCAGCACCAAGCTGACGACTTTTGGGGATACGCGAGTGACAATTCCCAACTCCGACATTCTCACCACCGAGGTATTCAATTCCAACTCCGGCGTGCCGGACTGCCAGGTGGCGACAGATGTCTTTCTGCCGCCGAGCACCGACCCCGCGCTGGTTGCCCGGATCGGCTACGAGGCAGCTTACACTTCCCCGTTCACATATCTTGCCAAGCCGGTGACCGTGCTGATCTCCGACGAGTTCGATCGCCGTCCGTACCTGAAGGTGCGGATCAAGGCCTATGTCTTCGATCATCGGTACCAGCCGCAGATGCAGAGCGATATCACCGCGCGCGCCAAGACGGAGTTCCTGCGGCTCGGGTTGCTGAAGGCATGGAGCCACAGCGAGATTGTGGAACCCATGCAGGCCCAGGCGGGTTGACCGGGCGGAGGGCCCACGAACCTGCGGCCGCTGCGATCCGCAAGGAACACACAATCAATAGTCATTGGTCACCCGGTCAGGTGGATGGGCGAGAGGTGAACGGAGCCTCCGTATCCGGGAACCGTCTCCTGCGCCTGCGCGGAACTATAATGATCCTCGTGGCGTTTGTCCACCCCGGAGTCTGCCATGAACGAACCTGAAAATCGCCAAATCTCGCGCCGCGCTTTTGCGGGCGCCGCCGCGGCGGCCGCCTTCACCATCGTGCCGCGGCACGTGCTGGGCGCGCCCTTTGTGGCGCCCAGCGACCGGATCACGGTCGCTACCATCGGTCTCGGCCGGCAAGGCCAGGCGGTTACCATGGAACTGCTCGCGCGGCCGGACATACAGGTCATCGCGGTGTGCGACTGCAATCGCTATAGCCGCGACTACGTGGAGTACGGCCCGAACGATCTGCTGCGGTCCGCACGCCGCCTGCTCGGCCCGGGCTACGAATACTGGGGCGAGGACATGGCATCGCCCGGCGAAGTGGATCTCGCGCCGCACTTCCGCACCAGCCTGGGCATGGGAGGACGCGAACCCGCGCGGCGGCTGGTCGAAGCCTACTATGGCGCGCGTAAGGGCACCGGCTCGGATACCTACAAGGGTTGCACCGCACACATCGACTACCGCGACTTGCTGGACAAAGAGAAGGACCTCGACGCGGTCTATGTCGCCACGCCCGATCATTGGCACGCGCCCATCTCCCTGGCGGCCATGAAGCGGCGCAAGCACGTGCTGTGTCAGAAGCCCATGACGCACACCATCGGCGACGCGCGGCGCATGGCGCAGATGGCGCACGAGATGAAAGTCGCCACCTCGCTGCCGGTCAACAATCCTTCCAGCGAGCCGACCAAACTGATCTCCGCATGGCTGGCCGACGGCGCCATCGGCCCTGTGCGCGAGGTGCACAACTGGTCGAGCCGCCCCTTCTGGCCGCAGGGCATCGAGCGTCCCAAGGAGGCGCAGCCGGTCCCCGAAGGGCTCGACTGGAACCTGTGGCTGGGACCCGCGCCGGAGCGCCCGTTCAATCACGTCTACCTGCCCTTCTCCTGGCGCGGCTGGTACGATTTCGGCTGCGGCTCGTTCGGCGATATGGGCTGCTACAGTTTCGCCGGCGTGTTCAAGATCCTGGGACTGACGCCGCCGGCGGTGGTGGAATCCTCCTCCAGCGAGTCGTTCGACGAGACCTATCCGAAGGCGTCCATGGTCCACAT
The DNA here is from genome assembly GCA_035499555.1 of Bryobacteraceae bacterium. Lineage (GTDB taxonomy): Bacteria > Acidobacteriota > Terriglobia > Bryobacterales > Bryobacteraceae > Bog-159. The sequence goes on from DATJYO010000075.1 coordinate 57,116, forward strand.
GCACTTTCCGGCGGCAGGCGATCGGCCGGCCGTGCGTATGTCCTGGTATGACGGCGGACTGCGGCCGCCGCGGCCGGGCGGCCTGCGCGCCGACGATCAGCATTATTTCGAGGCGGGCGAGGAGAACGAAGGCATCATGTACGTCGGCGATAAAGGCATGATCCTGGCGGGATTCAACGGAAACAATCCGCGCGTGTATCCGGAGTCGCCGAAGTATCAGCCGCCGCCGCGTCAGCCGCGCGGGCAGTATCCGCCGCGGGATGTGGCTATCGATCAGTGGGTGGCGGCCTGCAAGGGCGGAGCGCCGGCGCCGCTGGCCAACTTCGAGATCCAGAGCCCGGTAACGGAGGCCTTTCTGCTGGGCTGCATCGCGCAGCGGTTCCCCGGCGAGCGCATCGAGTGGGACACCGCCAATATGAAGATCACCAGTTCCGAAAAGCTGAACGCGCATGTGGATCCGCCGCCGGCGCGTTCCGGTTTCAGCGGTTAGCTGTTCAGTCCTCTGGTGATTCGCGCCAGGGTGGCGCGCGGCGCAACCCGCGTGGAAAACGCCGTCAGCTTGTTGCGCAGCCCAGCTATGGCGATGCGTTTACCTGTCATCAGCCCTTCGTAACCCACCCGCGCCACGGTCGCGGCGTCCATCACCGGGCTGGTGCGGAACAAGCGCGAGTTCTCGTTTCCGGCCGTGGCCGCGAAGCGGGTGGCGGTCGGCCCGGGCACCAGCGCCGTGGCGGTGACGCCGGTTCCCTGCAGTTCCTCCGCGATCGCGTCCGTGAAAGACAGGACGAAAGCCTTGGACGCGTAGTAGACCGCCATGAAGGGGCCGGGCACGTACGCGGCGGTGGATGCCACGTTCAGGATCCTGCCGTTATGCCGCGCCAGCATGCCCGGCAGAAACAGGCGGGTGAGATGCGCCAGGGACGCGATATTCACCTGGATCATGTGCGCTTCGGTTTCCCACTCGATCTCCGCATACGCCCCGCGCGCGCCGAAGCCGGCATTATTCACCAGGACGTCTACGGCGATGCCGGCGGCGATGAGCGTATCGAAAATATGCGCCGGCGCGCCGGAATCGGCCAGATCGGCCGCCAGCGGGCGCGCCGTGATTCCATGCGCGCGCGCCAATTCCTGCGCCAACGACTCGAGTTTCTCCGCGCCGCGCGCCACCAGGATCAGGTTGTGATTGCCGGCCGCGAAAAGGCGGGCCAGTTCTTCGCCGATCCCGCCGGAAGCGCCGGTGATGAGCGCCGTCATGCCGCGCCTTCATCGATAGGCAGCTTGTGCCAGACGGTAGAGGGCGTTTTGAGATTGTAGATCGCGATGCGCCGGTTGAGCGCCCGGGCGCGCGCCAGCCAATCGGCCCGATTCCGGCCCGCGCGCAACGCGGCGATCTCCGCGTCGATCTCGCGTCCCTCTTCGATCCACGCGGGAGCGAATCCGTAGTTGCGCAACAGCCGGTGCGCCATGCGCAAGGACGGATCCTCGAACGGATCCTCCTCCAGGTTCAACGGCCGCCCCTCGCCCGCCAGGTGCTCGAAGGCGCCTTCGGCCATGGCCTCCTCGATCTTCCGGTCAGCTACCCGGCGCCAGACATCCATATACCGATAGCTTACCGGAATCGTCACGGCAGAGGTATAGTCGCGGATAGGAGGCCTCCTATGGCCCGCTTCGTTTGCCTGTTTCTGGCGGTATCGGCGGCCGGGGCGATAACGGCCGCGGCGCAGCCGCGGGATGCGGTCGTGCTCAGCCAGACGCCGGTGGTCGGCGTACCCGCCATCGATCATGACGGCCGGACGATCGCCTTCAGCGCGGGGATCGATCCGGGTGGACTGCCGCAGGCTTCACTGGACCTGTGGCTGTGGAGCGGCGGGTCGGTCCGCAGCCTGACGAACTATTCCAGTACCGGCGCCGCTTCCGCGGTGACCTCGTATGCGCTATCCGCGGATGGCTCCGCGGCTGCGTACATACTCTCAGGGTCGTACGGACAGACCGGCGAGATTCACACCATCGATCTTACGTCGGGAGTCGATCGCCTGCTGGCTTCCAACAGCCAGGGCTGTCCGCAGCCCTTGGTGGTGTGTCCGGCCTGTTTCTTTCCCTGCGTCCACGATGTGCACATCGCCGCGGACGGCCGGATCTTGTACCTCGTCTCGGGCGGCCCGCCGTTCGACCTGGTTGACTCCAGCGGCGTGGTAACCTCTCTGCCCGTCTACTCCGGCAGCCTGGCCACGGGACCGCGACGGGTCATCAGCGACACGGGCGTAATGGTGTTCGCCAGTTCGCAGCTATCCAGCCAGCCCCCGGGCGGCGCCGTTGACATTTACGTCATGAACCTGGACGGCACCGGCGCGCGCAACCTGACTCAGTTCTCCGGCAGCGGGGATTTCGCGCAAAATGCCGTGATCAGCGCCGACGGCCGGACCATCGCTTTCGAAAGCAATCACGGAACCGCGGACCCGGACACCACCGAGATCTTCCTGGTGAACGCCGATGGCACAGATTTGCGCCAGGTCACGGATGGCAATCCGGCAACCAACGCCAGCCTGTCGGCGGACGGCTCGCTGGTGGCGTTCGTGCAGTCCGGGCAGATCCAGATCGTGCCTACGTCCGGCAACAGCCAGCCCGCCACCGTGGCGAGTTTCCATTACTCCACGGCGCAGAATGCCATGATCGGCGATGACGGCGGCGAGGTGGCGTTCAATATCGGCCCCGGCGGGGCGCGTGGCGCGGTTTACGTCGTCCCGGCCGGCGGCGGCGCCAGCACGGCAGTTTACGCTCCGGCCGCTCTGAATGCCGGCGGCATGGTGGACGTGACCGGCTGGCAGCAGCCTTCGCCCGGCTCGCTGGTCAGCATTTACGGGCTGAATTTCTCGGCCGACCAGTCTTTCCTGGCCGATCGTTTCCCGTTGCCGCCCGCGCTGGGCGGCATCTCGATCCTGTTGAACGGCGAAGCCTTGCCGATGCAGGCGGTAACGCCGTGGCAGGTTAATGCGCAGCTTCCGCAGTCGATACCCGTGGGGAACATCGCCCTCCAGTTGGTGGTGAACGGCGCGGCTGCGAATAGCATTACGGCGGAGACCGTCGCCACCGCTCCGTCGCCGTTCGCCTTCTCGGCGACGGATCCGCAGGATGGCTTTGCCTACTGGCAGGCTGCCGCTTTCCATGCGGGTACGGCGGTGCTGGCGGACGCGGCGCATCCCGCCGCGGCCGGCGAGACGCTCGAAACGTATGGCTGTGGCCTGGGCGTGACGAGTCCGCAGGTGCCCGGCGGTGAACCGTCCCCAGCCTCGCCGCCGGCTGCCGCCGTGGTGACTCCGCAGGCGCAGATCGCACTGGCACCCGCGCGCGTCACCTTCGCCGGGCTGGTGCCGGGCCTGGCCGGAATCTATCAAGTCAACGTGGTGGTACCCGACGGGTTGAGCGCGGGGTTGCAGCCGTTCGGTTGGTCGCCATACAGCACCGGCGCCTCCATCTACGTGAAGTAGGCGGCTACACTGTATAGGTGCTCGAACTCCTCCACCCCGACGTTCGCGATCATATCGACGAGTGGCACGGCCGGTTCGCCGCGGCGCAGCCCTTCCGGCACGTGGTGATCGACCGTTTTCTGGATCCGCAATTCTGCGGCGAACTGGTTGCCCAGTTTCCGCCTTTTGCCGCGGGTGACGCGCGCAACGAGCGGGGCGAGCCCGCCGGCAAATCCGTCATCAATGCCATCGCCGGGCTGGGGCCGGCCTTCCGCCAGTTCGATCGTCTGATGCGCAACGCCGAGTTCCTGGCCGCCATGGGACGTATAACCGGCATCGCGGAGCTGCTGTACGACGAGGATTATGTCGGCGGCGGCACGCACGAAAACCGCGACGGGCAGGAGCTCGACCCGCACGTGGACTTCAACTATCACCCGCGGCTGGGTTGGCACCGGCGGCTCAACCTGATCGTCTTCCTGAACCCGGAATGGGACCAGAGTTGGGGCGGCTGCCTGGAGTTGTTGCGGGAGCCTTCCTCGCAGGGCGAGGAGCGGCGGTCGGTGGCGCCGCTGGCCAATCGCGCGGTGATCTTCGAGACCACCGAATCCTCGTGGCACGGTTTTCCCATCATTCGCACGCCCGCCGGACGAAACTTGACGCGCAAATCGCTGGCCGTATATTTTTACAGCCACGCGCGGCCGGCGGCGGAAATCGCCGCGCCGCACGCGACGTTCTACTATCAGCGGCCCCTGCCCGCGCATTTGCAGGCGGGCTACACACTACGCGAGGAGGACGTGGCCGAGATCCGCAAGCTGTTCTCCCGGCGCGATCAGCACATCCAGTTTCTCTACGAGCGCGAGACCGAGTTCTCGCAGTTGATGGAAGGCATCAATAAATGGAAAGCATTTCGCCTGGCGCGCGCGATCACGGCGCCGGCGCGCATGCTGAAACGGATGGCCGGAAAATGAACTATCTGTTTTTGCCGGTGGCGGACCCGAGGTTGAGGACTTCGTTCAGGGACCCCTGCCGGTAGCCTTCCAGATCCAAGGTCACGTACTTGAAACCCAGGATCTTGAAAATCGACGTGAAGGCTCGCGCCATATCCGGATTCAATGCCTTGGGCAGCTCGTCCGGCGCGATCTCCAGGCGCACCAGCTCGCCGTGATAGCGCACCCGGAATTGCCGGAAGCCGAGCGATTTGATCTCCTCTTCGCCGCGCTCCACGGTTTTCACGTTGTCGATCGTCACCGGGGTGCCATAAGGAATCCGGGAGCTGAGGCATGCCGAGGCGGGGCGGTCCCAGGTAGGCAATCCAGCCAGGCGGGAAAGTTCGCGGATCTCCGCCTTGGTGAGGCCGGCATCCACCAGCGGCGCTTTCACCTGGTGCTTGCCGGCAGCCTTCTGTCCGGGGCGATAGTCGCCCAGATCGTCGGCGTTCACGCCGTAAATGATGTGGCGAATGCCGCGCGCGCGCCCGATCTCTTCCAACCGGGTAAACAGCTCGTCCTTGCAGTGATAACACCGGTTGGCGTCATTCTTGAGGTAATCGGGATTCTCGAATTCCGCCGTTTGTATATATTCGTGCGGAATGCCGAACTGGTGGACGAACGCTTCGGCATCGCGTTTGTGCGATTCCGGCATGGAGGCGGAATCGGCCGTAACCGCCAGCGCCCGGCCGTTCAACGCCTGGTGCGCGGCCCAGGCCAGATACGCGGAATCGGCGCCGCCCGAGTAGGCCACCATCACGCGATCGAGCTGGCGCAGCGCAGCGAAAAGCTTCTCCTGCTTATCGCGCATCACTGCGGGCTGCGTAAGGCCGGCTAAGGCGGTCATAGTTGAATTATAACGTAGCCCACACGCCGGACCTCAGGGTTGCCGCGCGGGCAGAGCGGGAGGCGGGGGCAGGGGAGCCTTGAGTTTCTTGTATTCGGCAAATGCGGCCTCGGCTTCCGCCGTGCGATCGTGCCGCCGGTAGACCAGGCCCAACGAATAGAGCGCCTCTACGACGATCGGCTCGTCGGTGCTGGCCGCGCGATACTCCGTGATGGCTTCCTCATCGCGGCCCAACTGGTCCAGCACGCGGCCCAGGTGATAGTGGGCCACGGAGAGCGCCGGATCGTAGCGCAACGATTCCCGCAGGGCCGCTTCCGCCTCTTTAAGCCGCTGCATGCGCAACAGCAGAGCTCCCAGGTTGTGCGGCGGCCAGGCGGATGGCTGGACCAGCTTGCGATTCAGCTCCACCGCCTTCTCAAAAGCATGCACGGCATCGTCGGTCTGGCCCGACATATCCAGCGCCAGACCCAGGTTGTCATAGGCGCGCGCCGAGCCCGGATCCAGCTCAATCACGCGCCGCAGCTTGGCCACGGCGTCTTCGTACAGGCGCTGGTCATAATCGATGCGCGCCAGCCAGTATAGATAGAGCGCGGTTTCGGGATGCGCCGCATTCAGCCGCGTGAGTTGCGCGCGGGCCTCCGCCGCATCGTCGAGCTTCACCAACGCCATAGCCCAGGTAAAACGGTCGCGGTCGTCGAGCGGGGACAATTCGTCGGAGCGCTGGAACGCCTGTGCCGCCAGGTCCATACGCCCATCCAGGAACTCCACGCCGCCGGCCAGTGCCGCCAGTTCTGCCGCCAGCGCCGATTTTCCCGCGGCCTCGGATAGTCGATCGAGGAGGGTCGCCGTGCGCCCGTAGTCTTTGGCTGAAAAAGCATCCAGCACCGAGGTCCGCTGATCCCCGGGCAGATGACAGTTGGCCAGGCGATCCCGCAGGCCATCCGGCTGCTGCGCCAGCGCGCAGGCCAGGAACAGCGTCGGGACCAGTCCGCGTTTCAATATGGCTTCACCTCGATGGTCCGCATCATCAGCTCGCGCCGGCGGGAGCGGGCGGCATCCAGGGTGCGCAGGTGGGCGGCCTGCGCTTCGGCGCCGGCATCGTGCATGAGCCCCATGACCGTCAGCAGCGTGGAGTTCGCCTGGAAGTTGTCGGGATCGAGTTTCAGGGCGCGATCGACCGCCGCGCGCGCCGCCGCCAGTTGACCCTGGCCGATGCGTACGCGCGCCAGTTCCGTTTCGGCTTCGGCAAATCCGGGCACAAGCCGGATGGCGTGTTCAAGATGCGCTGCCGCCGAATCATAGTGCTCCTCCATGCGATCGACCCGGCCCAGAAAGTATGCCGCGCCGGCCTCCGTCTGGGGATCTTTGCTGATGGCGGTCATCTCCGCCCGGCAGCGATCGTAATCCATGGTGTCGAAATAGGCGGCGCCCAGCGCGAAATGGCCCCGCGGATCGTTGGGAAGCGCAGTCACGTATTTGTTGAAATATGGAATGGAATCCGTTGCCTGTCCACCACTTAGGAGCACGCCACCCATCGCATAGTTAAACTCGGGATTGGCCGGATCGAGGGCCAGCGCCTGGTCCAGGGAACGGCGGGCCTCCACCGGCAGTTCCATCTCCACGGCCACCAGGCCGAACAGAAAGTGGATGCGGGCATCCTTGGGGGTCAAGTCGCGCGCGTGACCCAGGTAGCCGAGACAACCTTCCAGATCGTGCATCAGGTGCGCGATGCGCGCCAATTCGAGCAGGTGCCGGGGATTCTGCGGATCCTGGACCGCCACCCGCTCCAGAGTGCGGCGGGCGTCGGGCAGGCGGTTCAACTGCTCGTACGCTATTGCCAACTGCCGCAGGCTCACGTTGGTGGCCTTGCCGCGGGCGTCCAGGGACTCGGCCAGAGTGACGGTCAGCCTGGCGTTGCGCGCGGCCGCCAGAACGGGATAGATCGAAGCGGCGTCGTCTTCGGAGAAATCCGCGCGTGCCAGGGCGGCCGCCGCTTCGGCAGCTTCCGCGTCGCGATGCAATCCGGCCAGGTCGCCGCAGCGCAGCGCCAGTATCGGCGGACGAGCGGCATCTTCGGCCGGCAGCTTGCCGATGGCCGCCAGGGAGTCGGTGAATTTGCCTTGCCACTCGTCGACGGTAGCCAGCGAAGCCAGCGCTTCGGGATCGCCGGGCTGGGCCTGCAGCACGTGCGCCCAGGCATCCGCAGCGCAGGCCGTGGACTGCGTCGCCGGGTCGGCAATGAGCTGGCAGGCCCGGCCCAGATTGCGCCAGGCGGGCGTGAGTCCGGGAGCGAGGCTGACGGCCAGTTGAAAATCGGATCGTGCTTCGGCTATTTGCGACTGTTGGGCATGCATGACACCGCGCAAGTTGATGAGTCCGGCGTCGTGGGGATGCTGCTCTAAAGCCTCGGCCAGCAGGCGCGTCGCGCCCGCCCGGTCTCCACTTTCCATAGCGGATTGAATGGATTCGATGGCTTGGGCGACGCCGTTGGTCTGCCCATACAAGTTCGCGAATGCAGATAACAGCGCCGCGGCCCACCAGGCGACCCGCATTGGCCTCATTGTATCCCAGTGACGCGCACACCCTTTTTAGCGGCATCCGGTATATATTAGTTTTGGACAGCGCGGGATGGCACTGGAGATCAACGAAAAAGAGGTGGCGCCGGGCACGGCGGTGATCGCGCTCGAAGGCAGCGTCATGCGCGGGCCGGAGGGCGAGCGCATCGAGACCGTCCTCAACGGCGCGCTGGGGCAGGGACGGCGGCGCATTATCTTCGATCTGAGCGGCGTGAAACGCATCGACAGCACAGGCATCGGCCGGTTCATCTACAGCCTCAATCGAGTGGAGGAAAACGGCGGCAAGATGTGGATGGCCGGCGCGCAGGGCTATGTGCGCGAGTGCTTCCGCGTCACCCGGCTGGACACCATCTTCCAGTTCTGCGAAACGGTGGACGACGCGCTGGCCGCCAATGCGCAGGGGTAATTCCTGAGCGCCCGCGCTTCGCGCAATCGGGCGGCGGCGTCCCATTTTCAGACACTCAATCGGCATGGCCGCCGCAAATGCCGTCCTGGCAGTCGATCGCTGTGGCTAACCAATTGCGGATAATCGAGTCTTTTGAGATAGACTCATGCTTACGCTCCTGGGACAATTCCGCCTCGCGGTCCGATTTCTGCTGAAATCACCCGGCTTCGCTTCAGTCGCGGTGCTAACCCTGGCGCTGGGCGTGGGCGCCAATACCGCGGTCTTCAGCCTGATCAATGCCGTCCTGCTGCGGCCGCTGCCTTACGCCGAGCCCGACCGCCTGGTGCTGGTCTGGGAGAGCGCCCCGTTTTTCGGTATGCACGACAGCCCGGTCTCGCCCGCCAATTACGTGGATTGGAAAGCCCGCAGCCGATCCTTCGCGGAAATGGGCGGGCTGGAGGACCATTCGTTCCGGCTCACCGGGCAAGGCGTTCCGGAGGTAGTGAACGGCGCACTCGTCACGGCCAGTTTTCTGCGCGCCTTGCGGATCCGGCCGCTGATCGGCAGGACGTTTCGGGACGACGAGGATCGGCCGGGCGCGGCCCGCGTCGTGTTGATCGGGGAAGGATTCTGGCGGCGCCACTATGCCGGCGATCCGGGAATTCTGGGCCGCACGGTGGTGCTCAACGAACAAAAGCACACCATCGTGGGCGTGCTGGCGGCAGGCGCGGAGCCGCCGGCCGAATACAATTCGGAGCTGGGCGAATTGTGGGCGCCGTTCAGCGCCTATTCCGCGGCGGAGTGGAACGATCGCGGACGCCATAATTGGATGGTGGCCGCGCGGCTTCGTCCCTACGTTACGGTCGCGCAGGCCAATGCGGAAATGCAGTCGATCGGAGCCGCCCTGGCGCGCGAATATCCCGGCACGAACGAGAAAGTCGGCGCGTTCGTGGGACCCCTGCGCGAACACTTCACCCGTTCCAGCCAGCGCGTGCTCGGCATTTTGTTCGCTACGGCGGTCATGGTGCTGTTGATCGCCTGTCTCAATCTGGCCAGCCTGCTGCTTTCGCGAGCGGCGCGGCAAAGCAAGGAAGTGGCGGTGCGGTCCGCCTTGGGGGCCGGAGTGTGGCAGTTGGCCCGTCAGTTCCTGTGCGAGAGTCTGCTGTTGTGCGCCGCCGGCACCGCGCTCGGGTTTCTGTTCGCTACCAGCACATTCGAATTCCTGCGGCGCCTCGGCCCCGGCCACCTGGCAGTACTGAACGGTCTGACCGCGGACTGGCGGGTGCTGGCGCTGACGCTGGGGATCGCGGCGCTGACCACCGTGACCTTCGGGCTGCTTCCATTGATTCAGGTGCGCGCCGTGGATCTGAATCAGGCCCTCAAGCAGAGTTCGCGGACGCTGGCCGCGGCCGCCGGCTCGCGCCGCTTGCGCACCCTGCTGATCTGTTCGGAAGTGGCGCTGGCGTTCATGCTCCTGATTGGCGCGGGCCTGCTCATGCGCACCTTCGCGCGATTGCGCGGCGTTGACGTCGGCTGCCGGACCAAGGGCGTGTTGACGATGCGCATCCCCCGATCCGGGCGCGGCCAGAAGCCCGCGGCCCTGATTGCTTTCCAGCGGGAAGTGTTGCGCCGGGTGTATGCTATCCCGGGCGTCGTTTCGGCGGGTTTCAGCAACCACATCCCCATTCTGGACAAGGGCGATATCACCGGCGTGGTGGCCGAGGGGCATGATCCGAAGGACGGGCTGCAGTGTAATGCGCGCCTGGCCGGCCCCGGCTTTCTGGCCGCCACGGGCATACCGTTGCTGCGGGGGCGGGACCTCAACGAACGCGATACCGAGGGCGCCCCATTGGTGCTGCTGATCAATGAGACCATGGCCGGGACTGCGTGGCCGAAACAGAATCCGCTGGGACGCAAGATCTATTTCGACAATACGGTGAGAGCCGAAGTCGTGGGCGTGGTCGGCGACCTTCACCAGGACGGTCTGGATCAGCCGCCCAAACCCACGTTCTATGCCTCGGCCCTGCAGGCGGGTTACCCGCCCGCGGCTCTGGCGATCCACGTTAAAACCGATCCGGCAAGGCTGGCTGGGGCCGTGCGGCAAGCGATCTGGTCGATCGATCCGGATCAGCCGATTACCGATGTCGCGACCATGGAGCAGATCCTGGATCAGGAGGTCTTCGAGCGGCGCACCCAGATGACTCTGCTGGCCGTATTTGCCGGACTCGCGCTGTTGCTGGCGGCGATCGGCCTTTACGGCGTGTTGGCCTATCACGTGGGGCAGCAATTGCCGGAGATCGGCATGCGTATGGCTTTGGGCGCGACGCCTGCCGCGATCTTGCGGCAGGTCCTGGCGCAGGGCCTCAAGCTGGCAGGGGCCGGCATCGTGGCCGGCGCAGCCGGCGCGGTAGCCGTCTCGCGGGTAGCCGGCAGCGTGCTCTTCGAAGTCCGGCCCACCGACCCGGCAACCTATACGACGGTGACTCTGGTGCTCCTCGCGGCGGCCGCGGCCGCCAGCTATCTTCCGGCGCGGCGCGCTATGCGCGTCGACCCGCTGGTGACGCTCCGCGAAGAATGAGCCCTGGCCTACTGGTCGCGCAAGGCCTCGACTGGATCGATACGCAACGCGCGCCGCGCCGGTCCTGATACGGCCCCCAGGCCCGCCAGGCCGATCGCCAACACCGCCGCGCCAATCACCAGCGGATCGCGTGAGCTGGCCTGATACACCACGCTCGCCAGCACGCCGGCTCCGGCAACGCCCAGGACCAGTCCGGCCAGCGCGCCCGCGGCCACCAACACGCCGGTACGCGCGAAGACCAGCCGCAGCACCTGCGCGGGACGCGCGCCGATCGCCATACGGATGCCGATCTCGCGCACACGCCGCGACACCGTGTAAGCCGCCAGCCCGTAGATCCCGGTGATCGCCAGCATGAGAGCCAGTACGCCGAAAGCGCCCAGTGCGATGACCGCCGCGTGCATCGGCAGGTAGACCAGGCCGAGCATCTGGTGCAGGCTCCCGACGCCGTACATCGCCAGGTGCGGATCGAGGCGGCCGACCGCTTCCCGCATCTCGGCAGCCAGCTCGCTTGCCGGCCGATGAGAGCGCGCCATCAGCACGATGGTATCGGAGTAGTCCTGTTGGATCGGAAAGAAGACCGCGGGTTGAGGGACTTCGGTCAAAGTCACATACTTGCCGTCCTGGGCAATTCCTACGACCTCGAAGAGCGCCCCGCCCGGGCCCCGGCGGAAACGCCTGCCGATCGCATCGGCTGTGCCCCACACACTGCGCGCAAACGTCTGGTTGACAACGGCCACCCGCGGCGCGCCCGGCTTATCGAGAGGCGTGAACTCGCGGCCGGCCAGAAGGCGCGTGCCGGCCGTTCGGAAATATCCGGGTGCCACAAAGTAATAAGATGCCACGCGCGCGTTCTTCGGGCGAAAATCGGTGACCGTGTCGGCGTACACCGTGGTGCTCGATTGATCGATGCTCAGCGGAACGGAACTCGAGTAAGCCGCGGATTCCACGCCCGGCAGACGGCTCACGGCTTCGAGCGCGCTCTGCTCGAAGGCGCGGCCCCGGCTCTCATCGTATCCGGCCAGACCCACGTCATATCCGATCACGGCGACGCCGTCCGGGCGGAATCCCAAGGGTGTATCGAAGGAGCGCATCAGGCCGCGCACCGCGACCAGGCTGGCCGTGACCAGCACGCAGCACAGCGCGATCTGCACCGGCAACAGGATATCGCGCGCGGCCCAACGCCGCCCGGAGCGCGGGGCCAACGGTCCTTTCAGATGCCGCGCCGGATCGGCTTTCCAGGCGTAACGGGCCGGGCCAAGGCCGAACAGAACGCCGGTCAGAACGGCCGCCGCGAACGCAAAGAGAAAAACGCGCCAGTCCGGGTTGACGTCGAACTGGACAGGGAAATCCAGCGGCGCATGCCATTGGCTCAACAGCCGGAGCAGCACCACCGCGAGTGCGCATCCGGCCGCACCGCCCAGCAGGGCGATCCAGAGCGATTCGGTCAACAGTTGGCGCATGATGCGGCCGCCGCCGGCGCCGATCGAGATGCGTATGGCCAGATCGCGGCCGCGGTCGGCCAGGCGGGCTGCCAACAGGCTGGCGAGATTCGCGCAGGCGGCCAGCAGCACCAATACGGCCAGCAGCATCACGCCGCCGGCGAAAGCGCGGGTGGGCTCGCGGCCCGCCGCGCCCATCATGCCGGGCACTCCCAGGCTCAGCCGCATGCCTTCGTTGCTGGTATATTCACGCGCCAGTTGCGCCGCGATCACGTTCAGGTTCGCCTCGGCCTGCGTCACGGTTACGCCGGGTTTCAGCCGTCCGGCCAGCCAGGAATTGTGGGTGTTCCGCACCTCCAGCCACGAGTGACCCTCGATCTGCGCCTGCATCATCATCGGTACCCAGATCTCGGACCAGTAGAAGATCTCGGTTCCATGGAAGCCGCGCGGCGCCACCCCCAGCACGGTGTACGGATATCCATTGATGCGGATCTGTTTTCCCGCGATCTGCGGATCGCGGCCGAAGCGGTTCTGCCAGCAGGCGTAACTGAGCACGGCATACGGGCTGGCATTCGGATTCCGGTCCTCGGCAGGAGTGAAGAAACGGCCCAGCGCCGGCTGGATACCGAGCGACTGAAAGTAGTTCCCGGTAACCAGGTAGCCCCAGACGCGATGGGCGCCGCGATCGTCGTCGAGCGACATCACCGTGATGCGGTAGGCGAACAGCGATTCGAAGACCGAGTTGCGGTCGCGGATGTCCCGATAGTTGGGGAAGGACTGCGCCGGACCGCCGTTGTTGTTCACGAAAAAGACACGGCTGGGATCGCGCACCGGCAGGGCCTTCAGCAACAGCGCGTTCAGGACGCTGAAGACGACCGTATTGGCGCCGATCCCCAGCGCCAGCGAAACCACCGCGATCAGCGCGAAGGCGGGGCTGCGGCCGAGCATCCGAAACGCATAACGGGTGTCTTGCGCGAACCCCTCCAACCAGCTCCAGCCCCACATGTCCCGGCTCCTTTCCGTGATCTCCGTCGGATTGCCGAGCCGCCGCATGGCGGCGTGGACGTCGCCGCACGCATCGGCTTTCATGGCGGCGTGGAAGCGCAGTTCCTCGCCCATTTCGGCGTTGAACTCCCGCGCGCGCCGCAAGTAGACGACCCGCCGCCAGATTTCGCCCAACCACATAGGTATCTTCTACGCGGGCTGGATCACGTTGGCGATGGCCCGCATCACCCTTTCAAACTCGGACAGTTCCACGCCCAACTGCTTGCGGCCGGCGGGTGTCAGCCGGTAATAGCGCGCGCGCCGGTTGTTCTCCGATGGCCGCCACTCCGCGGTTACCCAGCCTTTGATCAGCATTCTCTGCAGGGCGGGGTAGAGGGATCCCTCCTCGACCTGCAGCACCGACTGCGACAACTGCTGGATGTGCTGGGCGATCCCGTAACCGTGCATGGGGCCCAGGCGCGCCAGGCTGCGCAAAATCAGCATGTACAAGGTTCCTGGCGGGATCTCGGCGTGCGGATCCTTTCCCATAGTTAGACTACTAGTGTGCACCAGCGGACGTCCGGCGTCAAGCTGCATCGTCGGTGAAGTGAAAGTCGGGCACCGGCCGCAAGAGGCCCGCACATAGTTCTTCGACCGTACCGGCTGCGGCCCAGAAATCCACCTGGCCGCGAGCGTTGGTTTTATCCACCGCCAGGACGAGCAGCAGTAAAGTAGGCGCCAGCACGCCGCCGACCAAGGCCGAGTGGCTTACCAGTTCCGGGAGGCCGAGGAAATACCAGGGAGCCTTCGCGGGGTTCAGTGTTCTGGCCGGGTTGGCCCGTTCTTCGAGCGGCGCGTTCCAGAATGGCGGGACAGTCATTACGGTGGCCAGGGTGAGCAGGAACGCGATCGTCACGCAAACGCGGCCAATCTCTCCGCCGCAACCCTCGTGCCGTCCTGGCGCACCCTGGCCGCACTTCCGCAAGGCCCACAGAAGGATGGGGGGCGCCCGTCTTCGACGTATCGATGGCTGCGTTGAGCGTGCGATTCCGAGGAAGCAGTGCACGGCAGCAAGAATGCAGCCAGCCATGGAAGCGCTTTCACTGCCAGCCTGCTTTTAGACGAGTTACCCATCCCGTTCTGATGATATAGTGAGGATCTATTAACGAATAAGCGGTTACGCGGCTTACGTTCGTCTTTGGAGACATTATGCGACTGATTGCACTAATGACGGTGATGATAGCGCCGTTCTGCTTGGCGCAGGATTCGGGCGATTTCAGACCCGCCACATCCAATGTTCTGGACGCGCAGTATCCGCGCGTCGATGGCAACTCACGGGTGCAGATCCGCTTCAAGGCGCCGGAGGCGAGCAAGGTCAGGGTGAATTTCTGGAGCGGTCCCAAGGCCGAGATGGAGAAGCAGGCCGACGGATTCTGGACATTTACCACGCCCCCGATGGCGCCGGGCCTCCACTACTATATGATCGACGTGGATGGTGCCGAAGTGAGCGATCCGGCGAGTACGGCCTACTTCGGGGGAAGCAAGTGGGCCAGCGCCGTCGAGGTTCCCGAAGCGGGTGTGACGTATTATCTGCCGCAGGACGTTCCGCACGGGCAGGTGCGCGAAACCTGGTATCACTCGAAAGTGACCGGCACCTGGCGGCATGCGCTGGTCTACACGCCACCGGCTTATGACACACATCCGAAAGAGCGCTACCCCGTGCTTTACCTCCAGCACGGCGGCGGTGAAGACGAATCCGGATGGACGCGGCAGGGTAAGGCGAACTTCATCCTCGATAATCTGATTGCCGCGGGCAAAGCCAAGCCGATGATCATCGTGATGGCGAATGGCTACGCGCGGCGCGCGGGCGAGGCCGCTCCCAATCTCGCGGGAAAATCATTCGGCTCGCCGGAGATGAGGAAGGCGATGGAGAACATGATGTCTGCTTTCGAAGACGATATGACGCAGGCGTTGATCCCATTCATCGACTCGACGTTCCGCACCATAGCCGATCGCGACCATCGCGCCATGGCGGGTCTTTCGATGGGGGGCATGCAGACCTTCCACGTGACGTTCGACCATCTGGATCTTTTCTCGTATATCGGCGGATTTAGCGGAGCGGCCAACGTATTTGCGATGGGCAACGACAAGTTGGATACGAAAACGGCGTTTAACGGCGCAATGGCCGATCCGGCCGCGTTTGCCAAACGCGTGCACCTGTTGTGGGTCGGGGTGGGAACGAACGAGCCTGCGCGGATGAAGCAAGGTATCGAGAAACTGCACACCTCACTCGATGACGCAAAAGTCCAGCACGTGTTTTACGAGTCGCCGGGCACGGACCATGAATGGCAGACGTGGCGCCGCGACTTGAACGACTTCGCGCCACGACTGTTCCAGCAATCGCGGGTCGCGCGGCGCAATTAAAGAACCACCATCTACCGGAATAATCTGGGCGCGAAGTCGTTCAGATCCCGCCGCCACGTGAGCCACTCGTGGGATGTTCCGGGCGATGAGAAGTAGACATACCGGACGCCGGCGTTATCCAGCATGGAGCGAAAGGCGCCGATGGCTCCCGGAAAGGGTTTCGGCTCTTCGGTGCCCATGCCCAGCCAAAGCAGCTTGACCTTGGAGTTGAATGCAGCGCCGTCCTTGAAAATGCCATGAAACGCAGTGGCGGGGTCCAGCGGTTCGGTGCTGAGGCCATTCATCGTTCCGCTAAAGCCAGCCATGTAGGCGAACGTATCCAGGTGGTCCGTGGCGAGGTGGAGAGCCTGGTTGGCGCCCATGGAGAGTCCGGCTGCCGCACGATGATCCCGGTCGGGAACAGTCCGGAAGGTGGCGTCGATCATCGGAATGACGTCATCGATCATCACGTCTTCGAAAGCGCTGAAGTCCGGACCGGTTGGAGCGGGGCCGAAAGGCCCGGCTGGGCGTGACGCATAGCCGTTATCCATCACAATCAACATGGGTACGGCCTGTTTGTTGGCGATGAGATTATCGAGAATCAGGTTGGCGTGGCCCTGCCGGATCCAGCCGGTTTCATCCTCTCCCATGCCGTGCTGGAGATAGAGCACAGGATAGCGCTCGCTTGAGGTTTCATAACCGGGCGGCGTATAGACGAAACAACGCCGCCACTGCCCAGTGATTTTTGAGTGATAGAGGCGCATGCGGACCTCACCGTGGGGCACGTCTTTGATCGAATAGTAGTCCGCGCTATCTTCCGGCACTTCGATTCCACTCGAGTCCTTCCCGGTACCGAAATAAGCGTGGCTGCCCGGATCGTTCATGCGTACACCATCGGCATCCAGCGCGTAGTAGTGGAAGCCTTCCACCAGCGGTGGTGTGGTGACCCGCCAAACTCCGTCCCGGTCGCGGGTCATGGGAAAGCGTTTGCCGGTGATATCGACATCCACGGAGTGCGCTTCCGGCGCCTTGAGCTGGAATGCGACGCGATGGTCGTTCAGGACGCGCGGATACTCCGCACCCATGACGTTAGTGGATGCAGGGCGAGCGTCGGCGACGCGCGACGCCTCGATGCCTTCAGGCGACCGGCGCCATGCGAAGTAACCGTCGAGTGCTTCCAGCCCCGAGCTATTGGGGACCGGTCCGGTGTGCGGCGTACCGGCGAAATACATGAGTTCGGGATGTGCATCGCTGAAGGCCGGCCATGGAGGCTCGCCCTTTCCGTTGGGGTCACCGTACTTTGCGAAATTGGTCCAATAGGTGACCATGGCATCGGAGATCAAGCGATCGGCCGGCGTTGGCTCTTCGTTGCGCAGATCGCGCAAGTGCCCAAAGACATACGGAACCTCTCTGCCATGGGGAGCGCCGAACCCGGCTTGCGGCGAATCGGCAGGGTGATCGGGGTGCTGATCGAAATAGTAGAAGAAAACCTTCGATTTGCCGAGTTGAGACTGCAGGCGCGCCCAGATCCACGTGTGCCAGCCGAACGCCGCATCACGGCTGAGATCCCGGGCGGTCTTGGGGACCGTCTTTTCGCCGGCTGGATATGATTCGAGCAGACGCGCGGCGAAAGGACCATAACGGCGATGGACGCCGTCGATGTACTCGCGTGGCGTGCGCTCGTGCGAGAAACTGGCGCCTTCGTCTGAGTTGTACCCGATCAGTACGGGGACATCATTGAAGCGTTTTGCCTCGTAGAGCGTGTACTGATCTGAAGGGATTACCCAGCCGTCGATAATCGGCCAGGCCAAGCCGCGCGTGGCGGAGAGCAACTTCTCGGGGGGCAGCGCGCGCAGTTCGTTAATCGAAGCGGCGCCGGCAGTTCGTGCGAACTCCAACCCTGCTTTCTCGGCATCCGCAAGCAGACGCATGTTCTCGCCGGGGCCGCCGGCGCGCCGGGGTGGACCGAAGGAGCCCCCGCTTTCCGACATCGCTCCCGCAAACAGGCCCTTGGCCAGCGGCGATGCGCACAGTTGGCTGACCGCGATGCCGCCCGCGGATTCGCCGAAGATGGTGACCTTATTGGGATCGCCGCCAAAAGCGCCGATGTTCTTCTTAATCCACTCGAGCGCGGCGATCATATCGAGCAGTCCGTAATTGCCGGAGGAGTGGGCAGTGGATTCCGCGCTCAGTTGCGGATGCGCCAAAAAGCCAAGCACGCCCACCCGGTAAGCAATGCTCACCAGTACGACTCCTTTACGGGCTAGAACCTCGCCGCTGTTGGTAGGTATGGAAGTGGCGCCCGCATTAAAACCGCCGCCATAGATCCAGACCAGCACCGGGATGCGCGCGGAGGCCGACTCGGCTGGGGTCCACACGTTGAGATAGAGGCAGTCTTCGCTCCCCGCCGCCGCGGCTGAATCGCCGCCGCCGAAACTACGCTGGACACATTGCGGCGCAAACTTGTCCGCGGCGCTCACCCCTTGCCATGGCGCGGCAGGCTGCGGCGCGCGCCACCGCAGTTCGCCTATGGGAGGAGCGGCAAACGGAATGCCCTTATAGACAGCGAGTCCGGCCTCCGTGGTTCCTTGGAGCAGCCCCTGCTCGACTTTCACCGTGTCGAGCGCGGCCATTCTGAAAGAAGAAAGAACTGCGATGGCGAGCGGCAAAAATAGCGATCTCATTTGGCGCTTACGATATCACATTGACGGATTGTTCAGATCCTTTGATCCTGTTTCAAAACCTGGCGCGCCAGGATATATTGGGGCTTCGCCGGGGATGGAGTCGCCGTCCCGGCGAGGTAAAAGTATGAATCCGAACAGAAGAGCTTCTTTGCCCATGGGCCGGCGTCAGTTTCTGGCGCGGACCGCGGGGCTGGCCGGGTCCGCGGCCTTAGCCCGGAGGGCTGCCTTTGCCGCGGACGACAAGCCCGAGTACGTCACGATAAAAACTGCCTACGGCAATATTCGCGGCCGGCGCCAGAACAATCGCATCGCGTTCAAAGGTGTGCCATACGCCGGGGCGGTCTCCGGGGCAAATCGATTCAAGGCCGCGCCGCCGCTCCAGCCCTGGACGGGAGTGCGGGACGCACTGCGTCTGGCTCCGCCAAGCTGCCAGCCGCCGAAGGGTTACTTCGGAATCGACGAACCCGCGCCCCAGGAGAACTGTCTGTTCCTGAACGTGTGGACACCGGCGGCTGACGGGCGCAAGCGTCCGGTGATGTTCTTCAACCATGGCGGAGGATTCAGTAGCGGGTCGGGAGGCTCCGTAGATCACGATGGCGGCAACCTGGCGCGCAACCATGACGTAGTCGTCGTGGAAACCAACCATCGGCTCGGCTTATTGGGTTTTCTGTTTCTGGGCGATCTGGGCGGTGACGAGTACGCCGAGTCCGGCAATCAGGGACTGCTGGACATGCGCGATGGCCTGAAGTGGGTGCACGAGAACATCGCGGCCTTTGGCGGCGATCCGAACAACGTAATGATCTTCGGCGAATCCGGCGGCGGCGCCAAGACGTCATGCCTTTACGCCATGCCATCGGCGGCCAGCTACTTCCACAAGGCCGCGATCGAAAGCGGGGCAGGCGTCCGTATGATGACGCGCGACGCAGCCGCGGAAACCGCACTGATGACCCTGAAAGCCTTGGGGCTCGAAAAAAGCGAGTGGCGCAAGCTGTTGGATGTCCCCGCCGAGAAGCTGGTCGCGATCCAATCCGGGCTGGGCCGCCGGCCGGGCGCTCCACCGATGTTCCGGGCAGCCCGGGGAGGAGGCCTGCTTTCGCGGGCCGGCAGTTTCTCGCCCGTGGTCGATGGAACCGTGCTGCCGCAGCATCCCTTCGATCCGGCGGCGCCGGCCATCTCCAAGCAGAGACCGCTGATGATCGGCACCAACCACGACGAGACGGTGTTCATGTTCATGAACGACCCGTCTCACTCCGTTTTCCAACTGACTGACGCCACGCTGCGGGAGCGGCTCGAACGGGAGCTTGGTCAAGACGCGGAGATCGTGCTCAAGATTTACAAAGAGAGCCGTCCGGAAGCGTCGCCCGCGGACCTGTATATAGCCATCACGACGGCCACCATGTTTTGGAACGGCTCCATTACGGCGGCCGAGCGAAAGTGCGCTCTGGGCGGAGCGCCGGTCTACATGTACATGCTGACTTATCAGTCGGAATGGACCATCCCGGGCACGAATTACCGGCTGGGAGCCGCGCATGCCACCGACCTGCTCTACACCTTCGACAACATCTATCCCGACGGCCAGTGGCCCCCGCAGGGCATCGCGACGATGTACCTGATGGAAGGAAACCGGCCGGCGCGGTTCCAGGTGGCCCGGAATATGAGCAGCCTGTTCGCGAGCTTCGCCAGGACTTCCCATCCGGAGGCGAAAGGTGTACCGGATTGGCCCCCGTATACAACCAAGACTCGCGCCACGATGCAGATCGACGCCGAATGCAAGGTTGTCGATGATCCGTTCGCGCGGGAGCGGGTCATGTGGCAAAAACTCGACTCGTGATGATGAATTTTCCAGGAGGATTCATGAGAATCATGCGGGGCGGGCCGTGGGCGTTTGTGCCTGGCGCATCCCTTCTTCTCGCCGGGTTGCTCGCGGCGCAACCAACCGCGCGCCCGCCCGGTACCGGCGCGCCGCCCGGAGGACGCGCCGTGCCGCCGACCCCCAAAGCGGGGGTTTGTCCGCTTCCGATCCTTCCCGCGTTACCCGCCTATACGGACCATGCATTTTTCGCAAAAACCGCTGTTCCGCACGGAAAAATCGAACAGGCCCACTACCAGAACTATGCCGGCGAGGAGAAACGGATGCACGTGTACCTGCCGCCGGATTATGCCAGCAATGGGAGCGCGCGATATCCCGTGCTTTACCTCAACCATGGCGGCGGAGACGACGACTCCAAGTGGAGCAGCGAGGACCTGCGCAGCGGTGGATATGCGGGCGACATTATCGATAACCTGATCGCCGCCGGCAAGGCCAAACCGATGATCGTGGTCATGCCGAACACGCGCGCTTGCGCGACGTTCGAGCCTTCGCCCATCGGTACTGACGACAAGTGCTCACAGGAGTACTTGAAGGACATCATTCCCTATGTCGACAGCCACTATCGTACGAAGGCCAGCCGGGAATATCGGGCGTTGGCCGGCCTGTCGATGGGAGGCATGGTCGTGATCCACACCGGTTTTCCGCACCTCGACACGTTTAGCGAGCTGTATATTTACAGCTCGGGTCACATTAGCGAGGCCACACGGAAGAAGTTCGACGAATACTACGGCGCGATGCTGCAGGACCCGTCCACCAACGACAAGTTCCGCGTGCCGCTCTACATGGCGGCCGGTGAAACCGATATTGCACTCCACAACGGCCAAAAGGATCTCGCGCTGTTCGATCTGTACGGATTGCGTAATTTCTGGGTACTCAGCAGCGGCGGCCACGAGTGGGCCAACTGGCGCCGGTACCTGTATCAAACTGCGCAGATCATGTTTCCCGATTGCCCGGCGCAGGCCACGTCCGCGGCAAATCCGGCTCCTTCACCGCGCCATATTGACATCGACGTGGCACGCGCGGTCAAACCATTGGACCGGTTCTTCGACCTGTCGGTGGGCTCGGATTATCCCGGCACACTCATTCGAGATGACAGCCAGGCGCAACTCAAGACCGCCGTTGACGAACTTGGTTTCCGCTACATTCGTTTCCACGCCATCTTTCACGACGTATCAAACACGGTGCGAGCCGAAAACGGGAAGACAGTCTACGACTGGACAAAAATAGACCAGCTCTACGATGACCTGCTCGCGCGCCGCATCAAGCCATTTGTCGAGTTAGGTTTCACCCCCAAGGCGATGAAAACGTCCGACAACACAATCTTCTATTGGCGGGGCAACACCTCACATCCGGTACCCGCGGCGTGGAGAAACCTCGTCGGCGCGTTCATTCGCCACATCGAAAAACGCTACGGGCGGACCGAGGTGCGCACCTGGTTTTTCGAAGTATGGAACGAACCCAACCTGTCGGGTTTCTGGGAAGGGGCCGACCAGAAAGCTTACTTCGAGCTGTATGATTTGACGTCCAAGACCATCAAGGCGATCGATCCACGTTTGCGAGTCGGCGGCCCGTCCACGGCAGGCGCGGCGTGGGTGCCGGAATTCCTCAATCACGTGGCGCAAAGCGCCGCCGCAGTGGATTTCGTCACGACCCATACCTACGGCGTGGATGGCGGTTTCCTGGACGAGAACGGCAAGGAGGACACGAAGCTTTCTCCGTCCCCGGATGCCATTTTGGGCGACGTGCGGAGAGTTCGCGCGCAGATCCAGGCGTCGAAGTTTCCCAACCTGCCTCTTTACTTCACGGAATGGAGCACGAGCTACACCCCGCGCGACCTGGTGCATGACTCCTATATCAGCGCGCCGTACATCTTAAGCAAACTCAAGGCCAGCCAGGGCTTGCTACAAGGTATGAGCTACTGGACTTACACCGATCTTTTCGAGGAACCGGGGCCCCCGCCGTCGCCGTTCCACGGCGGATTCGGGCTGCTGAACCGCGAGGGCATCCGCAAGCCGGCGTACTTTGCCTACAAATATCTGCATGCGGTCCAAGGCAGCGAAGTTCCGGTTCAGGACGGCCAAGTCTTCGCTGCCGCGGAGAGCGGTGGCGTTTCAGCCGTTATCTGGGACTTCCAACAACCCCGGCAGAAAGTCAGTAACCGGCCGTTTTATAGCCGCATGGTCCCAGCGGAGCCCGCGCCGCCGGTGGAGTTGCGTATCAGCCATCTGCAGTCCGGCAGCTACAAACTCACGGTGCAGCGGACCGGCTATCGCGCCAATGACGCGTATTCCGCCTACATCGACATGGGGGCGCCCAAGGAGTTGAGCCCGGCACAACTCGAAGAATTGAAGAATCTGACACGCGACCTACCGGAGACAGACCGCGTGGTGGACGTTCCAAGCGGCGGCGCGTACGAGTTCTCGCTGCCCATGAAGAGCAATGACGTGGTGCTGGTCACATTACGGAAGACCGTCGAATAAGCGGGCTTACAAAGAACCCTTCACGAACGGGACGCCCTCCGCCGGTTGTCCTCCGCCGACACTGATCTCCACGCTGCCTGCCGGCAAGTCTTGCGCCGGAATCAGAAATTCCACTTGGCGGCGCTCGCCTGCGCGCAAGTGAATGCGCTCGAAACCGCGCAGGCTGCGAAGGGGTGCGTCCGCACCCGAACCGCCGCCGATGTAAAGCTGAACTACTTCATCGCCTTCCCGGGGCGAGGTGTTCTGCACGGTCGCGCGGATTTCGGCGCCGCGTGCCGTACGTTGTGCGCTCAGGCCCGAATACGCAAAGGTCGAGTAGCTCAGCCCGCAACCGAACGGGAACAGCGGTTCTCCCTTGAAGTAGCGGTAGGTGCGGCCTTTCATGGAATAGTCGGTAAACGCGGGTACCTGATCGAGGCTCTTGTAGAACGTTACCGGAAGACGTCCCGCCGGATTGTTGACGCCGGCCAGAGTCTCCGCAATGGCCGTACCGGCTTCCTCTCCGCCATACCAGGCGGCGAGGACCGCGGTTGCCTCGGCCGCGGACGAGTTGATGGCCACGGCGCTGCCGCTGGTAAGAATCACCACCACCGGCTTGCCGGTAGCGATCATGGCCTTCACCAAGTTTTCCTGCGGCTCCGGCAGGTCGATCGCGCTGCGGTCATGGCCTTCTCCTTCCTGGGACCCGTTGAGGCCGACGAAAACCAGCGCCACATCTGAATTCCCGGCGGCTTTTTCGGCTTCGGCCAGCATGACATCGGCCGGCGGAATCCAGTTCAACTCGGCGCCGCCTCCGGGACCGTTTTGGGTGTATTCCACTTTCACTGCGTACTTGCGTCCGCCTTCCAATTGGAAGTGCGTGCCACCGCGGCGCCGCGCGCCTGGCCCCGGCCCGGGCCCGGCCTCTTTATCGTCCAGGAAAAGTTTGATCTTTCCCTTGCGATTCCAGATGCCGGTACGCGCCCAAATCACATAGTCGCCATTGGCGGGTGGAATCAGGCTGCCCGTCCATCGGATGGAATAGTTGTCGCCGGCGATCGCCGCAAGCACGGCCGGCTCTTCCACGTTGGCGTCGAAGTAGACGCGCGACTCGACCCGGGTAAGCGCCGGCGCACCCTGGAAGTCCGGATTGTTGAAGTACTCGGCTAACAGGCCGTCACCGTTTCCGCCCGGCGGAGCGAGGACATTCGAGTCCACCAGAGCCGGCGTGGTGTTGGTGTAGGTGGCGCCAAGCGCATATTGAATTTTGGCTTTGGCAAACTGTTGCCGGAGGCCCTCGAGCGGAGTCACCTGTTTGGAGGAGATCCCGTTGTAATTGCCCAGCAGGCCGATCGGATCATTCGCCGATGGCCCAACCACCGCGATCCGGGTCACCGCGGATGGCAGGGGCAGGAAGCCGCCCTGGTTCTTCAGCAGCACGATAGCCTCCCGTTCCGCCAGGCGCGCCAGTTGGCGGTGCGCGACGGAATCGTTCTCGGAGTAGGGAATCTTCGAGTAAGGGACGATTTCTGGCGCATCGAACATGCCTAGCCGCAACCTGGCCTCGAACAGCCGCTCAGCGGAACGGGTAATTTCGGCCTCCGTGATGTGGCCGGCTTTGACTTCGTCGAGCAGGCTTCGATACTCGCCGCCGCAGGTGAGGTCCGTGCCGGCTTTGACCGCCGACACGGCGGCTTCTCCCTGGGTCGCAACGTATTTGTGACCGCGGAAGATGTCGCCGACGGCGCCGCAATCGCTCACGATATAGCCTTGGAATCCCCACTCCTCCCGCAGGCGTTTCTGCAGCAGGTCCGTGCTGGCGCATCCCGGGACACCGTCCACGGAGTTATACACGCACATCACCGAGTCCGCTTTTCCTTCCGTCACCGCGGCCTTGAAGGCCGGCAGATACGTGTTCACCAGGTCGTATTCGCTCACCTTGGCATCGAACGTGTGCCGCAGCGGCTCGGGGCCGCTGTGCACGGCAAAATGCTTGGGGGTGGCTACGACTTTCAGATAATGCGGATCGTCGCCTTGCATGCCTTTCACGAACGCCACGGCCATGCGGCTGGTCAGGTACGGATCTTCGCCGTAGGTTTCCTGCCCGCGGCCCCAGCGGGGATCGCGGAAAATGTTGATGTTCGGCGACCAGTAAGTCAACCCGGCGGTGCGGCCGGGAGCGGCGCCGGGGCCCACTTCAGCGACGGGAGCGCGGCGCTGGGCTTCGTTGTATTTGGCCCGCGCTTCGGTCGAGATCGCATCGGCCACGCGATGCAGCAGTTCGGGATCCCAGGTGGCGCCAAGCGCGATGGCTTGCGGAAAAACGGTGGCACGCCCCTGGGCCACGCCGTGGAGCGCCTCGTTCCACCAGTTATAGACCGGAACGCCGAGCCGCGGAATCGCCGGCGCGCTGTTTTGCATCTGGAGGACCTTTTCTTCCAAGGTCATCCGCGAGACGAGGTCTGCCGCGCGACGTTCCGGCGGCAACTTCGGATCCAGGTACGGAGCGTTGCCCGGCTGTTGCGCTGACGCCAGGGCCGTCAGCGACAAGAACGCAACCGCGAATATCTGAACTTTCAAGTTCCATCTCCTCCACAACCCTGTTGCAGCGATGCGGTCATGACTCACGCTCCGAGCGGGTTGATCTTCAATACATACGCATAGTCGCACGGCGGCTTTTCCGGTAAGTTGACCGTGACCCCTTCGGTGCCTCGCGACCAAGCGAGGCGCGATTCCGAACCCAGCAGCCCGATTTTGGCGATTTCGCCGCGGTAGTGTGGGGAATCCGAAGCGAGTGACCGAATCACCAGTTTTCCATTTTCAGGCCAAGCCATAGCGATTGCGTATAGCGAGTCTCCCTTCGCCGTGAACCGAATATCACTCGCTTGAAATTGCGAGCCCCGGCTCCCATAGAGGGAACCGCCTGCCTTCGTGGGGCCCTCCCCAGGGACTTTCCAGGGCCGCGTGAAGTAAATCGCCTCGCTGTTGAGCGCCATCCAAGCGCCGAAGTTGTCCAGAAATGCAAACTCGTCGCCGTCGGGCCGGCCATGGCCAGGCAGCGGTATGTTCAAAAGCAGGTTGCCGTTCTTGCTCACGACGTCGATCAGAAGATGAATCATGGCCTGAGCCGTGCGATACCGGTGATTCTCATAGATGGACCGGCTGTAATGCCAAGCCCCGATGCACGCGTCGGTTTGCCATGGATTTGGTTCCACCATTTCCGACTGGCTCATTTCGAAATCGCGGACCAGGGTGCTCAGCACCGCACGAGGAACATTTTTGATATTGAAAACCGCTTCCAGTTTGCCCGTGTTCCGGCGGAGGTTGGCGTTGTAGTAGTACGCCATGATGTGGGGGGCGAGTTCCGGCATGCCGAGCCACACATTCAGTTCTCTGCCGGAGGGCGCTCCCGCATCAAACCACCAATCGAGGTTATCGTCGAAATACAAGAGGTCCGGGTTGTACTTGTCGATCAAGTCCTGGGTGCGCAGCATGAAGTTCTCGACGAACTCCGGACATGGCTCGTCTTTGCTGTGGGGACGTCCATTGAGTTGCTGCGGGTCCATCCCGTCCCACCACTTGCCTTTACCATCCGCTTTCGTCAGAACGCCGTCATAGGTTACGCCCCTCAATGGGCCGGTCTCATCGCTGCCATATCGGACCGGCATGAACTGCTTCCAAACCCGTCCCGGTGTGCCATGCACGGTGATTCCGAACTTCAGCCCCTGCGCGCGGGCAACTCTCTCCCACGTACCGACGATGTCCTTCCCAGGCCCGACTTTCACGCAGTTCCAAGGCTGATATTTTGAGTCCCAGCAATCGAAGTTGTCATGGTGATTGGCGAGTGCGACAAAATACTTAGCTCCCGCCTTGGCGTACAGACGAATCAGTTCCTCGGGACTCCACTTCTCCGCCCGCCAGATATGGCAGATGTCTTTGTACCCGAATTGGGAGGGGTGACCGAAGGTTTTGACGTGGTAGTTGTACTGGGAGCTGCCCTGAATGTACATGCCGCGGGCATACCAGTCCCCTTGCTCGGGAACGCATTGCGGACTCCAATGCGCCCAGATACCGAATTTCGCGTCGCGGAACCAATCGGGGCACCGGTAGGCCCGGAGCGATTCCCAATTTGGCCGAAACGGACCCGCGATCGGTCCAGATGCAAAATTGCCGTCAAGGTAAGGGCTTTGCTGAGGCGATGCCGTATCGGTCGCCGCCAGCAGACAGATGCCGCCCGCAACGAACTTTCTCCGGTTCAACCCGCCGGTCCTGCTGTTCATCATGGCCCTCTCTTTCTCGATCTTTGCCCGGGCCGCCGCGAGAGTAGGACGTCCGGCCCTGGAGGTCTCATGCTATCACCGCATTCGCCACTCCGTGCACTGGTCTCGCGGATCGCCGGCCCGCCGGCGGCGCCGCACTCAAGCTATGCTAAGAATCTCGGAGATTCAGGTTTTCGGGCAGGGAGGACTCTTATGACGCTCAGCAGGCGCCCGCCGCCGGCAGTTCTCACGCCGCTGTGCCTGGTTTTGGCAGCGGCGTTTACCCTTCCCTGTCACGCGCAGGGCGATGCCGCCCACTCCAACTGGCCGGGGCCTGGGCAACTCTTTGTGGGCACGTGCTATCAGCCCGTCGATCGCTCCCCAGAACAAATCGATCGCGACATCGGCATCATGAGAGGGGCGGGCTTCAATGTCGTTCGCATGGGAGATTTGTCCTGGGATTCATTTGAGCCCGCGCGGGGTAAGTTCGAGTTTGAATGGTTTGACAGGATCATGGACAAGATGGCTGCCAATGGCATCAAAGTGATCCTGGACATACCCGGCAGTCCGGCGCCAATCTGGCTGCATCGCGCGTATCCCGGCGTCGATATCGTCAATGAGCATGGTGAGCGTCTTCCGCCGGCGGAGCGATACATGGACGACATCGGCGATCCGGATTACGTGCGCGAAGTGCAAGCTCTGGCCGAAGCTCTGACCAGAAGGTACGCTCACCACCGGGCGCTTATCGCCGTGGGATACGACAACGAGATCGGCAACGGCTTCCTGTCGTACTCGGAAGCCGATAAAAGGCGGTTCATTGAGTGGCTGCGGAGAAAATATGGAACGATCGAGGCCCTGAATAAAGCTTGGGCAACCCAGCGATGGTCGCGCCGGCTGGGCAGTTTCGACGATGTTGATTTGCCGCTGGCCAGCGGGCCTGGCCCCTCGGAACGTTACCTGGATCTTCATCGCTACTGGTCAGACGTTACGGTGGCGCGACTGCAGGAGCTGGAAGCGATTCGCCGCCGCAACATGCCGGATATCCCCTCGATCTCGAACCTCTGGGATACCGCGCCGCGGAGAGGATTCGACTATCTCGCGACCTACAAATCGTACGTCTCCTACGGCGCCGAAGGCTTCTATCCCGGCGACCCGGTCAGCGGCGCGCTGGGCGCTCTGATGACCAAAGGAGACCTGGCCACTCCGATCTGGTTCAACGAGTTCACCGCCGGCGGCGGTGGTTACTACGGAACGCCGGGCCGGAGCCGTATGTATGCCTATCTGGCGCTCATGTTGGGCGCGCAGGGGATCCTCGCATGGACCTTCAATAGTCACCTTGGCGGGGAAGAGCAGGCGCTATTCGGCCTGCTCGACCATGACGGCACTCCTTCCTGGAAGGTCGATGAATTCGCGCGTATCGCCGCCGAATTCAAACGGCTCTCTCAATTCGGATTCCCACGATATACCCATCCCGAGGTCGCCATCGCCTATTCTTTCGATTCCTTTATCGACTCGCATCCCAACGGGCCTTCCAACACGACGCTCCAATACTTCAAGCCTTCCTATACCGAACAGGTTCAGGGAGCCTTCGATCCCCTGTTCCGCGCCAACCTCGACACAGCGATCATCCACATCGGTCATGCTGCTCTCTCGACTTACAAGCTCGTGGTCGTGCCGGCCGACTATGTAATGGACGCCGCCAGCGCAAAGGCTCTCCGGGATTACGTGAGCGGAGGTGGCACGGTCTTGATGACAGCTTTCTCAGCGAAAGTCGACGAGCACGGGCAATGGTTCGACACGCCCCTGCCAGGAAGGTTGAGCGATGTTTTTGGATTGAAGACCAACGCGTTCTATCAAGTGGAATCGCCTTTGACATTCGAATGGGATGGTGGCGCTGTCGACTCGGGCACGCATCACTACGAGGTGATCGAACCTTCAACAGCCAGGATTCTTGCACGCTTCACGAATATCGGTGACCATTCTCCCGCCGTCACCATCAACAGTTTCGGAAAAGGCAATGCGATCTACCTGGCTACGGAATCGAAGGCGTCCGCTATAGGTCCCGTTCTGAACTATTGCTTCAAGCTGGCTGGCGTTCACCCGGGGCCGCCGACGCCCGAAGGAGTGTATGCCAGGGTCATCGACGGCCGAACGCTTTACGTGAACACGACTACACAGGAAAAGAGAATTGCGATTACAGGCCAAAGGAGTGGGATCGTCAGTAATCGCGCGTACCGTGGGACCGTGATCCTGGGCCCTCAGGAAGCAGATCTGATTCAGTAGCCGACGACGATATCTTCGCGTGCGGCAGCTTTGGCTTCTCCTTGATGCGGAAGATCGGCGAAGGCCCCGGACTGCTGGGATTACCAGCGGATGAACTGTTAAAGCACGGTAGCAAGCGGGTCGTTTATGGCGTCGCGCTTGCCTCGAATTTCGGCTCTACGCCACTAACCGTGGTCAGAAATGGAAACCTACAGTCCCGGTTATCGCCCGAGGTGTGACGTAGTGCGTTCCGCTAAACGTAGACAGGAAATTGTACACCACGTTGGCGTCTGTCAAATTGACCACCTCAAAGCGCGCGCTCCATTTATAGCGGTCGCCGTGGAAGAGATTATCGTGGCCCACCGCCAGATCGAAGAGGTTGCGGGCGGCCACGCGCGGCGGGTTATGATCGTCGTCTTCGGTGCCCGGCGCCGGGATCTTCAGCTTCGTCGAGCCATATTGGGTTGCGTCGCAGAGACCCGTAGGGCTGATAGGCGTGGTGGGCGTCGCGTGGACGCTGCCGCAGTAAAGGCCCGCTTCGAACTGCTGATCCGGCGTCAACGGGGCTACGTCCACCACGCTGTCCGTACCGTTCGGACCGTTGGCGCAGTTGCCGCCCGCGCAGGGAACGGCGCCGGCCACCAGGCCGCTATCATAGCGCCAGTTGAAACCAATCCAGGGTCCACGTCTGCCGATCTGATACTGCAGGTGCGTGGTCTGGTTAAACACTTCATCATGATCGATGCGGAATACGCTATTGGCGCCCTCGCTCGTGGGCGTCACGCCGATGCCGCTGATTTGCGGAGTAAAGAATCGGGAGGCCACGTGCGACATGACGATGAACGCGCTAAAGCCGTGAAAATTGGGCACGCTGGCGCGCAGCGCAAATCCCGGGATCTTCGATTTCCCCCACTCGATCGGATAAGTGATGGGCGTGTTCGCGAATACGCTGAAGTCATAAGCCCGGTCCGTGTATTTCCAGATATACTCGCCGCTCAGGACCAGATATCGTCCGAAGGCCTGTTGCAGACCGGCGTGGAATTCGTTGCGCGTCCCCGGAGTCAGCGGAGCGGTCAGGCAGGGGTAACCCTGTATGGCCGCCATGATATCGTTGACCACAGTATCGTTACACCCGAGGCTGGAAAGGATCAGGTTTTCGTTGAACGGGGTCTCCATCGTGCGCGCGTAAGAAAATGACAGCACGGTGTTGGTGGGCTTAATGGCGTACGAGGCGCCTAAACGGGGCTCGGCCATTCCAAACTTAGTAATTCCGTAGTAGTAATCGCCCCGCAGGCCGAGCCGAAAAGTCCAATTCTTGATTTTGATCAGATCTTCGACATAGGGTGAGAGCTGGCGGACGTTGGCATGGCCGTTGAAGCCGTAGCGCCCGCTGGTGGAGTTGGGACAGCCGCTCAGGGGACCCGTACGGGTCAGATCGTAACAGGCGAGCAGCGCATCGTAGCTTGGGTTAGGCTGCAAAGTTCCGTTGCAGTTGTTGATATTGGTCAGCAGAGGATTGGTATTCGGACTGCCGTCGCCATTCAGGCACACTGGATTGAATGTGGGGTCGACGATGCCGAAGGAATCGTTTTCGGTGAGAATTTCGTCGTACCACTGCAATCCAGCTTTGAAGTTGTGGACGCCATGCGCGTAGGAGATGCTGGCCTGGGCGCCTAAATCGGTCAGCCGGCGATTCTGGCCGATGCTGGTGGTCTGCAGATCCGGCACGAAATCCGCGTACGGGTCGCCGCTAGGGTAATAGTTGAATTGGTCCTGGCGCGCCCAAACTCCCGCTGTCAGCACCGTGTTCGGATTCAGGACGCGCGTCCAGGTCGGTGCGATGTCAAAGGTCCGGATCTTAGCCACCTGGTCGGTGGAGCCGACCGGCCGGCCGTCGGGTCCGAGACCGCCGCTATCCACCACCAGACCGTCCCAGGCCGTAGCATCCTGCATGTCGAAGGAATTGGGAGACTGAAACCACGAGCGCGTGAATTGGAAATTCACGCTGAGGGTGTCGTTTTGGGATGGCTTGAGGTCGAAACGGTCGAAATAGTTCTGCTGGTTGCCGGTGTCATGGAAGGTCGTGAATTCGGGGCCATCCAGGAAGCGCTGAGTATCGAGTCCGGTGGCAGAGATGAAGTTGCCCCAGGATGCGCCGCCATAGCCCAGATTGAATCCGCCGTTATAGGTGCCAAAATTTCCGAAGGATGCCGTGACATCGCCGTGCGGCACGGTCTGGCCCATTCCCGATCGCGTCGTGGCCACAATCACCAGGCTGGTTTTGTCACCGTATTCGGCGGGTGGCGCGCCCTCAATCACTTCCATGGACTGGACGGCGTCCACCGGAAGTTGGTTCGAGAAGACCTTGCTTTGCTGATCGGTAACCGGCTGCCCGTCGATGGAGAACGAGTTCTCGGCATGGTCGCCCAGGCCGTGGAAGAGGCCGTTGGAGTCCGCGGCCACGCCCGGGGTCGCCAGGGTGACCAGCGAACTGAGCGACGAGGAAGCGCTTTCCAACGGCAGCTTGTCGAAGAGGTTGCGGTCCACGTCGGTATGAATTTCGGGATCAGACTCCACTAAATCCTGGCCGGCTTCAACCGTTACAGTGGTGGTGGCTTGACCAATCTGCAGGTGGAATTTCAGGTCCAGGGGCAGAGGCGAGCGCACGTCGACGTCCTGTTCGGCGCTCTGAAACCCCGGCGCATTCACCGTCAGATGATAGTTATTGAACGGCACGTTGTTGAAGGTGAAATTTCCTTGGTTGTCCGTCTTGACGACCTGATCGTAATGGGACACCGGGTTATGAATCTCCACCGCGCTGTTAGCGATGGCGGCCCCGGAGGGATCCACCACCGCGCCGTGAATAGTGCCGGCGGCCGACTGTCCGTACAGATACGCACTCGTCAGCACGACGACTGCACTCAAAGCGAGAACTCTCATCTTGTTTAGAAGTGTATGCGTCAGCGGTCATGCTACCTAGCAAAAACTCGCCGGCGGACCGGTACCGGCGGCCAGCGGGCGTATTTCTCCCGCCAGCGGTCTATTGCAAAAGCTGGCGCAGCCCGCGCGCCCGGCGTTTACTGGCGATGTACTCCTGATCGTTGTTCATGGTGAGCAGCCAACGCTGGCTGCTCAGGTGACTGATCTTACGCACATGATCGACGTTCACCAGCGCATTGCGGTGAATTCGCTGGAAATGCGTGTCCCGGAGGCGCTGCTCTAAAGCGTCCAGTGTTTGGGTAGCTAGAAATTTTTGGCGTGCTGTGAAGATCCAGACAATGTCACCCTCAGCCTGAAACGAGTATATTTCGTCTGTATTCAAGAGGAAGTATTCGGCGCCGGCCTTGCCGACCACTTTTCGCAGGCGCTGGCTGGTTGGCGAGGCGCCACCGATTTCCTGAAGCCGCGCCAACTGCTCAATCGCCTGGCGCTCCGTGAAACGGCGAACCCGTTCGATAGTCTGCTCCAGGCGCTCCTGCCGCACGGGCTTCAACAGATAGTCGATAGCCCCGGCTTCAAATGCTTCCAGCGCATGCTTGTCATAGGCCGTCACGATGACGATGACTGGGACGTGCGGGCCACCCCGCAGCTTGGCGATCACCTCAAATCCACTCATGCCGGGCATCTGCAGATCCAGCAGCACGAGATCGGGTTGGCGTTTTGCGATCTGGTTGAGGGCCGCCGCGCCGCTGTCGGCTTCGCCTATGATCTCGATCTCGTCCATGCCCTCCAGGTCTTCGCGTAATACCTTCCGCGCCACCGGCTCGTCATCGACGATTAGCGTCTTTAGCTTCATCCCCTTTTCCCAACTGACAAACTTTTACCACGGTCCCGAAATTCGATGGTACTAGTTTCGGACGACCGGGGGTGTTCGGTCCATGAGCGGACCATTCCCAGCCGTGGACGGTTTCTGGAGACTTTAACCCTTCAATCTGCCCGTCTGGTCCGCCGATGGTGGCGAGGAGGTCACTCATGGCGCAGAAACGGCCGGCGGTGAAAAACTTCTAGGCCAACCAGCCGGCGGCTGCTATCTCTTGACGGTGATGCCCCGCGGGCGCGCTCGCCTGAATAAGTCCGAGGTTCCGGTATTTGTCTTAATTGCCGCCGGTGTGGTATTCGCGGCTGGGGCAGGCGTGTACCTGACGACTTCTTCTTCTCAACCCGACCTGCGACCGATCGAGCAGCGCGAGGGTCGTTCCCAGGTTCTCTCCTGGTCGAGTCTGGTGCGGCGGCACAGCTTGACCATCGGCGCGCCGGACCAGGCGCATGGGGGCATGGAAGTGTCCGCTCTCGGCTACGCTATGGACGATCCCGGCCGCCCCGTGGGGGACGGCGATCGGGTCACTAAGTTTGTCCTGATGCCGGATTCCGGTAACCTGTTTCACCTCGCTCACCGGTTTGGAGACCAGATGATCGAGGTGTGCCTGCGTCAGAAGGAAGCGTTCGAATTCCGGGCGGGGGAAATGGTGTGGGTACACGGAACTCTCCGGATCCTGCCGGGTGACCCCCTAGGTCAGGTTCCTCTGTATAAACTCGAGCAGGCGCATGTCCAACCCGCTCGCAAAACGGCGATCGCCAGGTTCTTCCAGAAGTTGTCCTGGAGCGGTGGCCTAGACTGAGACCGTCGCGCGCGCGGGTAGCCCGATACCGACAGTTGTGATGCCGCCGGCCGTTCTAATCTCGAAGCTCGCATCGCCGCCGTAGCACAGTTCCAAGCGGCGGCGGACGTTACTCAGGCCTACGCCGGACGCATTCGCAACGCTGCTCGAATCAAATTCGCCCGAATTGGAAACGTCCACGGAAAGCGACCTTCCCTTGATCCGCACATAAAGGCGGACGAAACCGGGGCCTACCCTGGGGACGATCCCATGCTTGACCGCGTTCTCTACCAGCGGCTGGATCGAAAGCGGTGGAATGCCGATGTGCAGAGTGTCCGGATCGGCTTCAATGGCGGTTTGCAGCTTTGAACCCAAGCGCAGTTCCTCGATCTCCAGATAAGCCCTGACGATACGCAGTTCATCCTCCAGTTCCACAACGGGGCGCTCGGTACGGAGCAGATAACGATAGACATCTGCGAGATTGAGCACCAACTGGCGGGCTTGCAGGTTGCCGCGATCGATCGTGCCGTAAAGGGTATTCAGCGAGTTAAACAGGAAATGTGGGTTGATCTGGGCCTGTAAGGCCCGTAATTCGGCGCTCGCGATCAAATTCTGCATCTGCAGGTTACGAAACCGCTCGACTTGCTGGACCGCAGTGGCGCCGAGGCGGCCCAGCACCTGCAGATCTTCACTCAGATAGCGGCGACCTCCCTCGCGCGGGCCCAGCAGCAGGTAAATGGCATCGCCGCGCGCGAAGCGCATGGGCAAGGCCGCCAATACCCAGAGGTCCACGCTCCAACGGATGGGATCCAGTACCGCGGCGGGCGCAGTCAGCGATTGGCCAGGCGCCGGCTGCTGGTAGCTGAGTTCAAAGCGCGAGGCGCGCACAAACCGTCCGATGGTATCGGCGGCGCAGCGCACGTACTCGGATTCATCAGCCGCGGCGAGCGATAGATTCTGAAGCTCGCGTACGGCCTCGTCCACGTTGGCCCGCAGAAAGATGACTTTCGTCAACACCCGCTGCATGCGGTTGTGAAGCTGCACGAACGAGGTCAGGAGGAGGCCCGCGATCACAATGAACAGCCCCGCCGCGAACGGCTGGTGCAGGCTGCTGCGGAGGAGAGGCACCTGGACGATGCGTATTGCCAGCAGTGTGGCGCAAGCGGCTAACGTGGCATTCATGACAAAGCGCAGGAAGGCATCCATCAGCAGAAAACGGTAGTCCTGCAATAGAACCAACAGCGCCAAAGGCAGGCCGGCATGGTGCAGGGCCGCTTCCCGCGACCAGGCCATGCCCACGTGAACGCCGCCGAAGTGCGTAAAGGAGATGGCGAGCAGAAATAATGCCATGGCCCCTGCCAGGCGCGATCCGGCGGCGCGATTGGCCAGCCTCCATTCCAGGATCAGCGAGACCAAGGTCAGAACGGAAAAGCCTATGGTTATGAGCAGCAGGGCGGCGCGGTGCCAACCCGAGTCGCGGTTGAGCCAGTCGCCAATGTGAAGAGCCACCGCCAGGCCGCTGACGGCGTAGCCGGCCATCCAAATCGGCCGGCGGCGGGACTGCAGGGAGATGTGCAACAGCACGGCGGGCAAAAGGCTGAGCACCGAGAAGCTGAGCGCCACAATGGCTCCTGCAATCCAACCGCTGCCAGGGCCTGTGGCCAACCCGACCAGAGAACCGAGATTCCAGAGCATCGCGAGGGCGGCGGCGGCGATCGGTAAGCTGCTTCGCTTATCACTGGCGCGTCGGCTATTTATGGCAAGAAAGTACAGCAGCATGGCGAAAATTGCCACGCCGGCGCTATGCCCGATGGTATTTACCAATATCGGTTTGTGGATACTAAGCCAATCTGGCATCCTGTCGCGCCTCGCTGAACCGGTTCAAACGGCGAATTATCGGTATTGTCCCACAACCCGCCTGTCGCCACTTGGACGCCGGCGAACCGACGATGCCCGTCGTAGCTGCCATTCGCCTGCGGCGTAAACGCGCATGGCCACGGTGCCTCCCGGGTGGATCTGATCGCCACCGATGAGGTGGAAGTCAAGCGAAGTAGTGCGGCCGAGGTTGTTCCAAGACCTGAGCCCGCAGTAGCATCGGTGGCAGGTCGCGAAGATTTATGCCGATCGGTGCTTCAAGCCGTCGGGTGCAGTTGCCCTCGGAATGGGCATCCGTCGATTCAGCGTCGACCGAGGCAAAAGCCTCATCCGGCAAGCTGTTCAGCACAAGCGGCAGGCGTTGTCACAATATCAGCAGACGCGTGGGACACTAGCGATGGTCGCGCACTGGATTTCGTGGGCGTTCGCAATGCAACACCAGGACCAAACGGCCCAGTTCCTCCTGACGGAGGTTTCGGCTCGGCTGCATGTGCCGGCATTTCGCGGTGCAGTACTGCGCTAGCTCGGCGAACTTCGGCTCGCGATTGGGTGCAGCAGGGGCTCAGAACGCACCACCGCAAGCCTGAGCGCAAGGGGACTGGCTAGGAAACGCGGTTCTCCCACCGACAAGATCTCACCGCTGTTCACTCTGTGGTGATAAGCGCCGAAGGCGTAAGAGCTTCCAGAATTCGGCAATCGGCGATAGTTCCTTTTCCCGAACAGCGGTTCCTGATGCGACGCAGCTCGGCCGCGAGTCTTTGGAGATCGGCAATTTTGTGCTCGATTTCCTTGAGATGGTTATCGGTGATGCGATCAACACCAGCGCATTTCAATCCGGCTTGCGTGGAGAGATTCAGGAGATCGCGGAGTTGGTCGAGCCTAAAGCCGAGATCCCGGCACCGTCGAATGAATTGCAATCGTTGCAGATGGTCCCGGCCGTACGCACGGTAGTTTCCTGCAGTGCGCAGCGGCGCCGGCATGAGCTTGATTTGCTCGTAGTACCTGATGGTCACAACCTTGACCCCGGTCGCCTTTGATAGTTGCCCGATGCTCAGCCGCCCGTTGAGTTTCATGCGCTTGACCCTATAGCTACTATAGGCCCCATCCTCGAAAGAGGAAAGGACACTTGCCATGGGCGGGCACTGCTGCGACCCGGACGGCGGCCACCAGGGATATGACCGCCAGTATCGGCGCGTGTTATGGGCGGTGCTGGGCATTAACGTGGCCCTGTTCGTGGTTGAGATCGTCGCGGGTGTCATCGCGGGTTCGGCCTCCTTGCAGGCAGACGCTCTCGATTTCCTGGCGGACACCGCGAATTACGGCATCAGCCTGTCGGTCGCCGGTCAGGGAATAGCCTACCGGGCCCGAGCGGCGCTGGCCAAAGGGTCCACGATGGGGCTTCTTGGACTATGGGTGCTCATCTCGGCCTTCTCGCACGTCGTTCGCGGGACGGTCCCGGCGGCCGAGACGATGGGCGCGGTCGGCCTTGCCGCCTTGACAGCCAACGCTGCGTCATTCACCCTGTTATGGGCTTACCGAGGCGGTGACAGCAATATGCGGTCGGTGTGGCTGTGCTCGCGAAACGATGTACTCGGTAATCTGGCCGTTCTCCTGGCCGCCCTTGGCGTGTTCCGCACCAGGTCGGGGTGGCCGGACGTGAGCGTGGCCGTCATTATGGGCAGCCTTGCCTTGCAGGGCGCCTTTGTCGTGATCCGGCACGCCTTGACCGAGTTGAGAGAGGAACATCTGTGAAGAGCGACCGTCAGTGGGTGCTGTTGGTGATAGTCTGGCTTCTTTGGTGTGGAGGCGCCTCGGCGCAGTCGGCCGATAAGGAGCCTGAGCCCGCCGCCATTGTCGAGTTGGGGGGAGCCGCTTCCCGGAGCCTGGGCGACGGAGGGTCGAGCGCCGGTGCGACGGTCGCGGTCGAAGTGACGCCCATCGAGCGGTGGCTGGAACTTGAGGCGGGCATCACGTCCCTCTTCTCCCCTCATGCAAGTGAATGGGACGCCGACCTTCTGTTCAAGAAGCCATGGTCGCTCACCCGAAAGGTTGAGTTCATGGCTGGGGTGGGACCGGAGTGGGTCCGCACCCGGCATAGCGGCATCACGCGGAATTCCCTCGCCGGTGAAGCCGCGCTGGATTTCATGTTCTGGCCGTCGGTCAAACGCAGGCTTGGCTGGTACTTAGAGCCCAGCTACGATTACAGCTTCGCACGTGGGCACGAGAAGTCAATCGGCATAGCGTTCGGCCTATTGATTGCAATCCCCCGCCGCTGACAGAACAGCGCGCGCGTTGGCGTCCGATCCATGTGTACAGGCAGCCGGATGCGCCCCTGACGGCACATGCCCGCCGTCCTGAATATCAGAATTCCACCGTGCCTGGAAGGCGATCATCCACGGCGAGCTGTCGCGGCCGAGCCCAACTCCGCGGAGCCCGATAGTCGCGCTACGGCATTGTGAGGATTGAGCGGATTGGAATTGTGCGAAGGGTCGGAGCCACGCTGTAGATGAATTGGGGCAGGGTCGTGTACGTGGCGAGGGGAGGCCCCTCACCGAAGTCGTAATCGTTGAGCCGGAAGATGCGGGTATTCGTGCCAATGCGAAGTTCGTTAACTGCATCGGGCGCCGTCGGACGCGGTCGAGCGATTGGAACAGGCGCGGCCTTACGATCTCGCGCTGCCGGGCACGGCGTTCTTTGCCAAATTCGGGGGCCTCTATCCTGTATATGTCCGCGGCGTTTCGTACCTTGCGGCAGGAAGTGGCCAAGAGGCTGCAGTGGAATTTCAAAAAGTCTTCGATCACCATGGAATCGTTCTTGGCGATCCTATAGGCAGCTTGGCGCGCCTGCAATTAGGCAGAGCATACATTGCCTCCGGTGACCTGACCCAAGCTCTCCGCCGGACCTTCGCCAACTGGATGCAGAAGACAAGCGCTACTGTCAAAGATGTGCAGGACGCAATGCGGCACGGCAGTCCGGACCGGACATTAAAGGCCTACATGCGCGAAATCCCCGCGGGCGTTACCGCAGCGGTGGAAGAGCTTGCCCTTGTGATCACCGGCGTTCTAGCCTCGGCGGCAAAGGAGCATGCCTGCCGGATGTATCGCTCGGCAGATGCGGTGGCTGCCTTCAACTGTCTGCGGCTGAATCTGCAGGTCAGCTAGAAGATGACCAGCACGAGTAGTGGATACCGTTTCGAACTTTCAACCAAACGAACCGAGACGAGCAGGGGCTACAGACCGAATTGGAAGAAAATACCAAACGTCGCCTGATATATCCAAGGGCCGACCCCGGGCTTAGACGCCGGATTATTAACCCTGTAGCCCTTGGTCTCGGCACGAAAGCCGAATTGCTCGCCAACATAGTAGCGTACGCCGCCGCCCAGATTCGTTGCGTAGCTTGTGCCGCCTGATTCCGAGAGCGTGCCAGTCTGGAACCACGACGGTGCACCAGATGACGCCGAATTCTGGTAGGTACGGTCGGTAGTTCCCGGCCAGTGCATCAGTCCACCTCCGGCGACAGCATAGGGAACGATACGGGTGTGAGGAACACGAAAACGCACATGCACGCCGAAGTCAACCGCCGTGAACGGAATGTTGAATACGTCTTTAGTGGTCGGGACGCCGTTGGCGGAATTGACTACCGAACGTTGGACGCCGGGCAAGTAGCTGACCTCGGCATAAGGCAGAAGCCAGCGCAAGGCTGAGTACGTAATGTTCCCGCCGCCCATCCCATGAGAATTATCCGCTCCATAGTTAAAACCGCCAAATGCCCCCACCTCGATCTGATTCTGGCGGAGAATGGGAACCGGTTGGGCCGCAAGCGGTGAGACGACCACTATTGTGAACAGGCCAGCCACTACCGTTTTGATTAATCTCTGCATGAATGTCCTCCAATGCTGCCTTAGTCGCTTACTGTACAGCGATCGTAGCCGTGTTCGATGGCACGGTTCCCATCTGAATGACGAGTGGAATCTGGCTCCCAGGTGGCACACTGGGTACCTGCACGTTGACCTGATAAAGGGACACCCAACCGGGAGCGAGGCCCGAATACGATACTGTAGCTGGCACATTATTGATAAAGACCTGGGGAGTCGTCACAGTCTTCGAAAGCGGGTTACTGCCAGCCTCGGCGCCATCTGGCGGCGGGTTGTGTACCGGACCCAGGCCATTGCAATAAATCTCAAGATAGTCGCCCACATGTACTGGTGTGGAAGTGGATGTCACTCCCGGCGGTGCTGCTAGCGTACCGGTCAACGCATTGAGTATGGCTCCCTGCTGCGGGTACTGATTCGTCGACACCAGAAAGATGCCTGGCTGCACATCAGTGAGAGAGACTTGCGGGTTCTGCAGCGACGTCGCACCATCGTGATCGACGGTAAGCGGTGCGGTCAGATTCAAGTACGACTGCAGAGCCGTGGCAGGGACCAAGGCATTTATTTGGTTCGGAGTAGCAAAGTACAGGGGCAAAGGCACATTGCCCAGTGTTACTGTAGTTCCCAGGAAGGTCGTGGGAAACCCATTTACCGGATCATACACGGGTTGTTGGTTCGTGGGATTGTTATCCGATAAATAAGCCCCATAGATACTGATATAGCTGCCTAAAGCCACCTGGTTAGCTTGCTGCACGCCGTCCACAAATGGAGAGGCGGCATTACTGACGCCTTCCGGCTCCGGCGCTGGCGTCAGACTGGCCGCGGGTAATTTTACGGTGCCCGACAGGAATTGCGGTAACGCCGGTACGACGGCGTTTTCCGCACCGATCCGGCCTGTCACTTCCAATTGCACAGTGCCAGCCTCGTCAGAGGTAGGAGTCCAGCTACACTGCCACAGGTTGGACTGACCTATCTGGGCCGCGACATCCTGTGGTACGGGACCGTACGTCATCGTCGGACAGGCATTGGAATTCGCCTGCGGGATGATCGGGAACGGCTGCCCGGCTGCGTTTTGAATAAAAACGAATACCATGGCGTCGTTATCGCTCGCGGCGACGGGTGTGCTGCCGCAGGAAAGCTCGGCATACAATTGCTGGACGTCGCCGACAGTAACCTGGAAGCCTGTGCTGGTTACATTTTTGAACTGCGTCACGAGTTGCCCGGACTGGCATGTGGTTGAGGACGTCCGGGCCACTGCATTCTTTTGGCCGTCTTGTTGGCTTGTGCGCGACGCGGTTTCCGAGCCAGAGCTGCTCGACGGATTTACTATAAGGACAACGTCTATGCCTTGCGCGCTGCTGTCACCGAACCCGACCGTGACGACTCCATGATAGATATTGGGCGCCAACGTTGTGGCATCCGCTTGCATGGTCATGGGCAGTGTGCCCTGCGCGTCCACGATATTCGAGGGAGCGCTTATGCCTAGCCAGGCCGCCCCGTCTTGAGTAATACTCGTCGCAGAGCAGGGGATTGCGATGGTATTGGGATTCGATAGAACCGCGCTTATGGGTGCGGACAATTGACCAGCCGTGGCAACCAACACCACGCCCGTGGGCAGGGCACGTGGCGGTAACGTCTCACCGCTGGGCAGTACGTTAAGCAACACCGTTACCGGTTGCAACGCATTGGTGGCCGTATTGATTATGTCGATGGCCCCGTAGTTCGTGCCCATGCTGGCGCGGGAGGGATCCACGCATACCGTGATCGGTACCGCCCCGGACACTCCGGTATTGGTCGAGGTCCCGGCGACTTTGTCACTGCCTCCCGCACATCCAGCGTTCAAGGATAGCTGCAGCCAGGAGGTCTGGCTCGCGGTGTGTACCTGCGCAGTCCAATTCAACTGTCCGGTACCGGTGTTAAACACGGAAACAACCTGCGAGGCGGGGGTCGCCCCTCCGCTCACGGCGTCGAACTGCAACGCGCTCGGCGACACCAGCGTAATCGGCTGATTGGGACTCACCTGCATGGTGACATTCACCGTGCAGGCGGGCTGCGCCGCGGTAGCTCCTGGCAGGAGACAAGTCACCCCTCCGTCAGCGGCGACGGTGAGAAGCGCGTGATAGAGGCCGACATTTTCCGCAGAGGGGGTCAACGTGACACAGACCGATTGAGTCGCGGAGGCCGCAATATCTCC
The DNA here is from genome assembly GCA_035499555.1 of Bryobacteraceae bacterium. Classification (GTDB taxonomy): domain Bacteria; phylum Acidobacteriota; class Terriglobia; order Bryobacterales; family Bryobacteraceae; genus Bog-159. Next base: position 98,850 of record DATJYO010000075.1, read on the forward strand.
CGATCCGTTACAGGATATGTTCAACCAGGCGGAGGACTCGTCGGGAGTCGCCTTTACAGTGTAGTGGAGGGAGCCGCCACCGCCGTTGGCAAGCTGGATGAACTGCTGTGAGGTGGGACTACCTTTCACGAATGAGGCGGTCAGAAATTGGGGCGTCACGGTGAGTTGCGGCTGCGCCGCGATCACCGTCAGGGTTACCTTTACCTGTACCGTGGATGTCACGCCGCCGCCGGTGGGCGTGATGGTGATGGTGGCGCTACAGGGCGTGGGGCACGCCGGCAGAGCCGAGTTCTGCAATGAGACAGTCACGACACCCGGTGTTTGTCCACCTGCTGGCGTCGCCGCCAGCCAGTCGTCCGAACTCGCGACGGAGTATTTGACGACGCTGCCGTCGCTGCTGAAGATGGATAGTTTCTGCCCGGGGGGAAGAACGCCTCCCGGCTGATACGAGAAAGTGAGTGCAGACGGAGCCGCCGATAGGGTCACTGTCGCCGGGAGATTAATGAGAAAGGTCACCGCGCCAGATGCCAGGTTGCCGGGATTGACCACGGTGATGGATGCCGGGCCCTGGGCGGCAATCAGGCTGGCCGCCACGGCCGCCGTTAACTGCGTGCCATTCACAAAAGAGGTGGTCAGAGGCGAGCCATTCCAGTCGATGGTGGCGCCCGAAAGAAAGCCCGTGCCGTTTACGGTCAGAGTAAAGGCCGAGCCCCCCGCCGTCGCGGATCCGGGAACCAGACTGGTAATGATCGGTGTCGGGGTGCTGACCACAAAGGTGAAGGGTCCGGAGGCGACACCGCCAGGGTTCACTACCGTAATCGCGACGCTGCCCGGATTGACGATGAGACTAGCCGCCACGACCGCGGTCAATTGCGTGGCATTGACGAAGGTGGTAACCAGCGGCGTTGCATTCCAATCAATGGTGGCTCCGGACAGAAAACCCGTGCCATTTACAGTCAACGTGAAAGCGGCGCTACCGGCAGTGGCCGAAGAGGGGCTTAGACTCGTAATGATGGGCGTTGGCGCATTGATGGAAAACGAGATCTGGTTGGATGTGAGGTTCCCGGGATTGACCACCGTAATGGTGGCAGTTCCCGGACTGGCGATCAAACTGGCGGGCACGGACGCTGTCAATTGCGACGCGCTGGCGAAAGTCGTGGCCAGTGGGGAGCCGTTCCAATCGACCGTGGCGCCCGACGCGAAACTGCTGCCATTCACGGTCAGCGTGAAACCGGGTCCGCCAGCAGTCGCCGAACTCGGAGTGAGACTGGTAATGACGGGTGTCGTAACAGTCGGCGTCACCGCGAACGGCAGGGTGAAGTTGACGACGTTGTTAGTGACCAATTGCACAGTCCAGGGGCCGAGCGCTGCTCCTGCGCCCAAGGACAGATCCCAGCAATACGTTCCGCTATAGGGAGCAGGAGCCGGCCCGCCCCACGGTTGGAAAGTCGCCACGACTGCGCCAGTAGGATCGAGCCACTGGATCGCGGCCGTGTCGCCAGTTTGCCCGCCCGCTAGCTGATACCAGAGCCAAACCAGTCCCGGCTCCGGAAACATAGTAGTGGGCGGGCCTGGATTGGTGCAATTGTCTCCCATGGTCAAGGTCGTGATCTGACCGGAAATCGTGATCTGACTAGTAGTAATGGAAAGGGATTGAGTCGGTGAGGTGCTACCGACGCTGTCGGTTACCATCACGCCGAATGGATAAAAGCCGCTGGCATTCACTGTTCCGCTGATGGTGCCGGTGGTAGGATTCAGCGTCAGATCCGGCGGGAGTGCCCCGGCACCCGCCGGGATCGACCACGTGTAGGGTGGCGTGCCGCCGGTAGCTGCAAGCGTCTGACTGTAGTTTCCTCCTACAGTTCCGTTCGGCAGCGTGGTGGTGGTGACGGTTGGAACGCCGGTCCCGTAACTGACTATGATAGTTTGCTCGTAAGGAGTATTCGCATCGGGCGTTCTTACAGTGATTTGCGCGCTGAATGGTCCACTTCCGACAGGATTTGCCGTGAAAACCAAAGGCACACCACACTGCGGCGGCTCGCCTACGCATTGGGACGTTGTGCCCGTCAGACCGAAACCGGAGGCCGGGCTGATATTCAGCCAACTGCCGCCCGACACGTTTTTTACGGAATACGCATAGCTTAACGGGGTGCTGGTGCCAATATTGACGGTATACGGCTGCGTGTTGGTGAGGGTGACATTAGGTGAAACCGATATCACGGGGCACAGAGGACACCCCGCCGAAACGCCGCCGCTAGCGATACCCACATTGGTCGTCAGGTCATTGTCTACGTAGGTCACCTGGCTGGTGGGCGCCGCGACAAGCGGCTGTGTCCCGAAGATAGGCAGAGGAAAGTTGGGCACGTTTGGCTGCGCGGAATTGGCGTACGTGAGGTTAACCGTCATTTGGACCAGCGATTCGTCCGCCGCACTGAAACTGCAGACCAAGGTGGAGGAGGCGCCCTGCCCGGCGATTACGTTAATTTGGAACGTTGCGCCGGAGTTGCATGATGCAGTCTGATTGCCCCCCAGTTTCGTCTCATCTAAAAAAAGAGTCGACGAAACGACCGGGTAAATGCCGGCAACCGGGAGGGTCGCTTGGGCTAGGGCATTCACCGAATAGGTCATCGTGAAGCTTGTTCCCGACAGCCCCAGTGGGTCGTTAGCTGCGCCTGCAGCAAATACTCCGTTTACGTTGTACTGTACACTCTGTGCTCGCAGTCCTGGCACGAGGCAGGCACACAGGAAACATCCCGCAATCCACGCTACAGGTAGAAGTCTTCGCATTTTATTCTCTCCTGGCAAGGATGACTGCAACTGAAAGAATCGGGTAGATTCCTCAACCTACGCGTTCGATTTGATTACGACTTTTCTGACCGGCATCGCTCACATAACCGAGCGTAATCGGCCATCGGAATGGGACAATATCCTGATCCTGAAAATCGCCGGCACTGCCACCTCCCGCCGCCTAGGCGTGCCAAGGCGGCAGGAGAAGTCTATCAAAATTGGCCCGGTGTTGATTATAAACCAGAATTTGTTTGAATCAAGCCAAATCTTGGCCTGGCCTGTAATCTCAATTCAGATTTGGGCATGCGCGGCCGGTCCCCCGGGTCTAATGGGGCAATCACTTCCCGCCGGCGAGGGCCGATTGCGGCAGTATACATCGAAAACCGGTCTGGCTGGTGACCTCTTTTTCGGCATCCGCATGGTCGCGAGCGGAAATCCGCAGATGCTTGGCCCCATCATTAAATGAGCCGCCGCGTACCACGCGTTCTCTCCCCGGCCCAGGTTCGGAGGGATCCACAAAAGGACCGGCCTTGTCGTAAACCCTAGCGTTGTAAACGTCGGCGGTCCATTCCCGGACATTTCCGGCCACGTCATAGAGGCCGAAACCATTCGGCGGAAAGGTCCCCACCGGACCTTCCTCCGGAAATCGGTTGTCGGTATTTTTGGCGTATCTCGCCTTGGTGGGATCGAATGTGTTGCCCCACGGGTAAACGTCGTTCTTACCGCCGTGGGCGGCAAGTTCCCATTCCGCTTCAGTTGGCAAGCGGCCCCCGGACCATTCACAGAACTTCTCCGCGGAAGCCCAATTCACCATGGAAATCGGGCGATCGGTATAGCGCCATTTCGGGTTGGTGGCGGTTTGTTTGGGCAGCTTCAACCCGTTTGCCTTGGTGAACTCTTCATAAGCTTTGACCGTCACTTCGGTAGTGGTGATCCAAAACGGGTGAGAGATCTTCACTGGATGCGATGGTCGTTCGTCCGCGGCGCAATCGTTATCGCCTGCCACGCAGCCCATATTGAATGTCTGGGCCGGAACAAACGCATAGTCCAGAGTGTCCTTTCTGTTCTTGCGGACTGAGCCTGCCTTCAAGACGGGCTCAGACGCCGGAACAGTTTTTGGTGGGGGCGGCGGCGGTGCGGGATTGAATACGAACTCCGCGTTCCCGAGCGGATAAGGCACTTGTGAATTACCGGTTTCGGTGCTGACCTCTTTCTGAACCTGGCCGACGATCTCCGTAAGACTCAGTCCCGGTTTCTGTAAAGCGCGGAGAAGAGCGGCTGTGAAAAGGCCCAACCCCGAGGACACCCGGCTGATGGAGCGATTCACCGCAGCATCGGCCACCAGGTAGGTTCCTGGAGAGGAGGCGCTCAGTGGTGCGAGTCCCACGAAGCCGGCCCAATTAGCGAGCTGATCGTTTTGCCAGCTTGCTTCGAGGAAGAAGATCTTGGCGGCGGGTTGCTTCTGATCCACCAACTGTTGCAGGCGTCCGACATCATAGGCCACGACATTCGGGTCCTCCTTGATCTTCGTATCGAAGTCGACCGGCACCATGTAGTTGTCGCCGCCGCTCTGAAAACCGTATCCGGAATAATAAACAAGGCATACATCACCAGGGCGGAGCGACTGCACCCACCCATTGTCGATGGCGTCGCGCAATTGTTCCCTGGTGAGATTGGGCTTCTCAGTGACCACGAAGTGCAGGCCACGCATGGCAGATGCCAAAGCATCCGCGCCCGCCTCCGCCGCCGGAAGGGGTGGCAGGAACTTGTATTGCGCGTTGCCGATCAAGAGAACTTTGACGTTAGCGCGTTCAGCAGATGGAGCGCTTACCAACGCCGGGGCAAAGGCCAAGACACATACCAGGAAAGGCCGAATGACCTGCCGGGAGAACTCACGGCCAGCCGAATGTTCTATCCGCATGCTCGGGTAACCGCCGGGTGCGCCAAGATGTGGCAAAAGATCATTGTTGCGCCTTCCAGGACATTCTAAAACCCGACACCGCACTTCCGGCGTTCCTGACTTTCCACTGGTTTGTTTTCGGGATTTGGGTTATCACCACCTGAATGGGATCGACGTCGATCTTCGTAACGCACACGCCAGGGAATCTTCCCCCGCCAATGATACGGCCCGGGGAGCCGTCCGCCGACAGTGTTAATTCGGCACCGGCCGCCAAATCCCCGGACCAGATCACATCGCCGTATAACTTGCCAAACCACGAACTGGCGGGAGCGCAAGGTGTCGCGGGCGGCGCAACCGGCTTCACCGCCTGCGATGGCGCGGCCTGGGCTGGGGGAGTTGGCACGGGAGCTGCTTTGACCATCAGAGTCGCTTGCAGTTCCAGTTCCTGGCCGTCACGTGAACGAAGCTTCATCGCAGCGGAGTACAGTCCTGGTGCGATTCCGTCGGGTCTTAAGGATGTAACGATTCTGTTGCCCTTGGGTTCGACCTTGAGCCAAGAAGCACCGGGAACTGAGACACTGGCGAGCTCGCCTTGACGAACAGCGACGACTTCCGGTTCAGGAACGGCGCCACCGATTTGATATACGGGAAAATCGAGCCGGTTGGGGACGACCTGAAAACTCTCGGCCTTGGCACTTTTGGTGGCTGGTCCGGTCGGCATTACGTCCAGATGTACGATCACGGTTCGCGAAGCCCGTTCCGGCTCCGCTCCCGATATCTTCGGATGAATCGTTATCGCTCCGGTTGTGCTCATAAGCTGCCCGTCGGCCGTTCTGACACTGACATGGAGCCGATTGCCTTGCTGAGTAACCTCCAGCCAGTTGTCGTTGGTGGAGAAGCTGAATGGTGCTCCCGGGCTGCCCACCACCACCTCCTGGGCCACCGGTTGCGCGGACCCCGGCCGATAAGTGAATCGTAACTCGGGAGGCTGGGGATCGAAGTTGAAATTCGGCTGACGTCTTACGATGGCGAGCCACCCGATGGCGACAATGAGGAGGATCGCGGCACCCCCCCAAACCCACAGCGGAATCCGTTTTCGGGCGCGGGCATTTGCCAGCTTGGCCTGTTCCTGAACCTCCAGCTCCGTTTTGACGGTGCGCAACAAAAGTGACGCCCGCTGATCAGGCAGCGATTGGCCTTCAAGCTTCTCCAGCAACTCGGCGGCTTTCGTATACTGTTCTTTGCTGCGGTAAGCCTCGGCCTTATGCAAGGCCTCTTCGTAGATTTGGTGCCTGGCGAGTTCTTTTTGCAGGGCCTGCCAGAGCTTCTCCGAGCCATATCGACCGCGGCTCTCGTCCAGAAGACTGGCTGCGGCATCCAGGTCGCTGCGATTGAGCGACTCCTGCGTGTCTCGAACCAGCCGCTCGAGTTCGTCGCTGTATTGCCCCTGGCGAGCCTGTTCGCGAAGATTCGGGAGGGCGCTGTCTTCCGGAAAGTCGCGCTGCGCCTCGTCGATAGTGGCCATGGCGGCAACCCACTGACGGGAGGCCAGGGCCTGGCCGATCTTGTCCACGTACCACGCCAACCGATCCCGCCGAGAGGCTTGTTCTTTCTCAAACAACTGGTTCCGGACATCGACGCGGGCCGCTAATAAACCAGCGTGGTCTGGGTACTGTTGACTCAATCGTTCGAGTATCCCTAGGGCGGCATTGAGCTCGCCCTTGGCCCTCAGTTCATCTACCTCTCGTTGCGCCCGTTCAATGACGTGTTCCCGATCCCAGACAGCGCGCTCGGCCGCTATGGTTTTCAGAAGCAGAGCAGCGCGTTCGTCCAGCGCGGCCGGGCCGGCTAATGGCCGGAGGAGTTCTTCGGCCTCGGCATAGCGGCTTTGACGCCGCAGACTTTCGGCCGATTGAAGTCCGGCTTCGTACGTCTTTCGCCGCTGCAGATCGGTTTCGAACTTCGCCCAGAGGGACTCCTGGCCGAATCGCGCACGGTTCTCCGTCAACAGCCTGGTTGCGCCGTCAAAATCCTTGGCGTTCAGCGTACTACGCATTTGATTCGTGAACCACTGGAGATCGGCCTGATACTGGCCCATGCGCACCTGATCGGCGAGGACCGCGAATTCGGGATCGCCGGGGAATTCCGCGTGGGCCGCGGCCACCGCCGCGCCGGCTCGCTGCCAGTCGCCGGCCGCGATTGCCTGGCGGATGGATCGTAGATGGGCCGCGACGTTCTCTCGCACCTCCGCCTGGCGCGTCTCGGACTGCCGTTGGGCTTCAACTCTGGCCTGCACTAACCCCGTGTCCTCGGGGAAATCCAGACAGGCCCTATCCAAGCGTTCAATCGCACCGGCGGCATCTCCCCTTGCCAACAGGCGATCAGCTTCCAGTCTGGCTTGGGCGATAGCCTGTGCGCGTTCCTTGGCATTCCGTTCCGCGACGATGCGTTGAAGAATCTGCCGCAGGTTGCCGTCCGAAGGGTGCTGCCGGGACAACCCCTGCAGTAATTCCTGAGCTCTCTCGAAATCGCCCTGGCGGCGGTGTTCGTCGACGCGGTTCAACGTCTTCTGGTATTCCCAGCGCTCCTCCACCTCCTTGCAAAGAGCGTCCCAGCCCGGGTTACCACTGAACCGCCTGTGCTCCTGAACGTCCCGATGGGCCTCCTCTACGGCATTGCGATTCAGCTTCTGCTTGACAGTCTCCAGCGTCCGGTTCAATTCAGCGGCGGTTTGCGCCTTCTGTAAAAGGACATTAAGTTCCGTGACGTCCGGATATAGAAGACGAGACTTCTCAGCTAAAGCGGCGGCCGCTTCCGGCTGATTCTGCTCCAGGTGTTGCCGAACTGTCCGCAGAGCTTCGAAGCGGCGATGAACTTCCCATTCTTTGCGGATCCGCGCTTGTAGCTCCTGGAGGGCGGGATCCTGGCCAAACTCCTTGATAGCCGCATCCACGGCGTCGGTGGCAAGCTGGAACTGCTTTTCATTCAGCAGGCCGGAGACACGTTTGACCGACTGCGCCAGCGCAAGGCTGCGTTCGTGTGACGATTTTGCGGCGACCGTGGCTTGACGCGACTGAAAGAGCGCCTGGTCGGTGGGAAACTTGTTGAGGCCTTGCTCCAGAACCTCGATCGCCTTATCGAAGAGGAAGGTTGCGGTGAGATTTTCGGCCCGGCCGACGATCTTAGCAATCTGTTCGGCGCGCTGCTGCTCCCGAAGCTTCGCCTGGGCTTGCGTTACCGCCGCCAGCAGCCTAGGGTCGTCGGGCGCTTCTTCCGAGGCTTGCCCGAGTATTTGTATTGCCGTGGCGGGCTTTCCCGATCGGATCACGTCGTCGGCGCGCGCCAGGGCGTCGCGAACTTTGTCTTCCCGCTGGCGGCCGTCCCAATCGGCCTGAATACGACTCCGCAGTTGAGCGAGATCGGGGTCCTGGCCGTACGCCGCGGTGAACGTATCTATGCGCAGCAGAGCTTCCTGAGACGCGCCGGAGTCATGCAACTGCTCGGCGGCCGTGCGGGTCTCGTTATATGCCTTTTCCCGTTCGAATCGCCTCTTTCCAGACACCGCCGCGTCTAGGGCATTCACCAGTTGCGGATCGCTCGGATACGATGCCAAGCCCTGCTGCAACACGTTAATGGCGGCGGCGTATTGATCCGTATCTACCAGGCGGGCGCTTTCGCGCAGGAGCCGCTGCACGGTCTGTACGCGTTGTTGGACCCGTAACTCCGCCTGCGCGTAGGAAAGCAGATCGGCAACTTCTGCGGCCTCCGGAAAGCTCCTGCGAGCGGCCTGTAACCGTATAATGGCTTGAGCCAGTTCGCCGTTTGTGATCAACTCCTTGACAGCCGCGATTTCGGCATCGAGCCGGCGCTTGCTCTCGCGGGTGGCCTTTTCCCCTTTGGCGCGAGCCTGCAATTCGGCGAGTTCAGCGGAATCGGCATAGTCCTTTTGCAGGTCTGCAAGTATGGCGATCGCCTCATCGAAGGCCTCCAGCAACAGCTTGCCCTTAGCCAGGCTCAGACCGTCGCGAAGCCGGTTGGCGCGCTCGCGGCTTTGCATCTCCAGGCTGATGCGATCAATGAGGGCGCTCGCATCCGGATTCTGCGGATCAGCCTCCCGAGCTTGCACGGCGCACTGGTGCGCCGCGGTGAGGTTCTGAGCATCGAGGGCCTTCCTGCAATCGGCCAACAGGCGCTCCGCGCGTTGTGATTCCTGCTGCATCAGGCGAGCGCGCCCAATCATTGCATTCACTTCAGGGTTGTACTGGTCCAACCGCAGCGCTGATTCCAGATTCTGAATGGCCGTCTGAAACCGACGCGCCTCCAGTTCTTGCTGGCTGCTTTGTATCAACTGCAGGACGCGCGGTCGTACGGTCCGGCGTTGTAGTTCCTCATAGACCTGTTCCCGCAACTGCTGCGCGTCGGCATTTGCTGAATCCATTTCAAGGATTTCGCGGATCAACCGTTGCGCGGTGTCGAACTGCTCCGCGGCTGCACGTTGGCGGGCTTCACCCAGCAACCCCGCAGCATGCTCTCTTTTGAGATCGAGAAGAATGGGCCATGCGTCATACTTGAGGTGATCGAGGGTTTGATAACGCAGGTCGGGGTCTTTTTCCAAGGCCCGAAAGACGATCTTATCCAAGCGGGCTGGCGCTTCCGGGCACAGTCCCAACAGTGATGGCGGGGACATGTAGAGGATGTTGTACATCAATGCCGGCGGCTCCGCCGGACCAAACGGATGCCGCCCCGCGAGCAGTTCGTAAAAGACGATGCCGTAGGCGAAGATGTCCGAGCGCTTATCTGCCGGCCGCCCTTGGAACTGCTCAGGCGACATGTAATTGAACGTCCCGATCATGTTGCCCTGAGGAGTCAACCGGGCTGTCACGGCCTGGGTGAAGGAAGCGATGCCGAAATCCATGATCTTCACCAGCCCGTCGGGTAGCAGCATGATATTGGCGGGCTTGATATCCCGATGGATTATGCCGTGCTCATGAGCGTGATGCAGACCCTCAGCGACCTGCAGCAGAATATCGAGCTTGCGGAGCAGGGTAAAGTCGCTGAGGTGCGCCATGGCGCGCTGCAAATCTTCTCCCTCAAGCAACTCCATGACGATGTAAGGGTTGGAGTCCTGCTCCCCGAAGTCGAAGATGGTGACGATGTTCTTATGATGGAACTTGCCGGTTGCGGAGGCCTCGTTGCGAAAGCGGGTCAGGAGTTCCTGATCCCCCTCGGCCTTGAGAACCTTGATCGCGACCATTCGCCCCACATGGGGGTCGAACGCGCGGTAGATTTGGCCAAATCCTCCGCGGCCTAGCTCCCCTCGGATTTCATAGCGGCCGATCCGGTTAGTCATCGCAAATTACGGCGCGCCGGCTGTGTGGGAAGACCGGCTGCGCGGACCCCGATATCCTGCAGTTGGATGTCAGGAAGAACGGTTCTTAACGTCGCGGCCTCGGCGCCCTGAAGCACGGTCGATCTCCCAGACACGCCACGAGACCCATCACAGCTCTCCAAGTCCCGGGCCGCCGGCGGATAGGTGCCCTTCCGGCTTCCAGGGCTAACGCCGCTTCGATTCGCCGTGTTCAATTGTACCATCGCCGTCTGGCGGAACATGAAAGCCGATCCTGCCGGTCCTGACGGCCAGCGTCCTCTCCCGCAAAACCTGACAGTACCTTAGATCAGGGGGATTCAGCACCGAACGGCGAACCGAGATGGCTATCGCGGCATCTTGGGAAAATCCTTGAGTGAAGCAGCGATACCGGGATCCGCAGCCGCGCCGACCAGGATTCCCGCGATCCTGCGGGATCGCTCCACCAACGACCCAGCCGGATGGGCGGTGTCATTTGGACGCCTGGCCGCCGACGAGATGCCCACTTCGGTCACATGACGTATGGTCCGGTTGTTCTGGACATAGAACGCTTCGCGTCTGGGGGGTTCCGGTGCCTTGTTCTCGTCCTCGACGTCCCACCATGTTTCTGTTTTAACCAGGATCAGGCTGCCGCCGTGAAAGTAATAAGTCTCCTGTCTAACCGCTTGGCCCTCTGAGAATTGTGCGCGCAGAAGGACAGGAGTAGCGTTCTCGAAGAATCCCGAGAATTGCCAATGGGGCAGTTCCTTGGTGAATTGACGCAGGTCAGCGGATGGTGGCGTGCCTGTCAGATCCGCGATGTGCTTTACCTGGTCACGGATCCATGCTACTTGAGTGGCAACCGAGTTGCTATTTGCGAACCATGCAGCTTCGAGCGAGGAGCATCCAAGGGCCAGTAGTACCAACACGGTCTGCAGGGGCACGGCCTTCGGCATGCGCAGACGACCCGTTCGCTCCCATCGATCGATGACCCGGAATTTGAGTGAAGAGTCCATCGTCGGCTGCTAATCGAGCTCAAAGTGGTGGAGATCCACGTTGGTGCTGAACGTCGCACCCCATGTGAAGCCATGGAAGTGCATTTCAAGAACCAGTTCCAGTGGAAGGTGGAAGAAGCCGTGAGCGGCCCATGGCGACAGGTTCTTGTAGTGCTTTCCCAAGATCTCGTGCAGCGGCGAGAGCTCCTTATGCTGTGCATTGGGGTGGCTGATTGCGGCGTGGGAGGAAGAGGACGCTGTCTGGCTCGCTGGCGTCTTTTCCTTGGCTTTTTCTTTTGCAGCTTTCTCCAATGCCAGCTTATCCGCGCGCTCCTTCTCAATCGCCTTTGTCTTGGCAGTAATGGCCTTTACAAAGAGATCGTTAATCTCGTCGATATCCTTCCACAGGCCTTCGGCATCGGCTTCCGTTTTCCAACGGCCGGAGCGGACCACATGCTTGCCAGCCAGTCCCTCGATGAACTTCCAGTCGGGAATGGTGAGCTGAGCGTTTTGCCCATCGTCGATATCCACGGCCAGGCCCGTACCATGTTCGCTCAACGTGCCAAGAAGATAGTGGTTGTTGTATTTAATCGGACGAGGGTTAAAGCCGCCGGCCTTGAACCCTTCATCGTGAATCTTCTTGATCCGTACACTGCCGCGCACGGCGGCGATCTTGGTGGCCAGCTCCGCCGACATGCCCTTGCGGATCAGTTCGGGAACGTTGGTATTCTCTCCGTATTTCCTCTTGTAAGCCTTGCGTACCCATCGATAAAAGATATCCTGCTGGCGATGATTGTTGCCGAATTCCAGCAAGGACCGAAGGTGTACGGTACGCTTCTTGCCAACCCATTTAGTGTTGGCCAGTTCGGTGTCAGATTCGGCGGCGAATGTACTATAGGCCTGTCCTGGGCCGAAATAGTCAGTACGATCAGAAATGTAGCCTCGTACATTCTGGTAAGGTTGATGATGCCGGTCGTAGACCGGCATCTCCTGGATGACTTTAAACTCACTTTTGTCGTCGTCGGTGATCGCTTCGGGCGCACCGGCGGCGAGTATAAAGCCTGGCTCGCAAAGTTCCTCAAACTGCCAAGGCGCGCCCACCGGCCCGGGCATCGGAGAACCTTGCCGGCAGAGAGTGCCACTGTCGATATCAGTGCAGAAGTTATAGCGGCACAATGAACCGGGATAACGGTACGCCATACCTAACCTCGTCCCAATGTTGTTGCAGACGGCGTCATACACGGCAAATCAGCGTGTGACATCCGGTCGCCATTCCTATGTTGAACCGACACCGGCTCGTTTTCCCCATTTTACGAGTATACAAATGATCCCTCGGCGCCGATTCCGACGTGGATCGATTCAGGACGTTCATTCTCTGCGATTCGAGCCAATAACTGCCGCGAAATGTCCGGCAGCAGGGTGTTGGTGAGAATGTTGTCCACGTTACGCGCGCCGCTCTCGACTTCCGTGCAACGGTTGGCCACTTCATCCACCAGACCGGCATCGTAGGTCAGATCGATATGGTGGGTCTCCTTCAGCCGGCGCTGAATCTTAGTCAGCTTCAGCACTATGATTTTCTTCAGATTCTCATCACGGATCGGGAAGTAAGGCACGATGACCAGGCGCCCAAGAAACGCGGGCTTGAAGATTCTGTTCAGCCCCGGCTTCAGCTCATTCAGCAGATCTTCGGCGGTCGGCATGTTCTCGGGATCCGCGGACATTTCCATGATAGTGTCCGTGCCCGCGTTGGAAGTGAGGATGATGATGGTGTTCTTGAAGTCGATCTGGCGCCCTTCGCCGTCTTCCATCATGCCTTTGTCGAACACCTGGAAGAACAGCTCCAGAACATCCGGGTGGGCTTTCTCCACCTCATCCAGCAGTACCACAGAGTATGGGCGGCGGCGGACAGCCTCAGTGAGCACGCCACCCTCGCCGTAACCGACATAACCTGGAGGCGAGCCCTTCAGCGTCGAGACCGTGTGCGGCTCCTGGAACTCGGACATATTGATACTGATGAGATTATGCTCGCCGCCGTAAAGCAGATCGGAGAGCGCCAGCGCAGTTTCCGTTTTTCCAACCCCACTCGGACCCACCAACAAGAAAGTGCCGACCGGTTTGACCGGATCGTCGAGGCCGGCGCGGGCCGTGCGAATACGGTGGCTGATGGCTTCCAAGGCGTTGGTTTGGCCTATAACACGGGCACCCAGATGCGACTCGAGCGCCAATACCGTGGCGATTTCATCTTTCAGCATCTTCCCGACGGGAATGCCGGTCCAGCCGGAGATGACTTCGCCAACGAGTTGCGAGTCAACGCAGACGCGCATTAGGGGCGTCTCTCCCTGCATCGCCTCCAGGCCGGCATTGAGTTGGCTCAATTCCTCGCGCAGGGCGGCGCCGTCGCTCTCCGGCATGGGGGCAGCCGCGCCTGCGGCCGCGGCCATGGCGAGACCAGCCTCCAACTTCGCGCGCACTTCCCGGATGCGCGCCACCGTGTCGCGCTCCTCTCCCCAGCGCGCTTGTAAGCTGTCGAGGCGGGCCCTGGTGGCAGTACGCTCGGCTTCGATCTCGGACATACGCTGCGCGTGATCCGTGCCCACTACCGACTCGCGTTCCAAGATGCGCATCTGCAGGTCCAGATCGTTGAGCGTGCGGGTCGCGTCCTCGATGGCGCCCGGTGTGGCGCTTTGGCCCAGTGCCAGACGTGCGCACGCGGTGTCAAGTACGCTCACCGCTTTGTCCGGCAACTGGCGATCGGGGAGGTAGCGATGCGACAGTTTCACGGCCGCAGCCAGGCCCTCGTCCAGAACCCTGACGCTATGATGCTTTTCGAGGACCGAAACCACTCCGCGCATCATCAACTCGCATTGCGCTTCAGTGGGCTCCTCTACCTTCACGAGTTGGAAACGGCGCGCCAGAGCCGGATCCTTCTCGAAGTATTTCTTGTATTCGGACCACGTCGTGGCAGCAATCGTACGAAGTTCGCCTCGCGCCAGGGCGGGCTTCAAGAGGTTGGCCGCATCGTTTTGTCCCGCCTGCCCTCCCGCGCCGATCATGGTATGTGCCTCGTCGATGAACAGGATGATGGGAGTTGGCGAGTTCTTCACTTCCGCGATCAGACTCTTGAGGCGATTCTCAAATTCGCCTTTGACGCCGGCGCCGGCCTGCAGCAGTGCGAGATCCAGCGTCCGCACTTCGATGTTCTTCAGCACCGGTGGGACATCGCCCTGTACGATTCTTAGTGCAAAGCCCTCCACCACGGCAGTCTTGCCCACTCCCGCTTCACCTACCAGGATGGGGTTGTTCTGGCGCCGCCGCGTGAGTATATCCACGACTTGCCGGATTTCAAAATCGCGCGCCAATACCGGATCGATCTTACCGGCTCGGGCGTTGCCGGTCAGGTCGATGGTGTACTGATCCAGATTGGGCGTCTTGCCGGTCCCCGCGGGACGGGGCGCAGATCCCGCTTCGGCGGCGGCCTCAGCTAATATCGACTCCGCTGAGGTTGCGGTGATTTGCGCAAAATCCTTGCGCAGGGCATCGGCATTGATCCTCTGAAACTCGCGGCTGACGTCTCGCATCATCCGCGCCAGGTCTTCGTCGGCGGCCAATGCCACAATCGTGTAGCCGGAACGAATCCGGCTGCCACCATAGTCGATGGATCCCAGGGTCCAGGCTTCGGTCAGCATCTTGAGAAGCGTCGGGCTAAAGGCGGGATTCCGCGCGTTCCCGGTCTTCAGGCGGTCCAAGCTACGGGTCAACTCGCGGGCAAGGTTTGACTTGTTGACCTCGAAGTGCTTGAGGATGGCGGCCAGGTCCGTGCCGGTGGAATCCAGCAACTTGACGAGATAGTGCTCGACCTCGGTGTCGTAGTGGGTACGCGAAACGCATAGCCCCGCGGCGGCTTCCAGCGCGTTACGGGTGGTGTCGTTTAGCTTCCCGATCAAAGACTTAAGATTTACCGACATATCCAAGCTGTCTCCTGGCTGCCCCTGTTAATAGGGAGAGCACCAAACAGTATCTCGCGAAATACCCGCGAAGTCATCCCGGAAAGCCACGCGTCCTCCTCCCGCGTCCGACCGCACCGCGCGGGCAACAGATCCGCCGCCTAGGGCAAATCCCCGAAAGCCGGCCAACCGCACTTGAAGCCATTGATCCTAAATGGCTTGGCGAACTGGATCGCATCGCTTCGGACGTGTTGCCGCGCGAAATCTGTTTACAGATTCGTTAGAAATGAGGCATCATCTTAGACTGTGGAAGTGCTGCGAAACGGGCAACTCAGATGAAATATCAATCGCTTCGGCTTGGCGTCATCCTGTGGGCTCTCGGTAGCACGGTCGTGCCAGCCGGGGCCGGCCAGGCGATCCTGGTTACCCGCAACGGCCAAGGCTTGTGGCAGGTCCTGGAGGTGGAGAAGATCGCCATCAACGGGAAGAGCAAGGTCCGCACGGGTTCCGGTGTATCGCGGAACATCCAGCCCGCCGAGTACAAGAAGATGGTTGCCGTGGAAGTCCTGCGCGCCGGCATTCTCCGGCGGCATGAAGCTGGCTACCTGGTTCGGAAAGAGGGCGGCAAATGGGAGCCGATAGCGCCTGACGGTGCTGCCCTAAAGGTTGCCGCATCGTACGCAGAACTCTGGTCGGCGGCGACGTTTGCCGTTCAACAGGACGCCAAGGCTAAAGACATGACGGCGGTGAAGACCGAAGATGTATTCGCAATGCTGCCGGGGGAAGATCGCAATGAGGCGGTTGTCGATTTCCTGGCCGACGAGGGGAACTTCCGCGGAGTCGGGGAAGCGGACGACGAAGCCGCTTTCAATGAGCGCATGTCTCTCGTGATCGGCGCGGCCGGCTTTGTTACGGGTCCGGCCGAGGCCAAGCTTAAGGGGCTTATCCTATCCCAGATGGAGACGGCAGAGCAGCGTTTAAACGCGGGACTCGCGCATTACCGTGACCTCGAAAATGGCTTGCGTTACGTCCAGATCTCCCAAAAAGCCTGGCCCGGTGATGCGCAACAGAAAGCGGCCCGGGACGTATTGCTGGCTAACAAAGCGTGGCTCGATCAACGGATGGCGATACTGAAAGCCTTCTACGCCGGCAGGTTGTGGGACGCCTTTCTGGACAAATACGGCGAGTTCCGCCGCTATGACAACTCCTTCGAAGCAATGCGCAAGATGCGTGAGAATGCGGTACTTGAAAGCACCCGACAGCACCGCAACGAAGGCCAACGGCGCTATGAGGCAAAACAATATACGCTGGCCTTGGCCGAGTTTAAACTGGCTCACCTCCGCAACCCGGGAGATAAGGAGATCAACGATAAGATCGACGAAGTGAGCAGTACGGAAGAGCGCGAGACTCCCAAGCCAAAGCCGTTCGATCCGAAGGATCCGCGCCAGATGCGTATTACCAGGTACCTGGCGTCCGCAAAGACCTACATAGACAACAAAAGATGGAAAGATGCGGAGGAGGAGATCAAGCAATGCGAGGCTCTGGACCGGAAATCATACCGGATCTTGTATACGCGCGCTCTGTTATTGGAAGCGCAAGGCAAGTTGTTGGAGGCGCGGAATGTTCTGGACCAGTACGCCAAGCTGGTTTCTGCCGACGAGGACGTCAATCTCGGGGAGGCGTTGCGCGGCAAGATCTCTTCGGAGCTCAGCCTCGAGCGGGAGAAGCGGAAATCAGAAGTAGCGAAGTTCGAAAACGAGGGGGATTATCCGCGGGCAAGAGACAGCGCGCAAGCGGGCGTCGCGCTCGATCCCACCGATCTATACTTCCTGCTGCATGCCGCTTCAAACAACGCGATTATGCGGAATCGCGATTTAGCCCGGCAGCAATACGAAAGTTATATCCAGTTGTCGCAGAACTCCGGGGGGGACGAAAAGGAACTTGCCAAAGTCTATGGCTACCAGCGATTTTTGGAGGCAGAGCCCGCCGCGTCCGCTGGCCGTCCGAATTGGTATAGCGGCTATAAGTCCCCTCCGGGACTGTTCTATTGCCCCATCAGTCTCATGCCGAACGTGCAGATTGTCGACATCAAAGGCTCGCACAAGGAGAGAACCTCGTTTCGTTGGAACGGTAACCAGTTGGCCCAGGTCACAACGCAGGACGAGGAGGCGGGAGCGCGTGATTTCAGCCTCTATTTCGATTATTTCAAGGACACCGGGATCGTCCGGCGTATCGCGGAAACACCCTTCGCGGACAAGGATACTCCCGCGGCGCCCCGATTTACCGTCAACGGTACCGCAGCCGAGGGAAGTGGCGCCTATGTCGCGCTCCTGAATTACCCGACGGTCGATCCGTTCATGATTGAGCGCCTGACGGACAGACGCGTCGCCACCATCGTCGCCGGTAACATGTATTTTCATCCCTTCGTATGGAAGGGCATATACCGCTTCTTGGCAGGCTATGACGATCGGGGACGCGTCAATTCGGCCACTCTGCTGGCTGAATCCGGGAAGCCGCCGTTCATCCTGGATTTCCAATGGGATGGCCTTCGTCTCATCGAGATCTCTGAACGCGGGGGGCAAGGCTATCGGCGCACGCTCAATTATTCCGGCGAGCGGCTGGTTTCGGAAACGATTTCGTTCCGCGGAAAAACATCCAAGATCAAATACACCTATAAGGACAACCAACTGGCGGAGGCGGAGTGTGACGAGGACGCTTCGATCGATGGGCGGTCGCGCCGCGTCACGTTCCGGTGATCGAACATTGGAGATGTCGTAATGTTCAAAACAATTCTGGCGTTGATCCTCATGGCGTCCTTGCCGGCGATGTGGGCCCAACCACATGAGCTGAATTTGCCGAAGCTTCGCACGGACAAAGCCGCGGAAGACCCCAATGCCGTCAAGGATCCTTTGGCAAATTACGGAGGCGAACAAGGCCGGCACGAGGCCGCTATAGCGGCGTTTCAGGCGGGGTACCAGGCGGCCGGCGCCCGGCCTTTCGACCGCGCCATTCGCCTATTCCTGATCTCGCTCCACCGTGAACCGATGCCCAAGACTCTCTACGATCTGGGGATTGTCTGCGCCCGCGATTACCGTTGGGAGGACGCCCTCGGCTTTCAGCGTGAGGCTCAACAGCAGACACAGTCTCCCGAGGTGGCCAAGCTGGCCGAGTCCGAAATCGAACGCCTGCAGACGATCGCCGCACTCGAGGGCAGTCCTACCGGCAAGCAGGCCCGGGAATTCGATATACAGTTCATTCAGGCCCTTCGAAAAGCCAAAGACCCTATCGCGGCACTAGACGATCTTAAGCTCCTCATCCGGAAGTACAACACACGGTGGGAGGCACCAGCCATGGCGGGCGTTCTATACGCCGAGGTGCACAAGTTCCCCGAGAGCCTGAAGGCGCTCGAAACGGCTGCTGGTCTCGGCCCGCCGGACCGGCGTCAACATCTGGCGGAGGCCGCTGAATTGGCTCGGCGGGAGGCAAACTTCGACGAGCAGCGGATCAGCGCCGACGAACTGTGGGACAAGAAAGAGTATGAGTCCGCTGCCCAGCATTATGCCACGGCTTGGGAAAACAGCCTGGGCAGGCTGGACGTGGGCATGCTGGCGGCCACCGGCTACCTGATGGCCGATAGGGTCGATCTGGCTGCAGCCATCCTCTCCCGGATGCACGTGCTGGCCACGGGGGACATGGCTGACAGGATCGTGGCAATGCTGAAAGAACTGGGCGCAGTCTCCCAGGATGCCGCTCGGGCTGCCGCTGCTCCCAGTGGTTCCCGTGGCGTATCCAACGAAGACACGCCAACCCGCATGCGTGCACTGGTGGGCTCGTTGACGTCCCGCCAAATGGAATTGGCGGCCACCCCTGACCCGCCGCTCATCCCGGACAAGACCACCATTCCGCATGTGCCTGACGATGAACTGACGGGGTCCTCCACCAATCTCCCTCTGCTCTCCACTGACCGGGTCTACGATCTCTACAAGCGGGACCAAGCGCCGCCACCCGCCACACTACCTTCGGCCGAACCCGGTACTAATCCGGCAGCCCCGGCCATGCCCACCGCGGTCGTGCAGCCCGCCGCCAAGCCGGTTGCGACGGCCAGCATTCCCGAGAATCTGCCGCCGACGCCAAGTCCTGAACCTACCCGTTCTCAAGGCGATCTTCCCCACGCTCCCGGCGAGGTGGTAGTCCCGGTTGCCGGCGGCCCACCCGGGGTCGTCGTCGCTTTTGATGATCGGGATGATCTGAAGTGCACCACCCCCTGCCAGATTGCGCTGGCGCCGGGTCGGCATACGTGGCGTGCAGCCCCTGCTGGATATCGGGTTGCGCTCGGGGTGTTCAACATAGATAAAGGCAAGAAGCCGGCCCCCGTGAACGTCCCGCTGGTCGAAAAGGCGGGCTTTGTAACGGTTGAATCCGCCGTGGCGGGTCAGCCGGTATTCGTGAACGGTCAGAAGACCGCCAACCTGACGCCTTGCCGGTTGAGGCTGAAGGAAGGTGTTTACAAATTGGCGATCGAAGCTGACGGTAAGACGTTGACACAGGAAATCGAAGTGAAAGATGAGGGCTGGACCAAGATCAAATTCTGAGCCCCCATCGGGTTTCCGGAGGAGTTGTCCCTTCTGGGGAATCTGCCTCGCACTGGCCGTGGCAACTCCCGCCGCTTCGCTTAGCATCGAAGTGCTGCGAGGCGAGAGCGCAAACAACAATGCGGCGCAGCACCTGGGAGCGGCCTCGGTGGTTCGCGTACTCGACGCGAAGGGTAGCCCGGTGGCCAACGCATTAGTGGTTTTTACGGGTCCCGATAAAGGCCCGACCATCCTGTTTGCCGGCCAAGGCCCTTCCGCCCAGACACTTACCGACGAATCCGGTATCGCGGGGGCGCCCCGCGAGCGCCCGGTGGGCGACGGTCCGGTAGACATTCGAGTCATGGCCAATGTGGGGCGGGACTTTGCGAATACCGTAATTCACCAAATGAATATAGGGACTATGGGCGCTCAGGACCGCGAACGGGTGCTGAGCTTGATTCGTGTGCCGCGCGGGCTGGACGGCATCTCGGATTCCCGGGCTCTGCGCATCCGCGTGGAGGACGGGGCCGGCCGGCCGGTGCCCTCCGCCACCGTAGCCTTCGTTTTGCGTCGGGACCGCCAGGAACTCACGCGCACTGTGGTTACTTCTGACCGCAACGGTGAAGCTGCCGGCGAGGTGCCCGGCCAATATCGCCGTCTACAGTTGGAGTTCGTGGTTCAGGCGGATTCAGAAGGCCGCCGGGTAACAGATTTCTTCCAGCTGGATAACAAATAACCTGATGACGAAGACGGACCCCTCACTTACCCGGCGGCGGCGTGACACGCAGTGGCTTTGCCGGGCGCCCTGGCTCGACAGCATCCGACAGCGCCTGGTAATATTTCGTCCATAAGCCGCGCAGCCTATCGGCGACCTGGCGTTCCGAATCACTGTAAAGCAGCGAGGAGATCAGAACGGCTGGTTGGGTGTGGTGCAGCGACAACTCCAGCGGCACTTCGGACCGGCGTTTGGACTGCAGGCTAAAAACCTCTGCCGTTTCGTCTCTCAGGCTGCGGCGAATGGCTATCCATTGTGGCGCGTCACGCAAAGCGCCCAGCCGGGCTTCCAGCAAGCTCAGGTTGAATCCCAGCAACTGGACGTGATCCTCAAAGACCGCTCCAATCGTAACTATGGTTTGTCGCGGACGCGGTTCGGCGCGGCAGCGATCAATGTACGCGGAAACAGCTTCACTGTACGCGTGGCGCTTGTCCAGGACACCTAAATATCCTTCCCACGCTCGCTCTACATCCACCCGGGCTTCCTGGGGCCGTTCCCGAAGAAATCTCAGCTCCAGCCCCGCATCCGCGATCTTCCATTCCGCCCAGGCTCTGGCCAAGGCCTCGGTCGCCTTTATAATCGCGCTGTCGTCAAAGTCCGGGGGCACAGGTGGTACTTCGGTGCCCGAAGCGGCCAATACCGGCAACGAAAGCAGAATGATCAGAAACCCGGCCGTGGCGCCATGCTCATCGTTTGGACGCACGTGTGCCGGCAAGGGAGACATCCAACACCTCGATTCCACACGGGTGGTCAGCGGCGAAAGCCAGTTGAACCGAGGCAACCTGTCCCATGGCCTCCGGTCCCAGATGGCGGCTAATCGCGGCTTTCAGGCATCTGGCGAAAGCTGCGTCAAAAACCGCGCAACCTACGAATCGATCGATATCGACGCCGTAGCGTTCGGCTGCATCGCGAAACACCGGCCACTTGCGCGCCGGTTCCATCCGGAACCGCAGGCGGCGGCTGACGTCCGTGATTGTGGGGCGCGGCTTCCAACCCGGTGGTTGCATCAGGTAGCGCGCTACACCAAGATCTTCTTTGTCCAGAAGCGCCAGCATGCCGTGCTGGCTCTCGACGACGGCCGGCAACTGATTGCGCACGTCCAGGGCGAACGACAATTGGATCGAACTGAGGTTGACCTTCACGTTGGATGCCGCGCTACCCGCCGAATCGACTGGCGCAGTGTTTCGGCCTCCCGGAGATTGTACAGGTGCGGGTTTGGGAGGCGTTGGGGTGGCAAGGACCAGGGGTATGAAGCGTTGCACGACGGCTTCGGGATCGGTTGCGGCTCTTTCCTCGGCAACCGAGGGCAAGGCGAGAACGAGAATCACGGCAGCAGCCAGGTGGAGAGCCAGGCTCCCGGCCAGGCTGTCCCATGGCGGACGCGGTGTCGCCTGCCAGCGCAGCGCGCGTTCGAGCGCGAGAATATCCTCCTCTGCAGTTGAAAGCTGGCGCACGGGACTCGATGGCGACATGAGTTTCCAAACGACTACTGCGGCAGCAACACCTCCATACCGCGCGGAATGTACGCATCGCTGGATTGGGAGCGCTCAACAAGCAAGCGGCCGTCGCCACCCAGTTTCAAATCCATTTCGCCTTCCGCCGCCGGCTCTTGCGAGGTCCAGTGCAGCCGAACGGCGTTACCCCGCTGGCACGGCCCGGCCAGCACCAATAGTACGTCATGATAGCCGGTGCGCACGGCCAGGCGCGCCGTATATGTTCCGCGCAGGGTATTACTTTCCTGGCGCAAGTTCAAGGTCACGTGCGCCGGTTCCTCATAACCGGTCCAGGCGCCAGGCTGGCTGTGGTAAGTCCAAGTGCCGTCAAAACCGCCCGTCCGGGCGCCACGCGGTTTGTTGTCCGGCTCGAGCCTGGCCTTTCCAGACGGTTTCTTGGATCCCTTTCCCCGGACGGGGACCTTATCCTTCTTGTCGATGGCCTGCTCCATCGCCACATATAGCTGCGCCCAATGTTGCCGCTGGCGAGCGGCACCGTCACGTTCCTCCTCCCAAAGCTTGACAACCTCGTCCAGCTTCTTGGACAGCGAATCGCCGCCGCCCGCGGAGGCGCTTTGGACGGCCTGCTGCGCCTTGTCGAGATTCTCGAGCGATCGGATGCGCTGGGCAATGTTGTTCTGCACAGTGATCAGATTGGACCGTTCCTCGTTCAGCGCCCGTCGTACGAGCAAATACTCGTCATCGTCCGGCAAATCCCGCAACTGTGCCTCTACCTCGGCCTGCTCGTCGAGCGTGTGCGCCTGCTGGACCTCAAGCGATTTCTTCAGCGCCGCGGTGGGTATCGCGCCGCCTACGCCCGGGTTCAGCCGCGTCCGCAAGTTCTCCAAACGAGCGATCACGGCCTTCAGGTACACTTCTTTTTTGGCCATCGCGTCATCGCGCAAGGCGGCGGCCCGATGGATACGGTGGCGCACCTGTTCGGTGTCGGCCGTGAATAGGTCGCGCTCCAAACTGGGATCGTTTTGCAGACACGCCTCATTCGCATCACGGTACTCCGCCTCGGCGACGGCGATGTCCGGTATCACCTCTACGCGCTGGGCTCGACAGGGAGACAGCCACGCCAATTGAATCAGAGCGATACTGTAGAAAACGCGCATATGATTGGCCGCCTACGGCTTGGCATTGGGCTTGGACAGTGGGGTGCGCAAGGCGCCAGGCTGCTTGGTATTGCAGATCTCGTGAGCGACTTTTCGCTTGTCTTCATAGACTGCTGTCTGGTCCAGGCCGAAGGTATCCAGGCGAGCTGAGTTCTGACGGATTCCGATCAAACGCGCCGTAATGGACGCCTTCATATTGGTGATCTGTACAGTGATGGAGTCGAACGCCTGCTGTGCCTTGTTGAGCCGGTCCTGGCTGTCGATGATCTCTTGTTTAAGATCGTCTATGTCCTTCCGGATCTCCTCGGTGCGCTTACTCTGCTCCAGATCGGCTTCCTTCCGCTCCAGTGTTTCGCGGTTCTTCTTTTCTTCGTCCAGAATATTGGCGGTGCGCTCCTGATCTACAACCATGTTCGCCAGGGTCTTCTGCTGCTCTTCTACACGCTTTTGCTCTGCATCTCCCCACACCTCGTAGTACTTCTTGGCAGCGGCCAGGTAGGTATTCATGGCATCTACCGTGCGATCGACCAAACCGTTGACCCGTTTGTCCTGGCAAACCCTGGTCTTCAACAGTCGATCGACCTGCGCCATATTGTCTGCATGCACCTTCTCGTAGGCCGCGCGGAGACTCTCGGATTCATCCCAGAGTCCGGCAAAACGGTCGCCTTGCTCGACCTCTTGTGTTGCGTTAGGGGAGGGCGCCGCGGCGGGTACGGTCGGAGCCGTCGAGGTAGCGCCCGGCTGCTCGGACGCCGGTGTACTCGGCGATTGGGACCAGACCGCGCAAGGCCATATGCCAACCAGAATGATCACGGCTAAGGGAACCTTCATCAGAGACGGCCTCACATGATAGTGCAGAAAAGACATAAAACCGCTATTGCGTAATTCGAAACGTGAAACTCTGGACCTCGTGGTTCTTCAGCTTCAGGGTAACCCGGTACGTGCCGGCAGAGGGTTCATTGCCGTAAGCCACCATGGCTTGCCCGGCGCCATTCTCAGGGTTCAGCACCACGACCTTGGAATCGGCGATCACGCCGTCCAGGGTCCACTCCAGCCGCAAGCCTCGAGGCGGATGCCGGCCCTCGAAACTAATCAGTGCTGCCAGATCGCCTTGGCCCAACTCCCCCAACTGCGGATCCAGCAAGGGAAAGCTGGAGCCATTTTCAATCCGGTGCGTACCGCGCGACAGCACGTCTATGGAAAAATGCGGGTTAACAATAGCTGCGACGGCTGGCGCCGCGTTGTCGACCGTAGATGCGCGCGCTGGTGTCGGCCTGGGCGCGGCGGGCGGTGTCACCCTGGAGTCTTCGAGACGCGGCTGTTTCCCCGCCGTCTTCGCACTGGCCGGGGCTTCCGGCTTAGTGGACTTCCTAACCGGTATCGATGGCTGGGGCGTAGGGCTCGGTGCCGGAGGTTTGACCGCAACGAGCGGCGGCTTCGCTACGACCGCCGGACGTTTGCTGCGCGAAAACCACATTAACGCCAACAGCAACAGCACGAGCGCCGGCGCTAGGATGTATACGAGTTTTGAGACCTGCCGCCCCTCGGCTTCAGGACGGGTGATGAGGGAAGCCCCTAACGCTGCTACCAACTCGCCGCATGAACCGTAACGCTGGCTGGGATCCCTGCTCAATGCTTTCAGCAACGGTGCATCAAGACTCGATGGAAGTTGCCGGTATACCTGCGATGGCGGCACGACCGGTGTGGTCAGGATCGCCTCCGACAGGTCTGCGACGTTATCGCCGTAAGGCGACCGGCCGGTGTACATCTGGTAGGCGATCACGGCCAGTGAATATTGATCTGAACGGGGTCCGATCGCGGCCGAGTCGCGCAGGTGCTCCGGGGAAAGATATTCGTGAACCGACCCGTGCGGGACAGGCATAGCAGTCCGGCGCGCCCGAGGTGAAATCGCGAAGTCTGAGACCAGTGCGCCCTTATGGGATAGAAACACATCCGCAGGCCTCAGATCGCCATGCACCACGCCGCGCCCGTGCGCGAAGTCCAGCGCTGCCGCGATCTGCACGAGAATGGCATCAGTTTCTTCGGGCGTAAAACGTCGGCCACCCTGTAACGCGGTTGCGAGCGTGGATTCGGGCACATACTCCATGACCACGAACGCTTCTCCCGCCTCGTCAATGACCTCGAAGACCGGGACAATGCGCGGACTGCGCAAAGCAACTTCCTGATTTCCGGCTTGTAGAAACGCGGTCCTCTCGTCGCGCCAAGCAGCACTATCGTGATCGGCTCCGGACTCGAACTGCCGAATAGCTAGTTCGCGAGTTTCACTTCTTGCCAGGTAGACAGTGCCCGATATACTCGTGCCAATGCGGCGGACTAATTGATAA
>DATJYO010000076.1:0-90149 GCA_035499555.1 Bryobacteraceae bacterium
GTCACGTCCGCGCGCAGATGAACGGTCTCCATCTCACCGGCGGTGACACCATGAATTACTGGATCAATGACTATCGCGCGCAGTTACTGCAGACCATCCGCGAATGGGATTTTCTCCTCATCAACGATAGCGAAGCGCGCATGCTCTCCGGCGAACACAACCTCCGCCGCGCCGCCGCCAAAATCCTCCAGATGGGGCCGTCCATCCTCGTCATCAAGCGCGGCGAATACGGCGCCATCCTCTTCCACCACACCGGACACTTCATCGCCCCCGGCTACCTCCTCGAAGACGTCTTCGACCCCACCGGTGCGGGCGATTGCTTCGCCGGCGGCTTCATCGGCTATCTCGCGCGCCAGCGTGCCGGGGCCGGTATCGAGGACCTCCGCCGCGCCGTGATCTACGGTTCCGTGATGGGCAGCTTCTGCTGCGAGAAATTCGGCGTGGACCGCTTCCGCACCCTGACCATGGATGAAGTCGAGGACCGGTATCGCGAATTCAAGGCATGCACGGATTTCTGAGTCCGCGGCGGTAGTCGCGCTGCTGGGTCTCTGGAGCGCCGCCTGGGTCTGGTTCTTCTATCGGCACGGTTGGCTGGCATACTACGGCGATGCCGAAGCGCACCTGAACATCGCGCGCCGTATCCTGGACTCGCGCACGCCCGGCTACGACCAGATCGGCTCCGTGTGGCTGCCCCTGCCGCACGTCCTCTTCATGCTGTTCGCGCGCAATGACGCGCTGTGGCACAGCGGACTGGCTGCCTCCATCGTCTCTGGCGCGAGCTTCGTCCTGGCCGCGGCGTTCCTCTATGCCGCCGCCCTGCGCGTCAGCGGCAGCCGCCCGGCTGCTATCGCCGCCGCCGGCGTATTCGCCACCAATCCGAACGTGCTCTATCTACAGTCCACCGCCATGACCGAGCCGCTGTTCATGGCCTGTCTGCTGGCGGTGGTCTACTGCGCCGTGCGCTTCCGCGACACCCATTCCTGGGCTTCGGTCTGCGCCGCGGGCGTCGCTGCTTTATGCGGCACCCTGACGCGCTACGACGGCTGGTTCCTGATTCCATTCGTCTGCCTGTTCATCCTGGCGACTGCCCGCCGCGCGCGTATCGCCAAGGCCGCGCTCTTCGCCGTAATCGCCTCCCTCGGCCCGCTCTATTGGTTGGGACATAACTGGTGGTGCTGCTCGAACGTGCTCGACTTCTACAACGGACCCTATTCCGCCAAAGGCATTCAGGCCGGCCAGTATTATCCGGGGATCCACAACTGGGCCAAAGCCTGGCTGTATTTCCGCAGCGCTGCGCGCTGGTGCGCCGGTGTTCCGCTGCTCTGGATCGGCGCCGCCGGTCTGGCCCTTTCGCTGCTGCGCCGTCCCGCGCGCTGGCCCGCGATCCTGCTTCTATTGCCCGGCGTCTTCTACGTCTGGAGCATGCATTCCTCCGGCAGCACGCCCATCTTTCTCCCGGATCTGTGGCCCAACAGTTATTACAACTCGCGCTACGGCCTGGCCCTGTTTCCGGCGCTGGCCTTCGGCGCC
The DNA here is from genome assembly GCA_035499555.1 of Bryobacteraceae bacterium. GTDB lineage: Bacteria > Acidobacteriota > Terriglobia > Bryobacterales > Bryobacteraceae > Bog-159. The sequence continues at coordinate 1,531 of DATJYO010000076.1, forward strand.
GCCATGCTCGCCGCCCGGGTGCCCGCGCGCTACGCTCGTATCGCGGCCACTTCGATCGTCCTGGCCGCCGCCGCGCCCTGGCTCTTCCAACCGCGGCCGGACGCCTGGATCACCTGGAAGGAATCGCAAGTCAACTCCGACGCCCGCCGCGCCTGGACTCAGGCCGCCGCCCAATACCTGGCGCCTCGCTACCACCGCGGCTCCGGCATCATCACCACCTTCGGCGACATCACCGGCATCTTCCGCGCCGCCGGCATCCCCCTGCGCGACACCCTCACCTGGGACAATTGGCCGCAATGGCCCGCCGCCGTCGCGCGGCCGGATCTGTTCCTGCACGAGGAGTGGGCCGTCGTCCAGGGCGGTGACCCCGTGCAGACCGCTCTCATCCGCGCCGGCGCGCGCGGACCGCGCTACGAACTGGTCAAGGTCATCGCCGTCCCCCGCGCCCCGGTCCTGGAGATCTATCATTGCTGTATCGGCCTGACCCCGCTAGCCAATGACACCAGTTCCCTTCACCAAAGCCCACGGCGCAAAGAACGACTTCCTGCTGACGAAGACCGCTGAGGCGCCCGCCGCAGACCTGCCCGCCGTCGCCCGCGCCATCTGCGACCGCCACAGCGGCGCCGGCGCCGATGGCTGGATGCTCGTCGATCTCGCGCCTGGTCCGGACTATGACATCGCCATCCGCCTGTTCAATTCCGATGGCAGCGAGGCCGAAATATCCGGCAACGGTACGCGCTGCGCCGCCGCCTTCGCCATCGCCCAGGGCCATCCCGGCGATACCGTGCGGGTCGGCACGGGCGCGGGGATCAAGCTCCTGCGCATGCTCGATCGCCGCGGGCACGTCTTCCTGTTCGACATGAACATGGGACGCCCCGAGTTCACCGCCGAACGCTTCCTGCTGCCGCTGGCCACCGGCCCGCGTGATGTCACATTACTTTGGGTCGGCAATCCGCAATGCGCCGTTCCCGTGGATGACTTCGATTTCGACTGGCGCGCCATGGGCGCCGAGATCGAGCGCCACCCGCAGTTTCCCAACCGCACCAACGTCTCGTTTCTGCGCCCCCGCGATCCCCACACCCTCGATGTGCGCATCTGGGAGCGTGGCGCTGGCGAAACCATGAGCTCCGGCACCGGCTCCACCGGCGCTTTCGCCGCCGCCGTCCGCCGCGGACTGATTGTCAGCCCCGCCCAGGTGATCACGCCCGCGGGGCCGCTCGATCTGCGTTGGAATGGTGATGTGTTCCTGAAAGGTCCGGCCGAAATCGTCGCCGAAGGCGTCTTCTTTGCGCCGCTCGCATAGGGAGGCTACGGATGCGCGGGCTGCTCGCCTTCCGGCGGGTGCATGGCCGGTTCTTCCGAGCCGCGATGGCACGTGTAACAGGTCACGTGCATCTTGCCGTCCGGAAAATTCCCGTTGATCTCGTGCGTCATTAGCAGCATCTTGCGTGCGATCTGCTTGGTGGGTTTCTCGTCACTGGCGAAATCGCCCTGCACGTGGCAGAAATCGCAGCGTACCCCCAAAGCCACCCGGAACCCCTGCATGGCCGGCATCAACTGCTCCGGCTTCAAGATCTTCAGGTTCTTCGGCGGCGGCATGTGGTGCTCCCGCGGCGGGCCGGGCTCCTGGCCGAATGCGGCCACGGTCAACAACAACGACAGCATCATTGGTCTCATAGGCGCTTATTATCACATGCGGCGGCCTAGTTGATGGTGAAGGTCAGCGCATTGGACGTACCGCCGCCCGGCGCCGGATTCCGCACCGTGACGCTGGCCGTGCCCGCATTCGCAATATCCGCGGCCTGGATTTTGGCCGTCACCTGTCCGCTGTTCACGAAGGTGGTCGTGCGCGCGGCGCCATTCCACATGACCGAGCATCCGGAGACGAAGTTCGAACCGTTCACCGTCAAGGTAAAGGCTTTGCCGCCGTGCGTCGCGCTGGGGGGCGACAGTGAAACCAAGCCAGGGAGCGGATTGAGCGGCACTACGTTGACACTCTCCGTGGCGCTCGCGCTGTTCCCGATCGGATCCACGGCTGAAGCCGTGATGGTCCGGCTCCCCGCCGGTCCGGAAAGTGCCGGGAAATTCGCGGTATAGGTATTAGTCCCGCTAGACTTGGCGATCACCAGTTCCGACGGGTCGATTGCCCCGTTCCCGTTCGCGTCGAAAGACACCGTGACGGATTGCACCTGGATGTTGTCCGTAGCCGTGACCGTCACCTTCAGCGGCTGCGTCAATCCCACCTTTCCGTTCGCCGCCGGCGATTTGATGGCTACCACCGGCGGAGTCGTATCCGTCGGACCGTTGGTATTCACATAGTCGGCAAAGCTGGTCTCGGGGGTGAACTGCTGATCCTCCGGAAACGTGCCGAATGCCAAACCTAAGGTGTTTCCCAGGTGCAGCATGGCATCCGAAAAATTGTGCTGCAGATTGGCCCAGTCGTCGAAGGTGGGATCGTTGGCGCCCGAGTAGCTCTGTACGGCCGACGCGGTGTTACAGACATTCTGCCAGCTATAGCTCATCAGGCTGAGATAGTTGTTGCCTTTGAACTGGTAGTGATCGGTACCGCCGTGCCGCAGTCCCAGCGTGTGGCCGAGTTCGTGCGCCATTACGCGCCATTGCAGGCATGGAGTCCCCGTGAGTCCCGCGGGCGTGACGTTCTTGGCGTACGGCGGGACCTGCGTGGGCCCGGTCGCGACCATGAAGTCGTTGCCCGGCAGTGAATTGTTGTCCGGGCTGGGCCAGAAGAACACCTCTGAGTTGCCCAGGTTGCCTAACAAAATGCTGAAGGTGCTGGTCGAATCCGGAACGGTGGTCCAGTTGCCGATCGTCTGGAGAGTGGTCGAATTCAGTTCGTCGTTGATGGTCTGATACTGTCCGGCTCCCTTGCCGCCGGTGATCTTAATGACATGGCCGAAGCCGGTCTGCCCGCCATCCACCGGCAACGGGGGCAGCGGGCTCTGCGAGGTAAGGGTGTTCGGTCCGGCAACCGCCACTTTCCAGCTATAGGCTCCGCCGTTGTCTTTGTAAGCGTCGAAGTAACCGCCGAAGACGCCGAAGTGGAACGCGAGCTCCCGCCCATCCTTGTCCTGCGATCCGAAGTAGTTGTCTTTCACATCCTGGAACCCCCGCGTCGTCACCCCGGGAATAGTCAACGCGTTCGGCTTGTTGAAGTACAGCAGTTCTGCGTAACCCGTGTGACTATTGCCGCTTGCCCCGATCTTTCCGCCGCCGTCCAGCGGCCCAGCGCCCATGTTGAGTGAGAACGGGCCGCCGTTCTTGTCGCTGCCGCTGCCGCCGTCGATGTGCAGCGCGATTCCCTTGGGAATCGACGCCGGCGCCGTGTTGTCGATCCGCACGCCATACATCGTGCCGGTGAGCGCCGGCGCGTTCTCGAACATGCTCACGAACGGCGTCACCGTTCCCTGGCCGGATACCGGGCTGATCACTCCCGGAGCCGGCTGATAACTGAAGGCCAGTCCCGAGTTGTCCGTGATCCAGTCGAGTTGCAGGAAGACATCCCGGGAGTTCACGTTCGCTCCCATCGACGCCAGATCCAGATCCACCACGCCGTCCTGGTCCATATCGATGCCGGTGGTCTCCCAGTGGTCCAGGAGTCCGTCCTGATCCGAATCCAGGTGGTTGGCGCGTACGATGACCTGGTTGCCGTTGGCAGTGGATGCCCAGAACGCCACCCGGTGATCGCCGCGCCGCATGGTGCGGACAGCTCCGGTCTCGTCTTCGGCCGCGTTCGCCACACTGTCGTACGCGCCGATGGCCGTCACCACGTTCGACCCGATCCGGTCGTTGATCTGTACCACCGGGATGGCGGTGCGCGCGTGCGAGGTGATGACCGTCGCGGCCAGGTAATTCTCGATGTCCACCCGCACGGTCCAGAGTCCTTGTTGCGCGGAGAAGAATAAGGGCGTGCCGTTCTTCAGCACCGGGTTAGCCCGGCTGGCTTGCGAAGGCGTACCGACAAAAGAAACCACGAAGCTGTCGTTGGCGATTCCCGACGCGCCCAGCCCCAGGTTCGTCACCGCCACGCGCGTGCTGGTTCCATAACCCGTCGGGGTGAAGTAGATCGGGTTGCCCGCATCGTCGAATCCGAGTTCCGCCCCCGGCTGGCAGGTCTCGCCCGGATCGCAAAAGCCGTCATTGTTGCCGCCGGTATTGGGAGTCTCCACCATGAGGCCGGTGAGCCGCGTGATGATCCAGGACGACGTACCTTTCCAGGCGGCGAATATCCCCGGCCCTGCGTTAATGCTTAATGCGGCAGTGCCGGCGGCATTCAAAGTCCCCTGGAACGCGATCACGTTCCCATCGCGCGAAATGCCCGGCGCCGAATCGATCGAATCGAAGTACGTATGATCGGCGATCACCGTGAAATGCGCCAGGCCGCTGGCGTACAGCAGAATCTGGAAATCGGTCGCGGGATTCGATCCCGGGTTGAACAGCAATACGTCGCCCACATCGTCGATCATCGGCTCGCCCACGCTGACACTGACATCGGCCTTGTGCGTTCCGCCCGCCGCCAGGCTCTGCACCAGGTACTTGAGCTGCGGATTCCTGGAGTCCAGCGCGATGAAAGCCGCGTCTCCCTTTTTGTTCACGCTCGGATACGGGAATACCGCGCCGTAAGTCTGGCCGTTGCCGCCGCGCCCGGCGTACCGGAACGAATCCGGGGTCGCGGTATTCCAGACCCGGATCGAAGTGGTGGCCGGACTCGTGGTCGTAATGCTGTCCTTGGAAACAAAGAAAGCCGCCCCCGGATAGGTGGAGCCGACTTGCACCGCGGGGTCATAGATTTCGCTGCTGCCGATCTCGCCCGGATTGATCGGTGTGGCCGCCGGATGGTTGTGCCCGTCTCCGAGGAACAGGGCGCTGCCCGGCAGCGCGGACGTCTGCGCCACGAATCCCACCTGGCCCAGATCGTTGATCGCCGGATAACTGCCCAGCGACGTAAAGTTGTTGCCGTTGCAACTCCCGGTTTGCGCCACGATGTAGTATTCGAAAAACCTTCCCGGAATCGGGTTGCCGGTGCACTGCGCGAAGACGGCCGGACCGATGACCGGCAACAATAAGAGAATCGTAAGACGGCGGAATCCTGTTGGCATGTGACCCAAGTCCCCTGCGGTGATGTATTGCCCCACATACAGTAGCGCAGGAGAGGTGCGAAACGCATCAGATTTCCGCTACAAATGTGGGAAAGCGTGGTACCAGCAGTCCTGTTATTGGGCCGCGGCCAGTACTTCGCCGGGATCGGGCTTGCCACGCCTGGCGTAGCGAATGGTCCCCTTGGGGTCGATCAGGTAGACCGTGCGCTTGACGAACAGGCCGTTAGCGCGATACAGCCCGGCGACCTTTTGCCCGGTATCCACCAGCAGCGGAAACGGGAATCGATACTTCTCCTGAAACCGCTGATGGCTGCCGGAGCCGGCCGGGTTCACGCCGAAGACCTGCACGTTGCGTTCGCGCGCCGCCTCCCACTGGTCGCGGAACTCGCATAGTTGCTTCCGGCACGTGGGCGTGTCATCGCCGGGATAGAACACCAACACCACGTTCTTGCCGCGCAGCTTGGATAGAGTCACTAACCGGCCGTCCGGTTTGGAGAGCGTGAAATCGGGCGCCGGCGAACCGGCAGGCAGCGGATCGGAGAAGAGCCAGTCGAGCATACGCTCTCAGAACCCTTCCCAAACGTACGCAAAGAATTTGCGGATCGTCTCGAACCCGACCTGTTCGTAAAGCCGGATTGCCTCCCGGTTGCAGGCGGTCACCGTCAGGCTGGTCTTCCGGCAGCCCGCCTGCCGCAGCAATTCGAGCGACTGCCGCAGCATCTCGTAACCCACGCCCGCGCCGCGCACCCCCGGCGCCGTGCAGATCTGGGTGATGTGGCCGCAATATGGCATCACCAGGCTGGCCAGGCACACGCCGCAGATCCGTCCGCTGATCCGCTCGAACGCCGCCAGCGAAGCCGGCTTGAAGAACGTCCCGCAGCCCGGGTATTCCACAATGTTGAACAGGAACCGCCGCGCGCCGCCGATCGAGCGGTACTGGTCGTTGATCTGGCTGTCTACGTGGCCTTCATACGCTGCCGCGATGAGTTGCGCGGTCGGCTCATGAAAGTGGTCCGACCACCTCTCCAAATACACCCGGTTGCCCCCTGGCACGCGCCGCGACGGCCCCAGCGCCGCCCGCTCCAGGTCCAGCATCATGAAGTTGCGTTCGAAGCCGCGCAGATGCCGGGCTAAGGGCATCTCCGCCAGGGGAGGCGGACGCGTCATCATCAATTGCGACTCGATTCGCGCCACGTGCGGCGCCGAAGTCAAAGCTCCCAGCACCGATTCGAGCAGCAGGTTCTCGTTCTCCGCGCTGCGCCGGGCCGCGCGCACGAACAGATCGCCGATCAGACCTTTATGGTCCTCCTGCACGTAGTAGGCGTAGCCCGCCGCCTCCCCGTCTTCCACCAGGGCGTAGCCGTTCAGGGACCGCATATCCACGAACCGCCGCACCAGGTCGGCCGACTTATGGAAGTCCCAGTCCAGCAGATCCCGCCAGGCCGCGATCTCCTCGTCCAGCATCGGATTCAGATCTTCACTGCCTAATTGGCGCAGGTCCACGAGAGTCGGGCTGTGCGCTCCGGGAGATGGTTCGAGGCGCGCCGCCATTTGGACGCTATTGTAACATCGGCCACTCTTGTATTTGGTGACACGGCGGTAGTTGACGTGCACCGTAGAAATCGAAAGCGAGGAGTAAAAACTGTGTTTGGGCGTCGCGTTACGCTCTTCAATTTGTTCGGATTTGCGGTGCGGGTGGATGCTAGCTGGCTCATCATCGCCGTGCTCATTGCCTGGACACTGGCCCTGTCGTACTTTCCCGCCCATTACCGGGGCCTGACCACCGGCGACTACTGGATGATGGGCATTGCCAGCGCCATCGGCCTGTTCGCCTCCATCGTGGTACATGAGTTTTCCCATTCGCTGGTGGCCCGCGGCCACGGCCTGCCGATGAAGGGCATTACCCTCTTCATCTTCGGCGGCGTTGCGGAAATGGGCGGCGAACCCCCCAACGCGGGCACCGAATTCCTGATGGCCATTGCCGGCCCTATCGCCAGCGTGCTCCTCGGAGCGGCGTTCTATCTGGTGTACCTGGCCACCCGCGGTGTCTGGCCCGTCACGGTGACCGGAGTGCTCGGCTATCTCGGATTCATCAACATCATTCTGGCCGCGTTCAACCTGATCCCTGCCTTCCCTTTGGATGGCGGCCGCGTCCTGCGCTCCGCCCTCTGGCACTGGAAAGGCGATCTGCGCAGGGCTACTCGGACCGCCGCCGCCATCGGCGGAGGGTTCGGCATCGCGCTCATGCTTTTCGCCGTCTGGCAATGGATCGAAGGCGATTTCATCGGCGCCATGTGGTACTTCCTGATCGGTATGTTCGTACGCGGCGCCGCCCAGTCGTCCTACCAGCAGCTGGTGACCCGCATGGCTCTGGAAGGGGAGCCCGTCCGCCGCTTCATGAACCCGCACCCGATCGCGGTGCCCTCCAACATCTCGCTGCAGGACCTGGTGGAAGATTACGTCTACCGCTACCACCACAAGATGTTCCCGGTGCTGAACGCCGCCGATAGACTGGCAGGATGTGTTACTACCAACCAGGTGAAAGCCCTGCCGCGCGACGAGTGGAATCAGCATAGCGTGCAGGAAGTGCTTCGCCCCTGTTCGCCCGACAACACCGTGGCGCCGGATGCCGACGCCATGAAGGCGCTTTCCAAAATGAGCTCGTCCGGCCTGAGCCGGCTGATGGTCACCGAGGGAGACCGTCTGGTGGGCGTGATCTCGCTCAAGGACCTGCTCAATCTGCTGGCCGCCAAGGTCGATCTGGAAGGCGACAATTTCCCGCATCACCGGCTGGCGCATCCGTGAGCAGGTTCAGGCCGCCCGCTGATAAGAAACACCTTACAGCCCTCTCATCGTCCTTGCTATGGCGGGCCTCAAGGGACGCCTGCCGCCGACTGCCTGGCCGCGAAGGGAATCTTCACCGTAACGGTGGTGCCTTGACCCGGCGCGCTTCGAATCTCGACGCTGCCTCCCACGAGCCGCGCCCGCTCTTTGATACTCAGCAGACCCAGACCGGGCCTGGTCTCCGCGCTGGCCGTATCCATGCCGGCGCCCCTATCGGAGACCGTAAGCCACAGGAATCCCTCCGCCGCACGAAGTTCCACTTGCGCCGCACCGGCGCCGGAATGCTTGGCCACGTTCTGCAAGGCTTCCTGGGTGATGCGAAAGACACACAGGGCGGTAGCCGGTGGAATGTCTTCGACGGCGCCGTCCGCGTGGAAGAACACATGAATGCGGGTGAGCGTCCCGAATTCGTTGCAAAATGCCCGCAGCGCGGCGGGGACACCCTGGTACTCCAGGATCGCCGGATGCAGCTCGTGTGACATGCGGCGGACACTATCGGCCAGTTGCACCAGTTTCTGATGAATCCGGTCACTCTGATCGCGCGCTTCCGCCTGGTCCGGCAGGATGTGCCGCTTCAGATTGCCTACCGCGATACTCACCGCCGCAATCTGTTGGTTGAGGTCGTCGTGCAGCTCGCGCGCCAGGCGTTTGCGCTCGTCCTCGCGTGCGCCCATCAGCCGCGCGCTCAGAGTCTGGATCTCCCGTTCTTTGTGAATCCGCTCCAGCAGCTCGGATTGCAGTTTGGCATTGGCCTCCTGCAATTGTTCTTCGGCCCGCCGCCGGCCGGTGATGTCCACCATGGCGCCCGCGTAGCCCAGAAACTGGCCCGTGGGTGAAAATCGCGGGACGACCTCCGCGGATACCGTTCGATATGCGCCGTCGAAACGGCGGACCCTGAATTCGTCGGTGTATCCGCGCGCTTCCGCCAAGGCCTGCAGATAGGTCGCGCGCACGCGGCTGGCGTCGTCCGGATGCAGATAATCGGTCCAGGAAGCGGACAGGCTCTGCCGGTCGGTACCCAGGAATTCCTGCAAAGGCTGGTTGATGAAGAAATCCTCTTCGCCGGACCCGGCCATCCAGAGGTACGCGGGCGTATCGTTGGCCACCGCGTAAAACCGGGCTTCCCGATCGCGGTGGATCCGGGCCTGTTGACCCTTCCAAATGAGTAAGGCGCCGGCGCCACTGACCAGCCCGATCAGCAGGGTAATCAGCGCCATCTCCCAGCCCAGACGCCGCATGGGTGCGTCCACCTCTGCGATCTGCATCTTGCAGATCAACAGCCAGGGCGAGTCGGGTATCCGGCGAAAGGTGCCCACCGACGGAATGCCGCGATAATCCGCGCCCTTGAGCGACCACCCGGATTCCAGGACCGCATCCGGCGGTAGCTTCAGAACTCTTGGCCGGCGGGAAAAGCTCGCCGCTCCCGGATGACGCGCACCGGTGAGGGATACAGCCTCGCTGCCCTCCAGGCGCAGCAACTCGCACTCGGCCGTCCGGCTGGAACCCGGCCAAGCCTCCACGTGGGGATACAGAAACAGCGACGGATCGATATCCAGAATGAAGGCGCCCAAACCATGCACCGGAACGGTGAGACACATGAGCGGCTTCCGCGCGCGCGTTTCCACGGTGAGATCCGAGAGAACCACGTCGTTGATCCGGTCTGCCCGGCGCACCAGCTTGCGGCGGGCGCCCTGATCAAACTCTTCGCTGCCGGGGCGATCCTCGTGCAGCCTCACCCGCGCGTTGCCGTCCAGGTCGGCTAGAGTTACGTCCGTGTACTGGAACGTCGCGGACAGCCGGCGCATCAGGTCCAGGATCTCCACCCGATCGCCCTCAGCGACGGCCCGCGACGACAGGGCGCGCCGCGCAGTCCGCATCACGGGCAGTGACATCACCACCTGCCCATCGCCGATTCGCTCGCGGCGCCATGCGGACACCTGCGTGGCCTTGCCCGCGGCCACCGCAAACGTCTCGCGCAAGGCCGCCGCCTCGGTCTCGTTCTTTTGCACCTTGTAGTACCACCACACGGCCGCGACCAGCGCCAGGCACAGGAAGGCCAGCGAGACGATCAGAATCCGCCGCAGCCGCCCGAGCACGTCGCTGCCGGCGGAAGAGCCCGGTGCTGCTTCGTTCTTCCGGCCCAGGCGCAAGGGTGTCACTCTCCGATCAGTTTCAGCCGTATGGCGTATTGCACAAGTTCTGCGGTGGTCTGCACACCCAATGCTTGCATGATCTCGTATTTGTGAGATTCGGCGGTGCGCGGCGAGATATGCAGAATGGCGGCGACTTCCTTCATGGTGCGCCCTTCCGCCACCAATTGCAGGACCTCGCGCTGGCGCGGCGTCAGGACGCCGCCATCCTCGCGGGGATTCCCGCCAGCCTCGATCAGGAGGGTGATCAGGTCCTTGGCTAGCAGCGTGGTCACGTAGGATCTTCCGCGCGCGACCTCCTGGATCGCGTTGATGAGTTCCTCACCGGGTGAGACTTTGAGGAGATAGCCGGAAACACCGGCGCGAAATGCCTCCGCGGCCAGGTGGGTGTCGCGGTGCATGGTGAGGACGATCACTTTGGCATCCGGCCGCCGCGCCCGGATCTGGCGGATGGCTTCCAGGCCGTTCATGAGCGGCATGGAGACGTCGGTCACGATCACGTCGGGCCGCAGTGTCTCCGCGGCTTCGAGCAGGGCTCGCCCGTCGTGCACCACTCCGACCAGGTCGAAAGTGTCTTTCAACAGGGCCTGCAAGCCTTCCGCGACGACCGCATGGTCGTCGGCCAGTAACACGCTAGTCCTGGGCATAGCCTTCACCCACGGTTGTATAGAAAGATTATAGCGAGGCAATTTGAGGCCGGCCGTTATTTACGTAGAAATTATAATCGGGTGTCACTCTGCCCTTTGTCCAGCACTCCGGACGAAAGGTACCGGCCACCGGCCAGCACGGCACGGACCGCCGGTATAAGTTCGTTGCCGGCGTCCTCCTTCAAGACATAGCCTTGTATACCCTGCCGCAAGGCGTGCCGGACCACGGGCGCATCGCTGCACATGGTCAGCACCACGACCGCGTGGCAATAGCCGTTTCGTAGGATCTCCGCCCCACACTCGATTCCGTTCGGCCCGGGCATCCAGATGTCGCAAACAACAGCATCCGGCCGCAACTTAGCCGCGGCCGCAACCAGCTCTTCGCCGTCCTTTACCGTGCCCACGAGCTCGAAATCAGGAATCAGCAAAGCGCGGATCTCCTCCAGGACTTCCTGGTGATCGTCGGCCACCACCAGCCGGTATCGCCGGGAGTCGTTCCGGTCTTCACCTGATGGCAAGGTGGGCAGAGCAGCCATTCCAAATTCTTAACTCTCCTGGGCGTGCGCGCGGTATCCGTAAATTTACGGGGGCCCATACCGCTGAAACCTGCAAACGGCGTGTATTCGAGAAGGCCCGCACTGCGTATTCGCGAACCCGGAACTCCGAATAATTACGGATGGCGTATTCCAGGAGCCTGTACCACAATCAATTCATATGATCTTTGGGCGTCTCGGCGCCCGCTGATCCTGGAGTGAAGATGTGCAGACGTATCGGAATAGCAGCAGTGCACGCCGCAGGCTGCCCGTTGAGGGCCAGATGACCTCGGGAGACCTGCCATATAGTGAACTCGTAAGGGCCGCCGTATCCAAGATCCCGTCGGTTTTCGGCCGGTTGAGCTACGTCGCCTCCTTTCGTGACGCCGGCACCGGCTTGTACACGCACGGTGACGAACCCGGAACCCCGGAAGCCCGCGAGACTGACGAAGTGCTGCTGAAGGCTCACCAGGAGGTGTTCAATGCCTGGCTGTGCCTCAGCCTGGAGGAACAGGCGGCGGACCTGGCCGAGTACCTCTGGAAGCTTCTTCCCGACCAGGGGCAGCCATTACGAAAGTGGATGCAGGAGGTTCCCTATCTGCAGTTGATCCCCCGCGGGGCTCTGCCAGCGCAGCAACAGTTGTTCCGCTCAGACCTGGAACTGGTCCTGAGAATCTTCCACGATCAAGCCTCGTAACCTATTGATCCACCCTCCAAGCACGCCCTGCGCGGGCGGAGGACTGCCGCTTGACTCCTTGTCGATAGTCGAGGTATATTGTCGATAATCATGGTATCGACCGCCTATGCCCAAACCATCGGACTTGCTGCAAGGAACACTCGATTTATTGATTCTCAAGACCGTCGCCCGTAAGCCCCTGCATGGTTGGGGTATCGCGAAGCGGATACAAACGCTATCGGGCGACACGCTGTCCGTGGGCCAGGGATCCCTGTATCCGGCGCTGCACCGGCTCGAAAATCAGGGCTGGATCCGCGCGGACTGGGAGGAGTCGGATCTGGGGCGTCCGGCGAAGGTCTATGCCCTGACCGCGGAAGGCCGGAAACAACTGGAGCGCGAACTCAAGAGTTGGAACCGCCTCTCTTCCGCCGTCCACCTTCTTATCCAAAACGCCTGAACCGGGAGACTTATGCGGACGATTCGGATTATCAAACGGCGTGTCCATTCGTTGTTCCATCGGTCCCGTGCCGATGCGGAACTCGAATCCGAGATTGAGATCCATATCCAGCAACTCACGAATGAAGCCTTGGCGGCGGGTGTGACGGAGGCTGAAGCCCGGGCCACGGCTTTGCGGGAATTTGGGCCGGTCAACCAAATCAAAGACCAGTGCCGCGAAGCCCGCCGCGTGAGCTGGATTCAAGATGCCGTCCAGGACTTACGCCACGGGGTTCGGGTGTTGCGCGAGTCGTCCGGTTTCACCGCCGTCGCCATATTGACTCTGGCCCTGGGCATCGGCGCCAACACCGCGATTTTCAGCATTGTGCATACGGTGCTATTGCGGTCTTTTCCGTATCCCGATCCCGATCAACTCGTACTGATGTTCAATGTGCCCCTGAAACGGCCGGACGCGCTGTCCGGTATCTCTTACAGGGACTTCCGCAAGTGCCGCGACCAGAACCAAGTGTTCAGCGAGATCGCGGGCAATACATTTCATCAGCTCACATTGACCGGTAACGGCGAACCATCCACCGTGAATACCGCGGATGTGACACCAGAGCTATTTACTCTGCTGAAGGTAAGGCCTCTGGCGGGCCGCACGTTGCTGCCCGCGGACGGCAAACCAGGCGCGGCGGCAGTGGCCGTTATCAGCGAGAATCTCTGGCGTAGCCGCTTCGGCTCCAATCCGGGCCTCGTGGGCCAATCGATCGAACTGGACATGCGCGCATTCACGGTGGTCGGAATCCTGCCGGCGAGCTTTCGTTATCCCGACGGCGCCCCCCGGCAGGACGTGTGGGTTTCAGTTCTGCAGGACCCGCTCTTCGGACCTCTGACGTCGCGGCCCGGCGTGCGCCTGTTGGGCTTGATCGGCCGGCTCAAGCCGGACGTTTCCCTGGCGAAAGCTCAGAGCGAGATGGACACCCTCGGCGTACGGCTCGCGCAGGAGTTTCCCGCGGAAGACTCCGGATTCACGATCCGGATTCAGCCCTACCGTGAGGCAGTGGTTAGCAACTTGAAACCCGCGCTGCTTATTTTGCTGGGCGCGGTCGGCCTGCTCCTGCTGATGGCCTGCGCCAATATTGCGAACCTGCTTCTGTCTCAGGCCACTTCGCGCGCGAGGGAGATTGCCGTCCGCATCGCGCTGGGGGCGTCGCATGCCCGCATTGTCCGGCAACTGCTGACCGAGAGCGCGCTGCTGGGGTTACTCGGTGGGGTTACCGGTGTGCTTTTGGCGGTATACGCGGTCTGGAGCCTCCAGCGTTTCCTGCCGGCAGAGATAGTCCGGATCAGTGCGATTCATGTTTCCAGCCCGGTCCTGGGGTTCGCGCTAGGGTTGTCGCTGGCCGCGGCACTGGCGTTCGGGCTGGCCCCCGCGCTCCTCTCCACTCCTTCCAACCTGCAGACGAACCTCAAAGAGGGCGGCGAGCGCACCGGCCGGCGCGGCGGGCAGCGGTTACGGAGTTTTCTGGCGATCGCGGAGATTTCCCTGGCCATGGTACTGCTGGTTGCAGGGGGCCTCCTGATCCGCAGCTTTGCGCTGGTCACGTCGGCCCATCCGGGCTTCGATCCGAATCATGTTACGGAAGCCGAGGTTTCGCTTCCGCAATTTCAATACTCGACGCCGCGGCAATGGACGGCGTTCTGCAACGAGTTGCTGGCGCGTATCCACGCGCAGCCTGGTTTTGAGAATTCCGCTCTGGCGGCTCCGCTGCCGGAGGACCAGCAAGGGCAAGCCACTTTCGCATTCACCATCGTGGGGAATCCGCCGCCCCCTCCCGGGAAATCTACGACGGCCGATTACGCCACCGTGAGTCCGGATTATTTTCGGGTGATGCGAATTCCGCTGCTGCGCGGCCGGTTCTTCTCGGACCAGGACTCGCCATCCAATCCCAACGTAGCGATCATCAGCGAAACGCTGGCGCGCCGTTACTTTGCGGACGAGGATCCGATCGGAAGGCAAATGAGATTCGGATTCCCGCCCAACAGCAATGTCGCACGCGAAATCGTCGGCATCGTCGGCGACGTGCGGGATGTGGCGCTCAGCCAAAAACCCGGCCCGATGATGTACGTACCCTTCGCACAAGCGCCTCTTTATGGCGGAGAGATCGTGGTCAGAAGCTCGTTGAACACGTCGAGCGTGGCCGCCGCCATTCGCCAGGCGGTTCGCGCCATCGACAGGAACCTTCCCGTGACGGATGTCAGATCCTTTCCGGATGCGCTCGGCCAATCCATCTCGCGGGAACGATTTCGCACTTTTCTGCTGGGTTCGTTCAGCGTAATGGCTCTAGTGCTCGCCGCGGTCGGAATCTTCGGCGTGATTTCGTATTCGGCCTCGCAGCGTACGCAGGAGATCGGGATACGCATGGCCCTCGGGGCCAGGCAGCCCGATGTTTTGCGGCTGATTCTGGGCCAAGGCGCGAAGCTTGCCGTAGTTGGCCTGGGCATCGGCATCCTCTGCGCATTGCTGTTCACGCGGTTGATCGCCAGCCTGCTCTATGGCATCTCGGCAACCGATCCGCTGACGTTTGGCGTGGTGGCCCTCATTCTTCTGGGCGTGGCCGTGGCCGCCTGTTACATCCCCGCGCGCCGTGCCATGCGAGTCGATCCAATGGCCGCCCTGAGGCACCAATAATCAGAGCGCTCCGCAGGTTAGCCATCGAACCAGCGCCAAGCGCAGGCGATTCCCGGCGTGCGCGAAATCATGGCCGGTCAACCGGGCGCGCTGACCGGGATCGCCGCGATCTCATAGGATGTACGCATCCGTTTATAATTGACTTTCGAATCGTTGCGATTTCTCTAATGGTCCACAAGAAGCGCGGTCTGCTGAGACTCCTGCCGCGCGAAGAAGAATTCTTCGCGCTCTTTGTAAACCAAGTGAAACTGATCGTGGAAGCCTCCCGGCTGCTGCTCGAGTCGGCGCGCAATGGCAACTCCTCAATGGCGCGCGGAAGCGAGGAGATCCGGAGCCTGGAAGCCAAGGGCGACGAGATCATCCACGACACCTTCACCCGCCTGAATCAGACATTCATTACACCGCTCGATCCGGAAGACATCCACGCTCTGGCATCCCGCCTGGACGACGTGCTGGACGGCATTGAAGATGCCGTACATCGCATGTTCGCGTATCGCTTGAATCCCATCCCTCCGGACATGGTGCAACTGTGCGCGCTTATCTGCGATTGTGCGGTCAGCCTGCAGAAGTGCTTTCAGGCCCTCAACGACAAGCAACAGGTAACGGAGCATTGCATCGAGATCAACCGCCTGGAGGACGTGGCCGATGGCGTCGTACGGCACGCGATCTCCGAACTCTTCGACAGGGAAAAAGATCCCATCGCATTGATGAAACTGAAAGAGGTATACGAATTCCTGGAAGCCACCACCGACCGCTGCGAGGATGTGGCTGACGTACTGCAGGCCGTAGTGATCAAAAACAGTTGAGATGAGTCCCGTCCTGCTGTTGGCCATAACCATTATCGCGATCTCGCTGGCGTTCGACTTCATCAACGGATTTCACGACGCGGCCAATTCCATAGCCACGGTGGTTTCTACACGCGTGCTGTCGCCGGGCCAGGCCGTGATCTGGGCGGCGTTCTTTAATTTTGTAGCCGCCTTCGTTTTCGGGACCGGCGTGGCGCAGACCGTGGGCAAGGGGATGGTGGACCTGCGAATCGTGACGCCTTACGTCATCCTGGGCGGTGTATTGGGCGCCATCGCCTGGGACCTGCTGACCTGGTATTGGGGATTGCCCACCAGTTCATCGCACGCGCTGATGGGCGGGTATTCCGGCGCGGCTATCGCGCGCGTGGCGCATCTGCGAAGCGTGCGCCACATGTTTGACGCCGTTTTATGGGCCGGTTGGACCAAAACGATCATCTCCATCTTTGTGGCGCCTCTGCTGGGAATGGCGCTGGCCTGGGGCTTAATGATCGCGGTCCACTGGGTATTCCGCCGCTCCAGCCCGCGCAACATGGACGTGTACTTCCGCAGACTGCAATTAGTATCGGCCGCTTTCTTCAGCTTCGAGCATGGACGCAATGACGCACAGAAAACCATGGGGATCATCACCAGCGTCCTGGTGACGTCCGGCTACCTCGCGACCTTTAGAGTACCCTTATGGGTGATCTTGTCCGCCCATGCCGCCATCGCCCTGGGCACCATGAGCGGCGGATGGCGCATCGTCCGCACGATGGGTACCCGGCTGACGAAGCTCAAGCCTCGCGGCGGCTTCTGTGCTGAAACGGGCGCGGCGATTTCGATCCTGGTGGCCACCACGGTGAACCAGCCTGTTTCCACCACGCACGTGATTGCCGGCGCCATCGCGGGAGTGGGCTCGGTCCAGCGGCTCAAAGCCGTGCGTTGGGGCTTGGCCACTAACATTGTCTGGGCCTGGATTCTGACGATTCCGGCCTCCGCGCTAGTGGCTTGGTTGTGCTACGAGATCATTCGCCTGGTGACGGGCGCGCGCTGATCCGGGCTCAGCTTACGGAAGCATGGTGGCGCACATCCACGCCCTGCAAGTAGTACAGGACATCTTCGCCGATGTTGTTGGCGTGGTCGGCAATTCGTTCCAGGTGCCAAACGATGAAGAGTAGGTGGATGGCCCAGGAAACGGTCGCCGCGTTCTGCTGCATGGAGCCGATCAGGTCTCTATACAGGGTATCCCGGAGTTGGTCGACTTCATCGTCGGCGAGCACCACATGCCGGGCCAACTCAGCGTCGTGCCGCACCAGCGCATCCAGGCTGTCGTGAACCATGGCCGCGGTCATCTGCGCCAGCCGTGGAATATCCAGGAACGGCAGCGGGCCTTTCGGAATTACGGATAGGGCACGCTCGGCGATGTGCGCGGCGAGGTCGCTCATGCGCTCCAGATCGTTGTTGATCTTGATTGTCGCGGCGAGCCGGCGCATGTCGCAGGCGGTTGGCTGATTTAGCGCGAACAGGGTGGCGGCGAAATCGTCGATGGCTAGTTCCATGCGATCGATGCGCACTTCGATTTCGATTGCCCTGCGGGCGAGCGCCTCATCTCCTTGCAGCAGCGCGCCGACGCCGTCATGAATGGCTGTTTCCACCAGTTCACCCATTTCCAGCAGCCGGGCCTGCAGGTCGTCCAATTGATGTCCGAAGCGTCGCATTGCTTCCTGACCTTTCCAAGCATCGGTGTAGCAGACGGCGGTGGAGAGTTCAAGGCGGGTAGATTCCAGGCTGCGACAGGCGGTCCAACCGCGAATGAACTGATCGCGCGTCACCAGTCTGGCGGCGGGGGACGTCAGTGGAGACGGCAGGCTGCATTTTGACGGCCGGTGAAAACGGCGCGGCTGGCGCCTGCGACTTGGTGGCGGCGAAGGCGGGCTCCAACACTGTTTCCGCGCTGGTCAATTCGACGCCGTAACTGGTTGAATCGGCCCACGGCTATTCGTGACGCAAGGCGATCAGCGGGTCCGCTGCCGCTGCACGCCAGGCCGGCGGCAGCACACCAGCCGCGCCGGCCATCACAATGGATGCGAGCGGCGCGGCCAGGCTCCAGAAGTCAGTCGGCTGGACCCCGAATAACTGTGCCGCCAGGTAGCGCGCCATACCAAGGCCGCCAGCAATTCCGAAAGCGATGCCCGCCAACAGGGGTGCTGACGCGCCCGAGACGATCAGCCGCACTACCGCGGAACCCGGCGCCCCGAGGGCGACGCGGATTCCGATTTCGCGGGTCCGCCGCACGACGCCGTAATTCATGACGCCGTAAATTCCCACCGCGGCAAGCAGCAGCGCCACCGCCGAGAAGAATCCGGCCAGCAGCGCCAGCAGCCGCTCGCGGATCATGGTGTTATCGATTTGCGAGGAAAGCAGGATGCTTCCGTCGACCCGGACCTCCGGGGCGGCGGCTTCGATACTTTTGCGCAGCCAGGGGATCAGTGACGCGGGCCGCGAGGCGGTGCGCACGTTCAACGTCGCCCCGGCGATATTGCGCAGGGGCGAGTAGATCACCGGTCCCTCCGTTTCCCGCACATTGTTATAACGGGCATTCGCCACCACCCCAATGATCTGCTGGCGGATGGGATCGGGCTCGTCGCCGAACTTCTCGAACGTCTGGCCGAGCGGATTTCCCCCGGCTAAGAATTTGTCGACAAACGCCTGGTTCACGATTACCGCAGCGGACGTGGGTGCGATCTCCTCCGGCTGGAAGTCCTGCCCGGCGATCCATCGGATTCCCAACGCACCGCAGAATCCCGCCGAAACGGGTACTTCCACGGGACGTACCGTCTCTTTTGCCCGTCCCGGGAACCGGATCACCGGCTCCATGATCCACACCATATCGCCGCCCATCGGCCGTTGCTGCGACAGGCTGGCAGATTCCACAGCCGGAAGATGGCGGATCGCTTGGAGCAACCGGCTGCCGGAAATGGGCCGGTGGCTGGCCGGGTCGCGCGCGGCGAGATCGAACAAAACCACGTTCCGCGGCGAAAAGCCCAGATCCACGGTGATCAGCTTGCGAAAGGATAACAGAAGCAATCCGGACAGAAAGACCACCGACACGCTGAAGCCGACCTGGGCAGCCAGCAGCCAGCGCAGTGGTCCGACGCCGCCGGTCCGCTGCACTCCACCGGCTCTCAAGGTGGCGTCCGGCGCCGACGACGCTCGCAATGCCGGTAGCGTCCCCACGATCAGCGCCGATACCAGGCTCAGCCCTGCGGCAAAAGCGAAGGTCCGTGAATCACCGGCCACGTCCAACCACGCCGGGTATTCGGTAGTCCCCAGCCGGGCCACGATTACCGGAGCGGCCCAGACGGCAAACAGGATCGCCAGCGCCGCGGCCGATGCAGCCAGTTGTCCGCTCTCGATCAGCATCTGCTGGATGAGCCGCCCGCGACCCGCACCCAAAGACATGCGGATGGCCATTTCCGTCCGCCGCGCCGAAGCGCGCGCCAGCATCAAGTTCGTAACGTTCGAACAGGCGACCAGCAGCAGCAGCCCGCAGATGAGTGCCAGAATTCCCAGCGGCCGCCGGAACTGCACGCGAAAGAGCGAGTCGCCGCCGCGCGCCGCGTCGCGTACGTGCATCGGTGCGTCCGTAAACTGCCGCAGTTGATCGCCGTGCAGGTTGCGCGGCGGATCGATACGCGCGCGCTCGCGCCTCCAATTCGTAAGCGCAGCCTGCAAGGGGCCGCGAAGCTGGGAAGCTGTGGCATCCGGATGCAGACGGCCCCAGATGCTGACCCCCAAGTTTTCGGGATGGGCGAGAACCTGCGCGTCCTCCGCGGTTGATAGGGGCAGCCAGAGATCCGTCAGGTTCCCGGGCTGCAATCCGCTAAACGAAGGAGCGGCTACGCCCACGATCTGAAAACGCTTGTGGCCCATCATCACCCAGTGCCCGAGTGCTCCCGGGTCGCCGCCGAATCTCTGCCTCCAAAACGGGTAGCTCAGCACGGCCACCGAGTGCCCTTCCGGCGAATCGTCCGCGGGCTGGATCAGCCTTCCCAGCGCGGGCTGAACACCCAGAATCTGGAAGCCGCGTCCCGAGATCAATTCTGCGAAAACGCTCCCGCCCGCGCCCCCGGAGTCATCGACCGATACCGGTCGCAGTCCGCCATCGGCGAACAGATCCGCATGCCTGCCCGCAACCTGGCGAAATAGCTCGAATTCCGGATAGGTGAAGTATCCCGATTCTTGCGGTGTGTTTGCCGGGCTGAAGAACGCAGGCATCACGTGGACGATGTCGATCAGTCTATGCGGCGCGGGCACCGGGAGCGGCCGCAGAATCAGGGCATCGATCAGGGCGAAAGCCGTCGTGCAGGCGCCGAGAGCCAGCGCCAGAGACGCGATGGCCGCCACGCTGGAGGTCCGGTCGCGCAGGAGCATGTGCAGACCAAACCGGAAGTCTCGCAGGAGCGATTCCAACCACACGGCGGATTTCACATCATGGCTCGACTCGCGTATCCGGAGCCGACTGCCGAGCCGCCGCTCGGCCAACCGTTCCGCTTCATCCCGGGGAACACCCTCCCGGATCAGGTCGCCGGCACGTTGCTCCGCATGGAGGCGCAGTTCCTCCTCCAAATCGGCATCGACCCGGCGTGGACGAAACGCATTCACGACCCGCGAGATCCATGACATAACGCCCCCTCAAGCTTCTTTCAGTACGCGGCCCACAGCGGCCGTGACGGCAGTCCACTGGCGTTCCTGGTCGCCGAGCTGTTTCCGGCCGGCCGCAGTCAGGTCGTAGACCCGTGCCCGGCGCTTGTTTTCCGTGGTCACCCAGCGGGCCTGAATCCAGCCCGCTTCCTCCATCCGATGCAGCGCGGGATAAAGAGATCCCTCTTCCACCCGCAAGTGATCGGAGATCGACTCGATGTGCGCCGTGATGCCGTACCCGTGCAGCGGACCGCGCCGGTCCAGTATCTTCAGAACCAGCAGCGGGAGAGAACCTTGCAAGGCATCGTTCTTAGGCATACCGAGCCATCTCACTAAGATGTCTTAGTATAGGGCTAATGCCAGCAGATGTCAACCGTGCCTGGCTGCGTGCCCCGTTGCGACCGATCTTTCGTTTAATACTTGGAGCGAAGGTAAACAGGACCCTCGGAGATTTCGTGAACGTTCCACGTAGGGCGGTCATCGGCCGGATGCGCGACCGCGCCGCGAATCTGCCTGGCGCGAGTCCTCTCGTATTTTGCCTGTTTCTTCGCTTTCAGATGGTCAAGAATGATCGCATCGCTATCGAGCAGATCGGCCAGAATGGCGCTCCGGGGACCATAGATCTTCTCGGCACACCCGAGCGCCCTTTCCATGCTGGACCTGGCTTCCTGGGGCCGGCCCATCATGTAATACAGGGACGCCAGGCTTGCCCACGCACGCATCAGCTTACGCCGGTCCGGACTCGGATCGCTCTCCAGCAGACGAAGGGCTTGCTCCTCGTGGTCCAGAGCTTCGGGATAACGCCTCGTCCGCATTTCAACGGCGGCCAAGTTGTGCAATATCGTCGGCCGGAGATCCTGCCTGCCCTCTGACGGCGCGGTGATTTGCCAGGCTTCTTTCAATTCCGCCTCGGCAGCGGATAACTGACCGCGTGCGCTGTGGAGGGCGCTCCAGGCGTTCAAGAGTTCGGCGCGCGCCACGCGGTCGGGTGGCTGCGCCACTTGCTTCTGAGCATCCGCGAGGACCGCCTCCGCCTGCCGATTGTCCTCCGATTCCATGAGAGCCGTAGCCAACGCGACGCGGAGCCGCACCAGTTTCCGCCCGGATACTCCCGCCTGCAGACACGCATCCAGCGCGCGCGCGAAGCCGGCCGCAGCCTGCCGCGGGTCGCCGGCATCGAGTGCGTGATCCGCGGCAGCGATGTCGTTGCCTTGCGGCGCCGTACCTGCTGGGGAGTTACAGGGCCCTGTTATGGTGCGGCCCGTGTCATGCGGCCGCCTGTCTGTTGAGTCGCCTGCCAACACCACCAGGGCCCCACAAACAAACGCGCAGATCAACCGTACACCCCTCATCTCTTTTCCCCCTTGTGACAGTCGCGAACGGGCAGTCGTTCGTCATTGTGCACGTGTTCGGTATGAGTACGGAGAGGATATCCAAAGATTAAAAGTCCGAAGTTACAGACAGCGATCGTAAAAGTGTACGCAATGCACGCCGGTCTGTCAAAGCAACGGTCGTCCATTTCGGGCGTCCGTTTTTGCCCGTCGAGTTACTCGACGACTTGGCCGCCCGTGAAATTGGCTCGAGAATCGAGAGATTTCGCATGGCCCGGAGCCTGACTGCGGTGAGTATTCCGGCTGCTATACTGGCACCAGATCCTGAGCAGGCGACAATGAAGCGTTGTAGCACTTGTCACGCCACGTTTCCTACCGCGTTCACGCACTGTCCGCATGATGGTTCTCTGTTGATAGAGGCCAACGAGTGGACGGACGGGGCGATGATTCGCGGCAAGTATCGCATTCTGGGCAAACTGGGCCAGGGCGGAATGGCGACGGTCTACAAGGCCCTGCACGTGGGTTTTGACGAGGTCCGCGCGTTGAAGGTGATCCAGCCCGAACTGGCGAGCGATCCGTCGTTCGTGAAGCGCTTCGGGCAGGAGGCGGCCCTCACACGCAGGCTGCAGCATCCCAACGCGGTGCGGGTGGAAGATATCGACCAGGCGGATGACGGGCGTCCGTTCATGGTCATGGAGTTCATCGAGGGCGAGAGCCTGAAGGATGTGATCCAGCGGCAGGCGCCGCTGCCAGTGCGGCGCGTGTGCCGCATTGCCGAACAGGTCGCCGGTGCGCTCGAGGCGGCGCACCAATTGGGGATTATTCACCGCGACATCAAACCGGCGAACATCCTGCTGACGCGGTCCTCGCGTAACGGCGAGGACGAAGAGGTAGCCAAAGTCCTCGATTTCGGTATCGCCAAGATTAAAGAAGTGCACCTGGCGGCGGGTGGAGCGACGCTCACGCGCACCGGCACGTCGATCGGCACGCCCGCCTACATGTCGCCGGAACAGGCAATGGGCCCGACCAGCGCGGGGCTGGATGGCCGAGCGGATCTTTACTCGCTGGGTGTGGTGATGTACGAAATGTTGACCGGCGATCTGCCCATCAAAGGGGAGTCGGAAGTACAGATGCTGATCGGGCAGGTCAATGCGGCGCCGCAGCCGATCCGGACGGTCCGGCCGGAACTGCCTGAGGGAATTAGCGCCATCGTGATGCGATGCCTGGAGAAGGACCCGGCGCGGCGGCCCGCGAGCGGGGCGGCACTGATTGCACTGATTAACGCTTTCGAGACGGGCGCCGCGGCCACTGCGGCGCCCGACGAAATGCCGACGGTGGCGACGGCGCGGCCGGCGCCGGTGGAAACTCCGGGTGCGGTTCCACCGCGCGATACATCCCGCCGATTTGGCGTGGCGGTATTACTGGCTTTGGTGGTGATCGCAATAGCGATCGCCGGCAGCCTCCGGCATTTCGGAACGCGGCGGAAGCCCGTGGTGAGAACGTCAACGGCCAGCGTGCCGCCCGCGGCCAGTTTACAACGGCCGGCGCCCAATGCCACGCCCCCCCGGCCGCCTGTTCCCCCGGCGCGCACGCCGCAAGAAACACCGCCGGCGGTACGGAAAGCGGAGAGGCCGGAGATCCCGCATCCCGGTACAGAGCCGGGGTCGAAGCTGGCGGACGATATTCAAGGCGCGCTCAAGGCCGGGCCCTTCGATGCGGCGACAAATAAGCAGGTGAAGGATATCTGGCGTCAGGCCAGTGAGCTGATGAAGAAAGGCGATTTCGACGGTGCGGCCGCCCAATATCAGCGGCTGGGCCAGTTGCGCCCGGGTTTAGGGCCGGCCGTGGCGGCTTTGACGGCACTAGCCGCGCAGGGTGCTTCCGCGGGGGCCGCCAGACAGAGGGGGGCCCGGGCCGGTGAACTGGCGGGCGCCGTGACGCGTTACAGTCTGGAGGCCAGTCTCCACCCGGACATCGCGCAAAACCACTATAAGCTGGGTACCGCGCTCGGCCAGGCCGGCGACCTGGAGGGGGATCTGCGCGAACAGCAGGAGGCGCTCAGGCTGGACCCTGGTCTGGCCGCGGCGCACGTGGAACGCGGCTCGGTTCTGGCGCGCCAGGATAGCTGGGAGGATGCCACACGCGAGTACCGCGAGGCCATCCGGTTGAAGCCAGGCTTGGCGGAGGCCCACAGCGGCCTCGGCGACGCGCTCGGACACATGGGCGACTTGCAGGGAGAGATCGTTGAGGAACGAATCGCCATCCAAAAAGCGCCGTACCTGGCGGTAGCGCATTTCCGGCTCGGCACGGCGCTCGAACGCGAAGGCGAAACCGCGGATGCACTGGATGAGTATCGCCGGGCGGCACAACTGCAGCCCGGAGATGCGGAGTACCGGGCCAATTACCGGCGGTTGGGCGGCCACCGGCGCCAGTAGGCGGACGGACTGTCCGCGGCGCCAACGCCGGTTGGTCCGTCGCTACTGTTTCACGCCGAAGGCATAGACATTCGAGTCCCAGGTGGTGACGAACACCTTGCCGCCGGAGATGGAGATGCCGCTGAAGTGCGTCCAGCCGGGCATGGTGTCGCCGCTCGAATACAACTCCTTGCCGGTGGTCATGTCGAAGGCATAGAGCACGGCGTGACCTGCGTGTTTGGCGATACGTTCGGCGGAGGTGTAGAGGCCGCCCTCGGTGCCCTTGGACTGCCGGGCGAACTCGCCGTTGGACACGGCAAACACCAGGCCGCCGGCCACGATGGGCGGCTCGGGCAGATTCATATCGCGGGAGATCCAGGCCGGCTCGGCGGCCACCTGGCCCTCCTTTTCAGCGATGCGGAACGCCATGATGCTGCCATTCGGGGCGCCCCCGTTGGTAACGGGGAACTTCACGTCATCGGCGGGCGGACCCAGCGCGGGCACGTAGAGCCAGCGGTTCTTCCGATCGTCCTGGGCGGTGGCGAAGGCGCCCCAGAAGCCGCGGCCGGCGAAGTCGGCATCCTGGTTGGCCAGCAGCGGACTGCGATAGAGCGGCGTTTTGTGATCGGGACCGCCGATGTGCTTGGCGTCCAGGAGGTAGATGACGCCTTCCTTGCCGCCGGCGGCGACGATCTCGCGGCTGCCCAGGTGGAAGACAGCCGGCGACATGGATCCCATGTCCAGATCTTTGCGGGTCAGGTAATTATGATTAGCCGGCGTGAAATAATCGACTAACTTCAGGTCCTTGGCGGAGAGCTGCAATATGGTGTCGGGAAACTGGCCTTTGGCGGCGTCGTAGGAACCGTCGCCGGTTTCCGCGTAGACCATGCCTTCCTCGCTGACGGCCACGCCGGCGCGTCCCCAGATGCCGGCGCCGCCATTAGCCGACTGGAAGTGATTCACCGGATGCTCGGGCGTGCCGAGGTCCATGCCGTAGACGCCGGAGCGTCCGCCGTTGCAGCCCTGGGAGAGATTGGTGTAGAGCACACCGCCGAACAGGTTCAGGCTCCAGTTCTTCGAAAACGGGGGCGCGAACATCCGCGGCGGCATGCGATCCTCGCCGTCGATGGCGTTGAGGGCGTGCAGCTTGCCATCGCTCGAAATGACGAACACGGTGGCGGCCAGCCCGTCTTTGCGGATCAGGGGAGTGTCGTTGAGGGCGTTGGGGCAGAGCCAGAAGGGCTCCTGGCGAGGTTTACCCTCGGCCTCGAAGGTTTTCTTCCAGAGGAGCTTCCCGGTATCCGCGTCCAGGGCGAAGAGGTTGTCGGAGGCGCCGCCCACGATCACGATCTCGGCCATGCCCTTGTCAGTGGTGACCCACTCGACATTTACCGGGGCGGTGAGCGAGTTCAATTCGCGCGGTTGATTGTCGAGGTGCGTCTTCCAGATCAGCGTCATGGATTTGGCGGTGCCTGGGTTGATATCGGTCTCCTGCGGACTCCAGGCGGTGCGCTGAGGATCGTGGCCGTAGGACAGCCAGTTCGCGGCGACGAGATGGGAAGCCAGCAGAGCGCCGGCGGCCAGGGCGAGCGAAGGGATTCTCATCATTGGTGGCCCAGCTTCTCCTTTTTATACTCTTCGTATTCTTTCTTCAACGCGGGATCCCGCGGCGTGGGATAGATTTCGGTGGACCTGTATTTGCCGGTCTTGATCTTGGACTGCGTCCGTTCGTCGTGGACATGGGTTTCGTCGGCGCGGCCGACCGCCTGCTTCACCAGAATCGATTCGGGGACCTTGGACCGGCCATCGGCGAAACGGTCGTAGGGGTTGTGCGCGGTGTATTTCAGCATCTCTTCATGCGACAGGGTGAAGACCCGCGCGAGGACGAAGAGATTGGCGCAAAACTTCATGGGGTGAAATGTAGCACGGCGCGCGGGGCTATTCATCGCGCGAGCCGGTTCGGTTATGCTGGGGATTGCCTGAAGGCGCGTATCTTTATTGCGACGTCAGCCTGCCGGTGCCGCTCGACCAGCCGTTCACGTACGCGCTGCCGGAAACGCTACGGCACCGGGTGAAGCCGGGCTGCCGCGTGCTGACACCTTTCGGGAGCCGCAAACTCACGGGTGTGGCTCTGCGCTGCCACGATGACGCGCCGGAGGTGGCCACGCGCGAGGTGCTGCGGCTGATCGACGCCGAGCCGGTGCTGGATGCCGAGCTGCTGGCGCTAGGCAAGTGGATCGCCGGCTATTATTGCGCGCCGCTGGGGGAAGTGCTGCGCGGCATGCTGCCGCTGGCATCCGACATCCGGCGCGGCAAGATCTATTCGCTCACCGACGCGGGACGCGACGCCGCGCGGCAACTGCTGTTCGACTCGTCGCCGGAAGATCCGGTGGTGCAGGTCCTGCGCGCGCTGGATCAGCGTCCGCTCTCGGCGGCTTACCTGGAGCGCAAACTGCCGCTGGCGGGGAACGCGCTGCGGGCGCTGGAGCGCAAGCGGTTTGTGATCGCGGAGCAGGTGCAGACGGAGCGGGATCCGCTGCGGGCCCCGTCGGAGCGGCTGCGGGTCGATCTGGCGGGAGGCAAACCCTCCGGGAAGCTGCCCAAATCCGAGCGCGAGCTGCTGGCCTTTCTGGAACTGCATCCGGGTTCGCACAACCTGAAGGATCTGGAGGAGACGGTGCGCGGCGCGAGTCCGGCGGCGCGGTCGCTGGCGCGCAAGAAACTGGTGAGCTTACGGACGGAGCCGGTGGCCCTCCACGCGGGAGCGGTGCGCGCGCCGCACTTGCTCAACCCGTCGCAGGCGGCGGCTTTCCAGGAGATCCGGGCCGCCATAGCGACGCACGAGTTCCGCACCTTTCTGTTGCACGGCGTAACGGGGTCGGGTAAGACCGAGGTGTATTTGAACGCCATCGACGCGGCGCTGGCCGAGGGGCGCAGCGCATTGCTGCTGGTGCCCGAGATCGCGCTCACGCCGGCGGTGGCCGGACAGTTCTTCAGCCGGTTCGGCGACCGGGTGGCGATCCTGCACAGCGCGTTCAGCGACTCGGAGCGTTCGGACCAGTGGCGGCGGATCCGCGCGGGCACGGCGTCGGTGGTGGTGGGCACGCGGTCCGGCGTGTTCGCGCCCATGCGGAAGCTGGGACTCATTGTGGTGGACGAAGAGCACGACCAGAGTTACAAGCAGGAGGAGACGCCGCGCTACAACGGGCGCGACGTGGCCATCGTGCGGGCGCAGGCGGCGGGCGCGTGCGTGGTGCTGGGGTCAGCGACGCCCAGCCTGGAGAGCCGCTACAACGCGGAGCGCGGCAAATACGCGCTGCTGGAACTGCCGGGCCGGATCGAGGCGCGGCCCATGCCGCAGGTGGAACTGATCGATATGCGGACGGAGTTCCTGGAGACGCGCCAGCAGGCGACCTTTTCGCGACGGCTGCTGGAAACGGTCCAGCAGCGCCTGGACAACGGCGAACAGACCATCATCCTGCTCAACCGGCGCGGGTTTTCCAGTTTCGTGGCGTGCCGCTCGTGCGGCGAGCGGGTGCAGTGCGCCAACTGTTCGGTCACGCTGACGTTTCACCGGCGCGACAAACGCCTGTTGTGCCACTACTGCAACTACGCCGAACGCGTGCCGACACATTGCCCGAAGTGCCAGAGCGAGCACATCTACTTTTTGGGGGTGGGGTCGGAGAAGGTGGAGGACGAGCTGCACCGGGAGTTTCCGGAGGCGCGCATCGCCCGCCTGGACCGCGATACGGCGACCGCCAAACGCCAATACGAAAGCATCCTGCAAGGCTTCCGCGAGGGATCGTACGACATCCTGGTGGGCACCCAGATGATCGCCAAGGGACACGATATTCCGAACGTGACACTGGTGGGAGTGGTGTCGGCGGACGTGGGCCTGGGGCTGCCCGATTTCCGGGCAGCCGAGCGAACGTTTCAACTGCTGACGCAGGTGGCGGGGCGCGCCGGCCGCGGCAGCCTGCCGGGCATCGTGCTGGTGCAGACGATCAATCCGGATCACTACGCGGTGCGCATGGCGGCGGCGCAGGATTACCAGTCGTTCTACGAAAAGGAGCTACAGTTCCGGCGCATGATGCACTATCCGCCGTTCAGCGCCATGGCGAACATCCTGGTGCGCAGCGAGGCGCAGGAGCAGGCGCTGCGGCTGAGCACGGAACTGGGGCATTTTCTGACGCCGCCGCCGGAGAAGATCAAGATCCTGGGGCCGGCGGAAGCGCCGGTAGCGCGGCTGAAGAACGAATTCAGGTATCAGTTCCTGATCAAGGCGGGCGGCCGGAAGGCTCTGAATGAGCTGTTGCGGCGGGCCCAGACGTTCGCGCGGGAGAAGAAGTGGAGCGCCACGGCGCTGGTGATCGACGTGGACCCGTTAACGCTTCTGTAACCGGCGGAAGGGCTGCTGGAAAGCGGTTGCGGCGGTGCAGCATGCTATGTTCGAAGTGTGTTCCGCCGCGTGATCTGGATCGTGCTCGACAGCGTCGGCATCGGCGAAATGCCGGATGCGGCGGCGTACGGCGACACGGGCAGCGACACGCTCGGCAACATCGCGCGGCAGCGGCCGCTCCGCCTGCCGCATCTCTGCAAGCTGGGCCTGGGCAATATCAAGTCTATGACCGGTCTGCCGCCGGCCGCGGAGCCGGACGCAGCCTTCGGACGCTGTGCGCTGGCGTCGCCGGGGAAGGATACGACGACGGGCCATTGGGAGATGGCGGGCATCCATCTGGAAAAACCGTTTCCGCTGTATCCGCACGGGTTCCCGCGCGAGATCCTGGACGAATTCGAGAGCCGCATCGCGCGGCGCACGCTGGGCAACAAGGCCGCCTCGGGAACCGAGATTATCAAGGAATTGGGCGCCGAACACATGCGCACGGGATCGCCCATCGTGTATACGTCGGCCGACAGCGTGTTCCAGGTGGCGGCGCACGAGGAAGTGATTCCACTGTGGGAGCTGTACAAGATCTGCCAGACCGCGCGCGACATTCTGCGCGGACCGCATGAAGTGGGGCGCGTGATCGCCCGGCCGTTCACCGGCGCGCCGGGATCGTTCACGCGCACGGCCAATCGCAAGGATTACGCGGTACCGCCGCCGCGGGGCATGCTGCTGGATCTGCTCGACGGCGCGGGCGTGCCGGTACACAGCGTGGGGAAGATTTTCGACGTGTTTTTAGGCCGGGGCATCCGGGATTACGCGAAGACCAAGAACAATGCCGACGGCATGGCGCACACGCTGGAAGCCATGGCGAGCGCCGATGCGGGGCTGATCTTCGTCAATCTGGTGGACTTCGACCAGCAGTTCGGGCATCGCAACGACGTGGAAGGCTACGCATCGGCGCTGGAGCAGTTCGACCAATGGCTACCGCAGCTTGTCGCCGCCGAGCGCGAAGGCGATCTGGCCATCCTGACGGCGGACCACGGCTGCGATCCCACGACGGCGTCCACGGATCATAGCCGCGAGTACGTGCCGCTGCTGGTGAGCGGTCCGCGCGCGCGGCGGGGTGTGAACCTGGGCCTGCGCGCTTCGCTTTCGGATATCGGCCAAACGGTGGCCGAGAACTTCGGCGTCCGCCTTGCGCGGGGCGCCAGCTTCTTATCGGAGATCGTATGAGAAAACCAGTCATGGCGGGCAATTGGAAGATGTACAAGACGCCTGCCGAAACCACCGCTTTTTTTGAAAAGTTCCGTCCTCTGGTCGCGAAGGCGGAGCACTGCGAGGTTGTGATATGCCCGCCGTACACGGATATCGCGGCGGCTGTGGCCGCCACCCAGGGCACGCGCATCGGCATCGGGGGGCAGGATCTCTACTGGGCCAAAGAGGGCGCGTTCACGGGCGAGGTGTCCGGGCCGATGCTCAAGTCCGCGGGCTGTTCGCACGTGATCGTCGGGCACAGCGAGCGGCGGCAGTATTTCGACGAGACGCACGAGACGGTGCTGAAGCGGACCGTGGCGGCGCTGGACGCGGGGCTGACGCCCATCGTTTGCGTGGGTGAACGGCTGGCGGAGCGGGAATCGGGCGAGACCGAAGCCGTCCTGGAACTGCAGTTCAAGGCCGGCATCAGCCTGCTGAGTCCGGAGCAGTTCGCGCGGATCGTGATCGCGTACGAGCCGGTATGGGCGATCGGCACGGGCAAAACGGCCACGCCGGAGATCGCCGCGGACGCGCACCGGGTTTTGCGCGGCCAGGTCCGCGGGCATTACGGCGCGGCGGCGGCCGATGCGGTGCGGATCCTGTATGGCGGCAGCGTGAAACCGGACAACGTGCGCAGCCTGATGGCGCAGCCGGAGATCGACGGCGTGCTGGTGGGCGGCGCCAGCCTGGATCCCAATTCGTTCGGCAGCATCGTGAATTTCTAGATCGCGGGCTGGCGGGCCGCCCCGTCTTGCGCGTGTTTCTTAGAAGCGCATGGAAGTGATAAGATCGCTCCCATGCACGACACCAATCCTCCACGACGCGACATTCTGGGCGCGCTCCTGGGCGCGTCCCTATTGCCGGCGGCGCCGGCGAGCGGGCAGACGGCGCATCACGGCGTGCCGTATCGCACTTTGGGACGCACGGGCGAGCGGGTCTCGGCGATCGGGCTGGGCGGATATCACATCGGTGTGCCCGAGAACGAGTCGGACGGCATCAGGCTGATCCGCACGGCGGTGGACGAGGGCATCAATTTTCTGGACAACTGCTGGGACTATCACGACGGCAAGAGCGAAGTCTGGATGGGCAAGGCGCTGCGCGACGGCTACCGGCAGAAGGTGTTCCTGATGACCAAGTTCGACGGGCGCACGCGGCAGGCTACGGCGAAGCAGATCGACGAATCGCTGCAACGTCTGCAAACCGATCACCTGGACCTGATGCAATACCACGAGAACATACGCATGGAAGATCCGGACCGCTTCTTCGCGCCGGACGGCCCGCGGGAGGCGCTGGAGGCGGCGCGGAAGGCGGGCAAGATCCGCTACATCGGCTTCACCGGCCACAAGGATCCGGCGGTACATCTGCGCATGCTGGAGGTGGCCGCGCAGCACAACTTCCATTTCGACACCGCGCAGATGCCCCTGAACCTGCTGGACGCGCACTTCCGCAGCTTCGCCAAGCTGGTGGTGCCCAAGCTGGCGGAGCAGGGTATCGGGGTGCTGGGCATGAAGCCGATGGCGTTCGGGAATCTGCCGCAGAAGGGGCTGGCGACGGGGATCGAGTGCCTGCACTACGCCATGAATCTGCCGACGTCGGTGGTGATCACGGGATGCGACACCATGGAGCGCTTGCGGCAGGCGCTGGAGGCGGCGCGCACGTTCCGTCCGCTGGGGGAGGCGCAACTGGCGGCGCTGCTGGCGAAGACGCGCGCGGCGGCGCTGACCGGAAGGCTGGAGCCTTTCAAGACCACGTCCCAGTTCGACGGCACGGCGCAGAATCCGAGCTGGATGGGGTGAGCCGGCGGCAAAATGTGCCACAATAATTACGTAGTCTCATGCCCAACCATTCCACGCTGGAACAGGATGAAACCCCAACCGCGCCAGGACCAGGCGAAAACTTCGCGGATATCCTTTTCCAATTCGAACAATCCCATTCGCACAAGCCCGAGGCCGGCGGCCAGGGGCTAGAAGGCACGGTCATCGCCGTCACGCCAGAGCGGATTTTCCTGGACATCGGCCAGAAGATGGAAGGCGCCATGCCGGCCGAGGATTTCAAGGACCGCGCCGGCAATGTGAACGTGCGGGTGGGCGACCAGTTCCCGGTATCCATCAAGGGACGCGACGAGGAAGGCTACCTGCTGCTGAGCAAAGTGCGCGTGGAGCGTCCCAAGGACTGGTCGTCGCTCGAAGCGGCGTTCGCGGCCAAGCGGGCCATCGCGGGCCAGGTCAGCGGCGTGGTGAAGGGCGGCTTCAGCGTGGATGTTGGTGTGCGGGCGTTCATGCCGGCCTCCCGATCGGGCGCCAAAGACGCAGCGGAGATGGAGAAGCTGGTGGGGCAGGACATCACCTGCCGGATCATCAAGCTGGACGTGGCGGACGAAGATGTAGTAGTGGACCGGCGCGTTGTGCAGGAGGAGGAAGAAGCGCACGCGCGGCAGAAGCTGCTTTCGGATCTGCAAGAGGGCGCCACGGTTCACGGCACGGTCCGCAGCCTGACGGATTACGGCGCGTTCGTGGATATCGGCGGCGTGGACGGACTGCTGCACGTGGGCGACATCTCGTGGGGCCGCATCAACAAGCCCGCCGATGTGCTGAGCGCCGGGCAGGAATTGGAAGTGCGGATTCTGAAGGTGGATCCGGCCAAGAAGAGGATTGCGCTGGGCCTGAAGCAGCTTCAGCCGCACCCCTGGGAGAAGGCCAGCGAGAAGTACAAGACCGGCGACCGGGTACAGGGGACGGTGACGCGGGTAACGGATTTCGGCGCGTTCGTGGAACTGGAGCCGGGCATCGAGGGATTGATCCACCTCTCGGAGATGTCGTGGTCGAAGAAGGTGCGCAAGCCCAGCGACGTGGTGAAGCCGGGGGACACGGTGGAGGTGATGGTGCTGAACGTGAACCCGGCGGAGCGGCGCATCTCGCTGGGATTGAAGCAGGCGCTGGGCGATCCGTGGGCGGACGCCAAACAGAAGTATCCGGCGGGCGGGGTGATCGAAGGGCAGGTAGTGAGCCTGACGAAGTTCGGGGCGTTCGTGCAGATCGCCGAGGGCGTGGAGGGCATGATCCACGTGGGCGACATCACGGCGGAGAAACGCATCAACCATCCGCAGGATGTGCTGAAGCAGGGGCAGACGGTGCGCGCGCAGATCCTGGAAGTGGACGCGGAGCGGCGCCGCATCCGGCTGGGCATGAAGCAACTGCAGCCCACCACCATCGACGAGTACATCGCGGAGCACAAGGAAGGCGACCTGGTAACGGGCCGCATCGCGGACATTTCGGGCGGGCGCGCCAAGGTGGAACTGGGGGAAGGCATCTCGGTGCCCTGCAAGGTCGCCGGGACGGAAGGCGGGGAAGCGGAGCAGCCGGCGCATGCGGCGGCGGACGTGAATTCGCTTTCGTCGATGTTGTCGGCCCGATGGAAAGGCGGCGGGGCGACGGGTCCGCGGGTGAGCAAGCGGGAACCGGCGCGCGCGGGGCAGATCCGCAGCTTCCGCATCCTGAAGCTGGACCCGGCGGCGAAGCGGATCGAGATCGAGCTGGCCAGCTAGCCATCGGTACTTCGGCAAATATCCATACATGAGAAGGTTCGTCATCACCGGTGCGCCGGGCGCCGGGAAGACCGCGATTATCCGGCAGTTGGAGCTGGACGGGTTCAGCGTGGTGGAAGAGGCAGCGACGGACGTCATTGCCGCCGCGCAGGCCCAGGGAGCGGATCAACCGTGGGCGCATCCCTCGTTCATCGACCGCATCGCCGCGCTGCAAAAGGAGCGCCAGGTGCGCGCGTCATTTCAACCGGACGAGGTCCAGTTCCACGACCGGTGTGCGGTGTGCACGGCGGCGTTGGCGGTCTATCTCGGGTACCCGTTTTCACCTTTTCTCAGCAGCGAGCTGGAGCGCGTGAAGAAAGAATCGGTCTACCAAAAGCGGGTGTTCTTCATTCGCAATCTGGGGTTCGTCACGCCCACCGAGGCGCGGCGCATCAGCTTTGAGGAAACGGTGCGTTTCGAGAAGATCCACGAGGAGACGTATCGCAGGTTCGGTTTTGAGTTAGTCGCGGTGGGGCCGGGGAGCGTAGCGGAGCGGGTTGGCGTGATTAAGGCGGCGATTGGCTCGATGGCAGGTGGCGGGTCAATTTGAAGCCCGGATGGTTCCCTCCGCGATAGGTCATACAGCGACGACGGCGATTTCGCGGCCGGAAGCCCTGACGAGCCGTTCTATGTCGTCTGGGTCGCTCGTAAGAATCGTAGCTTCGTGCCGAAGGGCTGTCGTCACCACGACGGCGTCAACGATGTCCGACGTTTCGGTCAAGCCTAGCAGCCGCCCGGCCTCGTGCGCCTCAGTCTCGCCCAGAGGAACCGCCACGCAGCCAGCCAAGAAGCGCCGGAGTTGGACCTGTCGTGGAGAACGGCTGACCTGGGCGAGCACCGGGGTGGCGACCAATGGCACAACGCCAAGCTCCAAACGAGCCTTGTGTTCAGCCCACGCTCGCCGCTCGTTTCTATCGGCGGCCACGAGAACGGCGGCGTCGTAGACGACAGCGCTCATGCCGAACGCCGGACGGTTCGCGATGTTCGGAGCTGAGCCCGCACGGTGCGACGCGCCTCATTCATCTCTTCTCTAGTGAAGAGTCCGTGCTGCTTCTCCCACAGCGCGACCGCCGATAGACCAGCCCGCCGCTGCAGTTCTTGGCGCGCCGCGGCGGTCATCCAGGCGGAGACGCTCACCCGGTCGCGGGCGGCCGCCGCAAGGGTCTTTTGGTGAATGTCAGGGTCCACCGTGATGGCGAGCTTCGGTGATGGGTTACCGCGCGGGCCAGGTTCCTTGGTAAGCCAGTTCGGGCGGCGAGATTGTAGGACCCGCCGCGCTGCCGGAACGACCCCGTCGCGCATCGAGCTTCGCCAGGCCGCCAAACTGACCGCTACACGATGTTGGCGCGGTCCTGGGCCAGAGCTGCCGTGGGGCCGCTCAGGGCCGGCGGGACTCGAACTGCCAGGCGGAGGCGACGATTTCGCCGATCCCGGTGTACCTGGGACTCCAGCCCAGGACGCGGCGGAGTTTGCCGGCGTCGGCGACCAAAGCGGGCGGATCGCCTTCGCGGCGTGGCCCGAACTGGTAGGGCACCGGGCGGCCGGTGGCTTGTTCGACGCCGCGGATCATCTCCAGGACCGAGTGGCCGCAGCCGGTGCCGGCGTTGAACTGGCCGGACGGGCCGCCGGCCAGCAACGATTCGAGCGCCAGGAGATGGGCTTCGGCCAGATCGTTCACGTGGATGTAATCGCGTATGCAGGTGCCGTCGGGCGTGTCGTAATCGTTGCCGAAAACGGTAAAGGGACGGCCGGTGGAGACGGCGCGCAGCATGAGCGGGATCAGGTGAGTTTCGGGATCGTGCTCTTCGCCCAGGCCGCCGGCGGGATCGGCGCCGCTGGCGTTGAAGTAACGGAGGGAGATGGTGCGCAGGCCGTGAATCGCGTCGAACCAGCGGAACATGGTTTCCGCGATCACTTTGGATTCGCCGTAGGGATTGACCGGGGCGATGGGAGAGGTCTCCGGGATGGGCGACGTTTCCGGCACGCCGTAGACCGCCGCGGTGGAGGAGAACACCAGCCGCTTGACGCCCGCCTGCAACATGGCAGAGGCCAGGGACTGCGATCCGGCGACGTTGTTTTCGAAGTACAGCTCCGGCGCCTGCATGGATTCGCCGACGGAGATGTACGCGGCGAAGTGGATGACGGCGTCGTGGCCCTGGAGCACGCGAGCCAGTTCGGCGGTCTGCTGCACGCGGAGTTGATGAAAGGCGGGGGTCTCGACATTATGGCGGTAGCCGCGAGAGAGATCGTCGACTACAGTGACATCGTAGCCGCGCTGGAGCAGCAGCCGCGCGGTGTGGGAGCCGATGTAGCCCGCACCGCCGGTAACCAGAATTCGTCGTGGGTTCACGTTCCGATTGTATTCGATAGCGGGGCGCGCCCCCGCGGCGCGGCTCTCGCGGCTTAAGGCCGTGGGCGTTCGTGGAGGATCATCCAGGAAGTGCCGAATTTGTCGCGCAGCATGGCGAAGCGGAAGGCGAAGAAGGTCTCCTCCATGGGCATGAAGACCTGGCCGCCGTCGGCGAGCAGGGCGTAGATGCGCTCGGCTTCCGCGATGGTGTCCACGCGGAGCGAGAGATAGGCGCTGCGCATGGGCTGAAAGCGGTCCGGCGGGACGTCGGCGGCGAACAGTTCGGTTCCGCCGATTTCGAGGCGGGCATGCAGGACGGCGTCTTTCCATTCCGGAGGAACATCGGCAGCGCCCGGCGCCTGGCCGTGGGCCATCATCATCGTGATCCGGGCGCCCAGGTGCTGCTCGTAGAAGCGGAAGGCTTGGGCGCAGTTACCGCCGTAGTTGAGATAGGTGTTCAGGAGCATGGGTATATTCATTGTCGCGTAGCCGATGCCCGCTAAAATGGGAGTCTATGCGTGTATGCGGGCTGGTGCTGACACTCAGCGCGGCGGCGTTTGGACAGCCGGTCCAGCCGCCGGCGACTATTCCGGCAGGCGTGCCGTTGCGCGTGGCGCTCGAAAGCAAGGTGCCCATCAAGCATACCGGGGCGCCCATCCGGGGGCGGCTGGCGGAGCCGGTGTATGTCTACGACCGGGAGGTTTTGCCCGCCGGAAGCATCGTGGAAGGGCATGTTGCCGAGATCGGCGGCGTTCCCTGGCGGCGGCGGCTGACGGGCATCCTGTCGGGGAATTTCACGCCGCCGCGGAAGGTGCGCGCGCAGTTCGACGCGGTCGTGCGGAGCGACGGGGTGCGGCTGCCGCTCGAGACATCGCCGGCGCGGGGAACGCCGCACACCAGGCGGGTGGCGAAGC
Organism: Bryobacteraceae bacterium; assembly: GCA_035499555.1. Classification (GTDB taxonomy): domain Bacteria; phylum Acidobacteriota; class Terriglobia; order Bryobacterales; family Bryobacteraceae; genus Bog-159. The sequence goes on from DATJYO010000076.1 coordinate 38,347, forward strand.
CGCGGAAGCGGCCGGCGGCCGGGCCGCGGTTGGCGGACCGTATGGATCCGGTGGCGCTGGCGTTCCGCGAACCGGGCCGGATGAGCCGGCTGAAATCGTACTTGTGCAACATGCTGCCGTATCGTCGGCAGTCCTGGCCGGCGGGGACGCTGTTCGACAGTATGCTAACGCGGCCCGTCACGGCGACGGCGAAACCGATCGAACCGCCGGCGAACTCGGGCGCGCAGGCGGTGCGGGCGCGGCTGCTGACGCCGATCACCTCGCGGACAGCACGGCGGGGGACGCCGGTGGAAGCGGTGGTGACGCGCCCGCTGTTCTCGGACAAACACGACCTGCTGATTCCGGAAGGCAGCCGGCTGATCGGAGATGTGCTCACTGCGCAGCATGCCCGGTGGCTTCACCGCAACGGAAAGCTGCTTTTCGTCTTCCGTGAAATCCGGCCGGCGTCCGGCCCGGCGGAGGCGGTAAAGGGGTACGTGGAGGGGCTGGAGGCGGATTTCGATGAACACCTGCGGCTCGACGCGGAAGGCGCGGCGAGCGTGACCAATTCCAAAACCCGTTTCATTTTTCCGGCGATCGCGGCTGCCGTTGCGGGATTGTCGTTCCACCAGGATTTCAACGCACAGGGCGTTCCGGACGCGGACTCGGCGGGGCGGGCGGAATCGGGGGCAGTCGGGCTGGGGTTGGTAGGGGCGGCGGTGGCGCAGCTCTCGCGTCCCCTGGCGTCCGGCATCGCGATTGCCGGCGCGGCCTTCAGCCTCTATACGAACGTGCTGGGACGGGGCGCGGAAGTGGATCTGCCGGTGAATACGCCGGTGGAGGTCAGCCTCAAGCCCGAGCGTTAAAGGCGAAGCGCGCGCGTCACCACCTGGCGCGGTGCGCCGATTGCGAATCGGCGGGCTCCAGCGACCAATCCCGGGCCGGCTCGCGTCCCAGGGTCACGGGAATGGAGAGCAGGCGCCCGCGGCGCGCCACGCGGACGATGATGTGTTCGCCGGGATGATGACGGGCGAGGGTGCGCTCCCAGTCCGCCGCACGCAGGCGGAAGTCGCCTAATGCCAGTACCTCGTCGCCAGTATCCAAGCCGGAGTCGTAGGCCGGGGTGCCGCGCAGGATCTCGGCGATCACCAGGCGGCCGTCGTCGATTTTGGTTTCGGCGCCCAGCCAGGCGCGCCCGCCGGGTGAGGACTCGGCGAAGCGCAAGCCGAACCAGGTGAGAGCCTCGCTGTAATCCAGCTCTGCGGTGGAGTCGAAGACTCGCGCGAACCAGGCGCCCAGATCCGCGCCGGCCACAGCCGAGGCGGCCGCGCGAAAATCGGCAGTCGTGTATCCGTGGGGATGGCGCGCCCAGGCGAGGCGCATCACGTCGTCGAGCGTGCGGGCGCCGTGGGTGAGGGCGCGCACGTGGGCGTCCAGCAGAAACGCTGCGACTTCACCCTTGGTGTAGTAACTGATGCTGGTGTTCACGGAGTTCTCGTCGGGGTGATAGAACTTGATCCAGGTATCGAAGGAGGACATGGAGAGCGATTGCACCAGGCGCCCGGGAGCAGTCTGTAACTCGCGTATGGCGCGGGACAAGTTGGCCAGTAACTCGTCCTCGGTGGACAGACCGGCGCGGTGTACGATCAACGGTCCGTAGTAACTCGTGAATCCCTCGGCGATACCCAGGCTGGTAGTGTACTCCTCCTTTTCGTACTCGCCGGGAACCAGCTCGGCGGGCCGCAGGCGCTTGACGTTCCATGTGTGGAAATACTCATGACTGGCCAGGCCCAGCCAGCGCAGATAGCTCTGGGGCGTGCGGGTGGACCAGCGATCGGCCATGAAGGCCGTGGAGTTACTATGTTCCATGCCGCCGCCCGGTCCGCTGAGGATATTCAGAAACAGATACTTGCCGTAAGGGAGGCCGCCCCACATTTTGGAATCCTGAGCCACGATGCGGGCCAGATCTCGCGCCGCGCGGGCGCCATCGAAGATGCCATCCTCGCCCACGTCCACCAGGTAGTGCGGCTTGCCCTCGGCGTCGAATTCGTGGACCGCGGGGTTGCCGAGAATGATTGGCGAATCCACCAGCGTCTCGTAGTCCGGGGCGCGGTAATGATGCGGGCTGCCGGGCACCGGCGGCATGCCCGTCAGGCTGGATTTCCAATCCGGCGGCAGCACCAGTTGCACGTCGTGGGGGCGGGGGACATGGTCGGTGAGAGTGAGAAAGGTGGCCTGGCCGTTGAGCAGGGCAAATTCCTCGTCAACCCAGTTGTCCTGCACGCCCATCACATGGCAATAGACGCGATAGGAAACCACCACCGGGTCGGCGCCTTCGGTTTCCAGGCGCCAGCGGTTCTTGGATACTTTGGCGATCTCCAGGGGCTGTCCGGCGGGTGTGCGCGCCGTCACCGCTTCGACGTTTTTGGCATATTCGCGGATAACGTACGGGGTCCAGATGGCCATCATTAACTCGATGGACGGCTGTCCCGAGGTCGGCACGCGCGCCTCCACTTCGGCGTAATGGTTCTGGGGCACCGGAATGCGAACGGTGTATGCGATGGGCGCCGGAGCTTGGGCGCCGGCCATACCGGTGAGGATCAGGACAATGGCAACGATGCGTGGAGCCATCTATTGATCTTCGCAGAAGCGGGCGCGAACTATTGAATCACCGTGACCATTGTGGTCAGGTGCCTATGTGCCTTGACCAACAGGCACTACAGGCTGAATCTGCTACCGTGCCGGTTATGAAGTATCGAGTGTACCTGGAGCGCGACGAGGATGGGATGTTTGTGGCCCCATGTCCAAGCTCGCCCGGGTGCGTGTCACAAGGGAGCACGCGCCGCTGAAGCAATGGCGAACATCCTGAAGTGGCTAATGCATGAAATTGCCGGTAGTTTCGGGGAATTGAAGCTGCCAGGGCCTTCCGTAAGATCGGATACGAGTTTGATGAGCAGGCACCACACAGACGCCTGTCCGGGCCGAACCATAAGGAATTGGCCAAAGGTACGCTCCGCCCTTATCCGCAAGGCTGGGCTCACTCTGAAGCGACTACCGCTTCGGTAATCTCTGGAGAGCGCGATCTGCGCCACTTCTCTTCCTTCCTTTCGCGCTACCCTTACATAACGTGAGCACAATTCCCGAAGTTCAATCCCCTGCCTCCAAGGTGGCGCGCATGGCGCACATGCGCCACCTTGTCGAACAACTCCAAAAGCTCGAAGAGCGGCTGCGCCTGGGCGGCGGTCCCGCCAAGATCGAGCGGCAACACAAGTCCGGCAAGATGACGGCGCGCGAGCGGATCGCGGCCCTGATCGATCCCGGGACGCGATTCCTTGAAATCGGGCTGCTGCTGTCGTACGACCAATACGACGGCGAGGCGCCCGGCCTGGGCTCGGTGACCGGGATCGGCATGATCGAAGGCCGGCATGCGGTGATCATCGCCGGTGACGCCACCGTGAAGGCCGGATCGTGGTGGCCGGAGACCGTCACCAAGGGCCTGCGCGCGCAGGAAATTGCCATGCGTAACCGGGTGCCTATCGTCTATTTAGTCGATTCCGCCGGCGTCAATTTGCCGTACCAGGACCGGATTTTCCCCGGGCAGTATGGCGGCGGACGGATTTTTTACTATAATTCCCTTATGCGGCGCAAGCTCCGTGTGCCGCAGATTGCCGCCGTGATGGGACCTTGCATCGCGGGCGGCGCGTATCTCCCCGCGCTCAGCGACACCATCATCATGGTCGAAGGCACGAGTTTCATGGGCCTGGGAGGCCCGAACCTCGTCAAAGGCGCGACCGGCCAGGTGGTCGATTCCGAAGCTATCGGCGGCGCGCGCATGCACACCAGCGTCAGCGGCGTGGCGCACTACATGGCCAAGGATGACGCCGAGTGCCTGGCGCGCATTCGCCAGCGGTTTCGCGATCTTCCCGCGCCCGCGCCTCAGTCGCAAGGCAATCCGCCGGCGCGCGACGCCTCCGATATCTACGGCGTGCTGCCGGAGAACCATCGCCTGCCGTACGACGTCGAAGAAGTTATCTTCCGCATTTTCGATGCGGGCGACTACACCGAGTTCCAGCCGGAATATGCGCCGGAAATGTTGTGCGCCAACGCCCGGTTATCCGGGCACCCGGTGGCGATCATCGCCAACCGGCGTGGCTTTCTGCGGTCGGAGGGACGGCCGCGCATCGGCGGCATCGTGTATACCGAATCGGCGCGCAAGGTGGCCTACTTCGTGGAGCTGAACGAGCGCCAGGGCCATCCGCTGATCTACCTGCAGGACGTCTCGGGCTTTATGGTGGGGCCGGAGGCCGAGCGCGAAGGCATCGTGCGCGCGGGCGCGGACATGGTGGAGGCGATGTCCTGCACGACCGTGCCGAAACTGATTCTGACGCTCAATCACGCCAGCGGCGCGGGATACTACGCCATGGCGGGGCAGGGTTTCGAACCGAACTTCACCTTCAGTTGGCCGACGGCGCGCATCGGCGTCATGGAGGGCGACTCGGCGGTGCAGGCGCTGTTCAGCGTGGAACTCGAGAAGTACAAGGCCAGCGGCGAGGCGCTGCCCAAGCAATTGCAAATGGCCATCGACAAGACGAAGGCGGACTACGAGCACTGGCTGGACGCGCGCTACGCCGCCGCGCGTGGGCACTGCGACGCGGTGATCGACCCGTTGGACACGCGCGCCGTCCTGACCGTGGCGCTGGAAGTGACCTTACATCGCCCGCGCGGCGAGGCGCTGGTGCTGGAGACGTTGTGATACGCATCGCCAACGGTCAAGGCTTCTGGGGCGACTGGCTGGAAGCCCCGGTGCGCCTGGTGGATGACGGGCCGATCGATTACCTGACGCTCGATTACCTGGCCGAAGTGACCATGTCGATCCTACAGAAGCAGCGGCAGGCGGACCCGGAACTGGGTTATGCGCGCGACTTTCCGCCCCTGATCGGGCGCATCACCGGCAAGCTGCGCGAGAAGCGGATCAAGGTGGTCGCCAATGCCGGCGGCGTGAATCCGGTGGCCTGTGCGCGCGCGGTTTTGAAGGCGGCGCCGGGATTGAAGGTCGCCGTGGTGCTGGGCGACGACGTACTCGGGCGCATCGGCGAGTTTTTGGGCAAGGGCTACGAGATGCGGAATATCGACACCGGCGAGCCGCTGGCCGCCATCCGCGACCGTATCTTGAGCGCCAACGTTTATATCGGCGCATTTCCTTTGGCGGAGGCCCTGGCCACCGGCGCGGACGTGGTGATTTCGGGCCGTTGCGCGGATGCCGCGCTGGTGCTGGCGCCCATGATCGAACGGTTCGGCTGGCGGCCCGACGATTACGACAAACTCGCCGCCGGCATCGTTGCGGGACACATCATCGAGTGCGGCGCGCAATGCTCCGGCGGCAATTGCCAGGTAGACTGGCAGTCGATTCCGGATCTCGCCAACATCGGATACCCGATAGTGGAAGCCGAAGCGGACGGGTCGTTCGTGGTGACGAAACACGCAGGCACCGGCGGACGCATCGACTCGCACGGCGTGAAGGAGCAACTTCTTTACGAGATCGGCGACCCGCGGCAATATATGACACCGGACGTGATTGCGGATTTCACCTCGCTGGCACTCAAGGACGCGGGTCCGGATCGCGTACACGGCGGCGGCGTGCGCGGGCGGGCGCGGCCGGAAATGCTGAAGGCGTCCATCAGCTATCACGCAGGGTGGAAGGCATCCGGCACGCTGGTCTACAGTTGGCCGCAGGCGCTCGAAAAGGCGCGCGCGGCGGATCGGATCACGCGCCGGCGGCTGGATCAGTTGGGGCTGAAGTTCGAGGAGATCCACACGGAGTTTTTCGGCGTGAATGCCTGCCACGGCCCGGCGGCGCATCCGGTCAGCGATCCGCCGGAGGTGCAGGTGCGCATCAGCGTGCGCGGGCCGGACCGGCGCGCGGTGGAACGCTTCACGCGGGAGATGATCCCGCTGGTGCTCACGGGCCCGCCGGGCGGCACCGGCTACGGCGAAGGCCGGCCCGAAGTGCGGCAGATCGTGGCGTACTGGCCGGCGCTGATTCCGCGGGAAGAGATCCGGACGCGGGTGGAGGTGGTCGAATGAAGGTCCCGCTTTCACGCATCGCGCACACACGATCGGGCGACAAGGGGGACATCTCGAACATCGGAGTAATCGCCTGGCGCTCGTCGTATTATCCGGCTCTGCTGCGCGAAGTGACAGCCGGGCGGGTGAAGGAATATTTCGGCGAGTTAGTAAAGGATAGAGTCGAGCGGTTCGAGTTACCCAACTTACATGCGCTGAATTTCCTGCTGCATCACGGTCTGGGCGGCGGCGGCACCGTTTCGCTGCGGACCGACGCGCAAGGCAAGACGCTGGGCGCCGCCCTGTTGGCCCTGGAGATCGAAGTCGATGAGCGAGACCTTACAGATTAGCCGGTGCGGCCGCGTGCTGGAACTGGCGCTCAACCGTCCGGACCGGCGCAACGCGCTGAACATGGAACTGTGCCTGGCGCTGGGCAGCGCGTTGGAGAAGGCCGATGGCGATCCCGGCGTGGGCGCCATCTTGCTGTACGGCAACGGGAAAGCGTTTTGCGCCGGTATGGATCTGCACGAAGTGCTCTCGCCCGCCGCGGGGCAGGTGAACGAACTGCACGAGCGCATTTTCACGGCGGGCATACGCCTGACCAAGCCGCTGATCGCCGCCGTGCACGGTCCGGCGCTGGCAGGCGGAACCGGCCTGGCGGCCAACTGTCACATCGTGCTGGCGGCCGAGGATGCCACGTTCGGGCTGACCGAGATCCGCATCGGGCTGTGGCCGTTTGTGATCTTCCGTACGATTGTGGCGGCGTTGGGCGAGCGGCGCGCCACCGAACTGGCGTTGACCGGCCGGATCTTCGGCGCGGCGGAGGCGCGGGAATACGGACTGGTACACCACGTGGTGGAGCCGGCCGCGCTGGTGGAAGGGGCGCGGGAGATGGCGAATTCGATCGCCGCCGCCAGCCCCACGGCGATCCATGCGGGTCTGGCATTTGTCCGCGACGCGCGAGGTAAGAGCTGGGAGGAGGCGGGCGACCTGGCGCGGCGGATGCGCAACGAGGTTTTCCACAGCGCCGATTTCCAGGAGGGCATACGCGCCTTCCAGGAGAAGCGAAAACCGACCTGGCCTTCGTATGCAATACAAGATATTGGGGGTAATCGAAAGTGAACCCATCCCCCTGGGCAGCAGGCGCTTTACTTTTACAGCGGACGAGTTTAGTATGGTAACGATCCCCCGAGCAAGACGAGGTACACGGTTTTGCTGAAACTAAAACGCGTCGAACTGCAGGGCTTCAAATCCTTCTGTGACCGCACCGAACTCCGCTTCAATGGCGGGGGCATTGCGGCCATTGTGGGACCGAACGGCTGCGGCAAATCCAACCTGAGCGATGCCATCAGTTGGGTGCTTGGCGAACAGTCGGCGAAGAGCCTGCGCGGCGCGCGTATGGAAGATGTGATCTTCGCCGGCACGCGGGATCGCAAGCCGGTGGGGCTGGCGGCGGTCACCATGACGCTGGTGGACCCCATGATTCACCACGAGGCCCACAGTTCGGCGGCCGGGACCAACGGGCACGGGCACACCTCGCCGATTCCGATCACCGCCAAGAACGGTGAGATCACCATCACGCGGCGGCTGTTCCGGTCGGGGGAGAGCGAATACCTGATCGACGGCCACACGGCGCGGCTGCGCGACATACAAGACATCTTCATGGGGACCGGGCTGGGCCCCGAGAGTTACGCCATCATCGAGCAGGGGCGCATCGGCCAGATCCTGAGTTCCAAGCCGCAGGACCGGCGGGCGGTGATCGAGGAAGCCGCCGGCATCACCAAATACAAAAGCCGGAAGCGGTTGGCGGAAGCCAAGCTGGAGAGCGCCAAACAGAATCTGGCGCGGGTGTTCGACATTCTGGAAGAGGTGACGCGGCAGGTCAATTCACTGAAACGGCAGGCTGCCAAGGCGCGGCGGTACGCGGAATTAAAGGTCGAGATGGACGGGCGCCTGCGGGTGGCGCTTTCGGGCAAGTTCCACATGCTGGAGCGGGAAGCCGCCAAGTCGGCGCTGGATCTGGGCCTGGCGTCCACGGAACTGCGGGAGCTTTCCGAAGAGGTGACCGCCAAGGAACAGGCGCACACCCAACTGCAGGGCCAGTGCTACCAGGCCGAACAGCAGCTCACCGAACTACGCCGCGAACTGGCAGAGTGCCAGGTGGAGACGGAGCGCGCGCGCGGGCGCATGGAGTCGCAGGTGAAGGAGAGCGGCGCCATCGAGCAGCGGATCGCGCAGGCGGAGCGCGAATCGCAGGAGCTGGAAGTGCGGCTGGGGCGCATCGCGGCGGACCTGGACGCGCACCAGCAGCAGGTGACGGCGCTGGAGGAGCAGATCGGGCAATCGCGCGAGCGCATGCTGGAAAAGAGCCGCCTGCGGGAGGAGTGCCAGGCGGCGGTACGCACGCGGGAACAGGCGATCGAGCAGAGCCGCACGGCGGTGTTGCGGCTGCTGGGCGAAGTCTCCACGCTACGGAATCAACTGGCGCAGATGAACGAGTACCTGGCCGGCATCGAACGGGAGACCGGGCGGGTACAAAAGGACGAGCAGGCGGCCGCGGCGGAACTGGAGCGGCTGACGGCGGCGCGCGGCGCGCTTTCCGAGACGATGGCACAGCGCCAGTTGGAGCTGGAAGCCGTGACCGGAGAGCGGCAGCGCACGGAGGAAGAACTGGCCGGGCGGCGGCAGCGGGCGGTGGAGGCGCGGGGCCGCATCGACACGCTGCGCACGGAGTGTTCGCAGTTGCAGGCGCGCAAGCAGTCGCTCGAAGAGGTGCTGGCGCATCGCAGCTACACCACGGAATCGGTGAAGCGGCTGTTCGCCGCGCTGGAGAAAGGCAAGGCGGAGGATCTGCGGCCGCAGGGCGTGTTGGCGGATTTCGTGGAAGTCGATCCACAGTTCGAGAAGCCGGCCGAAGAGTTTTTGCACGACGAGCTGGAATACGTGGTGGTGGAGAACTGGGCGCAGGCCGATCGCGGGCTGGACTTCCTGCGCGCGGAGCTGGATGGGCGGGCCACGTTCCTGATCCACCCGGAGAAGAACGGGAACGGCAACGGGCGCCTGCCGGAGCCGTCCATCGGGCCGGAGACGGGGATCCAGTCGCGGCTGAGCGACTCGTTGCGCCTGACCAACGGCCTGGCGGGACGCGCGGCCACCCTGCTGCCGCGGGTTTCGCTGTGTTTCGTGGCCGAGGACCGGGCCGCGGCGCAGCGGCTGGCCACCAGTTATCCGCATCTATATTTCCTGACCGCGGACGGCCTGTGCTATCACGGCCACACGGTGACCGGCGGCAAGAAGACGGCTAGCGGTCCGCTGGCGATGAAGCGCGAAGCGCGGGAGCTGGGTGTGACCCTGGCGGCGAAGCAGAAATCGCTTGACGAACAGGTGGCGCGCCTCGAAGAGCTGAATCGCGAGATCGGCATCCTGGAGGCCGAGCTGGAGCGGCTGCGCGGCGTGCAACAGGCGCGGGAAAAAGACCGGGTGGCGCTGGAACACGAGATGCGCAAGCTGGCCGACGATACGAGCCGGGCGAATTCGCGGCTGTCGGTGGCGCGGTTGGAGCTGGACCGGCTGAAGCGGGACGCGGAGCGTTCGCAGGAGCAGCGGGAGCGCAACCAGCAGGCCGTGGCCGAAAAAGAGGCGCTGCGCGAACAGCGGGAGGAGGAACTGGAGGATCAGCGCGATTTCCTGGAGAAACTCTCCGCGGAGATGACAACGCTGAGCGAGGACCATTCGGCCCTGCGCGCCGAGTTAGCCGGATTGGAGGAGCGGCATCGCGGCGAGCGCGCGGCCATGGGCCGGCTGGAGACGCAGCATAAAGAAGGCACGGCACGGGTGGGAGCCATCGGCGCGGAGATCGAGCGGCTGGGCGTGCATCGCGCCAACCTGCTGGCGGACAACATCGAGCTGGACCGCAAACTGGCGGCGCTGGGCGAGCAGGCGCTGCGGACCGAAACGGCGGTCGAAACGCTGGCAGCCGAAGACGCCCGCATGCGGGAGGAACTGGCGGCGGCCGATGAGGGGTTGAAAGTGCTGCGCATGCGCGTGGAAGTGGCGCATCAGAACCGCTCGCAGATCGAAGTGGAGCTGGTAAAGCGGCAGGCGGAGATGAAGTACCTGGACGAGACCAGCCGCAAGGAACTGAACTGCGCGGTCGAGGAACTGGGCGCCGGAGACGAGACGGTGCCGGATGCGGGCTCGATCGCGGAGGCGGAGAGGCTGTATGAAGAAGTGCGGGCGCGGATCGAAGCGCTGGGTCCGGTGAACGCGCAGGCGATGGAGGAGTTCCAGGAGGCCTCGCAGCGGCAGGAGTTCCTGAGCGCGCAACGGCAGGATCTGCTGGATTCCATCCGCGACACCGAGAAGGCCATCACGGAGATCGACCAGGTATCGCGGCAGAAATTCGCGGACGCCTTCGAGCACATCAACCAGAACTTCCGCGAGGCGTTCCAGACGCTGTTTGGCGGCGGCACGGGCGAGATGCGGCTGACGGACGAAACCAACCTGGCCGATTCGGGCATCGACATCGTGGCTTCGCCGCCGGGCAAGAAGCTGCAAAACGTGCTGCTGCTTTCGGGCGGCGAGAAGGCGCTGGCGGCGGTGGCGCTGCTGATGGCCATCTTCCGCTATCAGCCGAGTCCGTTCTGCATCCTGGACGAAGTGGACGCGCCGCTCGACGAGGCCAACATCGAGCGGCTGACGCGGCTGTTGCGGGAGATGTCCACGCACACGCAGTTCATCATCATCACGCACTCCAAGAAGACCATGGAGGCGGCGCAGGCGATGTACGGCGTCACCATGCAGGAGCCGGGGGTGTCGAAGCTGGTGAGCGTGAAGTTTCAGCCCGCCGCGGCGTAGCGTTTCAGGGCGTGATCTTGAAGACTACGCCGCTGTTCTTAGCCCCGCCGTCCGCTCCGCCCGTGAAGCTGTGCAGGATCGTGTCCTGGCCCGTTGGGTCCAGCTTGAACACGAGGCCTGCTCCCGCCTGACCGCCCGCGGAAGTAGTTCCGGCAGTTCATCATGGAGGCGGCGCGCAGCGATGTACGGCGTCACCTTGCTGGAATTAACCCGTTTTGATACACGATTGCGCGCAACTGCGCCGCGGAGCGGCGAAAAGCTCGTAAGCTATTGATTCCATTATGGCGGAGAGACAGGGATTCGAACCCTGGATAGAGTTTCCCCTATACACGCTTTCCAAGCGTGCGCCTTCAACCACTCGGCCATCTCTCCGCAGGGAAACCGCTTGGCTTTTACTTAGAATAGCACTCGTGATGAGGCAAACGGCGCCCGCGGGGCGGGACGTCAGTCAGCTCCCGCCTATTGTGCCGCAAGCTGCGGCGCCGGAACCGTCGATCCCACTTTCCGATTGCCGCGCAGCCAGTTCTGGAAACGCTCCAGGTACAGATAAATCACCGGCGTGATATATAACGTCAACAACTGCGACACGAGCAGGCCGCCGACCACGGCCAAGCCCAGCGGCTGCCGCGCATCGGCGCCTTCGCCATAGCCTAAGGCAATCGGCAGGGTGCCGAACAGCGCGGCGACGGTGGTCATCATGATGGGACGGAAACGCAGCATGCAGCCCTGGAAGATGGCCTCGAACGGCGCCTTGCCGTCCACCCGCTGCGCCTCCAGCGCGAAGTCGATCATCATGATGGCATTCTTCTTCACCACGCCGAAGAGCATGATCAGCCCGACGAAAGCGTACAGGTCGAGTTCCTTGTGGAACAGCCGCAGCGTCAGCAACGCGCCGAAAACCGCCGAAGGCAGCCCGGAGAGAATCGTGATGGGATGAATGAAGCTCTCGTACAGAATTCCCAGCACGATGTAGATCACCAGGATGGCCACGATCAGCAGCACGGAAAGCCCCTGGAACGACTGCTGAAATTCCTTGACCGTGCCCTGGAAATTGGTCGTTATGCTGGCCGGCATGCGGAGTTCCTGAATGGCCTCCTTCACGCGATCGGCTGCCTGGCCCAGCGAATAACCCGGCTGCAGGTTGAACGACACGGTAACCGCCGGGAGTTGGCCGAAGTGGTTGATGCTCAGCGGCCCAACGGTGCGGGAGAGCTTGACCACGGCGGCCAGGGGCACCAGCGACCCCGGCGAGGAGCGCAGATAGATCTTGGAAAGTCCTTCCGGCGTGCGCTGATACTGCGGCTCGACCTGCATGATGACTTCGTACTGGTTGGCCGGCGTATAGATGGTGGAGACCTGCCGGTCTCCGTAGGCGGCGTAGAGCACGTCCTCGATCTGTTGCGGAGAAAGACCCAGTGCCACCGCGCGATCGCGGTCGATATCCACCATCACCTGCGGACTGGCGATCTGCAGGTCGGAGTTGACATCCAGGAACCCGGGCAGAGTCCGCATCTTATTCAATAGCGGACCCACCCAGCGGTAGATCTCGTGCAGATCCGAGCTCTGCATGGTCATCTGGTAAACGCTGGTGGTGAACTGGCCGCTGACGGTGATGGGCGGTGGATTCTGCACGAACACCATGATGCCCGGCACGGCCCCGATCTTGGGGCGGAGTTCCGCAATAATCTGATCCACGTTCAACTGGCGCTCCGAGCGCGGTTTCATCTGGGCAAAGAAGCCGCCCTGGTTCCCGCCCATCAGGAACGTGCCGGTGGTGATCACGTTCGGATCGCTTTGCACGATCTGGGACACGGCCCGCAGGTGTTTGGCCATGGACTCGAACGAGATATCCTGGCCCGCCATGCCGATGCCGAAACAGAAGCTGCTGTCCTGGCTGGGGATGAAGCCGGTGGGCATGGTGAAAAACAGGTAGAGCGTGCCGCCCAGCAGCAGGAAGCCCACCATTAGCGTGGCGAATTGATGCCGCAACACACCTTTGAGCGTGTGCTCGTAAGCGTACGCCATGCCGCGGAAACCGGCTTCGAATGCGCCGAAGATGCGTCCGTGGCGTCCGGTGCGGCTGTATTGCAGGAAGCGGCTGCCCAGCATGGGCGTGAGGCTCAGGGATACGAAGCCCGAGATCAGGATGGCGACCGTAATCGTGACCGAGAATTCATGCAGCAGGCGGCCCACGATGCCGCCCATGAACAGCACCGGGATGAACACCGCCACCAGCGAGATCGTCATCGAAAGGATAGTGAACCCGATCTCGCGAGAGGCCAACAGGGCGGCCTCCATGCGACCCTTGCCCAGTTCCATGTAGCGGACGATATTCTCCAGCATCACGATGGCGTCATCCACCACGAAGCCCACGGACAGAGTCAGGGCCATCAGCGACAGATTGTTGAGACTGTAGCCCAGGAGATACATGGCGGCGAACGTGCCGATGATGGAGAGCGGCACGGCCACGCCGGGAATCAGGGTGGCGCTCAGGTTCCGCAGGAAGATGAAGATGACCATCACCACCAGGCACACCGTCAGCACCAGAGTGAACTCCACGTCCTCGATGGAGTTTTGAATCGAGATCGAAGCGTCAAACGCGACGTTCAGCTTCACCGACGGCGGGATCTGCGGGGCCAGTTGGCGGAGCACTTCCCGGATATTGCGGACCACCTCCACGGTGTTGGTGCCGGGCTGCCGCTGGATACCCAGAATCATGCCGCGCACGCCGTTGAACCAGGCCACGGCTTTGTCATTCTCCACGCCGTTGATCACATTGCCCAGTTGTTCCAGACGGATCGGCACGCCGTTACGGTAAGCCACGACCAAGGGCCGGTACTCCGCCGCGCGCATCAACTGGCCGGTCGATTGGACGGTGAAAGCCTGCTTCTCGCCGTACAGCTTGCCGGTGGGCAGATTGACGTTACTCTGCGCCACCGCCTGCATCACCTCGTCGAAGCCCAGGCCGTGGGCCGCCAACTCGCTGGGATCCAATTGCACGCGGACGGCGTATTTCTGCGCGCCGTAAACCTGCACGCGCGAGACGCCGCTGGCCATCGACAGGCGCTGCGCCAGGAGCGTTTCGGCATATTCGTCCAGCGCGTACAGGGGCAGCGTATCCGAGGTCAGCGAGAGATAAAGCACGGGCTGATCGGCGGGATTGGCCTTCTGGTACGAAGGCGGGTGCGGCATGTTCGCGGGCAGCAGCCCGCCGGCGGCGGCGATAGCGGCCTGAATATCCTGCGCCGCCGCGTCGATGTTCCGCTTCAGGGTGAACTGGACGGTGATGGTGGTGAGTCCCTGGGTGTTGGTGGAACTCATGCTTTGCACGCCCGCGATGGTCGAAAACTGGCGTTCCAGCGGGGTGGCGACGGCGGATGCCATGGTCTCCGGATTGGCTCCGGGCAGGGCCGCGGTCACCTGGATGTTCGGATAGTCCACGGTGGGCAGGGCCGCTACCGGGAGTGCCCGGAAGGCCACGATACCGAACAGCAGGATGGCCAGCATGACCAGCGCGGTCATGACCGGGCGCTCGATAAAGATGCGGGAGATGTGCATGACTGATATCCGCCTACAATATTCCGGGCATCAAAGCGCCAGGTTATCGACCTTACCCGCGGGCACCGGGTGTATCGTGGCGCCGGGGAACAGACGCAGTTGGCCGTCGGTTACCACTGTTTCGCCGGGCACGACGCCTTTGGCAATCACGGCTTTGCGGCCGATAGTCCGCGTCACCGTCACGGGCCGCGATTCCACGGTCTGGTCCGCCTTGACCACAAACACGAATTGCCCCCGCTGGCCGTCCTGCACCGCTTCGGAAGGAACCACGGTGGCGTTGCTCTGCGTGTCGAGCGTGAGCACCACGTTCACAAACTGGCCCGGCCACAGCAGATGGGCGGCGTTGTCGAAAACCGCCTTCAGCTTGATCGTCCCGGTGTTCGTATCCACGGCGTTGTCCACGACTTTCAGCCGTCCCCGCGAGATCTTCCCCGGTTCGTCGTCGCTGGACGCCTCCACCTCCAGGCCCTCCCGCGCGCGCCGCCGGATGGCGGCCAAGTGCTCCTCCGGCACGCCGAACGAAACGAAGATGGGCGCGATCCGATTCACCACCACCAGCGGCACGTCATTCACCTTCACCAGGTTGCCGGCGTGCACCAGGACGTTGCCGGTACGGCCGTCAATGGGCGAGCGGATCTGACAGTAGCTCAGATCGAGCTTGGCCCGGGCCACCGCGGACTGATCGCTGGCGAGCGAAGCGCGGGCGCTGTCGATGGCAGCCTGGTCGGCGCGCACGGATTCGTGCGCGGCATCCGCCGCCGCGCGCTGCTGGGTGGCCTGCATGGCCGAAGCCACGTTTTCCTTGGCCAGTTGCTCGTAGCGGTAAGCGTCGGCCTCGGCGCTCTTGGCCTGCGCCTGGTCCCGCCCCAGATTTGCCTGTGACTGCGCCAGCAGGGCATGGTCTTTGGCCACCGCGGCTTCCGCCTGCGCCAGGGCCTGCCGGTACGGGCGCGCGTCGATTTCAAAGAGCAGATCGTCCTTGCGTACGTCGCTCCCTTCGGTGAAGTGCACGCTCATCAATTCGCCGGCGACCTGCGATTTGACCTGGACCGTGATGGAAGGTTCCACCGTGCCCACCACGCGGATCTGCACCGGCACCGACTCTTGCGCGGCCACGGCTACGCTGACGGGAACCGGCGGCATCCCGCCCATCCTGGGCTGCGCTTGTTGTTTGCCGCAACCGGCCAGCGCCAGCGCGGCGGCGATCGGGATGACGGCGACATGCCAGCCGGCCGCATTCGCGCGGAATCCCGGCTGTGAATAAGTATGGGTGTTTTGGTACACGGGAGTCTTTTTAGATTGTAGCGCGACCGCATCCCGAGGTTCGAAAGCGGTAAACCCTGATTCAGCCGTCAGGGCGTTATGCTAAGGTCCAGCGTTGATACAGGAGCACACGAAATGACGCAATGGCTTAAACACGCAGGCGGCCTGCCGGCGATGCTGGGCATGGTTCTCGGTCTTCCCGCAATGGCGCAGAATGTGGCGATCGACGCCGGGGCTGCCGCGCATCCTTTTCCGCACTTCTGGGAGCAGGTGTTCGGGTCGGGACGCGCGAACCTGGCCCTGCGCGAGAGCTATCGCCTTGACCTGCGCATGGTTCGCGCGGCCACCGATTTTCAATACGCCCGCTTCCACGCGATCTTCCACGATGAAAACGGCGTTTACAACGAAGACGCACAAGGCCGCCCGGTCTATAACTTCTCCTACGTCGATCAGATCTACGACGGGTTGCTGGCCGATGGTGTGCGCCCGTTCGTCGAGTTGAGCTTCATGCCAAAGAAGCTGTCGGCCGCGCCGCCCGCGATCTTCCCCTTCTGGTACCACCCGCTGGTTTCGCCACCGCAGAATTACGCCGGATGGGGCGCGCTGGTGGGCGCCCTGGCGCAGCACCTCGTGGAGCGCTACGGCATCGACGAGGTGGCGCAGTGGTACTTCGAAGTCTGGAACGAGCCGAACATCGGCTTCTGGGCCGGGATGCCGCACGAGTCGACGTATTTTCAGCTTTACACCGCTGCCGCCGAAGCGCTGAAACAGGTCAGCCCGCGGCTGCGCGTGGGCGGACCCGCGACGGCGCAGGCCGCCTGGGTGGATCGCCTGATCGCGTATTGCGCCAAGAATCACGTGCCCATCGATTTCGCTTCCACGCACGTCTATGGCAACGACACTTCGCAGAATGTCTTCGGAACCGACGAGACGATCAGCCGGCGCGATATGGTGGCGCGCGCCGTGCGCAAGGTACACGATCAGGTGAAGGCGTCGGCCATGCCGGATCTGCCGATCCATTGGACCGAGTACAACGCCAGTTACATGTTCGAGCCGGCGGTCACCGACGCGCCGTTCATGGGTCCCTGGCTGGCGAATAACATTCGGGAGTGCGATGGGCTGGTCACCACCATGTCGTACTGGACCTTCTCCGACGTCTTCGAGGAGCAGGGAGTGGTGAAGACGCCGTTTTACGGGGGCTTCGGACTGATTGCCGCGGGCGGTATTCCCAAAGCGGCATTCCATGCGTTCCGCTTGTTGCACCAGCTCGGCAACCAGCGCCTGGCGGTCGACTCGGATTCCGTGCTGGCCACACGGCGGGGCGATGGCGCGCTGGAGATCGCCGTCTGGAACTATGCCGCGCCGGAGGAAGCCGGCGCGCCGGCCGAAATGACCCTGGTGTTTAAGGGTCTGGGCGCGGGCCGGCGGACCGTGAGCATTCAGCGTGTGGACGCGGACCATGGTTCGCCGATCAAGGCCTGGGAGGAGATGGGACGCCCGGCGTGGCCCACGCGCGAGCAGATCGCGGCCCTGAAAAAAGCGGCGCAGGCAGGCAGTCCGGAAGCCGCACAACTGGACGCGGATGCCTCGCTCAAGATTCTCCTGCCGCCGCACGGGCTGGCGCTGGTGGAAGTGCCGTGAGAGCCGCCCGGGCCGCGCTGTTGGCGTTGTTAGGGATCGCCGCCGCCCGGTGCCAGTCGCCCCAGCCGGATGCGTTCATCGAAGACCTGGAGCATCGTTCGTTCCTGTTCTTCTGGGAGCGCGCTGATCCCGAGACGGGCCAGGTGTTGGATCGTGCCAAAGCCGACGGCAGTCCGGAAACCCGGCGTGTGGCCAGCATCGCCGCCACCGGTTTCGGGCTGACCGCGCTGGCGATCGGCGCGGAGCATGGCTGGATCACGCGCGCGCAGGCCGAAGCCCGCACGTTGGCCACGCTGCGGTTCATGGCCCGGAAGTTGCCGCGGGAGCACGGCTGGTTCTACCATTTCGTCGACCTCAAAACCGGGGCGCGGCAGTGGAAGTGCGAGCTTTCCTCCATCGACACCGCGTTGCTGATGGCGGGCGTGCTCACGGCGCGCGAGTATTTCGGCGAGAACTCCGAGATCGGCAAATTGGCGGAGTCTATCTACGAGGCCATCGACTTTCGCTGGATGCTCAACGGCGATCCGAAGCTGCTATCGATGGGCTGGAAGCCGGAATCCGGATTCCTGGACGACCGCTGGGACCGCTACTGCGAGCTGATGATTCTCTATCTCGAAGCCATCGGATCGCCGCGGCACGCCATCCCGGCGGATTCCTGGTACGCCTGGCGCCGGCCTCACGTGCATTACGAAGGCTTCGATTTCATCTCGGCCGCGCCCCCGCTGTTCACCCACCAGTATTCTCAGGCCTGGGTGGATTTTCGCGGGCGGCGCGAGGATCGCGGCGAGTACACCGGCTGGTTTCAGAATTCCGTTACGGCGACGCAGGCCCAGCGCGCGTTTTGCATCCATCTGCACTCGCAATTCGCGGACTACGGCCCGGATGCCTGGGGCCTGACGGCTTCCGACAGCGCCCACGGCTATGTCGCCTGGGGCGGACCGCCGGCCGCCGGGCCGATCGACGGCAGCCTGGTGCCGTGCGCCCCCGGCGGATCGCTGATGTTCACCCCGGTGATGGCTCGGCGTGCCCTGGAAAACATGCGCGGCATGCTCGACGGGCGCGTCTACACGCACTACGGTTTCGTGGACGCGTTCAATCCCCTGACTAAATGGATCGATCCGGATGTGATCGGCATCGATGTGGGCATCACGCTGCTGAGCGCGGAGAACATGCGCAACGGCAATGTCTGGTGTTGGTTCATGCGCAACGGCGCCATCCGCGGCGCCCTGGACAAGGTCGGCCTGCGCCGGCGATGATCCTATAGCAGCCGGCGTCCGGCGGGACCGGTGTCGTATCCTCCCAGGCCTTCCAGCTCCCGCCGGAAATCGGCGCGGTTGAGCGTGTCGAGCAGCGTCTGAATCGGCGGATAGTCGAGATGCTGGCGGCGGATCGCCAGGTCGTAGCGTTCGCTTTCGAGCGGGATGAAATCCAGTCCGAACACGCGGGCCGCCGCGCGCGTGGCGATACAGCAATCGGCGTCGCCCGCGCGTACCTGCCAGGCGGCGGGCAGATGACCGCCTTCGGTCCGGCCGTAGCCGCGTACCTTGCCGGCCGCAATGCCAAGATGTTTGAGATGGGAATCGAGAAGCATACGGCTGCCGGCGCCGGGCTCGCGATTGACGATGCTGACGTCGCGCTGCGCCAGGTCCGCGATGGAGCGAATGGCCTTGGGATTGCCTCGTGCCACCACCAGGCCTTCTTCCCAGACCGCCAGCGAGATCACGGCTACCGACTTGCGTGGGAACAGACGGTGGATGGCCGGCAGATTCGATTCACCGCTGGCTTCGTCGCGCAGATGCGTGCCGGCGACGTGAATGATGCCCTGCTTCAGCAGCGCCAGGGCTTGCGTGCTGTTGCGCTGCGCGGTGACCAGTTCCACGCCCGCGCGCAGGACGTGGCGGGCCAGGACCGAAATGCCGGGATCGCAGCCGGCGATCAGGATCCGGTTGCCGAGGTCGCAATCGGCATGGAAGCGCTGTACGGCGGGTCGGCCGCCGCCGTGCGAACCCTCCACCAGCACCGCATCCGCGGTGGGCAGATACCACGGGACGGGTGACGCCGGCGAGGCCACGGTGTGGCGGTCTACGCGGCAAAGCTGCATGGGATCGCCGGCGCGCGGGGTTGCCGCATCCGGCAGCAGCGTCACCGGTTCGGGGGGCGGCGCGGCGGATTCCGGCGTGTCCAGCGCGAACAGGTCCTCCACGCTGGCCTCCAGGGCCCGCGCCAGCCGCAGGGCCACCGCGGTATTCGGCACGTAGCTGCCGGATTCGATCGCGTAAATCGTCTGCCGGCTGATGCCCGCGCTTTCCGCCAGCGCCGCCGCGGCCAACCCCCGTTTGCGGCGGTAATCGGCCAGGTGATTGGCAATGTCTCGCATCGAAGACTCCCGTCACTCTGACGTTACACCACGGCGGCATCCGGCCGCCACGCGCTACCATCGGAAAGGTGACGGCGGCGGAGAAAGAGCGCTATTCACGGCAGATAATCTTCGCGGGCCTGGGCGAAGCCGGCCAGGAGCGGCTTCTGTCCTCGCATGCCGCCATCGTGGGATGCGGCGCGCTGGGCAGTTTCCAGGCGGCGGCCCTGGCGCGGGCGGGCGTCGGGCGGCTCACGATCGTCGATCGCGATTATGTGGAGCCGAGCAATCTGCAGCGGCAATGGCTGTTCGAGGAATCCGATGCCGCCGAAGCGCTGCCCAAAGCCGTGGCGGCGGAACGCCGGCTGGCGCGGATCAATTCTGCGGTGCAGGCGCACGCGGTGGTGGCGGATTTGACCCCGGCCAATATCGCGGATCTTCTGGGCGATGCGCAAGTGATCCTGGACGGCACCGACAATTTCGAAACGCGATACCTGATCAATGACTTTGCCATCAGCCGCGCGACTCCGTGGATCTACGGCGCGGCGGTGGGCAGCTACGGCATCGCCATGCCCGTGATTCCCGGGCGCACCGCCTGTCTGCGGTGTGTCTACCCCGATCCGCCCGCGGGCGCGCAACCGACTTGCGAGACCGCCGGGGTGCTGAATTCGGTGACCGCGATCATCGCCGCGCTGCAATCGGCGGACGCCTTGAAGATTCTGGCCGGACATGCGGACGCCGTGCGTCCGCGCATCACCACGGTGGATGTGTGGGACGGTGGCATCCGCCAGATCGAGCCACCGCCGCCGGCGCCTGATTGTCCCGCGTGCCGGGCGCGGGATTTCGTTTACCTTGACGGGGAGCGCCGCGCGCCAGTCAGTCTGTGCGGGCGCAATGCCGTGCAAATCCATGAGCGCGCACGTCCGATCGACCTGGAGCAATTGCGCACCGTGCTGCAACCGCTGGGCGAAGTGCGCGCCAACGACTTCGCCCTCCGATTCGTAACCGGACCGTACGAGATGACGATATTTCCGGACGGCCGCGCAATTATCAAGGGAACTACCGACGTCGGGCTCGCGCGAAGCTTGTATGCGCGGTATGTGGGGGGATAACATGCGACCGCTTCTGACCGCGGAGCCAGACGAATCCGCGCGGCGATCCGCTCCATGAAAACTACTAATGCCGGCGCCGGGTTCATTCCGATATGGATTGTGGAGGTTCCGCTCGCCAACGTATGGGTGGCCGCGTTCCTGAGGAAGTTCGATAAGCCGCACCAGCAGATCCACGCCATTGCCGGGGATGTCGAGAGACTCAAGGATAATCAGCAGTACGAGCAGGCGCAGCAGGTGATTGCCCGGACACGCGATGGGTTGCTCTCCGGCATGGTGAAGCTATTTGCGGAATTGCGGGATCTGGTGCGCAGCGAGCAGCGCGAGACCGCCATGGTATTGGCACAAGGAAACAAACTGCTCGGCGTCACCGTGGATGCGGCGCAGTCCATCGAGCGGCTGCTCGATGGGAGCATCGAGGAAATCTCGCCCCTGGTGCCGATCGCTCGCGACGGGGTGGTGCGCAGGCATGCCCGAACAGCCAAGGCGAACGACGTCATTCTGCTGGTGGAAACAGACCGTCTGATGGCTTCAGCGGCGTGAGCGCGCGGGCGTAGCGGGACAGTCCAGGGCCGGTGCTTGCCGCCATTTACAATGATCTTGACGGCATGCAACGGACTCCGGACTCGCTGCGCGCGCTTCTCGCGAATCTGATCGACTATGCGGGTTTGTATCCACCCGCGGCTCTGCCGTTGTCCGAAGTGCTGGATCATTATCAGGCTTATCTGGCTTCGCCGGAGGTCTGGATGCTGAACCGCATCGTGCTTCCCGCCGCCAGGCTGCCGGAAGCGCCGCTCGGCAAGGATTGGCGCGTGACCCTGTTGGTCGACGCGGAGCCCGGTCCGCTGCCGGCACAAGTGGAGACACTCGAAACCAAGCTCCCGCGCCGTCTGTCGTTGCCCACCTATTGCGAAGCGCCCATAGACACAATTCATGGCGCCTTCGCCAAGGTGCGCACCGGCGGCCTGACTCCGGAGGCGATCCCAACTTCCGACGCGCTGGCCGAGTTCCTGAGTGAAGCTGCCGCGCGCCGCATGGCTTTCAAGGCTACGGCAGGGTTGCACCATCCCATGCGGACCACCATGCACGGGTTTGTGAATGTCTTCGTGGCCGCGATGTTCGCCTGGCGGGGAGTAGAACGTGGGCTGCTCCTCGACGTTTTGAACGAGACGAACCCACAGTCGTTCGATTTCCGCGACGGCGAATTGCGGTGGCGCGGCCGCGGCATCTCCACCGCCGGGATCGCGTCGGCGCGCCGCGACTTTGCCCACAGTTTCGGATCCTGCTCGTTCGCGGAGCCGGTCGCCGATCTGCGCCATTTGGGGTTTCTGTGAGTTTCGGACCCGTATATTGAAAATACGGACGATTCCAACTACGCTGTCTGTAGATTATGGATCGCCGGAAGTTCATCGTCGCCGGACTGGCG
This sequence comes from Bryobacteraceae bacterium, assembly GCA_035499555.1. Lineage (GTDB taxonomy): Bacteria > Acidobacteriota > Terriglobia > Bryobacterales > Bryobacteraceae > Bog-159. The sequence goes on from DATJYO010000076.1 coordinate 60,599, forward strand.
GGTACCGCGGCCGGCTGCGGCCGCGCGAGAAGCTCCTGGCGCTTCTTCACCATGGAAGAAGCCCGCACGCTGGAGGCAGCCTGCGCGCATATCATCCCCGAAGATCAGGATGCGGGCGCGGTGCGCGCCGGCGTGGTGGTCTTCATCGACCGCCAGCTCACGGGATTTTATAAGCCGCTGCGAAAAGTTTACCGGGAAGGCCTGGCCGCCATGGGGTCCGGATTCGCCGATCTGCCCCCTGCCGCGCAGCTCGACAAGCTCCGCCAAATGGAGCGCGATCCGGCATCTAAGCCGTTCTTCGACATGCTGGTGGCGCACACTATGCAGGGCTATTACGGCGACCCGCGTCACGGCGGAAACCGCGATCGGGTGAGTTGGAAGATGCTCGGTGTGGCCTCGCCGCCGATTCGGGGGCGCGCGTGAAGCGTGTCAACGCGGTGGTGGTGGGCGCCGGCGCCGGCGGCGGCATCGTGGCCAAGGAACTGGCCGTCGCCGGTCTGAGCGTGGTCTTGCTCGAGCGCGGTAAGTGGTATACGCCTTTCGACGGCCGCAAGGACGATCTTCGCAATCAGCGCACCACGGTGCTGGGCAACGCTTTTGGTCCGGACGACGAGCGCAATCCGCGGGTGGCCGTCGATCTCCAGGGGCGGGCGCACTCGGTGCGGGCCAGCGGTCCGGGCTACAGCAACAACGCGGCTTGCGTAGGTGGGGGAACGCTCAGCTACGGCGCCATGGCGTGGCGCTATATGGAGAAGGACTTCCGCATGCGCTCCACCTACGGCCAGGTACCCGGGAGCACGCTCGAAGACTGGCCCATCTCTTACCAGGATCTGGAGCCCTATTACGAGAAGGCCGAGTGGGAAATCGGCGTTTCGGGCGATGATTCCGGCAATCCGTTCCGCGCGCCGCGGCGCAAGCCGCTGCCGATGCCGCCGCTGCCGCCCAACCGGGAATTCGAGATCCTGGAGCCGGCCGCCAGGCGCCTGGGGCTGCATCCCTTCCACATCCCCATGCTTCGCAACACGATCCCCTACAACGGTCGCGGACCGTGCATGCGCTGCCGCTGGTGCGTAGGCTTCGCCTGCGAGGTGAACGCCAAGTGCGGCACCCAGAACACCGTCATCCCCAAGTCCCTGGCTACCGGCAACTGTGAGCTGCGCACCGAATGCATGGTCCGGCAGATCCTGACGGATGCGCGCGGCCGGGTCACCGGGGTCGAATACTTCGATGTCCATGATCGCCTGCGCACGCAGGAAGCCGACCTCGTGGTCGTGTCGAGCGCGGCGGTGGAGTCGGCGCGGCTGCTGCTCAACTCCAAAAGCACGCTGTTTCCAAACGGACTGGGCAATCGCTACGATTGGGTCGGCCGGAACCTCCAGGGCCACTGCTACACCGGCGCGTTCGGCATCATGCCGGACGACATCTACGACGACCTGGGCCCCGGCGCTTCCATCGCCATCTGCGACTTCAACCATGGCAATCCGGGCCTGGCCGGCGGCGCCATGCTGGCCAACGAGTTCATCCGCCTGCCTTACCAGTTTGTAGGCATGCTGCCGCCGGACGTTCCTAAGTGGGGTCCCGCGCACAAGGATTTCATGCGGCGCTATTACCGCCGTGCGATCGCCGTGCAGGGACCCACGCAGGAGATGCCCATGTTCGAGGCGCGTGTGACGGTGGATCCCGACGTTCCGGATTATTGGGGCATTCCGGTGGCGCGGCTTTCCGGCGACAAGCACCCGCACACCATCGAAATCAGCACGGCCATGGCCGCCAAGGCCGAAGCGTGGCTGAGGGAAGCCGGCGCCGTGCGCACCTGGAAGAAGCTGGCTGGACCCGGATACACCGGCGGACAGCACCAGGCCGGCACCTGCCGCATGGGCAACGACCCGAAAACGTCAGTAGTCAACCGCTACTGCCAGGTGCACGATATCGATAACTTGTTCGTGATCGACGGCAGCGTACATGTCACCAATGGCGGATTCAACCCCGTGCTGACCATCATGGCCAATGCCTACCGCGCGTCGGAGTACCTGGTGAAGGGTTGGAAAGGGACGCGGTACCGCTCATGAGCAAGGGCTGGTGGTATGCCGCGGCCGTCGTGCCCTGCCTGCTGTTGCTCCCTTCGGCTTCCAGCGTGTACTACCGGTCGACCGCCGGCGAAGGCTGCGCCCGCTGCCACGAAATTCGCGACAACTGGAACCTCTGGCGGGAATCCACGCACCGCAATGTGCCCTGCGAAGGCTGCCACGGCAGCTCGATGGCGGACAATTCGCGACGGCTGATCGAGCACGTCTCCGGCACCGTGCCCGAGCAGATCCGCATCCGGGGCCTGGACAACTACGCCATGCTGGCGCGCTGCCAGGCGTGCCACCGCCAGGAGTTCGCGGATTGGCAGGCGGGTCCGCACGGCGCGTCCTTTGCCCGGTTCTTCCTGGATGCCAAGCAGAATCGCCAGCGGTTGCTGATGGACGATTGCCTCCGCTGCCACGGCATGAACTATGAAGGCAGCATTCGCGACCTGGTGACGCCCATCGATACCAAGGGGCCGTGGCGCTTTACCGACGGGCGCTATGGCGCCTTGCCGGCGATCCCGTGCCTGGCCTGCCACCAGATGCACCGGCGCGGCACGCCCCGCGCCCGGCAGCCGGAGCGCATGGCGCGCTCCTCGGCGCACGAGCCGGTTTACGTTCCGTCGCTGGCGCTGTTCGACCGGCGCGGCATGGATCACGTGGCGGACGCGAACCTGGCGCTGCCGCGGATTCTGGATGGCGCGCGGCCCGTGCGCATGAGTCCGGACGTACGCCAGGGGTTGTGCTACCAGTGTCACGCCCCGCTGGCCACCCGCCAGGCGGAATCCGGCGACGACCGTACCGGACTCGGCATTCACGAAGGCATCAGTTGCCTGGCCTGCCATGAAAAGCACGGACAGCAGACCCGAGCCTCCTGCGCCAATTGCCATCCGCGCCTTTCCAATTGCGGGCTGGACGTGGAGAAGATGGATACCACTTTCCTGTCGCCCAAAAGCGCGCACAACATCCACTCGGCGAAATGCGTGGACTGCCACACCAAAGGCGTGCCGAAGAAAAAACTCGCGGCGGCGATGTGACGTAAGTGCCGGGGTTAATCTCCGTAAGCGGCATTCAGCATGACGGCCAGCCGCACACCGCCTTTATACAATTGCATCCGCACCGTATCGAGTGCGCCGGCGCCGTACGAACGCGGACCGTTCACCTTCACCTCGCGCAGACTTGCCGGGGCTTCCGTCGCGCAATTGCGCGGCTGCACCTCGATGAATTGCGGAATCACCGGCAACTTCGGCCGCGCCTTGCCGTACACCTGCGATTTGGCGATGCGGAACGACTCGCCGGCGATCCGCTCGATGCTGCCGTAATCCTGCCAGCGGCGCAGCTTTCCCCGAAAGCGGGTTTCCATCCCGGCGATCATGTCCGCGCCGTCCCGGGCTATCAGGTTGCGCACCAGCGTGACATCCCAGACTGCGTGCAGATTGCGCATCGGCTCGTAGCCCGTTACGTTCACGCAATTGCCACCCGCATCGGCGTCCGTCGCGCAATGCAGGGGTTGATGGATGTCGCCGGCGAAGTGGATCAGAAAGGCGATCTCTTTCGCCTCGGACCATTTCCCGTCGGCGCGGTGTTCTTTCAGATTCACCAGATACTGCTTCATTTTGGCGACAATGCAGTTGCCCTCGGGGCAGCGCTCGTTGATATGGGAGGGGCCCTCGAACAGTCCGATGTCGATGTAGTGCCAGGGCGCGGTGGCGCCTTTACCGCCCGGTATATGGTCGGGCCAGATGGCGGCGCGCGCCATGGCGTCGGCGACGGCAGCCGCCGCGAAATCCGGGTCCTGACTCAACACGCGCTCCACCGCGGCGCGCGCCCGATCCGTCATGTGGGCCGCGGCAATTCGCGCCACGGTCTGGTGGCCTTCGTCGCCCCAGCACCACGCCAGGCCTGGAGCAGATAACAAAACAATGACTGATATTTTGCGCATGGATACTAGCCAGTATAATGGCAGTCAGAGGAGGGCAACCCATGCAGGCCGTCAAAGGTCCGCTTGAAAACCTGGAGCAGTGGGACGATTTCGTCAAGGAACGCTACGATCCGAACCGCTCACAGGAAGGTTTCCGGCAGTTCACGCCGGAAGCGCCGCCGGTGGTGCGCGAGTTCTACCGGCTCAATCACGCGCATCAGACGCGCGCCTTCGTCCAGGCCAAAAAGCAGCATTATCTATCGCTCGACCAGCGCAGGATGGGGATCTGGGAGGCGCTTGAATACCTGAATACCCTGGTGGACGACAGCGATCCCGACACCGACCTGTCGCAGATCGAGCATTGCTTGCAAACCGCGGAAGCCATACGCGCCGACGGCCATCCGCGCTGGTTCGTCCTGGCGGGGCTCATCCACGACCTGGGCAAGATCCTGTGCCTTTACGGCGAACCGCAGTGGGCGGTGGTCGGCGATACGTTTCCGGTGGGCTGCGCCTGGTCCGACAAGATCGTCTATCCCGAGTACTTCGCCGCCAACCCCGACTCCGCGGTGCCCGCCTATCAGAGCCGCACCGGCATTTACGAAGAGGGCGGCGGACTGGACCAGGTGGATCTCTCCTGGGGCCACGACGAGTACCTGTATCACGTCGTGAAGGCCTACCTTCCCGAGGAAGCGCTCTACATGATCCGGTATCATTCGTTCTATCCCTGCCACCGCGAGCGCGCCTACGAATACCTGATGAACGACCATGACCGGCAGATGTTCGCGTGGGTGCGGGCATTCAATCCCTACGACCTGTATTCAAAGAGCGCTTCCCGCCCGGAGGCCGCGGCTCTCCGGCCCTATTACGAATCGCTGATCGCCGAGTATTTCCCGGCGCAGCTCCGCTGGTAAGCTGACCGGCCGGCAGACTTCCCTTACACTGGGAACAGATGCAGACCGGCCAACGTGTGGCCCTATCGGGAATGATCGTCAGCGGCGCCTTGGCGGCTGTCAAGATCACGGCCGGACTGATGGGTTCCTCCCATGCGGTGGTGGCCGACGGCCTGGAGTCTCTGGGGGACGTGTTCTCCTCCGGAATCGTGTTGCTGGGCCTGACTGTGGCCGTCAGGCCCGCCGACTGGAATCATCCTTATGGCCATGGCCGGGTGGAGACCCTCACCGGCCTGTTTGTGGGATTTGTTCTGGGGATGGCCGGTGTCGCGATCTCGGCGAATGCCGTGCTGCACATCGGCGCCGTGCATGCGCCGCCAGCCTCGTTCGTGGTTTGGCCGCTCATCGGCTCAGCGCTGGCCAAGAGCGTCCTATCGGGCGTCAAGTTCCACTTCGGCCGCAAGATCCGCAGTGCCGCGCTGATGGCGGATGCCTGGCATGACGGCGTGGATATCGTCTCCGCATTGGCGGCCCTGGTGGCGGTGTCGTTCACCATTCTGGCCCCGGGCCAGTTTCCGTCCGCCGATCATTGGGGCGCATTCGCGGTCGGGCTGATCGTGATCTTCAGCGGCCTGCGGGTGGCCCGCGACACTTCGATGCAGCTTATGGACACTATGCCCGGCGGTGAAACTATGGCTAAGATCCGGGATGTGGCGGTGACCGTCCCGGGGGTGCGGGGGATCGAGAAATGCTATGCGCGCAAGACGGGGCTGCAGTACCATGTGGATCTGCATCTGGAGGTGGATCCGGAGATCACCGTACGGCAATCGCACGACATCGCCACGCAGGTACGAATCGTAATCCGGGAAACGCTGCCCTGGGTGGCTGACGTGCTGGTACACGTCGAACCAGCTCCTTAAGAGTGGCCAACCGACAGGTGTCAGGCCGCGCTGGTAGCGACGGCATCGGTGGGTATCATGTGGCGGAGTTCCAGGCGGATGTTCTCCATCGCCCGGACCAGGTTGCTCACGTCCACGCTGCCCAAGCCGCAGGCGTGCAGTACCAGACGCCATTCCACCGCCAGCATGCCCAGCGCGAACAGGGCCTGCTGCTTATAGAGAACGCCCGCGAGATCGCCCCGGTCGTGCGAGGAGTACAGCATCATCATGCGCAGAGCGGCGCCCACCAGGCTGAAGTCCCGGCGCAAACAGGTCAGGTAGCCGCGGAAGATCTTCCGGCGTTCGGCGCGCAGGCGCCGTAGCGCCTTGCCGTTGATACCGGGCTGGCTGGACAAGAACCGGTAGTCCTCCTCCGCCAGCAAGCGTTCCATGGGGCGGTAACGAGAGATCGAAAGATCGTTAATCCAATCCACGGAAACGGGCAAGGACGGCGGCCCGGCAACCAGTCGGCGGAATAGGATATACAGCACCGTTCCCACTGCTAAACAAGTAAATGCAGCGAGGCCGAAGATGAAACCCATGCGCTCTTCTCTACTCTCCCATGGCAGAATATCGTGACAGGCTGCAAAAAACAATGGTAACTTTGGTCTATTTTCGGGTAGCGCGCAGAAGGGCGGTATTGAGATGATTCAACTGGTTAACCAGATCCTCTTCGCGGCCCGGCATCCAGGCCGGCCGGAGTTGCTGCTTGCGGACTTCGCCGGCCGAGTTCAGCATGACGAGCCAGACGCCCATAGCCGCAATGTTGATGGCGTTCATGACGTATCCGACCCGCTGCACCATCTCTTGCCCCAGTCCGCGCGTGCTGAGCACTACATAGAGAATTGTAATGCTGACAAAATAAACAGAAAAAACCATACTGTGCACAATGATATTGCGGTTTAATGTGATGGGGTATTGCAGGAGGAAACCGAGAATCGTGAGCAGGAAAACGACCAGGCTGAAATACACCGCCCTTTCGGCCACGTAGTAATACATCATCAGGTGGCCTTGGTCGGTGTGCTGAGAAGGGGCGATGAGGCTGAGGCCGGAGGCTGCCACTGCCAACACCACCCCCGCGATGAGAGCCCACCGTCCAACCGTCGCCAAACCTTGGAAGTCTTGCAGAACCAGGGAGTACAACTCTAGCACGACCAGAACATAAAGAACCCACTCCACAGGTTCTGTATAGGCCCAAATGTAATAGTACTCGTTGGAGGATGGGTTAAGGGCGCTCAGGACCCCTTCACGGACCGCAGCAAACAAGAGGTAGATAAAGAAGGCGCGATACCGGCGGTATAATCCTACGGTCAGTAAACGGAACCCCAAAGCGGCGGTAGCCGCCACGAACACCGAGTTGAGGATGCCGGCCATGGGACTCCGGAGCCACGCTTCGAAAACCCGATTCTACCAACACCTGTTGTGGATTCGGCCAGCTTTTGTCAGTGCGCGCTTGGCTAGCACACTGCGCGCCCAACGGCGCGAACTTCCAGGCCTAGCGGCCGCCTGGACAGGGGAAGCACGTCGGCGGCGGTGCGGCTGCCTGGGTGCTCGTCGTCGCCACAAAGGCCGACAGCACAAGACCTAATAAGAGCAAAGCCTTTTTCAGCATGGGTAATTCTCCTTGTTTACTAAAGTTGCTATGTAATAGGTTATACAGTATAGGACCTAGTGCGGGGCCGAAGGGTGCAAGATTTTCCAGATTTGGAACAGGGAGTTAACCTTTGATAACAAAAACTACCATAAGGTACAATCTTTCCAGAACCCTTAGCACTTTGGTACCGGAATCGGCGCGAGGGCATCTTCCCCAGTCGATCATCCGAGGAGTTGGATATGAGCGATGAAACCTCTCCGTCCGACCGCGGCTCCCGGGAGCCGGCCGGTGATCTCTGGCGCCACACTCTGGCCCGCATCCCGACTTTGTTCGGGAGATTGATCTACCTTTCTTCGCTGCGCAACCAGAGCGATGGCGCTTATGTGCACCGCGGCCTGGCGCGGATGGTGGGCGACGAGCAGGCCGGCGACACCTTGCGCCGCAGCCATGCGCGCGTATTTCAAGACTGGCTCTGCCTGAGCCTGGAGCAACAGATGGGGGATCTACAGGAATACCTCGCCGAGGTTCCGAATCCCGCGGAGGTTCTGAATGGATGGCTCCACTCCGGATCTTACCGGGATCTGGCTCCCTTGACGGCGGAGGAACCCGAGCGGCTCCTGTTCACCGCGGATCTGGAAAAGCTGCTGGCGGTCCTTAAGCAGGAGTACGGCGGCGGGCCTGGGAATCCAGAAGCATAGCCACGCCTGAAATCTGGCCGACCACATCGATCTCGGAAGGGTGAGCGAAGATCTGCGGCAGGCACTGGGATGCTGGATGCGGTTGTACCACCAGCCGCCCGCCGTGTAAGGTACACCAGCCAAAAACGAAGCCCCCGCGATGTTCCAGGAAATAAATCGGGCGCTCGAACTCATTACTCCAACCGCTGCTGGCGACTTTGCGGCGGCCTTCGTCGATCATCACCAGCGCGCCGGGTTGGACTAGCGGATACATGGACCAGTCGTCGGTGCCGATGAAGGCGTAGCGGTGATGCTTCAGATCGAGCGCGTTCAACAAGGAAAGCGGCAGTTTGCCCCAGCGGTGGATGGCCCGGCTCAGATAGGTGGTCTTGCTTATGTCCACTCCTAGTTCGATGGCCACCGGGACCTGAACTTCGCCGTGGCTGGGGGGCGTGAAACTCAGCAGATGCGTCCCTTCCAGGGGGATCGCGGCGGCATCCGCCGGAAGCATCGCCATATTCACTCCGTACCACTCCAGCACCTCCATCAGGTCGAGCCGGTAGATGGCGCACAGGGAATACAGGCGGTAGATCGTGGGAACGGTGCCTTTGTTCTCGATATCCGAAAGCCGGCTGAGCGCAATGACAAACTCCTCGTTCTGGCGGCGCTCGGCGATACGGATGCTGGCCTGCTCCACGTCGCGGTAGCGCAGGTTCAGACGTTCGCGCGCGCGCTTCAGCCTCTGGCCGGCGTCCTCCATGGTATGATCTCCTGCGGGACCGGCGCCCCGGCTCGCCGGGGAATCGTCCCTGCGATTATATCCGGGTTATCAATTGGCGGCAAGCGCGTTTTTGCCTAATTTTGTTCCGAATTCGGAACAGACCCTTGTGCGATGGGTGAATTTTGAAAATTGTCGTAGGAGTCTCGGGCGCCAGCGGCGCCATCTATGCGGTGCGGCTCTTGGAGCGATTGCGCCGAAACCGGACCGCTGAGATCCACTTGGTCCTGACTCGCGCCGGCGAGAAGACCCTGTTTTTGGAGACCGGCCAGCACGCCGCGGACCTGAAAAACCTGGCCCACTACACTTATTCCCTGGAAGATATCTCCTGCCGGCTGGCCAGCGGATCTTTCCCGGTGGACGCCATGGTGGTGGCCCCCTGTTCCATCCAGACGATGTCGGCCATCGCCGCCGGGATTACGTCCAACGTGTTGCTGCGCGCCGCCGACGTGGCTCTGAAAGAGCGGCGTAAGCTGGTGCTGGTGGTGCGCGAAACGCCGTTTCATCTGGGGCATCTGCGGACCATGGCGGCACTCACCGAGATGGGCGCCATCATTGCTCCACCGATCCCCGGTTTCTATAACCGGCCGCAGACCATTCTCGATCTCGTGGATCACGTGGTGGATCGCATTCTCGACCTCATTGGAATGCCCGACGAGCAGGTACGGCGCTGGGATGGCCCGCAAACATGAAACCGCGATCCCGAAGATCCAAAACCCAGGGGCCCATCGCTTTCCAAGGCGAGCGCGGCGCCTTCAGCGAGGAGGCCGCCCGCAAGTTGCTGGGCCACGGTATCGACGTGCTGCCCTGCCCGCGGTTCGAAGACGTTTTCCAGCGCCTCGAACAAGGCGCCGCCGCAGGCGCCGTGATTCCGATCGAGAATACTCTGGCGGGCTCGGTCCACGAGAACTACGATCATCTGCAGCACTATGGTTTCTCCATCGTGGCCGAAACCAGCGTGCGCATCGTACACAACCTGATGGCCATGCCGGGGGTGCCGTTCTCGCGCATCCGCCGCGTCTACTCGCATCCGGTCGCGCTCAACCAATGTCTGAAATTCTTTGCGCGGCATCCAGGGGTCGAGAAGGTGCTGCATTATGACACCGCCGGCAGCGCCAAGACCATCATGGAAGATAAGCTGCAAGATGCCGCGGCGATTGCTTCCTCGGTCGCCGCCGAGATCTACGGCGCCCATATTCTGCGCCGCTCGATCGAGGACGACCGGCGCAACTTCACCCGTTTCTTCCTGCTGCGGACCGCCGAGTATACCCGCAGATGGCCCGCGGGGCCCCCCCCTAATGTGCAGTGGAAAACGTCTCTTGTGTTCTCAACGCGGAACATCCCAGGGGCGTTGTTTCGCTGTCTAAGTGCTTTTGCACTACGAGATCTGAATTTAACAAAGATTGAATCCCGGCCGCTGCGCGGAAAACCGTGGGAATACCTATTCTATCTGGACTTCTTAGGCCGGGTCGATTCGCCGCAGGCACGGAATGCCTTGGGGCATCTGGCGGAACTTGCCGATATATTAAAGGTGCTGGGCTGCTATCCGCGCGGCAGCTAAGCCGGGTTCATTCCCGGAAACGCTTCAGTCATCGCAAAGTTAGCGAATTCAAGGACTTGACTCTCGTTCCAGCCCGGAAACCGCCGCGCGACCGCCAGTTTGGCAATGCCGTGCACCAGCGACCAGGCTACCCGCGCCAGCAGGACTGGATCGCCAGCCGGCAGTTGCCCGTCCCGTTGACCATCCTCGATCAGACGAACCAGGGCTTGGAAGGCTTGGGCGCCAGCCTGCCCGCTCAGGCTGGCGGCGTCCCCTACGGCGGCGTCGAACATGACCGTGAAGTGCTGCGGCCGCCGCAGTGCGAATTCGACGTATGCCAGCCCCGCCCGGCGCAAGCGGTCCATGGAATTCGAGGCATTTCCGGCTGCGTCCGCCATAGCCTGTGTCAGTTCCGTGAAGCCTTGGCCGGCCAGGGCCGCCAGTAGCTCTTCCTTGTCCCGAAAGTGGCGGTAGGGAGCGTTGTGCGAAACGCCCGCCCGCCGCGCGGCTTCGCGCAGAGTGAACCCGGCTAGTCCGGCTTCGGCGATCAGGTTGAGTCCCGCCTGCAACAACTCTTCCCGCAAATTGCCATGATGATACGGCTTGCGCTTGGACATGGCCTTGTAATCCATTTGTAGCAGATTGATGTTGACGGCAGCAACATTCTGCTGTTATGCTGATGTTGACGGTGACAACATGACGGCCATCGGCCATCCCTACAAGCAATCCTCCCTGGACGAGTCCTGGGACGTTATCGTAATCGGTTCCGGTATCGGCGGTCTGGCGGCTGCCGCGCTGCTGGCGCGGCATGGCGGGAAGCGTGTCCTGGTCCTGGAACGGCACTACGTCGCCGGCGGCTTTACCCATACCTTTCACCGGCCCGGTTACGAATGGGACGTGGGGGTGCACTACATCGGCGAGGTGGCCGACCGGCGCTCGCCGGTACGCGCCGCGTTCGATCACCTGACCGATGGACGCCTGCAGTGGAATCCCATGCCGGATGTCTACGACCGCATCGTTATCGAGGGGCGTACCTACGATTTTCCGAGCGGGGTGGAGCGCTTCCGGGAACGCCTGAAAAGCTACTTTCCGAATGAGGCTGCTGCAATCGACGTGTATATCGCCTTGGTCCAGGACGCGGCGGACGCGAGCGGGACCTATTTTGCGGAAAAGGCCATTCCCGCTCCCATCGCCCGCCTGGCCGGGCCGCTCATGCGGCGCCGCTTTCTGCGTCACGCGGACCAGACGACCGCAACGGTGCTCGGCTCGCTCACCAACAATCGCGAACTGATCGCCGTGCTGACCGGCCAGTGGGGCGATTACGGGCTGCCTCCCGCGCAGAGCAGTTTCGCCATTCACGCGATTGTGGCGCGGCACTATTTTGGCGGCGCCAGCTATCCGATCGGCGGGGCATCGCAGATCGCCGCCGGCATGGCGCCGCTGATCGAAGAGGCCGGCGGCCAAATCGTGGTGAGCGCCGAAGTGGCCCGGATCCTCACCACGGACGGCAAGGCCGCCGGTGTGCGGATGGCGGACGGCCGGGAGTTCCGTTCCAGGATGGTGATCAGCGACGCGGGCGCGATGAATACCTATGCGCGTCTGCTCGATCCCGATCTGGCCGGTGCGCGCGGCATCCTGGACCAGTTGCGGACGATCCCACCTTCCCTGAGCCACCTGTGCCTTTATGTCGGGCTGAAGCACGGCGGCGCGGCTCTGGAAACCGGGGCGACCAACCTCTGGATCTATCCCGGATCGGATCACGACGCCTGCCTGGCACGGTTCGCGGCGGATGCGTCGCAGCCTTTTCCGGTCTTGTTCATCTCGTTTCCGTCGGCGAAGGACCCCACGTTCGCACAACGCTATCCGGGACATTCCACGATCGAGGTGGTAGCTCCCGCGCCGTACCGCTGGTTCGAGCGCTGGGCCGATACGCGCTGGAAGAAACGCGGCGCCGATTACGACGACTTCAAACAGAACCTGGCTGCCCGGATGCGGGAGGAACTCGAGCGGCAGGTCCCCGCCGTGCGCGGTTTCATCGACTACACCGAGCTTTCCACGCCTTTGAGCACGCGCCATTTCGCGAATTATGCGCAAGGCGAGATCTACGGGCTGAGCGCCGTACCGGCCCGCTTCCGCGTGGCAGGCCTCGGCGCGCGAACGCCGGTTCGGAATCTGTATATGACCGGCGCGGACGTGGGATCGCTGGGCGTGACGGGCGCCCTGTTCGGCGGGGTGATCACGGCGTCGCTGGCCCTGGGCCGCAACCTGATGTCCATCGTCACCCGGCCCAGGGCGGAGCGCGCCGCTGCCTAGCCCCACGCTAAAATCAAAGTATGGCTCGGGCATTGTGGGAGGGCGCGGTGCTGGCGGAAAGCGACGATATCGTGATCGTCGAGGGCAACCGGTACTTTCCGCCGGACTCGATTCACCAGGAATACTTCAAGCCCAGCGACGCCACCAGCGTCTGTCCCTGGAAAGGCACGGCCAGCTACTACGACATCGAGGTCGACGGCAAACGCAATGCCGCGGCAGCCTGGTATTATCCGAAGCCCAAGCCGGCCGCCAGCCAGATCCGCGGGCGCGTGGCATTCTGGAGAGGCGTGCAGGTCGAATAGCCGGCGCTCAGGAAGCCGCCACCACGCTAGTCTGCAATTCCGGAATTTCGATCTCGATGCGCGTGCCTTGCCCCGGCTGGCTATCGATGTTCATGCGGTGATCGTTGCCGAACAGCACCTTCAGCCGCTCGCTCACATTGCTCACGCCGATGCCCTGCTGCCGCAGCGTCGCCAGGCGCGACTCCGCGATGCCGACGCCGTCATCCTCCACGCGCAGCACCAGACGCGCGTCCTGCAAACGGCTGCGCAGCCGGATGGTGCCGCCCTCGACCTTGCGGCTCAACCCGTGTTTGACACAGTTCTCGATCAGGGGCTGGAGCAGCATGCTGGGCACCAGCAGGTCCAGGGTGTCGGCGGCCACGTCCTTCTCGAATCGCAACTTATCGCCGAACCGGACCACCTCGATCGACAGGTAGTCGTCGATGAAGCCGATTTCTTCGCGCAGCGGACTGAAGTTGTCGTGTTTGCGCAGCAGCCGCCGCAAAATATTGGACAGTTTCAGCACCATCACACGCGCCTGGTTCGGATCCGTGCGGATCAGCGAAGAGACCGAATTCAGCGTGTTGAAAAGGAAGTGCGGATTGATCTGGTTGGTCAGCGCGTCCAGGCGCGCCTGAATCAGCAAGCGCTGCTGCTCCTCCAGTTTTCCCTCGTTGCGCGTGTTGTTCCAGATCTTGATCGGCAGCGTGACGGAGAAGAGCGTGGCCGCGTAGACCGCTGCGTACATCCACAGGCTAGGCTGTTCCGGGTGCAGATAGAAGATGCGGTGTTTGGCGCCGAAGGTCCGGCCCAGCGCCTGGCGCAGGAACTCGGCGAACAGGATCACGACGAAGAACAGGAGGTTGAAAGCGTTGCGCCGGTCGAACCGGCGCTGCTTGAAGAAGCGCCACAGGTTGAGATCGAAGAAGGGGGTGAAGCGCCAGATATCTTCGGGATCGGCGGCGCAGTCCCGCAGCAGTCCGCCCAGCACGCCGAGGCCGGCAAATAACGGCATGGTCAGGTACTCGCGGTGGATCATGGCGGGCACCGAGATGAGGATGCCGGAAGTGAGGCCGGTGACGTAGCCACCCAACAAACCCGCCAGCAGGCTGCCTTCCAGTCCCAGGTCCACGGCCTGGTAACTCTTGCTGACCACCCGCGTGCCGACGCTGGCGGCGAACAGGGCGGAGAACCACAGGGAGAGTTTCAGGCGCTGGCCGAGGGCCCGGTTCTCGCGGAGGAGCATGCGTTTGACGGCGCCCCAGCGCACCAGAATGCTCGACAGCGAGGCCACCACGCCCAGTTTGACCAGCAGCGTAACCAGGTAGGAATCCGCCATCAAGGCTTCGACATCATTATAATAAAAGCATTGAAAAGCGCTGTAGAGAGACCATGCAAAACCCGCCTGCGCTAAGCCTGCACAAAGCCGCGGAAGCGGATTTTCCAACCAGATTCGGCCACTTTCGCATCTACGGATTCGAAGGCCGGGCGGACGGCCGCCTGGAAGAGGCCGTGGTGCTGGAGATGGGCGACATCGCGCATGGGCCGCGCGCGCCGCTGGTGCGGATTCATTCGCAGTGTCTCACCGGCGATGTGTTCCACAGCCTGAGGTGCGACTGCCGGGCGCAGTTGGAACTGGCGCTGCAGATGATCGCCGAGGAGGGCCGCGGGCTGCTGATCTACGAGCATCAGGAAGGCCGCGGGATCGGCCTGCTGAACAAGCTGCGGGCCTACGAGTTGCAGGACGGCGGCGCCGATACGGTGGAAGCCAACGAGCGGCTGGGATTCGAATCCGATTTGCGCAATTACGAGCTGCCCGGCGAGATCCTGCGCTATTTCGGCCTGCACAAAATCCGTTTGTTATCCAACAATCCGGACAAGGTGGCGGCCGTGGAAGCGGCGGGCGTGCAGGTGGAGGAGCGGGTACCCTGCATCGTGCCCGCCGTCGTATCGACCGAGTCGTACCTGCGGACCAAGAAAGAAAAGATGGGCCACCTGCTGGAAGGCTTTTAGGATCGCGGTTTAGTCCATCTCGAAGGCAATATACTTCAACTGGCCTTCCCGTTCCACCTGCAGCACCACGGCGTCGCCGCTTTTCATCCGGCCCAGTGCGGCGGTCAACGAAGCGACAGTCGTGGTCGGCTCGTTGTTGATGGCGTAGATCACGTCGCCCGGATGCAGGTCTACCTCCTGATAGTCCCCGCTCGCCGTGCGCGCGGCGACCACAATCCCATACTCCTTACGCAGGTCGGGCAGCAACGGGGCCAGGCGCTTGTCAATGCCGATGCCCAGGATACCCAGCTTGGGGATCAGGTTCTTCTCCGGATCGACCATGTCCGCGAAGCGCTGCGGATCGTCGTTTTCGGCCACCACGGGTACTTCCATGCTGAGACGGCGATCGCCGCGCAACACTTCCAGATTGGCCTTGTCTCCCACCGGCGAACGGTACAGGCCAACCTCCAACTGACGGGCATCGTCCATGGTCCTGCCGTTCAGGCTGAGCACGATGTCTCCCGGTTGCAAGCCCGCCTTATCCGCCGGTCCGTCGGGTGTCACGTCGGCCACCAACACGCCCCAGTCCCGCGGCAGTTCCAAGCCCTTGGCCAGCAAAGGGGTGATGGTCTCCACGCTCACGCCGATTTCGCCGCGATGTACGTGCCCCTCCTTACGAATCTGCCGGTACACGTTGCGCACAACGTCGCTGGGTATGGCGAATCCGATGCCTTCGCTGCCGCCGGACTGAGTAAAAATCATGGTGTTCAAACCCACCACGCTCCCGCTCATATCCACCAGCGGACCGCCGCTATTCCCCGGATTGATCGAAGCATCCGTCTGGATGTAGATCATCGGACTGTCGGTCTTAAGCTGCCGCGAGACCGTGCTGATCACGCCCAGGCTCACCGAGTTTTGCAGACCCAGCGGACTACCGAAGGCCATGACCAGTTGGCCCTGCCGCAACTCGCGGGAGTTGCCCAGCACCAGGCAAGGCAGCCGGGTGGCGGGCACCTTCAGCACCGCCAGATCGCTCTCGCGATCCACGCCCACGACCTTGGCATCCAGCACGGCGGCCGGGAGCCTCACCGACGACTGGCGCGCGGCACGCGCGGAAGGCGATAGCTGTACGCGGATGCGGCGCGCGCCTTGCACAACGTGCGCGTTGGTCACGATGTAGCCGTCCGCGGTCAGAATCACGCCCGAGCCGCTGGCCCGCTGGCGCGTGATCATGGCGGCGTTGCCCGAATCCGAGTCGTCCGTAAGGCCGTAACCGGTGACCACGATTTTGACCACCGAGGGGTTGACGCGCCGCGCCAGGGCTTCCAGGGATGCGCTGAAATCCCCGATAGTTTCGGCTTTATGATCCTGCGCGAAACCGCTTGGCGCCAGCGCCGCCAACCAACAAACAACTATCGCCGCTCGATTACCCATGGGTTCCCTCGCAAATAGTCCACCGTGCGCAAGACCCCCTCGCGAATCCCCAAACGGGGCCGCCAACCCAATGCCCGCATGCGCCTGCAATCCAAAAAAATGAAGGGACTATCCCCGATCCAGCCGCGCGCGCCGCCCGCATAGCGCAACTGAGGATGCAATCCCAGACGCTCGCCGATCCAGCCGATCGAGTCGTCCACCGTGCAATACTCGTCGCAACCCAGATTGAAGAGATTCAGCCGCGCATTCGCACGCTCGATGGCGGTAAGCATGGCGCCGACGCAGTCACCCACATACAAATACGACTTGCGCTGCTTTCCGTCTCCTAATACGTCCAGATGCGCGGGATGCTCCCGAAGTTGCTTGTAGAAATCCAGAATGTGGCCGTGAGTGTAGCGCTCGCCGAGGATCGAGACAAAGCGGAATATGTAGCCTTGCATGCCGAAGCCCTCACAGTAGGCCTGGATCAGCGCCTCGGCGGCCAGCTTGGACGCGGCGTACAAGGACGTCTGCACGGGGAAGGGCGCATCCTCCGGGGTGGGAAAGACGGCCGGCTCGCCGTAGACCGATCCGGTGGAGGGGAACGCGATGCGGCGCACGCCGTGGGCGCGCATGGCCTCGAGCACGTTGGCGGTGCCGATGGTGTTCTGTTCCAGGTCCTTGCGCGGATGATCGGTTCCGAATCGTACGTCCGCGTTCGCGGCCATATGAAACACGAATTCGACGCCTTCGATGGCCGCCAGGACCGCATCCATGTCCAGCAGGTCGCCGCGGTGCAGACGAAAACGGGGCGAACGCGTGGCATCCGCCAGAAACTCGGGTTGCCCCGTGGAGAAGTTATCGAAGCCCGTGATCCGGTGGCCATCGCCGAGCAGACGGTCCACCAGGTTACTGCCAATGAACCCGGCCGCACCGGTAACGAGGATATTCATGAACGCGTGCTCCGGCGGATGCGCAGGATATCGACCGCATTGCGCAGGTTACCCCGGACCACTTCCAGGCGGCTGTCGCCGTCGTCGCGCCAGCGTATGGGCACCTGCTGGATGCGGCAGCCCAGACGCCGCGCCAGGACCAGAATCTCCACGTCGAACATGTAGCCGTCGATCTGCTGCCGGCCGAAGATCGCGGCGGCCGCCGCCCGGGTGAAGAACTTGAAGCCACATTGTGTATCGGTGATGCCGGAAAGACCCACCGCGGCGTGCATCACCATGCCGAACGCCTTGCCGCCCAACTGGCGGTACAGCGGCTGGCGGCGTTCGATCTGCGAATCCTTCATCGCGCGCGAGCCGATCGCCACGTCGTAGCCCTGGCTGAACCACGGATGGATCTTGTCGAACTCTTCGATGGGGACTTTGTTATCGGCGTCCATGTAGCCGGCGATGTCGCCGCGCGCCAGCGCCATCGCCTCCCGCACGCCGCGGCCTTTTCCGCGGCGTTCCCGATAGCCGATGACACGGACCGGCTCACCCTTCGCGGCGATCTCCGAGGCCAGCTCACGAGTGCCATCGTCGCCGTCGGCCGCGACGATGACTTCGTACCGTAAACCGCGAGCGGCGAAGTAGCACCCGGTTTCTCGAATCGTGCCGGCGATAGTAGCCGCTTCATTGAACGCCGGCAGGACTAAAGAGACATCGCACAAGTCAGTTATTCTAACAGGTGGACTGCGCATGGCCCTGAATGTAGCGATCGTTGGCTGCGGCTTGATCGGACGCAAACGCGCGGCGGCGTTGCGCGAGTGTCGCCTTGCTATTGCCTGTGACGTCGATATGGCGCGCGCGCAGGCTCTGGGCGCGGCGGCAGCCACTAACGATTGGCAGGCGGCCGTGGCATCCGACGCGGTGGACATCGTCATTGTGGCCACCACGCACGACATGCTGGCGCCCATCGCGACCGCGGCTGCACGCGCCGGCAAGCATGTGCTGATCGAAAAGCCGGGCGCTCGCCGCGCGGCCGAACTCGATGCCGTAGCCGAAGCCGCGGCCGCGACGGGTGCGCGGGTGCGCGTGGGCTTCAATCATCGCTATCACCGCGCAGTGCAGATGGCCCGTGCCTTATTCGATGCCGAGGAGATCGGCCCACTGATGTTCATCCGCGGCCGCTACGGGCACGGCGGGCGCCTCGGCTACGAGCGCGAATGGCGCGCGAATCCGGCCATCTCGGGCGGCGGCGAACTGCTCGACCAGGGCATCCATTTGATCGATCTGTCGCGGTGGTTTCTCGGCGAGTTCACGCGCGTCACCGGCCGTACGCCGCGCTGCTTCTGGCAGATGCCGGTGGAAGACAACGCGTTCCTGATGCTTGAAACCGAGGCTGGCCAACTCGCCTGGCTGCACGCAAGCTGGACCGAGTGGAAGAACACGTTCTCGTTCGAGATCTGCGGCCGCGACGGCAAGCTCGAAATCACAGGCCTTGGCGGCAGTTACGGCACGGAGCGTCTCACTTTCTACGAAATGTCGCCGGAAATGGGGCCGCCTCAAACCCGGACGTGGGAGTTCCCCACCGCCGATAATTCCTGGGAAGTCGAATTCGGAAATTTTCTCGACGACATCCGTTACAAACGCCAGCCAAGGCCCGGCATCGCGGATGCACAGGCCGCGCTACGCATCGTCGAATGCGTGTATCAGGAGAACGCGCGATGATCATAACGCGGGCGCCGTTGCGCATCTCGCTCGGCGGCGGCGGCACCGACCTGCCGTCTTACTACCGCGAGCACGGCGGCTTCGTGATCTCCGCGGCCATCGACAAGTACGTCTACATCACCTTGCACGAGACGTTCACCCAGGAACTGCTGGTCAAGTATTCGCAGATGGAACTGGTCGAGCGCGTGGACCAGGTGAAGCATCCCATCGTGCGCGAAGCGCTCAAGCTGGTGGACGTGGGCTCGCAGCCGTATCTGGAAATCGTCAGCATGTCGGACATTCCGGCGGGCACCGGGCTGGGATCGTCGGGCAGCTTCACGGTGGCCCTGCTGCGCGCGCTGCACGCCTGGAAGCGACGCCTGATCGGCCGGCAGGACCTGGCCGAGCAGGCCTGCCATATCGAGATCGATGTGCTGCGCGAGCCGGTGGGCAAGCAGGATCAGTATATCGCGTCGTTCGGCGGCATCACCTGCTTCAACTTTCTGCCAGACGATCGCGTGGAGGTCGCGCCGCTCGAACTGGCCGGCGAAACCCTGGCCAACCTGGAAGACAACCTGCTCCTGTTCTTCACCGGGTTCACCCGGTCGGCCTCGGCGATCCTGGAAGAGCAGGACACGCGCACGCGCCAGCAGGATGCCGATATGATTGGGCAGTTGCACGTGGTGAAGCAGCTTGGCTGCGAGAGCAAGGCGGCGCTGGGGAGCGGCGATCTGCGGCGGTTTGCCGAGTTGATGCACGTCCACTGGGAGCATAAGAAGGCGCGCTCGCGCTCCATGACCAATTCGCGCATCGACGATTTTTACGAACTGGCCCGCCGCAACGGGGCCCTGGGCGGCAAGCTGATCGGCGCGGGCGGCGGCGGCTTCCTCATGTTCTATACGGAAGACAAAACGCGGCTGCGCCACGCGCTGCGCGGCGCAGGCCTGCGCGAGGTGCGCATGCGCTTCGATTTTCAGGGCACCACTGTGGTGGCGCAGTCGTGAGCCGGCTGCCGGTGGCCATCCTGGCGGGCGGGATGGGCACGCGATTGTATCCGGTCACCGAGCGTATGCCGAAGGCTTTGGTCGAGGTCAACGGCGAGCCGTTTCTGGCGCATCAGTTGCGCCTGCTGCGTGCCGGCGGGATCGAGCGGGTAGTGCTGTGCATCGGCCGGCATGGCGAACGCATCCGCGAATTCGCGGACGACGGTGCGCAGTTCGGCCTGGCGATCGACTATTCCTGCGACGGTCCGGTTCTGCTGGGCACCGCCGGCGCGGTACGAAACGCGTTGCCGCTGCTAGGCGGCGCTTTCTTCGTGCTGTACGGGGACTCCTACCTGCCGTGCTCGTACAGCGACGTCGAGCAGGCGTTCCGTGCGGCCGGGCAGGCCGGCTTGATGACCGTCTACCGCAACCAGGGCCGCTGGGACACGAGCAACGTGGAGTACGCGCAAGGCCGGATTGTGGCCTACGATAAGAAGAATCGGACTCCACGTATGCAGTACATCGACTACGGTTTGGGCGTCTTTAGCGCCCGGGCATTTACACACACGCAGCAGTCGGACCTGGCCGGCCTGTACCAGGAACTACTGGGACGCGGCGAGCTGGCCGCCTGCGAAGTGCACGAGCGTTTTTACGAAACCGGTTCGTTCGAAGGCATCCGCGAGCTGGCGGAATATCTGAAATCATGAGCTTCGCCGAAGAATACCTGGCCGAGTCCGCCGAAGTCCTGCGCCGTCTGGACGCGGGCGCCATCGAAAAACTGGCACAACTGCTGGCCGGCGTGCGCACGAACGGCGGACGCCTGTTCATCCTGGGCGTGGGCGGCAGCGCGGCCAACGCCTCGCACGCCGTCAACGATTTCCGCAAGATTTGCGGGATGGAGGCGTACAGCCCGACGGACAATGTGTCGGAGTTGACCGCGCGCACCAATGACGAGGGCTGGGCATCGGTCTTCGAAGCCTGGCTGCGCACCAGCCGTTTGCGCTCCAGCGACGGTGTGCTGGTTTTCTCGGTCGGAGGCGGCAACCTGGAGAAACAAGTCAGCCCCAACCTGGTTTCGGCGCTGCAATATGCGCGGTCGGTGGGCGCGGCGATCGGCGGCGTGGTCGGCCGGCCGGATGGCTACACCGCGCAGGTGGCGGATGCCTGTGTCATCGTGCCGGCCGTGAATCCCGCGCACGTCACCCCGCACGCCGAGGCTTTCCAGGCGGTGATCTGGCACCTGCTGGTCACCCATCCCGTCCTGAAGGCTGCCGAGACGCGCTGGGAATCGCTGCGATGAACCGGGCGGTGTTCCTGGATCGCGACGGTGTGCTGGCGCGCGCGCTGGTACGCGACGGCAAAGCCTACGCGCCTGTCACGCCGGACGAGATGCAGATGGACGAGGAGGCGCCCGCCGTGCTGCGCCGTCTGAAGGCCGCCGGATTCCTGCTGGTGATGGTGACCAACCAGCCCGACGTGGCGCGCGGCATTACCCGCCGCGAGGATGTCGAGCAGATGCACGCGCGCCTGCGTACGGCTTTGCCGCTGGATGCTTGCTGCGTCTGCTATCACGATGACGCGGCGGGCTGCGCCTGCCGCAAGCCGCGGCCGGGCATGCTGCTTCAAGCCGCGGCGCTGTACGGCATCGATCTGGAGACCAGCTTCATGGTGGGCGACCGCTGGCGCGACGTGGATGCGGGCGCCGCGGCCGGCTGCCGCACGGTGTGGATTGTCCGCGGCTACGACGAGCGCGCGCCGGAGCATCCCGCGGATGCGCGCGTGGAAGGCCTGGCGGCGGCGGCCGACTGGATTTTGACCTGTCAGATACGGTGAAAGGCTTTCAGAATCTCGCGCATGGCATAATGCAGCGCGATGGGCCGGCCGTGCGGACAGCTCATGGGACAATCCGTCGCAGCCAACGCGCGCAACAGCCATTCCATTTTGGCGTGGTCTAGGCGGGTGTTGATCTTGATGGCGGCCTGGCAGGCGATCGACGCCGCGATCGATCGCCGGATATCTTCGAGCGATAGCCCGCGCAACTCCGCTTCGGCCGTCTCCAGGATCCCGCTCAGTACCCGCTCCAGATCCCCCGCTGCGACAACCGCCGGCGCCGCTGTCACCGCAATCGTGCGGTTGCCGAACGGCTCCGTCTCGAAACCGATGGCGTTCAGCTCGTCGGCGATGCGCGCGTATTCGATCTGCTGCCCGGGCGTCAATTGCAGGATCAGGGGCATCAACAGACGTTGGGTCTCCACGTTGCCCGCCGCGCGCTGCTTCAGCACGCGCTCGAACAGGATACGCTCGTGCGCGACGTGCTGATCGATGATCCAAAGCCCATCCCGTCCGGCCGCAATAATGAAGCTCTCGTGAATCTGTCCCAGCGGGCGCAGATCGGACAGCGCGCCCAATGAGGCATCCGACAGCGGCAGCGCATCGATGGGAAACGCGCCGTGCGTGTCGGGAACGCGCAACCGCGGCGCGGCGGCGGGAGGCTCGTCGGCCAGAGCGATCGCCGGAGCGCCGAAATCGAGCCGCGGCGCCGGCCCCGGTTCCGGCCGCAAGGCAAACGCGGGCAGAGGCGGCCCGGCATCCGATGCGGGCGGAACCGAATCGGCGGGCGGAGCCTCGTCTTCCAGCATCTGCGAGAACTCGGAATACGGCATGCGCGCGCCCGGCTGCGCGCCGGGCGCCGGAGAGAACGCCGGTGCGGGGCGCGTCTCGATCAATCGCTCGCGAATGGCGTCCCGCACGAAGTCGTGCACGAACGATTGATGCCGGAAGCGCACTTCGGTCTTCGACGGGTGCACGTTGACGTCCACCTCGTCGGAATCGCACTCGAGGAAGAGCAGCGCGAAGGGGAACGCCGCGGGCGGCATCAGGTTGTGGTACGCCGACGAAATGGCGTGCAGCAGCAGGCGATCGCGGATCAGGCGCCGGTTGACGAAGATGAAAATAGAATTGCGGTTGCCCTTCTGCACCTGCGGCCGCGAGACGAATCCGCTGAGCCGGAAGGTCTTCGACGCAGGTTCCGGCGGCTCCCGGCGATATTCGGCGACGGCTTCCGATGGCGGCACGTACGGCGGCGGCAAAACCAACTGCTGTTCGAGCGGGGCCAATTCCACCAGCTCTTCCAGCGTCTGGGCGCCGAACACCTGAAACACGCGCTCGCGCAGGCTGGCGACCGGCGTCACGGCCAGCAGTTCGTTGGCGCCGCTGGTCAGGCGGAACGTCTTGTCCGGGTGCGCCAGGCTGTAATGCGTGACCAGGGAGGCGATGTGGGCCAGCTCGGTCTGCTCGGAGCGCAGGAATTTCTTGCGCGCCGGGACATTGAAGAACAGATCGCGCGCCGTCACCGACGTACCCCGGGCGAGCGCCACTTCGTCGCAATGGAGCATCTTCCCGCCGGCGATCTCCACGCGGGTGCCGGTCGTCTCTTCGGCGGAGCGCGTTTCGAGCACCAGGCGCGAGACCGACGCGATGGAGGGCAACGCCTCGCCGCGAAAGCCCAGCGTGGCGATCGACAGCAGATCCTGCACATCGCGCAGCTTGCTGGTAGCGTGGCGCTCGAACGCCAGCAGGGCATCGTCGCGCAGCATGCCGCAGCCATCGTCGGTGATGCGGATCAGCCGCCGGCCGCCGCTTTCGACCTCGATGCGCAGGACCGCCGCCCCGGCATCCAGGGCGTTCTCCAGCAGTTCTTTGACGACCGAGGCGGGACGTTCCACGACTTCCCCGGCCGCGATCTTGTTAGCTACCTGATCGGGGAGAACGCGTATCCGGCCCATAGATACTGACCACTATAACAGTGCCGCCCGCGCGGACCGGCGGATCGACGCTACAGCGCAGCTACGCGGCGTTGCAGCAGCAGGAAGTAACAACTTACGCCCACCAGTAGGAGGCCGTTCACCGCCAGCACGCGCGGCGCGGAGTAGATCGGCACCAGCCAACCGGTGACCAGGCTCCCCACCGGCATCCCGCCGCGGAAGGCCACGTTGTAGACGCTCATCACGCGGCCCCGCATCTCGTCCGCCGTGATCAGTTGCACCAGCGAGCTGACCATCGAAAACACGCCCATCATGGCGGCGCCGGAGACGAACAGCAGCAGACAGCTCAACAGCAGCACCTTCGAAAGCGCAAAGCCGGCAATGCCGCATCCCAGCAGCGCCATGGTCAACAACGCGATCAGGCCTTTGCGTTCCACATTGCCGAAGGCGGCCACGATCAGCGCCCCGGCCACCGATCCGGCCCCGGAGCAGGAAAGCAGAATCGTGAAAGCGGTAGGTCCGCGGTGAAATACGTCCTTGGCGACGACCGGCAGAAACGTAAGCACCGGGATAGCCAGCGCGGTCATAGAGAAGGCCAGCGCGATCAGCCCCGCCATGGCGCCCTGCTTGCGGATGAAGCCGATGCCCTGCTGGACCCCGGCCAGGATGGATCCCGAGGTGCCGGCGGGTATGAATTTGACGCGCAGCAGCCACAACGAGATGATGACCGCCACAAACGAGAGGCCGTTCAGTCCGAAGCACCAGGCAGCGCCCAGGCCGGTCAGCGCCAGGCCGCCCAGCATCGGACCAATCACACGCGCCAGGTTGAATTGGATGGAATTGAGCGCGATGGCATTGGGCAGATCCTCCAGTTCCACCAGCGACGGCACCAGCGCCGAGTAAGCCGGGCCGCCGAACGACTGGGCGCAGCCCACCACGAACGAAAGCGCCAGGATATGCCAGACCTTCACCAGCTTAAAGGCAAACAACAGGGTCAGCAGAAAGGCACAGGTCATCTGCACGTATTGCGAACCGAGCAGGACCCGCCGGCGGTCGATGCGGTCGGCGATCACGCCGCCGATCAGCGAGAACAGGAGAATCGGCAACTGGCCAAGAAAGCCATCCAAACCCAGCAGGAAAGCGGAGCCGGAGATGGAAAGTACGGCCCATTGCTGGGCCACGTTCTGCATCCACGTGCCGATCGACGAAGTGCAGGCGCCACACCACAGCAGAGTGAAATCCCGGTAATGGAAAGCCTTGAAGACCCGGCGGAGCACGTGTTTACGGCAGCGGCCTTTCCCTCTGGATCAGATGCAGGATGTTGCCATCGCGGTCCGCAAAGAACAAGAGGCGGTTCCCTTGCTTGTTCATGGGTTCGCTCAAGAATTGGACGCCCGCGGCCGCCAGACGTTTGTGCGCGGCGTCGAAATCCTCTACGTCGATGGCCAGGTGGCGTATGCCGGGATCGTCCAGCCGCGGCGGCGCCTGCGGGCCCCGGGCGGGAATGATTTCAAGCATGCTGCCATTGGCGGCGCGCACAAAGTAGTTACCCGCGTATTCGTAATTGATCACGAATTCGAGATGCGCGGCGTACCATTCGGCGAGTGCCCGGGGATCCGGCGAGGCGATGGCGGTGTGTTCCAATCCTCTGAACATAAACGGATTGTAACAGGATTGGATTTTTAGCCTTTGCCCTTGGCGTGTTTCAGGTCGCTTTCCAACTGGCGTACGTCATTGGGCATATCGCCGGCATTTTTAACGTGGTTCAACTCCCGCCGGCAGGTGACTTTGTCACCGGTCAGGAACGCGATCCGGGCCAGAAAGTAACATCTGTAACTATTGCCGTTGGGAGCATCGTGCGCTTTTTTGGCTTCGCTGAATGCGCCCGCCAGGTTGCCCAGTTGAAGCTGCGCGTAGGCGATCAGGATGCGCAAGGACGAGTTCTCGGGATTGGAATGCGTCAAAGTGGAGAGGCGGGCCAGCGCCCCGGCATTCTCACCTTCGCGGATCAGTTGAATGGAATCGTTCACAACTTTGCGGTCGGCATCGTTCAGCAGGGTCAGGGCGCTGGCCAGCCGATCCACCCGCAGATCCACCGGGGATGTTGCAGGCGGCGCGGCCGACGCCACAACGGCCCCGCATACGAATAGAACTCCCACCGTACACAGTCGCGGCATAATTACCCGATGTTCAGTGTAACTGGAAAGATGCAGCGCCGGATCAGCGGAGGATCCAGATCGCGCCGTAAGCCAGGCCGGAACCGATCAGCGCGCCCGCCAGCACATCGCTCAGGAAATGCATGCCCAAAAGGATACGGGAGAGCGCGATGCTGCCGGCGCAGAACAGCAGGCCCGGCAGCGCTCCCGGATAGAAGGCCGCCAGCGTGAGAGCCACCGCAAACGCCGTGATGGTGTGGCCGGAAGGGAACGAGAAGTGATCCGGCGGGAGCAGTTTTGCCCAGCAATGCGGTTCGATGGCGCATGGCCGCTTGCGTCCCGTGTGTTTCTTCAGGAACAGGAAGATTGCGATCCCCAGGCCGGCAGCCAGCGCCGCGGCGCCCACCGCCGCGAAACGCATGGGTCCGCCGAACAGCAGGATGACGATACCCATGGCGTACCACAACCACCCGTCCCCGCCCCGCGTGGCGCAGATCATCCACACCCGAATCCAACGCGGCGCCGGCCAGCGGTGCACGCGCCGCATCAGCTTGTAATCGCGTGTGGTGATGAACTCCAACACCATCTCACCTTAATTTATAGTCCCATAATCCTACAAGACCATGACATTTCGGCAAAAGCTTGGTGAAATCAAGGAGTGAAACGGTTCGATTTCGTCTACTTCGATGCGGGCGGCGGGCATCGCAGCGCGGCGCAGGCGCTCGAAAAGGTGATTGCGCAGCAGGGCCGGCCGTGGGAGATCCGCATGGTCAACCTGCAGGAGCAGTTGGACAGCCTGGATATCTTTCGCCGGATAACCGGTATAAGGTTGCAGGATTATTACAATTTACTGCTAAAGAAGGGCTGGACCCTGGGCTCCGCCGAACTGTTGAAAGGACTACATGTTGTCATTCGCATGTTTCAACCATCCCTGGTGAAAATGTTGCGGGAGTTCTGGCTGGCGGGCCGTCCCGACATGGTGGTGTCACTGATTCCCAATTTCAACCGCGCCCTGCGGCTGAGCCTGGACGCGGCACTTCCGCAGGTGCCGTTCGTCACTGTACTTACCGATATCGCGGACTATCCGCCGCACTTCTGGATCGAGCGCCAGCCGCAATACCTGATCTGCGGATCGAATCGCGCGGTGGCCCAGGCGCGCGCTCTGGGTCATCCCGATCCGTGCATTTTCCGCGCGACGGGCATGATCCTCAATCCGCGGTTCTACGAGCCTGTCGCCGTGGACCGCGCGGCCGAGCGGCGTCGTCTGGGCCTGGATCCGGAGCGGCCCACGGGATTGGTATTGTTCGGCGGCGAAGGTTCGTCGGTCATGCTGGAGATCGCGCGGCGGCTCGAGCCGCAGGCCGGCCGGCTGCAACTGATCCTGATCTGCGGACGCAACCAGAAACTGGCCGCGCGCCTGCGCGCGCTGCCCTCCCGCATGGCGCTGTTCGTGGAAGGCTTCACGCGCGAGGTGCCTTACTATATGCACCTTTCGGATTTCTTCATCGGCAAGCCGGGCCCCGGCAGCATTAGCGAGGCGATTGCCATGAAACTGCCGGTGATCGTGGAGCGCAATGCCTGGAACCTGCCACAGGAACGGTACAACACGGAATGGGTGACCGAGCAGGGCGTGGGGATGGTGTTGCACAATTTCCGCAGGATCGCCCAGGCGGTGGAAGAATTGTCGCAGCCGGATACTTATGCGCGCATGCGGGGAAACGCGGCGCGGCTTTCGAACCGCGCGGTCTTTGAAATTCCCGACATGCTGGAGCAGATCCTGGCCCGCTCCGCGGCCGGCGTGGGTTGCTAAACTCTCAGGATGCTGCAACTGGCGTTCCTTCTGTTAGCCGTTTCGCAACCCTACGACCTCGTCATCCAACACGGCCACATCATCGACGGCACGGGCTCTCCCTGGTACGCGGGCGATATCGGCATCCGCCAGGGCAGGATCGCGGCCATCGGCAATCTGGCGGGCGCGCCGGCCAAGCGCACCCTCGACGCGCACGGCATGGTAGTGGCGCCGGGCTTCATCGACATGCTCGGCCAATCCGAGCTGACCATCCTGGTCAATCCGCACCTGCCGTCGAAGATCTACCAGGGGATCACCACGGAGATCACCGGCGAAGGCGGGTCGATCGCGCCGCAGACGGATGCACTGCTCCGGGCCGACCACGTGGGCTACGAGCATTACGGCATCCGGCCCGACTGGCACACCTTCCGCGAATACTTCGCGCGCCTGGAAAAACAAGGCATGGGCATCAACCTGGCCAGCTACGTGGGCGCCACGCAGGTCCGCCGCGTGGTACTGGGCGATGACGACCGCGCACCAAACGCGGCCGAGTTGGACCGCATGAAGGCGTTGGTGGGCGAGGCCATGCGCGACGGCGCGGTAGGCGTCTCCACCTCGCTGCAATATGCGCCCGCGCCCTACGCTAAGACCGAGGAACTGATCGCGCTGGCGTCGGAGGCCGCCCGCTTCGGCGGCATCTATGCGACGCACATGCGCAGCGAGGCCGACGCGATCATTCCAGCCATCGACGAAGCCATCCGCATCGGACGCGAGGCCCGTATCCCGGTGGAGATCTGGCATCTGAAAACCGCCGGTAAAGCCAACTGGGGGCGCATGGCGGAGGTGATTGCGCACATTCAACAGGCGCGCGACTCCGGGGTGGACATCACCGCCGACACCTACGCTTACACGGCGGGCTTCAACTCCTTCTCGGCGATCATTCCGCCGTGGGCGCACGATGGCGGCGACGCGAAGCTGATCGAGCGGCTGAAAGATCCTGCCCTCCGCGCGCGGATCTGCAAGGAGATGCAAACTCCGGGCGGCCAGTGGGAAAACGAGTGGCAGGAAGTGACCGGCCCCGAGTCCATCCTGGTGGGCGCGGTGGCCAACCCCAAGTTGCTGCCGTTGCAGGGCAAAACGGTCGCAGAGATCGCCAAGATCTGGAACAAGGACCCGTTCGACACCATCTTCGACTTGCTGATCGCGGACCAGGCATTCACCGATGTTGCGATTTTCATAATGTCGGAGCCCGACGTCTTGCTGGCGCTGCAGCAACCTTGGGTGTCCATCTGCAACGATTCGCAGGGCACGGCGCCGGATGGCCTGCTGGGCAAGGAGCACCCGCATCCGCGCGCCTACGGGGCGTTTCCGCGGATCCTGAGAAAGTACGTGCGCGAGGAACACAAACTCACGCTCGCGGATGCCATTCGCAAGTTCAGCGCGCTCCCCGCGCAGCGCATGCGACTGACGGATCGCGGCGTGTTGAAACAGGGCATGTGGGCAGACATCGTCGTATTCGACCCGGAAACCATCCGCGACCGGGCCACGTATGCCAACCCCAATCAGCTCTCCGAGGGCATGCGGTACGTTTTGGTCAATGGAGTTCCGGTGATTGAGGAAGGCAAGATGACGAACGCGCTGCCGGGGAAGGTGCTGCGGCACTAAGGCGGCGGCCTAGGTCTATGACCGCTTGAATGATTTCCTTTTATAGCCGAATTTGCGGCGAGCAGTTTTCCGATCAAACCGCCATGTGATGGTGGTGCGTGCAGCGTTAGCTCGTCGATTCCAGGCGCGGGACTCGCGGTGCAACGTGT
>DATJYO010000077.1:0-2073 GCA_035499555.1 Bryobacteraceae bacterium
CACGTCGACAGGTAAAGGCCACCAGTAGTCGTGGCCGAAGATGAGCCGGAGGTTCTCGATCGTCAGGGCGCGAATGCGCGTGTCGGAGCCGACGATCACGTTCGCGTCGGTGGCCAGGTCGAGTGCAAACGAGTTCGCATACGCCGCCAGCGCGATCCCGCACAGCAGGAAGGCGGGCATCCATTTCCGTTCCAGGATGCCGGTTGCGGGCGTGCTGGCAGGTGCGGGGCGCGGTTTCTTTGCCAAATCGCTATTCCTTCAGAAGCGGTGACCCGGCGGGGACGTAAAACAGGCGCAGGGCGCCCACTTTCTCGGTCGGGGCAAGCCGCTCAAACCAAGGCGGCCGCATCGCTTCCTCAACGCTCTTTGCGTCGATTCCCCTCATGGCAGACTGCGCCACCATATGTTTTGAGACGGTTGGTCCAATCACGTTCCAGCCCTCGAGGGGACGAGTATCATCGACCTGCCTTGCCGCCGGCAAGTGGTACAGGTTCGTATAAATAATGGTCTCGTTAAATTTGACCGCGACGTGATCGGCATGCACCTCGCGCAGGCGCTGCTCCAATCGCTTGTAGTCCTGTCCCCAGTCTAGATCGGAATCGACCAGGATTTTCCCCGGATCGTCGCCCGCCAGTTCATTGAAATACGACAGGTAGTCCGGATGAGCGCGCGCGCCGGAGAGGACGATCCAGACGATCGGCGCGCCACAGAACACCAGCGCGAGTGCGGGCGTTCCCGCGAAACTGATGAGACGCTCGCAGCCAAGTGCAGCGAAGATCGCGAGGGCCGCGTAAATTGGCAGGACGTGCCGCACGCCGATGTTGACGTGGCTGGTCATGGCGGGCAACAGAATGCCGAGGAAGAACGCGGCTACTGTCAAATAACCGGGCTGTGAGCGCTTTCGCCAGACCGCCCAGATTCCCGGAATGCACAGCAGAAGCAACGCCAGCGGTGTCTTTACGGCCAGTGCGACGGGAAAGAAGTACCACCATCCCTTGAAGCTGACTTCGCCGAGGATATAGGCCGCGTGGCCGCCACTGTTGTGGCTCGATGCAGCCAGGATTCCATCGAAGAACTCCGGAGCCGGCAGTTTGACGCCCCACTTGGGAACGATACCAAAGGAGAACCAATAGGCCGCCCATACGGTCAGGAAACCAACCGCCACCGCGAATCCGAAGGTGGCCAACCGCTCGCGGGCGAGTTCCGACAGACGATGCATGGGTGGCCGCTTGACGCCCAGCCAGAAAACGAGTGACAGGACCGCGGCCGCCGGCAGGTAACCGATGGCCGTAAACTTTGAAAGCCCCGCAAGCGCGGCGGTGACACCCAGCACCGCCCCGCTTCGCCATGTCGGCGCTTCTGCCCAAACCAGCAGAGAGAGAAATGCCGCCAGCAGACAACCGGTGAGTGCCATATCGGTAGTGGCCAGACCGGCATGCGCCAGCACCGGTGGCGTGAGCGTGAACAGCCCAGTGGCAATCACGGCAACGCCAGCCGACGTATACCGCCGTGTCCAGAGGTAAACCACGAGGCAGGCGATCCAGAAGAAGGGCAGGATGCCGATCCGCATCAGAAATGCCATCCGGTCAACCTGCCCGGTGGCCTTGATGATGTTGACGCCTTCCAGATTCTGCTCCGGCCCGCCGATCGGGCGGACGCCCGCCAAGTATGGCCCAATAGCAGTCGCGGCGCGAGCCAGCGGCGGGTGTTGCGATTCGTACCGGTAGATGTGTTCAGAGAGGTACTGGAGGCCGCAGGCGAAATGCCCGGGCTCATCCCAAGTCAGGCTCAGGGCGGAAAACGTGCTGACGATCCGGATACTGGCGATCAACACCAGGCATACGGACAAAACGTGCCAGTAACGTTCGAGAAATGGTTGTACGGCTGTTTCCCAGTGACCTGCCGGTTGGGGTTTTGCGGGCGCGGCCGCCTGCGCGCCGCGTCCCTTCGCCTTCCGGACCGCCATCGCCCGGCTAGCCGCTCATCGAGCCGAGGAACTCGGCGTTGGTGCGCGTCTTGCCCAGCTTGTCCAACAGCAGTTCCATGGTCTCCACCGGTGACAGGGGGTTCAGC
>DATJYO010000078.1:0-15107 GCA_035499555.1 Bryobacteraceae bacterium
GCGAGATGCGCAACGCCATCGAGCGCGCCATGATTCTGGAAGAGTCCACGCTCATCACGCCGCCCAGCCTGCCCATCGCCATCAGCCGTCCCGACGGCCAACCGGCCTCCACCACCCACGCCGAGATCCCCGCCGAAGGCATGTCGCTCGAGGACAACGAACGCATGCTGCTGGCGCGGGCCCTCGAGAAGACCGGCGGGAATCAGACCCAGGCCGCCCGCCTGCTGCGCATCACCCGGGATACTCTGCGGTATAAGATGAAGAAGTTCAATTTACGCTGACCCCGCCGCATATGCCGGTACACCCCTTCCCCACTTAGTACTAAAACGGGTGAATTGCCCGGTCCTGATCCAGAACTTACCGCCGGCGTTACAATGGTATCGATTTAGCCGCCGGCCAGTCCGGCAGCCGCACGGAGAGGATTGGGATGACTTTTTACGCTTATGTTCTGACGCGCCACGTTCGCCGCCTGCAACCGGCGGTTGCGCTGCAAGGCTTCGCCGCACTTCTGGTCGTGCAGGCTCTCCTGGCGACCGCCTGGGCGAGCCAGCCCCACGATACGTCCAGCGGTCCCGGTATTATTCCGATTGGCTCGCCTTTGACCTTCGGCGGCACCAATGCGCCGGATACCTACACTGCCACCACCACCTTCAGTTCCACCCCGGTGCTGGTCGACAACGGCGCGGTCCAGATCTGGCAGGTACAAACGCCTACCGGGCCCAGCAGCGAATGGGACCTCTTCTACATGAAGACGGTCAACGGCGGACCGCTGGCTGGCAACATTAACGGCAACTGGAACCTCGTCATCAGTTACACGCTCAGCCAGGCGGTGGACTTCGACCAGGTGATCAACCAATGGCTGGTAAACGGCACGCCGGTGAGCCCCATCACCGACGGCATTGGCACTATTTGCTGCGCCGTCACTACCAATCCCATTCTGCCGGGTCCGGCGTACTATAAGTCGGGCTTCAGCGGTCCGCTGCCCGCGGGCGTCGAATCCAACTGGCAGCAGATCTACGTCGACCCATACAATTACGTGACGTCCGGCGGGATCGATCCCAGCACGGCCAACGAGTTCATATTCGGCCTGCATTTCACCTTGCAGGCGCCCACGGTCACCGGCGTGATCAGCGCCAGCGCGTTTGGGGCGTTTCCCACGTTCGCACCCGGCTCCTGGATCGAAATCTATGGGACCAACCTGGCCTCGGGAACCGCGACGTGGCAGGCCAGCGACTTCGACGGCGTCAACGCTCCCACCAAGGTCGGCGGAACTTCGGTGACGATCGGCGGCGAATCGGCCTTCGTGGATTATGTCAGCTCGTTGCAGGTGAATGTCCAGGTCCCCGGAGGAATCGGAACCGGCCCGCTATCGCTGGTCGTCACCAACGCCGTGGGCTCGAGTCCGCCGTTCACGGTCAACGTCGATCAGACCCAGCCGGGGCTGCTGGCCCCGGTCAGCTTCAAGGTAGGTTCCACGCAGTACGTGGTGGCGCAATTTTCCGACCTGACGTACGTTCTGCCGCCTGGTGTGATTTCCGGCGTCGCCGCGCGGCGCGCCAAGCCCGGCGACACGGTAGTCATCTACGGCGTCGGCTTCGGCTCCGTCACCCCCGACGTACCGCCGGGACAGATCGCGGAAGAGACCACCAAGGTGGCCTTGCCTCTCACCGTATCGATTGGCGGCGTGCCTGCCACCGTGTCCTACGACGGCCTGGCGCCTAACTATGTGGGCCTTTATCAGTTCAACGTGGTAATACCGTCGGTGCCGCCCAACGATGCCACTCCCCTGACCTTCAGCTTGAACGGTGTGAGCGGCACGCAGGACCTGGTCATCGCCATCGGCAACTGACCGGGGCGGGCAGTCGCGCCCGCCGCGCCAGTCACTATTTATTCGATTACAAAATCGGTGGTGCGCACCTTCGTGCCGCCCAGCGAGTCCACCGCCTTGATCTCCACGCGATACTCGCCCGGACTTAATTTCTCGACCGGCAGCTTCATGCCCAAAGGAATCACCGGACTGCCGGCGCGAATCGACTGCGCCGCGCTCATCAGCCCGGAATCTTCCTTCACCTGCTGCGTCTTCCGGTCCAGGATCCGCAGCTCGACGCCGACCACCGGCATCGGTTTATCCGATACGTGCGGCTCGTAGATCTCGGCGTACAGAGCCGGGTGTTCGGTAGCACTGAACCGGTTGGCCGCATCCGGCGTGAACTGGTAACCGGCTGCGATCAGCGGTGTGTGCCCCTCCAGCAGCACCGCGTCCAAATCCGCGCCCAGGTCCGCGGCCCGATGAATGTTCCGGCTCAGCAGAATGGCGCTCAGACCAAACTGCTTGGTATCGAAACGGTCGATATTGAGCGGCAGCTCCACCTTCCCGAAATTGGCTCCGCTGCCGCTACTGAACGCGGCTTTCAGGGTGTATGGTCCGGAGGCGATATCGAACTGGCTGTCATAGTGATAAGGGTGTCCTTCGAATTCCTTTACCTCTTTTTTGCCCTCCAGTTCGATCTTCTTGGTGTCACTGAAACGCGCCGCCACGCTGCCGTCCGGACGGTAAGCGATCGCCAGAATGTTCAGATCGGCGCGGAACTTTCCGTGCGATTTCTCGAATTTGACGATCTCCGGCGGAACATCCAGCGCCAGGTCCACCCGCGCCGTATTC
The DNA here is from genome assembly GCA_035499555.1 of Bryobacteraceae bacterium. Taxonomy (GTDB): domain Bacteria; phylum Acidobacteriota; class Terriglobia; order Bryobacterales; family Bryobacteraceae; genus Bog-159. The sequence continues at coordinate 2,663 of DATJYO010000078.1, forward strand.
GCCGATGTAAAGAAGAAGGGCGCTGTCACGGCCGCTCCCGTCACTCCGGGAGCAGTGCCGGCGACGCGGTTCTCCAAATCCTTCTCGACCGGATTGCCGGCCAGCACATCCACCGGCTTCACATTGCAGTAGCCGCTGCGGAAGCGTAACGACGTTCCCGAACGGTCCAGCTTTACTTTCAGAAAATGGCAACTGCCTTCCGCCGATTCGGGAGGCGAGTACCCCAACAGGTAGAATTGATCCTGCTCTTTGCCGATTTTCTGCAATCCCCCCAACAGGTCGTTGGTGTTGGCGATGACGAATCCGCCCGTGCCCGCCGCCAGGGCGAACAGCACCTGCTGATTGTTCGAGGGGCTGTTCGGGAACTGCGGAATGAGCATGCGCGACTGGTTGTACGGGTTCAGCGTGTTCGGGTTCAGGATCCCCGTGGGACCGGTGGGGCCGCCCCCGGCGCCACCCCGGCCACCGCTACCGCCGCTACCGCCTTTACCACCCCCACCGCCGGATCCGCCACTGCCGCCGCTGCCGCCTTTACCACCCCCACCGCCGGAACCGCCGGAACCGCCGCTACCGCCCTTACCGCCTCCACCGCCACCGCCACCGCCCGGCGGGCCGCCCGAGCCGCCGCCGGGACCGCCGCCCGAATGTCCGCCGCCGCCCGGAGCGCCGCCGCCCGGACCGCCACCCCCGGGACCGCCGCCCCCCGGACCGTGCTGGAAGAACGCATTGCCCATGCCGCCCGATCCGCCAAACGATACAGGCAGGAGGCTGAATGACGGGGCATCGCCGGGTATCCGCAGGTTCGCTCCCGGCGGTCCGACCGTCGGACTGGGTGCGATGCTCATGCCCGTTACCAATCCGCGCACGTCAATGGGATAGATCGCCACGTTGGCCCGGTTGCAATCCGAAATGACCGCGCTCAGTTCGGACATGTCCTCGGCTTTCACGATAAAGCCCGAGGTCAGCATGACCACAATTTTGCGGCCGGGTATGGGGCCCAGCAGTTTCGCCATGCTGCGCAGAGCCATCAACTCGTCCCACACCCCGAAGGCGGCTTCGGCCCCGCTCAGGTTCGGAATCCCCGTGGCGGCCACTTCCACCGGCTCGTTGGGTGAGACCGGCGAAAACTTGACCCCGCCGATCACCTTCTTGAGCCGCTCGCCGTCCGCTGTAAAATTCTGCGCCACGTTGATACTGCCCGCGTAATTCAGCACCGCGATCAGCCGGTTGGGACCGGAATTGGTGTCCACAAACTGCGCGGCCGCCTGCCGCGCCCGGATCTGGTCCGCCGCATCCATGGAGGCGTTGTCGAACAGGAGCACCATGTAGTGTTTCTGCGCCGCGGTCGGGGACTTCGGATCCGCCTCGAACGAGAAACTGGTGATGGTCTGTTCTTTGTTGTCCTCCCAGACCTTGAAATCCTTCTGCTCCAGATCGCGCACGTAGTTGCCTTTTTTGTCGGTCACCACCGCGTCGACCAACACTTCCCGCCTCTCCGTCTTGATGACCGGCAGCGAACCGGAAGCCTGTGAAGGGTTGTCCTGCGCGTACGCAGTAAGGGCCGCGCCCATCGCCGTTACTATCAGCAGAATACTTCCACGATGCATGGTTTGCCTCAATTGATCGGTATATCGACGGCGCCGTTGGCCGCCGCCATCAGTTCCCCTTCCGAATCGCGTACCACCAGCCGGATGACGTAGCTCCCCGGCTTGACGTCGAAACTGCTCCGGATCGTGATCCCCGAGCTGAGTCGCCCCTCCAGCGTCTGATCTTTCAGGTGCATTTCCAACGTCTTCTCGTTTCCCGTGATCAGGTTTCCGTTGCGGTCGAAGATCCCGGAAGCCACCACCAGGTTATCCGCGTTCCGTCCGTTCTCCTTGCGGAAGTGCAGAACGCGTACGTCCACGTGGGCCAGCACCGCCAGCTTGGCTTCGTCCACGCCGGATTTGAAAAATTGCGTCCGCATTTGCAGCGGGATGTCCCGCAATTCCTCGCGCGAGAACATGGCGTCCCGGATCTCCTCCTTGGCCGTTTCCGCCGGATCCGCCAGGTGCGCCGGCGCGAAATACCCGCGGCGCGCCTGCAGTTCCACCTTCTTGGCGCTGACGGTGACCTTCAGCGGGTGAAAGGTCCCGTCCAGCTTCAGGCTCTGTGGAGCGAAGCCCAGCACATACACGTACTCGGGCCGCGCCGCCACCCGCTTGAAGCCTTCCAGCAGATCGTTGTTGTTGTGAAAGAACACCCCGCCGGTGCCGTAGGCGACCTCCGCCAGAAAATCATCCTCCGCCAGTGCACTGGCGCTGTTGTACTGAATTTTCATGGCGCTGGCCGTGGGGCTTTGAATCGGATGATCGGGGTCCGCGCCGGCGACGATCGTATAGAGGCCCCGCGCATTCAAGCTGCTGATCATGACATTGGAGCGGATCGCGCGGTCGATTACGTCGGTCTTGTCCGATTGCAGGTCCGGCAGCGTCAGCACGCCGGGAGAGATCAGGATCACGCTGCGTTGCCCGGGAGCGACCGAAAGCCGGCGGATGGCGTCGCGTAAGCCGTTGATCACGTACCGGCTTTCCGCGTCGCCGGCTTGCCAGACCTCCGCCGCGGTGGATTTGGCCGCATCCGTCGCGATGATGAGCGAGCTGGGTTCCCTGGGGTCCAGGGACATGCAGGCCATGGCGTCCTGAATCGCCGCCTGCAGCGCCATCGGGTCATTCTGGTCCTGAATCAGGTCCGCCTGGTAATAGGTGATATCCGGACACAAATGCACCGGCGTGCTGGCGATCGGGTTGGGTATCAGTTTGAGCAGAGTCGCGTGCAGCCTGGCTTTATCGTCGGTGAAATCCAGCATCGTACGGCCGGATGTGCTGAAGATCGCCGCGCGGTCCGCCGGCACCAGGGCGTCGTCCATATACCGGCCCGCGGCGTTGCGCACCTGCATCAGATCGCCCATCGTGGTATGCACGTCGTCGAACAGGTAGATCACGTAACGGTTCGGCATCTCCGCCGGACTCGGCGCCGGCGCTTCCTCCGTGCGGTTGCCTTCCGCCGCCGGTTCGGTTTTCACCGGCGCGGCGGTCTGCCCGCTGCGGGTCTCCACCGTGAAGCTGGATATGGATTGGATTTTGCCGCGATCGTAGAGCTGAAAATCTTCCTTGCGCAGGTTGCCTACGGCATTGCCGGCTTTGTCCCGCACCACTACCGGAACCAGCACCAGGTTCACCTTGGTGCGAAAAGTGGCCGGCGTGTCGTGAAACGCAAGCTCGCTGGTGTTGCTTTGACCTTCCGCAGGCGGCGGGGCCTGGCCCTGCAATCCCAGAACCGCCACGCAGACAGCCACGTACCGGGGTAGGCATTGTCGGAGCATTGGCTCAATTTTACTCCTTTAACGCCCAAATCGTATTCGCGTTCCGCGTAATTTAACCGCTTACCGTTCTTGCGCCCGCAGCGTGTATACGGCGTGGGTAGCGGATCGATGCGCCACCTCCACCGTGATTTCATTGTGCTTGCCGGGCGTCAGCGTATCCGGGGGCAGAGGCGTCGTCTGTTCCACGCTGAGTTCGGCGCCGCTCCCGGCCAGGCGCACCGTGCGCTTCCACTCCTTGCCCGTGAATTCCAGGAAGCCGTCGCCGGCCTTCACTTCCACCACGCCGGTGCCGTTCAGCGATCCGTTCTCCGGCAGGACATTCAAGCCGTTGGGCGCGGCATTTTTCCACACGAACTCCAGCCAGCGTCCGCCATCCGCCGCGGAAAATACGGCGCGCACTTTCTGATTCTCCAGAACCCACTCGGGCGATCCATCGCCGTCCAGATCCGCCGACCAGGCCACCGTCCGGCCGCGCGGGATCACCAGAAAACGCAACGGGACATCCAACCTGGCGTCCCCCGAAAACCGCAATTTCCAATCGTGCAAGCCAGCGCTGGCATCCTCCGGAAAAACCCTGAACTGCGGCACCCGGTCCATCACCGCGGCGAAGCTGATGTCCACCTTCGCCGGCAGAAACTGAAAGCCGTCGCCCGCCGGTTGGATGGTGAACGTCCGAATCTCCGGGGCATTATTGCGAATGTTGACATCCACCGTGCGGCCGGCCGTGCCGTCCAGCGGAATAATGGGCGGGTCCACGGGCAAATCCGCGGATGTGCCGTAATGCAGCCTGATGGCATCCGCCAGGTGCACCGACGCGGGACGGAATAATTGCAGGTGCGCGCGCCCCAGCGCCACGCCGTCCGCCTCGATCGCCAGGTTGGCCCAATCGCCATGCAGCGCTTCGGCCGGCACATCCACCGCGTAGTCGATCTCCAGGCCCGCCTTCCGGGTCGCGAGCGCGGTGAATCCATCCGGCACCAGCAGCCGCGAACGTCCCGCCAGCTCCGTGGACGAGTAGGACGTGGTGACGATATTCCGCTGGCCGATAATCAGCCGTTTGGCCTCTTCGAAAAATGCGGAGTGCTCGGGCGGCTCGATGGCCAGCGCCACCCGTACCAGGCTGGCGGGTCCCTTCCCCTTGGGGATCTTCAGCCGCGCGCGCAGGGTCTTTTCGTCGAAATCGAAGTCCAGCGGATGGCCCCCCGCCAGGTAGGGTCCGCTGGGCTTGCGCGCCAGTTGTAGGACCGCCTCGCCGGCCTGCGGCGCCGCAAATTCCATCGCCAGCGTGCCGTTCTCGAACTCGATATCCTGCAGTTCGGCGGTGGCGTACACTACATGCTCTGCATTGGCGAACGAGGTGCATTCGTGGCAAAGTCCCGCGCCCCCGAGCGATACATCCAGGGGCAGCCACAAACTCTCATGCGGCGCCACGTAGACGTTCTCGATGTCCATGGAGTGCCGGGCGAACAGATCCCAGGCGCGCACCGTGTTCTGAAACGGCTGGCGGCCCTCGTTGGTGATGCTGATGGCCGCCGCGGCGCCGGGCGCCCGCGACACGAGCTCGGCGGCGGTCACACCCGCCGGCAGCTTGCCCAGCAGGGTCCGCACCGGCCGCACGCGCTCCGGCTTCATGGACGGCAACAACGTCCCCCAATGACGCATCAGGGCTGCGCTGCGCCGCAGGGCCGCCACCGTGGGACGTTCTTCGCCGTCCAGCGAAACCGCGCCCGCCCGATACAGCGGCGTCCCCGGCCTCTCCCAACCCGCGGGATAGAGCGCGTCTTCCACGCCTTCCCAGAGCAGCGTGCCGTGCGCCGCCGCCAGCGCCTGGCGGCTGCGATACATCGCCGCCACATCCCGCGCCGAGACAACCGTCACCGGTGACGGCGGCGTGGGACAGCCCAGCAGGCCGCCCTCGATGTACGCGATCGGCCCGCCGTGCTCATGCGTCTGCGTCGCCAGCACCTTCTCCAGTTCGTGCAGCCACAGGCGGGCGGACCTGCGCTCGGCCGCCACGCCGGGCGGATACCCGTTGTTGATCCATCCCTTCACCGGCGGCAGCGGCCGGATCCACGCCTTCATATCCAAGCGCCGCAGCACCCGGATGAAACCCACCAAGTCGCGCCGCGGACTGGTGGCGCCCGTAAAATCGTACTCTCCGCCATCCGGCTGGTGCCAGTTCCACGGAATGGAGAACTCCACGGTCCGGATGCCCAGGTTCTTCAGCCACACCAGCTCCCGCTCCCAAAGCTGCCGGGGATAAAGGTAGTAGGGGAACTCGACAGCCTGCACGAATTCCGGGGGTTCGGGCGCCTCGGGAGGTGGCGCCAGGGAGGCGGCCGCCGCGGCGCCAGCCGCCAGCAGCAATACGAGCCGGCGCATCAACTGGACCTGCGCAGCCGGTAATCTTCGACCAGGGGCATCCGCACGACCTTGCACATCTCAAATAGACGCGAGCGGGCGCGCGGACCGATACGGTCCGCCAAAGAAGTTTTGTAGTCCGGCTTGCCCAGTACCGTGGACCGCTCCACCATGATGCTGCCCGCGTCCGGATCCGGCAGATTCGTCGTCGCGATCAGCGGTTTCCGGTTGTTGCAGCGCCACGTGATGATGCTGGTTACGGTGTCCTCCACCCATTCGGTGACCCGGTGGGCCCCCAGGTCGTCGAGCAGCAGCACTTCGGCATCCAGGGCGAAGCGGTAAGCCTCGCGCTCGGCCGAGCCCGAGGCGGGATCGAATCCCGAGCGTATGCGGTCGAGCAGGTTCTGATAGTCGAAAAACAGGCCTTCGAATCCCCGCGAAAGCAGGATGCGCAGGGCCGCCACGGCCAGGTGCGTCTTGCCTGTTCCCGGCTCCCCGACTAACAGCAGGCCCGGCTGCTTGCCGGTGGGAAACTCGCGCGCGAACGTCTTCACCGTCAGTAGTACGTTGGCCAGCTCCCGGTGCGCGATCGGGTTGCCGGACGGCAGCAGGAAGTTGTCGAAAGCCGCATTCCGATAGAGCGGCGGGATGGCGGCATTCTCTTCCAGGCCGCTGGCGCGCTGCGCCGAGGCGCAAGAACAGCGTTCGGCGCCGGACACATCCGCGCGCTCCACGATCTTCCATCCGCTGCCCCCGCATTCCGGACAAACGGTCTCGCTGGGCATGATGATCCATTATCGCGCGGGCGGTCCCCGGACGCGGAAGCCCGATCCGCCGTCCGATAGCGCATACTGGTCGAATGGCAGAGGTCACCATCCCCACCGCGGCCGGCGGCATGCCCGCCTGGTTGGATACGCCGTCCGCCAGCCCGCCCTGGCCGGGTGTGGTCGTGCTGCATGACGCCGCGGGCCCCAGCGAAGACATGCGCCATCAAGCTGCCTGGCTGGCCTCCGAAGGATTCCTGGCGGTGGTGCCGAATCTGTACTACCCCAGCGGCATGACCGCCTGTGTGCGCGAGCTGATCCGCGATGCCGCCGCGCTCAATGGGCGCTTCTTCGCTACCATCGAGGCCTCCCGCGCGTGGCTCGCCCGCCAGGAAGGCTGCACCGGCAGGATCGGCGTGATCGGCTACTGCATGGGCGGCGGCTTCGCCCTGCTACTGGCTCCGCCCGCCTATGGCTTTTCGGCTTCCAGCATCAATTACGGCGGGCCCATTCCACGGAACGCGCGGACCCTGCTGGCGGGCGCCTGTCCCATCGTCGGCAGTTACGGCGCCAAGGACCGGTTCGCGCGCGGCGCCGCCGCCGACCTCGAGCGCATCCTCACCGAGCTGGAAGTGCCGCACGACGTGATGGAATACCCCGCCGCCGGCCACTCCTTCCTCAATAACCATCAGCAGCTTTTCTTCCGCATGCTGAAAGTCGTCGGCATCGGCTACCACGAGCCCTCGGCGCAGGACGCCCGCCGGCGCATCGCCGCCTTCTTCCACCGCTATCTGCGCTGACCGGCTACCGCAGGCAGCCCTGCACGCAGCCCCGCCGCTCCGGCCAGAACGAACAGTCCTTCACCCGCCGTCCTTCCTCGCCGCGCGCATGCATGGTGACCGCGTGCCGCGCATCCAACTGGATCAGGGCCGGCCGCCCAGCTTCCGGGCAGGTGACCTCCCGCGGGCCGCGCGCCCGCAGGTACACCCTGCCCAAGGCCCAGGCGGCGGGCGCCACCAGGGCAATGACGAAGAACCATGGGATCAAGCCGAGAGGAAACATCGTCTGCCTCCTTTCCGATCGGGAACTCCGCTAATAGAGTAATGCCGGGTTGCGGCGCGCGCAACGGGCTCGCCTCACCGGCCATCCGCGACCCGGAAGGTTCGAATCTCCGGCGTGCCGTAGGAATCCAGAATGCGCAGCCGGACGCGCGCGGCAGTGGTGCGCGGGAAGATATCGATCTTCTTGTGGCCCATGCTGGTGCCGGACGACAGCTCCTTCCATCGCCCGTCGGCCCAGGCCTCCACCGCATAACGCAGCACGCGCTGGCCGTCGCTCAGGCGTTCCATCATGACTGCCCGATCGAAGGTGATAGGCCGTTCGCTGTGGATCTCCAGTGCCGCCGGACCTTCCCGTGTCTCGCCATAGATTCGCCGGACTTCGTTGCCGAACTCGCGCAACCGCGCAACGTCGGATTCGGGCAGCAGGCCCCGGTTGTCCGGCGCCAGCCCGAGCATGAGTTGCGCTCCCCGCCCCACCGTCTTGTGATAGGTCTCCATCAGTTCCGCCAGGGACTTCAGGCTTTTCTCGTCGTTCGGATGCCAGAACCAGTGATCCTTGCGCAGCGGCGTGTCGGCCTCCGCCGGGCGCCAGCGCAGGTATCCCAGCCGGTCCACTACATTCCAGTTGTCCGCGGACGCGAAGCCGCTCTCGTTGCCCACCCAGCGTAGGTCCCCGTACTTGAGAAACCCAACGTCGGCGAACAGCAGCGTGTTCGGCTGGTACGTGCGTAGCGTCGTCACGTAGCTGTCGAAATCGTAAACGTGGCCTTCGCTGCCGGCGCCGTCCAGCCAGAACTCCGTCAACTCTCCGTAACGGGTGGCCAGCTCCGTCAACTCGCGGCGGTAATATTCGTCGTACGCGGCGTTGCTGTGGTAGCGCGGCTCGTGCCGGTCCCACGGCGAGAGATACACGCCAAAGCGCAGCCCCTGGCGCCGCGCGGCCTCCGCCACCTCGCGCACCAGGTCGCCGTGCCCGCCGCGCCAGGGACTGGCCTTCACGCTATAGTCGGTCTCCGCCGTCGGCCACAGGCAGAACCCGTCATGATGCTTGGCCACCAGCACCACATACCGCGCGCCGGCCGATTTGGCCGCCGCCACCCACTGTCCCGCGTCCAATGCCGTGGGGTTGAAAACCCGCGGATCGGCCTTGCCATCCCCCCACTCCCGGTCCATGAAACTGTTCGGACCGAAGTGGATGAGGACGCCGATCTCCAGGTCCTGCCAGGCGATCTGCTGCGGGCTGGGCTTGAGATCGGCGAAATTCTGCGCGGACGCGAGCACCGCGAAGATGGCGGCGGCAAGTAGAAAACGGAGTAACGACTTCATGCGCGGTTTCGTGACGGGTTTCATTTCTGCTTGATGCCAAGGTATCAAGGTTTCAACCAAAGCAAATAGCGCCTGGACTTGACAGCCAACTGCCCGCATCGACTAAACTACTGTGCGCCTAGCGATAGCTTGAGGATGTTGGTGGGCCCTGTAGGATTTGAACCTACGACCAACGGATTATGAGTCCGCTGCTCTAACCGCTGAGCTAAGGGCCCGTGAGTGAGTCGAACCTTCAATATTATAAATAACTTGTGGGAATTGAAGCACGTTCATCGGAAGCGCTGGATTTGGGTCGGTGCTAGTTTTGGTGCCAGTTGGTTTCCCGAAATTCTCAAGGCGCTCCACGGCCGCCGAAGTATGCTCGGGAGCAAGGTGGGCATAGCGCATCGTCATCTGTAACGACCTGTGTCCCATCAATTCCGCCACGGTTCGAATGTCCGTCTCCGTCATGACCAGTCTAGAGGCAAACGTGTGCCGAAGGCAATGCCACGTGAAGCCCTCGATTCTGGCGGCTTTCAACGCACGCTCAAACCACACGCGATAATGCTGTTGCGGGAAGATGAGGAGCGAATGGGTGTCCCCCAACCGACGCAGATACTCGAGCGCTTTCAGCGCGGGCTGGTTCAGCGGAACGTGTCTTGCCGATCCGTTTTTCGTCTCACGCAAACAGACTTGTTGTGGGTTGCCACGGATATCGTCCCACCTCAGCTTGAACTGTTCACTCGCGCGCAGGCCGGTGTTCAAAGCGAAAGCTATCGCGGCCCACCGTTCGGGATGCATTGGCTCCACTACCGCACGGAGCCGAGCTTCTTCCTCTTGGGACAAGAACCGAACCACTCCATTCTCTTCCCGCAAGCGGCGCACCCTGCGAGCAGGATTGGTCTGGACTCTCCCATTATCAATCCCAATACGATAGACGAGAGAAATCAGGGCCTTGTAGCGATTTACCGTAGCATTCGCCCACATCCGCTCTGCCGCTGCGGCCTTCAATTTCCTCTCAATCTGCTGTGGCGTGATCGCGTCAGCAGAGAATTCGCCGAACCATTTTAGTAGGAGCACCATCCGTTCCTCGTCATCGGCCGCGCTTCTCTTGTGGATACGGCTATACTCAAGCGCGTCCTTGGCAAGATCTGAGAATGTTACGGCCCGCGCTCGTAGGGATTGCGGCATTTTTTTTCCCTGGAGCGCCTCAGCCTTTCGAATCTGGTAGAGATTCTTTGCTTGTGCCTTGGTGCCGGCTTTCTCCCGACGGATTCTCCCTTCGGCATCGGCGTATCGAATCCACCATGTGTTACTGTCTTTGGGGCGCTCGAAGACGCCCCGCAGGCGGGCGGGGATTTTCGGTTTCATTTTAAGCGGCCCTCAAGATTGGGTGGTCACGCTTGATGAATTGGTTCAGTTCGGCAACTGGTATCAGGACCCGCCGCCCAATGCGCACGGTTCGCAACTCTTTTCGCGCAATCAGATTATCCACCGTGCGAAGACTAAGCGAGAGGAGCGTAGCAGCGTCTCGCTTGGTGTAAAGCAGCGGCTGCACGGCGGCTCGCTGCTGTTTGTTCGTACTGCATCTTTCTTCTTGTTGAAAATCATTCATCAGGTCCATCATGCCACCTTTTTTGTGATATAAAAAGATCACAAATGGGGTCACATCACGACTTTCTTGGACTTTTTTTTTCTACCGCCCTTCTCCCGGTTTCAAGATCGCATACCGTTACTGTCCCGACGAACGTGCTTTTCGAAGCGCAGGACTGTGGGTGGGTGCAATCTAAAAGCCAATTCCGACAATGCCCGCTTCCCAACCTGACGCCCGCCGGCTTTATTCCCCTTGCTTTAGGACGACTGGATGCTTGGGAGGTTCGGCGTCAGTTCCTAGGTATCCGAACCGACGACGACGCCCTGGCGTTTCTGCGCCGCACTGGGGTCTTTAGCCGGCCGGGTGAAGCGTGGACGATGAAAGACATCTCACTTTTCCAGAACGGCTTCCGACATATGCTGCTCACCAGGCCACTGAAGTGGCGGGCATCAGCTTTCGGTGATGCCAGGTTGATCCGTTCCATCCTTTCAAAACGTATGCTCAGGTTGGAGTTCCACTGGAGCAAAAAGGTCCATTACGCCGCGATACTGGCAGACACGACCCTTCAGGCAATCGTCGCTTCCATCGAAGTCGATCACCTGGGTAACGCCTCGTTCGGCGTCTGCGCCCGTCGGAACTGCGGAAGAATCTTCGAGTTCACGACCAAGCACAAGCGAAAATATTGCTCTAAGAGATGCGGACATGCCGAAGTGGTCAGATTGTCGAGGGAGCAGCTGGCGGTTGGCAAACCGATTCAGCGTTGAATGCACCAGGCCGAGACTTGCTTTGCGGCGAACTGATCGATGGCTAGGCTAGGCGGCATAGCGTTGCCGCAGGCCGATTCAGACCATCAACTCAAAATTATGTTGCCTGCACCGTTCGGCCTTTTTGCGTTGTACACAGCCTCACCAAAAAGACTCAGCCGGTCGTCGCACTCCATTACGCCACCGCCGCCCGCCGTCTCTCAAACGATTCCCGCCGCCCCTCGATCTGGCTGTAGTTGCGGTTCTTTATCTTGACCCACGTCGTTTCGCCTGTGTGTAGAATTCGTTCTTCCGTTCCGCCACGATCCCTGCCATGTCCCTCTCGCAGACGGCGCGGTCCAGCCCGGCTCCGGTGCCCTCGACGTAATCGGCGTACAGGACCAGCGCTGAAATCGGCTGGCACCGCCGACCGCAGAATCCGCTTGCGTTCGAGCAGCGGTTTCGCCCTCAAATCGAGATCTGTGCAACACGCCTGCCGGAAGATAATTGTCGCTTCAACGGGACCGCGATCAACTGACCGCGGAAATTTCAGCTTCGCCGGCGCTCGCGCCGCACGCCTGAATGCTTCAATGGGGCCGCGATCAACTGATCGCGGAAAATCCCGGCCCGTGTTCTCTTTATACACTCTCGGCAAGTAGCTTCAATGGGGCCGCGATCAACTGATCGCGGAAATCAAGCATCAGCCTGCAGTTGCAGAGCGCACCGGACAAGCTTCAATGGGGCCGCGATCAACTGATCGCGGAAATTCCACCCCATGATCCACGCCGTCGCGAATTCTGTTGCTTCAATGGGGCCGCGATCAACTGATCGCGGAAATTCCATGTTCTTACACTTTTATCGCATGATATTATCTGCTTCAATGGGGCCGCGATCAACTGATCGCGGAAATACTGGCCGGGCGCGTTGCCTTCTTCATACGCCGCGTGGCTTCAATGGGGCCGCGATCAACTGATCGCGGAAATGACGTTCATCACCTCGACGTTCACCGAAAAAGGAAGCTTCAATGGGGCCGCGATCAACTGATCGCGGAAATCTCGCCCGAAATGCCCGCCCCCAGGTCCACTACAGGCTTCAATGGGGCCGCGATCAACTGATCGCGGAAATTTGGACGGGACGGCAAGACACATAAGGCGACCATCAGCGCTTCAATGGGGCCGCGATCAACTGATCGCGGAAATAATTCAGAGCTAAAGCGTTATCGTCTGTCAATGCCTCGCTTCAATGGGGCCGCG
>DATJYO010000079.1:0-4707 GCA_035499555.1 Bryobacteraceae bacterium
TATCACGCGGGACTGGACCGTCTGCTCACACACGGCGCCGTCTTCACCATGCGCACTACCCTCAGGCCGTCACCGTCACGGCGGTGGGGCATTCCACGTTCCTGAGCGGCGCGCCGCCTTCCATGAGCGGCATCGTCGCCAACGAATGGTATGAGCGCGAAACCGGCGGCATGGTGACCAGCGTCAGCGACGCCAAGACCTTCCTGGTGGGCGGCGTCGGCATGCGGACCTCCGCCTCTCCGCGGCGCCTGCTGGTGAGCACAATCGGGGACGAGTTGAAGATGTCGGGCGCGGAATCGAAGATCCTGAGTGTGTCGATCAAGGACCGCAGCGCGGTGCTGCCCGGCGGCCGCATGGCGGATGCCGCCTACTGGTACGACACCGATTTCCAGGCCTGGGTCACCAGCAGCTACTACCGCGAAACCCTGCCGGACTGGTCCTTCGATCATCATGCCGTACCTGAACCTGAAGCTGATCGAATCGAAGAAGCTGGACCGCGCCGAGGTGGAGAGCGCGGCGGCTGACTCGGCGCGCGGCGCAGACCACATCGCCCGGGTCTATACACGCTCGCAGTTGCAGCAGGGCCGGGTGGAACCGGACGCCATTGGACACGCCGTGGCGCTCGGCTTCTTCGGGCCGCGCTCCGGCGACCTGCTGATCGTGCCGGAGCCGTACTACCTGTTCGAAGCCAGCGGCACCAGCCACGGCACTCCCTACGACTACGATAACCACGTGCCCGTGATCTTCTTCGGCCCGCAAATCAAGCCGGGGACGTACACCAACCGGATCGTGGTGAACGACGTGGCGCCGACCCTGGCCCGAATCCTGGGGGTGGAGACGCCCACGGCCTCCATCGGGCGGGTGCTGTCCGAGATCCTGAACTGACGCGCAACCCCGCCGCCGGTTCGCACTTGCCGGGATCGCGGTAGAATAGTAGCAACTCGTCATGTCCTTGTTTCACCGTATTGCGGCGGTTTCCGCCTGTGCCTTTGCCCTGACCTGGGCCGCACTTTCCCAGCAGCCGGCCAAGCCTCCGGCCCCGTCCAAGGCGGCGTCGGCACAGGATAAGCCAACTTTCTCATCGACCGCAACCGAAGTCATCGTGCCGGTGACGGTCACGGACAACAAAGGAAAGTTCCTCTCCAACCTGGTGGCGTCGGACTTCCGGGTGCTGGACGAGGGCAAGCCGCAGCGCATCCAGTTCTTCAGCCACGCCGAAAAGCAGCCCATCGTGGTCGGGTTCCTGGTGGATCAGAGCAACAACATGAAGATCCACTGGAGCAAGTACCAGGAGGCGCTGGAGGAGCTGGCTTACGATCTGCTGCCGGGCGACCCTCGCTATGCGGGCTACCTGATCACCTATTCCAACGATGCGGAGATCAAGGTCAACACCACCAGCGATTCGGAGAAGATTCTGGCACAGGTGCGGAAGATGAAGCCGGCCGGCGGAGCGGCGCTCTTCGATGCCATCTACATGGCCTGCACCACGCGCTCGCTGATCAAAGGCGAGCCGTATGAGCCGCGCCGCATCGTCATCATTATCGGCGACGGACACGACAGCGCCAGCAAGCACTCGCTGGAGCAGGTGCTGGAGCTGGCCAAGCGGCAGTTCGTGACCATCTACGGCGTGAACACCACGGCCTTCGGGATGATCAACGAGGACAAAGACACGCTGGAGCGCCTGGCCAACGAGACCGGCGGCCACGTGGAGTACCCGCTCGACAACCCGTACAAGGACGTCTCCGGCTACCTTTCGAACCCGCAGGATGCCGGCAATTACGCCATGGTGGTGGGCACGGGCGCGTATGCCTCGCAGATCGCGGCCGGGATCACCAAGTCGGTGGCCAGCCTGCTGGGCGAGATCACCACCCAGTACGTGCTGCGCTATGTTCCGGATTACGACCCCGACGCCAAGCCGCGCGTCTTCCGCAAAATCAAAGTGGACGTGCCTACCCTGCCCAACGTGACGATTCACGCCCGCGACGGGTACTATCCCAACCCCGTCCCCGGATCCGTCCCAGCCAGCAACCAGTAAAACCTCCTGGTTTTCGGCCGATAAGCGGATTAGGATAAAGTACACGGATGGACACAGAAGCTTTATCCGTATTGATCCGTGTTCATCCGTGTATGCCCTTTTAATGCCCGCAACTATAGTTCCGATCACGGGCCGACGTGAAGCAGTCTTCGTGGTTTTGGAGATTGTTGTGCCCGGAAAGGCGCCGCAGCCGGCGGGGGTTTTGTTGATCGATCCGGCGACCGATCGCGGATGGCTGCGCCTGCGGCGGGACTTCTCCAATCTCACCGACGACACCGAAGTGCTGGACGCCCTGGAGAACGATCTGCGCGCGAAAGTGTCCGAACTCGGAGCAGAGAGGCTCTTAAAGACCCTCGAGGATTCGGCGTCCAACATGGTCCGGATTTCGGAGCGCCGCAACATAACGGTCGATGCCTTCACCCGCGCTCTCGACCGGCTGTATTCGGAAAATGTCGAGCCGGTAAATGTCGCCCATTTCCGCACGCACCTGCCGCTCTATTCGCTGCGCGCCGCGGCGGGGAGACTTGGGGAAGAGATGGAAGTCGAAGCCGAAGACTGGGTGCCGGCGCCCGAAGGAATGCGGCTGTCGGAAGACCTCTTTGTGGCGCACGTAGTAGGCAAGTCTATGGAGCCGCGCATCCCGGACGGCAGCCTGAACCTGTTCCGTTCTCATCCAGCCGGCTCGCGGCAAGGCAGGATCCTGCTGATCGAGCGCTTCGGCGTGACGGATGAGACGGCGCAGTTCACCGTAAAACGCTACACCAGCATCAAGCGGGTGACGGGCGGGGACGAATGGGGCGATGTGCAATGGAAGCACGAGCAGATTCGCCTGGAGCCGCTGAATCCCGCATTCGAACCGTGGGATGTGGAACCCGAGGACTTCGCGGTCGTGGCCGAATGGCTGCGCGTAATCGATTAAACTAGCCCGAGTGAAGCGGCCCATCGCCAGACTCCTGATCGAGTGGTACCAACGCATCCGGCGCGATCTCCCCTGGCGCCGCTCCTCCGATCCCTATCGCATCTGGGTCTCCGAGATCATGTTGCAGCAGACGCGCGCGCAGGCGGTGATCCCGTACTACGAACGGTTCCTCCAGCGCTTCCCAACGATCGAAGCGCTGGCCGCCGCGCCGGAGGATCAGGTTCTGGCGTTGTGGAGCGGCCTGGGCTACTACTCGCGGGCGCGCAATTTGCACCGCGCCGCGCAGGCAGTCGCGCAGGCCGGCGGATTTCCGCGGGAGTACGACTCCATTCGGGCGTTGCCGGGGATCGGTGACTACACGGCCGCGGCGGTGGCGAGCATCGCGTTCGGGCTGCCGCATGCCGTGCTCGACGGCAACGTACTGCGCGTGGTGGCGCGCGTGGAAAACGACGCCGCCGATATCGCGGCGCCGCGAACCCGCGAACGCTTCCGTGCCATCGCGCAGGAGTGGCTCGACCGCCGCCGGGCCGGTGAGTTCAACCAGGCGTTGATGGAGTTGGGCGCGACCGTCTGTTTGCCGAAGAATCCTCAGTGCGCCGAGTGTCCTCTGGAACGGTTGTGCCGCGCGCGCTCGGCGGGGACGACGGCGCAGCTTCCGGTCAAGCTACGCAGGAAGGAGCCGGTGCACATCTCGAGCGTGCTCCTGGTGGTGCAGAACCGCGGCCGCGTCCTGCTACGTCGCCGCGAGGCTTCGGCCCGCCGCATGGCCGGATTCTGGGAACTGCCCGAAGCAGCGCACGCTCCCGGTGCGCGCGTAGGAAAATGCCACGGTACGTTCCGCCATACCATCACGCACCATCGCTACACCATCGAGGTGAAGGCGGCAAAATGGACGCCCGGGGGCGGCGATTTTGCATGGTTCACGCCCTCCGAGCTGGCCGCAATTCCTCTCAGCACCACAGCGCGCAAGGCACTGGCGTTAATTTTATAGAACGTTTACACGCTAACCACAATTTCAGCAACTGGAGCGAGTAACCTGTCGTCTGAGGGTGTTTGTAGAAGTCAGAGAGGGCTTGAGTGGGGATGGAGAGAAAACGGAAGCTGTTCTGGGCCAAAGCGGGAATCGTCATGGCGGTCATCCCGGTGCTGCTGTGGGCACACGAGTACGGGCCGGACGTGGGGTACTCAGGTGTACCGACGGATAACAAGGGGGCCACATGCTTGGGGAGCGGGTGCCACGTCGGCAAGTTGAATCCATCGGGAGGGGGCGTTACCGTCACGTTCCCGAACGGCTCAACCTACACTCCGGGCGTGAAGCAGCACCTAGTGGTCACGATCAGCGACTCGAACGGGCCGCGCGCCTGGGGCTTTCAGTTGACGGCGCGAAACGCCTCCAGCACATCGACGATGGCGGGGGCGTTCGCGTCATCGGACAAAAACACCCTGGTGATGTGCGGCGATTCCAGCCTCAGTCAGTTCACTCAGGTGGAGCTGGATTACCCGAACGCGTCGCAGACCTGCCCGGCGGGCAAGCCGCTCTCGTTTGCCGAGCACAGCATGGCCGGGTACACGTCGACGCTGACCAAGACGGGTTCCGCCTCGTATGAGTTCGACTGGACACCGCCGGCGTCTGCCGTCGGCAATATCACGATCTACGTAGCCGCGAACTCCGGCCCGGTCGCCCCGGAGCCCACGCAGAATGGCGCCGACGTTTACACCGCCACCTACACCTTGACGCCGTCCGCCGGGGGCA
>DATJYO010000080.1:0-32185 GCA_035499555.1 Bryobacteraceae bacterium
CCGCCGCACCCGTTCCCGCGCCGCTGCGCCGGGCCCGCTTAGAATTCCGTGAACTGCTTGAACTCGTTGTAACGGGCATTGATTTCCGCGCGGGTCAGCGTCCGGAAACGATCGACACCGAACTTTTCGCAGCAGAAGCTGCCCATGACCGACCCGTAAATCACGGCGCGGCCGAGTTCGCGGCGATCCACCTTTCCGCTGCGGAGATCGCAACCGCGCTCGGCGAGGTATCCGATGAAGCCGCCGGCGAAGCAATCGCCCGCGCCGGTGGGATCGAAGACATCTTCCAGCAGATAGCCCGGCGCGATGAAATGACAGTCCCGGCAGAACAAGATGGCGCCGTACTCTCCCCGCTTTACCACGAGAGTACGCGGTCCCATGTCCATGACTTTGGCTGCCGCGCGGCGCAGGTTCTGTTCGGCGGAGAGCATGCGGACCTCACTGTCGTTGATGAGCAGGAAGTCCCAGCCGCGCAAGGTCTCGAGCAGCTCGGCGCGGTAATCCCGGATCCAATAGTTCATGGTATCGCCGCCGGCCAGGCACACGCCGTTCATCTGGCCGCGCACGGCGCGCTGCAGGGCGGGTTGTATGTTACCCAGCATGAGATAGGGCGCAGAGCGATAGGATTCCGGCAGCTTGGGCTGAAAGCCGGCGAATACGTTGAGGTCGGTGCGCAGCGTCTCGCGGTCGTTCATGTCGGCCGAGTATTTGCCCTGCCAGAAGAAAGTCTGACCCGGCACGCGTTCCAGGCCTTCCAGGTCGATGCCTTTGGATGCCAGCAGCTCGGCGTCCGCGTCTGCGAAATCGTCCCCTACAACGGCCACGATCTTGACAGACGTAAAATAGCTGGCGGCCAACCCGATATAAGTGGCGGCGCCGCCCAGCATGCGGTCGACTTTGCCGTGCGGCGTTTCGACACCGTCGTACGCCACCGAGCCTACTACTACGAGAGACATCGCCTGATTGTAACAGGAGGCGGGACGCGCACGCCGGTAGTAGGTGGCGGATGAGTTACCAGTGCTAGGGCTAGACAGTTAGTCAATTAGGAGTATAATCAGGCAATGCCCCGACCAAACAAAGAAGATCCTGAAATCCTGCAAGCCGCCTTAGTCGGTTTACAGCACTCGTTAGAAGGCATCGAGGAGCGCATCGCGGACTTACGCAGCCGGCTCGGCGGCCAGCCCGCGACATCCGGCGGCGCCAGGCGAGTCCTGAGCGCGGCCGCCCGGCGCCGGATCGCCGCGGCGCAAAAGAAACGCTGGGCGGCCTACAAGGCGGGACACAGCCAGCCGGCGGCGAAAGCCAAAGCGCCGAAGCGGAGACTGAGCGCGGAAGGGCGGGCGCGGATCGTGGCGGCCACCAAGAAGCGGTGGGCGGCCTTCCGGAAAGCGCAGGCGGCCAAGGCGGCGCCGAAGGCCGCGGCGAAAAAGCCGGCCGTGAAGGCCGTAAAGACGCCGGCCGTGAAGGCCGTAAAGACGCCGGCCGTGAAGAAAGCTGCTCCGCCGCCGGCGCCCGTGGCGGTAGCGGCCGCTCCGGCAGCCGAATAGTCAGGCCGGATACTCTTTGGCGCTAGCGGGGATGGAGAGAATAACTCGCCGCGCCGGGATGGTATCTTTCAGTAACTGGATCTCATCGGCCGGGGAGTCCAGGGGTAAGGCGACCTGTCCCCCTTGCGCCACGGAGCGGCACATCCCCATCATGGCTTCAAACCCCAGGTAGGCGCTGTCGAAGTTACAGGGGTGAACTTGCTTGGGATCGTCCAGCCAGTCGGCCATTTCCTGGATGTAGGGCGGCATATCGTGGTCGTAATCCATGGAGCCGCCGCCGGAGGAGGCGCCCTGGCGGGTGACGGCGCGCCAGCCGCCGCCGGTCATCACCTCCGCGTAACCATCGGCGCCTAGCGCGCCGATGCGGCATTTACGCCACCAGTAGTCGACTTCGGGCACATCGGGCGCGCCGGCTCCGCACTCCACCACGCCGCGCACGCCATTGGAGAATTGCAGGAAGCCGGCGATGTAGTCGGGGGAAGGATGGAGGTCGGCCAGTTTGCCGCGTCCGGCGGCCTGCGCCATCACCCATTCCACGGCGGCGCCTTCGTTGAACCAGCGGATGTACTCGATCAGGTGGGAGAGCATGTGCATCATCCAGCCGGTGGCGGTGGCATAGACGGTGTGGATCCGTCCCAAGGCGCCGGAGGCCACGATCTCCTTCACCTGGCGATAATGCTCGCCGTAGCGGTGCTGATGGCTGACGACGGCTTTCACTCCGCCGGCCTCCAGCATCCGGCGAATTTCGAAACCTTCGGCACTGGTCAGGGCGACGGGCTTTTCCATGGCGATCAACCGCGCGCCGCTTTCGATGCCGGTCTGAATCAGCGGCTTCCGCAGACTGGGCAGAGTGCAGAAACAGAACACATCCGGCTGCGCGGCGCGGGCGACGTCACCCGCGTCCGTGCCTCTCAGGCTCACGCCCAGCTTGGCGCCAGCGGCATCCAGGCGGGCGGTATCGATATCGCAGATCCCCACCACTTCGAAGCGCGCATTGTGCTGGAAGGCGAGGGCATGGTGCATGCCGCGCTTACCCATGCCCGCCACGACGACGCGATATTTCTCTTTCATGCCTGGCGATCCCATTCAAGTGTCTTTTCGATGACGTAATCCACTTCCTCGGCCGTCAGTTCGGGGAACATGGGCAGCGAGACGCAGCAGGCGGCGTTGCGCTCGGAGTTGGGGATGGGTCCGGCGATGCGCGCCTGCTTGCCCCAGGGATAGCCTTCCTGCTGATGAATGGCGATGGGGTAGTGGCACTTGGCGTCGATGCCGCTCCGATTCAGAAAGTCCAGCAACTGGTCGCGATGGCGCGGTTCCCGCGTTTCGATCACGTACAGGTGGAAAACGTGGCGATAACCGTGGACCTCGTAAGGCAGGGTGATGTGCTGCGCATCCTTCAGGCAGGCGGAGTAGCGCGCGGACCACTGGCGGCGCAGGTCGTTCCACCGATCGATCATCTTCAGCTTGGCGCTGAGCACGGCGGCGTGGATGTCGTCCAGGCGGCTGTTGAATCCCATGCTATGGCAGGAACGCTTTTCAGAGCCGTGATTGCGCAGGCGGCGGACGGTGCGGTCGACGTCCGCGCGGTTGGTGACCACGGCTCCGCCATCGCCGAAGGTGCCCAGATTCTTCTGGATGATGAAGCTGGTGCAGACGGCGTCGCTCAGCTCGCCGACGCGGAAGCCGTCGCCGCGCGCCCCGATGCCCTGGGCGTTGTCTTCAACGACTAAAAGATGATGCTTGTCGGCGATCTGGCGAATGGCCTTCATGTCGGCGCACTGGCCGTAGAGGTGGACCGGCACCAGGGCCTTGGTACGGGGGGTGATGGCGGCTTCGATCCGGGACGGGTCGATGCAGTTGGTACGGGGGTCCGAGTCGACGAACACGGCGGTGGCGTTGGCTACCCAGATGGCTTCGGCGGTCGCGAAGAAGGTGTTGGTGGTAGTGATGCATTCGTCGCCGGGGCCGATACCGAGAGCCATGAAGGTGAGCCAGAGGGCGTCCGTGCCGTTGCCCACGCCTACGGCATGTTGCATGCCGTGGTAGGCGGCGAACTCCTGTTCAAACCGCTGCAGAGCGGGTCCCATGACGAAGTTGCCGCTTTCCAGCACTTCCTGGATATTGGCATCGATTTGGGCTTTGATGCTGTGGTACTGCTTGACGTGGCCGTAGAAGGGAACTTTCATGACACGTATGGTAGCTCATGGCTGGCCGGGACTGGCGGGCGGGGCGGGGACCCGGCGGAGACGCAGCGGCCCCGGGGTTTAACCCGTGGCCGCCAAGTTGAAGTATTCAAGCCATTGCCCATGAACCCCGCCGTAGGCCGGGTCAAGACCGCATCCGCATCGTGCAGGCTTCCGGAGCGCCCCCGCGGAGTCAGGCGATTCGCGCATAGACAACCACGGCGTACCCAACGCCGCGCGTAATTCCTCTATGACGCAGCCACCCTGTGCGGATTAACGCTGAGGCGCGCGCTCAGCGCCCAGTGTTCGGTGTAACTCACGGAAACTTGGACATTCTGCATTGGTCCGAGAATTGCAGACGTGACGGCGAATTTTTGTGAGCCCGCGCCGAATCTGTCGCGGGAATTGTCGGCCGACAGAGTTGCGACGCGCGCCGGAAGTGGAGCAACAGAAATGTCCGCTGACGAAACTGTACGGTGTTTCGATTCGATTGAGAGCGCCCAGGACTTCATGAAGGTGTTGGCCGATACAGTCCTGGATTCAATCAAAGACCTCAATCGCGATCAGCAGGCAGCGTTACAGGATGGCCTGAATCGACAGGCACAGGCTATCGATCTCGCTATCTTCAAGCTCAAAACGTTGGGCTGTCACGTGCACAAGAGCCGAATCATTCTGAACGATCTGCGAACAGTGCGACGCCTGATTTTGAGCGAGCGGCAGCCCAGAGAACGCACCATGACCGCCGGATCGTTTTAAATTGATCCGCGGTCAGGCGTAATTTTGACCCAGTAAAAAAGGATATTAGGAACTAAAAGTTATCTATTTCCCCTTCCAGTCAAGCTACTGGTTGGGGAAAGGGGTGATTTTATGCTCGGCATCGACTCGCCGGCGCAAGCGGGATACGGGCTTATCCAGGGTCGGTGGTTGTTCTGGATCATCAACCTGGTGGGTGTGGCCTGCTTCGCGTACATCATGGTAAAGCGCCTGGCGCCGCTGCTTCGCGGTCAACGCGATCCGCGCTTCGACCGGCCCTGGGTGCGGATGCGCAGGCTCCTGCAGTTCTGGCTGGGCCAGTGGCGACACCCGCGTTATATTTCCGCCGGAATAATTCATATTTTCCTGTTTGCCGGTTTCATTATTCTAGTGGCGCACACGACTTTTCTGCTTTCCGCCGGGACATCGGATCATTTCACCATGTCCGGCGGAATCTACGCCCGCACTGCGGACTACGCGGCCACCGTTGTTTTTCTGTGCATGGCTGTTGCAATTCTCCGCAGGCTGCTGCGGCCGGCGCGATATGCCGTTCCCGCACGATACGGCAAGAGTCACGCCGCCGATGCGATTTTTTTGCTGGTCCTCATCGCGATTCTGATGGCCGCGGACGGGCTCTTTGCCGGTAGCCTGGCAGTTCGCCAACAGCGACAGCACCTGCTGGTGGAGTCTCCGGCGCTATTGTCACTGGCATGGATGTTTCAAAGCGCCCTGGCGTTCAGCCCGCCGGCGCTGCTCTCGAACCTCTACCTGGGCGCTTACCTCGCGCATCAACTCGCGTTTTTCTTTTTGCTCTGTTACCGGCCTTTCGGCATTCAGTTTCACGTGGAGATCTCCTTATTCAGCGTCTATTTCGCGAAGCTCGACCGGGGCAGGCTGAAGCCGGTGCGATGGGGCGTGAGCGACGAGCGGCTTGACCAGGTGAAATCATTCGGCGTGAAAACGTTTGAGGATTTCACCTGGAAGCACATGTTGGACTTCTACTCCTGCGCCGATTGTGGCCGCTGCTCGGACCAATGCCCGGCCAATACCGTGGGCCGGCCTCTGTCACCGCGCTTTCTCACCATCAGGGCGCGGGATTACGTCTTCCGCCACTACCCGGTGGTGGGCCGCCCGCGCAATGGGCAGCCGCTGGTCGGAGGTATCTATACGGAGGATGAAATCTGGTCGTGCACCACGTGCGGCGCGTGCGAAGCCGAGTGCCCCCTGCTGATCGAGTACATCGACAAGATCGTGGATCTGCGGCGCGGCCTGGTGGACGGCGGGAGAGTGCCGCAGTCGCTGCAGAAGCCCCTGAAGGCATTGGAGAGCCGCGGCAATCCGTTCGGCAAAGTGGAGAAGCGAAGGTCCGACTGGGCGCAGGGCAAAGCGCGGATCCTGGATGGGGACCGAAATACCGAGGCATTGTTCTTTGCCGACAGCATCACCTCATTCGACGGCCGCATGCAGTCGATCGGGCGCGCGGCGGTGGGGATTCTCAGCGCGGCCGGCGAGGATTTCGGCATCCTGGGGCCGGCTGAAAAGGACAGTGGTCACGATGTGCGGCGCTTCGGCGAAGAGATGCTGTTCATGGCGCTGCGGGACCATAACACCGAAGCCATCCAGGCATCCGGCGTCCGGCGCATCGTTACCGCCGATCCCCACGCATTCAATGCTCTGAAACACGATTACCGGGATGTGCCGCCCGTGGAACACATCAGCCAGTTCCTGGCGCGCGCGATCCGGCACGGCCGGATCAAGCTGAACCCGGTGGCCGGCGGCGAGTTGTACGCGTATCATGATCCCTGCTACCTGGGCCGGCACAACGGCGTGTACGACGAGCCGCGCCAGGTGCTGGACGCCATCCCCGGGTTGCGGCGCGTGGAGATGCGGCGCGCACGCGACCGTTCGTTCTGTTGCGGCGGCGGCGGACTGGCGCTGTTCTACGAGCCTGAGGAAGAAGAGCGCATGGGCGTGAGGCGCGTGCGCATGGCGGCCGAGGCCGGCGCCAATGTGATCGTGACCGCCTGCCCGTTCTGTATGGCGAACATCGAGGACGGCATCAAGGTAGCCGGCCTGGAAGGAAAGATGGCCGCTATCGACCTGGCGGAACTGGTGCAGAAACAGATGCGGGTGGCCTGATGGAAGCGCGTGGGGCAGGGACCGGCAGCCAACACAACCGATGGTGCGCCCCACCGGAAGTTCGAGGTGCGTATGGAAATTCTGGTTTGCGCCAAACGAGTGCCCGATACGTCCGATAACGAAATCGCGCTGAACGGCGCGGGGGACGATATCGAGCGGGACGATTTGGTCTATTCGGTCAACGAGGCCGACAACTACGCCGTGGAAGAGGCCCTGGAGATCGTGGAGCGATCCGGGGGCACGGTGACCGTGGTCACCGTGGGTGGCGAAGAGGACGAAGAGATCCTGCGCCGCCAGATGGCCATGGGCGCCCGGCAGGCGGTGCTGCTCTCCGACGAGGCCTTCAGCGGATCGGACGGGCGGGGCATCGCGGCCATCCTGGCGGCGTTCGTCAGGAAAGGGAACTATGAACTGATCCTCACGGGGGTCCAGGCAGACGACGGTGCGGCGCAGGTGGGCGGCATGCTGGCGGCTCTGCTGGACTACCCGTTCGCCTCGCTGGTCACATCGATCGAAGTCCTGGACCGCGGCAGGCTGAAGATCAGCCGGGAGATCGAAGGAGGCAACCAGGAGATCAACGAAATGGACCTGCCGTGCGTGCTGTCGATCCAGACGGGCATCAACGAGCCGCGGTATGTCGGCATGCGCGGCATCCGGCAAGTGGCCTCCGTGCCGATTCCCACCCTGGGCAGGGCGGAACTCGGCGCTGACGGTTTCGTGGGAGATGCCGCCGCTCGCGTGAAGCGTCTGGACTACTTCGTACCGGAGGCAGGCACGGGCGCGCAGATGCTCAACGGAAGCCAGGAGGAATCGATCGGCAAGCTGATCGATCTGCTGAAAACCAATGGAGGATTGCCATAATGGCTCGGATTTTTGCGTATATTCCGCACCGGGCGGGCCTGGCCGATGACTGCGCGGCGGAATTGGCGGCGGCGGCCTGCAAGATTGACGATGCGCCGGCTACGGCGGTAGTGACAGGCTGGGGCCCGGAACTGGACACGGTTTCCGAATCTTTGCGTCCGTGGTTCGCGGCGGTATGGAAGATCGCGCACGAAGCGCTGGCGTACCCGAACGCCGAACTGGTGCGGCAGGCGCTGGTGGCCGTACTGCCGCCCGCCCCGATTATCCTGGTTCCGCACGCGCACTTCGGCACCGATCTGTCGCCGGGACTTTCGGTGAAGCTGAACGCCGCCTATGTATCCGACGTGACGGATGTGGAACCCGCGGGTGGCGCGGCGCTGAAGCTGGTGCGCCAGGAATTCGGCGGACAGGTGAGCACCCACGTGCGCTGCGATATTTCGGGTGGGGCGGTCATTAATATTCGGCCTGGTGCTTTCAAACCGGCGCCTGCGGCCGCCACTATCGGGCCGGTGGTCGATCAATCGGCCAAAGCCGGCGCGTTGAAGGCGGGACGGCGATACCTGGAAACGGTGGCAGCCGCAAAAGGCGACGTCGATATCACCAAATACCCGGTGCTGGTGTCGATCGGCCGCGGCATACAGGAGCCCGACAACGTGGCCCTCGCCCAGGAGTTGGCCGACGCCGTGGGCGGCGCGGTGAGCTGCTCCCGGCCCGTGGTGGACGCCAAGTGGATGGACAAGTCCCGCCAGGTGGGATCGTCCGGCCAGACCGTCAAGCCCAAGGTCTACATCGCCTGCGGCATCAGCGGGTCGTTCCAGCATTTGGCCGGCATTAAGGGAAATCCCTTTATCGTGGCCATCAATAAAAACCCCAAGGCTCCCATATTCCGCGTTGCGAACGTAGGAATTGTGGCCGACATTCTGGAATTTCTGCCGGCGTTGACGCATTCGATCCGGCAAAGGTGAGACCGCGCCCATGATTGCCAAGAAAACGTTGAAACTGAGCCTGAAATCGCTCAGGGATTTCGCCAGGAAGCGGCTGCCGGACGACGTGCTGATCGACCTGGATGCCAAGGACGAATGCCCCCTGGAGATCGTGCGGGACATGTGCAGCCCGGACAAGCTGGGCCTTCAGCTCCTGTTCGTGCCCGAGGAGTACGGCGGGATGGGTGGCGGCGCGTTCGACGTTTACGTGATCTGCGAGGAGATGGCGCGTATCGACCTGGGGGTGGCGACGTCGGTGCTGGCCACGTTCCTGGGCAGCGACCCGATCACGGTGGGCGCCACGCCGGAGCAGAAGAAAGTCTGGCTGTCGCGCATCGCCGACGAAGGCATCCTGTTCGCCTACGGCGCCACGGAGCCGAGCGCGGGCAGCGACCTGGCGGCGCTCGAGACCACGGCCGACCGGGTGATGGACGGCGATCGCATTGTGGGGTACCGGCTCAACGGCAGCAAGCAATGGATTTCCAACGGCGGAATCGCAGATGCTTACACGATTCTGGCGAACACGCCCGCGGGTCCGGGATGGTTCATCGTGGAGAAGGGCGCCCTGGGGTTCAGCCACGACGAGCCGGAGGACAAGCACGGCATCCGGCTGAGCAATACCGCGGCACTGGCGCTGAACGATGTGTACGTGGATGCCGGCCGGCTGGTCGGCGGAGTGGAAGGGCAGGGGTTGAACCAGGCGCAAGCCGTGTTCGGGTACACGCGCCTGATGGTGGCGGCGTTCGGTCTGGGCGCCGGGTGGGCAGCGCTGGATCGCGCCATTCCGTATTCGAAGAAGCGTATCCAGGCGGGCGGCCCGCTCTCGGAAAAGCAGGGCTACACGCACAAGCTGATTGTGCCGCATGTGGCGCGGCTGGAAGCCGGCCGGGCTTACCTCGAAGAGACGGCGGAGCGCATCGACGCGGGCGAAGGCAGTCTGAACACCGAGGGCGCCATCGCCAAGTACTTGTCCACCGAGGCCGGAAACCAGGCGGCCGATGCCGCCATTCAGGCGCTGGGCGGCTACGGATACACGCACGAATACATGGTGGAAAAGATCAGCCGCGACGTGCGCATCACCACGATCTACGAGGGCACCTCCGAGATCATGGAGATGACCATCAGCCGGGACCGGTGGCAGCTCCACCTGAAGACTCGCGGCCAGCACTATCACGACCAGGGCCGGCAGTGCGAGGCGCTGCACGCCCGGCATCCGGAGGTGGGCGCGGCAACGGCAGCCCTGGCCCTGCACGCGTTGGCCGAAGTGATGGAGCGCTGCCGCGTGGGGCGGCTGACGCGGCACCAGCACATTCTGCTGCGGCTTGGGGAGCTGGTCGCATACGGGGAATGCGCGGCGTGCCTGGCCCGCCGGGCGGCGCGATCGGCGGAGGGCAAGCTCCACGAGAAGGCCAGCCTGAGGTTCGACGCCGCGGCCCTGGCGGCCCTCAGCCGGGTGTTCGCGCGCGAAGCGGCGCGCAAGGTGGCCGAAGACGGTTTGCGTTGGGTCGCCGGCGCGTGCGATGCGGAGACGGCCGCGCTGGAGACGAGTTTGGGACTGCCTGCCATTCACCGAGCGCAGGCGGGCCTGGTGGCGGACATGGACTTCGTGGCCGATGTGCTGTACAACCGCGGTTCGGCACGGCGGGTGGCATCGGCCGCGTAGCGGGCGGACGGGCTTTTCAGCCCGCGCGGGGCTCCGGCCCCGCTGGAAGGTGGAGGTCACGATGGACAGCGCGTATCGCGCGGTTGCGATGGTGGGGGCGGGAGCGATTCTGCCCGACGCCCCGAACGTAGCGGCCTTCTGGCAAAACGTCCAAAGCGGACGGTACAGCATCAGCGAGGTCTCGCCGGACCGTTGGGATCCGGCGCTTTACTACGACCCGGATCACAATGCGCCCGACAAGACCTACACCAAAATCGGCGGCTGGGTGCGTCAATTTGAGTGGAATCCCGCGCAGTGGCATATGGCCGTGCCGCCCCGGGTGGTGGACGCCATGGATGAGGCCCAGCAGTGGGCCATCGCCTGCACGCGCCAGGCGCTGGAGGACTACGGCTATCCGCAGCGGCCGCTCAACGCGGACCGCACCGCCGTGATCCTCGGCAACGCCATGGCGGGGGAGAAGCACTACCTCACCTCGTTGCGCGTGTATTTTCCGGAGTATGCGCGCGAGCTGGCGGAGACCGCCAGTTTCGCCGTGTTGCCGGAAGCGGTGCGGCGCGACATCCGCCGCGAACTGCACCACCGGATCGAGCGCTTGATTCCGGAGATCACCGAGGACACCATGCCCGGCGAACTGGCTAACTGCATCGCCGGCCGGATCGCGAATCTCTTCAACTTCCACGGTCCCAATTTCGTCACCGACGCGGCCTGTGCTTCGGCCATGGCGGCGATCGGTTCGGCTGTCGAAGGGCTGGCCGAAAATCAATTCGACGCCGCCATCACCGGCGGGATCGACCGGAACATGGGTGCGTCCACCTTCGTGAAATTCTGCAAGATTGGCGCGCTGTCGGCCACCGGCACACGGCCGTACGCCGAGGGCGCCGACGGCTTCGTGATGGGTGAAGGCGCGGTGATCTTCGTGCTGAAGCGGCTGGCGGACGCGGTGCGCGACGGCGACCGGATCTACGCGGTCGTGCGCGGCATCGGCGGATCGAGCGACGGCAAGGGGAAGGGCATCACCGCGCCCAACCCGGTGGGCCAAAGGCTGTGTGTCGAGCGGGCTTGGGAGAATGCCGGGCTGTCGCCGGCGACGGCCACGTTGATCGAAGGCCATGGCACCTCGACGCGGGTGGGGGACGTGGTGGAGGTCGAGAGTTTCTCGGAAGTGCTGCGCAGCTTAAATGTCCCGGCGGGATCGGTGGCGCTCGGCTCGGTCAAATCGAACATTGGGCATCTCAAAGGCGCGGCGGGGGCCGCGGGCCTGCTGAAGGCCGCGCTGGCACTGCGGGACAAGGTGCTGCCGCCCAGCGTGAACTGCCAGCGTCCCAGCCCGGACATCGACTTCGCGCATTCGCCGCTGTATGTTAACGGCGAGATGAAGCCCTGGTCCGCGGTCCGCGATGGCGCGCGGCGCGTGGGCGTGAGCGCGTTTGGCTTCGGGGGTACGAATTTTCACGCGGTGCTGGAGGAGTACATTCCGCACCGGCTGAGCGGCAACGGCAAGCGCAGCGCGGCCCGGGCGACACAACCGGCGGCCCCCGCCAACCCGGCATCCGCCACCGCCAAAGCGCCCCTGCGCGGGGTGTTCGTGATCGGCGCTCCCACGGCGGCAGGGCTGGCGGAGAGACTACGTTCGATAAAGGAGGCGCCCGCGCCCGCGGCGCCTGCGGAAGCCGATCTGCGCGCACCCGAACGGCTGGCCATCGACTTCGCCGATGCGGCCGAGTGGAAAGATAAGTCCGCCCGCGCGCTCAAGGCGTTGGCGGCGGATCAGCCCGCGGTATGGAAAGCTCTGCGCGCGCAAGGCATCTTCCGCGGCCGCGGCCCCGCGCCGAAGGTGGCATTTCTCTACACCGGGCAGGGCTCGCAGTACGTCAACATGCTGCAGCCGCTGCGCGCTGCCGAGCCGATCGTCGCCGAGACATTCGCGGAGGCCGACCGGGTGATGGCGCCGATCCTGGGCCAGCCACTCAGCCAGTTCATATTTGTGAACCAAGCCGATCCCAAGGCGGTGGCCCGGGCCGAGGAAGAACTGCGGCAGACGGCCATCACGCAGCCGGCCGTGCTGGCAACCGATCTGGCGCTGACCCGGCTGCTGGCGGCTTACGGCATCCAGCCGGACATGGCCATGGGGCACAGCCTGGGCGAGTACGGCGCGCTGGTGGCAGCCGGCGCTTTGCCGTTCGCCGACGCGCTGGAGGCGGTCGCCGCGCGGGGTCGCGAGATGACGCGCGTATCCGTCGCGGACAACGGCCGGATGGCGGCCGTGTTCGCGCCGCTGGCGGAGATCGAGCGCATCCTCAAGAGCGTGGACGGCTACGTGGTGATCGCCAACATCAACAGCGGGCGCCAGGCGGTGGTCGGCGGCGCGAGCCGGGCGGTGGAACAGGCCATCGAGGCTTTCCAAAAGGCGGGCTATGAAGTGGTGCCGCTGCCGGTGAGCCATGCGTTCCACACGTCTATCGTGGCGCCGGCCAGCGGGCCGTTGCGGCTGCTGCTCGAGCGTCTGCACTTCGCGCCGCCGCGGGTACCGGTAGTGGCAAATGTGAACGGCGAATTCTATCCCGCGGGGACGGACGCCGTGCCCCGGATGCTCGACATTCTGGCGCGGCAGATGGCCTCACCGGTGCAGTTTGTGAAAGGCCTGCGGAGCTTGTACGATGCCGGTGCGCGCGTGTTCGTCGAGGTGGGGCCCAAGAAAGCGTTACAGGGGTTCGCCGAGGAGGTGCTGGGCGACGCCGGCGATGTGCTATCCCTGTTCACCAATCATCCGAAATTCGGCGATGTCGCTTCGTTTAACCAGGCCCTCTGTGGGTTGTACGCGGCCGGGTTGGGGAACGGGACGGCCGCCCGCAGCGAGTTGCAGTCCGGCTTCCCGGAACCGGTGGTGGTCACCGGCGCCGCTTTGGGCCTGCCCGGCCCCGGACACATCTTCGACGACAGCAATGTTGCCCGCATCCTGCGGGGCGAGCAGTTTATCGACGTCATCCCGTCACGGCTCCGGCGCGCCATGCTGGACAAGCACATCACACGGCTCGTGAAGAGCGAAGAGGGAGGGCCGACGTTCGAGACCATCGGCAGCATCGGAGAAGTGATCAAACTGGCTGGCCGCGGTGGCGATTTCGATCTGGAGAAGGAATTCGGGGTGTCCGCGGAACGGCTGGCGGCCCTGGATCGGGTCACCCAACTGGCCATGGCGGTGGGTCTGGACGCCTTGCGGGATGCCGGAATCCCGCTGGTGATGCGCTACAAGACCACCAGCAAGCGCACGCAACTGCCTGACCGCTGGGGATTGCCGGATGCCATGCGCGACGATACCGGGGTGATCTTCGCCTCGGTGTTCCCGGGCTTCGATTCCTTCGCCGGCCAGATGTCGCGATATTACAAGGACTGTGCCCGGCGCGAGCAATTGAGCATGCTGGAGAGTATGTCCGCCCGGTTGGCGGACGGCGGCGCTTCCGGCGTGGCGCAGGAGGTGGCGCTGCGCATCGACGAACTGCGGGACAGCCTGGAACGCGAGCCGTATGCCTTCGACCGCCGCTTCCTGTTCCACGTCCTGGCTATGGGCCATTCGCAATTCGCGGAGTTCATCGGTGCGCGCGGTCCGAATACCCAGATCAACTCCGCCTGTGCCAGCACCACGCAAGCCGTGGCGACAGCCGAGGACTGGATCCGCGCCGGACGGTGCCGGCGAGTGATCGTGGTGTCGGCGGATGACATCACCACCGACCATCTGACGGAGTGGTTCGGCGCCGGCTTCCTGGCTACCGGCGCGGCGGCCACGGACGACATCGTGGAAGATGTGGCTACCCCGTTCGACCGGCGCCGGCACGGAATGATCATGGGAATGGGCGCGGCGGCCCTGATCGTGGAAAGCGCCGAGGCGGCGCGGGAACGCGGCATCCGGCCTATCTGTGAAGTGTTGCGAACGGTGACGGCGAACAGCGCCTTCCATGGCACGCGCCTGGATGTGGAGCATATCTGCCGGGTGATGGAAGACCTAGTAGCCGGCGCCGAACGAAATCACGGCATCCAACGCCACGAGATCGCGCCGCGGACGGTCTTTGTCTCGCACGAGACCTATACGCCGGCGCGCGGTGGGAGCGCCGCGGCGGAGATCACGGCGCTGCGCCGGGTCTTCGGCGACCAGGCCGACCGCATCGTCATCGCCAATACCAAGGGGTTCACCGGCCACGCCATGGGTGCCGGCATCGAAGACGTGGTGGCGGTGAAAGCTCTAGAGACCGGCTGTGTGCCTCCGGTGCCCAACTTCAAGGAACCCGATCCGGAACTGGGCCGTTTGAACCTGTCGCGAGGCGGTGGATACCCGGTGGAATACGCGCTGCGGCTGGGCGCGGGCTTCGGCTCGCAGATCAGCATGACGCTGTACCGATGGGTGAAGGGAGATGGCGTCGCGCGGCCCCGCCCACAATCCTTGGGCTATGCGATGCGCATTGCGGATCAGGCCGCGTGGAGCGCCTGGCTGACCCGAATGGCCGGCCATGCCGACGCGGACCTGGAGGTGGTGCAAAGGACGCTGCGCGTGAGGAGCCACGCCGTGCCGCAGTCCGAGCCGGCACGGGCAGTCGCGGCGCCGGCGCCCGCGCCCACCCCTCCCGCGCCTGTCATCGCCAAACCAGCGGCCGACCCGGTCAAAGACCGCATCCTGGCCGTCGTGGCGGAGAAGACCGGCTATCCGGCGGACATGCTGGACCTCGACCTGGATCTGGAAGCGGACCTGGGCGTGGACACGGTGAAACAAGCCGACCTGTTCGCCACCGTGCGCGAGGCCTACGGTATCCCGCGCGATGACAAGCTCAAGCTGCGCGACTTTCCCACACTGGCGCACGTGATCCGTTTCGTACACGAACGGGCGAATGGACAAATCCCATTGCCCGCCGCGGCCCCCGCCGCCGCCGCACGCGAGGCTGCGGACGACGACCCGGTCAAACAACGCATCCTGGCCGTCGTGGCGGAAAAGACCGGCTATCCGGCGGATATGCTGGACCTCGACCTGGATCTGGAAGCGGACCTGGGCGTGGACACGGTGAAACAAGCCGACCTGTTCGCCACCGTGCGCGAGGCCTACGGTATCCCGCGCGATGACAAGCTCAAGCTGCGCGACTTTCCCACGCTGGCGCACGTGATCCGTTTCGTACACGAAAGGGCGAACGGACAAATCCCATTGCCCGCCGCGGCCCCCGCGGCCGCCACACGCGAGCCTGCGGACGACGACCCGGTCAAACAACGCATCCTGGCCCTGGTGGTGGAAAAGACTGGCTATCCGGCGGACATGCTGGACCTCGACCTGGATCTGGAAGCGGACCTGGGCGTGGACACGGTGAAACAAGCCGACCTGTTCGCCACCGTCCGCCAGCTATTCAATATCCCGCGCGACGAAAACCGCAAGCTGCGCGACTTTCCCACGCTCGCGCACGTGATCAAATTCGTGCATGAGCAGCGGCGCGACATCCTGATGGCGGAGCCCCCCGCTCCCAGCCTGCAGCCTCCGGTCCAAGGGGCGGCGGAAGAAATACAGATTCCGCGCCGCGTGCCGGTACCCACGCTGCGCCCGCCGCTGGAGCTGTGCAAGCCCACGGGCGTGACGCTGGCGCGCGGACGGCGCATTGCCATCATGCCCGATAAAGGCGGCGTTGGCGAAGCCCTGGCGCGGAAGCTTTCCGCGTACGGCGTTGACGTGTTCATGCTGGACGGTGCGCCCGTCGCCCCGCCGGTCCACGGCGTCTATTGGCTGCCGGCGCTTGACGACGAAGGCAACCTGTGGAACATGGATTTGGCCGCCTGGCGGGAGGCCTTACGCGTGCGAGTGAAGTCGCTGTACTCCACCATGCGCGGATTGTACCAGCAGATCGCCGCGCCGGATACTTTCCTGGTCGCGGCCACGCGCATGGGCGGGCAGCACGGCTACGGCGCGGCTCCCGCCGCTGCGCCCATGGGTGGTGCGGTCTCCGGGTTCGCCAAAACGTACAAGCGCGAACGTCCGGAGGCGCTGGTCAAGGCTGTGGATTTCGAAACCGGACGCAGTGACGAGGAGGTCGCCGCGGCACTGCTCGCCGAAACGTTGCGCGATCCCGGTGCGGTGGAGATCGGCTGCCAGGGCGGGCTGCGCTGGACCGTCAGCCTCGAAGAGCGGCGGGCTGAAGACAGCGGGCCGGGACTGCCACTGCGCAAGGACACCGTGTTCCTGATCACGGGCGCGGCGGGCAGTATCGTTTCCGCGATCACGGCGGACCTGGCAGCCGCATCCGGCGGCACGTTCTACCTGCTGGACCTGACGCCCGAACCCGATCCCCACCACCCGGACCTGCCGCGCCTGGCGGCGGACAAAGAAGGTCTGATGCGCGACCTGCACGCGCGCATCAAAGCCCGCGGGGAACGTGCCACCCCGGCCATGGTGGAGAAGGAGTTGGCCAGCCTGGAAAGGCTGGCCGCTGCGCGCGACGCCATCGCCGCCGTGCGGACCGCGGGCGGTACGGCGCACTACTTCAGCGTGGACCTGACCAACCCGGAGGCGGTAACCGGCGTGATGGACAAGGTGCGACAGCAGAGCGGGCGCATCGACGTGCTGCTGCACGCCGCGGGCATGGAACGCAGCCGCTTCCTGCCGGACAAGGAGCCGCGCGAGTTCGACCTGGTCTTTGACGTGAAAGCCGACGGCTGGTTCAACCTGATGCACGCCATCGGCGGCATGCCCTTGGGCGCCACGGTGGCATTCAGCTCCGTCGCCGGACGTTTCGGCAATGCCGGCCAGGCCGACTACAGCTCCGCGAACGACTTGCTGTGCAAAATCGCATCGAGCTACCGCGTCACCCGGCCGGAAACGCGAGCCATCGCCATCGACTGGACTGCATGGGGCGGCATCGGCATGGCCACGCGCGGCTCCGTGCCCGAGATGATGGCGCGCGCGGGCATCGAAATGCTTCCGTCCGCAGCGGCCGTCCCATGGATCCGGCGCGAGCTGACCGCCGGCGGCGCGCGGGGCGAAATCGTGGTTGCGCGCGCGCTCGGCATTCTGCGCAACGAGTGGGATGCCACCGGCGGCCTGGACCCGGCCGCGGCCATCCCGGCGGGCCCGATGGTCGGCCGGATCGCGGGCATTGACGCGGACGGCTGGGTGCACATCGAGACCACGCTCGATCCCGCCGTGCAGCCGTTCCTGCGCGACCATCAGATCGAAGGCAAGCCGGTGCTGCCGGGAGTCATGGGCATTGAAGCGTTTGCCGAGACCGCTTTGTGCATGCTGCCCGGATGGCATGTGGAGGCGGTTGAAGAGGTGGACTTCCTGGCGCCGTTCAAATTCTATCGCGGCGAGCCGCGCGCGCTGGCGATCGAGGCGGTGTTTCGCCCGCGCGGCGGAGGCGTGGTGGCGGAATGCCGGCTGAGTGGCAGCCGCGCGCTGCCGAACCAGGCCGAGCCGCAGGTGACCACGCATTTCACCGCGCGCGTGCGGCTGACCCGCGAGCTGCCCCGGGCAGCCACGGCGCCTCCGCTCGGCAAGCCGGCCGGGGCGCCGGTGGAGGCTGCCGAGATCTACCGCGTGTTCTTCCATGGCCCGGCGTACCAGGTGCTGGAACGCGCCTGGCTGGAGGAAAATCGCACCGTGGGGCAGTTCTATACCAGGCTGCCCGGCCATCACCATCCCGCGGATCGGCCGCTGGCGATGTCGCCGCGCCTGATCGAGTTGTGCTTCCAGGCGGCGGCCTTGCGCGAAGTCACCGGACAAGGCCGCATCGGATTGCCGCGGCACGTGGGTGAAGTGCGCGTGTGGCCGGCACCCGATCCGGACGGCCGCAAACTGTACGCGATCGTGCTACCCGATCCGGGCAACGAGAGTTGCGCGGTGCAGGTGGTGGATGCGGAGGGGCATCGCTACGTGGACCTGAGCGCGTACCAGATGGTGGCGCATCCCGATGCGGTGGACGTCACGCCGTTAACGTGCCTGGCCTCCGTGGCGTGATGGAAGTCTACTGGCTGGAGCAGACGGAAGCGGACGTGCCCGCCGCACAAGATTGGCTGGGCGCGAGCGAAGCCGCCGTGCTGGCAGCCCTGCGTTTTCCCAAGCGCCGCGCCGACTGGCGGCTGGGCCGCTGGACGGCCAAACGCGCGGCGGCAGCTTATCTCCATCGATCCATCGCCGAAGTGGAAATTCGGGCGGCGGCGGACGGCGCACCGGACGTCTTCGTCGCGGGTGCGCCGGCCGCGGTGGCGCTTTCGCTGAGCCATCGCGCGGGGGTGGCCGTCTGTGCGGTGGCCGGCGCCGGTGCGGCCCTGGGCTGCGATGTCGAGAGGATCGAGCCGCGCAGTGCGGCATTCGTGTCGGATTATCTCACCACCGCAGAGCAGGCGCTCGTGGAGAGCGCACCCGCGGACGGCCGCAGCGCGATGCTGGCCTTGCTCTGGAGCACCAAGGAAAGTGTGCTCAAAGCGCTGCGCATGGGGCTGCGGCTCGACCCGCGCAGCACGTCGGTCACGCTCGTAGACCCGCCGGGCGCCGGCCCGTGGCGCCGGCTCGAAGCGCGTTACGAAGAACAGAGCTTTCACGGTTGGTGGTATCGGTCCGGCGATCTGGTGCGCACGGTGGCGGCCGTGCCGGCGCCTGACGTCCCGCGGAGACTCGATCCGGTCTGACCGCGTGGCTCCCTCGCTTCCGTCGGCGGCCGGGCATTCGTCATCCGCCCAGATGTTCCGTATGCAGTGGGCCTGAGATGAGACCATCCCGGCGCGCGTTGTCTGCGCCCGGTCAATAGCCATCGGTTAATAGATCACTAGTTAAATAACTATTAGATTATAAGCTAAATAAACATTTAAATCCTATTTGATGCTTATATATACTCGACTGCGTAAAGGAGTATATCTATGAAATGGACCGCTGGCGCATGGGGCAGACTGTTCCCAGGGAAGAGCGCGTACGCTATCTCCGCGCTGTGCGTGACGATGGCGGCTGCCGCAACTGCGCAGACCTTCACCACGCTACATACGTTCGACGGCACGGACGGTGGGGGCTCTTGGGCGGCCGTCGTCCAGGGCGTCGATGGCGCCCTCTATGGCACGACCTACAATGGGGGAAGCGGCGGTGGCGGTACGGTCTTTAAAATCACTCCGGCCGGCACACTGACGACAGTTTACAATTTCTGTTCCCTGAGCCGATGCGCCGACGGCGCGCTGCCGCAAGGCCGGCTGGGCGAAACTGCCAATGGGGACTTCTACTCGACAACTACAGCCGGCGGGCAGGGCAACTGCCCGAGGGGTTGTGGCACGATCTACAGAGTCCGGAGCGGCAAGCTGACGACGCTCGACAGCTTCAACAACACGAACGGCGCGGATCCCGCGGACGGACTCGTCCCGGCCACCAATGGCTATCTCTATGGGACCACGGTGCAGGGCGGCGCCAACACGTGCTCGTCAACCACGGGCTGTGGCACCGTCTTCAGAATTACCCCGAGTGGCGCGCTCACGAACATGCACAGCTTCGCGGGTTCGGACGGCAGGCAAATCTATGCGCGCCTGGTCCAGGCCACCGACGGCGACATCTACGGGACGACATATGCCGGAGGGAGCAACGCCTGCCTCTGGGGCTGCGGGACGGTCTATAAGATCACTCCGAACGGCACGCTGACGACGCTGCACAACTTCAATGGAGCGGACGGCTCGAGCCCCGTGGGGGGACTGATCCAGGCCGCCGACGGAAACCTGTACGGTGAAACGAAGATGGGCGGAACCCAGAACAGCGGCACGGTCTTCCGCATAACCCCGGATGGCGCGCTGACGACCATATACAACTTCTGCTCACAAACAAACTGCGCCGACGGATGGGGGCCCCCTGCCGATATGGTCCAGGCGATGGATGGGAACTTCTACGGGACAACCGCTGCCGGCGGGACCGGAGGCCGCGGGACCATCTTCAGGCTGTCCCCGAGCGGCGCCCTGACGACGCTCTACAATTTTTGCTCCCAGAGCGGATGCCCGGATGGTGCAGATCCCGAAGGAGGATTGACGCAGGCCACCAATGGAGACCTGTACGGGACAACCAGGCTGGGCGGAGCCAGTAACAGAGGCACGGTCTTCAGCCTGTCTGTAGGTTTGGGGCCGTTCGTCAAGACGCTGCCCATTATGGGCAAGGCGGGAACGGTTGTCGAAATCCTGGGCAACGATCTGACTGATGCGTCCAGCGTCACGTTTAATGGCACTGCGGCTGTCTTCACCGTCAATTCCACGGGCACCGGTATTTCGACCACCGTACCCCCCGGGGCGACCACCGGGACGGTTCAGGTGGTCACGCCTGGCGGCACACTCCAGAGCAACGTGCTCTTCACGGTGCTGCCGTAGGATTCCCGCTGGCTTTCCGGTAATGGGCGCGATGGCGGCACCACCGGGTCGCGATGGCCACCGGCAGGTGCGTACATGCCGGCAGCCGGTTAGCGGTCCCCGGGGGCCTTCGCGGGCTTGAACGTGCCGCCATGCAAGATCAGGTTCAGCACCTCGGCCGAGCGGGAGGTGTAGAGGCCGATCTTGTCCGGAGTGATGTTGTTGTGATCCGCGTCGACGAGCGGGACTGATTCCCTGGCGCCCGGAACCTGATTCAAAGCGATCCAGATGCCGGTCGGCGGCGCCACGGTGTCGATAAAGCCCATGGCGGCCAACACCGGCGCCTGGATACGCGGCGCGAAGTTGACCGTATCGAAATACAACCCGGTGCGCATCGCTTGCAGATTATCGGAAGGCCAGAAGGGATAGCCGGCCTTGCGGCCATGCAATGCGCCATTCGAATCCGCGCCGGCCGGTTCGCACACCAACACCGCGGTGACCCGCTTACTGAGTCCGGCCACGGCCAGACTCTGCTGCCCGCCCATGCTGGTTCCGGTGATCGCTATCGTTTTCCCGTCCCAATCAGGGCGGCTGACGATATAGTCGATGGCCCGCACATCCCGCAGATACATGTTCAGAAAGTAAGACGTCTCGCGGCTGGTATTGCCAATCGCCTGATAACTGGAACTGACCCCGGTGGCCGCCGACGGCGGCAGGTCATGCGAATCGACGTCGAGGGTGAGCCAGCCGTCCGCCGCGTGCCCGGTCACCCACTCCGGCTGCAGCGCATATACTCCGGCCCACTGGTAGATCACCAGGGCCGGGAACTTGCCCGGTCTGGACGGCTTGGCCAGATAACCGTGTACTTGCGAGCCGAGGCTTTGCAGCTTCACCGTGTACAACTCCACCCCGGGCTTGCCGGTCCGCGCCGGAGTAATGACCGGATCGATAGGAACCTGGCTCAGTGCTTTCAGCTTGCCGTCCCAGAATTCGTCGAAATCGGCTGGAGGCGGAGCCGAAGGTCGCATTTTCCAGGGCGCAATTCCCGCGCCCAGGTGGATCGTGGTTCCGCCGCCGGCAACTTCCACGTACAGCATGGCCGGCTCGCGCACGCTCGCCTCTATGGCGGCGCGGCCGGAGGAAAGATCCAGCGTGCCCTTTTGAATTACATCGAAGTTGTCTTTTCTGATGGTGTAGGTGTATTGTCCGGCGGATCCGGCAGCGCCTTGGGGCAAGGTCAAGGTCCAACCCGCTTTTTCGCCCAGTTCGTACATGCCGCTTGCATGATAAGGTGTGATGCCTAACTGCTGCGCCGGGATCGGGGGTAATGCGGCGAACGCGCAGAGCAGAGAGGCGGCGGCGATACGAAAAGCAGCCACAGCCCAGGATATCACCGCTTCCGCCGCGCGAGGCTCCGCGAGCAGGTCAAAAGCTGTATCTGCTGCCTTAACCCGCTGTCTCGCTGGGGGGCTCACTACTGTCTTCCGGGCTCTCCCCGGCTTCTTCGACTGGATACTCTCTGACGGTGTGTCCGGTCAGCCAGGACGGATCCACGGGATAAACATCGGGGTCCAGGATGACTCGATAGAAATGCCAGACCACAATCGCCAGAGTGGCCAGCACGGCTTCGTAGAAGTGGATCGACCCGGCCACATTCAATACGATGGCGGGCAGCCAGGCGAGGATATATGTGTGCGCCCACAGCAGGACCCCGGTCAAACCCATCACCATGACGCCCCACAACACCGCCCAGTATACCCTTTCCACGCAGCCCTAGCCTTACCTCCCCTACCCATGGCGAATAAACGGCGAATCTGATACTATGATTCCCGTGCCGCTCCGCTCCTGCAAGGTCGCCTGCCGGGACTTGGCCGGCACCGACCACGCCGTCGAGGTGACCGCCGCGTCCCTCTACGAAGCCGTCGGCAAGGCGCTCCTGATCCTCCGTCAAGACGACTGGGTGGATCAGATCGGCGAGGGTCTGACCGAGGTCCGGGTGCGCGTCAGCCAGCCCGCCGTCGAGC
This sequence comes from Bryobacteraceae bacterium, assembly GCA_035499555.1. Lineage (GTDB taxonomy): Bacteria > Acidobacteriota > Terriglobia > Bryobacterales > Bryobacteraceae > Bog-159. The sequence goes on from DATJYO010000080.1 coordinate 22,480, forward strand.
ACAAGGTGCTGTTGAAAGACTTCCGGCGTTGGATGGAAAGCCGCGGCAAAACGCCAGCCGAGTGCGCACTGAAGAAGAGCTTGGCGGAGGTGATACGTGAGGGAAGGAAGCGGTGAACGGGGCCGGCCTTTCGGCCTGCGGACGCTTGACCCACACGCGGGTGAAGCTTCCCGTTGGCGGCTCGTTCGCGTGACATAATTCCGCTATGGCTACTTCAGCAGCGGTGACCGCAGCAGACGCTGAGCGCGATTCGTCCCTGGGACCCGGTACGGCCCCCGTCCTGCTGGATATCTTGGAGCACTCTCTGCACGCCGCTGCCTCGGAGTGGCTTTTTTTCCGCGAGCTGCGAGTCGGGACTGGACGACGGAACGGGAATGTGCAGCGCCTCGACGCCTTCGCTCTCAACTCACTGCCGCACACCGCGATGAAGCGCATCTGCTATGAGGTCAAGACCTCGCGGGCGGATTTCCTGGCGGAGCTGAAACACCCGCTCAAGCGCCGCATCGGGATGCGGTACTCGAATGAATTCTATTTCGTGACGCCCGCCGAAATGGTCGATATCAGTGAGATTCCAGCGGAGTGCGGACTGATCGAGGCTGGTCTGGTACAGCCTGCCGAATGGCGCCGCCTGATACGGCGGCAAGCCGGGTTCTTCAGCTTCGATGCCGAGTCGCGCCGCTATTGTGTGCTGACCGTACCGGCACCGTGGCGGGATACTCCGGGACCGACCTGGCAGTTGTTGGCGGCCATGCTGCGCCATCAGCGGCGGGAATTGTCGGAGGCGCCGCCGCCTCGACCAGTGCAGGAGCGGCTCGCATTAAGTTGAAGAGTGCCGGTGTCCGTGAACGATTCCACCAGGTCACCACGAGACGGCTCCATGTTAGCCTACAACCTGTTCCTGCTACCAGCGCGGGAGGACGACCATGCCGGAATTCTCTACTCTGATCAGCGGCCTTTCCTTCACCGAGTGCCCACGATGGCACGACGGACGGCTCTATTTCTCTGACTTCTACACAAACCGGGTGCTGGCCCTGTCCTTGAAGGGCGGGCTGGAGACACTTTGTCACGTACCCCAGCGGCCCTCCGGCCTTGGGTTCCTGGCCGATGGCCGGATGTTGATCGTGTCCATGCGCGATCGCAAGGTGCTGCGGCGCGAGTCGGACGGGTCGCTGGTTGAGCATGCGGACCTGTCCGGACTCGCCGGATGGCATTTGAACGACATGCTCGTCGATCCCGAGGGTAAGGCCTTTGTTGGCAACTTCGGTTTCGACCTGATGGGTGGCGCACCCGCTCGCCCCACCGTGCTCATAAGCGTCGCGCCCGACGGCAAGGCCCAGGTGGCGGCTGAAGGGCTGGGTTTTCCTAATGGCATGGTGCTTACACCGGATAGCGCCACCTTGATCGTTGCCGAAACCACGATGAATCGGCTAAGTGCATTCCCGGTCGAGGCAGGCGGGCTAGGTGAGCGCCGCACATGGGCCGCCTTCGGCGATGCGCCGACATCGGCCGACGTCGGTGAACTGCTGGGCCAGGTGGCCGTTGCGCCGGATGGGATCTGCCTGGACGCGGAAGGCGCGATTTGGGTGGCCGACGCCGCGCACAGCCGGCTGCTTCGGGTGGCCGCCGGCGGCCGCATCCTGGAGGAACTCCGGATCGAAGGGGCCGGCGCGTTCGCGTGTATGCTGGGAGGCGCGGATGGACGCACTCTGTTTGTTTGTGTCGCACCCACTTTCCACGAAGGCGAGGCATCCGCAAACCACCGCGCTGCGATCTTGATGACCAAAGTCGACGTGCCGCACGCCGGATTGCCGTAACCGGTTGAGACGAGTTCGCGCCTTTGCTCTGGATCGGTTTCCAACCCGATCCCCGCGTCTGGACCGGGCCTCTGTGCCTTAATATGCATCTAGGCAAAAACATTTGACAAACACCTTGTTTCAAGGTGTCGTATTTATCGAGCACGTCGTGGAACCCGCGTCCGCGGGAGGGCCGCGTTGGTGTCGGATTCGCAGCCGGTAGGCTCCCTGATGCGCGTCCAACCGATCTCCGATCAGGGTGACGCCGGACCCTGCAGGCAGCCGGAAAGGGTGAGGGATGGAGGCATGCCGTGGAGCGCGGCGCCAGCGGCAACGTCACGCTGAATCTCAACACCGGCGCCACCGACGCCACAGGCGGTGTCGGTGTATGGGGGACGGCCGACGCGGGCTACGTCTACGGATTGAACAACGGCCCTTACGTCACCGGCCCGTTGCATCAATCCTGACTATCTTCTCGCGCAAGAAACAGACGCCAAGGGCCCGGAAGCCCCTTGGCGTTTTTACGTTTGCTCCCCGCTTTCCGGCGCGCGCACCGAATGCGCCGTGGCTCTTCCCGATTGTTCGCCGCCGCTTACGCTCCCAGCCGGCTGGTCTTTGGAGCTTGTTTAGTAGATTGACTGAGCCAGTCTTTGAAGCGCGTCTCGCCGAGTCGTGCGTCGTCGTTAGGTACCAGCGTCCTCTCGCTCACCGCGATACCGTAGTAGTGCGCTTGCGGGTCGGAGATTACCTCGCGTGGATCCTTGCGCGCAGCCAGGTCCCGCCGGACGAGTTCATTCAAACGAAACTGTTCGGGGCCCCCTATTTCCACGGTGCCGTTCACCGGTGAGCCCATTGCGATCCTGCCTATGGCGCTGGCGACATCATCGGCTGCCATAGGCTGGAAGAGCACTGGAGGCAGTCGTACCTGGTTGCCCTCCGTGGAATAGTCGGCGATCTTCTTTGCGAATTCGAAGAACTGCGTGGCACGAATGATGGAGTATGGAATGGAAGAGGCTTTGATCAGATTTTCTTGAGCGAGTTTGGCGCGAAAGAAGCCGCTTTCGAGCATACGTTCCGTTCCTACGACCGACAACGCAATGTGATGTCGCACGCCGGCGGCCGCTTCCTTGCCGAGCAGGTTGCGGGTTGATGTCTCGAAGAACTGCAACACGGCCGCATCCTCCCAGGAAGGGGAGTTGGTTACATCGACGACCACCGAGGCGCCTTTCAGAGCATCCGCGAGTCCTTCGCCGGTGATCGTGTTGACGCCCGTAGTGGGCGACGCGGCTACTACGTCTTGCCCGTGCTCGCGAAGCTGCTTGACCAGCTTCGATCCAATGAGTCCAGTACCACCGATTACTACGACTTTCATGATTATCCTTTCGTGTTTACCCGGGGCAATTCCGATTCCCGGTTATTCGCCAGGAGCGAGCGGCACATCGTTTTGGGACCCGTAGCTGGTTCTCGGTTGTTCTCTGACGATGTGCCGTCAATTACGGTATGCCGGACGCCACGAAGCTAGCATCTCGACACCGTCACAAATGATGATTCAGCTCCGTCATAGCCGGTGGAGTCCTGCCGGGAGCAAATTCGGACACAGAAGTTAGATATGTGAAGGATTATCCGATGGCAGTTGAATTGCTGAACTCCTGTCATTTCGCGGTCGCGCCTCTGAGTTGCTATATACGAAGCTATAAGTCAATTATCGGCCTCGGCTGGAGCCGTACACAAGGGCGCGAGCGCTTCTGGTAGTCTCGGACAGCACCGCCAGCGCGTCCGATGCGCACGCCGTTTCCGGATCTTTCGTACTCTGCGTCACACCCTTCCCTTTGGTAAAGTGCCGATCTCTGCTTATATCAATAAGAGGAGGGCAAGAGAGTCCGGGTCTTGCGACTCGCCTGCCCTGCGTCGCATCAAAGCAAAAAATGGCCGTACGGAGGGGTTTACGTGACACGGGTCCATCTACTGCTGCGCGGACGAGACATTTGCATTGTGGGGCTATTTTGCGCTTGGATACTATACGGGCAGCAGAGCATCCAGTTTCAGGGTAGTGTTCCGGCCGGACCCGCATCCTCAACTCCTCTGGCATTGACCCTGAACGACGCCATTCGTCGCGGCCTGGAAACCAATCTGGGGCTGCTGACCCGCGCCAATAACAGCGCGGAGGTGCGCGCGCAACGAGTGCGTGCGCTCTCGGCTTTGTTACCCCAGGTGACTGGCAAACTGGGCGAAACCGCGGAGGAGCTGGATCTAAAAACTCTGGGAATCAACTTCAAGTTCCCGCCAATCCCGGGTTTTGCCGGCCTCCCAACCATTGTGGGGCCATTTGAGTATACAGCCGCGCAGGCGAACATATCGGCCAAAGTGTTCGATTGGAACGCGCGCAGGAATCTCAGTTCCGCACGCGACAACGAGGAGGCGGCCCGGCTTTCCGTGCAGGATGCGCGAGACCTGGTGGTCGAAGGGGTGGTGAACGGATACCTGGAAATCATCGCCAGCGCTTCGCGCGTGGCATCCATTCAGGCGCAGGTGAATAGCGCGGAAGCCATCTACAACCGTGCGGTCGATCAAAAACACGCGGGCACGTCGCCGGGGATCGATGTCTTGCGGGCGCAAGTGGAACTCAAGACCCAGCAGCAACGATTGCTGGCCCAACAGAACCAGTTCGATATAGACAAACTTGTGCTGGCACGCGCAATCGGACTGCCGGCGGGCCAGACGTTCGACGTCGCCGACCAGATACCGTTTGCGCCGCTGAGCGGACTGACCCAGCAAGAAGCTCTCCGGATGGCCCTGGCACAGCGCCCCGATTACCAGGGCGCCCGCAAGGCCGTGCAGGGCGCCGAAGAAGCGGTGCGGGCCGCGCACGCCCAGTGGTACCCAACCGTGGGTATCGACGGATTCTACGGCGACTGGGGTCCGACGCTGGCCAGTTCGCACGGCGTCTTTACCCTGGCTGCCGCTCTCAATTTCAACATCTTCAACGGCGGCCGCATCCGCAGCGATGTCGAACAGGCCAGAGCCGTGCTCAAGCAACGCACGGACGAACTGGCGGACCTGGGCGGCCGGATCGACTTTCAGGTGCGCACGGCTTTCCTGGACATCCACACCGCGGCGGAACAGGTGGCTGTGGCGCAGGCCAATCTGCAACTGGCCAACGAGACGCTCGAGCAGGCGCGCGACCGCTTCAGTGCGGGGGTGGCCAATACGATCGAAGTCGTGCAGGCGCAGGAGTCGGTGGCGGCCGCCAATGACAGCATCATTTCGGCGCTGTACGCGCATAACGTAGCGAAAGCCGCGCTGGCGCGGGCGCTGGGCCTGGCTGAGCAAGGAATCCAGAAATTCATCGAGGTGAAGTGATATGGCTGAGACAACAACCACGGGCGAAAAAGACGCTCCTGCGCAGGCCATCGTCCGGAAGCGCAAGCGGAGCCGATTTCGCATCATCGGGCCGATTCTGCTGGTGGTGTTGGCGGTGGCCGGCTATTTTCTGTGGCAATACTTCAGCTCCTATGAGTCGACGGACGATGCGCAGGTCGATGGGCATCTGAATGCTGTCAGCGCGCGCATTAATGGCCAGGTGAGCGCCGTGCTGGTGAAAGAGGAGCAGATCGTCAAGGCGGGCGACGTGCTGGTAAGGATCGATCCGCGCGATTACCAAGTCGCGGTGGAGAAAGCCGAAGCCGATCTGGCGGACGCCGAGGCGGCCCTGGCAAGTTCCCGGACGGATGTTCCGATTACTTCAACCAACACCAGCAGCACGCTCACGGCAGCGCGGTCTATGCGTGCGGATGCGGTCGCCGGGCTAACCGCTGCACAACGCCAGCTCAACGCATTCCAAGCGCGGCAGGAGACCAGCGAAGCGCAGGTGGGCGAGGCACAGGCGAATTACAAGAAAGCAGCGGATGACACGGCGCGCTACAAGTTACTGGTTGCCAAGGACGAGATCTCGCAGCAGATTTACGACCAGTCCGACCAGACCACCGCAGCGGCGAAAGCCGCCGTCACGGCGCGAACGGCCGCCGTGAATGAAGCGCGGCAGAACGTGAGCGTGGCGGAAGCAGCCATCGAGCAGGCAAAGGCGAAGATCGCGCAGGCAGATGCCGCCATTCAAGCGGCATTGACCGCCCCGCAGCAGGTGGCGGTGAGCCAGGCCAGAGCCCGTTCCGCGGCGGCCAAGGTGGCGCTGCAAAAAGCAGCGCTCGATCAGGCTCGCCTGAATCTCAGCTACTGCACCATCACCGCGCCGGTCGCCGGTATCGTCGACAAGAAAACGGTGGAGGTCGGCGACAATGTCTCGCCCGGCCAGCAGCTCCTGATCGTGGTTCCCCTGGACGATATCTGGGTAACCGCGAACTTCAAGGAAACTCAGCTCCGGGGGATGAGACCGGGACAGAAGGTGCGGTTCAGCGTGGATGCTTACGGCCGCGAGTATACAGGCCGCGTTACGGGGGTGGGGGGCGCCAGCGGCTCCCGCCTGAGCTTGCTTCCGCCGGAGAATGCCACCGGCAATTACGTTAAAGTCGTGCAGCGGATTCCGGTGCGGGTGGATCTGGACCCCGGCGAAAACAAGGATCACCGCCTGCGGGTGGGCATGTCGGTGGATCCCAAGGTATACCTGAACGAGTGACCGCGGGCGAATCCGATGGCCGATAATGCCCAGACACCCGGTTCACCCGCTGCCGCAGCGGCGTCCTGGAGACCGAGCTACAATCCCTGGCTGATTGCGGTGGTGGTGGCTATGGCGGCGTTCATGGAGGTGCTGGATACCAGCATCGCCAACGTGGCGCTTCCGCACATCGCGGGAGGCTTGGGCGCCAGCAACGATGAGAGCACCTGGGTATTGACTTCTTATCTGGTCTCCAACGCCGTGGTTCTCCCCATCAGCGGATGGCTGGTAAGCGTTTTCGGGCGGAAACGCTTCTTCCTGATGTGCATCTTCCTTTTTACCCTCAGCTCCATGCTGTGCGGCGCGGCGCCGAGCCTGGGCGCGCTGATTCTGTTCCGCATAATGCAAGGCGCCGGCGGCGGCGGCCTGCAACCAGGGGCGCAGTCCATTCTGGCCGACAGCTTTCCGCCGGAAAAGCGCGGCATGGCCTTCGCTGTCTACGGGATCACCGTGGTCCTGGCGCCCACGATCGGCCCTACTTTGGGCGGGTGGATTACAGACAACTATACCTGGCGTTGGATCTTCTACATCAATCTCCCGGTGGGGCTCCTGGCTACCTGGCTGTCTTACCGATTTATTGAGGAGCCTCCCTACCTCAAGCGCGCCAGGGGGGCCAAGATAAACGTGGACTACATGGGCATCGCTCTTCTCGCGCTCGGTGTGGGCGCGCTGCAGGTCCTGCTGGACAAGGGTCAGGAAGACGACTGGTTCGGTTCCCGCTTCATCACCACCCTGGTAGTGATCGCCGCGGTCTGTCTGATTACGCTGGTCATTTGGGAGTGGCGGCACAAGGATCCCATTATCGACGTCCGCCTTTTCAAGATCTTTCCTTTCGCCAGCGCCAATCTGATGATGTTCACACTAGGCGTGGTTTTCTTCAGCAGCCTGGTTTTGATGCCCCTATACCTGCAGACACTGATGGGTTACACGGCGACAAGCGCCGGCTTGGTCCTTTCCGCCGCGGGCGCCCTGCTGCTGATCGAAATGCCGGTGGTCGGTCAACTGTCCACCGCGATTCCGGCAAAGTATATTGTCGCCTTCGGTTGGCTGACACTGGCTCTTTCCATGTTTTATTCCACCTCGCATCTCGACCTGCTGATTTCCTTCGGCGAGGCGGCCTGGCTGCGGATGGCGCAGTCGTTCGGCTTGGGTTTTTTGTTCGTGCCGATCAACCTGGTCTCTTATATCGGCGTCCCGGCTGACAAAAGCAACAGCGTGGCGGGCATCATCAACTTCATGCGCAATATCGGCAGCAGCGTGGGAACGTCGATGGTCACCACGTTACTGGCGCGCCGCGCCCAGTTCCATCAATCCGTGTTGTCCGCTTTCACTACCCGGGTGAACCCGGTTTTTCAAAACCAGGTGACGGGTCTAAGCCGGCAGCTTGTCCATTCCGGGATCAGCGCGGGCGATTCCCAAGTGCATGCCTATGGATTGCTGTACCGATCCCTGCAATTGCAGTCGCAGACGCTGGCCTATCTGGATACGTACATGGTGCTGGCAGTCGGCGCCAGTATGATGTTCTTCCTCGCCTTTATCCTCCGCCGGAATGATCCTCACGCCGGGGGAGAGATTGCGGTGGGCTGATAATGGGATTTTAGGGGTGGCTCATGATCCAAGTGATCACAGTCGAGCGCGAGTTCGGCAGCGGCGGTGCGGACGTCGCCCGCGAGTTGGCGGAGCGCTTGGGCTGGAAATTATACGACCATTTGCTGACGGACGAAATCGCCCGCCTGATGGATTGTGACTGCCGGGTGGTGGAGGAGCGCGAGGAGCACAAGGACCCCCTGCGCTATCGCCTGTTCAAGGCCTTCATGCGCGGCAGCTTCGAAGGCAGTCAGAATGCGCCAAGACTGAAAATGGTGGATGCCGATTGCATCCGGGCGGCCGCCGAACGGGTGGTTACGGCGGCCGCCAAGAACGGCAATGCAGTTATCGTGGGGCGCGGGTCGGCATATTATCTGCGCGAGCGCCCGGACACCTTCCACGTTTTCATCTATGGTCCTTTCGCGGAAAAAGTGCAACGTCTGCGCAAAAAGGGACACAGCGAGGAAGAGGCTGTCGAACTGGTCGAGACCGTGGATCGCGACCGCGCCGCCTACATCAGGCAGTATTTTGACGTGGAGTGGCCGGCGCGGTACCTTTTTGATCTGATGATCAATTCCAAGGTGGGTCTCGAGGCGGTTGTGCAGACGATCCTGCAAGGTGTGTCCGTGTCGAACGAGGCTTCCCGGAAGGCCCCTGCGGGGACGCCTCGCGCGTCTCGTTGAAGGCTGGCAGTGAGCCGCTTGCGGCGGCGGAGCAGCCCACCCAGGCCCCCGGCCGCTGCGGCCCGGTGCGTCAGCCCTTCTACGTCAACCCGTGCTTCTTGATCTTGTACCGCAGCTTGTCGCGGGTTATGCCCAGCATGCGCGCGGCGTGGACCTGGTTGCCGCCGGCCTTGTCGAGGGCCTGCTCGATTACGCGGCGTTCCTGCTCGTCGAAGGACAAGTCCGCGGAAAGGCCATCGCCAGGGGCCGCCGGCACAGGCGCCGGCGAGGAAGTGGGAACACCGCCCTGGCGCAGGTACTGCGGCAGATCCGGCACGTCGATCATCTCCCCGGCGGCCAGCATGCAGGCGTGGCCGATGACATTCTCCAGTTCGCGCACATTGCCGGGCCAGGAGTGCCGGGTCAACACGATCTGCGCGCGGGGGGCCAGCGACTCTACCGGCTTGCGGTACTGCGCGGCGAACTTCTGGATAAAAAAACGTTCCAGCAGCGGCAGATCCTCTTTGCGGTCCGCCAGGGCGGGGGTCTTGATTTCGACCATCGATAGCCGGTAATACAAATCCTCACGGAAACGTTTCTCGGCGATCTGGGCGCGCAGGTCGTGATTGGTAGCCGCCACCACCCGCACGTCCACCTGGCGCGCCCTTAGCGATCCGACCCGCTGCACCTCCTGGTTTTGCAGGACCCGCAGCAGCTTGGCCTGGGTGGCCAGCGGCATATCGCCGATCTCGTCCAGAAAGATCGTGCCGGTATGCGCATATTCAAACAGTCCCATCTTGTCGGTGGTCGCTCCGGTGAAGGCCCCCCTCACGTGTCCAAATAGCTCGCTTTCGAACAGCGTCTCCACCACCGCGGAGCAATTGCAGACTACCAGCGGACCGGACACCTGGCTCAACTTGTGCAGGGCGCGCGCGACGAGTTCCTTGCCGGTGCCCGTGGGTCCGGTCACCGAGCAGGAGCGGTAGTGCGGAGCG
>DATJYO010000081.1:0-4141 GCA_035499555.1 Bryobacteraceae bacterium
CGAAGGGCTCCGCCATTTCGTTCATTATCGATATTCTTTCCGGCGTGCTCACGGGTGCGTCGTTCGCTTACCACCTGAATACGCTGGAGAATCTCCAGGCGGTGCAGAACCTCGGGCACGTCTTCGCCGCTTACCGTACCGACCTGTTTCTCCCTGCCGACGAGTTTCGGCGGCGCATGGACGAAATCCTCGGCATGCTGAAGACCAGCCCACCCGCGCTCGGCGTGGAACGCGTGCTTGCACCCGGCGAGATGGAGTTTGCGAAGGAAGCCCTGAACCGGCGGCTGGGAATCCCGCTGCCGGAGGAGGTGGTGGCGCAGCTTGGCTCTTTGGGCGCGCAAGTCGGGCTGCCATTTCCCGCATCGGGGCGGCATTGAACGGGTTTCCAATTGGATTGCGTATGGACGTGAGTATCTCGCAGAATTTCAACTTTTTCCCGGTCCCCACCGACATTCATTTCGGTTGCGGCATGGTACGCTCGTTGCCGGAACGGCTGGGCGCGCTCGGCGCCAGACGGGCCATGTTGATCACCGACCCCGGCGTGCGCGCCGCAGGCGTGCTGGATCAGGTAACACGGGTGTTGCAGGAAGCGGCGGTGGACTTCGCCGTCTGCGACAAGGTCAAACCCGATTCCGGCTCGGCGCTGATCGACGAGACGGTGGCCGAGGCCAAAGCGGCGGGGGCGGATTCGATTGTCGGCATCGGCGGCGGCAGTTCGCTCGATACCGCCAAGGCGGTGGCGGCGCTCGCGACCAATGCCGGCTCCGCGCTGGAGTACGTCGGCCTGCACAAGATCCGCAACCGGCCGCTGCCGATGATCGCCATTCCCACCACCGCAGGCACCGGTAGCGAGGTCACACTGTGGTCGGTGTTCACCGACGAGACCCGCGCGGTGAAGGCGGCCATCGGCAGCATCCTGATCTATCCCGCGGTGGCGCTATGCGACCCCGATCTTACCCTGGGGCTGCCGCCGAACGTGACCGCCGCCACCGGCATGGACGCACTCGCTCACGCCATCGAGTGCTACACGAACAACAACTGCCAGCCGATTTCCGGGGCGCTCGCGCTGCGGGCGATGGAACTGATCGGGCGCTACCTGCGCAGCGCCGTGCTCAACGGCGGCAACCGGCAGGCGCGGTATGGCATGATGCTGGCTTCCACGATGGCGGGCATCGCCATGAACCCGACTCGGCTCGGACTGGCGCACGCGCTCGCCATGCCGCTGGGAAGCTGGGACCTGCGCGTGCCTCACGGCGTGGTCCTCGCCATCACCTTGCCGAACGTGATGGAGTTCAATTACCGCGCGGAGCCCGACCGCTTCGTGGACGTAGCGCGCGCGCTGGGCGAAGCCGTGGACGGCTTGCCGCGCCTGGCCGCCGCCGCCCGCTCGGTGAGCGCCGTGCGGGAACTGGCGGCCGACATCGGCATTCCCAAGGGACTGGGGGAATTTGGCGTGAGCGCCAAACACGTTCGGCCGGTGGTGGACGAGGCGATGAAAAGCGGCAACGTCCCCGTCAACCCGCGGCGCGCCTGCGCCGAAGACCTGGCCCGCATTCTCGAACAATCGCTCTGAAGGTGCATCAGCCATGGAACGGCATCTGAATTTCATCAACGGCAGTTGGGTCCCGCCGCAATCGGGGGACTATTACCAGACGCACAATCCCGCCTGCCCGACGCAGGCGCTGGGCGAGTTCCCGTGTTCGCTGGCGCCGGATGCGGCGGCCGCGGTGGATGCAGCCGTCGCCGCGCAGTCCGCCTGGCGCGATACTCCAGGCCCGGCGCGCGGCGCGGTGCTCTTCAAACTGGCCGAGTTGCTGGAGAGCTCGAAGAAGGAACTGGCGCGCATCATCACCCTGGAACAGGGCAAGGCCATCGGCGAGGCCATGGGCGAAGTGGGGCGCGCGGCGGTGGAGGCGCGCTACATGGCGGGCGAAGCCAGCCGGCCGGTTGGCCAGACATTCCCCTCCGAGCGCGCCGGTTTCACCTGCTCCACGGTGCTGGAGCCAATCGGGGTGGTGGCCACCATCAGCCCGTGGAACTTCCCCGTGATCACGCCGGTGCGCAAGATGGCGCCCGCGCTGGCGTTCGGCAACACGGTGGTTTTCAAGCCGGCTTCGCTGACGCCCTGGTCGGCGGCGTACGTGGTCGGCCTGCTGGAGAAGGCGGGCGCGCCCGCCGGCGTAGTCAACCTCGTGATCGGCTCCGGCGCGGCGGCGGGAGATGCCATCGTCAACGACTGCCGCGTGCGCGGTATCAGCTTCACCGGTTCCACTGCGATCGGCCTCCGTATTTACGAAAAGGCCGCGCGCCGCAATGCCGCCGTCCAACTCGAGATGGGCGGAAAAAACCCGGCCATCGTGTTCGATTACGAAGACCTCGAGTTCGCGGCCCGGGAGATCGTCTCCGCCGCGTTCCTCTGCACCGGGCAGCGCTGCACTGCCCTGAGCCGGGTGATCGTGTCGGAATCCCAGGCCGATGCCCTGGCGGAAAAGATCCGGGCGTGCGTCTCCCGCATCAAGGTCGGCGACGGGTTGGCGGACGGCACCACCATGGGGCCGCTCATCAGCCGGGCGCAATTCGAGATCGTGGCGGATTACGTCCGCCGCGGCCGGGAATCCGGCTGCAAACTGCTGGCCGGGGGCCATCCCCTGGCGGACGATCCGGATACCCAGGGATACTACTTCGCGCCCACGGTATTCGACGAAGTGCCCCCCGATTCTCCGCTGGCCACCGACGAAATCTTCGGCCCGGTGCTGCCGCTCATCCGCGTCCACACCGCGGAGGAAGCCATCACCATCGCCAATAGCACCCGCTATGGGCTGGCCGCCTCCGTGTTTACCTCCCGCCTCGATCTGTCCCAGCGCCTTGTCGCGGGGATGGAAAGCGGCATGGTACACCTGAATCATGGGACGGCTAGCCAGGCTCACGTGCCTTTCGGCGGTCGAAAGGACTCCGGTCAGGGGGCTTTTTCAATAGGTCCCACGGCCCGGGATTTTTTCACCACGGTGAAGGCTGTTTATGGCAAATGGTAAGGATCCGACGAACTCCTCTCTCCCCATGCTGCAGCCGTTGCGCGATGCCCCGCAGTTAGGGGCGCGCGTCTACCAGTTGCTGGTCAAGAGCATCGTGAACGGTCAAATCGAGCCGGGCACGCCGCTGCGGCCCGACCAGGTAGCGCGCCAGCTCAATGTCAGCACCACTCCGGTGCGCGAGGCCATGCACCACCTGGTGCTGGAAGGGCTCGCCATCAAAGTGCCCAACCAGGGCTGGTTCGTCCGCGAGTTTACGGACGTGCAGGTACGCGAACTTTACGAGTTGCGCGCCAACCTGGAAGCATTCGGGGCGCGCCTGGCCTGCGCCCGCATCGCCGACGAGGAGATCGTCTGGCTGCACCAGCATCAGTGTGTGGGCGAATCCGCGCTGAGCCGGGGCGATATGGATGCTTACCGGATCTATAACCAGGATCTGCATACCGCCATCATCAAGGCGGCGCGCAATTCCTACCTGCACAAGACCATGGGCCAACTGCAGTTGCAGAGCGAGATGCTCATGGCCAGCACGATCCGCATCAGCGGCCGGCCGGTCCGGGCGATAGAAGAGCACCGCCGGTTGATCGAACGCTTGGCCGCGCGCGACGCCGAGGCCGCCGGCCGGCTGATGGAGCAGCACATCCTCAGCGCCCTGGATGATATTCTCCGCTCGCGCCATTCCGCGCCGTGAAAGCAACTCCATAAGCTCGGCCTCCGCCGGATCCTGTGACGCAGCTGTGGGGGCCACTCGGCACGCCCATGACTTCTACTGCGGCCCGATGATGAGGATCTCGGTCTCTGCGCGGATGTCAAAACTCAAATTCGGAGAATCGAGCCTGATATTCTGAAAGCAACGTGCCGCCGCACTCGATCAAGGTCTTGAGCGGTCTGGAGTCGCGATGGCCGATGCCTGGTATTCTCCCGCGCCGCGGCGAAGGACCCCACGGCTCCTGGCTGGATCTTCCATTTTCCCGCCGGGTCGATCGTCTTCACCAGATTTCCCGTGAACGTGTTCCCCATCGGGTCCGTCACCGTCGTCGGGTACTGCGTGGTGGTAATGCTCCCATTGGGGCTCCCGTCCGGCGCCGTCACCGCCACCGTCCGCCCTCGCT
>DATJYO010000082.1:0-63547 GCA_035499555.1 Bryobacteraceae bacterium
CAAGTTCCTGATCCCCACCCTGCATTTCCAGCTCGGCCCGCCCCAGGTAAAGAAGGGGCTGGCCGAGACCATGCGCCGCATCGGCGTGGCGCGCCGCGCCAGCGACCGCGCCGTGGACGCCGCCTACGCCGCGCAGCGCGAGTTCCAGGCGGCGCTTCTCCAGGCGGGCAGCAAGGCCCTGGCGACGCTCGACGTCACCGGCGAGCCCGGCCTGCTGCTGGTGGGCCGCGGCTACAACATCTACGACCGCGGCGTGAACTGCGACATCCCGCGCAAGCTGCGCCACCGCTACGGCGCCAACGTGATTCCGCTCGACTTCCTGGTCACCGGCCGCGAGTCCATGGCCGGCCTGCACGACAACATGTATTGGGCCTCCGGACGCAAGATCCTGCAAGCCGCGCGCGTGGCCACCACCCGCGCCAACCTGCACGTCATCTATCTCACCAACTTCAAGTGCGGCCCGGACTCCTACATTAAACACTTCGCCCGCCAGGCCGCCGGCGCGCCCTTGCTCGTGCTGCAGTTCGACGGGCACGGCAACGACGCCGGCTATATGACGCGCTGCGAAGCCTATCTCGACAGCAAAGGAATTCTGCGATGCTACAAGCCTGCCCCGGCCCCGCCGCATGTGCTGGCCGCCGCCGTCCACTGAGCGCCCGGACCATCCACATCCCGCCCATGGCCTATGGCAGCGCCCAGGCCTTTGCCGCCGCTTTCCGCGCCGTGGGCCTCAATGCCGAACCGACGCCTCCTTCCGACAATCGCACCCGCGAGCTGGGCGCCCGCTATACCTCCGGCGACGAATGTTATCCCGCCAAAGTCACCGTCGGCGATTTCATGAAGGTCCTCGAATCGCCGGACCGCGATCCCTCCCGCACCGTCTTCTTCATGCCCACCGCGCAGGGCCCCTGCCGCTTCGGACAATACTCCTCCTACCTGCGGCACGTCCTGGACGCCAACGGCTTCCGCGATACCGAGGTTCTCTCGCCCTCCAGCAACAACGCCTACGGCGGCCTGGGCGAAGCCGCCGCGCCCTTCATGCGCACCGGATGGCGCGCCCTCCTGGCCGCCGACATCCTGCAGAAGCTCCTCCTGCAATACCGCCCCCACGAGCTCGAATCCGGCCGCACCGAGCGCGTCTACCAGGAGTCGCTCGAGGATGTTTGCCGCACCATCGAGAACACCTCCGTGAAGCCGCCCATCCAGCTCGCCGCTCTGCGCGACGCCCTGGTGCGCTCCCGCGACCGCTTCCGCGCCATCCCCGGCCGCCGCGACCGGTCCACCCCCTTGATCGGAATCGTGGGCGAGATCTTCTGCCGCCTGAACACCTTCTCCAACGAAAACCTGGTCCGCCGCCTGGAAGAATACCGCGCCGAAGCCTGGCTCTCCGATATCGTCGAATGGATCTGGTACACCGACTCCGAACACTTCCGCAAACTCAAGCTCACCGGCCGCCTGTGGACCTCCGAAGCGCTCGGCGCCTGGGTCCGCCACCACGTGCAGAAGCGTGACGAGCACGCCCTGCTGCAACCCTTCCACGACGACTTCATCGGTTACGAAGAGCCCGATGTCTACCAGATCCTGGAATACGCCCGCCCCTACCTGCCGCGCGAAGGCGCCTTCGGCGAGATGGTCCTGAACGTCGGCAAAGTGGTCTACCTGGCCCGCCAGGGCGCCGACGGCATCATCGACATCAGCCCCTTCACCTGCATGAACGGCATCGTCTGCGAAGCCATCTATCCGCGCCTCAGCCGCGACCTGGGCGGCATCCCCATCCGCAACTTCTACTTCGACGGCGCCCAATCCGACCTCGACCGCGACCTGGGCGTCTACCTGGAACTGGCCCGCGGCTACCAGAAGCGCAAACAGTGGTCCCGCGCCTGGCCCGCGTGGCCCATAGGGTAGGTCCAGTCCCCGGACACCTTAACCCCCCGTTCCGCCGGCCGCGGCTCCCGTACGCGTCCCAGAGGGACAGGCAGCCGGTCTCGAACCGCGCCGCCTCGCCGGTCCATCGGCCGAAGGTCGGGAATCATCCGTCACTGCTCCGCGCAATCTCACCCGCCACCGCATCCCGCTCCCGCGGCATCTTCAACTCCGTAAAGATATCCAGCGCCGCCCGCAGCTTTTCGCGCTCCGTGACGCGATCCCCCTGCGCCCGCGCCACCAGCCCCCAACTCCAATAGCAGTATCCGAGCGAACTCCGTAGCCCCAGTTCCAGGCACAGCGCCTCCTTCTTCTTGTGCAGCGCCATCGCCTCCTCCAGCCGCCCCCAATCCTGCAGGATCAGCGCCTGGTTGCCGTAACTCCGCTGTAGGCTGTCCTTGTTGCCCAGTTCCAGGCACAGCGCCTCCTGCTTCTTGAGCAGCGCCATTGCCTCCTCCAGCCGCCCCCAAGCCTGCAGGATCGCCGCCTGGTTGCCGTAACTCCGCTGCAGGCTGTCCTTGTTGCCCAGTTCCAGGCACAGCGCCTCCTGCTTCTTGTGCAGCGCCATGGCCTCCTCCAGCCTCCCCCAATCCTGCAGGATCAGCGCCTGGCCGCAGTAACTCGCTTGTAGCCCGTCCTTGTCACCCAGTTCCAGGCACAGCGCCTCCTTCTTCTTGTGCAGCGCCATCGCCTCCTCCAGCCGCCCCCAATCCTGCAGGATCACCGCCTGGTTGCCGTAACTCGCCTGCAGCCCGTCCTTGTTGCCCAGTTCCAGGCACAGCGCCTCCTGCTTCTTGTGCAACTCCATCGCCTCCTCCAGCCGCCCCCAAGCTTTCAGGATCAGCGCCTGGTTGCCGTAACTGATCTGCAGGCTGTCCTTGTTGCCCAGTTCCTGGCACAGCGCCTCCTTCTTCTTGTGCAGCGCCATCGCCTCCTCCAGCCGCCCCCAATCCTGCAGGATCAACGCCCGGTTCCCGTAACTCCGCTGCAGACTATCCTTCGCCTCCCGATCCTCCCTGCCGGCCCAGAAGCCCTCCTCCCGCTCCAGGATCCGCAAAGCCGTCTCCAGCTCGCCGATCGTCTTGCCAATGTCGAAGCCCCAAAACGAGAGCCGCCCCATCCGTGCCCTGGCGCCGGCCGACCAAAGGTGCTCCATCGCCGGGATCGCCTCCTCCAGGCACTCCCGGCAATCCTTCCACCGCGCCTCCCGATCCTCAAAAATCCCCTCCAGCGCCAGCGCGTGTCTCTCCGCCAAATCCGCCAGCGGCGCGCCCGCCCGCGCCTGCTCCCGCAACAGCCCGTGCAACTGAAACCGCCGGCGATCCCGATCCACCATCCGCAACAACGACGCATTCACCAGCCGCCCGGCCACCGCCCCCACCTCCGCCCGATCCAGCCCCGCGACCTGCCCCGCCAGCGGCAGCCAAAACCCGTCCGCCGCGCACACGGCACAAGCCTGCAACAGCCGCCGCTCCGTCTCCGGCTGCGCCTCGATCGCCCTCCGCAGCAACTCGGCCACCGTCCGCAAGCGGGCCAATCCCAGCCCTGCGACCGCCTCCTCCATGGGGTCCACGCTGTCCCGCAGCATTGCCCCAGCCACCGCAATCGCTATCGGCAGCCGTTCCATACGCTCCGCAAATGCCATCAACGCCGTCCCATACCGCGCCACCTCCGCCGCACCCAGGTACGTCCGGAAGCACTCCTCCACCTCCGCCGGCGAGAAGCTCTCCACCGCCTCCCGGCTGCGCCCATCCACCCACGGCCAGTTCTTCCGCCGCGACGTCACCAGCACCGAAACCGGCGGACCCGGCAGCAGCCGCGCCGCATCCTCGTTCCAGACATCGTCCAGCACCAGCAGCGAAAGCCGCTCCCGCAGCCACGTCCGCGCCGCCGCCAACTGCGCCTCCGGCGCCGCCGCCCGCACCTCCTCCAGTTTCAGCCGCCCCGCCAGTTCCACCGCGATCTCCTCCGCCGGCCGCTGCCCGCAAGTCTGAAACACCACCGCATCGAACGCGTCCCGCGCCTGCCAGGCAAACTTCAAAGCCAGCGTGGACTTGCCCGACCCAGGCTCGCCATGCAGCAGAAACACGCCCTGCCGATCCACCAACCCATCATGCAGCCTGTCAAAATACGCCCCGCGTCCCACGAAGTCCGCCGGATCGTAAGGCAGCAAAGCCCCCGCCGCCCCGCGATCTACCAGCTTCCGCCGCGCCGTCCACTCCACCACCGCGCGAATCGCGCCTTCCTCATCCGGCCGCGCATCGAACCGGTGCGTGGTCCGTAAGAGCTCCGGCACGTCGCAATCCCGCAGCAGCAGCACGCCCAACCGCGTGCGCTTTTCCGCAATCTGCCGCGCCAGCGCCGACGTCCACTCCTGTCGCGTCCACCCCGACGCCACCGCATCCGGCGATAGAACCAGCAGCACTAACTCGGCTTTCGAAAGCCCCTCCTCGATCCGCGCCACGAAGTTATCGCCATAATCGATGTCCACCTCGCACAACCAGGGCTCCGCCTCAGCCACCCGCAGCGCCGCCGCCAGCTTCACCACAAACGCCTTGTCCTTGGTGCTATGCGAAAGGAACAACCGCATCGCGATCACGTCCTAAGCCAAGATTTCCGCCGCCAATCTTCAGCCACTTACACTCCCCAACCCGCCCGACCATTATGCCCCTATGCTCTCCTGAAATTCAAAGACTCCCAA
Organism: Bryobacteraceae bacterium; assembly: GCA_035499555.1. Classification (GTDB taxonomy): domain Bacteria; phylum Acidobacteriota; class Terriglobia; order Bryobacterales; family Bryobacteraceae; genus Bog-159. The sequence goes on from DATJYO010000082.1 coordinate 4,625, forward strand.
CCGGGAGAAAGCGCTGGCCCGCGGGGCCCCTGACATGGCCCCCGCCCCGCGGTGCTAACATTTCAAAACGATGCTTGCCAAATTCCCCACCACCCGCCGTGACCTGCTGCGCGCCGGCGCGAGCCTTGCCGGCGCCGGAACCTTGACCCGCCTGCTCGCCGACGACCTGCCTATACCGGTTCCCACCCAAGTCGTCAAGACTACCAACGGCTCGGTGCAGGGTCTGGTCCACGACGGCATCCAGGTATTCAAAGGCATTCGCTACGGAGCCGAGCCATCCGGTGCGCTGCGCTTTCTGCCGCCGCAAAAGCCCAAACCCTGGACCGGCGCCGCTGACGCCACCGAATTCGGACCGCCGGCGATTCAGTTGGCCGGCGGCGCCATCGCCTCGCCGCGCTCCGATTTCGGCCGCCAGCTCGCCACCATCTTCCCCGTACCCGCCGAAACCAAGATCGCCAACGAGGACTGCCTGTTCCTCAACGTCTGGACACCCGCCGTCAAGAACGACCGGAAACGCCCCGTCATGGTCTGGCTGCACGGCGGCGGTTTCGCCTACGGCTCCGGCGCCTGGCCTATCTACGACGGAACCAACCTCGCGCGCCAGGGCGATACCGTCATCGTCACCGTCAATCACCGCCTCAACGTCTTCGGCTATCTGTATCTCGGCGCGCTCTCGGATGCCTACGCCGAATCCGGCAACGCCGGCATGCTGGACCTGGTGCTGGCGCTCGAATGGGTGCGCGACAACATCGAAGCCTTCGGCGGCGATCCCGGCAACGTCACCATCATGGGCGAATCCGGAGGCGGCGCCAAGGTCAGTTACCTGCTGGCCATGCCCGCCGCCAAAGGCCTTTTCCACAAAGCCATTATCCAGAGCGGACCCGCTCTGCGCGGCGTCCCCAAAGACAATGCCGCCGAGTACGCCAAGCTCGTCCTGGAAGAGTTGCAGGTCGGCGAACCCAAGGCGCTCGCCTGCCTGCCGCCGCACGCGCTGGTGGCGGCGGCCGCGGCGGCCGCCGAAAAGGCCGGCCGTTCCCCGGCCACCATGCGCCTCGCCCCCGTGGTCGATGGCAAGGCTCTGCCTTCCGATCCCTTCACTCCCGCTGCCCCGGCTGTCTCCGCGAACGTGCCGCTCATCATCGGTACCAACAAAGATGAGATGACCCTGTTCGTCGTCGCCGAGCCCTGGTTCGGCCATCTGACCGAGGCGCAACTCAACGGCCGCGCCCGCCAGATGGCCGGCCCCAAGTCCGACGCTTTGGTGGCCGCCATCCGCAAGCTCCATCCGGATTACACGCCGAATTACATCGCCGCCGCGGTCCTCACCGATACCACCATGCTCGCCGGTTCCATCACCCTGGCCGAGCGCAAAGCCGCGCAGAACGCCGCCCCCGTCTACATGTATTGCCTGGTCTGGGAGACTCCCATTTTGAACGGTCTCTTCAAGTCCCCTCACACGCTCGAGATCCCGCTCATGTTCGACAACGTGGGCCGCGCCCGCGTGCTGCTCGGGCCCGGCCATGATCCGGAGGCCATCGCCGCCCAGATGAGCGCGGCCTGGCTGGCCTTCGCCCGCACCGGCGATCCCCAAACCCACGGCATCCCCGCGTGGCCGGCCTACACGCCCGGACGCCGCGCCACCATGCTGTTCGACGTGGAGAGCCGCGTGGTGGACGACCCCCAAAAAGAAATCCGCCTGGCTCTGGAAAGCTGACGTCCGAACGCCGCCTGGAACAAATCCCGCCGGATTCCGTCTATCCGAAGTGCGGACTCTTGAAATTCGTCACGTCACCAAGTCGTACGGACGCTTGAAGGCTGTCAGCGATGTGAGCTTCACCGTCCGCCCGCACGCCGTCTGCGGCTACCTGGGACCCAACGGTTCCGGCAAAAGCACCACTATCAAAATGATCACCGGCCTCCTGCCGCCCACCACCGGCCAGGTTCTGTTCGACGGCCAGGATATCCGGCAGGATCTCATCGCCTATAAGGCCATCCTGGGGTATGTTCCCGAAGAGCCCCACCTCTACTCCTATCTGACCGGCTACGAATATCTGCAGTTGGCCGGCGAACTCCGCTGCCTTCCCTCCGCCCTGCTGGAACGCAAGATCGAAGGCATGCTGCGCCTCTTCTCGCTCGACTCCTACAAGCACGCCCCCATTTCGTCGTACTCCAAAGGCATGCGCCAGAAAATCCTGATCATCGCCGCCCTGCTGCACAACCCCGAGGTCCTTATCTTCGACGAGCCCATCTCCGGACTCGACATCACCGCCGCCCTCATATTCCGGGAACTGCTCGCCGATCTGGCCCGCCAGGGCAAGATCGTTCTCTGTAGCTCGCACGAGCTGGCCCTGGTCGAATCCGTCTGCTCCGAGGTGGTCATCCTGCATCACGGCCAGGTCGTGGCCGGCGGCGCCATCGACGAAGTCCGCCAACTGCGCCGCATGCCCTCCCTCGAAGCCGTCTTCTCCGATCTGGTGGCCTCCGAAAACATCGAGCACACCGCCGCCGGCATCCTCGAACTGATGGAGGCCTGACGTGCGCGAACGCCATCAGTTCCGGAAACTGGCGCGCAATTTCCTGGCCCGCTTCTTCGAAAGCGATCTCCTGGCGCCGCAGGCCGATTTCCGCGCCACCCTGAGCCAGGCCCTGGGCCTGCTGGCCGCCCCCGGCTTGTTTATCCCGCTGCTGCTGATGCCGCTCCTCATGATGGACTCCAACGCCGCGCGTAGTTGGCCCATCAAGCTCATCTTCGTGTTCCTCTCCATGCTGGTGATGGGCGTATTGAGCATCCTCGAATGGGACGCGCTCATGCTCGACAGCCGCGATCAGGCCATCCTCATGAGCCTGCCCCTGCGGCCCCGCACTATCTTCAGCGCCAAGTTCTGGGCCTTGACGCAGTTTATGTTCCTCTTCTCGGTGGACGTCAATGCCGGCTCCATCGTCATGCTGCCGCCGCTCGAAATGGTCGGGCTGCCCCATGCCGGCTTCCTGGATATGGCGCGCTATGCCGCGGCCCACGCCGCCGCCACCATCGGCGCCGCCGCTTTTACTTTTCTGTTCGTGGTATCCGTCCAGGCCACTCTCATCAACGTCTTCCGCCCGCGATGGTTCCGCCGCGTCTCCACGTTTGTCCAGGTCGTCGCCATCCTGCTCCTGCTGGCGGCGCTGTTCTTCTTTCCCGGCACGGTCGAAATGATGCCGATCTGGAAAGCGCAGCACCATCCCGCCCTCGCCTGGTTCCCGCCCGTTTGGTTCATCGGCTGGTGCGAAGTGCTGCAAGGCACCGCCGACGCTCAATTCCAGGCCTTCGCCCGCACCGGCGTGTATGCCCTGCTAATGGCCGCGGCCTGGGCGCTGGCCGCCTACGGCGTGGCCTACGGCCGCTACACGCGTGCGTCGCTCGAAATTCCCGCCAGGATACGGGTGCGCCGCGTCGCGCGCTGCTTCGCCGCGCTGGTGCAGAGGATCGTGCCCCATCCTCTCGAACGCGCCGCCTTCCGCTTCACCCTGCGGACCATGCGCCGCAGCCCTAAACATCGCCTGATCCTGGCGGCTTATGTCGGCGCCAGCCTCGCCATCGTGCTCGAGGAAGTCGTCACCTTGTCCTTCCGCGGCGGCGAGCAGTGGCGCCAGGCGCGCGAAGCCGCCCTGCTTTCACTCCCGCTGGTGATCTCGTTCTTCCTGCTCTCCGGCATGCGCTTCGTCTTCAACATCCCCAGCGAACTGGCCGCCAACTGGCTCTTTCAGATCACCGAACGCGGCGACAAGCCCGCTTACCTGGCGGGCGTGCGGCAATCGATGCTGCTGGTAGTCGCGGCTCCCCTGTCACTCGCCGTGCTGCCCGTGTACGCGCTGCTCTTCGGCTGGGCGGCCGCCATCGCACATGCCGCCTACTGCGCGCTGCTGTCGCTCATCATGATCGAGCTGCTGCTCTGGCACTTCGAGAAGTTGCCCTTTGCCTGCTCCTACGCGCCCGGACGCATCCCGGTCGTCGCCCTGCTTTGCGCCTACTGGCTGGCGTTCATGGCCTACACCGACGTGATGGTCTGGGCCGAAGTCTACTTCCTCCAGAGCCGCATCGCCACCGTCGTCTGCCTCGCCGCGCTCGCGGCGGGAGCGGCGGCGTTGAAGCTGTATCGCGAACGGCCGCCCGCGGAGGCCACCACGCTGGTCTTCTACGAAGAACCCGACCCCGTGGTCCGCACTCTGGATCTCACCTGAAAATCGCCCGCGTCAGCTCACCGACCAGCGCAGCGGCGCGCCCGCTCCGCCCTTGCCGCGTATCTCGATCGCGCCATCCACCACGTGCGCCCGCGGGAATCGCCGCGCTTCCTCGGCCGGCAGCCGCAACCGAATAACCCATTCGCCCGCCTTCGCAGGCGCATACCAACCCTCGTAACCCGACGCCGTCTTCTTGACTCCCACCAGCGGCGACTCGAAGCTGTATTCCGCCAACGGAATCCGCGGCGCCAGGTCCATTCCTTCCGCCGTGAATTCCATACCCAACAGTTTGGCCGCCGAATACAACGTGCAGGCATGCGAGTGCAGATTGGCGATCGGAAAATCCGTGTAGCGCAGAAACCCGCTGTTCACCGTCTCGCCGGGATGCTTGCTCAGCGTGGAATTCAGCGTATCCGGACCGCTCCAGGTGTTGTACCAGACTTCCGGATACGCTTCCGCGTGCCGCGCCAGCGTGTTCTTCTTCCATTCGTCCCAGGCCATCGCCCCGTCCACCCGCGCCAGGGCCCACACCAGCGTGGCGTTGAGCGACGGCCAGACTCCGCCGCTGATGCTGGTGCCCGGCTCCGCCATCGGCTGCGAGGTGATGTCCGGATTCTTGTTCATCTGCATCGCGCCGATCGGCGAATCCCGCCGCAATAACTCGTCCATCTGCGCCACTAACTCGCGCGTCTGCTCCGCGTCGGTCACCCCGCCGAGAATTCCCCATGGCTGCGGCTCCAGCCACAAGCCTTTCTCTCCCAGCCATCCGGCCGTCGGACCCAGCCACGCCCGCCGCAGCCATTTGCCGGTCCATTGCGCCCGCGCCGCTTTGCGATTCTCATCCGCCTTCTGCCGTATCTGCGCCGCCTGCCCGGCATCCCCACCCGCATAAGCCAGCAGCGCGGCGTAATAATCGAACACCCACGCCGCCATCGCCGAATTGAGCACGCTCTCCCCCTTGGCGATGGTCTCCTTCATGGTGTGCGATCCCCAGAACAGCACCAGCGCATCGTTCCAGTCGTCGTTGAGCATGCGCATCACGCCGTGCTCGCCCGGTCCCACGTCGTCCACCAGGTGCCGGAAGCAGCGCGCCAGCAGCTCCCGCACCGGCGCCTGGCCGTGTATCCGTTCGTCCAGAAACGCCGTGTCGCGCGTCGCCAGTACATATTCGCTGGCCGCCCACAGCAGCCACAACGGCATATCGCTCGAATTATCCATTGAAATCGGCGCGATCGCGCCGTGCCCCACGATGCCGTACGGAACCGAGCCGTCCGCCCGCACCTCCTTCAGCGTGTAGCGCAGAATCTCTTTCACGATCTGCGGATCGGAAAACAGAAACGGCAGCGCGTGTTGCAGCGGATCCCGGGCCGCGCCCTGAAATCCCATGGAGTACTGATAGATGCCGCCTTGCGAAAGGATGTGTTCGCCGAAGTAGTCGTCGTACGTCAGGCTGCTGCGCAGATAGTAATAATGCCAGGCGGTCTCCCGCTTCACCCACGGTTCAGCCGGGGTTTCGAAGCGCATGCCTTTCTCTTTCCACCGCCGGCTGGATTCCTGCCACAAGCGCGCCGGATGCTTCCCATACCTTACGATCAGCGGCGCCGCCTCCATCCCCTCCGGCAGATAGCCGTAGAGGAAGTAGAGCGTGCGCCGCTCCCCCGGCGCCAGCGTTATCGCCCGTTCCAAAAGCAGCGCGCTCCCCGCGCCGTTCTCCTCCAGCCGCCCGTCTAGCGGACCCGCTATCCCCGCCGGCGCCGCTGCGCCGCCCGCGCCAAAGAAGCTCTTCCCATCCGTGGCGAAGCCATCCGCCGGCCCATCCAGCGCTACCAGAAACGTGGCCGGAGGATGCAGATCGTCGAAGTCGGCGCCCGCCGCCGGCTCCTGTATCGGGGCCAGGAACGGATTGCCGCCCTTGGTCAGCGCGGCTTTCATCCGCGCGAACATCTTCTCTTCTTCCGGATCCCGTCCGGTGAAATGCTTGCTTTCCAGCAGTCCGGTCTTGACTCCCAGCATCTGGTACCGGTGCGTGAACCGGTCGCTGAATTTGCGCCGCAGTTCCACCGCGTTCCCGCCCGCGAACTGCTCGATGCTCGCGCGAAACGAGAACTGATAGGGCTGACAGCCCCAGTATTCGATCCAGCGCAGCTTGGCATGCGCCGGCCCATGATTGCCGATGGTCACTTGCGAGATCAGAACCGGATCGTCCCCGAACGGCGCGATAATCGCCTGGTCCACCGAGTAAGTCGCGCTCGCGATCTTCTTGCGGAAGTAACCCGCGCCGAAGATACGTTCCATCGCCGCCCCGGTATAGAAAGTACTTATTGTCTCGCCGCCATCGGTGAGATATCCGATGCCTCCGCCGTACGCGCCGCGCTCCGGCGCGTAATCGTTCAGGAACTTCGGCGCCCCCTCGTCCTGCCGCACCCGCACGTGACCGTAGTTGGAAACGATGGCGCACAGCCGGTCGTTGCCCACCTGGTGTACGTGCTCCGTCGGCTCCAGGATGCCGCCTTTACTCACCTGCGTCACGGCCTTCGGATCGTGCAACTGCTCACAGGTGTAGCGGAACGCGGGCAGGCCGAATTCGTCTTCGATCCATTCCCCGAAGTAGCCTGAGCCGTAAGCCTTCCGCTCCGCTCCGCCCGCGCCTCCCAGCGCCAAAGCCGATCCCAATGCAAACCCGAACTGCCGCCGATTGATCCGCATCCGCCCAGCGTATCACCCATCGCCGGGGGCCTCTGAAGAGCGTCTCCGGCGAGCGAAACGCGCCCCGCCTTTGCTACACTACAAGGTTCGTCCCCAAACAAAATCCGGATGTTACTTCCCAGGGAATTCATCGCCTATCTCTCGCGCCAATTGGTCAACAAGCTGACGCCTTCGGCTATCGAAACCAATAACCCACAGGCTGTTGCGGACCTCGTCAACAACATCGTTACCGAAGAGTTGGCCGTCGAAGACCGCCTCAACGACGAGGTGCGCGACATCCTGCAGCAATACAGCGAATACATGCGCCGCGAGGGGGTCAGCTACCAGGAGATGTTCCGCAAGGTGAAGAACACCATGATCGCGGAACGCAAGGTGATCCGCGCCTCCGGCCGCGACACGCATGACGCCATGAAGCTCTCCCGCGACAAGATCACCGACATGTCGCACAAGCTCATCGTGGCCCTGCGCAAGGCCCGCGATCTGCGCGTCAAGAAGGACCCCAACGAGGTGCGCCTCGAAATCGTGCGCGATTTCACCGAAATCCTCACCGTCGAAGAGAAGGCCGACCGGCTCTCCCGCCAGAAGATCCGCTCGCAGAAGCGCGAGATCCCCGAAGGCACCGAGGAGTGGGACCTCCTCCACCGCCGCTACTACTCCGAAGAGCTCAAAAAGCTCGGCATCGATCTGGCCAAATGAATCCCGCGCTGGTGGTCGTGGGCAGCCTCAATATGGACTTCGTGGTGTCCGTCGAGCGCCTGCCCGTGCCCGGCGAAACCGTGCTGGGCCGCGATTTCCAGATGATCCCCGGCGGTAAAGGCGCCAACCAGGCATGCGCCGCCGGCAGGCTGGGCGCCGGACACGTCGCCGTGCGCATGATCGGCCGTGTCGGCTACGATGTCTTCGCCGATCACCTCAAAGCCAGCCTGTCCGCCGCCGGCGTGGACGTCGGCGCGGTGCATGCCACCCGCTCGCAACCCACCGGCGTGGCGCTGATCTGGGTGGATCGGCAGGGCCAGAATTCCATCGTGGTGGCCTCCGGCGCCAATCACGCGCTTGCCGCCGCCGACGTGGAGGCCATGCGCAAGGTGCTGCGCGGCGCCGGCCTGGCTTTGTTCCAACTCGAGACGCCGCTCGATACGGTCGCCGCGGCGCTCGCCCTGGCGCGCGCCGAAGGCGCCCAAACCATGCTCGATCCCGCGCCCGCCCAGCCTCTGCCCGCCGGCCTGCTCGCCGCCGTCGATATTCTGACACCCAACGAAAGCGAGGCGCTGATGCTGTTGGGACGTCCCCCCGCGCGCGTGTCGCGCAGCGCAGCGCCGGAACTTGCCGATGCTCTGCGTAAGCTCGGACCCCGCCACGTGGTTCTGAAATTGGGCGACCAGGGATCCTTCTACGCTGGCGATGCCGGCGCTTTCCACACGCCGCCGTTTGCCGTCGATGTGCGCGACACCACCGCCGCCGGCGATACCTTCAACGCTGCCCTGGCAGTGGCGCTGGCGGAAGGCCAACCCATCGCCGCCGCGCTGCGCTTCGCCAATGCCGCCGCCGCCATCTCGGTAACCCGTATGGGCGCGCAGGCTTCCGTTCCCACCCGCGCGGAAGTCGACCAGTTACTGAAAGAGCCGTAACGCAGCCCGGTACGCCGTTGGCCACCCGCGTGCAAGTTACCGCGCCAAATGGCTAAAGGTTCTGTTTACATCACTACGGAGCGGTGTAAGGGATGTGGCTTCTGCGTCGAGTTTTGCCCCACCCGCGTGCTATCGCTCTCTTCCGCATTCAACTCCAAGGGTTATCATCCGCCCCACGTCGTAGCCCCTGAAAAATGCAGCGGTTGCGACCTCTGTGGGTTATACTGCCCGGACTTCGCCATCTACGGATCGCGCCATGCAAGCTGATCCGAACGGAGTCCTCACTGGCGCCCACTTTATCGATGGAGACCATGCTTGTTGCGAAGGCGCCCTCGCCGCAGGTGCGCGATTTGCCGCAGGTTACCCAATTACACCCTCTACAGAAGTAGTGGAACGCTTCGCCGCCCGCGCGCCGGAGGTCGGCGGCACCTTCATTCAAATGGAAGATGAACTGGCGGCCTCCATCACCATCCAGGGCGCGGTCTGGGGAGGCGCCAAGGCTTTCACGGTCACCTCCGGCCCGGGCTTCTCGCTCATGATGGAACACATCGGCTACGCGGCCATGACCGAAACGCCCTGCGTCTTCGTGAACGTGCAACGCGGCGGACCCTCCACCGGACTGCCCACTCTGCCCGCCCAGGCCGACATGATGCAGGTGCGCTGGGGCTCGCACGGAGATTACGGTGTGGTAGCCGTCTGTCCCAACTCGCCGCAGGAGTGCTTCGATCTCACCATCAAGGCATTCAACCTCTCCGAGAAATACCGTCAGCCCGTCTTCGTGATGATGGATGAATGCGTCGGCCACATGACCGAGAAAGTCGTCATCCCCGACGCCGGCGAGATCGAGATCTATCCCCGCCGCCGCACGCGGCGTCCGCCGGAAGAATACAAGCCCTACGAGCCGATGGCGGACCAGGTCCCCGAGATGGCGCACGCCGGCGAGGGCTACCGTTTTCACGTCACCGGCCTGACGCACGACGAGCGCGGCTATCCCAATATGACCGTGGAGACGCAGGACCGCCTCGTGCGCCGCCTGGTCGCGAAGACCGCCCGCGTCGCCAACGAGGAAGCTCTCTTCGAAACCGAAGGACTCGATGACGCCGAGGTGGCCGTCGTGTCCTATGGCATTACCTCCCGGGTGGCCGAAAAAGCACTGAAGATGGCGCGCGCGCAGGGCATCAAGGCCGGCAAATTCCGCATCATCTCGGCTTGGCCCTTTCCGGCGGTCCCGCTGCTCGAGCGTACGTCCAAAGCCAAAGCCTACGTCGTGCCCGAGCTGAATCTGGGCCAGATGGTGCACGAAGTCGAACGTGTCGTGGGCCGCGCGGGCGGTGCCGCCCGCCGCGTGATTCCGGTTCCGCACGCCGGCGGCGGCGTCCACCAGCCCGAAACCATCCTGGCCGCCATCCTGGAGGCATCCCGATGAACACCGTCGCCATTGAGACCGCCGGCAATCCGGTCGAACCTTTCCTGCGCATGGACCGTATGCCGCACATTTGGTGCCCCGGTTGCGGCATCGGCACCACCGTCAACTGCTTCACGCGCGCCCTGCTCGAGTCCGGCGCCAACCTCGACAAAGTCGCGGTGGTATCCGGCATCGGCTGCACCGGCCGCGTGGCCGGGTACGCGCACCTCGACTCCTTCCACACCACCCACGGCCGCGCCATCCCCTTCGCCACCGGGCTCAAGCTGGCCAATCCCGGGTTGCAGGTGGTGGTGTACTCCGGCGACGGCGATCTCACCGCCATCGGCGGCAATCATCTGATCCACGCCGCGCGCCGCAATATGGATCTGAAGGTGATCTGCGTCAATAACATGATCTACGCCATGACCGGCGGCCAGACCGCGCCCACCACCCCCGAGGACGCCATCACTTCCACCGCGCCCTACGGCACCTTCGAGCCGGCCTTCAACCTGGTGCAGTTAGCCGAATCGGCCGGCGCATCCTATGTCGCCCGCTGGACGACTTATCACGTCAAGCAGTTGAGCCGCGCCATGAACGAAGTGCTGCACAAACGCGGCTTTTGCTTCATTGAAGTTCTCTCGCCCTGCCCCACGCTCTATCAGCGCCGCAACAAGCTGGGCGATGCGCTGGAGACCATGAAATACTACAAGGCCGCCGGCAAAATCCGCCACGGCGTGCCCACCGGCGAAGCCGCCCTGACCAAACAAGGCGAGATCATTCTGGGTAAGTTCGTGGACCGCGATCGCCCGGACTACCTGGAGTTGATGCGCCAGCAATACGCGGCGAAATTGGGCGACCGTTATCGGGGGACAGTATGCGCCTGACAGAGATTCGCATCGCAGGTTTCGGCGGCCAGGGCGTGATCCTGGCGGCCACCGTCATCGGCAAAGCCGCTTCCATCTATCAGGGCGCCTACGCCACCATGACCCAGAGCTTCGGACCCGAGGCGCGCGGCGGCTCCTCCAGCGCCGCCGTCATCCTGTCGCCCGAGCCGATCGCCTACCCCTACGTCACTCGCCCCGACGTCCTGGTCGCCCTCTCCCAGGAGGCTTATACCCGTTTTGTCTCCGAGTTGAGGCCGGGCGGCACCCTGATCGTGGAGCGGGAACTGGTGCGGGTCTCGGGCGTGCCCAGCGGGATCCGCGTTTACAGCGTACCCGCTACGCGCCTGGCCGAAGAGTTAGGCCGCAAGATGGTCCTGAATATGGTCGTGGCCGGATTCTTCGGCGCCGTCACCGCCCTGCTCGACCCCGACGCCCTGCGCCAGGCAGTCGCCAATTCCGTGCCGGAAGCCTTCCGGGAGCTCAATCTCCGCGCCTTCGACAAAGGATACGAAAACGGCGCCACTCTGCTGCACGCCCGCGCTGAGGGCGCCGATCTGGAACAGGGGATCGAGTGGCTGGAACAGGAAGCCTGACCCGGCATCCCGTCTCTTGAACGAGCGCTTTCTCACAGAGAGCTTTCGGCCTGCTTTGCTAAACTTGAGAGGCTATGTCCTCGCATGCGGAACTCCTCCAGGATCTGGCCCAGGCGCGCTGCCAAACCGATAGTCTCTTCCAACTCGTCCGCCCCGATTCTCTGTATGAGCGGCCTATCCCCGAGCGCCACCGCATAATCTTCTACCTCGGCCACTTGGAAGCCTTCGACTGGAATCTGCTGGCCCCCGCGCTCGATCAGTCTGCGTTTCATGCAAGCTTCGACCACCTGTTCTCGTTCGGCATCGATCCGCCCGCCGGCCAGTTGCCGTCCGACCAGCCCGGCGACTGGCCCGTTGAGTCCGAAGTGCACAGTTACAACGCGCAGGTGCGCGGCCGCCTCGACGCTCTGCTGCCGCTTGCGCCCGAACAACTCCTGCGCGTGGCCCTCGAGCACCGGCTGATGCATGCCGAGACGTTCGCTTACATGTTGCACAGTCTGCCCTTTGCGCGCAAGGTGCCGCCGGCGTACTCCGTCGCGCCGTCCGGCCCCGCGCCGGAGAATCCCATGGTCGGGATTCCGGCCGGATCTGCCACTCTCGGCCGCCGCCGCGATGACGGCTTCGGTTGGGATAACGAGTTCGAGGAGCACCACGTCGAAGTCCCGGCCTTCGCCATCTCCCGGCACAAGATCACCAACGGGGAGTATCTGGAATTTGTGAAAGCCGGCGCGTCCGCCCCGCACTTCTGGACGTGCCAGGCAGGCCGCTGGCACTATCGCGGCATGTTCGAGGACATTCCCCTGCCGCACGATTGGCCGGTCTATGTCACGCACGATCAGGCGCGCGCCTATGCCCGCTGGAAGGGCGGCTCTCTGCCCACCGAAGCGCAGTTCCACCGCGCCGCGTACGACGGCGCAGGCTTCGCCGGCGCCAACGCCGGCTTCCGAAGCTGGGATCCGGAATCCGTCACCGCTTCTCCGCCCAACAGCCGCGGCGTTTCCCAGATGGTCGGCAACGGTTGGGAATGGACGTCCACCGTCTTCGCGCCATTTGGCGGGTTCCAGCCCTTCTCTTTCTATCCCGGCTATTCCGCCAACTTCTTCGATGGCCAGCACTACGTTCTGAAGGGTGGTTCCCCGCGCACCGCCGCCTGCCTGCTGCGCCCCAGTTTCCGCAACTGGTTCCGTCCCGCTTATCCTTATATTTACGCGACTTTTCGCCTGGTGGAGAACTAGAACCCGAACATGTTTCAAGATGACGTGCGCGACGGCCTGAGCCGTCCGGGACAGAAACAGCTTCCTTGCGAATACTTCTACGATGCCGTCGGCACCGCCCTCTTTGAAGCCATTACGCGCCTGCCGGAATACGGTCTGACCCGCGCCGACACGCGCCTCATACGCCGCCTGGCGCCCCAGCTCACAGGCTATATCCATACGCCCTGCGCCATCGCCGAGCTGGGCAGCGGCAGCGGTTCGAAGACCCGCCGCATCCTGGAGTGCCTGGGCCGATCCGCGCCGCCCGCCTATTATCCGATCGATCTGTCGGCTCCGGCGCTGGAACATTGCGCGCGCGAACTGGCGCCGTTCGCCGACGTGCATCCGGTCCGCGAAACCTACCTCCAAGGCCTGCGCCTGGCACTCTGTAAACGCCGTCCCGGGCAGACCATGCTGGTGCTGTTCCTGGGCAGCACCATCGGCAACTTCGATCCCGACGCCGCGCCGGACTTCCTGCGCGAAGTCCGCGCCTGCTTGTCGCCCGGCGACGCCCTGCTGCTGGGCGCCGACCTGGTGAAGCCGGTGCACCGCATGTTGCTGGCCTATGACGATCCGTCCGGCGTGACCGCCGCCTTCAACCTGAATCTGCTGGCCCGCATCAACCGCGAGTTGAATGCCGATTTCGCGCTGCGCGGCTTCGCCCACGAAGCGCGTTGGAACGCCCGCCATCGCCGCATCGAAATGCACCTGCGGTCGCGCAAGGCCCAGCGCGTCGCCATACGCGCCGCCGGCTTCACCTGCGACTTCAGCAAAGATGAAACCATCTGGACCGAATCCTGCCACAAGTTCGACTCCGCCGCCATCGCCGAGACGGCCTCCGCGGCCGGCTTCCAATTGGCGGCGCAGTGGATCGACGAGACCTGGCCCTTCGCCGAGACCCTGCTGGTCGCGTGAGTGCCGCGGTAGAGTTTCGCGCGGTATCCTACCGCATCGGCGCGCGCCAGATTCTGAAAGACCTGTCCTTCTCCGTGGAGACCGGCGAGACGCTCGTCCTCCTCGGCCGCAGCGGCTCCGGAAAGACCACCGCGATGAAGATGGTGAATGGGCTGCTCTTCCCCACCTCCGGCGAAGTGTTGGTGGATGGCCGCCCCACTACCGCCTGGGAGTCCGTCCGCTTGAAGCGGCGCATCGGTTACGTGATCCAGGAGATCGGCCTGTTTCCGCATTACACGGTGGCCCAGAACGTCGGCCTGGTGCCACGGCTCGAAGGCTGGGACGAGCCGCGCATCCGCGCGCGCATCGAAACCCTGCTGGCCCAAGTGGGGCTCGATCCATCCCAATTCGCGTCCCGTTATCCGCGCCAGCTCTCCGGAGGCCAGCGCCAGCGCGTCGGCGTGGCCCGGGCCCTGGCCGCCGATCCCTCCGTGCTGCTCTTCGACGAACCCTTCGGCGCCGCCGATCCGGTTACCCGCATCGACTTACAAAGGCAGTTTCTCGATCTGCGCCGCGACTTGGGTAAGACCGCTATCTTCGTCACCCACGATGTGCGCGAGGCGCTCCGGTTAGCTACCCGCATCGCCTTGCTGCGCGATGGCGCCCTGGAGCTGCTGTCCGCGCCGCCCGGGTTTCTGGACGCGCCCAACGACGAAGCGCGCGCCTTCCGGGCCTGCCTGGATTGGAAGGCGGACCCGCAATGACTCCGTCGCTCGCCGCCGAAATCGCCGCCCTCACCCTCGACCACCTGGAGCTGGTGTCGGTGGCCCTAGCCATCGCCATCGCGCTGGCCGTGCCCGCCGGCATCCTGGTCACCCGCCGCGCCGCCTGGCGTCCCTGGGTCGTCGGATTCGCCAATGTCATGCAGACCATCCCCAGCCTGGCTCTGTTCGGTTTTCTGATCCCGGTCCCGCTGATCGGCGGCATCGGCAAGCGCACCGCCATCGTGGCCCTGGTGCTCTACGCCCTGCTGCCGATCCTGCGCAACACCCTGGCCGGCATTCTGGGCGTGGATCCCGCGGTCCGCGAATCGGCCGTGGCCATGGGCATGACCGGCGGCCAGCTTCTCTGGCGCGTCGAAATCCCCCTGGCCGCGCGCACCATTCTGGCCGGCATCCGCGTGGCCACCGTCACCACCATCGGCACCGCCACCATCGCCGCCGCCATCGGCGGTGGCGGCTTGGGCGTCTTCATCTTCCGCGGTATCGCCTCGGTCGATACCACCCAGATCCTGGCCGGAGCCGTCCCCGCCGCCTGCCTGGCATTAATCGCCGACGGCGCCCTGGGGCTTCTGGAGCGCCGCTGGACCGCCTGAGCCAGCTTCGATCGCCTACCTTCCTGCCGCACCCACCCGCCGCATCAACTCCTGAAACCGGGGATCGGAACGGAGATCCGCGGCCGGCGGATAGCTGCCCACAAACAGCAGCATCTCCGATTCGTCCTGGTACGCCTTCTCCAGCCAGTCCAACGCCTGCTCCCGCTCGCCCAAGCCTATATAAGCGATGGCCACGTCGAACGGCGACACATACCGCTGCGACCGCATTTGCAGCATGTCGTGCAACACGTCCTCCGCCGCCTTCCGATTTCCGGCGCCGGCCTGCGCGGCTGCCAGCCCGCACAGGTTGATGGTGGCTTCCGGGTTCAGCGTTCGGCCCTTCTCGAAATCCGCGATCGCCTCCGCATACTGCTTCCGCGCCAGGTGCGAGTAGCCGCGTCCCATATAAGGCGCCCAGAATTCCGGGTGCGCCTGGATGGCCGCACTCCCTGCCGCTTCCGCTGCCGCGAAATCGTGCTTCATGTACAGCGCGAAGGGCAGCATCATCAGTATCTCCGCCGACTGTGGATCGATCTTGAGCGCCTTGCGGTACTCCGCCACGGCCGCATCCTCTTTGCCGATCGCCGTCAGGTATTCGCCATACGAGAAATAGACCGAGGTAACGTTCGGATTCAAGGCCAGCGCCCGCGCGAACTCCTTCCCGGCGTCCGCCAGTTTCCAGGCGTGCATCTCGGCGTGGCCCAGTGCGCTGTGGGCCTCCGCCAGTCCCTCGTCGAACACCAGCGCCTGCCGCGCCGCCGCTTCCGCCTGGGCCAGCGCCTCGCGCGGCGGCAGCACCCAGTCCGCCGCCGTGGTGTAGGCGTCGGCCAGCCCGGCGTAGGCCAGGGCGTATCGCGAGTCGATCGCCACCGCGCGGTCGAAGTAAGCGATGGCGCGTTTCAACCCGTCGGGCGTGAACTGGAATCCGGCGAAGCGGCCGTCCAGGTAATTCCTGTATGCCTCCAGATTGTCGGTGTAGCGCCGGTCGACCCGCTCCTTCTCGCCCTGCGCCAACCGGACCGCCAAAGCCTGCGCCACACCTTCGGAGATGGTGTCTTCGATCGCGAAGACATCCGCGAAGTTGGAGTCGAAAGTCTCCGCCCACAGCGGACGCTCATCGGCCACCCGCACCAGTTGCACCGTGACCCGTATCCGCTCGCCGGCCTGCTGTACCCGCCCTTCCAACACCGCCTCGACGTCCAGGTCCCGGCCCGCCGCTTGCGGCGCCGCCGGCGTCTGCGCATACTTCAGGATCGAATTGGTTGGCCGGACGATCAGCCGGTGCACGTTGGTCAACTTGGTGATGACGGCATCCGCCAGTCCCAATCCCAGCGGATTCTCGCCCTGCCCGCTCAGCGGCTGGAACGGCAAGACCGCGATCGAGCGGGTGGCCGTGACATCCGCCGTGGCGTTGCGCCAGAACCGCCAGCCGGCAATCCCCAGGACGATTGCCGCCAATAAGGCCGCCGCCACCATCGTCTGCCGCCGGGACAGGCGCCAGGCACGCGCCGTCTCATCGTGCTCCTCCTCTTCCACCACGACCTCGGCCATGGTCCGCCGTTCCAGCGTCACCTCCGTTTCCGGCGCAACCAGCCGCACATCGCCCACAAAACGATAGCCCCGCCCGGGAACGGTTGCGATGTAGCGATGCTCCCCGGGAATTTCCCCGAGTGCCTTCCGGACGGCTGACACGTTTTGCGCCAGGTTGGCTTCTTCGACGAAGCTGTCCGGCCAGATGCTGTGCAGCAGTTCCTCTTTCTCCAGCACCCGGTCGCGGTTCCGGACCAGCACCAGCAGCGTATCGAATGCTTTGGAAGTCAGCGGCACCACTTCTCCGTCGCGCAGCAGCAGGCGCCGCAGGGCGTCGGCGCGGAACGGTCCGAACTCAAATAACTGTCCTGTTTCGCTTAACATACCTTGGCGCAACCAGAGGTCTTAGAACATTTTATAAGTTTTGAGCCAGGTTTCAAGACTTCCTAACGGCCTACCCGGCAGAATTCCATGTGTGAGCCCGCTCGCTTGAGACCGGCCCGCAAACCAGCACTCGGAAGGGACCGTGGGGATGAAACGAAGAACCCGAATTGCCGTACGCATCGAAGAACGACTCGTAATTCGTACCCGCCCCTATGGCGGCGCCCCCGACGACCAGCTCCGTCCGTCCGCCAGCCGGCTGCGCGATCGCCTGCGCTCTCTGTTCGAAGACCACTACGAAAAGGACAAAACCAAATGGAACGAAGAATAACGATGATCATCTCCGGTGCAATTCTGGCGCTCTGCGCCGGCATCGCGCCTGACGCCAACGCCTGCAGTGTCCCGGGACTCTCCCCCATACGGCCGGCTATAGTCTTGCCTCCGGGGTTCACGCCGCCCATGGGACGCACGGCCAGTGTAGCCCCCAACAGCGCCATCCCCATCGTGGGTCTTTGGCACGCGAAGTACTACTCCGGCGGTGTCGAGATCGATAACGCTTTCGATGCCTGGACCAGCGACGGGCTGGAGATCCTCAACGACTACACCGATCCCATCGAGGACAACGTCTGCCTGGGGACCTGGACGCAGCCCACCCCCGGAACCTACAAACTGGAGCATCCCTCCTGGACCTTCGACACCAGCGGCAATCTCACCGGCACCGTCTTCATCCTGGAAACCGTTACGGTGAGCGGCGACGAATTCAACGGTACTTATACCATCAATGTGTACGATACTTCGGGCAATCCGGTGGGCAGTTACTCCGGCACGGTGAAAGCTGTCCGTATCGTCCCCCAATAGCAGATGGTTCGCGCGGGCACAGACGGTGCGGCTCCGCCGTCCGCGCGTCTGTGCCTGCCGCGTTGCGTACGGCGCGTTACAAGTTGCAGGTGCCGGTGCTGCGCGCGATTCCCACTGTCCAGATCGTCGGCCCACTCACCCGGCGATGCCGAGATAACCGATGGCTATCCCGCACTGGCCCAGATAATATGTGGTCCACACCAGGTAATCTTCCAGCGGCAACGGCGTCTTGAACCGGTTGATTGCCAGGAGCGAGTCCGAGATCAGGAACAGGATCGCGCCCGCCGCCACCCAACCGCCTTTGAACCGCGCCAGCAGCGCCGTCGAGACCATGGCCGTGAGGGCGCAAACATAAAAGACCACGGGCACGGCCAGTTCTCCCGCCGATGGCACGATCCACGCCGAAAGCGTACCGCTGAACGCCAGCACCAGCAGCACCGCGGCCAGCAAGGGCGGGTCCAGCCGGATGCCCGCGGCGCGATTCCGCACAAAGAGGACGGTGTAAGTAATATGCGCCAACAAGAATGCGCCCAGGCCGAAGACGAAGAACCGGGGATCCAGGTCCAGCAGCACGTCGCCCGCCGCGGAGAATGCCAGGCCCAGCGCCAGCATGCCGGCATCGTGCCGCCCGCGGCGTGCCGCCAGCGCCAGGACCGCCAGCGCGGCGACCGGAACGCCTTTCAACGCGGCGCTGCCGGGAAACGGCTGCCATCCGAGAGTCAGCAGATAAACGGTGCTGGCGGTCGCGGAGATGCACAGAAGCAGGCGGGAGCGCATAGGCTCGCATTGTAGCGCGGTTAACCCCGCCGCTCACCCCAGGATAAGGTACGATCGGGAGCATTGTACTATTGCGGAAAGTCAATTAGAATTAATTCTAGATAAAGCCGGAAATCGATGGCGACTTTACTGCTATTTATTCTTCCGCTGGTGACGGCCGCCGGCTCGGCCTATCTGGTTTGGTTCATGATGCGCTGCCGCATGGAAGAGGCCGTCGCCCGGGAGCGGTCTGGATTGGCCGAACTGCAGAGTGCGCTGGTGGTCCAGCGGGAGACCCTGGAGAGCGCCATCTACGATGCCAAAGCCGCGGCGAAGCGCGCCGCGTTCGACGATTTTCTGAACGATTTCCGTGTGGAACAGCGCCAATTTGTGCGGAAAACCCGAGGTCTTTTCGTCAGCAAACACGTCCTGGTATTGCGCGAACGGATCCTGTTCCGCAATCTGCCGCTTTCCAACTGGATCGAGCAGACCACCACGCTGGACGAAACCGTGAGCGTCCCCACCCTGAATTCCGGGGTGACCGTGGAAGCTATCCTGGAGTCTTGAAGCGGCTCCTGATCCGTCCCGGCGCGATTGGCGACTTCATCGTTTCCATCCCGGCGATGGAGTGTCTGCGGGCCGGCTACCTGGAGATCTGGTCCGCGGCCCCCAACGTCCCGGTGGCGGCCCGTCTGGCAGACCGCGCCCGGGCGATCGGATCCACCGGTCTGGATCTGCTCGAGCTCGGCGCACCCGATCCGCAATTGCTCCAGACGCTGCGCGGGTTCGATTCCATCGTCTCCTGGTACGGCGCGGCCCGGTCCGAATTCCGCCAGACCGTCACCGGCCTGGGACTGCCGTTCCACTTCCTTCCCGCGCTGCCGCCGGCGGGCTGCGGGGCGCACGCGGTCGATTTCTACCGGGATCAGGTGCGCGTGCTGGCCGGCCACTCCGGCTCCGATCGCCCCCGCATCGCGTGCCCGCCCGGCCCGCGGAACTTCGCGGTGATCCATCCCTTCGCCGGCAGCCCGCGGAAACGCTGGCCGCTGGACCGGTTCCAATCGCTGGCCGAACGGCTCGCACGTCACATGCCGGTGGAGTGGTGCGCCGGTCCCGAGGAAGCCCTGCCCGGCGCGCGGCGCTTCACCGACCTGTATGAGCTGGCGTGCTGGTTTGCCCATGCCCGGATCTATATCGGAAACGACGCCGGACCCACCCACCTGGCGGCGGCCGTGGATACGCCGGTGGTGGCGTTGTTCGGGCCGTCGGACCCGGCCGTCTGGGCGCCGCGGGGAGCGCAGGTGGCCATCGCCAAGGCCGCCTCGATGGATGCCATCAGTGTGCAAGAGGTAACTGCGCTGGTTCGCGACACGCTGGCCTTCCGCGTGTTATGATCCCTCCCATGTTCTGCAACAAATGCGGCACCGAACTGACTCCCGGCACCCAATTCTGCACGGCCTGCGGGACGCCGATGGCCGCCGGCGAGAGCGTGGTCCCCGCGCCAACACAGCCCTGGACGCCACCGGCGCGCGTGCAGGTGCAGTCCAGCCGTTGGATCGGGCAGGGCTGGGACATCGTGAAAGGGGACATGGGCAACTACATTCTACTGGCCCTGATCTTCCTGATCCTGACCTCCGCGGTGCCGGTCGTGCTGCACGGGCCGCTGATCGCCGGCATGCACATCTTCACCATGAAGAAGCTGCTGGGCAAGCGGGCCGAGGTGGGGGATCTGTTCGCGGGTTTCAACTTCTTTCTGCCCACGTTCGTGGCCTCTCTGCTGATTGCGGTCTTCGCCAGCATCGGCTTTCTGCTGTGCATCATCCCGGGCCTGGTGGTGACCGCCATGTACACCTTCACCTACCTGTTCATCGTGGACAAGCGCATGGATTTCTGGCCCGCCATGCAGGCCAGCCACCAGATCGTGAAGCAGGACTATTTCGGATTCACCATGTTCGTGGTGCTGATGGTGCTGGTCAATCTGTTGGGCGCGCTGTGCTGCGTCGTGGGGCTGTTCGTTTCGGTGCCGGTGACCTGGGCGGCGATCACCGTGGCCTACAAGGAAATCGTGGGACTGGACCCGGCAACGGCGGAGGCGCTTTGACGGAGTCCGCCGGGCTTCGCGCGGCCGCGGCGATGGCGCTGTTTGCGGCGCTGTGGTCGATTCGCGTGCCGGCGGAGCCGCTGCTGCATCTCTGCGGATTCCACTGGCTGACCGGGCATCCTTGTCCGCTGTGCGGCATGACGCGGGCGCTGTTCGCGCTGGCCAAAGGCCACTGGAGCGAGGCGGTCCATTTCAACGCGCTGGCCCCGCTGGGTTTCGCGATGCTCTTCGCCCTGTTCTGGCCGGGGCGGTGGCGAGGCTGGCTGTGGACCGGCGGGCTGGCCGCATTCGCGCTCTACGGTGTGTGGCGGCTGGCGGTGCCAGCTTAGCCGGCTTGGCTGCCGCAAGCGCCATGGAGCGCGGCGCTCAACTGGTCCAACTGTTCCCGGCCCGGCTTGCGCCCGCCGGCCGTCACGTAAAACACGTCGATGGCTTTGTGCGCCTCGGTGTCGATCAGTACCACTTCGATATTGCAGCCCTGGGCGGAGATGGCGGCGGCCAGATCGTAGAGCAGGCCGGGACGGTCCTGCGCCACGATCTCGATCAGGGTGGCGCTGTCAGAAGCTCCCTGGTTGACCGAGATCGTCGGGTGCACCTGCGCATTGCGGCTGGGCAGCGCGGGCTTGGGACGGTTGCGCAGAAGCTGGCGTACGTCCAGGCGGCCGAGCACCACGCGCTCCACGGTGGCGCGCAAGCGGTCGATCTCGGTGGGATTCAGCTCCAGCGTGCGCGTCGCGTCGGCGAAGGTAAAGGTGTCCAGCACGGTCCCCTGGCTATTGGAAAACGCTTCGGCTTTCAGAATGTTCATGCCGAAACTGGACAGCGTCCCGGCCACCGAAGCGAACAGGAACTGGCGGTCGCCGGTTACCAGCGTCAGCCGCCAGGCGGCCTCCAGCTTTTCTAAAACGACGGCCACGCCTCTCTGGCGATAGATCCCTTCCAGCTTGAGGTGCGCCGCGATCTCCTCGGGTGTGTGCGTGCGCGCGTAGCGCACCGGAAGCCCGGCCATAAAGGCGCGTTGCTCCTGCGAGCCGAAGGCGGCGCCCGGGATGCGATCGGTCTCCAACTCCCGCGTCAGCTCGTTGTAGGTCAGAGCATAAAGCTGCCAGAGCACTTCGGCGCGCCAGGGCGTCATGGCCGACGGGTTCACGGCGCTGATATCCGCGTAGGTCATCAGGGTGAGGGCTTTGAGCCGCTCCACGGTCTCCACCCGCTCGGCCATGTCTCGCGCCGTGGCCGGATCCTGCAGGTCGCGCGAGTTCATGACGGCCGACATCTCCAGGTGGCGGCGGATGAGGAAGGTGGCCATCTCGCGATCGGCGCGCGGCATCTGGATGCGCTCCAGCGCCGGCTGGGCCACGCGCAGGGATTGCTCCACGTGGCCGCCGTTCGCGGCCGCTTTGCCCACGTCGTGAAACAGGAGCGCGCACGACAGCACGGCCGGGTCCTCCAATTCGGACAGCAGATCGCTGTAACGTTTCAGCGTCGGCTCGTGCGTGCCGCGCAGGCCCTGCAGCGCCTGCAAGGCCACCAGCGTGTGCTCGTCCACCGTGTAGCGATGGTAGAAGTCGCGCACCACCAGGCATTCGATCCGCGCCGTCTCCGGCAGGATCGCGCGCAGCACGCCGGTATCGTGCATGCTGCGCATGGCGTCGGCGGCATACGGCAGCGCGAGGATCTCTTTGAGCGCCGGCCACACCGGCCGCGGCGCCGCGAACCACTCGGCCAACTGCGGCTCGGCCGCGCTCAGCCGCTGCTCGGTTTCGACCGAGGGCCGGATGCCATGCCGCGCCACGAACTGGAAGAGGCGCAGCGCCAGCTCGGGATCGGCGGCCAGACTCTGCGGCAGGCGCAGGTGGACCCGCTCGCGCGATACCGTGAATTCGGCGTTGGACAGGCGGCCGCGCCAGTCCTTGAATTGCGTGAGCAGCGAGCTGGCCTGGGCCTCGCTGGTCTCCAGCTCGCGCACCGCGGCGCGGTAGATGCCGCGGGCCTGCAGGAAGTAATCGCGCATCCACTGCGCCGGACCGGGGGCCGCGAAGTATTCCGCGGCTTCCTCCTGCGCGTCGAAGGTGAGCACGTTATCGTCGCGCCCGGCGCGGGAGTGCAGGAAGCAGCGCAGGCGCGCCAGGAACAGGAAGGCGGCCGGCATCTCCGGCACTTCCGCATCCCGGATCCGCGCCAGCCAGCGGACCAGTTGGTAGTCGCGCAGTCCGCCGGGCGTGTCCTTGATGTTGGGCTCCAGGTGATAGTACGTGTCGTGATACTTATGGTGGCGCTCGCGCGTCAGGCGCGTCAGGTTGCGCGCCAGGGCATCCCGCTGCGCGTGCAGGAAACGCGGCAGCTTGTCCGCGAAGCGGGCGTACAGAAGACGGTCGCCGTCCAGAAAACGCTGGTCCAGCAGACTGACATTCAGCTCGATGTTCTGGTCGTAGAGCTCGGCGCACTCTTCCGGCGTGCGCACCGAATGACTGAGGCGCAGCCCGGCATCCCAGAGGTCTTGCAGAAAAGCCGAGATGGCGCCGCCGCCCTCCTGCGCGCGGCGGCTGCTCTCGACGAGCAGGAGCAGGTCCACATCGGAGTACGGAAACAACTGCCGCCGGCCGTAGCCGCCCACGGCCACCAGCGCCAGGCCGCCGGAAAAAGCCGGCCACAAGCGGGCGGCGGCGGCCCGTTCCACCATGCCGTCGGCCAGCGCGGTGCGTGCGGCCAGGGCCAGGACGGGGTCCTTACAAAGCGGCGTCACCACGATCGTCGTTCCGAATCCGGATGGCCTCCGCCACTTCGTAGACGAATATCTTGCCGTCGCCGATCTTGCCGGTGCGCGCGGACGCAATCAGGGTCTTCAACACTTCCTCGCAGCGCGCATCGGTGACCACGACCTCCAGTTTGAGCTTGGGCAGGAGATCGACATTGTACTCGCGGCCGCGATAGACCTCCTTGTGTCCCTTCTGGCGGCCATGTCCGCGCACTTCGCTGATGGTCATGCCGTCCACGCCGATGGCGGTCAGAGCTTCCTTGACTTCGTCCAGCTTGAACGGCTGGATAATGGCCTCGATCTTTTTCATCCGGTCCTCGCCTTAAGCTTCCAGTATGTAGCCTTCTTCGCCGTGCATGCTGACGTCCAGTCCCTCCATCTCGTGCGCGTTGCTGACGCGAACTCCGATCAGGGCATCGCAGATCTTGAGGATGACGAAGGTTCCCACCGCGGCCAGGACCCAGGCGATCACGCAAGCGATCAACTGATTCACGATCTGGCCGGAGTGGCCGTCCACCAGGCCCAGCGGTCCGTTGAAGCCGGCGTTGACGGCGCTGGTGGCGAAGACTCCGGTCAGGAGCGCGCCCAGGGTCCCGCCGCAGCCGTGCACGCCGAAGGCGTCCAGGGAGTCGTCGTAACCCATCTTCTGTTTGAACTTGGCCACCATGAAGTAGCACACGATGCCGGCCAGGAAGCCGATGAGCAGCGCGGGCATCGGTTTGACGAAGCCGGACGCGGGCGTGATGGCGACCAGGCCGGCGACGCTTCCGGAGATGCCGCCCAGCACGCTGGGCTTGCCGTTGGCGCGCCATTCCACCAGCAGCCAGCCGAGCGCGGCGGCGGCGGCGGCGAAGTGGGTGGCGACGAAGGCGCTGGTGGCCAGGCTGGAAGCCGCCAGCGCGCTGCCCGCATTGAAGCCGAACCATCCTACCCAGAGCAGGCAGGCGCCGATGAAACTGATCACCAGGTTGTGTGGCTTCATGGGTTCGTGCGGATAGCCCAGGCGCTTGCCCAGATAGAGCGCGGTTACCAGCGCCGAGACCCCCGAGGTGATGTGGACAACGGTGCCGCCGGCGAAATCGAAACAGGGAACCTTGCCGCCCAGGGCGGCGTTCAGAAATCCGCCCTTGCCCCAGACCATGTGCGCCATGGGGAAATACACGATGAACATCCACAGCACCATGAACAGCAGCATGGCGCTGAACTTCATGCGCTCGGCGAAGGCGCCGGAAATGAGCGCGGGCGTGATGATGGCGAACATCAACTGGTAGACCATGAAGGTCTGATGCGGGATGGTGGCGGCGTAGTCCGCGTTGGGGGCGGCGCCGACGCCGTTGAGAAAGACATAACGCAGGTCGCCCACAAACGGCAGTCCTTCGCCGAAAGCCAGGCTGTAACCGACCAGGGCCCAGAGCACGGTGACCACAGCCATCAGGATGAAGCTCTGCATCATGGTACCGAGGACGTTCTTGCGGCGCACCAGTCCGCCGTAGAACAAGGCCAGACCGGGCCCGGTCATCATCAATACCAGGGCGGCGCTCATCAGCATCCAGGCGTTATCGCCGGCGCTTTGCGCGGCGCGCGTGGCGGTTTCCAATTGCGCGACTTTAGCCTGCAAGTCAGGGGCGCTCTGTGCCAGGGCCACCGCGGGCAGGCAGTACAACAGGGGCATGTACCTCTTCACTCTGAGGTCTCCTCTACACGGGAAATGATACTGGAATCTCTCCCTATTCTCCAACGCCGGGCCGATGGTCCCAAGCGGAACATTTCTATGGACGTTATTGAAATTTTCTATCCGTGGCGCTAGGAGAACGCGCGGGTATACTGTTTGGGCACCGGGGCGGAGGCGCCCAGAGCCTGCGCGGCGTGCAGGGGCCAATAAGGATCGCGCAGCATCTCGCGCGCCAGCAGCACGACGTCGGCTTGCCCGCTGCGAACGATGGCATCGGCCTGGCGCGGCTCGGTGATCATGCCCACCGCCCCGGTCAGGATCCCGCTTTCGCGACGGACCCGCGCGGCGAAGGGCGTCTGGTATGCGGGCCCGACCTGCACCTGGGCATGAGGCACGGCCCCGGCCGAGGAGCAGTCGATCAGATCTACTCCCAGCGCGCGCAGGCGCCGCGCCAACTCGACGGAGTCTTCGATCTGCCAGCCTTCCGCGACCCAATCGACCGAAGAGATGCGCATGAACAGCGGCAGGGAGTCCGGCCAGACGTGGCGCACCGCGGCCGCAACCTCCAAGGCGAAACGCGCGCGGCCGTCGAAGGCGCCGCCGTACGCATCCGTGCGGCGATTCGTGAGCGGGGAGAGGAATTCGTGAATGAGATATCCGTGCGCAGCGTGGATCTCGACGACTTGAAATCCCGCATCCAAGGCGCGCCGGGCGGCGGCAGCGAAGGCCCCCACGATGGTGCGGATATCAGCCGGGGTGAGCTCGGCCGGTGAAGGGTCGCCCTCGCGGAAAGGAATCGCACTGGGCGCCACGGTCCGCCAGCCGCCCGCGGATTCGGGAATTGCCGCACCGCCTTCCCAGGGGACCCGCGTGCTGGCCTTGCGGCCGGCATGTGCGATCTGGATGCCGGCGGCCGCGCCGCGATCGCGAATGAAACGGGTGATGCGCGCCAGCATCTCGATATGCGCGTCCTTCCAGATGCCGAGATCGGCGGGGGAGATGCGACCGCGCTCTTCGACGGCGGCCGCCTCGGTTATGACCAGGGCCGCTCCGCCGGCGGCACGGCTGCCGAGGTGCACCAGATGCCAGTCATTGGCGAAGCCGTCCTGGCTCGAATACTCGCACATGGGCGAGACGGCGATGCGGTTGCGCAGGGTTACCCCGCGAATGGTGAGCGGCGCGAAGAGGTGGTCGATATCACTCATTGGAATTCCGATTGCCTCTCACGCAGGAGAGGTGCACATGCAATTAATTTATCTCGCGGCAACCCTGGTGATTGTGACGGCGGTGGCATGGATCCTCAATGCCCGGATCGCGTTGCCGGCGAACATACGGCGGCTCGTGAACGTGGTGCTGGGACTGATCGTAGTCGGGATCGTGCTATGGATGATCAACACCTATGTTCCCATGGCAGTATCCATCAAAGACATTCTGAACATTGTAGTGGTATTGGCCATGATCGTCTGGGTGCTGCAGTCGTTCGGCCTGTGGGAGCCGGTGTTGGGGATATGGAAGGACCTCAGGTACCGGATCGCGCATCCCAGCGGGCCGGTTGCGCGAACATGAAAGCATGAACTATCGACAACTCGGGAAGAGCGGAGTGCGGGTCTCGGAACTGTGCCTGGGCACCATGACCTTCGGCTCGGGCTTCTTCAACATCGCGGTGGTGGACCAGGCGGGCGCGAACCGGCTGGTGGCGCGGGCGATCGAGGCGGGCATCAACTTCTTCGACACGGCTGACGTATATTCGCACGGCGAAGCCGAGACGATTCTGGGCCGCGCGTTGAAGGAGTGCGCGGTGGCGCGCGAATCGGCGGTGGTGGCGACCAAGGTATTCGCGCCCATGAGCCGGGCCGCGGCCGAGCGCAAGGGCGACGTGAATAACTACGGTCTTTCGCGGTCGCATATCACGGCGGGCTGTGAAGCCAGTCTGCGGCGCCTCGGGACCGACTACATCGACCTGTACCAGGTGCACGGCTTCGATCTCACCACACCGATCGAGGAAACCCTGCGCGCGCTGGACGACCTGGCGCGGCAGGGGAAGGTCCGCTACGTGGGCTGTTCGAACTGGCCCGCGCGCCATTTGATGAAGGCCTTGTGCCGGGCGGAGGCGCACGGGTGGGAGCGGTTCGTCTCGCTGCAGGCATATTACTCGCTGGTGGGCCGCGATCTGGAGTACGAACTGCTGCCGCTGTGCCGGGAAGAAGGCTTAGGCGTGCTCCCGTGGTCGCCGCTCTCGGGCGGCTTCCTCACGGGCAAGTACCGCCGCGGGGAGGACGCGCCGGCGGGCGCCCGGCGCAGCGGCTTCAACTTTCCGCCGATCGACGAGGCGCACGGGTTCGACGCCGTAGAGGCGCTGGAGGCGATGGCCCGGGAGAAGGACGCCAGCATTCCGCAACTGGCGCTGGCATGGCTGCTGGCACAGCCGGGGGTCGCCTCGGTGATCATCGGCGCCCACAAGATGGCGCAGTTGGAAGACAACCTGAAGGCGTCCGCGGTGCGGCTTTCGGCGGACGAGGCGCAGCAGTTGTCGGCGGCCACGCAGCCGGCGGTACTGTATCCGCAGTGGATGGTGGAACGGCAGAACAGCCGGTGGCGGTGACGATCAGCAGCAGCCCATGCGCACGTCGCCTTCGGCGGTGACCGGGGGTCCGAAAGCCCCGGCCGGCGCCGGGGCCCCGCGCCAGACGGCGATCCAGCGGCGGACGGCGCTGGCGACCACCAGGAAGACGCCGGCGATAAACATCACAGTCAGGATGGAGTTGAGATAGCCGGTCAGTTCCCGGCCCGGGACACGGGTGAGCGGCCAGAAGATATCCCGGACGGAGAGAATGCCGGCGCTGACCGTAGTCACACCGACGAAGCACATCGGCAGCGCGGTGATGTACGCGTAACGGGCGCGGCCCATATTGATGATGAACGTGGTGGCGACGGCCAGGGCGATGGTGGCCAGTAACTGGTTGGCGGTCCCGAAAAGGGGCCAGATCGTAGATACATTTCCGGTGTAGATCAGATAACTCCAACCTATGACGACTAAGAACGTGGTAGCCACATTGCCAGGCAGCCAGCGGGCGTCGCCGAAGGGCTTGTGGACCCGGCCGAGTAACTCCTGCATGACATAGCGCGAGACGCGTGTGCCGGCGTCGATGGTGGTCAGGATGAAGAGCGCCTCGAACATGATGGCGTAGTGATACCAGTAGGCCAGCAGGCGGTCCATGCCCGGCAGCCCGCGGAAGATCTGGGCCATGCCGATGGCCAGCGACACCGCGCCGCCGGTGCGTCCGGCGAGGCTCTCACCCACTTCGCGCGAAAACAGATCCAGGTTGACGGTGTGGAGTCCCAGCTTGCCGAAGACCTGCGCGGAGCTGTTGATGGCGAAGTAATCGCCGGGATGCATGGAGCTGGCGGCGATTAAAGCCAGCACGCCGACGAGCGACTCGGCCAGCATGGCGCCGTAGCCGATGAAGGGCGCGTCGGACTCCTTGTCGAGCATCTTGGGCGTGGTGCCGGAGGCGACCAGGGAGTGGAAACCGGAGATGGCGCCGCAGGCGATAGTCACGAAGAGGAAGGGGAATAACTTGCCCTTGATGATGGGGCCGCCGCCGGCGGTGAACGGCGTGAAGGCGGGAAAGCGGATGTCGGGGTGGACCAGGAACACGCCCACGACCAGCGCGGCGATGGTCCCGAGCTTGACGTAGGTGGAGAGATAGTCGCGCGGGGCCAACAGCAGCCACACCGGCAGGACCGAGGCGATGAAGCCGTAGGCCGCCATCAGGAAGGTGATCTGATGCCCGGAGAAGGTGAGTACGCCGGCGGCGCGGGATTGCGCGAACCAATGGCCGCCCACCACGGCGCCGGTGAGCAGGACGACGCCGAAGATGCTGGGGGCGGTAACGGTGATGCGGCCGGCGTGGGCGCGGAACATCCAGACACCCATCGCCAGGGCGATGGGAATGGTAGCGCCGATGGTGAAGACTCCCCAGGGACTGTCGGCCAGCGCATTGACCACCACAATGCCCAGGCCGGCCAGCGATACGAGCAGGATGAAGAGCACGGCGATCATGGTGACCAGGCCGGCGAAGGGACTGATCTCGGTGCGGGCGATATCGGCGAGGGAGCGGCCGCCATGCCGTATGGAGGCGACGAGCACGGTGAAGTCCTGCACGCATCCCGCGAGCACGCCGCCGATCAAGAGCCAGAGCAGGCCGGGCGCGAATCCGAACTGCGCGGCGAGGGTCGGGCCGACCAGGGGGCCGGCGCCGGCGATGGCCGCGAAGTGGTGGCCGAACAGCACCCACCTGGGCGAGGCGATGAAGTTGTGACCATCCTTGAACTGATGCGCGGGCGTGATGCGGCGGTCGTCGAGCGCCAGGGCCTTGGCCGCAATGAAGGCGGCGTAGTAACGGTAGGCGATGGCGTAGATGCACAGCGCGCCGAGCAGGATGGGGAGGGTGTTCACAGGTGCAACCAGGCCATCAGCAGCACCACCAGGCCCACCAGCACGGCGAGGGCGATGCTGTGTACGAAGACATAGCGCAGGATGGGTCCTTCTTCGCCTTCCTGGCCGGTGGCCACACCGGCGACCACGATGCTTTGCGCGTCGATCATCTTGCCCATCACGCCGCCGGCGCTATTGGCCGCGGCGGCCAGCAGAGGGGATACGCCGACCTGGCGGGCGGTAATCTGCTGCAGGCCGCCAAACAGGACGTTGGACGATGTGTCGGAACCGGTGAGCGCCACGCCGAGCCAACCCAGCAGCGGCGAGAAGAAGGGGAACAGCACGCCGGTGGAGGCGAAGGCCAGGCCCATGGTGGCATCCAGGCCGCCGTAGCGGGTGGAGAAGCCCAGGGCCATCATGGCGGCGATGGTCAACAGGGAGAAGCGGACCTTGCGCAAGGTGCCCCAGAAGATCCACAGGAGCTTGCGGGGTCCGAAGCCCAGCAGCAGGCCGCCGAGGATTCCGGTACACAACAGGCTGGTGCCGGTGGCGGAGAGCCAATTAAAGAGGAACACGGCAGGCTCGGCCACAGGTTTGGGCACGACCGGCGGGACGCGCAAGACAGCCTTGTGCAAGAGGGGAAAGTTGAAGGTGAGCTGCGAGAGGCCGTTCAGGAATGCCTTGACCTGCGGAATGCCCCAGAAGAAGACCAGGACGGAGAGAAGAATCCAGGGCATCCAAGCTTTGAGGGCGCGCGCGCCGCTGATTTGCGGGCGGGCAGCGGCCTCGGCGCGGCGGTCGGCTTCGGTTTCGTGCTCGAAATTCCAGGTGGTGCGGGGCTGCCAGAAGCGGAGCAGAATGACGAGCGACAGCATGGAGGCGAGCGATCCGGCGATATCCACCAGCCAGGGTCCGTGCAGGTTACTGACCAGGAGTTGAGTGAAGCCGAAGGTCACGCCGGAGACCAGACAAGCGGGCCAGACTTCGAGCATGCGCTTGCGTCCGGCCATGGCGGCGACCAGCCAGAAGGGGACGATCACGCCGAAGGGGGTGAGTATGCGGCCGACGATGGCGCTGAGGCGATCGAGCGGCAAACCGGTGACACCGGCTAGCGCGATGAGCGGCGTACCGAGCGCGCCGAAGGCCACCGGCGCGGTGTTGCCGATCAGGGCCATGGCAGCCGCCTGGAGCGGCCGGAAGCCGAGGCCGATCAGCATGGCGGCGGAGATGGCCACAGGCGTGCCAAAGCCGGCGGCGCCTTCGATGAACGCGCCGAAGCAGAAGGCGATCAGGAGGGCCTGCAGGCGGCGGTCGGAGGCCAGGCCGGCGACGGTGTGTTTGACGATTTCGAAGTTGCCGGACTGGACGGTGATGTCGTAGACGAAGATGGCGCAGAGCACGATCCAGCCAATGGGGAAGAGTCCGTAGGCGGCGCCATCGAGGGCCGCGGTCGCGGCCAGCAGCGGAGGCATGCGAAAGACCAGCACGGCGACGGCGAGCGAGGTGGCCAAGCCAGCGACGGCGGCCCAGTGGGCACGGGCGCGGGCGAAGGCCAGCATGCCGAGGAGCACGGCCACGGGCAGGGCCGCCACGACAGCAGAGAGCAGCACGCTGCCGGCGAGGGGGGTGTAAGTCTGGGTCCAGGTAGTCAGATGAAGAGCCTCGAAACAGGCTCTCATTGTTATAGCATGGCGGGTCCTGCTGCCAGGCTATTCGCTGTAGCTGACTTCGAGCGTACGGGACCGGGTGGCGGCGTAGGCCAGGAGCAGGGCGGAGACGATCAGGAGGCCGGGAATGGCCAGCCAGGCGGGCGTCGGATCCGTGGTAGTGGCCAGGAAGGCCAGGGGGCCGTCGGCAGGCAGGGCGCCGGTCGGACACAGCGATTTCAGGTAGAAGATGATACTGAACTTCTTGAGCAACGAGGGAAGAAACGGATTGAGGTTCTCCCAAACGAACACCACCGCGGCGGGGATCAGCGGATTGCGGATGATGATGCCGGTCAGCAGGAACACCGAGCCGTAGCCCACGCAGGCCAACACCGCGGTGAAGGCGTAGCGCCCCAGCTCGGCCAGGCCGGCACCGTGCACCAGGTACTGCTGGAAGACCGGCCCCCAGTGGGCGTCGATGAGCAGAAAGCTCAGGACCACGCTGCCGCCGAAATAGACACAGGCGGCGGTCAGTCCGGCGACGTACTTACTAACTGCCAGTACTTCACGGCGGACGGGAGACATGAAATAGTAATGCAGAGTCCGTTCCAGCACTTCGGCGCGGAATAAGTTAGAGAAGATACCCAGGCAGCCGAAGAAGATACCCAGCCGGAGAAAGTAAATCTGGAAGATACCGGCGAAGATCATGTTATCTTCGGCCATGGTATGGCCGTGTCCGCTGAAGACAGAATGCAGCCCGGTGATGGCGACCGGCCCGAGAGTGAGGATGTAGATCCACCAGGCGCGCCTGGAGAAGAGGCTCTTCTTGAGTTCCAGGCGGAGGATGGCGGCGACCTGGCGGCGCCAGAGCATCCAGGGCTGGGTGGCGATCTGGGACCAGGTCATGAGTTGCCTCCTTCGCTTCCGATCAGGTATTGATAGACGGAGTTGACGTCGTCATCGGCCGGCGCGACGGCTTCGATTTCCAGGCCGTTATCGAGCACGACGCGGTTGAGCAGCAGGTAGAGGCTGTCGGCGTCGCGGGTGCCGACCAGCAGGCCCTTGCCGTCGCTCGAGACCTTGGCTTCGACCACGTTGTCGCGCTCGAACAGGCGCGCGGCGAGCACCGCGGGACGGTCGCAACGGACCAGGATCTGCATGGGTTGGTCCTTGACTTCGCTGCGCACGCCCTGGATCTGGCCTTCGGCGACCACATAGCCGTGGCTGAGCAGAATCACCTGGTCGGAGATGCGATCGACTTCGTGCAGGATATGACTGGAGACGATGACATGGCGGCCTTCCTCGCCCCATTGTTTAAAGAGGGCGATGGTTTCGGCGCGGGCCATGGGATCGAGGCCGTTGAGCGGCTCGTCCAGAACCAGGATGGTGGGCCGGTGGGCGATGGCCTGCGCCAGCTTGATGCGCTGCCGCATGCCTTTGCTGTAGGCGGCCACCAGCCGATCGGCGGCCTGGGCCATATTGACGCGGTCGAGGGCCTCGCGGGTCAGCTTGTCGGCTTCGGACTCCAGCATACCGTGGACCAGCAGGAAGGAGTAGATGAACTGGTATCCGGTGAGTCCCTTGGGGAACGAGTCGAACTGGGTGCAGTATCCGACCTTGCGGAACAGCTCTTCGGGACGATCCGGGGGGATGCCGAGGATGCGGATGAGGCCGCGCGACGGGCGGATCAGGCCGGTCATCAGGTTCATCAGCGTGGTTTTGCCGGAGCCGTTGGGACCGACCAGGCTGGTGATGCCCGGCGGAATCGCCAGGTTGACGCGATTGACGCCCAGCACTTCGCCATAGAAGCGGGAGACGTTTTCGAAGACGATGCGCGGTTCGGTCATCGCACCACCTCCGCGCCGCGGATCTTGCGGGAGAGCAGGTAGAGGCAAAAAGCGCAAATGCCCAGCAGCGCCATCCAGTCGCACCAGATGGGGATCGCCTCGGCGCGGGAGACACGGAAGAAGACCGCGCCGGAGCCGCGGTGCATGGGCTGTTCGAACAGCGAGGTCCAGACCGCGCCCATCAGGTGGCTGATGTTGATCAGGTTGCCCCAGCGGGTACGCAGGATCAGGTTGATGACGCCCGCGAACCCGCCGGCCACGAAGAAGACGCCGAACAGGAGTCCGCCGGCCATGGGTTTCCACTTGACCCAGGCGGAGAGAGCCAGGGCCAGCAGCGAGATGAGCACCATCCAGATCCAGGAGCCCAGGATGACCGCGCCGGCGATACGCAGGTTGTGGAGAAACCAGCCCTGGCCTTCGAGCGAAGCCTGCAGCACGTAGAGCAGCAGGCAGGGGATCCAGGTCATGCAGGACATCAGAATGAGCAGCACCGACATCTTGCCGAGCACGTATTCGCTGCGCGAGAACGGCCGCGACAGATACAGCGGGAGCGCGTTATTGGCCAGGTCGGGCGAGATCTGGCCGGGCCCGATAAAAGCGGCCAGGAAGAACGCCATCATGCTCTGCCAGCCCAACAAATTCATGAAAAAGCGCGCGTCGATGGTGACCAGTTCCTTGACTTGCAGGAGCTTCAGGGCGCTCAGGCTGTGCTGCACATAGATGATGCAGCCGAAGATCAGCGGCGCCAGCATGGTGACCAGGAAAAAGATGCTGTAGAAGCGCGAGCGGCGCAGCTCCTCGAAGGCGTAGCGCGGGATGATGAGGAAGCGCGACCAGGGGGGCGTGAGCGGCCCGGCATAACCTTTGTATGCGTGCTTAAATACCGCCATCGCGCGCCTCCATGGCTTTCAGGAAAATGTCTTCCAGCGAATCGCGCTTGTGGTTGAGGCGGCGGATCTGCACGTTCTGCTCGGCGGCCAGCGCGTAAAGCTGGCGGATCTCGACGCCATCGGGCATCACCAGCTTCATGCGGCCGTTGGGAAACGCGGCAGCCTCGCAGCCCAGGCGTTCGATGGCGGCGGTGAAGGTACCGTTGGCGCCGCGGGTTTCCAGCTCCAGGAATTTGCGATTGGCGCGGCGCTCTTCCTCCAGGTTGCAGGAGGCGGCGATGCGGCCTTCCTTGAGGATCAGGACTTCGTCGCAGCACTCGTCCACGTCGCGCAGCAGGTGGGAGGACAGGATCAGGCTCAGCTCGCCGCGATCGCGGATTTCCTGGATCAGTTGGATCATGCGGGCGCGGGCGGGCGGATCGAGGCCGTTGGTGGGCTCATCGAGGAACAGCAGCTTGGGGCCGTGGGCAATGGCCTGGGCCAGCTTGGCCATCTGCTTCATGCCCAGCGAATAGGTGCCCAGGTTACGGTAGCGGGCTTCGCCCAGGCCGACCCAGAAGAAGGCTTCGTGGGCGCGTTCCATGGCCTGCTCGGCGGGCAGCCCGGCCAATTCGGCCATCAGGCGGACGAAGTGCACGCCGGTCATGCCGGCGATGAAGGAATCGTTTTCGGGCATGTAGCCGATCTGGCTGCGGACGGCTTTGGCTTCGGTGCGGATGTCTTTGCCGAAGATGCGGGCGGTTCCGGCGAAGGGCTGATGGAAACCGAGCAGGGTGTTGATCAGGGTGGACTTCCCCGCCCCATTGGGCCCTAAAAGACCAATGGCCCGGCCGGAGAGCGAGCCATTCAGTTGCTTCAGAATGGGCCGTTCGCCGAACCGGACCTCGAGATTGTCTAGCTCTATGACTGGCATGGCTGCGCCGGAGACGGGAGAGGTGACGGGCCGTGGCGACCCATCACCTCTAACCTATCACCTGCAGTAGGTACGCAGATCAGTGTGCCTGTGTTCCCGTAGATCCCGGCTTTTCGAGCAGATGCAGCAGGCTCATATTGCCGAGGGTACTGAAGAGGCTGCCGCTGGTGGCGAAAGTGATGCGATCGTTTTCGCCGTAGGCGGCGATCAGGTTGGGCTTGAGATTGGCGGCCAGTTCCCTGGCGGCCGGCTGCTTGCTCAGTTGCTCCAGAATGGGCGCCAGGGTGGACGTGTTGTAGTAGACGGCCGCCGAGAAGTTGGTGTACTGATCGTGCGGGATCAGCGCGGTGAACGCGGTAGAACGCGGCAAGGTGTAGCCGTTGGCGCGGTTCTGGATGGCGGTATCGAGCAGCGCCTGATTGGAGCCGGCCAGCAGGTAACCGTCCACGTAGGTGTAGCACACCTGGGTCAGGGGCGAGCCGGTAACGCTGGAGATGGTGTAGTAAGTACGGCCGTTGGCAGTGGATGGCTGGAGCTGCAGAACCTTGGCATCGCTCACCAGGGTGGCGATGGTGGATTGCAGCTTCACCGGATCGTACACCTCGACGGCGACTTTCCAAGCGGGCAGCGGCAGGAGGGGGCCATCCTGCGCGAAGGCGAATTCGCCGCCCAGCGCGGCGGCAAGGTCATTGCGGATGTCCAGTCCCAGGGCGGCCTGGAGCGTCGCGAGCTGCTGTTGGAAAGCCGGATTGGGCGCCTGCATCGACATGATCTCGTCGACGATGGCGGCGGGCTGTTTGACGACCGCGGCGGTCACCAGCGTGGCTTGCGGCGAGACGAAGTCCAAGGCGCCCAGAGGCGCGGGGGCGGCCAGCCAGGAAGCCGGGCCGGTGCGCTGGCCTTTGAAGATCAGCGAGGCGCGGGTTTCGGCGGCGCCGGCGTTGCCGGTCTGCTGCACCATGAAGTACTGCACATTCGGCGCGTGGCCGTGGCCGTGGGCGCCCATAGCCTGCACGTCGGCGGCGAAAAGCAGGCCGACGCCGCCGTTGTAGGCGGCGGTGATCTGCTGTCCGAAATCGGTGGCGGCAAACTGGGTCGGAGTTCCGGCGGCGATCTGCTGGAGCACGGCGGCATCCTGCGAGACAGCCACCAGGTGCGGCAGGATCAGCAGCACGCACTGGTCTTTGGAGATGGCGCCGATGGCGGATGGATCGGTGACGATGCGGAGATGCTGGGCGCTCTGTCCGGTGGAGAGCTTGGCGACTTCGGCCTGGGCGAAAGCCGCGAAGCCCGGCTGTTTGAGCTCGGCCATGACGACGGGCTGGCCCGGAGATCCGGAGGAGTGGCCGGCGGCGGCCACCACCATTTCGTCACCCAGGTAGCTGCTCATGGTGCTCATGTCGGCGATCACCTGGTCGAGCTTCTTCTCCTGCCACCAGGCGGCGAGGGTGGGATCCTGCTGGATGCGCGGCAGGAACACCTGCTGCACTTCCGTAAGAGCCTGGCTGAGATTGGGGATGCTGGCGTAGACCACGGCCTGCGCCGGAACCAGGGCGAGCAGGTTGCTCGAATAGCGCAACGCCGGGTAGTTGTCCTGATCGAGCTTGACGTTCAATGCGGTGACGGCGTTGAGCATCGCGATGTAGGCATCCGCGTTCTGGCTCCACGAGATTTCCCGGCGTACCGGGGTGGCGCCCATGGCCGGGCTGGTGGAGACCTGATCGCCGGCATGCAGGACATGATCGTGCCGGTCCTGAGCTACCAGCACCGTGCCTTCGATCACCGTAACACGCGAGCCCTTGAGGCCGCTGTTGACGCTGAAGACGGTGCCGGTGACCGCTACCCGGCAGTCGCGGGTGTTGACAAAGAGGTGGCCGCGGCTGCGGTGAGCGGCCTGCACGATGATGTCGCCGCGATCGAGGGCGATGGTGGTGTCGCGGCCGCGTTCGGAGACCGAGAAAGCGGAGCGCTCCCGCATTTCAACATGCGAGCCGTCGCGGAGGCGCAGCACGGCGTGGGCGTCGCGCGCGGTGCGGACTTCGACTCCGGCGTTCACCGCGGCGCCGCGGACGATGGGGACGGTGGCGGTATCGGAGACGCGATAAATCTGGCCGTCGGCGGACTCGAGGGTGGCTTCCGGACCGGAGTAGGCGGGCCGCAGGGTCCAGAAGGCCAAGCCGGCGGCGACCACCAAAGCCGCGGCGATCGCCCAGCGGAGGAAGGGTTGGGCGGCGCGCGGGGACACGGCGCGGAGACCGGGGGAGGATCTGGCATGCAGCGCTTTATAGCAGGCCACGCACTCGTGGCTGTGGTCCTTCAGCAAAAGCGCGCGCGCCGGCGACAGAGTGCCGGCGCGGTAGGCGGGGATGAGGGCTTGAAAATCGGCGCAATTGTGCAGCGGGGTGTGCTGGGCCAATTGCGCTTCGACGCGGGCGGCCGCGGCGGCGATCGCGCCGGGGTCGATGGGCTCGTCGTGGATTTCGCGGATGGCTTGTTCCAGTTGCGGATCGAGGTTCGGATCTTGCGGCGTCATTTGATTTCTCCCATGTATGACCGGAATTCCTGTGCGATGCGATCGCGGGTGCGGGACAGGGTAACCGCTACGCTGGCTGCGGTGGTGCCGAGAGTTTGCGCGATTTCCGGATTGTCCTGGCCTTCAAAAAAACGCAGGGCAAAGATTTCGGCTGCCCGGGGGCTAAGCCGGGCGACGGCCTCTCGCAGCCAAGCGCGGATTTCGGCTGAGCGGTGTACGCGATCGGGAGCGAGCGAGGCTTTTTCGGGAAGCAGGGGGGCCACGTCGTCCAACGGAACCTGCGGCGCGGACTGCCGGGAGCGGACCAGATCCAGCGCTGCGTTTACGGCTGCTCGCCGCAGATAACCTTCCATATTGCCGACGGCTTGGGCATCCGGCGGGCGGCGCAGCAGGCGTATGAAGACGGTTTGCAGGACGTCCTCGGCGTCGCTGAAGTTGCCCGTGACGCGGTGGGCCGCGCGGAATACGGTGGCGTGATGCTCCCGGAAGATGCGGTCCACGTCGAGCAGCGATGGTGGCGGTATGGCGTGGACCGGTTCGAGTTGGGCGGTGGCCTCCAAGTTCTCTTTCCTCCCTTGCTCTTCATCCATGAGACGGCTCCCGGGTCAGATATTTAACCAGCCCGTAAAGGATAACGGGCGGGGTGGGCGGATTGTTCCGAACACCATTTTGTTACGAACGAAGCCAATAAGCTGTTTATTTTCAACTAGCCGATCTTGTTGCCGCGCGTTCGTTCCCGCACGATCCAGGGTAGCAGAGTGTACGCGAAGACCCGCGACGGAAGATTGCTATCTGCTTGAAAATGCTACGATTGATGGAAAAGAGCTATGCCGTATCTACCGATTGAAGATTACGGGCTGATTGGCAACCTGCGGACGGCCGCGCTGGTGGGAAAGAACGGATCGATCGACTGGCTGTGCTTCCCGAAGTTCGACTCGCCCAGTGTCTTCGCGGCCATTCTGGACGATCAGAAAGGCGGTTATTTCCGGATCTCGCCGCTGGCGCGGGATGTCACCTACAAGCAGTTCTACTGGCCGGAGACCAATGTCCTGGTGACGCGGTTTCTCTCGGCGGACGGCGTGGGCGAGGCGATCGACTTCATGCCGCTGCGCATCGGGCAGGAGGGCGCGGAGAGCGGGAGCCTGATACGCATGGTGCGGGCGCTGCGGGGCACCATGCGGTTCCGCCTGGAATGCCATCCGGCGTTCAACTACGGCAGGGACCGGTGCCGCATACGGCTGGCCGGCGACACGGCTTACTTCCAGGGCGGCGGCTTGCGCCTGGGCTTGCGGTCGGCGGTTCGGCTGTCCCGTTCCGAGGGGGGCGTTTTCGCCGAATTCACGTTGAGCGAGGGCAAGGGCCGCAGCTTCGAATTGTACGGGTTGGGGACGCGCGGGAACGGAGCGCAGGCGGCGCGCGCCGATCAATTGTTTCACGAAACGGTGGAATACTGGCGCCGCTGGATATCCAGGAGCACTTATCGCGGGCGCTGGCGGGAGATGGTGAACCGGTCCGCGCTGGTGTTGAAGCTGCTCACCTATCAGCCGACCGGGGCCATCGTGGCGGCGCCGACGTGCAGCCTGCCGGAGAGCCTGGGCGGCGGGCGCAACTGGGACTACCGGTATACCTGGATCCGGGACGCGGCCTTCACGGTCTACAGCCTGATGCGGCTGGGCTTCACCGAGGAAGCCATGCAGTTTGCGGCTTTCCTGGATGCGCGCTGCCACGAGCTGGATCCGGACGGATCGCTGCAAACGGTGTACGGCATCGACGGGCGGCGCGAGCTCAAGGAAGAGACGCTGGATCACCTGGCCGGGTACATGGGCTCGGCGCCGGTGCGGATCGGCAATGCCGCATACCAGCAACTGCAGCTTGACATTTACGGCGAGATGATGGACTCGCTGTACCTTTACAACAAGTACGGCAAGCCCATCTCGTACGAGTTATGGAACCATCTGCGGAGGCTGACGAATTGGGTGTGCGAGCACTGGCGGGACAAGGACGAGGCGATCTGGGAGGTACGCGGCGGCCCGCGGAATTTCGTGTATTCCAAAATGATGTGCTGGGTGGCGGTGGATCGCGCCCTGCGGCTGGCGAGCAAGCGGTCGCTGCCGGCCGACTGGCAGCTCTGGAGCAAAGTCCGGGACGAGATCTATGAGACGGTCATGAAGCGTGGCTGGAACGAGAAGAAGGGCGCGTTCATGCAGAGCTATAACCGCAACTCGCTGGACGCGTCGCTGCTGCTGATGCCGCTGGTATTCTTCATATCGCCGTACGATCCGCGCATGCTGGGGACGGTGGATGCGATCAACCGTTCGCCGCGGGAGGGCGGCCTGGTTTCCGACGGCCTGGTGTTTCGCTACGACGTGGACAAGACGCCGGACGGGTTGAAGGGCACCGAAGGGACTTTCAACATCTGCACCTTCTGGCTGGTAGAGGCGCTGACGCGGGCCAGCCAAAACGATCCGCAGCGGCTGCAGGATGCGCGGCTGTTATTCGAGCAGATGCTGGGCTACGCGAATCACCTGGGCCTGTACGCCGAGCAGATCGGGGTACAGGGGCGGGCCTTGGGAAACTTTCCGCAGGCGCTCACCCATCTATCGCTGATCAGCGCGGCGTTCAATCTGGACCGCTACCTGGACGCCAGATCTTGACAGGCGCGAATTTGTTCCGCCAGATGCTTCAGTTCGCGGGAATGCTCGCGGCGAAACCAGGCGTCCAACAGCGGCAGATACTCGCACTGCAATTCAAAGGGTAAGTGAAAGAAGTCGGAGTGGATGGTGCGGCGGCAGCGGGCGGCGGCACAGGTACAGGTCCAGAGCGTATCGCCCGCGCCGTTGATGCAGTAATCGCAGGTGATCTCTGCGCCGGCGGCGATGGGGCGCAAAGCCAGGACGAGCCGCCTGCCGGCGACGGTCCGCACGTAGGTATTGGGATCGCAGGAATGGTTGATGTGGCGTTCGGGGAACGCCATGAGGACTACTTTGCCGTGCGCCAGGTAGTCGCAGTGGCGCGGATCT
Source organism: Bryobacteraceae bacterium (assembly GCA_035499555.1). Taxonomy (GTDB): domain Bacteria; phylum Acidobacteriota; class Terriglobia; order Bryobacterales; family Bryobacteraceae; genus Bog-159. The sequence continues at coordinate 44,927 of DATJYO010000082.1, forward strand.
TCGCCGGCGGCCAGGGGATGCTTCTCGTCGACGATGCGCGAGTCATCGAGAAGGGCCGGGCGGCAAAGACGCCGAGCCCTTGAATGGCGGAGGGGCGGACCGCCACGCCCGGCAATCAGATGCCTTCGGCGGCGCGGGAGTAGAATCCGGCCAGGTCGGTTTTCAACTGCTTCAGGGCATCTACGTTCAGATAGATCATGTGGCCGGAGTGATAGTAGGCGAATTCGACGTTGCCGCGGAGCTTGGGTTCGAGCTCCATGTGGGCCAGATCGTATTCGGTGATGAAGAAGGGCGTGGCGAGATCGAACAGGCCATTGGCGGAGAAGACCTTCAGGCGCGGATTCTTGCGCATGGCATCGGCCAGATCGCCGCCCACGTAGGGTTCGCGCATGGGCTGGCCCTGCGGCCCGAATCCACCGCCGCCGCCCGGGCGCCGGTGGGAGTGATCCCAATCGCGGTTGACGGTCAAGCCGTGGGGAAAGTAAGTCTCCTTAGAGGTGTACTTCAGGTCGTGGTCGAGATACTCGTGGAAGGCGGAGACGAAGGCGCCGGTGATGCCGGAACTGGAAGGATCGTAGCCGGGATTTTCGCCGGCGGCGTCCACGTCGGTGCCCTCGAAGCGGGCGTCGTAGCGTCCCAGGATGAGGCGCTTGTCGCGCATCAGCTCTTTGCGGAAGCGCGTGGGACTGACACGCAGGTTGGCTTCCTTGAGGTATGGCACGCTGAGGCCGGTGTAGCCGGCGAGTTTGGCGGCGATGGCGTCCACCTGGGCCTGCGGCAGGTTGTCGCCCTGGGCCAGCGCTTCGGCGTAAGGGCCGCGCGCGAAGCCGCGCACCTCATCGAGGAACGCCTTTTCGTCGCGTCCTTTATGCGGCACCTTCTCATAGTGCCAGGCGATGGCCGCATAAGAAGGCAGGTTGCCGATGAATTCGGCGTCGCCGCCGGGCGCGTGCGTGTAGTAGTTGAGGATGGTGGACATGAGAATGACGCCGTTGAAGGCCATGCCGTCGTTCTCGAGCACGTCCACCAGGGCGGCCGAACGCGTGGTGCCATAGGATTCGCCGAACAGGAACTTGGGCGAGTTCCAGCGGTGATTGACGCTGACATAGCGCTGGATGAAGCGGGCGAACGCGGTGACGTCCTGATCGGTGCCGGCGAAGTTCTTGATGGTGGCTTTGCCGACGGGCCGGGAGAAGCCGGTACCCACGGCATCGACGAAGACGAGATCGGACTTATCGAGGAGGGAATACTGGTTGGGCACGATCTGGTAGGGCGCCGCGCCGGTGGCTTCGGGGCTGGCGGTGGCGACGCGCACGGGGCCGATCGAGCCCATGTGCAGCCACAGACTGGCGGAGCCGGGTCCGCCGTTGTAGAGGAAGGTAAGCGGGCGGGAGCGCAGGTCGCTGACGCCGTCCTGGGTATAGGCAACGTAGAAGACGGTGCCATAGGGTTTCTCGTCGTCGCCGTCGATGAGGAGCGTGCCGGCGGTGGCGGTGTAGTGGATGGTCTTGGCGCCGAGCGTCAGCTCATGGTCCGTCTTGGAGGAGGTTTCGGGGGGAATCGGGGAAGGCTTCTCTTTCTCTTCGGCCGCCGGAGTTTCCGAGGGTTCCGCGGCGGCGCGCCTTTGGGCATTGGCATTCAGCGCCAGAAACAGCGATAGAACGCCGGACACAAACAGTGCGCGGCGCGAGTTCGGGTGAAGCATGACCATTCTCCTTCCGGCGTATTCTCTCACGATTTGGCGGGGAGAACGGCGGTCCGCGCTGGGCGCCTGGCTTGGCCCAGGAACCGGGCTTCCGGGATGACTTTTTGTGCGTCTGAGCTTTTCGGCAAGAGAACCGACTCGGCCGCGAGTTCGTAAAATGACTGCAGAAGCACACAGAGGTTGTGAACCGATCCCCCCGGTCGCCCTAGAGGCGAAAGGCATCGTGGTCTTTCCGAGAGCGAAATGGCAACACGAGATTCCAGAATACGTTACTGCTGTGGAGCGGGTAACGGAAGCTTATACCAGCCGTGAAGACGACACCAGCCTTGGCGACCGGCCTTACGGATGGGGGTCGCCGAATTGCTGACGGCAGGGCTTGGGATTCGGGCCCACAAGTACGATAATAGGGGAAGTTTGATCCAATGACAGGCTTTACGGCATGGAAGGTTGTCACCGCTGCTTTGACCCCGCTGTTTTCGGCCTGGTGCGCCGGTCCAACCTTGACACCTGCCCAAATTCAGGCCGCAATTCAGGAAGGAAGCAAATACAAAACGGCGGACCGAGTGCTCGACTGCCTGAATCAAAGGTATGTGTCCTGCGACAAGAACCTGAAGGGAAAACGCGTTCGATTAGCGAGTGCGATGGCCGCAGACGGAATCAGTAAGTACGCCACGTTCTATAACGATTGGCAAGCCGCGGTAGTCCAGGCCGCAGCCGCCCATCAACAAATGCGTGAAATCAAACCGGCTGATGTAGAATCGAAAGGGCTATTGCACGTATTTGTGGAGATACATGCCCGTGGCGCACACGGAGTTGGTAAACTAGATCGGCGCTATTCGGAGCAACGCAGCCACCTAGTTCTACAAATCGGCGACCGGGTGGTTCAACCGCAAGACAAGAAGATGGTAGCCCGTACTGGCCAGGATGACGCCAGCTATTTGATGGGCATGAAGTCCGGTGAGATTACGCTTCAATACAGTTTTGATGTTACGCCACAAGACCTGCAATCGCCGGTCGAAGTGATATTAATCGACGGCGACGCACACAAACACGTTCATGAAGCCGATCTTTCCGGCGTTCTCGACGTGAACTAGCGTCGGGAGAATTGACATGACCATTTCTAAAGGCGGCTTATCGGTGAACAAGGAGGATGCCCTTCGACTCATAGGCGAACACTGTGGCGGCAGGGCTATCGGTGACGCATGCCAGAGGGACCTCTCACAGTTCCGACCGATACTTGCTACGACTTGGAAAGCTCTTGAAGATGACTGCTACGTGTGCCTAATTGGGAACTCGCGCTTTGCGCTTACGAGGCAAGGGTGGGTCAAGGCGCTCGAAGCGACCGGCAACCTCTGCAATGAACAGATGAAGAAGGACCTGGGCAGACTTTCCGCGGTACTGAAGGACCGTCTCGAACGAACAAGCGGGCCGGCTCTGGTTGGCACACATGAGGTTGTCAGCGAGACTCGCTTGCCACACTATTGGGTAGTCAACGCTATTCACAGCCATCTCATCGCACATTGCCTGAAGAGGAGGGACGCTGATTGGGCACCGGGTGATAGAATGGAAAGTCTGATTGAGGTTCCGATCAACTTTGGACACCCGATATACGATACATAGCTCTGTAGAGATCCTTCAGAGTAGGTTGTCTTGCTGGACCGGTAGCTTTGGTAGTCCTTTGTCGTTATAGAGCGACGTTTTCCAGCCGGTGCAAGAAGTTTCTGCTAACGCCGGATTGTTATAACCTCGGCGGGCAAAGAAACACTCGGGTCAATCGCTGCCGTAGCTATCTAGCCACAGCAACGAATAAACGAACGCCAAGCGACGCGCCGCATTGACGAATCTTCCCTTATCCCGAAGCTACGCTGGCGGTATTGTGTTGGGTGGATAGGCGGGCAACAGGCTGCAAGTGTTTGTGCTTCCAGTGCCAGTGGCAAGGCTTAAGAAATGCGTGCACGCATTAAACGAAGAGTTGCAGCATGGTCAGGGCTAGGGGCGGTTGAAAAGTTCCGTCGCCACTATTCAGCAGAACTGAAACGAGGTTGGTGGCCGGGTACCCGTTGGCTACCACCAGGTCGGGTTTTCGGCGACCGCCAGATTCCATCAAGATTTCCGTCACGATTAAAATCGCCCGTAGCCATGCTGGTGGCTCCGTGGGCAGGAAGAACCCGCGAGGAATTGAAACGCGGCGGAGTGGCAGCCGTGGCTCCGAAAGTAACTGGAGCGAAAGCCAGGGTTAGGCTGACGGCGAGGTGGGCATTGCGCATGCTTTCTCCACAGGGATCGTAACTTGGAGATCTTGGATGACAGAGATCGATTTCATCTCTAAATTGGGCCTCATCGCCCGCTCAGTGCCGGCAATAGCCAGTCTCAACGATGACCCGGGTTTGTCAACTGTAATTGGCCATTTATCTTCAAATTGGGTACTGCGCTGTAAGTGCGGAATTAGTACCCAATATTTGGGGACGAGTCCAGACTAAGATTCGCGTTCCTCCAGGACATTTCGTTGGTTCGCCAAACGCGAAGGCGGTGCCGGCTTGGAGAGATGGCTTACTCCTGGCGCAGAGCCTCGATAGGATCGACGCGGGCGGCGCGGCGCGAGGGAATCCAGGCAGCCAGCATGGCGGCGGCGGACAATGCGGCGATAGCGCCGGCCAACACCCAGGGGTCGCGGGCGGAGAGATGGAAGAGCATGGACTCGACGAGGCGAGCGGCGAACAGCGATCCGATCAGGCCGAGGGCCACGCCGGCGGCGGTCCAGCGGGCGGCGTGGGCCAGCACCAGACGCGACACCGCGGCCGGGGTGGCTCCGAGGGCCATGCGCACGCCGATCTCCCGAGTGCGCTGCGCGACCAGGAAGGAGATCACTCCGTAGAGGCCGATCAAGGAGAGCAGGAGTCCCATGGCGGCGAACAGGGCCAACAGCCAGGCGTTGAAGCGCGGGCGCTCGGCGAGCTGGCCGACGCGCTGATCGAGGGTCTCGATCTTCACGGGGACGGTGGGGTCGATGGCGGCGACGGCGGTACGCACCCAACGGGCCAGCGCGCCGGGATCGCCGGCGGAGCGCAGGATGGCGGTGGCGGAGCGGCCGATGCGCTCGGTCGAGTGTTTGCGGGCGATGTAGTATTCGGGCCGGTCGGCATCCATGAGGGCATTGTTCTTCACGTCGGCGGCGACGCCGATGACGGTCAGCCAGTCGCCGGCGCGGCCGGGCCGGATCTGGCGGCCGATGGGATCCTGGCCGGGAAACATGCGGCGGGCGAGGGAATCGCTGAGGATGACGGGGTTCTGGTGGGGGTCGCGATCCGGCTCGCGAAAGCCGCGGCCGCGCAGGATGGGGGCGCCGATGGCGGCGAAATAGCCGGGGGTGACGATGCGCCAGGTGACCATGCCGCCGGTGCCTTCCGGCATGCGGGGGCGGCCGGCGACGTCGATGGCGGCGTAGATCATATCGTGGGCGGGTCCGGCGGGCGGCGCGGAATCGCTGACGGCCCAATCGGCGACGCCGGGAATGCGGCCGAGGCGGCGTTCCAGTTCTTCGAAGAAGGCCAGTTGGGCGGGCGCGTCCGGATAGGATTTCTGGCCCAGGGTGATGCCGGCGGTGAGGACCCCGCCGGGGCGCAGGCCGAGCGGCTGATTCTGGAGATTCCACAAGCTGCGCAGCAGCAGGCTGGCGCCGGTCAGCAGGACCAGCGATACGCAGATCTGGGCGGCCACCAGGGCGTGGCGAAACAGCGAGTGACGCGCGCCGGTGGCGCGCCAGCCGGTGAGAGCTTCGACGCGCGGCTGTTCGAGCGCGGGGGCGACGCCGAACAGAGCGCCGCAGATCAGCGAAGCGGCCAAGGCGAAGAGCAGCACGCGCGGATCGACGGCCGCCTGTTGCAGATGCGGGATACCTTCCGGCGCGATGGCCACGAAGACGCGCAGCAGGACAGCAGCCAGCAGGCAGCCGGCCGCGCCGCCGGTCAACGCCAGGAGGAGACTTTCGGTAAGCATCTGGCGCGCCAGGCGGGCGCGTCCGGCGCCCACCGCCAGGCGTACGGCGAACTCGCGCTGCCGGCTGACGGCGCGGGCCAGCAGCAGGTTGGCCCCGTTGGCGCAAGCGATGAGCAGCACGGCCAGCACGGAACCCAGCAGAATCCAGGAGGCCAGGCGCGCGTCGTGAACCTGGCGGTCGCGCAGGGACCGCACGCGCAGCTTCACTTCCTTTTGAAACGGTCCGGGCACCCAGCGAAGGGATTCGCGGAAGAGCGGCTGGAGCGCGGCGACGGCCTGTGCCGGCGTAACACCAGGCTTCAGGCGGGCGATGGATTGCAGGATGCGGCCGGTATTGGGCCGGCGCTGGCGGGCTTCGTCGATGACCTGGGGCAGCAGCAGGTCGGCGTGTTCCAGAGTGGGCAGCTCGAAGTCACGAGGCAGAACGCCGACGATGGTGGCGGATTGCCCGTCGAGCGGAATGGTCCTGCCGACCACGCGCGGATCGCCGGCGAAGCGGCTCTGCCACAGACCGTAGGAAAGGATGGCGGCGCGCGGTCCGTGCGGGCGATCTTCCTCGCGCGTGAAGTTGCGGCCGGCGACCGGCTGGACGCCGAGGGTGGGCAGAAAGGAGGCTTCCACGAGCGCGCAGGAGAGGCGCACGGGATGAGTGTCGGTCAGATCGCAATCGTTGATGCCGCTCCAGGAGGTCAGGGAGGCGAAGGGGCGCTGTTGCGCGCGCCACTCGAGGTAATCGGTGCCAAGCATGAACTCCTGCGGGAAGATGGGCGCGACGAAACCGACCGAGACCAGGCGGCCGGCATCGGCGTAAGGGAGGCTGCGGAAGAGGATGCGATCCACCACGCTGAAGACGGCGGTGCCGGCGCCAATGCCCAGGGCCACGGCGAAGATCGCGGCGAGCGAAAACGTGGGGGATCGCACCAAGCCGCGGGCAGCGTAGCGCAGATCCTGCGCCAGGATGTCGAGGTGTTGGCGGGCGGTCACTTGCAGTTAGAAACCGCCGGATGCAGGAAGTTCCCGCAAAGACCGCCCGCCGATGACGAGTTACTTCAGCTTGACCGGATAGGGAGCGTGGTCGGGCAGCTTGACAGTGGTTCCATCCAGAGCTTTGAGGAGCTCGGCTACGCCGCGCTCGAGCTGCGGATCGCGGCCCTCGATGAGGGATTTGGGATCGTTATCCACCACGATGTCGGGATCCACGCCGTGACCTTCCACGGCCCACTGGCCGTCCTTGGTGGCGTAGGCGAATTCGGGCACGTTGACGTCGCCGCCATCGATGAGCTGGCCGTGGCTGGTGATGCCCACCACGCCGCCCCAGGAGCGCTCCCCGATCAGCGGACCCAACCTGGCGTTACGGAACATCCAGGGGAAGATATCGCCGTCGGAGGCGGAGTTGCCGTCGAGCAGCACGGCCTTGGGACCGATGAACACGCTGTCGGGATACGCCTGCGGGGTGGCGAGGGTGCGGGAATAGGCGGTGCCCAGCAGGGTGCGGGTGAGGCGCTGGATCACCATGCGCGAGATGTTGCCGCCGCCATTGGCCCGGTCGTCGATCAGCAGGGCTTCTTTGCGGAGCTGCGGATAATACCACTTAATGAACTCGCGGATGCCGTTGGCGCCCATGTCAGGCAGGTGCATGTAACCGACGCGGCCCTTGGATATCTCGTTGACTTCGCGGCGATTCCTTTCCACCCAGTCCATATACAGAAGATTGGTCTCACTGGCCAAAGGCCGGTAAGTGACCTTACGGGCGCCGGTAAGTGACGGCGTACCGTTCAACATCATGATCACCGGCGCGTCGCCGGCGTGGCGCAGGAACTTGTAGATGTCGTCCCGGGTGGTCACATTTTCGCCGTTGATGGCGAGGACATAGTCGCCGGCCTTGGCATCCACGCCGATTTCGGTGAGGGGCGAGCGGTAGGTCTCCTCTTCGTTCTGGCCGGCGAAGATCTTGGCGATGCGGTAGCGGCCGGAAGCGGCATCCACCTCAAAGCGCGCGCCGGGCAGCCCGGCATGCGGACGCGGCGGGATCTGCTGGTCGCCGCCATCGATATAGGCGTGCTGCACGGTCAGCTCGGAGATCATTTCGCTGATCACGTAGTTGAGGTCGGTGCGATGGGCGACGTAGGGCAGGAGCTGGCTGTAGCGCTGGCGCAGGGCTTCCCAATCGTAGCCGTGCATGTTGGGCGCGTAAAAGAAGTCGCGGTAGCGGCGCCACACTTCGTTGAAGATGTCTTTCCACTCGGCCGCCGGATCTTTCTCCAGCATCAGCTCGGAGGTGGAGACGGTCTTCTTGGTGCCGGCGCCGGTGGGCGTAGCGTCGTAGACATTCCAGGCCTGCTCCTGGCGGAGCAGGACGCGCGAGCCGTCGCGCGATACGGCGTAGGAAGAGACATCCTCGGCCAGGGTAGTTTCCTTGCGATCCTTGAAAGCGAAGATGCGCACGGAAGGCTTGGTGCCGGCGGGCCGTCCGTAATAGGGCGCGGGCGCCACGCCGTAGATCAAGGCATCGCTTTTGACGGCCAGGCCGAAGTAATTGTTGGCGTCGAGCGGCACGCGGGCGACGCGCTGGTCCAGGCCGTCGAAGTCGATGCCGCCGTCCTTGGGCTCTTCGGGCTTCTTGTCCTTGGCGTCTTTGTCTTTGGCGTCTTTATCCTTGTCCTTGTCTTCGCTCTTGAGGGTCACTTCGTCGCTTTCGGGAGGAAAGGGACTCTTCACGTCCTTGCGCAGGGCCATGACGAAGATGCCGGTGGCGCGATTGGTGGCGAAATCGAATTCGATCTGCGAGAGCTGGGGCTGAAATTCATGAATGGCCGTGAAGTAAAGGTAGTCGCCGCCGGGATGCCAGGCGGGGGACTGCTCGTTGAACAGTCCGCTGGTGACGTGGTGCAGGGCGCTATCCTTCATGGACCAGATGTAGAGGGAGGCCAGGCCGCGATCATCGGGCATGCTGAACGCGAGGTATCCGCCGCCGGGGGACCAGGCATAGTCGTGGATCTCGCCCTCGGTCGAATGGGCGATTTCGGCGGCTTTATGGCCGCTCACGGAGGCGATCCACAGGCGGCCGTCTTTGTCGCTGAAGGCAATGTGATCGTTGTCCGGGGACCAGTCGGGCTGATAGCGGAAGGCATGCCCGCCGGTGGTGACCTGCGTCGGCGGGGCGGAGCCGTCCTGGGCCACGACATATAGCTCTTCTTCGCCGCTGGCGTCGGACAGGAAGGCGACGCGGGAACCGTCCGGGGACCAGGCGGGCCACTTGTCGTGGGCGCCGGGCGAATGCGTGAGGTTGCGGGTGGGTCCTTTTTCGACGGGAGCGGAGAAGATGTCGCCGCGGGCGGCGAACAGCACGCGCTCGCCCTTGGGGCTGAGCTCGGCCTGTTCGATCAGGTTGGCGGCGGAGACGTAGCTGGGACGGCGATTGATGCCGTCGTCCGGCACACGGACCTTGATCGCGGCGACCTCACCGGTGGCGATATCCAGAACGTGCAGTTCGCCGTCGAGTTCGAAAACGATGCGGCGCTGGCGATCGCTGCTGGGCCAGCGCACGTCCCAGAGCGGGTAATGGGTGACCTGGCGGGTCTTGCCGCCGGCGACGTCGTAGGCGTAGATATTGAAGTGGCCGTCGCGGTCGGAGTCGTAGAAGATCTGCTGGCCGATCCACATGGGATCGCGGCTGGCGCGGGGGCCTTCGGTGATGCGCAAGGCGGAGTGGGTTTCGGTATCGAAGATATAAAGCTGGTTGGCCTGGCCGCCGCTGTAGCGCTTTTCGGTACGGAAATCGCGGGCCTGCGGCGAATAGACCATGCGGTTGCCGCCCGGCGAATAGGAACCGGCGCCGGAAACGGGCATGGGCAGCGGTTCGGACGGGCCGCCATCCAGGGGCACGCGATAGAGCCGGCTGACGGCCAAGGTGCGGGCATCGCGCAGGGAGCGGTAGATGATGTAGTGGCCGTCGTTGCTCCAGCCGTAGACCTGATTGTCGTAACCCCAGCGGGGCGGCAGGGGGCCGTGCGCCGGGTAGAAGGTCAACTGGCGGGGCTCGCCGCCGTCGGCGGGCATGACGTAGACCTGCTCGTCGCCGTCGTACTGGCCGGTGAAGGCGATCCACTTGCCGTCCGGGGAGTACTTGGCGAAGACCTCCACGCCGGGATGCGCGGTGAGGCGCGTGGCGGTGCCGCCGGCCGCGTTGACCCACCACAGATCGGCGCCGTAAGTGAAAACGATACGGTCGCCATGAATGTCGGGAAAGCGCAGAAGGCGGGTCTGGGCGGGCAGAGCGGCAGCCATCAACAAGAATAGAGAGGCGGATTTGAAATGGCGCATAGGACGAAGGACTCACGTCTAGGCTAACAGACTGCCGCCGTCCGCGCACGAGAGACAAAAAAACGGGGCTCAGCGACGGCCGAACCGTCCACTGAGCCCCGATGGAAGGAGCAAATGACCGCCTGCTATTGATTGGTTGTGCCGGCTACAGGAGGCGACGAAGGCGAACGATCGCCCGCCGAATCGCCGGCCTGAATGGAATAGTAATAAGTGGTGCCCGCAGTCAGATTCTGGTCGGTGAAGGATGTCTTGGTGGTGGTGGCTATCTGGCTGAGACTGCCCGGCGCCAATCCACGAGACACGTAATAGTATTTGATCGGGAGATTGCCGGTGGATGGCGACCAGGTCACGGACATCGCGGTCTTGCCCTTGGCGGTGGCCATGACGTTCGAGGGCGCGGTCGGCAGCGGATACGTGGATGCGGTTACCGTGTCGCTCATGGGCGAAAGGTCGCCGCCCTTGTCGGCCGCCTGCACGGCGTAGCAGTAACTGGTGCCCGGCTGCAGGGAGTTATTGTTATAAGTGAGCGCCGTGGTTACGGCCAGTTGGGTGAGCGAGGAGCAGCTTGGTCCGCCGTAGACATGGTAGCTGGCGATGGGCGAGCCGTTGGGGACCGAGGCGCTCCAGGTGACCGTGATTTTGGTGCTGGATGCCGGATTCGCGGCCACGTTGGAAGGCGCGGACGGAGACCCGAACGTAGTACCGGCCACGGGAGCGGACGGGGCGCCGACATCCGCCGGGACGCCCTTGTCCACCGCTTCCACTTCGTAATAATACGTTGTGCTGCCCGGCAGTTTCTGGTCGTTGTAAGTGGTTTGGGTGGTGGTCATGATCTGGGCGAAAGTTCCCGTGGGCGAACTGCTGCGCAACACGCGGTAGTTGGCGATGGCCAGGCCACCGTTGGGCGCGGGAGCAGACCACGAAACCGTGATGCGGCTGGTGGATGCGCCGACGGCCTTGACGTTGGTGGGCACCCCGGGCATGGGATAAGTCGTCACCGACGCCGCCGCGGACAATCCGGATTGGGCATTCGGCACGCCGCTGTCGATCGACTGGATGGCATAGTAGTACGTCGTGCCCGGCTGGCCGGTCTGGTCGGTGTACTTGGTGCTGGTGGCCTGGGCAATCTGGACCAGGGTCGACGGGGAACTGCCCCTGAAGACGTTGTAGTGCGCAATGGGCATGCCGCCGGTACCAGCCGACCAGGTCACCACTATGTTGGTCGCGGAGTTGGCCGTGGCGGTCACGGTCGCGGGCGGGTTTGGAAGAGCCGGCGTAGTGATGGCTACCGGCGTGGACATATACGAAAGGTTGCCGCCCGAATCCGCGGCAGCGACGCCGAAGTAGTAAGTGGTGGCGGGGTTGACCGACTGGTCACTATAAGTCGTCATGTTGCCGGGCATGGTCCCGATCTGAATCATGTTGGACGGCGTCGAGCCCATGTAGATTTTGTAGTTGCTGATCTGAGTGTTGTCCTGAGAAGCCGTCCAGGTGAGCTTCACATAGGTACAGGCCAGGGCAGTGGCCGCCAGGTTGCCGGGAGGGGTCGGCGGGGTCACGTCCGTGGTGGTTACGTTGACGGGCTGCGATGGCTGAGAAACGTTGTTGGCCAGATCGAACGCTTCCACGGTATAAGTGTGTGTGCTGGCTTCCGCCAAGCCTGAATCCTGGAAGAAAAGCGTCACCGGAGAGCTACCCGGTATCATTTGCGCCGTGGTACCTGTCGGCGAACCATCTCGCAGGACGTAATAGCCGGCCACGCCGACGTTGTCCGTACCCTGATACCAGGTGATGAGTGCGGTGGTGGGGTTACCGGAGGATACCCAGACCGAGGGCGGCGGGGCGGGAGGCGTCGTATCGGGAGTCTGTAGAACGGCGTTATAAAGAGCTATTCCCGTACTGGCGTACAGCGCGTTCTGATTGGCCGCGGCTACGGCGGAGTTCTCCGCGCTGATCAGGTCCGCCGGCGATTCCGCGCTGGTGGTGTCGTCGTAGGTCAGGTAGGCGAAGTAATAAGACGAGGCGAACGGATTGATGAAATAGAACTGGATCCCGTCAGTCACCTGTATGTAGCTCGCCAGCTCCTGCATGGTTTGCAGGAAAAGCTGGTCCAGGGGAGCAAAGAAACTGAAAACGTCGCGCGAGCTGACCTGGTCGGGGGTGAGTACGGGGACCTCGCTATCCAGTTCCTTGTGCAGCCAGCATTCCGTCATGCTCATCGGCATATGCACGCTGGCGGCGGTAGAGGCGAAGGCCAGAGCGTTGGACAGGTAGTTGCCGCCGGTGGCGTTATTATTGACCGGGTAGATGTGCATGTCCAGGAAGTCCATGGGCTGGGTCACGTATTCCGAGATGAAGGACTGAAAATTGGGAAGCCACGTGCCGGCTCCGGCCCCGATCTTCATGCCGGCAGCGCGTTCGTCCTGCAGGCTGGCCAGTATCTGGGAGAGCAGCGCATTGGAGCCGTCCGGGGTGTTGGCTTCGGCCTGGCCCGAGTTCATGGCTTCGGTATCGGGCTCTTCCAAGACCACCATGTAATCCGGCTGCATGGTCTGGGCGATGGTCAGAGCCGTCTGCGCGCGCGCCTGCTGGTAGGTGGACCAGTCCAGGGTGGCGTAGAAGCCAGCGGTATCCCAGCCGGCCTGGGATGTCAGCGCGCTGGTAAACAGGACCGTGCTCTCCACCATCAGCTTGAGGCCCATGCCGTGGATCTGTTGGGCCAAGTTGGAGTAGTAGCTCTGAAAAGCAGCCATCGACTGACCCTGGCTGGTCATGAACGGCTCATATAGCAGCGGGAAGCTCAGATGCACCTCGATGCAGGGCACGCCCAAGGCCTGGAGCGCAAGCAGTTGCTGAGTCGGGTTGGAGGACAGCAGGGAGGGTCCGGCGTTCGAGTCGGCGGCTTTGAGATGTCCGCATTGCATGCCGGTATAGGGAGGCAGAGCGCCGCCCGGATTCAGAGTACCGCTCATGAAACTCTGCAAGTAGTTTTGGTCCAGCGTATAGATCGGCTGGTAGGCATCGGGCACCGGCGGCGCCTGGCCGTTCATGCAGAGCGGGAAAACCAAGCAAAGTGTGAGGATCAGGAAAATGGAGTTGAAGCGAGATGATAGGTTCATTGCGTTTAGCACCATTACCGGCCAGCACAACGGCTGACAAAATCGGTTTCTCTCGAACATCGTCGGACGCGCCGGTCCAGAGTCTCAGCGGGTGGCGCCCTAACTTCAGATAACAGGGTAAAAAGGCTCCAAACTCCTAGATTCTGTTTCCGCCGATTTACCAGCTTAGCGGTATCCGGAGCCTTTTGCTAGTGAAAATTCATGCCGGTTAGCCAGTGAAATATCCACTCGCAACTCATATAAAATCACCGGCGGGGGATGGGATCAATCTTGTCAATGGATAAGTGCGGTTAGTACAAGACAAGGTTAACCAAGATAAGCCGACTGAAACGGAGGCCGCAATTGCAGCACTTAGACGTGGGGGGACAGAAATCCGGCGGGAGGCGGGGCCCGCCGGAAACCGATTTCAATTACTTTGGTTATTATCTTCCGGGGAACAGATTATAACTTTTGGCCCAATAAGGCATATCGCCGATGGGATCACCCGAGATAACGATCTCCACGCGGCGGTTTTGCTCCCGGTCTGGGCCGATGGGCCGGGAATCTCCCAGATCGCGGGCGGAGACCTGCGCCGGGGGCAGGCCGTCATGCACCAGCAGGTCGCGCACGGCATCGGCGCGTTGCCGCGAGTATCTCCGGTGGCCGTCGACTTCCACGGACAGACCCCGGTTGGCGCCCAGGATGGAGGCGACCCGGGCCATTTGCTCGTAGATCGGGGCGGTGGGCGCGGCTGCGTGAAAACCCGAATCCGGGATAGTCAGGACGATCCCACGGGGGGTATCGAGGCTGGGGATCACGGCATTGAGTTGCTCCATGAGGCGGACGCGATAGGCGGTCTTGGGACTCGGGGCGGCGGGCGCGGACCGAAACACGGGCGCGGGGGACGGCGGGGGCGGCGGCGCCGGCGTGGCAGCGGCTGCCGCGGCCTGATCCTCGGCGCGACGGCGGGCGGCGCGTTCCTTCGCGAGCAGTTCCTGGCTGGCGGCAGCCTGCGCTTGCGCCGTCTGCGCCTCGGCCTGGGCCTGCGCGCGCAGGGCCTCGGCGCGCGCGGCGCGATCGCGGGCGCGCGCGAGTTCGGCCTGCTGTTTGCGCTCGACCGCGATGGCGCGCGCGTCCTCGGCGGTCTGGGCGGCCTCGCGCGCGAGGGTGACTACCTGGGACATGCCGGCCTTAGCGGTGTGCGCGTCCTCAGCCGCGCGCAGCAGGCCCTGGGCCTTGGCAAAAGTATCGCCGGCATAATCGCCGGCGCCGGCGGCGGCCGCCATATTCAGCGCATTCCGGGCCTGGTAGATCTCGGTTAACTGCTGATACTGACTCATGGATACCGCGGGGCCGGCCAGTCCGGCGGCCTCACGATTGGCGGGAATCCGATAGGTGTAGGCGCCGCGGGGCAGCAACTCGACTTTGGCCTGAATCGGTTCGCTATGGCCGACGGTATCGGGCCGGATGACATTCTCCAGAACCACCACGTTACTGGGGCGGCGGACAGCGGAATAAGGCTCGGCGGTCACGATCATGCCGAAAGCCTGTAGATCCGTGGTGACAATCAGATGGGCCTTGTCGGACGATCCGGCCAGGACCTCGCCGAGGTTCCGGGCGTGGCCTTCCGGCGTGACGGCCCAGAGCACGTAGGTCAGATATTCGCCGCCGTAGCGCGCAGGCGGCAGCAGATGCTGGAAGTGAACGTCAATCTCGGTCCGTCCCGCCTTGGAATCCACCATCGCCTCTCCCTTGGCCTCCGGCAGCAGCACGGTGCCCCGGAAGTCGATCGGCGTCGGACCGTTGCGGTACTGATAATCTACGGCGCTTACCGTACGGTCCACCACGGTTACCTGATAAATCGGGGAATTCTGGGCGTATCCGATAACCGTACAAAAGGTAACAAGTGTTGAACTCAGTAATAACTTACGGACCATAACCGGGTCCCTCCTCGGACCAAGAGGTGCAAGATCGATGCCAAACGTTCGAGCCTGCGGCGGGTTATAAAGGGTACATGCCCTGGAAAATCGCGATTCCGGTTTTGGTCTGTCTTTCAGCGGCCGCGGCCCAGCAGTTGACACCGATCTACGATTTCCAGGGTGGCATGGACGGCTCGAAGCCTTATGCTCCCCTGGCCGCGGACGCGGCCGGTGTGCTGTACGGTACGACCGAAGATGGAGGCGGAACGGGTTGCGGAGGTCTCGGGTGCGGCGCGGTCTTCAGTTGGTCGTCGGCGTCCGGCTATTCGGTTCTGTACCGCTTTCAGGGCGGCAACGACGGTTGGGGTCCTTCCAGCAACAATCTCCTGCTGGGCGACAGCGGCGCGGTTTACGGCACGACGTCGGGCGGGGGCGGATCCGGCTGCCAAGGTGCGGACTGCGGAGTGGTCTATGCGCTGGCGCCACCCTCCGCGGCGGGCGGGACCCCGGGCTGTTCCGGGTCCGGGTGCGGCACCCTATTCGAACTCAGCCCACCCACCAGCGGAAGCGGCCCCTGGACCAAACGGACGCTGTACATGTTCCAGGGCGGTGCGGACAGCGCCGGACCGACCTACTTCCTGCGCGCCGGCAGTGGAAATTATTACGGCGTCTCGCTGGACGGAGGGGTCGCCGCGTGCGGCCAACCCGGCTGCGGCACGGTCTTCGAGCTGGTTCCCCCCTCCGCTGCCGGACAAGCGTGGAACGAGCACGTCCTGTACGCATTTCAAGGAGCCACGGCGGGCGACGGCCGGTATCCTAACAGCCTCACCGCATACCAGGATGTCCTTTACGGGACGGCCACGGGCGGGGGTTCGTATCGCTCGGATTGCGCGAATACGACTGGATGCGGGGTTGCGTTCAGCCTGACGCCTCCGCCGGCCGGCAGTAGCACTTGGAGCGAAGAGGTACTCTACCGCTTCACTCCCAATTGGTTTGGTCCGGAAGGCAATCTGGTGCCCGACGGCAGCGGAGGATTCTACGGCGCCGCGAACACCGGTCAGCGAGCCTACTACGGCGTCATCTATCACCTTCTGCCGCCGGCCACGGGCACAGGCTGGACCGCCCCAACCCTTCACATCTTCACCAACGGAAGCGACGGAGGCTTGGGAAACGGGCTGCTGGCGATCGGACAGGTGCTCTACGGAACCACCTCCATCGGGCCTATGGCACCTGGGTGCAACTGCGGCACCATCTACTCTTTCACGCCATAGAATTATTCCCACTCGATGGTGGCGGGGGGCTTGTGGGTCAAATCGTAAAAGACGCCGCCGATGCCGGGGAGCGCCATCAGCTCGGTGGAGATCGCATGCAGCAGATCGGCGGGCATGGCGACGGACTGGGCGGTCATACCATCCACGGAGTCGATGGGGCGCAGGACCACGGAATCGGGCGCGGCAGCGGTGCCGAGGGGGATCAGGACGACCGGAAACTGCCAGACATGCGCATCGAAGCCGCTGGCATGCGAGAGCCGGCGGACGATGGCGTCGGCGCGGCGCAGACGGGACAGGCGTTCGGGCGTCAGGCTGGAGGCGCGTACCTGGAGGGCGGATAACGGGGCGGCGGTCCGCACCCGGGCGATCACGCGGTTGACGCCGGAGATGCGGTTGATCAACTCGGTGGCGCGGGCGTGGTCCAGGGATTCGATGGACAGGACCGGCGCGTAGGTACGGCTATCGCCCTGCACGCCGACGGAATGCACGGGCAGCAGACAGCCTTCGGCGGTGGCGGTGACTGCGGCATCGGCATCGGCGCAGAGGCAGCGGATGGCGAGGCCAGGCCCGGGAAACGGGTGGCGGTCCAGGATCTCGTTGGGCAGCTCCAACTCGCGGCCAATCTCGCGCACTTCGTCCTTGTAGTAAGACCGCAACGGTTCCACGATACGCCCGGCTTCCATCAGCCGCTGGATCCCGGGCACACGATTGTGGTGAGTCTTGATGACCGCGGCTTTCTCGGTGCCGCCGGACTCGATGGTATCGGGATAGATGGTGCCCTGGCCGAGAATCCAGTGGCCGTCGAGCAGATGGCAGGATTCGATGATGCGCTCCTGGACGCGCACGAATTCTTCGCCGATGATGTGGCGTTTCTGTTCGGGATCGCGGACGGCAGCGAGGGCGCCGAGGAACTGCGACTCGGCCGATTCGACGGTCAGGCCGGGCATGCGGCGCACGTAGTCGGTTTCGCCTTCGCGCATCAGGCCGGTATCCACGTACACGCCGCGCACGCGGCCTTCGCCCAGGGCGCGCTGGCAGAGGGCCCAGGCAACGGTCGAGTCCACGCCGCCGCTGACGAAGAAAAAGACGTTGCGATCGCCCACGGCCTGGCGAATTTCCGCTTCGATCTGGGGGACGCGATGGCGCGGATCCCAGTCGCACGTGCAATGGCAGATCTGGAACAGGAAATTGGAGAGGATCTGGCGGCCGCGGGTGGTGTGCACCACTTCCGGATGGAATTGCACGCCGTATAATCCGCGGGCGGGCTCGGCGATGGCGGCGATGGAACAGGTGGCGGTGCGGCCCAGGACGGAGAATCCGGGGGGCGCGGCGCTAACCAGGTCGCGATGGCTCATCCAGATCTGTTGCGGGCCGGAGATGCCTTCAAATAGCGGGCCGGCGCAGCCGTCCAGTTCCAGGGTGGCCAGTCCGTATTCGCCCTTCTGTCCCAATTGGACGGTTCCACCCAGCAGGTGCGCCATGAGTTGCTGGCCGTAACAGATTCCCAGGACGCAGGCGCCGCTCCGAAAAATGGCGGGATCGACGGTGGGGCTGGAGGGATCGTAGACGCTGTTGGGACCGCCGGAAATGATCAAGGCCCTGGCGCCGGCCAGCTCCGCAGCGGGCGTTTCGCTGGCGCGGACCTCGGAATAGACACCCAGATCGCGAACCTTACGGGCGATTAAATGACAATATTGTCCGCCGGCATCCAGGACGAAGACCTGCGGGGCTCGATTCACCGGGCCAGCACGGGCTCCGTCCGCATCCGCTCGACGACGATCTTGCGCGCCGTATCGAGCAGAGCTTTGGCTTTGGGCATGGCATCCACCGCCCGTTCCACTTCCGGATCGCTCTCGATAGAGACCCGCTCGCTTTCGTCCAGGTTGAAGGCGGTCTTGTACATCTCGTCCTTGAGGTCACGCATGATCCAATCGTGATCCTGGGTGAATTCGGCTTCCGTGAACGTGTAGTTCTGCTTCAGCAGAAAATCGTGGAAATCGTTGAGGACGGTGAGATCCGGCGACCAGCCCTTGGGCAGCTTGGTGTCATGCTGGCCGAAATAATTGCGCGAGAAGTTGAAGAAAGCGGACCGCGAGAGCAGCGCGATCTGGAGATGATCGAGCTTGGGCGGCGTATATTTTTCATCGGGGGTGATGCCGCCGCCGCCATAAACCGTGCGGCCGGCGTCGGTCATTTTCACATCCTGTGGGTTGCGCGCGTTGTCGTCCTTATGGAAGTAGTAATCGTAGAACGAGCGGTTCGAGTAGTCGCGCTGGATGAGGCGTCCGCTGGGCGTATAGAAATGAGCG
>DATJYO010000083.1:0-10153 GCA_035499555.1 Bryobacteraceae bacterium
CCGCACACGTCGTTCGTGGCGCGTTCGCGAGCTTGGTTGGATGCTCGGTGCCGGCATCCTGGTTGCCGCCGGGCTCTACTTTGTGAGTGGCTCCAAGGCCCCGGAACTGGTCGAGGCCCAGCGGCAACTTTCCGCCAAAAAGCTCCTCAACCTGAACGAGCTCAGTACCCGCGAAGACCTGCTGCCGGCGCTCACGACCATCATCCCCAACCAGAAGGAGCGCGAGGACGCCGCGCGCAAAATCTATGACCTCTCGGGCGGGCTCCCCAACGTGGGGCGCATCCGCCCGGCGCTCACCGGCGACCAGTTTCGCGAACTGAAGCCCGCCTTCGTGGTCCGCCGGCCGGCGCAGTTTCATCGTGCTTTTCAGCTTTGGACTCTGCTGTTCTTCGCGGGATTTCTTGCAGCGCATCTGTGGCTCAGCCTTCGCGGCTCGAAAGGCGATCAGGCGCTTCTGCCCGCCACGCTCCTGCTCTGCGGTATGGGGCTCGTCCTCATGGTGAGCCTGCGCGACCCCCTCCGCGATCAGCTGCTCTTTGTCGATTTTGCGCAGGGCGTCGTGGTGGGCTGCGTGGTGCTGGCGGCTCTCAGCGGCATCGATTACACCAAACGATTCAGCAAATCGGCGTTCGTGCCGCTGATCGGCAGCTTCGTGCTTTCCGTTCTGCTCGTCGCGTTCGGTCACGGGCCGGGCACCAGCGACGCCAAGGTCAACCTCTTCGGCTTCCAGCCCGTCGAGATCATCCGCATCCTGCTGGTCTTCTTCCTGGCCGGATATTTCGGCAGCCGTTGGGACGTCCTGCGCCACGCCCGCGAAACGCGTGCTTCGCTCGCGAAGCTCACCAGCCGCGTCGACGTTCCGCCCGTGGAGTACACCATCCCGGTTCTGGCCTGCGTTGCGTTATCGGTGCTGTTCTTCTTCCTACAGAAAGATATGGGTCCGGCGCTGGTTTTCGCCTGCGTCTTTCTGGTGCTCTACGGAATCGCGCGCGGCAGCGCGTTTGTACCGGCGCTTGGCCTGGCTCTGGTGTGCCTTGGGTTCTTCTCGGGCTACGAAATCGGAATCCCGCACACGGTGGGTGACCGCGTTTCCATGTGGCTTTCGCCGTGGAACAACATCGTGCACGGCGGCGACCAGCTGGCGCACTCGCTTTGGGCGTTCGCGACCGGCGGCGTCTCCGGCATGGGAATCGGATTAGGCGACCCGCAGGTAGTTCCCGCGGCGCACACGGATCTGATCCTGGCCGCGCTCGGCGAGGAATGGGGTTTCCTCGGTATTGCCGCGGTCTTCGCGCTCTACGGGTTCATCGTCTATCGCGCTCTCCGCGCCGCACTCCGCGCTCGCAGCGACTACGAATTTTTCCTCGCAGCCGGTTTTGCCGCCGCCACCGCGCTGCAGATCCTGCTGATTTCCGGCGGCGCTCTCGGCGTCATGCCGCTTTCCGGCGTGGTTACGCCGTTCCTCAGCTACGGCCGCTCTGCCATGCTGGCCAACTTCGCAGTCATCGGAATTCTGCTGGCGATCTCGGCGCGCGGCGGCGACGAAGAACGTGGGCGGCCCTTCCGCATCCCCGTGGCGGTTGCCGCGCTGATCTTCGCTGCCGGTGGCGCCCTTGTCCTCGCCAAGGCGGCTTACGTCCAGGTGGTCCGAAGCGCTCCGATCATGGGCGAAGGTACGCTGGTGGTGCAGGCCGATGGCGCGCGGCGCTACCAATACAATCCGCGTTTTCAGAACGTCATGCGCGAGATTCCCAAGGGCACGATCTATGACCGCAACGGCCTTCCTCTGGCCACCAGCGATTGGAACGAGCTCGAAAAACATCGCGCGGACTACCGCCAGCTTGGAATCGATATCGACACCGCCTGTTCCAAGACGGAGAACCGGCACTACCCGTTCGGCAGCCTGATGTTCGACCTGCTCGGCGATCTCCGCACGCGCACGCGCTGGGGCGCCAGCAACACGTCTTTCGTCGAGCGCGATTCGGCGCGGCGCCTGCGCGGCTACGACGAGCGGCCGTCCATCGTCGAGGTAAAGAACCCGAAGACCGGTCAGCCTGAGCGCGTGCTGCGCTACGACTATCGCGAGCTGGTGCCGCTCGTGCGGTACCGCTACGAGCCGCAGAACCCGGCGGTCCGCAAGGTGCTGGACCGGCCTCGCAACGTCCACATGTCGATCGACGCGCGGCTGGAGGTGCAGGTGGCCGCGGCGCTGCGCAAGCAGCTGCAAGCGGCGCATCAGGACAAGGGCGCAGCAGTCGTGATGGACCCCTCGACCGGCGATCTGCTCGCCGCCGTCAGTCTGCCTCTGCCGCCCGAGGTGCAAGTGGGGCAGGCGCTTTCGCCTGCTAATCCCGACCAGCCGGCGCAGGAAGACGCTCCCAACCCTTACCTCGACCGTGCCCGCTACGGTTTGTATCCGCCCGGCTCGACGTTCAAGATCGTGACCGCCATGGCCGCGCTGCGTAAGGATCCGCAACTGGCCCATCAGTCCTACCAGTGCGTCCGCCTGCCGGACGGACGCGTCGGCAATTTCATCAAGGGTTCCAACCGCCCGATCCGCGACGACGTTCAGGACGCCGCTCCGCACGGCACCGTCGATATGGAGCACGGCATCGTGGTCTCCTGCAACGCATATTTTGCGCAGCTCGGCACGTACAACGTGGGCGCCGAGCCGCTCTGGAACACCGCCAACCTGCTCGGCATTCTCGCTGCTTCGCCCAACACTGCCGCCCAGTTGAAGAAGACCCTTCCGCAATCTTCGTACGGTCAGGGGCAGGTGGTGGCCTCGCCATTTCAGATGGCTCGCGTGGCGGCTACCGTCGCCAACGGCGGATCGATGCCGCAGGGCCGCTGGATCACCGATGAAACCAACGCCCGCACTGGGGCTGCCCAGCCCGTGCTCCCGGCGGATGCCGCGCAGACTCTCGGCAAATTCATGCGCGAGGTGGTCACCCAGGGTACCGGCCGGCGCGCCGCCGCCTCGGTGCCGATGGCCGGCAAAACTGGCACCGCCGAACTCGCCGATGCGCCCTCGCACGCATGGTTCATCGGCTTTGCGCCTTATGGCGGCGGCGGGAAGAAGATCGCCTTCTCGGTTCTGGTGGAGAATGGAGTTTACGGCGGTACGGCCGCGGCCCCCGCGGCGGCGGACATCGTCAACGCGGCGGCCAAGCTGGGGCTGATTCACCCATGAGCCTGTTCTCCGAAATCGAAAAGACTATCGAGCGCGGCTTCCGCAAGTGGACGGAGCGCATGTTCGGCCCGGCTGAGGCCGACGACCTGATTTCGCTGCATCGCGCCATCCTGGAAGAGGTCGAGACGCACGTCGAAACTGTGGCCCGCGGCCAGCGGGTCTTCCCCTATGCGCGCCTGGCCGTCACTCTCGTCGCCGCCGATCCCGGCCGTCGCGCCGTGCTGGAGAGTGCCTTCGGCGAGCGCCTGAACAGCGATATCGTGGAGGCCCTCACGGCCGCCGGCTGTGAGCTCCCGAAGGGCTTCACCGTCGAGGTGACGACGGCTGAGACCGGGGATCGGACATTCCAGATCGAGTACTCGACCAAGCCCACGGAGACTTCCGCCGCGGTTGCCGGGCCCGCCGCGGAGCCGGCTGTTCCCGCCCGGCTCGTAGTTGCCAAGGGCAGGGCAGTGGAGCCGGAATACACATTGGAAAAGGTGCGCACCAATCTTGGCCGAATGGCCGAGCTGATGGATACCGATCAGCGCGTCACCCGGCGCAACGACGTCGTCTTTGAAGAAGGCGGCGACGAGGCTAATGGCACCGTCTCGCGGCGCCACGCACATATCAAGCGCGAAGGCCCGGATTACCGCATCTGCGACGACGGCAGCGAGTTCGGCACCCGCGTGTTTCGGGATGGGCGCTCGATCGATGTGCCGTCGGGGAATCGGCGCGGGGAAAAGCTGCGGCCGGGGGACGAGATCTACCTCGGGCGGGCGTGCCTGCGGTTCGAAACAGAGCCGCGACCGTAAGGGAGCGGTGGCCGCGGTGGCCAGGGCCGCTGGCGAAGCAGCAGCCACCGCTCCCTTACGGCCGCGGCTCCGAGTCGAGCGTTGTTCGCAATGCGGATGATATCGTCGGAACGGTCTGTATTTCGGTGCTATTCTACATTTGAAAATCTAAACTGGAGGCCCACGTGAGAGTCGGCGTCTTTACCCCTCTACTATCGCAGTTGTCCCTCGAAGACGTACTGAAGAAGCTGAAGAGCAACAATGTCGACACGGTCGAGCTCGGCACCGGCAATTATCCCGGCGACGCCCATTGCAAGCTCTCGATGCTCGACAATGCTACGGAGCTGATCGAGTTCAAGAAGAAGCTGAATGACCACGGCTTCTCCATCAGCGCGTTGAGCTGCCACGGCAATCCGCTGCATCCCGATCAGGATCGCGCCAAAAAAGATCAGGAAACCAGCCGTAAAACCATCCGGCTCGCCGAAAAGTTGGGCGTGCCCGTGGTCATCGATTTCAGCGGCTGCCCCGGCGATTCGCCGAACGCCAAGTGGCCCAATTGGGTCACCTGCCCGTGGCCGCCGGATTACCTGGAAATTCTGAAGTGGCAGTGGGACGAAGTCGTGACACCCTACTGGACGCAGCATGCGAAGTTTGCCACCGATCACGGCGTGAAAGTCGCGATCGAAATGCACCCCGGCTTCGTTGTCTACAGCCCGGAGACCATGCTGAAGCTGCGCTCCATCGCCGGCCCGACCATCGGCTGCAACTACGATCCCAGCCACATGTTCTGGCAGGGGATCGACCCGATTGCCGCCATCCGCATCCTGGGCGACTCTATCTTCCACGTCCACGCCAAAGATACCCAGATCTACGATCGCAACCTTCCGCTCACGGGCGTGCTCGATACCAAGAGCTATACCGACGAGCGCAACCGCGCCTGGATCTTCCGTACGTGCGGCTACGGCCACGGCGCGGAATGGTGGAAAGAGTTCGCCTCCACCTTGCGCATGTTCGGCTACGACTACGTGCTCTCAATCGAGCACGAAGACAGCCTGCTCTCGCCGGAAGAGGGCCTGACGAAGGCTGCCTCGTTCCTTAACGGAATCGTCATGAAGCAGCAGCCCGCCGCGGCGTGGTGGGTTTAAGAGTGCGGGGCCGGCATTGGCCGGCCCCAACATTCGCTTACCGCCAGGTTCCGTCCCGGTAATACCAGCCCTTTTTATCGCGCTGCCAGCGGCCGGACTCGTAGCGATGGTGACCGCGTGGCGGCGTTACCCACCGGCCGCCGACCCAGGCATACGATCCCCCGTTCCAGTTGTAATACCCCGGAGTCCAGACGTAGCCGGCGCCCGGCGACGGCGGCATGGTTTCGACGACCGCCGCCGGCGGCGCTGTCCCGACGTACACGCGCACCTTGGCCAGTCCCACGCCGGCAGTCAGCATTGTGGCAATCGCACAGGCGATCAGACCTTTACGAAGCATTTTTGCTCCTCCTGCACGGTATGAAAGCAAGTGACAGGCCAGTCGTTCACATGGCAAGGTCTTCGCCGCTGCCCAGCAGTTCCCGTCCGCCTAAGGAGCGCCAGAAGGCGAATAGGGCGATGCCAAACAAAAGCGTGAGCGTTGCCACGCCGGTCGGCGCGTACCACGTGGTCCAATCGGTCCCCAGCCACAGTCCGCTGAAGCTGTTGACGAAGAAGATCAGCGCGATGGTCGCCACCAGCCCGAGGCGCATGAGAACGTAAGCCACCACTGTATACACCGACAGGAACAACCCGATCGCAATCATCAGGTCGATCCCTCGCTGGTTGTAGACGTCGCTTTCGAACGCGAAGGTGAAGATCAGCGCGGTGGCCAGCGCAGCCGGCAGGTCCATCCGCACCAGCCGCCGGATGCCGCAAATCACGGCAAACACCATCGGCCCCACCTGCAGCGCGTTCGCCAGTCTGTCCGCGTGCATTCCGATCCATGCTCGAGTTCCCAGCAGGAAATAGAGGTTGCCGCCTTCCCCCAGTCTTCCGGTGGACACCACCACATCCGGAAGGATGAACCACATCCAGATGACGCAACCGAGCGCGGCCCCGATGAGTACGTGCGACCAGACCTGCGCATCCAGCCAGCGTCCCGCCAGTAGGCGGTTCCAGGTCACCATCGCATGCGGATACTTTGCACGGATCGCCGGCTCGATTGCCAGGTACAGCAGCCAGAGAACCGCCGCGGTGCCCAGAAGGTCGGCAGCCGCGGATTCGAAAAGGTCGGCCATGTTCTGGCCTGCGATGGGATGCATCACACCGGCCCAGGCCACCAGGCCGATCAGCAGCCGGGCCGCCGCGATCCGCAACGCGCCGCTGCGGTCTGTGCGCCCCAGTTTCCAGTTGCGGCGGGCGATCAGCGCGATCAGAATCGCGCCGATGATCTCCACCACCAGGTTCATGATCCGCTGCACCCGCTCGGTCCAGGGAGCGCTGGCCGGGCCCGCTCCCGCCGGATGCATGTAGGGATAGACAAGCTGGGCTTCGGTAACGCGTCCTTTCCACCACGCGATTTCGACCTTGATTTCCGTATTGGGGAGGACCGGGTGCTGCCCCTTCCAGGCCCGAATGACGTCGCTGGCATGCGCCGGAACCAGTGTGGGCGGCACTTCCTGAAAGCTCCTCGGGTCGAGATGCGCGGCGCGGAACACCACGTCGGGATCGATCGCGGGCGCGAGCGCCGGCGAGTTGTCCGGGACGGCGCGAAAGAGAAGCAGCCGGCCGTGCCCATCGAGCTGTTCGTCGATCATTCCCGGGGAAATCGGCGGCGGATTACGGCTGTCCACGCGGCCATCCGGATGGGCCACCAACGGCCGCGGGCTTTCCCGATACGCGGCTTGGATCGGCGCTTCCGACTGCAGCCAGGAGCTCCAATTCCAACCACCCTTCATCCGGGTCAGGTACTCCATCAGTTCGAAGCGGTGCTCCAGCCAGACGGCGGAATCGGCCGGCCGCTGTGGATAGCCGAACGATGACGCCACTTGCCGGGCTTCGTGCGCCAGCACCTCTGGCGGATTCTCCAGCGGCGCCTGCATGAACGCGCGGCGGTGCGCGTAATACCAGGTGCACGCGAAGAGGCAGATGGCCACCACGGCGAGGCAGGGAATGGAGTATTTTCGCGGCAGCCCTTCAACCTTGCCGGCCGAGGCCACCATTTCAGGGGACGGCGTCTCTCCCGCGGCCAGCGCCGCGGCCAGCGGGTCGCCGCCGGGCAGAGCCGCTGCCACTGACAGAGCGTTCGGCGGTCTCTTCAGCGGGTCCGGATCGAGGCAGCGGCGAATGATTCTCTCCACCGCCGGGTCGATATCGGACGCAATCGACGTCATGCTGGTCAACTGCGCCGATTCCTGCTGGTCGATGAGCTGCTGCAGCGTCTTCGCGTCGTACGGCTTCTTGCCGGTGAACAGCTCGTACAGCACCAGCCCCAGCGCGTAGATGTCGCTGCGGTGCGTGACGCCCGCGCCCTTGAGCTGTTCCGGCGCCATGTAAGCCGGAGTGCCGTTGCGCACTTCGGCGCCGGAAAGCTGGTCCGAAATGGCTGCCAGGCCGAAATCCATGATCACCGCGTCGCCGCGCTTGTTGATCATGATGTTCTGCGGCTTGAAATCCCGGTGGATTACTCCGCGATCGTGCGCTGCAGCCAGCCCCGCGCACAGCTTGCGGGCGGTCTCCATCGCCTTATCCGCCGGCAGACGGCCGATGCGCAGCAGCAACGACGCGAGATCCTCGCCGTCCACGTACTCCATGGAGATGAACGGAGTCCCATCCACCTCGCCGATGTCGAACACCCGGCACACATTGGGATGGGACACCAGCCTGGCCACGCGCACCTCGCCGTGGAACCGTTCCAGTAGCCGGGAGTTCTGGCACGCCTCTTCCGGCAGGAACTTCAGCGCGACGGCTTGTCCCAGCATGAGGTCCGTGGCGCGATACACCTCGCCCATCCCGCCGCGCCCGAGCAGTCCGAGGATGCGATAGCGCCCGCCCAGCAGAGTTCCTGGGGCGAAGCGCCCTTCTTCGACTACGGACGAAGACGACGACGTAAGCTGCGAAATGTCGGACGCCGGAGCTGCCGCAGCGGCAGCCGCGATGAGTGCGGTTTCCGCCACCGTTTCCAGCGAAGTAGGTGTGACCTTCCGGTCCATGGCTAGTTTTTCATTCTACTCTGTCCACGCCGTGGCTCTGCCGGTATCCTGAATCCATGCAGATCGCTCTCCTCCATCACGTCAGCCTCACGGTCACCGACCTCGACCGCTCCCGCGCCTTTTACCGCGACATCCTCCGCCTTTCCGAAATCGAACGCCCGCCTTTCTCCTTTGGCGGAGCCTGGTTCGCCGTGGGCGGCTCCCAGCAGCTTCACCTCATCGTGCACAACGGCGCCACTTTTCGCGGCGAACGGGGCATCGACACCCGGGACAGCCACTTCGCCGTGCGCGTTACCAGTTACCGCGAGGCTGTGGACTTTCTCCGCTCCAAGGGCTACCGCGAGGATGCCGGCGAGCTCGATCCTCTCCGCATGCGCCTGCAACCGCACGCCACCGCCGGTTTTCCGCAGATCTACGTCCTCGATCCGGACCATCACGTGATCGAGATCAACGCGGCCGAACTGGACTAAGTGGTAGCATAAGAACAGCATGCTGCGCCTTATCTCTTGCGTGCTGCTGGCCTGCAGCGTGGTAACTTCTCTTCCCGCGGCCTCTCCGGAACGGGATTTTTCCGGCAATTGGATTCTGGTTTACGAGCGCAGTAATACTCGTGCCCTGGGCGCGGAGCCGGAGTCTGTCCTGACCGTCACGCAGGA
Source organism: Bryobacteraceae bacterium (assembly GCA_035499555.1). Lineage (GTDB taxonomy): Bacteria > Acidobacteriota > Terriglobia > Bryobacterales > Bryobacteraceae > Bog-159. The sequence goes on from DATJYO010000083.1 coordinate 8,800, forward strand.
CGATGCGCGTCTCCATTGTTCGGCAGCCATCGACGGCGACAACATCACATGGTCTTACAACCTGGCCGGCGGCGAAAGCCATTACCGGATCGGGCGTGAGGAGCGCAACAGCGTCGCCAAGTGGGAGGGTGCCGCCCTGCTGGTCAACACTCTGGTCTCCGGTGCGCAAAATTACACCGTGATGGACCGCTGGCGTCTCTCGGCCGACCGCGCCCTGCTGACCATTACCCGCCAGGTGGTGCGGTCCGGCGGAGAGGCCGAAGGCACCCTGGTCTACCGGCGCGCGGGCAGCACGCTAACGCCTGCCCCTGTTTCGGCCGCCGCTCCCAATCCAGCTCCCAGGCAGGCCGAGCCTGTATTGATCACGCGGCCAGTCCCTGCGGCCGCCGCTCCTTCCGCCGACGTCTATGTCGTCCCGGCGGGCACGCACGTCCTCCTGCGTCTCCTGAACGCGCTGAATACCAAGAAGTCGCAGCAGGGTGATCACGTCTACCTGCGCACGTCGGTTCCGGTAGCGGCGAACAATCGGGTGGTCATCCCCCGCGGCAGCGATGTCGCTGGCACCATCATCGCCACCAAGCCCGCCAAGGGCGATGGCAAAGGCGAGCTCTATATCCGCTTCGACTCCATCACGCTGCCGAACGGTGTGACGCGCGACCTGCTTTCGCGGCCGGACGGCGCCAAGGAAGGAAAGTTGGCGACCAACGGCGATGGAGGGGATGTGCGCCGCGGCGCCGAAGGTGGGGCCATTGGAGCCGGCGTCGGCGGCCTCGCCGGAGCCGCCGCGGGTCATCCCATCACCGGCATGGGGATCGGAGCGGCTGCCGGAGTTGCCGCCGGCCTGGCCGGCGTCTTCCACAAGAAGCCCGAACCCGTCCTGCCCGCGGGAACCACGATGGAACTAGTGCTGGATCGCGACCTGACCTTCAGCCGCGAAGAGATCTCGCACTAGCCGCTACCACATCTCGCTCAATACCCGGCCCACGGATCCACTCGGCGTCTCCACCTTCAGAATCGTGGCCAGCGTGGGCGCAATGTCGTTCACCGCGATCGACTGGTCGTATTCGCCGGCCTTGATTCCCCCTCCCATAAAAATTACGGGCACATGCGAATCGTAGCCGAAGGGCGAACCGTGACTGGTGACCGCCCCCGAAACGATCCAATACGGTTCGGGGACGAACTGCACATCCGGACTGCGCCGCACGTTGAAGCTGTTCTCGATGCGGCGGCTCACCTGGTCGCCGGAAACCGCTCCCGACGCAAGCTGCTCGCGCGTGTAAGCGCGGAAAATGTGTGCAACGCCCATGGCCGCCGAGGCGGCTGCCCGGTTCACCTCCGCGGGGTCCAGGTTCTT
>DATJYO010000084.1:0-2025 GCA_035499555.1 Bryobacteraceae bacterium
TGCACGGCGTGATACCCGAGATAGAAAATCCAGCCGGCGGCGAAGCCGAGCGGATAGGTGATCCATTGGGTGCCCAGGCTCGGGCCCACCGCGAGCCCGAGGGCGCCACCGGCCAATGTGGATCCTTCCGCCGCAATTGCCCACGCGGTGGCCCGGCCGCGGGATCCCACGCTGGCCCGCAGGATTCCGCCGAGCGCGATTCCCTCGGGGACTTTGTGCAGGGCGATGGCGAGCGGCACGGCCACGCGCAGCCCGAGGGGCACGGCAAGCTCCACGGTAGCGATGCTCCAGCCGTCGAGAAGGCTGTGCAGGGCGGCGGCGGCGATCAAGGGACCGGCGAATCCGTGCAGCTCCGTGGTGCACGCGTTGTGGTCGTGATCGTGAGCGCACGTCGGACAGACCCGATACACGTAACGATTGATCAGCAGCAGCGCGCCGTATCCGGTGGCGAAGAGAGCGGTGCTGACGGGCCATCCAAGCTCGCCGGCCAGCTCAGGCACAAGCCCGAAAAGCGCCACGCCGAGCAGGACGCCGGCACTGAACGGCACGACGGCACGGGCGCGCTTGCGCAGGCCGGTGAGCCAGAGGCCGAGCAGAGCTCCGCCGATTCCGACGATCGTGGCCAGTAATGGCGCCGTGATTCCCATGCAAGACTTTACTGTAGCAGCCGCGCTTCACGGCTCACGAAACGGCATTCCCGGTATCATCAGGGAAGGCGCCATGACAGACCGGCCGGCGATAGAATGCCGGAAAGCACCCATGGGAGTCAAAACGATGCAACGACGTGACCTTCTGAAAGCCTCCGCGGCCTGGACCGCTGCTTCCTACAGCCGGATCTTCGGCGCGAACGAACGCATCCGCATCGCCGGCCTGGGCGTCGGCGGACGCGCCACTTACCTGCTTGGCCTGGTGGCCAAGGCGGAAAACACCGAAATCTTGGCGGTCTGCGATGTCGCCGAGACCCGACGCCTGGCGGCGAAGGAGAGGTTCGCTCCCGGCGGCAGGGACTATCTGGACTACCGGGAAGTGCTCGAGCGCAACGACATCGACGGCGTGGTGATCGGTGCTCCGGACCACTGGCACGTGCCCATGACGATGGACGCGGTGAAAGCGGGCAAAGACGTGTACGTGGAAAAACCGGTGAGCCACACGATCGAGGAAGGCGAGCGGGTTGAAAAGGTCGTGCTGAGCTCCAGGCAGATCGTGCAGGTGGGATATCAGCAGCGCAGTTGGCCGCACTTTATTCAAGCGCGGGAGATGGTCGCGGGAGGCACGCTCGGACAGATCTCGCTGGTCCTGACTTCCTGGTATCAGGACTATGTGGTCAACCAGCAGACCCCGCCGAAGCTGGATGCATCGAAGATCGACTGGAAGCGGTTTCTCGGCTCAGCGCCGGATCAGCCGTTCGATGCGCTGCGCTGTACGCGGTGGCGCTGGTTCTGGGATTTCGGCGGCGGCCATTTGACGGACTTGTACTCCCACTTCGGCGATGTTGTGCAGTGGTACTTTGAGCAGTACTCGCCGCTAACCGCCCAGGCCACTGGAAATCGCAACGCGCTGCCTCAATTCGAATGCCCCGACACCATCAACGCAGCCTGGGAGTACCGGGGATTCACGACCGTTTACAACGGCGCTTTGAATGGCTCGCTCGAAGGCGGGAACATCGTCTTCCGCGGCCACCGCGCCATGATGAAGCTGAATCGCGACGGATTTGCCGTGTACCCCGAAGGCAAAGTGCAACGCGAATTGACGCATTTGCCGGAGCCGGAGATCGCCGTGAAATCGGCTGCCGACGGCACGGTCGCTCACATCCAGAACTTCCTTGACTGCGTGCGAAGCCGCAAAACGCCGAACGCCCCGATCACGCCCGCCGTGGCCATCGCTCGCGCCGCGCATCTTGCTAACCTGGCGTGGCGCCAGGGAACGGTCTGGAAAGCCTGATCGGGCCCGCGGCCAATGCCTCAGAATTGCAGTTTCGCGCCGAACTGAATGTTCCGGTTCCCGCCGGCACTGGTGATGTTGCCG
>DATJYO010000085.1:0-12067 GCA_035499555.1 Bryobacteraceae bacterium
CGAAGAATATGGTGCGGCGCGCCGGTTCCGTGAAGCGCTCGAACATAGGTCCCTTCATTATGATGCGGAACGCGCGGCTACAATAATGTCTATGTCCTGGTTCACCCTACGCGTGCCCGCATCGAGCGCCAATCTGGGGCCCGGTTTCGATGCCCTGGGTATGGCCAGCCGGCCAGCATCCAAGAAGCTTCGTCGCGCCGCCACACGACAGCGCGACGCGCGACGCGACATTTCCCCTCTCTGCAGTGCTGCGTGTCTGGGCCATGGACAGTTCGACTTCGATTCTAAAGTTACTTCGAATCCAACCTGTTAAATCGGAAGTGTAGCTTGCTTTCAGGAGTAAGTCGCCAGATCGTTCGCTGGAGGGACAGTACCACCGGTGGACTAAAAAACTTGACGGCGGAGGCCAGCCATGGTATTTGTCATCACAAGATGAGTACGGTCAGCACTCTGGCCCCCGGGTGAGCCAGCAGCACAACCAAACGGGATCGTGGGGGCTGGCCGCGTGGTTTTCAACATAACGATCAACTCCGGCGCCGGGCCGACGTACGGCAGCGGCGTTGCCGAGTGGTATAGGTGTGGCCGGAACCGGCCAGGGATGCGCCATAGTCGGTCTACAGTCATGCTCATGGAACGCCTTGAACCAGGCCTTCTTCCCGTCGCTGCTCTCATACCTCTCAGCACAGGGTGTCAAGGACGCCTCGCTGTACGGAACCGAGATTCTGGGAGCATGCGCGTCGCTACCGCCTGACAACGGCCAGGACGACACCGTTCTCGCCATGGTTACGACAGCGATGCAAAACCATCAATATAGTCTGGCCAGTAGCAGTCTGGCAGCGGTCCTTTCCCAATGGCATACAACCGGCGTGTCGGGCTGTTCACTCAGCCGGGGCTCGCTGGTCCCTTAAAAGGAGTAGGAAGCATGTTCCTAAGTAAGATCGTGAGTTCAAGCGTGCTCACAGGCCTCTTCATGGTATTTGCGGCTCAAGGACAGACGCTGAACACGCTCCACGCGTTCTCTAAGAACGAGCTCGGCTACCAGCCTTTGACCGGGGTGCTTGTTGGTTCCAATGGCGCAGTCTACGGGACTACGCTTTTTGGCGGAGCCTCCAACATTGGAGTGCTGTACGGCCTGGTTCCCCCCACGTCACCCGGCGGCGCATGGACGGAATCCGTGCTGCACAGCTTTAGCAAGCAGGTCGGCGACGCCCAGCCAAGCGGGCCGCCCCTCTTCGGGCCCGACGGGGCACTCTATGGTCTCACCTACGAGAGCGTCTACCAACTGAAACCCTCCGGCGGCAGCGGCAAGCGAGTAGAGACAGTCCTGAAGGTCTTCACAGGGTTAAATGGTGACGCGCAAAATGCGACAGGGGCCCTCGTCTTTGGGTCTGACCACTCACTGCTTGGCACCGCCTGCGCAGGCGGTCCAGCCCCTTATCCCAACGGTATCGTGTTCCGCCTTAGCCCTCCGGCTGCGCCCGGCGCTACCTGGACTGAGACTGTGCTTTACGCTTTCAGCGGTTACCTCGGGGATGGTATCTGTCCGCAGGGTGGGCTGGTAATAGCCCGCGACGGAACGCTCTACGGCGTGACTAAATATGGAGGCCTCTACGCGGGCACAGCGTTTCAGCTAAGCCCACCAGCGGCGCCGGGCGAGCCGTGGGGCGAATCGATCCTCTATGAATTCGGTTCACAGCCGGGGGACGCCGGCCTCCCCAACGGCGTCGTGCTCGGCCCCAACGGAGTTCTTTACGGCACCACCATGGGCAACACCAACTCGCGGTACTGCTCCAACGGTTGCGGTTCCGTCTTCCAACTCAGTCCCCCCACCGCGCCGGGCGGCGCCTGGACCGAGACGATACTACACACCTTCACCGGCGACCCCGGAAACGACGGGACTACACCTACCTCACCGCCCGTCCTCGGGCCGGGGGGTGTCCTCTACGGCACCGCCAACGCGGGCGGCGGCTCGGTGGGACCCGATGGGGGCACCGGTACGATTTGGGAGCTGATACCGCCATCGTCCCCTGGAGAGCCCTGGACCTACACCACGCTATATGTGTTCACGGGCGGGCTCACCGGGGCGTTTCCTAACGCCGTGACTTTCGGCCCGGATGGCAACCTCTACGGCACGACCACCTTCGGTGGCGGCGTGTCCGGCAACCAGGTACACAACCAGGGCACCGTGTTCCAATTTGTGCTCCCGCCCGCGCCGGTGCGATAACGCCAGCGGGTCGTATATCGCGGCCCCTGTCCGATCCCGGCGCCGGCTAAAGCCGGCTTAAGCCCGCGTCCCGAAGTTGTATTCTAATCAGAGCGGCTCGCAACGGAGCCTCATTTTTCATTCACGCCACACACCGCCACGTCCGTGCGCGACATCGAATGAACTTGGGCCCAAATACCCGTAGGCGTCCGGATCGGCGCCGGGTCGCGCCGCGAAACCGGCCGGCAGAACGGCGTTTCGCGCTTCATCGAACACATGCTCTTCAACGGCACTACGAATCCCTCGGCGGAAGACATCGCCCGCCCGCTGGATTCGGTGGGTGGTAACCGCGGCGCCTTCACGGCCAGGCAATTGGTGTGCTTCAACACCAGGTGCTCGATCGGCACCCACGCGCGAAACGTGAAGCGGTCCGCCCGGCCGACGATCGGCGAATATTACCGAGCCGTGTTCGCGCCCGCGAACCTGCTGATCACAGCCGTCGGCCACCAGGCGCCCAGCAGGCTGGCTTCGTAACGCGCGAAGAATATGGTGCGGCGCGCCGGTTCCGTGAAGCGCTCGAACATAGGTCTCTTCATTATGATGCGGAACGCGCGGATACAATAATGTCTATGTCCTGGTTCACCCTACGCGTGCCCGCATCGAGCGCCAATCTGGGGCCCGGTTTCGATGCCCTGGGCATGGCTTTGGGCGTGTACCTGGACTGCCGGTTTCGGGCCGGCGCAGAACTTCGAATCAGCGTGACGGGGCGCGATGCGGCGGCGATCCCGGCCGACGAACGAAATCTCATCTGGCAGACCGCCTTATCGGTCGCCGCGGATGTAGGCATGCAAATGCCGCCGATCGAACTGGCGATTGATAATCAGATACCTCTCGGCAAGGGGCTGGGATCGAGCGCCGCCGCGCTGACCGCGGGCGTGGTGATCGCGGATCGCATGCTGGGGCTCGGCTGGCGCCCGCCGCGGATTCTGGACGAAGCCGCGCGCCTGGAAGGCCATCCCGACAACGTGGCGGCGTGCGTGCTCGGTTCGATTGTGGCCAGCGCCATCGATGCGGGCGGCACGGTGCGGTCCGTCCGGCTGGAGCTACCGCCGCGCTTCGGTATCGGACTGGTGGTGCCGGACTTTGTGCTGCCCACTGTGGAAGCGCGCGCCGTCTTGCCCGCGTGCTACAGCCGCGAGGACGCGATTTTCAATGTGCAACGCGCCGCGCTGCTGATCGCCGCCCTGGCCGCCGGCTCGACGCAAGCCTTTCCGGCGGCGCTGGAGGACCGCTTCCACCAGCCCTACCGGGTACCGCTGGTGCCGGGCCTGGGCGACATTCTACAGTTGCGCGCGCCGGGCTTGCTGGGCTGCGCGCTCAGCGGCGCCGGCCCGTCGGTGCTGGTTTTTTATGAGACCGGATATGCGGCGGTCTGCGACCTCGTGCGCCAGATCTTCCAGCTTCACGGCCACGGCGCCGAGGTGGTGCTCACGCACATCGCCGGGAATGGATTCGAACTGCGCGAAGATCCCGGTTCATGAACGCGCGGCGGTGACCCAGACCTTCTGAGCGGCATAGCGTCCCAATTGCACGCTGTGCCCGTCGATGCGCAGCGTGAGGGTATCGTCCGCGTTGCGCGCTTCCACACTCACGGTGACGCCGGGGCGCACACCCAGATGCTCCAGATATTCGAGCAGGCTGCGGTCGCGCTCATAGATGCTGGTGACGGCCACCGGCCCGCTGGTGGGACTTTCGTCCAGCGTGCGCAAACCCCGCCGGCGGCGGTCGGCGGGCGTATCTACGCCCACGCGGTTGCCATGCGGGCAAGCTTCGCCGGCGCCCAACTTCTCGATGAGTTTCCGTTCAAAGTCCGCGGAAACGGCGTGTTCCAGTTGCTCGGCCTCTTCGTGGACCTTGTACCACTCCATGCCGAAGATCTCGGTCAGCATGCGTTCGATCAGGTGGTGGCGATTGAGAATGCGGCTGGCGATCTCGCGTCCCGCCGCCGTCAGCGTGATCTGGCCTTCGGCGCCCACCCGAATCAGGGCGTCTCGCTTCAGGCGCTTGATAGCCATGGTCACCGCGGGCGCGGTGACGTTCACCCACCGGGAGAGCGTGGCCGCTTTGACGGACTCGCCCTCGGATTCGGCTTCGGCGATCGCCTTCAGGTAGTTTTCCTTCGAGATGGTGATCTTCACGCTTGCTTCGATTTTAGCGCGTGAAGCGGGCGTTAAGTCCCGCGCGGCCGCCGCCCATCGCCGGGCAGAACCACGCGCGGAGGTTGTCTGGCGGAGCCGGGCAGGATGCGGTGGCCCTCGGCTCGCAGGCGTTCCGCCTGCCGCGCGACACCGCCCGGAAACTTGGGATTCAGGGAGCCGTCATCCTTGACGATGCGCCAGTACGGCGTGATCCGCCGCTTGCCTGCCATGGCGTCTTCTTCGGCGACCTCCGCGGCAATGTGCACGAAGATTCCGGTGGTCAACGGACAGGTGACGTCCACCGCGTACCGGGCGGCGAGGAATTCGCGGATCTGAGTCAGAGTGGCAACCTGGCCCTTGGCCACCGTCCGCATGAAAGCGTCCACCTCTTTCGGGCTGGGCACCAGCATGGTCCCCTGGCCGTAGCGTTTCCGCATCTGGGGCAGCACCGGCACGACTTTCGGCAGGTTCGGATTATTCATCTTCTCCCGCCAGGTCTTACGGGCTTTCATATCGGTATGTGTATCAGGGTCAGCAGGTCTTGCGGACGGGCCGTTTGCGGCGAATTGAGATACTCTTCGAAGCCCGGCGCGTCGCGCAGGCGATAACCGCTCTGGGGCAGCCAGCCTCCATAGATCTTCTGATAAGTCTGGCTCAGTTCTTCGTAGGGGCCGTGGTGCGTGACCACGGCATAAGTCCCGCCCGCCAGGTCCATTACGCCGAATTCGCCTTCCGGCTGCACCGGACGCGTCACCGTGACCGCCGCGTCGTAACGCACCTTATCGGACGGCGTCACATCCGGATCGTCATGCACGATGCCGATCAGCTTCATGCCGGGACCGAGCAGGCCGCGCATGCCGGCCCAACTCATGAGCCGTCCCCAGGTCGCGCCGACTTGAGAATAGGGGCCTACATGGCGCAAAAAGACGATGCGCATCGGCGCCAGTTCCTTGACCTCGACGGGTGGAACATGATCGTAAACAGGCGTGTCGTGCTGCGCCCGGTAAGCGGATGGAGAAGTGTCAAACATATCGCCAAATGCCCTCGTGAAGGATTCGTGACATTCGAATCCGGCTTCGAACGCGATCCGGGTGACCGGGTCGCCGGTTTTCCGCAAATTGCGGGCGGCCCGCTCCAGGCGCAGCCGCCGTATGTACTCCTGCACGGATTCCCCGGTCAGGGCGCGGAAGATGCGGTGAAAGTGGAAGCTGGAAAAGGCCGCCACCTTGCATAGCGCGTCCAGGCTGAGTTCGTCGTCCAGGTGCTGCTGGATATAAACCAGCGTTCGCACGAGACGCGCGTGGTAATCCTGCTCGGTGGACGGCTTCATGCTTTCCGAATCGAGTTTAGGGGATGCCGCATAAACACGCTTGACCGGTTTTGCTATTTTTGATCGGGGCTGACGCGGCGGGCTAGCGCGCGGACCACCATGCGCAGCCGGTCGGGCCACGGCAGCCGTGCCAGGTTGACACGCACCACGCCTTCGGTGAAATAAGTCTTGCGGGAATAGTCGATGGCCACCTCCACCATCACCGGCCGCTTGTTCTCGGCCAGCGAGAACGCCTGCCGCAACACGGAATCGATCTCCGCGTTTCTGGCGAGCAGCAGGTGCTCGGCGCCGACAGCGTGGCAGAATGCCGGCAAGTCGTAATCCGGCAGTTCGCTGCAGCTCTTACGGCCGAGTGCGGTCTGCTGGAATTGGGCGATCTGGGCGAGTTCCCGGTCGCGCAGCAACAGCACGACGACCGGCAACTGAAGCTGGGCGGCGGTCAACAGTTCCAGGCCGGTCATCAGGAAAGCCCCATCACCGGCGAAGCAGATCACGGGGCGATCCGGGCAGGCGAGCGCCGCGCCCAAGGCCGCCGGCACCGCGTAGCCCATGCACGAGTAGTCGACCGGCGCCAGGAACGAGCGCGGCCGCTTGAGGCGCAGACATTCCACCGCCAGGAAAGTCCCGTTGCCGCTGTCGGTGGTGTAGATCGCCGCGGGACCCGCTAACTTCTGGGCCGCCTGAATTAACTGGGGAGGAGTGACACGCGCCGCATCCGGCGGTGCATCCCAGCCGGACCACACCTTGGCATGGCCCGTCTGTATCTGCGCGCGCAAGGCGGGATCGGGGTCCCGGCCCGGGAGATTGGTTAACAGCGCGGAGACGAAAGCCGCCGCATCGGCGGCGATGGGTAAGTCGGCGCGATAGTTCTTGTTCAGCACCGAAACATCGATATCGATGTGGATTAGCTGACCGGGTATCTCCAGGCCATAGCTGGCAGTTCCGACTTCCGAGAAGCGGCAGCCGATGGCCAGGGTCAGATCGCAACCGGCGGCGACCTTTCGCACAAAGGGCGGGGCAGCGGCGCCGAAGCCGCACCATAGCCACAAGGGATGGTCCTCGGGGAAGATCCCCTTTCCTTCGAAAGTGGTGGCCACGGGAGCTTCCAGGCGTTCGGCGAGCGTGACCAGGTCGCCACCCGCGCCCGCGGCTCCCCATCCCAGGTACAGCAGCGGACGCCGGCTGCCGGCCAGCAGGCTGCGCGCGCGCTCCAGTTCCCCGGCGGGAACCGGCGGCACGGCATCCGGCTCCGCGATGTAGCTGTCCAGGTCCACCTCGTGGAGGAAGATATAGTGCTCGGCGGGGACTTCCACGAACACCGGCCCGGCCGGCGCGGTGCGCGCGATCCGGCAGGCGCGGCGGATGGTGGGATACAGATCCGCGCCGCGCTCGATCAGGAACTGGGCTTTGGTTACGGGACGCGCAATCGCCCCCTGGTCGACAGCGTGAAGCTGGAACGCTTTGCCGGTATCGCGGCGAATGCCGCAGGCCAGCACCAGCATCGGAATGTTATCGAGAAACGCCTCCGCGATGCCCGAGAGCGCATGCGTGAGTCCGGCGCCCGGCACCACGTTGGCGACCGCCAGGTTGCCGGACGAGCGGGCCACGCCATCGGCCATAAACGAGGCACTCTGCTCGTCGGTGACCAGGATGGGACGGATCCTGGCGGAGCGGGCCAACGCGTCGTAGAGTTCGATGTTGTGCGTCCCGGGGATACCGAAGGTGAAAGAGATATTCTCGTCTTCCAGGGCGCGCACGACGATGTCTGCGCCGGTCAGTTTCATGGGTTCGAGGCGGAGCCCTGGCTCCGCGCGGGCTCCCGCCCGCCCTCCTTAATGCGCTGGGCCACGCGATCGGCCAGCGCCATGATCGTCAGGTACGGATTGATTTCCAGCGAGTCCGGGAAAAGGCTGGCGTCGGCGACGTACAGCCATGGCAGCCCGCGCACCTGGCCCCAGGCGTCGGTGACCTGTCCCATCGCGCAGCCGCCCTGAATGTGTGCGGCCGAAACCGGCACCGTGCCGGGCCGGAAGCCGCCTTCCAAAGGCCTGTGGACCCGCACGGCTCCGGCCGCGGTGAAGATCCGGGCGGCGGTTTCCGCGCCGCCGGTCAGACCTTGTACGGCATCCGGCTGGAAATGGTAATGCACCACGGGAAGGCCAGCGCGATCGAGCGAGACGCGGTTGTACTCGTCGGCCTTGTCGCAGGCCAGCACCAGGATCATCTGCAGCCGCGGGAAGGCCCGCATGAAAGCACTGTGGGGCGCGCCGAAACCTGCCAGGCTCTTCGCCGTGATGAACGGGAAGTACATGCAGGTCTCCAGCACGAAATGGCGGCTTTCGGCGAACTCATCGAGGTAATAGCTCTTGGGGAAGCCGACGAAATTCGTGATGGGACGCGCATGCTCGGCGACTATGATCATCGCCGGATGGCAGGTGAATCCGCGGCCGAGGCGCGGCAGCCCCGCGGAGAACGGCGAACGCAGCAGCAGCGCCGGCGTGTGGATGGCCCCGGCGCACAAGACGATGATCTGCGCATCGATTTGATACTCACCCGGCTCCCACGGCGACGGATCGCCTTTGCCGCCGGCGGGCTTGGCGGAGACCCGTGCGGTGAGGGACCTTTCGCCGATCGCGAGCGCCTCGCACCGGGTGATGACTTCGACGCCGTTGCGCTCCGCATTCGGCAACTGCACGCGATCCGTCCCCTGCTTGGCCTGGTTGGGGCAGCCCAGATTGCAGAGGCTCGAGCCGCGGCAGCCCTTGATGTTGACCGGAAACTGCCGCACATCGTAACCCAACTGGCGGCAGCCGGCCACGAACAGCTTGTTGTTCTCGTTGATAAGATCGTCTTCCAGCAGGTGGACGTTGTTCTGGCCCATGAATTTGTGGGCGCGGCATTCCAGGTCGGCATGTGTCAGCCCAGGTACGTTCCAATGCCGGATGACGCGCGCGGGCGGCAGCATGGACGTTCCCGTGTACACCACCGTAGAGCCACCGTAGGCGCGGCCGAAGGCCAGCGTCATGGTCCCGTCGGCGGTGAGGAAGCCGCCGCCGTCCTCGTACAGCGCGGCGGCCATCTCCAGCTCACGTCCCGTGAATTCGTCATCCCGCAGGCGCGGACCTTTTTCCAGAACCGCGATGCGCAGACCTTGCCGGCACAACGGGGAAAGCTCCTGCGCGACGGTGCCGCCGCCGGCGCCGGAGCCCACGATCACGATGTCATAGTTGCGGCGCGTCACGGCCGCGCCTCCCAGCCGCGCGGAGTGGCCGCATAGCCGATCTCGCGGGCAGCGCCCGCCCGGCCGTAATAGCCGGCCAGAACGATGGTACGCAGCCCCCAAAAGCCGACGCGGACCTTTTGAATGCGATCATTCTGCAGGTGCGCCAGCACGCGCGTGCGCGCCGCCGCATCGAGCCGCGTGAAGGTACGGCCATAGCGAATCACCGGCAGCCATTCGATGCCGCGAAGGAACAGACGGAGTTGCCGCTTCATCGCGGCGGGGCGATCCAGGAGCAGGGCTTCGATCACCTGCTCGACGTCGCGCCAGCCCGGCTCATCGAGCGATACCGACTCCGGAACGATGGTCGCGGCCACCGCGCGGAAGATCGCAGGCTCCAGGTCGAGCGGCATTCCAGTTCACGTTAGCATGTGGGATACGAAAACAGCGGTGCGCTGGAGGCCGCGGCTAGGCTTGTGCTTCCATCACCAGGCGGAGATACGACTTCGGCTGGAAATCGATCCGCAACGGAACGGGCTGCGCGGCGCCTTCCTCGATCCATAGCCGGAAATCGGTATCCTTGCCCCCGGCTTCGCGGCGAACTTTGCCGGTCACCCGCAGCACCTGCGCGCCGCCGGCGATCACGCCCCGCTCGCGAAAGTACGCGGCGGCTTTGGCGTCCGCGGACTGGCGCAGCCAGAGCCGGTACAACCTTCCACTGTAAACGTACCGTGTCCGGCTTTCGCCCGGCGTACAGAGGGCCTGGGCCAGGGCGTGCAGAAAGGGCGGCGGCACTGCGCCCTGGGCGTGGAACTCGGGCGGTTTCCGGGGCGCGTGCGACAGCGCCTGTTGCGCCCGTGTCAACAACTCGTCCCGGCGTTTCGGCGATAGCCGCGCCGGACCCATGAAGTGCGCACTGGCAGTCTCGATATCGGTGCCGGCGATGCGGCCTTCGATGGCGGTGTAGGTGGCTTCGGCGGCGGTAGAGTGCAGCGCCTTGTGGGCCTCTTCCGCGCTCTCTTCGGGCGAAGCCGTCATCACCCCGAAATAATCCGACTCGAGTATGGCGCGCTCGCCCCGGCAAGAGGTCTCGCGTATGAATCCCAAACGGTTCAAGCCGGCAGCCCGCTCGGGGATGGAATAGCCCGTGAATTCCAGACGGCGTACGGTGTCCGCCGCCTCGTGCGATTCCCGCCACAGCACACTGCCGCCGCCCACGCCCGAGCGGTGCAGGATGGGAATCGACAGTATGAGGACCTGCGCATCGGCCCGATAGCGCCGCAGGCGCGTGAAGTCCGGAGTGCCGGCGCCTCGCGCCACCGGAGCGGCCAGCGCGCCCGCCAGCATCCCCAGGAACTCCCTTCGGTTCATATTTCGTTCCCCCAACGGTCGCCGGGCGTCGAATAGAATGCGGGCGCCGTGGCGGGCTCGCCCCTGACGCCGCGCACCAGGTCGTGTAACTCGTCGTACAGACTGAAGAAGTCCTGGGCCACGGCCTGCCAGTCGAATCGCGCGGCAGCGGCGCGGGCCGCGAGTCGTTTGACGTTGGCGGCTTCCGCATCGGCCCGGATCGATCCGATCGCCTCCGCGAAGGACCCGGCATCCGCGTTCACCAGCCAGGCGTTGCCGGCGTTGGCGTAGCTCGTCACGCCTCCCGAATCGGGCGCGATCAGCGCCAGCCCGGAAGCCATGGCCTCCAGCGGCGCGATGCCGAATGGTTCGTGCGGGTTGGGATGCAAAAAGATATCGCAGTTCGCCATGATGTCGGCCAGCAGTTCCCGATCGGCAATATGTCCCAGCAGCCGCACCGCGCCCGGCACCCGCTGCCCGCATGGGGAAGTGCATCCACTTCATATATACACGGCAGAAATGCATGGCCGCGGTGCTGCCGGATACATAGTGCGCCCTGTTCTCGTCCATTCGTTCACAACTGAGCGCTACCACGGCAGGACGGTAACCGGATCCCAACACCCAACCCAGGCGCAACAGCGCCGCCAGGTAGTTCAGCGTGTATTTATCGCAGCATTCCACCAGGTCCGGCGGTCGGCGCGATCTTTTCATAAAACATTTTTGCCCGATTATATTTTTCAAAAAGATGATTATGGCGTGAAGAAACCTGTGCTTTTTCACTCCAAGCCTGGATGGTGCGCGGGGCGCCCCTGGAAATGTGTCCGTCCGCTAACAGAACTGAAACACGGGTCAGCGGCTGACGAACCGATTGCCCTGGATCATGAACCGCAGCGGCCAGTCAGCGCAATGACGGATGCCGATGCGCGGCGTCACGGCGATCTCGAAGGGCTCTTCGGCGGGCGGCGTGCGCACGGTCAGGCCGCCGCGCGTCACGTCCGCGCCGTTCTGCGCGCGGGTGATGCCCATGGCCAGCGTCAGCCGGCCGGGTCCGGATGCCAGGGCGTGCAGCGTACGCGCGGCCGGGCGGCGGCGCTGCATCGTGTCGATCCCCGCTACCGGCTCCAGCGCGCGTATGAGCACGCACCCGGGCCGGCCATCCGGCTCCGCCACCAGGTTCAGGCACTCGTACATGCCGTAGATGAAATAAACGTAGGCGTGGCCGGGAGGCCCGAAAATGACGCGCGTGCGATTGGTGATGCCGCGCGCGGAGTGCGACGCCAGATCGTCGCCGCCCGGGTACGCTTCCGTCTCCACGATTCTGCCGGAGGTTTCGCCATGCACCAGGATCTTACCGAGCAGGCCGCGGGCGACCTCCACCGTGGGGCGCGCGTAAAAGCTTCGCGGCAGGACCATCCTATTTGAGCACCAGGCTGCCGCCAGTGGCGCTCTGCGGCGGTACACCGCCGGCAGCCTGAGCCGCCGCGATGAGCCGTCGCGCTTCCACCCGCAAATTCGGCCAGCGCCACCAGAAGATGGCGGCCGCCGCCATGCACACGATGCCGCCGCCGGCCACCGTGACCGGCGCGCCCCAGCGGGCGGCCGCCGTCCCGCTCAACACCGCTCCCAACGGCGCCATGCCCATGAACATCATGGAGTAGACCGCCATGACGCGACCGCGCATTGCGTCGGGCACCATCGATTGCACCAGTGTGTTCGACGACGCCATCTGCACCATCATGCAGAAGCCGGCGGGAATCAGCAGCAGT
>DATJYO010000086.1:0-4257 GCA_035499555.1 Bryobacteraceae bacterium
GTGGAGAAACTGAAGAAGAGCGCGAAGATCTACGGCGTCATCGCGGACCCGATCCGGCACTCGATTTCCCCCGCGGTGCACAACCGCGCCTTCCAGTCGAAGCGCATGGATGCGGTCTACCTGCCGTTCCTGGTTTCTCCGGCACACCTGCGCGACTTCTTTTCGATGGCCGAGAAGCTGCCGCTGGCGGGCTTTAGCGTGACCATCCCCCACAAGCAGAAAATCATCCGCTACCTGGATACGGTGGATCCCCTGGCGCGGCGCATCGGAGCCGTGAACACGGTATGGCGCAAGGCGGGGAAGTGGCGCGGAACCAACACGGACGCTCCCGGAATTACGGTTCCACTGGCGCGTCTGGTGAAGCTGCAGCGTTCGTCGGTGCTGGTGGTGGGCAATGGCGGCGCGGCGCGGAGCGCGGTATTCGCGCTTTCCGATGCCGGAGCAAAAATCTCGCTGGTGGGGCGGAATCCGGACCGCGTGCGGGCGCTGGCGAAAATCTGCGGCGCCGAACCGCTGCTCAAGGAACAACTGGCATCGCGCCATTTCGACGCGCTGGTGCACGCGACGCCGCTCGGTATGTTTCCACACGTGAACGAGTGCTTCTTTAATGGAAACATTCCCGCTGAAATCGTGTTCGACATGGTCTACAATCCCTCCGAGACGGAGCTGTTGCGGCGCGCGAAGGAGCAGGGCAAGACGGCCGTAGTGGGGCTGGAGATGTTCATCGAGCAGGCCATCCGGCAATTCGAGTTGTGGACCGGTGAGGCGGCGCCGCGCGCGGTGATGCTCAAAGCGGCGACCGAAGCTTTGGAGCATCATAAGTAGTATGAAGATCACGCGAAGGAAGCTGGCGGCGGCGGTGCTCGGTCCCGCGGCGGCCGCGGCTGCACAGAATCCGCCACCCGCCGAGGCGCCGCTGGTGAAAGCGGCGCGCGATCGCAACCAGGCAAACTTCGCGGCGGTGGCAAAGGTGGACCTTCCGATGGCCACCGAGCCCGCATTTCAATTCAAAGCCTGAGGCGCATTTATGGCCGCCATTCCCGCAGACGTTTTCTTTGCCACGATTCCGGAATTGAACGCGCGGCTGAAGGCGAAGGAATTTTCGGCCGTCGAACTGATCCGCGCATTCAACGAGCGCCTGGCGCAGTTCGGCCCGCACTATAACGCCCTGGCGCTGGCGCTCCCGCAAGACGCCATCCGCGCAGCCAAGGTGGTGGATTCCGAGATCAAGCGCGGGCGCTTCCGCGGTCTGCTGCAGGGCATTCCGTACGCGGTGAAGGACCTGCTGGCGTACGCCGGGCAGCCCACCACCTGGGGCGCGAAGCCATACGCTACGCAGGTGTTCGATTACAACGCCAAGGTGATCGACAAATTGAGCGGCGACGGCGCAGTGATCACCGGCAAGCTTTCGATGGTGGAATTGGCGGGCGGCGGCGGCTACCGGTACGCGTCGGCATCGCTGTTCGGGCCGGGGCTCAATCCGTGGGACCGGACGCGGTGGTCGGGCGGATCGTCGAGCGGGTCGGCCGCGGCAGTGGCGGCAGGCCTGGCGACGTTCACGATCGGGTCGGAGACGTCGGGGTCGATTGTGACGCCGGCCTCGTTCTGTGGCGTGACGGCGCTGCGACCGACGTACGGGCTGGTGAGCCGGCGCGGCGCCATGGCGCTTTCCTGGACGCTCGACAAGCTGGGGCCATTCGCACGGTCAGCGGAGGATTGCGGCATCATCCTGCAGGCGATTTCCGGCGGCGACAAAAAGGACCCGGGGTCGGCGGGAAAGAGCTTCTACTACACGCCGCAATACGCGCGTTCGCTCAAGGACTTGAAGGTGGGGTACGCGCCGGTGGACTTCGCCGAACGCGCGGAGCCTTCGGCGCGTCCGGCATTCGCGGCGGCGCTGGAGGCGATCCGGGCATCCGGCGCGCAACTGGTGGAGACGAAGCTGCCGGAATTCCCCTACGGCGCCGTGCTCTCCACGGTGCTGGCGGGCGAGATGGGGTCGATCTTCGAGCCGCTGATCACGAGCGGCAAAGTGGACCAACTGGCGGACCAGCCGCAGATCGCGGGGTTGAAGGCGTCGCTCGAGGTTCCGGCGAAGGAATACCTGCGGGCGATGCGGGTGCGAAGGTTGATCCAGGAGCAGGTGCTCGCGATGTTTGCGAATGTGGATCTGCTGATCGCGCCGGGACGCTCCGGGCCGGCGGTGAAGGCGGACCAGCCGCTCGACGGCAGCGGGGCGGCTCCTGCGCCGCCGCTCCCGCCTTCGGGGATGGCGGGGATCATCCAGATGGGAAACCTGGCGGGACTGCCGGCGCTGGTTCTGCCGTGCGGCTTTGCGGATCATCTGCCGGTGGCGCTGCAGGTGGTCGGGCCGCCGTTTTCGGAGAATACGCTGCTGGCGGTGGGGAAAGACTACCAATCGAAGACCGACTGGCATCGCCGCCGTCCGCCCGGGGTTTAGCGGCGAACGCGCCCGCTCCGTTGAAAGTCATTCACGCTAGGGCTGTGGAGCGAGGAGTTTGAGTTGGTCGTCGTAGCCGAGGGCACGCAACTCTCGCTGGACGCGTTGGATTCGGCGTTTGCGGGCTTGTGGCGTGGTTTCGAGGCCATATTCCTTGTACGCGACACGGTCGTGAAGGATCTTCCAGATCACGATGGCCAAACGGTGTGCCGTCGCCCAGATCGCTTTGGTGTAACCGAGCCGTGGGAGAAGTTGCCGGAACCTCTGCTGGAACGAGCTGTTTTTGGTGCGTACCGCTGCCTGCGCCGCTAGACACAGGACCCGTCGCAGGTAGAGATTGCCCTTGGCGCAACGGCTGCTATGGTTTTCTCCGGCGCTCTGTTGCGAACCGGGGCATACCCCGATCCAAGAGCTGAATCGGCCGGCGGTGGCGAAGGCGCTCGCCTCTGGACCAGCTTCGGCAACGATCTGTTGAGCGGCGACCACCCGGATGCCGGGAACCTGCACCAACCGCTCGATCGCCTCGGCATGGATTTTGAGTGCCGACGCCGTCAGCTCGGATAGTTCCTGGAGTTGCTTGTCCACCAACCGTAACTGTTCCAGGTGCTGTTTGAGGAGTTGGCGATGCCACGGACTCACGTTGCCAGTCAGCGCTTCGGCTAGTTCCTCGGGCGTATGCTGCAGGCGCGCATCGCCCAGTTGGGCCAACTTCACCGGATCGGCGACCCCTTCGCTAATGGCCTGCAGAATACGTACTCCACTGGCACCAAATAAGTCGCTGACCAAGCTGGAAAGTTTCACCTGCGTTTCTTCCAACAAGCTTTCCACTTGATTCTGAATGCGCACGCGATCCCGCGTCAGTTGCGTGCGTCGCCGGGTAAGCGTGCGTGCCAGCCGCTGCTCCCCGTCGGGAACGAAGCTGAGGGTGAGTTCTCCAGCCAGGTGGCGGCGTACCAGCCGCTGAGCGTCTTTGAAGTCGGCCTTCTTGCCGCGTGGCGCGCGGTTGCTCCAGGCCTGGGCCAAGTACAAGCGAAAATGCTGCTCCAGCACCAGCCACACCGGTTTCCAGTATTGTGCCGTGGATTCCATCACGGCTTCCTGTACGCCCAGTTGTTGCAGCCATGCCACCAAATGCCGCAACTCCTGAATCGTAGTCCGGAAACGTCGACTGGGTAGGCTACCAGCTTCCACACCTGCCTGATCCGGGGTAAGCACCACCACCATCAGGACTCGTTTATGGACATCAATTCCAGCTACACTAGCAGTCATTGGTTACCTCCGCTGGTGGAAGCGGGGGAAACGCAAACTGTGTGACGCACCGTTTCGTACTACCGCTTCCCCTGGCGGGGAGTAGCGTACATTGATTGGCTCTTCGGCGTCTCCCGGATCAAACTCCGTTACGGCTTCGACAGATCCAGAGCGTAATCGACCTTGGCCGCTGCCACATCCTCACCGTAGCGCGCTGCTGCCAGCGACTTTCATGTCGCTTTGGCGGCCGGCACCCGGCCATGGGGACTCCGTTGAAGACGCTCGCGGATAATAGCGCACTCCGTGACGTGGTGGGGCAGGCCTTCAGCCCAATGCCACTTAGTTTTCCCAAAGCCGGAATTCTGCCGAAAATCCAGTGGGGCAGACCCCCTGGTCTGCGCGGGTCCCCCTGGACCCGCCTGCCGATTGAATACGCACTCTCCAAGAAACAAGGCCGGCCAGGGGGTGTCAAGACCGGGACATAGTTGACACATTGTGCCGAGCACATGGTTGACAGATTTTGCGTTTTTGGCGCTGACGGAAGGAGC
>DATJYO010000087.1:0-13532 GCA_035499555.1 Bryobacteraceae bacterium
CCACCACCGCGCGTTGTTCACCGGCTGGATGCCGCCCCGATGCAGCACGTGCCACAGGATCTCGGTGTCCTTCAGATGCACGTCGTAGATCTTGTCCACGAACTCCCGCGCCGCCGCGATGGGATCCATGAACTGCCACACCAGGTGCGATGGATCGAACTGCAGCCCCACGTACGGGCTATCGCCGAACGCTTTGAACAATGCCTCCCAACCCACCGGTCCGGTGGCGATATTCGGTCCGCCGGCATAGGGCTCCCACAAGATGCGAACCTTGTTCTTTTCGCACAACGGAAAATACTTCTCGTGGTAGACGCGGACGATTTCGTCCACCTGCTCGGCAAGCGGACGCCCGCGCATAGTGCCCGACTGTCCGCCGATGTTGGGAATCCCCAGCTTGCCGCACAGCTCGATGCACTTGGCTGCGTACTCGTTCTGCTTGGCGCGGCGGCCCGGGTCGGGGTCGATGTGGTTTCCGTCCACCGCTAAGGCGGAAACGTAGAGCCCGGACTGCGCAATCTTGTCCTTGATGCGCGCGATGGCGGCGTCGTCCTGGTCGGGGCTAATCCGCAACTGCATGCTGGTAAAGCCTTCGCTCTTGACGAAGTCCAGGTTGGATTCGGAATACTCGCCTAAGACCCCCAGCTTGGGTTTCCAGGTTCCGGAACGGCGGGCGGCCTGCACCGCGGCGGCGGCCGGCAGCGCGGCCAGAATGGTTCGTCGGGTAATCGTCACGAACACGACGATATAGCAGCGCGCGGTCCGATGGCAAGCCCGCCATCCATGGGTCATCTGCCATGTGCCACACTGGAAGCAAGCACTTGCGCATTCTGCTTCTCTCCACATACGAATTGGGCCGGCAGCCTTTCGGGTTAGCCTCGCCGGTGGCCTGGCTTCGTCAGGCGGGCGCCGAAGTCGAATGCCTGGACCTGTCGCGGGAGCCGGTGGACGATGCGGCTCTTCGTCGTGCCGATGCGGTGGCCTTCTATTTGCCCATGCACACCGCAACCCGTCTGGCGATCCCGGTGATCGAACGGACCCGGAAACTCAACCCGTCCGCTCACCTCTGCGCCTATGGCCTCTATGCGCCGGTCAACGAAGAACTGCTGCGCAGCCTGGGCGTACGCACCATCGCCGGCGGCGAGTTTGAAGAGAGTCTCCTCAGCCTGGTGCGGCCCGGTCCCGCGCCGTTGATTTCATTGGCCAGGCAGCAGTTCCTGCCGCCGGACCGTAGCCCGCTCCCGCCGCTCTCGAAATACGCTCAACTGGTGCTGCCCGGCGGCGCGCGCCGCACCGTGGGTTACACCGAGGCCAGCCGGGGATGCAAGCACCTGTGCCGGCATTGTCCCGTGGTGCCCGTCTATCAGGGTACCTTCCGTATCGTCCAACGCGAGATCGTGATGGAGGACATCCGCCGCCAGGTGGCCGCCGGCGCGCAGCACATCACCTTCGGCGATCCCGACTTTTTCAACGGTTTGGGACACGCCCTGGAACTGGTCCGCGCCTTGCACCTGGAGTTCCCCCAAGTGAGTTACGACGTGACCGCCAAAGTGGAGCACCTGCTCCAATACCGGGAGCACCTGCCCCTGCTGCGCGACACGGGCTGCGCTTTTGTGGTCTCCGCCGTGGAATCGGTTGACGATTACGTCTTACAGTACATTTTCGACAAGGGTCACACCCGTGCCGATTTCGTGCGTCTGGCCCGGATCTTTCGCGATCTGGGCATGACCCTTACGCCGACTTTCGTCCCGTTCCATCCATGGATGACGCTGCAGGGATACGCCGATCTGCTCGCCACCCTCGCGGAGTTGGAGTTGATCGAGCACGTCGCGCCAGTGCAGTTGGCGATCCGGCTTTTGGTGCCGGCCGGCTCGCGGCTCCTGGAACTGCCCGAAGCCCGGGCCGCCATCGGCCGTTTCGACCCCGCGCTTCTGAGCCATCAATGGACGCATCCGGACCCGCGCGTGGACCGGCTGCAGCGGGAACTCGAGAGCACAATCGGGCGCGCCGCAAAGGCTAAACAGCACCGGCGGACAATTTTCGGCCTGGTATGGCAGGCCGCGCACAAAGCCCTGGGCGTGGCACGAGTTTGCCCGGATGTTACCCCGCGGGCGGCGCGGACCACGATTCCCTACCTGACCGAGCCCTGGTACTGTTGAGCGGAGCCGGTCGAGGAGCAGTTGGCTTCTCTGTAATAATTAAGTTACGTCCGGCGTGCGGAATCGCCCCTGATCCGGTGATCTCCCGTTCTCCTTATAGGGTATTTAACGGATGGCTTGGATCAATAAGATCTGGCAGTTACGGTACTTTCCCGACACTTTTTGCCCGGTCAGGAGGCTCCCACAGCCTGCCGAGAAATTCAGCAAATTGTATTGAGATATTGCTGGACTTCTCAGGCGCGATCGTTGTATAAAACTTAAGGTACCTGCTGTGGCGCAGTAATGTCTGGGAGTGTATCCGGCAGGATGTCTTAAGGTGTTCCCCGGTGCATGCGGGCGATTTGCCTGTCGATCGGGATGGTGTCGTATTCTCGGAGGATCAGTTCATGCGGAATGTCTCGGTAGTGTTGCGCTTGGGTCTTGTCGCATCCATCGCCCTGCTCGCGGGTTTGCCATCGGCCACTGCCAGCACCATTGCGGTGGGTTACATCTCCTGGAATTTGAATTTTCCTGGGAACGCCGGCGAGTTCGACATCATAAATAACACAGGGCCAATCAACGGCACCAACCCCGACTTCCCGATTCAAGAGGTCGAGCCGCTGTCCGATTTGAGCCTGATGGTCACTTTCAGCGACGGGTCTACGGAAACCTTCGGATCGTCGTACTTCACTCTATCGCCCGATGGCGAATCCTATGACGGCAGCGCCATTCCTATCGGCGGCACCAACCCGACACCGGTGAGCGCCACGCTGACCGGCGATTTTGGTCTGCTGACGGTCGATCTATTCGGCGGGGGGACCGTCAATATCGACCCCACGTTCACGGTAAGTTTGTCGGACTCCCCTAACCTGCTGGACGGCGACCTCGGCATCATCTATGCCAATACCAGTACCGGCGGAGGCGTCCCGGAACCGACTACCTGGCTGCTGGCGGGGACGGGGATTCTGGGGTTGTTGGTGCTGCGCCGGAAACGGGTGAAGGTCCAGAAGTCGGCCGTTCTGAAAGGTCTCCTGCCAGTTCTTTGCCTGGTCGTGGCCCAGTCCGCGTTCGGATCGGTGAGACTCAATAGCTGGACAGCGCCCTCCAGCGGCGCGGCTGGCATCAATAACGTCAATATCACCGGGTCGGGCTTCCCGACTTCCGGAACGATCACGCCGGCCAACATCGTGGTGACGATCTACAGCGGCGGCTGCGATTCCACATTGGTGACCACGGCGGCCGGGAACAGCATCAGGACCGTTCTCGGCAGCACGAAGCGCGTCAATTTCAGCATTCCGGCCACGCTGACTACCGGCAGATATTTTGTTACGGTGGCCGATTCCGCGGCTGGGGACGCGAATTTTTCGACGACGACCGGAAGCTGCTCGGAAGTCGCGGTAACCGGTTCTACCAAGGCGCTGAACGCCTGCGTTGCCGGAAGTTCGCTCGGCGTGCTGCTGCCGTCCGGCGGCGCGAGTGGAAACGTCACGGCTTACGTGCCAAAGGGATATTGGTCCGGTACCACGACGGGCGTTTTTGTACAGAATATTGAGGGAACCATCGGTTCCCCCTCTACCGTCAGCACTACTAATGTCGTCAACTCGTGTTCTTCCAATCCCGCAACCCAACAAACCGTGTGCGTCGCCAATAATACCGACGTCTACCTGATCACCGGTACTTCTCTGTCGAACACGTTGACCAGCGGGAGTAACACTTTTGCCGGCTTTTCGGGCGGAAGTTGCCAGAATTGCGGTGTAGCTGTGAATGCCCTGGCTAACACGGCGGTCATCAACATGGGTCTGAGCGGCGGCTCGAGTGGCGACGGTATTCAGATTTTGAATCTCTCGGGTACGCCGACGTTCAACACCCCGTTTCCGATGCAAGACGCGGTATCCGAGAATATCTCGGTCGACCCGACCCGCAGCCTGATCCTCTCCGCCAATGAGGCCGAGAACTACGTGTTGTTGCAGATCCAGAGCGGCGGTTCCCTGATGGAGTACGATAGCACTTTCATTACTGGCGCCGAGTCCGACTCGTCGGCGGAGGACTGCTCCACCGGTGTCGCCATCGCTCCCGGCGAGTTCACCAACAACGTGTTCCTCACTGACCTGACGCAGGCGGTGCTGACGCCTGGCACGCCTGGAACCTACACCGCACCCAATCAAAACTTCACTCTGGTCACGGATTACAGTTTCAGCGCCGGATTGAGCGGCGCCGCCGTGGCGCAAGGTTCGGCCCACCTGGGAATCGTAACCGGTGAGTTCGGCGGCAATACGGCGGCGGTCATCCAGCTCCCGTCTACCAGCGGCTCGGGTACGCCGACTGTGGTGGATTATGCCAGCTTTGAGATTCCGAGCAGCACGGCATGTGGTGGCACCTTCAGCGCTGGCTTTGATCCGCACACGGTGACCGCTTATACCAGCCCCAACAACGGCAAGCCCTATGCCGTGTTTGTGGGCTACAGCTTTGACGCGCCGATCTGCCTGGCAGTGGTCGATATGCAGGCGGTGATGGCTGCTCCACGCGGTGGCTCCGGACTTCAGCCGCACGACGTCGCCCCCACGGATCTGCCCGTGAGCGCCGTGGCATTCTTCGCGCTGTAGGCAAATTCCAATCGAATCGACTGAAGACTGCGCCGGAGTCGCGCCGGCGCAGTCTTTTTGTCTAGGAGCCGAGTCGGATGAGGGTCTCCCGCAGCCGTCTGTGCCGCTGCATCAGGCGCAGGTATTGTCTTTCGTCGGGTCCGTTCTTGGCCCTGACGATAGCCTCCATGGCGATCCGTTCCTCCCGGTTCCAGCCCTTCGCGATCTGCCGCAGCACATCCCGGTCCGCCCCCATCGCCGTACACCGCAGCGCCAGATTCCGGACGCGAAATTCGTCCCAGTCATGGCTCCCGGAGCCCGCGCCGTCATATAGCATATAGGAGCGAGCCAGCTTCGACAGCATGGCCCGTGAGCTGCGATAACCCGGCGCTCGCCGCAGGCGGCTTTCTTCGCGCGCTACCAACCGCGCCACTTGGGGATCCAGCGGCCGGAACCCCAGCTTGCGATAGAACCAGAAGGCGCCGGAATCGATGGCCTCGTCGTTTTCCCAGCCAACCTGGTAGGGATCGACCGAGAAACAGGTGACGCCGAGCACCTGCCGGAAGAGCCGCAACAGGCGCGCGTAGATCCAGGCCGACTCGCCCTCGCGGAAGGTGTAGTAGAGATTGAATCCCACCTCCGCCCGCTCGCACAGCGACAGGACTTCCACGTAGCCGGCGGGTACGCCATTCTTGAAAAACACTCCCGCGTGGTATGCCCGCACAGGCAGACGCCACTCGGGCGGCACGCCGAAAAAGACGATCTGGACCCCGCGGCCTGCGTCCGCGCGGAAGACCCGAGCCGCATCGGGATGCGTGAAGCCGTATAATTCGCGGTAGCGCATGGCGGAGTTGCCGAGAATCCGGCCGAGGATTCGCCGCCCTTCCGGGCCCGCGAGTCGCGTCACCGGTAACGGCGCCGCCTCCAGTTCCGCGGCCAGCGAAATCTCCCTGCGCGCGATCAGCGGCGTGGTGTGATAGAACGGATGTCGCTCCGGCAAACGCATGTGCGTGCGGCTGTCACTGGAATTGCCGATACGCCAGACCAGCAGCAGTTCCAGCGAATCGTAGAGATCCGACCGCTCTCGCGCGCTCAGCGGCAGACGAGCAATGCCGTTCAGCAGCCAGGCCAGAGAGCTTTGCCGCCTGCCGCGCGCCGCATCGATCCACCGGCGGAAAGGCACGTGCGCCTCCACCGGCCAGTCTTCCTCCACCAGGGGAAGGAGGCGCCGCAATACCGGACCGAACTTGTCGAGCTGGTCGTAATTCTCCCAGTCGATCTCGATCCGGCGCGGATAGCGCGCCGCCAGCGAGCGCGCGACATCGTAGCTGAAGACCGCCGAAAATGAAGTCCCGGCGATGCCCGAAACCGTGGGATCCTCGAATGCCGCCTGCTCCGCCAGACCTGCGGTCCGCTGCGCGAAGGAGGACAAGGCGCGATTCGCCAACCGCACGACCTCACCATCGGCCGGATAGGCCCGTAAGAAAAGCAGGCATTCGTGCCAACGGATCACTTCACCGGGATCGCGGAACTCGCTTCGCATCGCCGCACGCAGTAAGCGATGCAGTTCTTCCGGTTTTCCGGCTCCAAACCGGGACTTCCATTGCTCCAGTCGCGCCAGCAGATCCGTGGGCATCTGTTAGAGCTTATCGCGTTGCTATGCCTGACAGAATCTATTTTGCCTGGTTCCCCGAATCGCGTCGCGCGTGGCCCGGAGCGTCTGGATCAGGGCCTCTTTGGGGAGGCTGCGGACTATGGGATCGATCACCAGGCGCAGGACTGCTGGAATATCCCGCGTAAGTGTGATGGCCCGGCATTCGACCGTCACACCGCCGTCATTCTCGGCAAATCGCCAATAGGAGTTCAGCCGCCACAGAAAGCCATAACCCGTATCCGGGGGATGCACGATCTCATTGGGTTCGCCGGCATCGTCCACCTCGGCGGAACGCGTCGTGCGCGACCGGCATCCGCCGCGCTTCCCGTCCACCTGGTAATAGTGGACGTCGTGGTCAGTATCCACCACTACAGTGATGATCTTCTTTTTCAGCACGCGCAGGTAAATCTGAAAGTCATCTCCCTGACGGCCGATCAGCCGGGAGTCGATCACCTCCGGTTTATAGATGTCTTTGTGATCGTCGTAGTTCTGGATCGTCGCCAGGGTCTCCGGCAACCCGGCATGCGGAATCAACGCGGCGCCGATCCAGTCGTGAATCAAGCCGGAGGGCACCCTGTGGGGACCCTTCCCGCGCGTGTACTCCGCGAGAACATCCCCTTTCGCGACCCGGCGGGCGCGGGCTGGCTCTCGATCCGACCACAGGAATACACCGTCCAACAAGGTCTGGTCCATGGCCGACTCTTCGCTGCGGATGTAGTCGTCGTAAGCCTGCAAGGTCTCCGGCTTCAACCGCACCGGGGTCACTTCTGCCATATAGAGCGCACGATGCCGCTCTCCAGGATAGCAGCCGCGCCAGATCAGATTAACAGGTCCTTGATTCACGAAATGGCATGGCGCATAATATGGTCATCCGGAATTCGAAGGAGAGCATATATGCCGGTCATGGAGCAATACGAAATCGAAGCGCCCGTCACCGGGGAGGTGGTGGATCGCGAGGAATTGGCCCGCCTCGCTTACTGGCATTGGGAAATGCGGGGATCACCGGAAGGCAGCCGGGACGAAGACTGGTTTTGGGCGGAAGAAGAGCTTCGGCGGCAGCGCCTGGCCGCCGGTTACGAGCCTGAAGAGGCTTGACGGAGGCGTTGCCCGGCTATAATGAATCCGCATGCCTACACTAGCTGGCAAGACTGTCTTTATCTCCGGCGCAAGCCGCGGTATCGGCTTGGCGATCGCGTTGCGCGCCGCGCGTGACGGCGCCAACATCGTGATCGCGGCCAAGACCGAAACGCCGCATCCCAAGCTGCCCGGGACGATCTATACGGCGGCTGCGGAGATCGAAGCCCTGGGGGGACGCGCGCTACCCCTGGCCGTGGATATCCGCTTCGAAGATCAGGTGTACTCCGCTGTCGAGAAGGCGGTCCGGCACTTTGGCGGAATCGATATTCTGGTCAACAACGCCAGTGCCATCAGCCTCACTGGCACGCTGGACACGGCCATGAAGCGCTTCGATCTGATGATGGGCGTCAACACCCGCGGCACGTTCCTGTGTTCTCAGGCCTGTCTGCCGCACCTGGTGAAGGCCGCCAACCCGCACATCCTGACCTTGTCCCCGCCGCTCGATATGCGTGCCAAATGGTTCGCGCCGTGCCTGGCGTATACCATGGCCAAGTACGGCATGAGTATGTGCGTGCTGGGGATGGCGGAAGAATTCCGATCGCGTGGTGTGGCCGTGAATGCGCTCTGGCCGCGGACCATCATTGCCACCGCGGCGCTCCAGATCATCCCCGGAGCGGAGCCCGAGCGCGGCCGCACGCCCGAGGTCATGGCCGACGCAGCCTGGCAGATCCTGACGCGCGACAGCCGCGCGACCACCGGCAATTTCTTTATCGACGAAGACGTACTGGCGTCTGCCGGAGTCACCGATTTTTCCCGCTACGCGGTGTCTCCAGGAAAACCGCTGCGGGGCGATTTCTTCCTGGATTGACGGGTATAACCGCACGCGCCCGGCTGGACGCGGGTGACCTGATATAATCAAATGAAAACCGCGCGGGAGTAACTCAATGGTAGAGTCACAGCCTTCCAAGCTGTTGGTTGCGGGTTCGATTCCCGTCTCCCGCTCCACTTTTCCGCTGTCCTGCTGATTTCCCCTGCAATATCGTTCGCGAATCTTGCCTGACCGTCGGCGCGGCGCTATACTGGGGAAACTCGCCCGGAGGGGAACGCCCTGATAAAAGCTCTACGATTAGCGGCCGTATTAGCTCTGTACACACTCGCCACCACGGCGCTTTGGAGCAGTTCGCCCCTGGGCAGCTTCCTGGTGACCAACGACGACACGATCCCGGGTGTCATCAATGCCGCCACGTTCTTTCCGATCAACTCCGATGGCAGTTTGGGCGCCGGCACGAGCGTGGTTACCGGCGGCATTGGAACCTTGGGCGGCTTCTTTGCGGCGGCGCGCGTCATGGTCGTGCCCAACGGTTCAGACGCTTGTGTGTTTGCGGCTGACGGCGGCAGTTTCGACATTGCCGGCATTGACGCCGCGACCCAGTCTGTGACCGGCCTGTACCGCGGCGGACCCACCGATTCGGGTGCCGCCAACGGCATCGGCCTGGCGGCCAACGCTCGGTATTTATACGCCTCTTACACTTCCAGCAGCACCATCGCCACCTTTCAGATGCTCCCCGGATGCGCCCTGTCCTTCGTGGGCGACCTGCTATCCGTGGGTCTGAACGGCGGGGTCGTGGACGGTATGGCGGTTCACGGCAATTTGATGGTGATCACTTACGGCGACGGGTCGATCGAGTCGTTCGACATCTCCGCAGGCGAGCCGGTTTCCAATGGCGACCTGCAAAACTCCACCGGCGCGGCCAACGATCATCTGCCCAACAGCGTGATCATCACGCCGGACGGACACTACGCCATTTTCGGCGACGCCTCCACCGTCAGCACCACGGAGGTTTCCGATATCTCATCCGGTTCATTGACGCCCACGGTAGTGTACCCACTCGGCAACGCGTGGAATTCCAGCAGTATCCAGCTCAGCCCCGACGGCACGATGCTGTTCGTCAGCAACAACTCAGGCGGCAAGGTGACCGCGGCTTTCTTCAACGCTGCGACCGGCCAGCTTACCAAGGGCTGTACTTCGCCGGCGCTCAGAGGCTTCTACAAAAACTACGCCTTTCTGGGCAGTCTCGGATTACAGTCGAACACCGGTACGGGCGGGACCATCTATGTTCCCGAGTTTGGCTCCAACGGCACTTCTTATATCGGCCTGCTGCAGCTTTCGGTTAGCGGATCCACCTGCACGCTGACGGAAATGGCGGACCCGCACGTATCCGATCCACATCCCACGGCGGCCTTGCTTTCGATCGCCGTATATTCGGCGGCGCCATAAGATGCGCGGAGAAATCGAGAACATGAATCAGATACGCACGGTTCTACGGGTCCTGCTGGTGTGTGGGCTGTTTGCCGCGGCCGGTATGGCCCAGACGTCCGGCTGCCCGGACCGTCCCTCGGCCGGCAGCGTGGTGCTGAATCCGTACGAAGTGGACAGCCAGAGCGGTGTTCTGCAGGCCGGTTTCACGCTCCAAAGCGCCATCGATAATTCCGGATTCCTCCACGAGTGCTACATCTATCAGGGAAGCAGCGGTCCGGCGGAAGCGCCCACCCTGGCGCTGAATCCCGGCGACCAGTTACAACTCACCCTGACGAACCGCCTGAGCTACCTGCCGCCGCCTCCGCCGGGCGCCTTGGCGCATGGGTCCATGCACGGCATGGCTGGCATGAGCCGTACGGTTCCCAACGATGCCTGCACCGGCGGGGCGATCAGCGCCACGGCCACGAACATGCACTTTCACGGCTTGAACGTGCCGCCTAAATGCCACATGGACGAGGTCATTCACACGACCATCGAAAATACGGATCCGCCGTTTCAATACAAGATCACGATTCCCAAGAATGACTCGCCGGGCATGTATTGGTATCACCCGCACCTGCACGGCGAAACTACGCTGCAGGTGAACGGCGGCGCCGCCGGCGTCCTGATCATCAACGGCATGGAGAATGTCAAACCGCAGGTCGCGGGGTTGCCCGAACGCGTCCTGGTGGTGCGTCAGCAGTTCCAGAATCCCAATTCCTGGATCGCCGGCCCGAACCAGTTGACGTTGAATTTCCAGCCGGCTATCAGCCCGACGCTGCCCGCCCCCGTGATCCAGATGCAGCCGGGCGCCCAGGAATTCTGGCGGGTAGCCAATGCCACTTCGCAGGCCTTTCTCAACCTGCAGGTCTGGTTCGGGGTCACCCCGCAAACCCTGCAGGTCATCGCGCTGGACGGCATTCCGGTTACGACGGATATCGAAACCAAAACCATCGCCATTCCCCCCGCCGGGCGCGCAGAATTCATCGTAACCGGCCCGCCTCTGGGGCAAACCGCCAGTTTTCAGCAGGTCGGTTTCGATAGCGGCCCGATCGGCAATCCCAATCCGCCGCAGGAATTGGCCACCATCCAGGCCAGCACCACCGCCAAAGAGCCGGCCGCGCTGCCCAAGGCCAGGCCCGCCAGTGAGCTTCCCAAGATCGCGCCGCGCTTCGCCGGGCTGAGCACGGCCACGGTGACGGCCAAGCGTACGTTCTATTTCGCGGAGGCCGCCAACGGCACGAACGGTCCGGTGGAATACTTCATCACCGCGGAGGGACAGGTCCCCAAGGTATTCAATATGGCCGGACCGCCCGCCGTCACCACCACCGTCGGCGCGGTAGAGGATTGGACCATTGAAAACCGGTCGGGCGAAGTGCATGCCTTTCACATCCACCAGATTCACTTCCTCTTCCTGGCCGAGAACGGCACCGCGCATAACAACCCCCAGTTGCGCGACACCGTGGTGGTTCCGGCCTGGACGGGTTCCGGCGCGTTCCCCACGGTAACCCTGCGCATGGATTTTCGAGAGCCGCAGATTGCGGGCCAATTCGTGTTTCATTGCCACATCCTGGATCACGAAGACGCCGGCATGATGGCGATCATCCAAGTCAACCCGCAGTAACACGGTAGGCTGAGAGCGGGGTGCCTGGCCCGCCGGGGTTAACGTCCGCACCCAGTGGATGTATCTGCGCGCCTGCTTACTCCGACCATGACCGTCTGCGCCAGGGCGGCGCCGCTCTGTCGGCTCTTGACATACGATTAGCATCGTAGTATAGTCGTCGTAGATGTCTGGCGAACCACCTAAACCGACCGACGCTGAACTGGAGATCCTGACCGTCCTCTGGAGCCGGGGGCCCAGTACCGTGCGCGACGTGCACGCCGTGATCGCCGCGCGCAAACCGGCCCAATACACGACCGTTCTCAAACAACTGCAGGTGATGGCCGAAAAAGGGCTGGTGCGCCGCGATGAATCCCAGCGTTCCCACGTATACAAGCCTACGCGCCCGCGCGAATGGACCCAAAGGCAGCTTGCCGGGGACCTGCTGCACCGAGCCTTCGGTGGCTCCGCGAAGGGTTTGCTGGTAGGCGCACTGTCAGCCGGCAAAACTTCCAAGAAGGAGTTGGAGGAGTTACGCCGCCTGCTCGACGACTATCAGAAGGAGATGCGATGAACAGCCTGGCGCAACTGGTCGACACGCCGCTGGCCCGGACACTTGGCTGGACCTTGTTTCACTCGCTGTGGGAGGGCGCCATGGCGGCCCTGATGGTGTTAGGGGCGATCTGGATCACGCGTTCGCCGCGGGCGCGTTATGCCTGCGCCTGCCTGGCCATGCTGGGCCTGCTGGCAGCCTTCGGGATTACCTTCCTCCGCATCATGCCGCAACAGGCCGGCGCGCCGGCGATTACCGGCACCCTACCGCGCGGCGTGCCGGCGGATGCGAGCCAGTCTGCGTCCGGCGGCCTACCGCTGCATCTGGCCGATACCCTGCCGTGGTTCACACCGTTCTGGATCGCCGGCGTGATCGTCTTTCATCTGCGCGGCGCTGCCGGCTGGCTGGCGGTCCGGCACCTGCGCCGGCGGGGCGTGTGCCGCGCGCCGGATCCATGGCTGCGGCGGCTTGACGGGCTGCGCGCCAGTCTGCGCCTGACCAGGCCCGTGGCGCTGCTGGAAACGGCCCTGGCCGAGGTGCCGGCGGTCGCCGGATATCTGCGGCCGGTCATCCTCGTACCCGCCGGCCTGCTGGCCGGAATGCCACCCAACCAGATGGAGGCCATCCTGTTGCACGAGCTGGCGCATATCCGCCGCCACGACTATCTTGCCAACCTGATCCAGACGGCGGTGGAGGGCTTTTTCTTTTATCATCCCGCGATCTGGTGGATCTCCAACGTGATCCGCAATGAGCGCGAAAACTGTTGTGACGATCTGGTAGTGGCCGCCAGCGGCGACGCGCGCGACTATGCCGCCGCCTTGGCCGCTTTGGAAGAAAACCGCTGGACGGCCCATCAGCCGGTCCTGGCTTCTACAGGAGGAAGTCTCGTGAAACGCATCCATCGTTTGCTTTACCCATCGCAGCGTCCCGCTTTTGTGCCGTTCTTCTCCGCCGCGATTTTGGTGCTGGCCGCGGCCGGTGCACTGGTCGCCTGGCAAGCACAGTCTCCCACTCCGGCCGAGCCCCCGGCGGGACATGCCAGGATTGACCCCTACACCAAATGGCTGAATCAGGATGTCGTCTACATCATTACTTCGCGCGAGCGCGCCGCATTCCTGGGCCTCCAAAGCAATC
Organism: Bryobacteraceae bacterium; assembly: GCA_035499555.1. GTDB lineage: Bacteria > Acidobacteriota > Terriglobia > Bryobacterales > Bryobacteraceae > Bog-159. The sequence goes on from DATJYO010000087.1 coordinate 13,035, forward strand.
CGGAGCGCGACCATTTCATCGAGCAGTTCTGGGAGCGGCGCAATCCGACGCCCGGTAACTCCGAGAACGCCTTTCGGAACGAACACTACCGCCGCCTGGGATACGCCAGCGCCCGATTCGCCTGGCGCGGGTCATCGGGATGGAAGACCGATCGCGGCCGGATCTACATCATGTACGGCCCGCCCGACGAAATCGAATCGCATCCTTCAGGCCAGCCGTCGAACGGCATCGACTATCCGTTCGAGCAGTGGCTTTATCACGAAATCCATGGCATCGGAAAGAACATAATCGTAGAGTTTGCCGACAAGCAAGGCACTGGCGATTACCGCATGACCGAGGACCCCAACAAAGACAAGGGAAGAGGGCGTCCCGAGTCTAGTTGAAGGTAGGTAGGCGGCGGTTGGCGCCGATTCGATAGAATCCGGTTGCCAAACTGAAATCCCGAAAGGAGCCTACCGCCGTGAAGAAACCATACCACATCGTCACTCGAGCGGCACG
>DATJYO010000088.1:0-96907 GCA_035499555.1 Bryobacteraceae bacterium
CGCGTGCCGCTCGAGTGACGATGTGGTATGGTTTCTTCACGGCGGTAGGCTCCTTTCGGGATTTCAGTTTGGCAACCGGATTCTATCGAATCGGCGCCAACCGCCGCCTACCTACCTTCAACTAGACTCGGGACGCCCTCGGCGCAAACCGCCGTACATGATCCTGAAACCGGCCAGCCGTGGACTGTCGTATTTGCGCACCGACTACCACGCCTCGATGGTCCTGCTGATGATCATGGTCGGCCTGGTTTTGTTGATGGCGTGCGCGAACCTGGCCAATCTTCTGTTGGCGCAGGCCGGCGCGCGCAGCCGCGAGGTGGCGGTACGCCTGGCTCTGGGCGCCAGCCGCGGACGGCTGATCCGCCAGCATCTCACGGAGAGCTTACTCCTGGCGACGGGCGGTGCGGCGCTGGGCGCAATATGGGCGCAGTGGGCCGGCCGGCTGTTGGTGCTCTGGATCTCGCCGTCGCGCGGGCCTGTCTTTTTGAGCCTGGCGCCCGATTTCCGGATGGTGGCATTCACAGGGGGTGTGACGATCATCACCGGCTTGCTCTTCGGAGTCGGACCCGCGCTACGGGCAACGCGATTGATGCCGCAGGCGGCACTCAAGGAAGGCGGAAACGGACTGACGGATTCCCGGCAGCGGTTGAGTTTCGGGCGCGCGTTGGTGACAGGGCAAGTCGCGATGTCCTTGTTGTTATTGGTCGGAGCTGGCTTATTCGTCAGGAGCTTGCAGGGATTGCTGACACAGGAAATGGGCTTCCGGCGGGATCACATGCTGCTGGTGCGCCCGGAGTGGCGATGGGCTCCCTACACCACGGAACGTAAGTTCGCGGCGTCCGAGCAGTTTCTGGAGCAATTGCGCAGCCTGCCGGGCGTGGAATCGGCCTCGGCGTCGGCGGTCACGCCTATAGGCGGCATGGCGTATATGGACGACATCGAAATCAGCTCGCGGCAGGGCTATCGTAAAGCTCACTCCTTTTTCAACACCGTGACGCCCGGCTTTTTCGCCACCATGGGGACAAAGCTACTGGCCGGCCGCGACTTCACGAATCACGACACGCAACATGCGCCGCGGGTGGCTCTGCTCAACGAAACGGCGGCGCGACGGTTTTTTCCAGGTATCGATCCAATCGGGCAGACGTATCGCGAGCCCGCATTTGAGAAGCGTCCGGAGATCGTAGCGCAGTTTGTGGGCGTGGTGCAGGACGCGAAGTACGTGAACCTGCGCCGGGATCCGCCGCCTACCATCTACATCCCGATGGCGCAGAATCCGGAGGTGTTCGCCTGGTGCGAGGTGCGATACGCCGGACCGGTTGCGGATTTGATCTCGCGTGTGGAAGAAGGGGTGCGCGCCACCGATCCCAGGATTGGGCTGGACTTCCGGCTGTTTTCAACGCAGATCAGCGAATCGGTCCTGCAGGAACGGCTGGTGGCCCGGCTTACTTCCGTGTTCGGTGTGCTCGCCCTGGGACTGGCCAGCATCGGATTGTACGGCCTGGTGGCGTACGCGGTGACCCGTCGCCGCAGCGAGATTGGGGTACGGATGGCGCTGGGGGCGAGCCCGGGAGCGGTGGTGCGGTTGATGTTGCGGGAGACGGCCGGACTGCTGGGCGCCGGCGTTTCTTTGGGCTTGTTGAGCGCGGTGGTGGGCGGGCGTTTCGTGCGATCGATGCTATTCGGGCTGGCGCCGACCGATCCGCTCACGTTGGGCGGTGCTTGCCTGGTGTTGTTTGGCTGTAGCATTCATGGCCGCGTGGGTGCCGGCGCGGCAGGCGGCTAGCATCGATCCGCTTACAGCTTTGCGGGAGGAGTGAGAGCCCGGCGCCGACGCTGGAAATGGGGTAACAGTTCTCCGTGACAATCCGCTTGCAGTAGGGTAGGATGACGGAAGACTGATGACTGATCCGGTCGTACCCCAGGAAGCTCCCGAGATCCCCGACAAGCTCTACTTCAGGATCGGCGAGGTGGCTGGACTGCTGGGCGTGGAACCTTATGTCCTGCGCTATTGGGAAACCGAGTTTCCCAGTCTAGCTCCCAAGAAGTCCGGGACCGGACACCGCTTGTACCGGCGGAAGGACGTCGAGCTGCTTTTACGAATCAAACATCTGTTGTACGAGAAGCGGTATACGATCGAAGGCGCGCGACAGACACTTCAGAATGAGGCCAAAGGCAGCAAATCGAAAATGCCAGAACGTCAGCAAAGGGACCTGTTCGCGCCCGATCCACTGGCGTTAGTGCGGGGCGAACTGTCATCGATCCTCAAGATATTGAAATAGTTAGTTCTTTTCTCCGACAATTGTAGAATAAATTCGATCGAGATCGTCTGCCGAGTAATAATCGATCTCGATGCGGCCTTTTTGCCGGGCGCGTTCGACGATGCGGACCTTGGTACCCAAAACCCGTTCCAGTTCCTGGATGGCGGCTTTCACGTTAGGGTCCGCCTGGACCTCGTCGATGGATTTGGGTTTGCGGTCTTCCATCAGCCGTTGGGTGAGGCGCTCGGTCTGGCGCACAGACCACCCCTGCGCCACAGCCTTCTCCGCGACCTGGCGCTGAAGCTCCGCGGTGGGCAATGTGAGGAGGCAGCGGGCATGACCGGCCGACAGGCGTCTCTCGCCGATCAACTGTTGGAGGTCAGGCGGGAGTTGGAGCAGGCGGATCAGATTGGTAATGGTTGACCGATCCTTGCCGGTTCGGTTGCCGACCTCTTCATGACTGAGCTGCAGTTCCCGGCACAAGCGATCGAAAGCTTGGGCGGTTTCGATGGGGTTCAGGTCTTCGCGCTGAATATTCTCGATCAGGGTGATTTCCAGGAGCCGGTCGTCCGGGATTTCCTGAATGACCGCAGGCACACGCGCAACTCCGGCGATGCGGGCGGCCCGCCAGCGGCGTTCTCCGGCCACAAGCTGGTAGCGCTCGGCCCGCCGCCGAACCACGAGCGGCTGGATGATGCCATTGGCGCGGATCGATTGGGCCAGCTCTTCGATGCGGTCGTGCTGAAAGATTCGCCGCGGCTGCAAGGGATTGGGATCGATGGCGTCGATGGGGAGCAGAGCAACTTCTTCGCCGGAGTGCGGCGGCTCAATCGCCGGCTGTGGCGTCGGCCTGGTCGGCAGGAGAGCGCTCAGGCCCTTGCCCAGGGCCCGACGTTGAGGTTCGACGTTTTTGTTCATGGTCCAGGATTTCCTTGGCAAGGCGGATGTAGCTTTCCGCGCCCCGCGATCGCACATCATAGGCCAGGATGGTCTGACCGTGACTGGGGGCCTCGGCCAGGCGAATGCTCCGCGGGATAACCGTGGCAAAGACCTGCTCGCGGAAGAAGTCTCGCAGGTCAGCGGCAACCTGGCGCGTGAGATTCGTACGGTCGTCAAACATGGTGAGCAGAATCCCCTCGATTTCGAGAGCGTGACCGAACGAGTCACGAATGCGCTGGATGGTGTCCATCAGTTCGGAGATTCCTTCGAGGGCAAAGAATTCGCACTGGATGGGGATGAGCACGGAGTCGGCCGCGATTAAGGCGTTGAGGGTCAAAAGGTCGAGGGCCGGCGGGCAGTCGATGAGAACATAGTCGTATTGGCCGCGGACGGCGTTCACCTTCTCCTGAAGACGGAACTCGCGGCGGGGACTGTCCACGAGTTCGAGGTTGGCGCCCACGAGGTTCTTGTCGCTGGGAACGATATCCAGGCCTTCAAAGCCGGTATGAAGTATGGCATCGGTTATTTCCGCATCACCTAATAGAACTTGATAGAGGCTGGCGCGGTGGGGATCCTTTGCGCCGCCTAGTCCGGTGGTCGCATTGCCCTGCGGATCGGAGTCGATCACCAAGATGCGCAAGTCGTTGGCTGCCAGCGCCGCCGAGAGATTGATCGCTGTGGTTGTCTTGCCGACGCCACCTTTTTGGTTGGTAATGGCGAGGATGGTTCCCAAGCGGCCATGCTACCACAAATCCGATTCGTTTCACGTGAAACGCTTCCGAACCTCACGTTCCACGTGAAACACCCTGAGCTCCTATCCAGAGGAATCGCCGATCCCCCCAAGGCAACCGTATCGGAGGGCGCCATTCGAAGTCCGGTAGCTCGGCAATTGCCACTTCGCCAGTCAACAACACGACGCCCTCTGCCAGCTTCTCGAGTACGCCCGCGACCTCCGCGATGCGCACGGCACGCGAGACGGCCCAGTCAAAGACTTCCCCGACGTCCTCAACGCGTTTCGCCACGACCCGTACGTTAGCTAGCTCACGCGCAGCCTCTTTGAGGAACGCAGCCTTGCGCTGGTGCGACTCCACCAGCGTGACAGTGAGCTGCGGGCGGAATATCGCGATCGGAATTCCAGGAAAGCCCCCGCCTGAACCAATGTCGGCGACGGCGCCGGACTCCGGCAAATGCGCCGCCGCGAACAGCGATTCGCAATAATGCCGTTCCACCGCCTCCTGCATCGTGCGGACGCTGGTCAGATTAAGAACACGATTCCAACGGCAGAGCAATTCGTAATGCTGCTTCAGTTTCTCGATCTGCGGATTCGACGGCTCGCAGATCCCCGCGAGCTTGGCGCGTAGGAGTTGGCCGAACTCAAAGCTCATCTTCTTGAGGACTAGGCGCGCGCCAGACTGAGGTATACATCCAGAATCGCGACAGCCGCCGGCGTGACTCCCGGGATGCGGGCTGCTTGACCCAGCGTGGCGGGACGCACCCGCTCCAGTTTCTCACGGATTTCGCGCGACAGGCCGGGAACTCCGTTGAAACCGAAGGACGTTGGGATCGGCCGGCGCTCGGCGTCCTTAAGCCTGGCGATCTGGCGTTCCTGCTGTGCCATATAGCCGCTGTACTTAACCTCCGTTTCGATGGTGCTCAGAAGGCCGTGCGCCGGTTCTTCGCCCAGCGTATCGCGCACCCATGACGAGATTTCCGCCAAGCTCGACTCCGGCCGCTTCAGCCATTGTCCATAGCGATGCGATGCGAGCGCACGGGCGACGATCTCCTTTTGCCGCCGCTTGCGGCAGAACAACTCCCAGCGATCGTCAGTCACCAGGCCGACACGCCGCCCAGCCGGAGTCAGACGCGCGTCTGCGTTATCGATTCGCAGGTGCAGCCGGAACTCGGCCCGCGAGGTGAACATGCGGTACGGCTCGTCGGTGCCTTTGGTGATGAGGTCGTCGATCAGGATACCCGTGTAGCCTTCGGCGCGACCGATCACCAACGGTTCCAGGCCGCGCAGCGAGCAGGCGGCATTGATCCCGGCAACCAATCCCTGGCACCCCGCCTCTTCGTAGCCCGAGGTGCCGTTGATCTGTCCCGCCAGATAGAGGCCGCGAATGGACTTCACTTCGAGCGTGTGATCCAACTCGCGCGCATCGATGGCGTCATACTCGATGGCATAGCCCGGGCGGATCATCTCTGCTTCTTCGAGGCCGGGAACGGACGCCACCATCGCCGTCTGGACGTCAATGGGCATGCTGGTAGACATGCCGTTCACGTACACTTCGTTGGTGTCGAGGCCTTCCGGTTCCAGAAAAATCTGGTGACGGATCTTATCCGGAAATTTGACGATCTTATCCTCGATGGAGGGGCAATAACGCGGGCCGACGCCTTCGATCTGCCCGCTGTACAGTGGCGAGCGGGGGATCGCCTCGCGCAGGATGCGGTGGGTTCGTTCCGTAGTATAGGCGATGTGACAGTGGACCTGCGGCCGGTCAATCTTCGCCGTCAGAAATGAAAACGGCGTCGGATCGGCATCGCCGGGCTGCGGCTCAAAGCGGCTCCAGTCGATCGTGCGGCCGTCGAGCCGCGGCGGCGTACCGGTCTTCAGGCGCGTCCATTGCAGACCGAACGAGCGCAACTGATCGCCCAAAAGCTGGGAAGGCGCCTCGCCGTTGCGTCCACAGCTATACTGCATCTCTCCGACGTGCGCCAGCCCGTTCAGAAACGTTCCCGTGGTGACGATGACCGCATGGGCGTTAAGCGAGCGGCCGTCGCGCAGCTTCACGCCTGTCACGCGCCGCTCCGGTCCGCCGGCGATTTCCAGGGCGGCCACCTCCGCCTGCTTGATCCGGAGGTTCGGCTCAAGCTCCAGAAGCTCGCGCATCCGTACGCGGTACATCTTCTTGTCGCATTGTGCCCTGGGCGACCACACCGCTGGACCGCGGCTGGTATTCAGCAGCCGAAACTGAATGCCGACGGCGTCGGCAACTTCGCCCATCACACCGCCGAGCGCGTCGATCTCGCGCACCAGGTGGCCCTTGGCGATGCCGCCGATAGCCGGATTGCAGGACATCTGCGCGATCAGGTCGAGGTTCATGGTTACCATGGCGGTCTTCAGGCCCATGCGCGCGCAGGCTCGCGCGGCCTCGCATCCCGCGTGGCCCGCTCCAATGACCACCACCTCGTACTTCTCGTGCATTGCTACCATTGTATCGGCTATGAGAGTGTTGATCATCGGCGGCGGCGGACGCGAGCATGCGCTCGCCTGGCGGCTGGCGCAGAGTCCGGAGGTGGAGCGTGTTTACGCCGCGCCGGGCAATCCGGGGATCGCCCGGGTGGGAGAGTGCCTGCCACCGGGTGATGGATCGCCTGCGGCTTATTTGAGCGTCGCGGAATCGGTGGATGCCGATCTGACCGTCGTGGGACCGGAAGCGCCGCTGGTCGCCGGTGTGGTGGATACGTTTCGTGCGCGCGGCAGAGCCATCTTCGGTCCGACCGCCGCGGCAGCCCGCCTGGAAGGCAGTAAGATTTTTGCAAAGAACTTTTTACAGCAGAGCAATATTCCAACCGCGGCATTCCTCGCAGCTTCGGATGCCGGCGCGGCGCACCAGGCATTGGACCGTTTTCACTTTCCGCTGGTGATCAAGTCCGACGGCCTGGCGGCCGGCAAAGGCGTAGTCGTGGCAGCGGACCGCGGTGCCGCGGAGCAGGCGTTGCAGTCGCTCAAGCCACCATTTGTAATTGAGGAATTCCTGGCCGGCGAAGAAGTGAGCTTCATCGTCCTGAGCGACGGACGCCACATTGTGGCGCTCGAGCCGACCCAGGACCACAAAGCGGTCTTCGACGGCGACACCGGACCGAACACGGGAGGCATGGGGGCCTATTGCGACTCGCGCATCCTCACCGCCGATCGGACCCAGGTGATTCTGGACCGCATCATTCGTCCCACGGTGCTAGCCACCGGTTTCACGGGGTTCCTGTACGCGGGTTTGATGATGACGCCGGATGGTCCGAAGGTACTCGAGTTCAATGTACGGCTGGGCGATCCGGAGACGCAACCCATCATGCATCGCATCCAGACGGACCTGGCGCCGCTGCTGCTGGATGCCGCGCGCGGCCGTCTCGCGGAACAGCCAATCGCGTGGAAACCGGGACCATCCGTGTGCGTGGTTCTGGCGGCCGGCGGCTATCCGGGCGCTTTTGAATCCGGCAAGCCGATCCACGGAATCGCGCAGGCGGAGGCCGCCGGCGCCACCGTTTTCAACGCCGGTACCCGCCTGGGAACGGCGGGGCTCGAGACCGCCGGCGGCCGCGTGCTGGGCGTCACGGCATCCGGGGCGGACCTGGCTGCCGCCATCGACCACGCTTACGCGGCGGCCCGTCACATTCATTTCGAGGGCATGCACTACCGCAGTGACATCGGCCGCAAAGGCTTGAAGCGCTATCCGGCGACGATATAATGATACAGGTTGTGGGCACGTAGCTCAGATGGATAGAGCGGTCGCCTCCTAAGCGACAGGTCGGCAGTTCGAATCTGCCCGTGCCTACCATGCACCGCTCGGAGGACAATTCAATGAAGCTGCGAACGCTGGCGTTTGCCGGCGTGTTCCTGGGTGCATCGCCGTTATTCTGCGCCACGGTCACCTACGTGGATGTGGCGCCCATTCTCTACCGGCACTGCGTCACCTGCCACCACCCGAACGACATCGCGCCCATGGCGCTGCTCAGCTATCGCGAGACGCGCCCGTGGGCCGCCGCCATCCGCGAAGCGGTGCTCACCAAGGCCATGCCGCCGTGGAAGGCAGATCCACGCTATGGAAAATGGTCCAACGACTGGAGCCTCAGCGAGAGCGACATCGCCACGATCAAAGCATGGGTGGACCAGGGCGCCCCGGAAGGCGACGCCGCGCGCGTACCGGCAGCGCCGGGCTTCTCCACCGACTGGCGCATCGGAAAACCCGACGTGGTGATTTCCATTCCGCCCCACACTCTAACCGCGGACGGTCCGGACGAGTACGAATATTTCAAGGTCCCCACCAATTTCACCGAAGACCGCTGGATCGTAGCCGCGGAGCTGCGGCCCGGCAACCGGAAGGTCGTGCATCATGCGCACGTATTCGTAGATAATCCGGAAAAGCCCAAGTGGCTGGAATCGAAGACAGACAAGGCGCCGGATCCGCAGGAGGCCTACGCGGACTGGCTGCAGGTGCACGAGGGCAAGTTGTCGTGGATCCGTTACGATGCGCCGGTCATCGACGACGGCTGCGTGGTGGATGACAATGCCTACTGGCCCGGCGAGAAGCCGCGCGACGAAAACTTCGGCGCCTGGGGACTCATCTCATCTTATCTGCCTGGCCGCGAGCCGGACATCTATCCAGCGGGAACCGCGCGCAAGATACCGGCCGGAGCCACGCTCGGATTCCAGATTCACTATTCGAAGGCCACCAAAAAGCAGGAGACCGATGTGACATCCCTGGGTTTGATCTTCGCCAAGGAGCCGCCCAGACAGGTCGCCAAACGCGTAGACCTATCGAACTACCTTTTCCGTATTCCGGCCGGCGATCCGAACGTGGAGGTCAGCGAGTGCCACACGTTCAAGCAGGACATGTACATCACCAGCCTGACGCCGCATATGCATCTGCGCGGTAAAGACGCGCGTTTCGAGGTGACCTATCCGGATGGGCGCAAAGAGACCCTGCTGTTCGTGCCGCACTACAATTTCAACTGGCAGATCACTTATCGCATGGCCGCGCCGAAGTTCATCCCCAAGGGTACGCGCCTGGCCATCGTCTCGCATTTCGACAATTCCGTGAACAACCCGCTGAACCCGGACGCGACCAAGGCGGTGCGCTGGGGAGGGGCCAGCGAAATGGAGATGATGGATGGCTGGATCGAGTATCTGGATGCGCCCGCCGCGGCGCCGCGCATGAACGCGGAATTGCGCCGCTGATCAGCCGGCGCAATCCCGCGCACGCTTTCGTGGTGCTCAGTTCACCGTGAAGGTGATGCCGGACGTGGTGGCGCCCTGCGGTAGAACGACCGTGACGATGGCCGATCCGGAACTCGCAAGCAGACTCTGGTCCACCGTCGCCGTCAGCGATGTGCCGTTCGTGAACGTCGTCGGCAACGCTGTGGAGCCCCACATGACGACCGATCCGCTCACGAAATTCCGCCCGGTCACCGTCATTTGAAAGCCGGGATCGCCGGAATTTGCCGATGTCTGGCTCAGACTGATCAGCACGGGTGCAGCGGTGACGGAGAAACTACTGGTGGCGGATGGCGCGCCGCCGGGATTGGCGACGTAGACCGCGTCCGCGCCGGCATCCGCCACTTGGGCTGTCAGGACGGTGGCCGTCAATTGGGTGGCGCTGACAAACGAAGTGGGCAAGGAAGCCGTGCCCCATACCACGGTCGCACCGCTCAGGAAATTCGACCCGTTCACGGTGAGGGTGAAGCCGGTGGAGCCGGCCGGAATCGTGGCCGGGCTGAGGGACGTGATCTTGGGCGCATTGATGGTGAATGTGGCGGCGCTGGAGATCGCGGTAGTGGCGTTCTTCACTGTAACCTTAACCGTTCCCGAGGACGCGATTTGGGCACTGGTTATGGGCGCGGTGACCGAACTGGCGTTGAGATAGGTGGTGGTCAGCGCGGTGGTGCCCCACATCACCGTGGCGCCACTGACGAAGTTCGCACCGTTTACGGTAAGCGTGAAGCCGGCAGATCCGGCTGCGACACTGGATGGGCTCAACGAGGAGATGGTGGGAGCGTTGACCGCAAATTTGAACGCGGGCGAGGACGCGCTCCCGGTGTTCTTCACCGTGACGCTTACGGACGCGGCAGAGGCCACCTGGGTGCCCGTCACGGTGGCACTGAGCGAGGTGGCGCTGTTATAGGTCGTGGTCAATGCCGTCGCGCCCCACATCACCGTCGAACCGCTGATGAAGCCGCTGCCGGTCACGGCAAGCGTGAAGCCCGCGGCGCCAGCCGCGGCTGAGGACGGGCTCAGCGAGGCGATGGCGGGCGTGCTGACGGTGAACTTGGATGCACCCGACGAGCCGTTGCTGGTGTTCTTGACCGTGACGCTGACCGTGCCGGCGGAGACCAGTTGCGCACTGGTGACGGCCGCCGTCAGCGACGTAGCGCTGTTATAGGTCGTGGTCAATGCCGTAGAACCCCACATCACCGTCGAGCCGCTGATGAAACCTGTCCCGGTAACGGCCAGGTTGAAGGCGGCGGCGCCGGCTACAACGGAAGAGGGGCTCAACGAACCGATAGAAGGCACCGCGACGGTGAATTTGGCCGCGGCTGAAGACGCGCTGCTGGTGTTCTTCACCGTAACGTTCACCGATCCGGCATTAGCCAGTTGGGTACCGGTCACCGCCGCGGTCAACGAGGTGGCGCTATTGTATGTGGTCACCAACGCCGTCGACCCCCACATCACCGTGGAACCGCTGAGGAAGCCCGTGCCCGTTACCGCCAGGTTGAAGGCCGCGGATCCGGCCACGGCGCTGGTTGGGCTCAAGGAGCCGATGGCGGGGGCGCTGACGGTGAACTTGTACGCCGCCGACGAAGCGCTGCTGGTGTTCTTCACCGTGACGTTCACCGATCCGGCGGTAGCCAGTTGCGTGCTGGTGACCGCCGCCGTCAACGAGGTGGCGCTATTGTACGTGGTCGCCAGGGCCGTCGATCCCCACATCACCGTGGATCCGCTCAGGAAGCCGCTGCCCGTTACCGCCAGGTTGAACGGAGCCGATCCGGCTACGGCGCTGGACGGGCTCAAAGACCCGGCCGTTGGGGCGCTGACGGTGAACTTGTACGCCGCCGAGGAAGCGCTGCTGGTATTCTTCACCGTGAGGTTCACCGATCCGGCGGCAGCCAGTTGCGTGCTGGTAACGGCCGCCGACAGCGAGGTGGCGCTGTTGTAGGTGGTGGCGAGCGCCGTCGATCCCCACATCACCGTGGAACCGCTCAGAAATCCGGTGCCGGTCACCCCGAGACTGAAGGGGTCCGAGCCGGCCACCGCACTCGTCGCGCTCAACGAAGAAATGGCGGGCGCGTTGACCGCGAAGGAATACGAACTGGAAGAGGTGCTGCTCGAGTTCTTCACTGTGATGTTCACGTTTCCGGCGGGAGTGAGCTGGGTGCTGGTCACGGCCGCCGTGAGCGACGTGGCGCTGCCATAGGTCGTCGTCAGCGGCGTCGAGCCCCATACCACAGTGGAGGTGCTGAGGAAATTGGTGCCCGTGACCGTCAGGTTGAACGGCGCTGAGCCCGCGACGGCCGAGGTGGCGCTCAAGGCGGAGATGGTGGGCTTGTTGATGGTGAAGGAGCGAACCGCCGAAACGGCGCCGCCCGGATTCTTGACGCTCACATTCACAGTTCCGGCCGCAGCGATCTGCGCGGTTGTCACGGCGGCCCTCAGGCAGGTGGCGTTGACATAGGTCGTAGTCAAGGCCGTCGCGCCCCACATCACGATCGAACCGTTGTAGTAATTCGTCCCGGTCAGCGTCAGGGTGAAGCCCACATCGCCGGCCACGGCGGAAGACGGACTCAGACTGGCGATCGTGCCGGGAGCCGGGTTGACGGTGTAGTTGCTCGTGAGGCTGGAGGTGCTGTCGGCATTGACGACTTTGACCAGCACATTCGCGGGCGTGGCGATCATGGCTTTGGTGACCGCGCCCGTCAGTTTGGTGGCGCTCACGAAGGTAGTGGTTACCGGCGCCCCGTTCCACATGACGGTCGCGCCCTTAGCGAAGCCCCTGCCGTTCACCGTTAGGGTAAAATTGCCGCCGCCGGCGGTCACCGACGCCGGGCTGAGGCTGCTGATGGTGGCCGACGGAGTCGGGATGATGGAGAATGTACCGGGGGCTGAGGTACTGGTGTCGCCGTTCACCACGGTCACGGATGCCGATCCGTTGCTCGCGATCAGCGCGGCGCCGATGGGCGCGGTGAGCTGGCTGGCGCTCACGAACGTGGTGGTGAGGGGCGTCGAGTTCCAAACGATCTGGGCGCCGGAAAGAAAGCCGGCGCCATTAACGGTCAGGGTAAATGCGGAGCCGCCGGCGATGGCTGACGGCGGGGTAAGGCTGCTGATGGTGGCGGTGGGACCCTGGATCGCGAAGGTGGCGGGAGACGAGTAAAGACCCGATGGATTCACGACCTGGACGTAGGCGGTGCCCGCCGTGGTCAGCAGATTCGACGGCACGGTAAAGGAAAGGGACGTGGCATCCGTGTACGTTGACGATAGGGTGGTCGTCGCCCCGTGGAAGGTCCAGATCACCGAATCGCCATTCTGGAATCGGCTGCCCAACACGTCCACGGACACCGGACTGCTAGTGCCGGCAAAAGCCGCAGCGGGAGAGAGGGAAGTGATCCCGGGCGCGGTGGTGTAACTGGCCCATGCCTGATCGAGCTGGTCCGTATCCACCGAGCCGAGCCCGGTGGCCTGGTCGTATCCAACGCCCGCATAGTAGCCGTAATAGTTCAGCGGACTGGAGGCGCAGCCGGGAGAGCCGGCAGCGCAAATCACCCGGTTATCGCCCGAGGTGATGTCGTGGAAAACCGACGCGCCGCTGCCGCCGGCGGCTATGGTGTACAGAATGGGATTGATGTTGCCGCTCGAATCGTCATAGACCATGGCATTCACCAGCGCCACAATGCCGGCAAACAACGGCGCGGACGCGGAGGTGCCGCCTACCGTATAAGGGGATCCCGCGGCGGTGCTCAACACGCCGCCCATGGCGATCACATATCCATCGTGCTGGGCGGAAGCCGCCAGCGCCACATCCGGCACGTCGCGATAGCCATCCGCCGGGACGCCCGATCCGGTCTGCCAGTCCGGCTTGGTAAACAGAGTGCTGGCACCGCCGCCCGAGGCCGCGAAAACCTGCGGCGTCAAGGCGCCGATCGAGTCGTTCCAAACCACCTCCGGGATGTAACTCTTGGCGCTGCCGCCGTACGAATCGTTGGAGGAATTCCAATAGCTGCCGCTGCCGTCGTCGAGCGTGGTGCCGCCGACGGCGGTCACTTCCGGCAGGGAGGCGGGCAGGTTGACCGCGAATCCCTGCGTTGCCCCGGCGGCGATCAGCCCCGTGTCGCAGGCGGCGCCGCCGGCATCGCCGGAGGAGGCGATCATGGTTATGCCTTGCGCATTAGCCTCCTGCGCCACGGCTTCATAGCCGGCCGCGTCGCCGGGATCCACATCGCTTTCGCAGATCCCGAAGCTCATGGAAATCACCTGGCCGCGGGCATTGTCCACCGCATCGGCGATCCCGTTCCAGACGTTGGCATCGGCTTCCAGGACGAGCTGCGCCTTGGCCACCACACCACTGACGATTTCCAGGTCCATAGTGGCTTCGGTCGCCCAATCGTCGGGAGAACTGACGATTCCGGGGTCGGCGTCCGGGTGCACCACCTGAAGGGCCCGGGCACCCTGGCTGAACGTCGTGCGGTACAAATCCAGATCCGACTGGGTCACGTCGCTGGCGTCGATCACGACGACGGTCTGTCCGGAGCCGCCATTGGCCTTTCCCAACGGCTCCAGCGAGTTGAAGTTGTAGATAGTACCCAGATCTCCGGGAGCCAGATCGTTGCCGCCCTGGCCATCGCGGTACTGGGGTGCGGTCGCCGGCTTGCCGCGCGGGATCTTGACATGATGCGGATGCGGGCCGAAATCGTGCAGGCCTCCCACAGCCAGTACCAGCGGCGCCACGTTGGCCGGCAGAGACGGGTCGCCCGTATTGGCATAATGCTCGACGCCGTTCAACAGATACCGGTGAATGTCGGCGCCAAAGGCGGGCCGCACCTGGGCGGCGTTACCGTCGAAACGGATGAACGTCCGGCTGCGCGCCACCGCTCGGATCTGGAATCCGTAGCCTTCCAGCCATTGGCGGAGCGTGGCCAGGTCCGCGGGAGTGGCGCCGAAGCGGTCGGCAAACTGCTCCGGGGTGAGCCACTTGTGAAATTGGGGCGAGGTGGGATTCTGCAGAGCAGCCAATAACCGGTTCAAATCTGCCTGCTGGTGCGGAGTGCGCCGCACGGTCAGCGTCAGACCTCGCAGCGCGAAGGCGGGCGCTACCGGCCCGCGGTCGAACTCGGGCCGGGCCAGGGGACTGCGATGGCCGGGCAGGGCCGCGGTGCGGTAATAGTCGATGGGGCCGGCGATGCGCCGGGTCTGGGCAAAGCTGGACGGGATGGCCAGCAGACAAAAAGACACTAAGAGGGCTGCGGGACGGAAACGGTTCATGATCTCCTCGCGTGACCGGAATTCGATCCGGTTCATTGGCCTCATCGGCCGGAAGCGCGAGGATGTGCGGGCAGGCCGGACGCGCTAAGGCTGTATCGCCGCCCGCATCAAGTAATAGAGGCGATCCAGTTCCACGTCGGCGGGGTGCGGGTTGGCGCCGGCGATGACGGCTCGCCACCCAAAATCGGTTGGCGGTACTTCCGCGCCGCCGGGGACCTGGGGAACTCATTCGGCAGGCTCTTGCTGAGGACGCTAAGCAACCCCGCGTTTGCGGCCTAAAACACTTCTCCTAAATGTCCAGGTTCTTGACGTCCAGCGCGTTGTCTTCGATGAACTTGCGGCGGCTCTCCACGTCTTCGCCCATCAGCGTAGAAAAGATCTCTTCACTTTCGACCGCGTCTTCCAGCCGCACCTGCAGCAGCGTGCGCTTTTCGCGGTTCATGGTGGTCTCGGCCAACTGCTCGGCGTTCATCTCGCCCAGCCCTTTGTAGCGCTGCACCGAGCAGTCGCGCTTGCCTTCCACCTTCACGTAGGCCAGCAGGCTAGCCCAGTCCGGCTGCGTATCGCGGCGGTCGCCGCGCACGGCTACGAACGGCGGCTGGTTATATTTGGCGATCTGGCGCGCCAGCGAGCGGTAGCGCCGGTACTCCGGCTGCGCGGCCAGCGCGATGCCGATGTGGCGCTCGGCATTGGTGGAATCGTGGAAGACGGCCATCCAGGCGGAGTGCTCTTCGTCGGCGCGCAACTCGGTCTTCACCTGCACCGCGGCCAGGGCCGCCGCCAGGCGCTCCATGTTGGCCTTGTCTTCGAAATCGGCCTTGTGGTCGGCGCGCAGCTCCACATTGCCCAGCACGGACACCACGCGCGCGTCGCGCAGGCGGCGCTCCACCTTGGCGGACATCTGCTCGTATTCATCCAGGCTCAGCAGGAAGGCGCGCAATTCGCCGCCTGACAGCGTGGCGGCCGCGCCGTTGCCGTTCACATGGATCTCCAGCGACAGGTTCTCGGTGGCGCGGCGCATGATTTCGCGCGTGTACTCCTTCTCGTCCTTGATGTACTTTTCGCTTTTGCCTTTCTTGATCTGGTAGAGGGGCGGCTGGGCGATGAAGATGCGGCCGCGGTTGATCAGCTCGTGCATGTGGCGGAAGAAGAAGGTCAGCAGCAGCGTGCGGATGTGCGAGCCATCCACGTCGGCATCCGTCATGATGATGACCTTGCCGTAGCGGATCTTGGTGGCGTCGAAGTCATCCTTGCCGATGCCGGTGCCGAGGGCCGTGATCATGGCGCGGATCTCTTCGTGGCCCAGCATCTTGTCGTAGCGGGCCTTTTCCACGTTGAGGATCTTGCCCTTGAGCGGCAGGATGGCCTGATAGCGCCGGTCGCGGCCCAGTTTGGCGGTGCCGCCGGCGGATTCGCCCTCCACCAGGAACAGCTCGCAGCGCTCCGGATCCTTCTCCTGGCAGTCGGCCAGCTTGCCGGGCAGTCCGCCGGAATCGAGCGCGCCCTTACGCCGCGTCAGATCGCGCGCCTTGCGCGCCGCCTCGCGGGCGCGGGACGCCTCAATGGCTTTGCCCACGATCTTGCGCATCACCGCCGAGTTCTTTTCGAAGTACTCGCCCAGCTTGTCGTTGACGAACTCGGTCATGGGTCCGGCGATGTCGCTATTCAGTTTGCCCTTGGTCTGGCCTTCGAACTGCGGCTGCGGGATCTTGACGCTGACCACCGCCGTCAGACCTTCGCGCACATCGTCACCGGTCAGGTTCTCTTTCTCTTTGAACAGGCCGGCCTGCTGGCCGAACTTGTTGATAGTGCGGGTGAGGGCGCTGCGGAAGCCGCTCAGGTGCGTGCCGCCGTCGACGGTGTTGATGTTGTTGGCGAAGCTGAAGACGTTCTCGGAATAGCCGTCGTTATATTGCAGCGCCACTTCCATCGCCAGCGTGCCGGCGTTATTCTCCAGGTCGCGCTGGGCTTCGAAGTGGATGGGCTTCTCGTGCAGCACGGACTTGCCGCGATTCAGATGCTTGATGAATTCCGCGATCCCGCCGCTGTATAGAAATTCATGCGTCTTGACCGGGTCGACCCGTTCATCGCTCAGTATGATTTTGAGACCCTTGTTCAAAAAGGCCAGTTCGCGCAACCGTTGAGCCAGCGTATCGTAGTTGAACGTGGTCTCGGTCATGATGGTGGCGTCCGGTTTGAATGTGACCCGCGTGCCGGTTTTCCGGCCGGCTTTGCCGGCGCGTTCCAGCGGACTCTTGGGATGCCCGGCGGCATACTCCTGCTGCCACGTATAGCCGTCCCGCCAGATCTCCAACTCCAGACGTTCCGAGAGCGCATTCACGCAGCTCACGCCCACGCCGTGCAACCCACCCGATACCTTGTAGCTCTTCGAATCGAACTTGCCGCCGGCGTGCAGCTTGGTCATTACCACTTCGGCTGCCGACACTCCCTCTTCATGCATGTCCACCGGGATGCCGCGACCGTTATCGATCACGGTCACGGAATTATCGATGTGAATGGTCACATCCACCTGCGTGCAATAGCCGGCCAGCGCTTCGTCCACGGAGTTGTCCACGACCTCGTAGACCAGGTGATGCAGACCCATTTCCCCGGTGGAACCGATGTACATGGCAGGGCGCAGGCGTACCGCCTCCAACCCTTCCAAAACCTTGATACTGCTGGAATCGTAGACTTCGGGATTTCCTTCGTTAAACGTAGATGACATCTGGTTTTTCTTAACTCGAGCCTTACTTCTCAGATGCGCATCGGCATCACCACGTAGCGGTAATGATCCTGCGCGTTATCGGCGACCGGACGCAACTCACCAGCGCTCTTCTGATCCTTCAGTTCGAAAGCCACCTGTTCCTGGCTGGTGGCGCGGAGGAAGTCGAGAAGGTACTGGGCGTTAAACCCGATCTCCATATCCGGACCGGCATACTCGCTGGAAACGCTCTCTTCACTCTCGCCGGTCTCCACAGAGGAGGAAAAGATCTTGACTTCCCCCGCCGTAAACTGCACCCGAATCGCCCGCGAGCGCTCATCGGCGAATTGGGACACACGCTCGATGGCCGCACGAATCTCATCGCGATTCAGTTTCGCCTGGTGCAGGTTGTCTTTCGGCAGAACTTTCTCGTAATCCGGGAAGTTGCCGGTCAGCTTCCGGGTGATCAGCAGCCTCTCGCCGAATTGGAAGAACAGGTGATTCTCATCCCCGGCGAAGACCAGCTTGCTATCGGCGCCGCTCTCGTCAGCCAGTTTTACGATCTCGGCCATGGCCTTCTTGGGGACCAGCGCGCGAAAGGCCTTGTTTGTGCCACCCGGCGATTCGGTTTCAACGAATGCCAGACGGTGACCGTCAGTAGCCACCATGGTGGTTGCATCCGGCTTGAGCAGGAGCAACGCACCGTTGAGCGTAAAGCGAGACTCCTCCAATGAGATCGCAAACGATGTGCGCGAAATCATACTGGCCAGCAGTTTCACCGGTATCTCCGTAATGGCATCCGGCATCTGCGGCAGTTCCGGGAAACTCTCCCGCGACATGCCGGCTATACGCGTACGGGACCGCCCGCACGTCAGACTGGCCCAGTGATTCTCCAGAAACTTCACATTCAGGTCCGCTTCCGGCAATAGCCGCACATAGTCCAGCAGCTTACGCGCCGGGATCGTGCCGGACCCGTCCTTTTTGACCCGGGCCGGACAGCTACACCGGATGCCCAGCTCCAGATCGGTGGCAGTGAGCGTAATCCGGTCGCCTTTGGCCTCCAACAGCACGTTGGAAAGGATCGGAATGGTGGTCTTCTTCTCGACCACACCTTGAGAGAGGCTCAGTTCTCGAACCAGGTCTGCTTTGCTGACGGTGAACTCCATCTGATCTCAACTCCTATTTGTCTTCTCTCTCTTTAGATCCTTATTAAAGAGCAGAATTCATGGGGCCTGTGCAAACTGTTGAAGTCTATCTAAATTATACTAAAGTATAGTAGTTTTGGCCAACACCAGCCTGAGGATTTCGGTTGCGGAACGGTGCAGAACCGGAGTCGGGAGGCAGTCTTCCACAAAGTCCACAGGGCAACCCGCCGGACCGCTGTGGATAATTTTAGGAACCTCATTGTAGCGAGTCGATTAGCGCGTGAATAATCCTGTTCAATTCCGGGTCAGTCTGGCGCAGCTTATCGATTTTCTTGATGGAATGCAGAACTGTGGTATGATGTTTGCCCCCAAAGACACGTCCGATCTCCGGTAGGGAGGCGGTGGTCAACTCCTTGACCAGATACATGGCTACCTGTCGCGGCTCGACGATTTTTTTGGTGTTGCTCTTCTCCTTGAGTTGGCTCTGGCGGATCCCATATCGCTCAGCGACTGCTTTTTGGATGGAGTCGATGGTGATCTTGCGGTCCTGGAGGAAAACCAGGTGGCGCAGGACCTGTTGTGTCATCTGCATATTGATGGACGATCCGGTCAGGGAAGAGTAGGCCACCAATTTAACCAGCGCGCCCTCCAATTCGCGGACATTACCCTTCATCTTGGTCGCCATGAAGGTACGGACTTCTTCAGGCAGAGCCACGCCTTCGGCTTCCGCCTTCTTGTCCAGGATGGCCATTTTGGTCTCCAGGTCAGGCGGCTGGATGTCGGCCATCAGGCCCCATTCGAAGCGGGAGCGCAAACGGTCGATTAGTCCCGGAATGTCTTTGGGCGGAGAGTCGCTGGAAATTACGATCTGCTTCTGGTGATCGTGCAGTTCGTTGAAGGTATGGAAGAACTCTTCCTGGGTACGGTCTTTATTGCCGATCAACTGGATATCGTCCACCAGCAGCACATCCGCGGACCGGTAGCGCTCGTGAAATTGCGGCATGCGGTCCAGCCGGATACACGTGATCATGTCGTTCATGAAGCGTTCGCTGGAGATGTATACGATACGCATGGTGGCATGATTATCGATCAGCGACCGGCCGATGGCGTGCATCAGGTGGGTTTTGCCCATCCCCACCCCGCCATAGATGAACAGCGGGTTGTACCGTCGCGAGGGGTTGTCTGCCACGGCTTTTGCGGCGGCGGCGGCGAACTGGTTGCAGGCGCCTACCACGAAGCTTTCGAAGGTGAATTTGGGGTTCAGCGAGCTTGACGGAGCAGCTTCCAATTCGGCTTGCTCCCTCATGGGGAGGACGTATTCGACGCGCGCGACCGCCACGCCGGCGTCCTGCCCCGCTTGCACCACGATGGCAGCGTATTCGGACTCCATCCATCGCCTGGTGCTTTCGTCCGGGACGGTGACAATCAGGACGTCTCCGTCAACTCCTGCCAATGCCGTCCGGCTGATCCAATTCTGGTAGCTTTCGGAACTGAGTTTTGTTTCCAGGTGTTTTTTGATGCGATCCCACGGGTTCATAAACTGCTGCTTCTACGAGGAATGCCGATGGTGGTGGGCCGACCGGACGATGAGTAGTCTAGCATACCCCGCGGGATTTCCACCAAGAAAATAAGCGCATTGTTTCGTTAGCATTACAGATGGTTTGACAGACGAGCCAAGGACTGGCGATAATGGTACTTCTTCTTGAGCGGGAGTAACTCAGCTGGTAGAGTGCGACCTTGCCAAGGTCGATGTCGCGGGTTCGAATCCCGTCTCCCGCTCCAAACCCTCGCACCTCAAGTCACCCTCCAGCAATCCAATTCCGTATGACGAAGCTCTTGCCCCTGTTTGCCGTCTCCACGGCCCTGGCGTTTGGCCAGTACAAAATGGAGCCTGCCGGCGCTCCCCCGGCGGACTTGCCCTTTGCCTCGACGCTCCAGCAGCAGGGCGCCAAAATCACCGGACCCGGCGACGCGGTGTACTGCGAAGTATGGTTCCGCGCGCAGATTCCGACCGGGCCGAAGCCCGCAGACGAGTCCGTGACGCTGCCGATTGCCCAGGGTACGCTGCTGGGTGTGATTCGTTTTCCGGGAGTCGTCCAGGACCGGCGGGGCCAGAACGTTAAGCCGGGGACGTACACGCTGCGCTACAGCCAGTATCCGGTGAACGGCGATCACCAGGGAGTAGCGCCGCAGCGGGACTTTGCCTTGCTCGTGCCGGCCGCCGACGATAAGGATGCGAACGCGACACCGGGGTTCGACGCGCTGGTCGCGCTGAGCGCCAAGGCCAGCGGCACCCCGCATCCGGCGGTGCTGAGCATCTGGGGCGGCGGGGCGGACAAGTACCCAAACTTCAGCAAGCAGAACGACAACGACTGGGTACTCGACTGGAAGGTCGGGGACGTGGGGATGTCTATTATCCTGGCGGGCAAGGTGCAGTCCTAAGATCAAAGGATTCGATCCGGCAGAGCACTATCCGGCAGAGCACTGGACACTCGCCGATCCGTTGTGTTAATCTGTCCTTGTCCCTCGAAAGACGCTCAATGGGAGGTCTGTGCTTCTAGGCCGGACCGCTTGCACCATGAGGAGTTATGGCACACAAGCAAGGTAAACAGTATCAAGCTGCGGCTAAACAGGTTCAAGCGCGGGATTACGCGCTGGAAGAAGCCGTACCACTGCTGCAGAAAATCAAGTTCGCCAAATTCGATGAAACCGTCGAAGTCCATCTGCGGCTGGGGGTGGACCCCAAGCACGCCGATCAGATGGTACGCGGCACGGTGCTGATGCCCAACGGTTTGGGCAAGTCCAAGAAAGTGCTGGTCATCGCCGGCGGCGATAAACAGAAGGAAGCGGAAGATGCCGGCGCCGATTTCGTCGGTGGCGAGAACATGGTCAACAAGATCCAGTCGGAGAGCTGGACCGATTACGATGCCGTGATCGCCACGCCGGACATGATGCGTTCGGTGGGCAAGCTGGGCAAGATTCTGGGTCCCCGCGGGCTGATGCCGAATCCCAAGACCGGCACGGTGACGGTGGAAGTCGCCAAGGCGGTGAGGGAGATCAAAGCCGGCAAGGTCGAGTTCCGCGTGGACAAGACCGGGATCATACATGCGCCGGTGGGCAAGATCAGCTTCACTTCCGAAAAACTGGTGGAGAATGCCTCCAGCCTGATCAGCGCGGTGGTCAAGGCGAAGCCGGCGGCGGCCAAGGGCAAGTACGTCAAGAGCGCCACCATCTGTTCCACGATGGGGCCGGGCGTTTCGATCGATGTGACCGTCTTCAGCACAAAGGCGGCGGTCTAGTTCCCTCGCGGGTGTCGAAATGAAAAAGAAAGAAGACAAACAGAAAGATCTCGAAGCGCTGCGCAAGGATCTGGAAGCCTCCCGGAACATGTTCGTGACCGGCTACGAGAAGCTGCGCGTGGACCAGGACTTCGAACTGCGCAAGACCATCCGGGCGGCCGGCGGGCGCTACCGGGTGATCAAAAACAACATCGCCGAGAAGGCCGCCGAAGGCACGCCCGCGCAAGAGGTTATGAAGAACCTGCGGGGGATGACGTCGCTCGCCTACACCACCAGCGACCCGGTGGCGCTGGCCAAGGCGCTGACCGCGTATGCCAAAACGAACCCATCGTTCACCTTCAAGGCCGGGCTGGTGGAAGGGCGGGTCATCGACGTAAAGGCCATCAACGATCTGGCCAGTATGCCCCCCAAGGAGGAAATCTTCGCCAAGCTGCTGTACCTGATCAATGCTCCGGCGCAGCGCCTGGTGACGGCCTTGGGCGCCGTCGGGCGGAACGTGGCGGTAGCGATCGACCAGGGCGTTAAGGAAAACAAGTTTAAGTAGCGAGTTTATCGAACAGGAGTATTTAGGAAAATGGCGGACATCAACGCAATTGCGGATCAGATTCAAGGCTTGACCCTGCTGGAAGCTTCCCAGCTGGTCAAGCTGCTCGAAGAAAAGCTGGGCGTTTCGGCGGCGGCAGCAGCTCCGGTGATGGTGGCCGGCGGCGGCGCGCCCGCGGCGGCGGCGCCCGCAGCCGAGGAGAAGACCGAATTCGCGGTCGTTCTCACTGCGGTCGGCGCCAACAAGATCAACGTCATCAAAGCGGTTCGCGAAGTCACCAGTTTGGGTTTGAAGGAAGCCAAGGACCTGGTGGACGGCGCGCCCAAACCGATCAAAGAAGGCGTCAGCAAAGACGAAGCGGAAGCCATCAAGAAGAAGTTCACCGACGCCGGCGCTACCGTGGAAGTGAAGTAACGCAGCCGGTCGATTACCCGTAAGTATTAGCAATTGCTAGGCTTGAAAGCTGGCAACAGAAATGCTGTTGACGGCTGGGGTGGGGCTTTGGTAGTATTACCGGTTGGGATCTTCTTTTTCCGACCGGATTCGATCCCATTGGTGACTGTGAACTTCGAATCCTGGCAGTTCAATTGCAGTTGGCTCGCAACTGCAAGAAGGGGATTTGCGTCCCTTCGCATGTTCCTATCTCGACAGGATTCGTGTGCCTTTGGGCGCTCGTCTTCTAATTCCCGCCCACCCGATCGCGCTGACGCACCCGACCCGGCTCTCGCAGCCAACCCTGTTCCGGCTTCCATCCGGTTCCTGCCCCTGCAACACTTTGCGGCCACACCCAGAAGCGATGCTTCGCCGGGTTGGCCGGTGCTTTTTTGATTCGTAGCTCTAAGGCTGATCGGCCCTCAGGAGTGTTTAAAGTATGGATATTCAAAACAGCGGCGCCGCCCCCGAACGAGTTGATTTTTCCAAAATCAAAACCTCAATTCCGATTCCGAACCTGATCGAGGTTCAGAAGAAATCGTACGAGCGGTTCCTGCAGATGGATCTGCTCCCGAACGAACGCGAAGACACCGGACTGCAAACCGTGTTCAGCTCGGTGTTTCCGATCTCGGATTTCCGCGGCGTCAGCGAGCTGGAGTTCGTGGACTATTCGATCGGCAACTGGGAGTGCAAGTGCGGCAACCTGAAAGGCCTGCACCACCTGCGATCCACCTGCCGGAACTGCGGCGCCACCATTCGCACGGACCCCTTCCACGCCGGCGATGTGCTCTGCCATCACTGCGGCACGTTCAATAAGAACGTGGTGACGTTCTGCAACAAGTGCGGCGACCCGGTCGGCCTGCAACTCAAGTACGACATGGTGGAGTGCGAAGAGCGCGGCATGACCTACGCCGCGCCGCTGAAGGTTACCATCCGGCTCACGGTTTACGCCAAGGATCCCACGACCAACGCCAAGAGCGTGCGCGACATCAAGGAGCAGGAGGTGTTCTTCGGCGAAATTCCGCTGATGACCGACAACGGCACCTTCATCATCAACGGCACCGAGCGCGTGATCGTCAGCCAGTTGCACCGTTCGCCGGGCGTCTTCTTCGAGCGCGTGCCGTCGCAGGGCTACTTCCTGGGCAAGATCATTCCTTACCGGGGAAGCTGGGTGGAATTCGAGTACGACACCAAGAATCTGCTGTACGTACGTATCGACCGGAAACGGAAATTCTACGGCTCCGTGTTCCTGCGCGCGCTGGGCTTCAAGACCGACGAACAGGTGCTGCGCGCCTTCTACACCGTCGAAAAGATGTCCATCAAGGACAACAAGCTCTTCTGGAACGTGCGGGAGAGCAAGGAAGGCGAGTCCAACATGCTCGCCGGCATGAAGCTGTCGCACGCCATCACCAAGAAGAGCGGCGAGACGGTGGTAGGACAGGGCAAGAAGGTCACCGGTACCCTGCTGAAGAACATCCTGGCCTCCAAAATCCAGCAGACCGAGATCGCCCCGAACGATCTGGAGGGCGCGTTTATCGCCGCCGACGTGGTGGACATGAGCACCGGCGAGGTGTTGATCGACGCCAACAACGAATTGACCACCACCGGCGTGCAAAAGCTGATGGATGCCGGCATCGAAGAGTTCGAAGTCTTCTTCCCCGAGCGCGACGATGTGGGGACGGTGATATCCGCCACGCTCCGCAAGGACAGCGTGAAGACCCAGAACGAAGCGCTGATCGAAATCTACCGCAAGCTGCGCCCGGGCGATCCGCCCACGCTGGACACCGCCACCCAGCTTTTCCAGGGCATGTTCTTCGACGCCCGCAAGTACGACTTCTCGCGCGTCGGACGCATGAAGTTCAACATCAAGCTGCACGACAATGCGGAGTACGCGCCGGCCGACTGGCTGCGCGAGCAGGATGAAAAATCCAAGAAGGAAACGGGCTACAAGAAGGGCAGCCCGCTCGATCGCCGCACCCTGGACCAGGCGGATTTCCGCGACACCATCCGGTACCTGCTGAAACTGCGCAAAGGCATCGGCGTGGTGGACGATATCGACCACCTGGGCAACCGCCGCGTGCGCGCGGTGGGCGAACTGCTCGAGAACCAGTTCCGCATCGGCCTGGTGCGCATGGAGCGCGCCATCAAAGAGAAGATGTCGGTGTACCAGGAAATGTCCACGGCCATGCCGCATGACCTGGTGAACGCCAAGCCGGTAATGGCCGCCATCCGGGAATTTTTCGGATCCAGCCAGCTTTCGCAGTTCATGGATCAGACCAACCCCCTGTCGGAGATCACGCACAAGCGGCGTCTTTCCGCGCTGGGTCCGGGCGGCCTGTCGCGGGAGCGTGCCGGATTCGAGGTCCGCGACGTGCACCCCACGCACTACGGCCGCATCTGCCCCATCGAGACACCGGAAGGTCCCAACATCGGACTGATCTCGTCGCTGTCGTGCTTTGCGCGCATCAACGATTTCGGCTTCATCGAGAGCCCCTACCGCAAGGTGCAAAAGGGCGTGGTGGTGGACGAAATCAGGATTCTGAACCCGGGCGACACGGCCTACAAGGTAGGCGACATTATCCGGCGGGCGGATATCGAGAAGGCCAATGCGGCGCTGGGAGCCAAGAAAGTCCCGGCCGAATACGAGGCCCACTGCGAGTATCTGTCGGCGTGGGAAGAGGACAAGTACATCATCGCCCAGGCCAACGTGGACCTGGACGAGACCGGCCGCATCGTCTCCGAGCTCTGCAACGCGCGCCAGGCCGGCAACTTCGTGCTGAAGCACCGGGATGAGATCGAGTACATCGACGTCAGTCCCAAGCAGCTCGTCTCGGTGGCCGCCAGTCTGATTCCATTCCTCGAAAACGACGACGCCAACCGCGCCCTCATGGGATCGAACATGCAGCGCCAGGCCGTCCCGCTACTGCGCGCCGACGCCCCGTACGTGGGTACCGGCATGGAGCGCGTGACCGCCCGCGATTCGGGCGCGGTGGTGCTCTGCAAACGCTCCGGCGTTGTGGATTCGGTGGATTCCGAGCGCATCATCGTGCGCGTGGAAGGCGGCCCGGCGCACGAGGGGCAGCTCTCCCGCGAAGTCGGCGCGGACATCTACACGCTGACCAAGTTCAAGCGCTCCAACCAGAACACCTGCATCAACCAGAAGCCGATCGTAGCCATGGGGCAGCGGGTGGCCAAGGGCACCGTGCTGGCCGACGGTCCTTGCACGGATATGGGCGAACTGGCGCTCGGCCGCAACGTGCTGGTAGCCTTCATGCCCTGGCGGGGCTGCAACTTTGAGGACGCCATCCTGGTCAGCGAGAAGCTGGTCAAGGAAGATTACTACACCTCGATTCACATCGAAGAGTTCGAGATCGAGAGCCGCGACACCAAGCTCGGCCCCGAGGAGATCACGCGCGATATTCCCAACATCGCGGATTCGTTCCTGCGCAATCTGGACGAGAGCGGCGTGATCCGTATCGGCGCCACCGTCAAGCCGGGCGACATCCTGGTGGGCAAGGTAACGCCTAAGGGCGAGACGCAGCTCACGCCCGAAGAGAAACTGCTGCGCGCCATTTTCGGCGAAAAGGCCGGCGACGTGAAAGACGCTTCGCTCTACTGCCCGCCCGGTATCGAGGGCACGGTCGTGGATTGCAAGATCTTCTCGCGCAAGGGCCAGGAGAAGGACGAGCGTTCGCGGGCCATCGAAGAAGCGCAGATCGCGCGCCTGCAGCGGAACCAGCAGGACGAGGAACGCATCCTCAACGACGAGCGCGCCAAGCGCTTGGCCAACCTCCTGGAAGGCAAGCGCCTGTTGGCCGACCTCCACGACGAAAAGACCAATAAGCGCCTGCTGGCCAAGGACACCGACGTCAACCGCGAGATCATCGAGAAGATGAAATCGCGCGACTTGAAGCGTATGCGCTTCAAGGACAAGGATCCCCGCATCAACGAGCAGATCGACGAGATCGAGGAGATGACTTCGCGGCAGATCAACGTGCTGCAGAAGATCACCGACGAGAAGATCGCCAAGCTGCGCAAGGGCGACGAGCTGCCGCCGGGCGTGATCAAGC
The DNA here is from genome assembly GCA_035499555.1 of Bryobacteraceae bacterium. Lineage (GTDB taxonomy): Bacteria > Acidobacteriota > Terriglobia > Bryobacterales > Bryobacteraceae > Bog-159. The sequence continues at coordinate 26,637 of DATJYO010000088.1, forward strand.
TGGTGAAGGTGTATATCGCCATGAAGCGCAAGCTGTCGGTGGGCGACAAGATGGCCGGCCGGCACGGCAACAAGGGTGTGATCGCGCGCATCCTGCCCGAGGAGGACATGCCGTACCTCCCGGATGGAACGCCGGTAGAAATCGTGTTGAATCCGCTGGGCGTGCCTTCCCGTATGAACGTGGGCCAGATTCTGGAGACCCACCTGGGCTGGGCCGCCAATGCGCTCGGCCTGCATTACGCCACCCCGGTATTCGACGGCGCCACCGAGCGCGAAATCAAGAAAGCGCTCAACACCGCGGGCTTGCCGAAAGACGGCAAAACGCAGCTTCACGACGGCATGACCGGCCAGCCGTTCGAGCAGCCGGTGACCGTCGGCTATATCTACATGCTCAAGCTCTCGCACCTGGTGGACGACAAGATTCACGCGCGCTCCATCGGACCGTACTCGCTCATCACGCAGCAGCCCCTGGGCGGCAAGGCGCAGTTCGGCGGGCAGCGTTTCGGAGAAATGGAAGTGTGGGCCCTGGAAGCCTACGGGGCCGCGTACATTCTGCAGGAGCTGTTAACGGCCAAGTCCGACGACGTGTATGGCCGCGCCAAGATCTATGAGGCCATCGTCAAAGGCGAAGCCGCCATCGAGCCGGGCGTACCGGAATCGTTCAACGTGCTCATCCGCGAGTTGCAATCGTTGTGCCTGGACGTGGAGTTGATGAAGAAATCGCCGCACGAAGTGCTGGACATGGCTCCGGCGGCAGACTGATGCGTGGGCATGTTCTTTTGAAAGCTGCGGAGAGCGGGAGCCGTCCGAACCCGCTGCGCAGCACCCAGAACCGCAGGCCGCAAGGCATGCATTGGAGGTTATTTTGAGATCCTCTCCTTACGACAGAGCCAATTTGATCGCCGATTTCGATTCCATCAGGATCAGTCTGGCGTCGCCCGAAAAGATCCGGAGCTGGTCCCATGGCGAGGTCACCAAGCCGGAGACCATCAACTACCGGACGTTCAAACCGGAGCGGGACGGACTGTTCTGCGCGCGCATCTTCGGGCCCACGCAGGATTGGGAATGCCTGTGCGGCAAGTACAAGCGCATGAAGCATCGCGGCGTCATTTGCGACAAGTGCGGGGTGGAAGTCACCCTGGCGCGCGTCCGCCGCGAGCGCCTGGGCCATATCGAGCTGGCCAGCCCCTGTTCGCATGTGTGGTTCTTCAAAGGCCTCCCCAGCCGCATCGGCCACCTGCTGGATATCACGCTGCGCGAGCTGGAGCGGGTCCTGTACTTCGAGGCCTTCGTGGTGGTGGATCCGGGCGAAGTGCCCGAGCTGAACAAGGGCGAGGTCATCACCGACGAACGCAAGCGCCAGTTGGACCAGGAGTATCCCGGCAAGTTCGTTGCCATGATGGGCGCCGAGGGAATTAAGGAGTTGCTGAAGAAGGTCAACGTCGAGGAGCTCAGCGAAGAGATCCGCAAGAAGATGGCGACCGAAGCTTCGCAGCAGAAGAAGCTGAAGTTCGGCAAGCGCCTGCGCGTGGTGGAATCGTTCAAGAAGTCGGCCAACAAGCCCGAGTGGATGATTCTGGACGTGATTCCGGTCATCCCGCCGGAGCTGCGTCCGCTGGTGCCGCTGGATGGCGGCCGTTTCGCCACCTCCGACCTGAACGATCTCTACCGCCGCGTGATCAACCGCAACAACCGGCTGAAGAAGCTGATCGAACTGCACGCGCCTGACGTGATCGTGCGCAACGAGAAGCGCATGCTGCAGGAAGCCGTGGATGCGCTGTTCGACAACGGCCGCCGCGGCCGTGTGCTGCGCGGCGCCAACAACCGCCCGCTGAAGTCGCTCTCAGATACGCTGAAGGGCAAGCAGGGACGTTTCCGCCAGAATCTGCTCGGCAAGCGCGTGGACTACTCGGGCCGTTCGGTCATCGTGGTGGGTCCGGAGCTGAAGCTCAACCAGTGCGGTCTGCCCAAGAAGATGGCGTTGGAGCTGTTCAAGCCGTTCATCTACCATCGCCTGGAACAGCGCGGCCACTGCACCACCATCAAACAGGCCAAGGAGCTGGTGGAGCAGCAGGACCCGGTGGTTTGGGACATCCTTGAAGAAGTCATCAAGGATCACCCCATTCTGCTGAACCGCGCTCCCACGCTGCACCGCCTCGGCATTCAGGCTTTTGAACCCGTACTGGTCGAAGGCAAGGCCATCAAGATTCACCCGCTGGTTTGCACCGCCTTCAACGCCGACTTCGACGGCGACCAGATGGCCGTGCACATTCCGCTGTCGCCGGAAGCGCAGATCGAAGCTTCGACATTGATGCTTTCGGCCAACAATATTCTGTCGCCGGCGCACGGCGGCCCCATCGCCATCCCCACCCAGGACATGGTGCTGGGCTGCTACTACCTGACCAAGGCGCGTCCCGGCACCCGGGGCGAAGGCCGTACGTTCGCCTCGGTGGAAGATGTGCTGATCGCGCTCGAAATGGGAGAAGTGGAAACGCTGACGCCCATCAAGCTGCGCTACACCGGCCGCGTCATCGACCTGGTGCACGCCTTCGACAACCAGAACATCCTGCACACCGAGCCCATCGAGTTCAACAAGCAGTACATGGAAACCACGGTCGGCCGCGTGATCCTCAACGATCAACTGCCGCAGGACATGCCCTTCGTCAACGGCCTGCTGAAGAAGAAGGGCCTGGGGCAACTGGTGCAGTATTGCTACCTGAAGTTCGGGCTGGCCACCACCGTGCAGATGCTCGACCAGATCAAGTCGCTGGGCTTCCTGTACGCCACCCGCGCGGGCATCTCCATCGGCATCGACGACATGGTCGTGCCTTCGGAAAAGGCCGGCCTGGTGCGCGACGCCGAGAAGGAAGTGGTGAACGTCGAGAGCCAGTATCAGGACGGCGCCATCACCCACGGCGAACGCTACAACAAGATCATCGAGATCTGGTCGAAGGTGACCGAGAAGGTCTCCGACGAGATGTTCCACGCCATGGAAGAGGACGACCGCACCGGCCGCTACCTCAACCCCATTTACATCATGGCCGACTCCGGCGCGCGCGGATCGAAGCAGCAGATCCGCCAGCTCTCCGGCATGCGCGGCTTGATGGCCAAGCCCTCGGGCGAGATCATCGAGACGCCCATCACCGCCAACTTCCGCGAAGGCCTGAACGTATTGCAGTACTTCATTTCCACGCACGGCGCGCGCAAAGGACTGGCTGACACGGCTCTGAAGACGGCCGACTCCGGCTACCTGACGCGCCGCCTGGTGGACGTCTCGCAGGACGTGATCATCGCTGAAACCGATTGCGGCACCACGGAAGGCATTTATGTGGAGCCCATCATCGAGTCCGGCGAAATCATCGAGCCCTTGCGCGACCGTATCGTGGGCCGCGTAGCGCTGGAAGATCAGAAAGACTACGAAGGCAACGTGATCGTGGCCGTGAACCAGGAGATCACCGAAGACCTGGCGGCCGCGATTCAGGCCGCCGGCATCGAGCGCGTGAAGATCCGCTCGGTGCTGACCTGCGAATCCAAGCGCGGCGTGTGCGTCATGTGCTACGGCCGCAACCTGGCCACCGGGCGGCTGGTGGAGCGCGGCGAAGCGGTGGGCGTCATCGCCGCGCAATCTATCGGCGAACCCGGCACGCAGCTCACCATGCGTACGTTCCACATCGGCGGCACGGCCACGCGCGTCTCCGAACAGTCTACGCAAGACGCCAAGTCCGGAGGATTCGCGCGCTACATTGGCATCCAGCATGTGCGCAGCAAGTCCGGCGAACTGATCGCCATGAACCGCTCCGGCATCATGGCGGTGGTGGACGAAAAGGGCCGCGAGAAGGAACGCTATCCAGTGGTCTACGGCGCCAAGATCCTGCTCGAAGACGGCGCCCCCGTGAAGGCCAACCAGATCCTGCTCGAATGGGATCCGTACACCTTCTCCATCCTGACCGAAGTCAGCGGCTCGGTACATTTCAGAGATCTGCTCGAAGGCATGACCATGCAGGAGCAGGTGGACGAAGTCACCGGCATGTCGCAGCTCGTGGTAGTCGATTCTCCCGACGAGAAGCGCCAGCCCACGGTGGTGGTGCGGCCGGATACGGCGCTGGGCACCAAGTCGGAAGCCAAGAAGTACCTGATGCCGACCCACGCCCACCTGATGGTGCGCGACAGCGAGGAAGTCCACGCGGGCGACGTACTGGCCAAGATCCCGCGCGAGACCACCAAGACCAAAGACATCACCGGCGGTCTGCCGCGCGTGGTGGAACTGTTCGAAGCGCGCAAGCCGCGCGAGACGGCCATCATCGCGGAGATCAACGGCACCGTGAAGTACGGCGAAGTGACCAAGGGGCAGCGCAAGATCTACGTGGTGGGCGAGGACGGCGAACAGCGCGAATACTCGCTGCCGCGCGGTGTCCACATCAACGTGCAGGAAGGCGAGAAGGTGAAGGCCGGCGAGCCGCTGATGGATGGTCCGCGCAATCCGCACGACATTCTGGATGTGCTCGGGGAAAAGGAGCTGCAGAAGTACCTGGTCAACGAGATTCAGGAAGTCTACCGGCTGCAGGGCGTGAATATTAACGATAAGCACCTGGAAGTGATCGCCCGCCAGATGATGCGTTGGGTGAAGGTGGAGGACATCGGCGACACGGAATTTCTGCCCGAAGAAGTGGTGGATAAGTTCAAGTTCCGGGCAGAGAACCAGCGGGTGGTGGAAGCGGGCGGCCGTCCGGCGCAAGGCAAGGCGGTGCTGCTCGGTATCACCAAAGCGTCGCTGTCGACGGATTCGTTCATTTCGGCGGCATCGTTCCAGGAGACCACGCGCGTGCTCACCGAAGCCGCCATCAACGGCAAGGTGGACTACCTGCGGGGTCTGAAGGAGAACGTGATCATGGGCCGCCTGGTCCCGGCCGGCACCGGTATGGAATATTACCGGCGGGTGAAGATCGCGGGCGAGGACGTGGTGGAAGAGCCGGTGGTGGAAGCCCCGCTGGAGTCCATCCCGGGCTACGACGACGAAGCTCGCATACAGTACGCGGGCGGGTTGACGGAAGATACCGGGGAAGACTCGCTGGCGGAATAGCTTGTCGGGTTAGTGATATCGCGCCGCCGGCTGCTTGCGGGCATGCCGGCGGCGTTTTTATTTGGAGCCTGCTCCTCAACCGCAGTCGCAACTCGCCCGTCGATCCGCTGTTAAACTGGTGCGAGCCTATGCCGCTGCGAATCAGCGTTCTCGCCTCCGGATCGGTGCTGCTGGATGGCCGGCCGGTGGGACTGCGCGAATTGGAAACAGTTTTGGCGGAAGCCAAAGCCAGCAATAAAACCGTCTTGTACTATCGGGAGAATTCCGCAGCGAATGCCTCGCCCATCGCCGAGGAGGTGATCCAGGCGGTAACCAGGCACAAGCTGCCGATCAGTCTTTCCACCAAGCCGGATTTCTCCGATTACGTGGACGCATCCGGGCACGTGCATCCGCGCGCAGACGACCGTTTCGCGCCGCGTATGCCGGAAGTGAGGCTGATCCCGGATCTGGAAAATGCGTTTTCGGCTGCCAGGAAAATGGCGGCCGCCGGTACGGTGATCGTGCGGCCCAGCCGGAAAGCCCTGGCGGTGCCGCGCATGACCGAGTCCCCCGCACTAAGGGCCGGCGCGGAAGGTCTGGCAAAGTTGATCCCAGGCGACCGGAAGCGCAACATCGTGGCTATCGCTTTCACGGATTTCGCGCCGCCCGAAGTGGTCGCACCCAGCCTGGCTGACGCCAACCTGGCGATCCCCTTTTTCGGCATGCTGCTCGGGCTAACCTATCTCGGCCACGCGGTGTGGGTATTCGAGGGTCACGAGTCCGCCCTGGCGGCCGGCTGCCGCGAGGCCGATGTGCTGATCGTCGATAGCGGCATGGCGCCTTTGCTCGCCGCCGGCTGGCAGGATGTCGCCGCCCAGGCTATGCGGAATCCCAATATTCTGTTTCACGATCGCAAGACCTTCCGGCTGCTGGTCGTGCGCAAGGCGGGAGGCGGTCCGGGACTGGGATTCCCCGCCTAGGCGACGATCCCTCGCATGTTACAATTTGGAGGCAGACCTCTTCTTTAAGGACTCCCCATGGCCCAAGACAAAGATGTCACCCGCCGTGATTTCGTAAAGGCGGCCAGTGCCGTTTCGGCGGTCGCCGCCGCTATCCCTACCGTCCAGGGCGCACCGTTCATCCAGAAGGTGCATGCCGCCAACGAACAGGTTCAGTACGGCTTTATCGGCACCGGCAGCCGCGGCAACTATCTGCTGAAACACCTCCACGAGACCGACCTGGGACGCTGCGTCGCGGTCTGCGACAATTACGATCCCAACTTGAAAAAGGGTATCGCCACCGCCGGCAACAATCCCGCGGCATACAAGGACTACCGCGAACTGCTGGCGCGTAAAGATATCGACGCGGTGCTCATCGCCGTGCCGCTCTACGAGCATTTCCCCATCACCAAGGACAGCCTGGAAGCCGGCAAGCACGTTTTCTGCGAAAAGAGCCTGGTCCACAAGGCTCGTGAAGTGCATGCGCTGCGCGACGTCGTGGCGCAGCATCCCAAACAGGTCATGCAGGTGGGATTGCAGCGGCGCTACAGCGAGTTTTATCAGACCTGCAAACGGATGATCGACCAGGGGGTACTGGGAAACGTCACCCACATCCGCGGCCAGTGGCATCGTAATTCGGACCAGCGCCGGCCGGTGCCCGACCCCTCGTTGGAGCGCAAGATCAACTGGCGCATGTATCGCGAATACGCCGGCGGCAACACCGCCGAGCTGGCCTCCCACCAGATCGATGTGGCCGACTGGATGTTTGGCCATCCGCCGGAATATGTCATCGGTGTGGGCGGCATCGACACGTTCAAGGACGGCCGCGATGTGTACGACAACATCCAGTTGATCTACGTTTACCCCAACGGGCGCAAGCTGCTGTACAGCTCCATCAGCACCAGCTCGCACCTGGACCTGTTGCAGGCGCAGCGGCAGGAGTTCGGCGAAGTGATCATGGGGACGGCGGGAGCCATCGAGATCACCATCGGCGACGACAATCACCCGGCCACCGCGCTGTGGTATCGCGAGCCCAAGCCGGTATCGGCTGCCAACGTGAAGAAGGCCGACGGCAAGAAAGAAGCGTTTCAGGCCGGGGCCACCATGACCACGGCCGCGGCTTCGCAAGGCATTCCCATCCTGCTGCCGAAGGATGCGCAGTCGTCGAGCGATTCGTTCCTGACCCGCGAAGCCAAGTTCGCGCGCCGCTGGCTCTACAGCAAGGGCATCATGATGCCGGAAGAAGATCGCAATCCGGTGACGGTGGAGCTCGAGGAGTTCTTCCTCTGCTGCAAAGACCCGGTGAACCGCAAACCGAAGGCCGACCTGGAAATCGGGCTGAACGACTCGACGGCGGTCATTCTCTCCAACCTGGCCATGGATGAGCACCGGCGGGTGGACTTCAGCGAAATGCAGACGCTGGGTCTCGAGGAAGCCAAGAAGAAAGCGTAGCCGCCGCGGGAAGACAGGCGGTCAGCGAGTCAAGGGCGGCGGCACACTGTCGAACGTCATATCTGACGGCTGGATTCCCTGTTTCTCGCAGTAGCGTTCGTACAGGCTGGCATAGCTGGCTGTGATATAGGCGGATTCGCGAAAGCCCAGGCGGCGGGCCGTGCGGTCGATCCACATGGGCACGCCTTCCAGCTCCAGATATACGCCGATGGGCGTTTCGTCGAGCGTGGCCACACCGCCTTCGCCGGGGCGCCGGTATTCGGTGCGGAACTTCTCGTATCGGAAGCAGACCACCAGGCTCAACCGGTCGAGGATCTCGCTCAGCGTGTCCGCGTCGGAAACGTCCACCTCCAGTTCCTCGCGATTCTTGTGCTTGCCAGGGAGGGGCGGGCCTTTGTAGGTCAAAACGCCGCGATCGCCGGCCCGGCGCACACGCAGCAGTCCGCCGGCGGCGTACAGATCGCCGCCGGCCGTATCGAACAGGGCGTTGGATTCGAAGACGCGAGGCGTGGACACCGTGAACCCCGCGGCGTCCAACAGGCGCCGGCCGTAGGCGGCATTGGCCACCGCCAGCTTGATCTCGATCTCGCGTCCCGAGAGTGCTATAGCTTCCTCCCTACGATGGCGTAGTCCAGGCCGCCGAAGAACGATTCGCGAAATCCGTCCGGAAGCGCCGCCAGGGCGGGATTGGCTTCCGCGGCCGGGGAGCGCCGGTGCACTTCGATCAGCCCCAGACCGTACTCCTCCATGTAAAATGCCAGGAGCGCGTGGGGCACCGGGCGGGTATGCGTTGGATCCAGGTAGAAGTGCGTGGCGAAAATGGCCAGGCATTCAGGATTGGGTGTCTCGAGCACCAGCACGCCGCCGCGCGCCAGACGCGATGCCGCCAGGCGCACCATCTCCGGCAGATGGGCCGGCGGCAGGTGTTCCACTACCTGCGCGCTGAAGATGCCCCCCAGGGAGTTCTCGGGCAGTTCCGCGAGGTAGGCGAACAGGTCGGCCGCCTCCGCCGCCAGGCCTTTGTGGCGGCAAAGGTCCACCGACTCCTGGCTCAGATCGATGCCGCGCGCCGGGACACCGGCCTCGCGCATCAATTCCAGAAACTCCCCCCGCCCGCAGCCGATATCCAGCACATCCTCGCGGCCCGCGAAGTAGGGCACGTAGAATCGCTGGCCTTCGCGGACATACTCGGCGGAACCGCGAAAGCGCTCCGCAAATCGTCCGTAATCGAATGACAAGGACGCCGCGGGACCGGGCGGCACAGGCATAGCGGGGAATGGCGGAGGGTTCACCGCCGCGCGCTGCCGGATCACGCGCAGTTCGGCATGGATCAGGCGCTCGTAGTCCAGGCGGATGCGCTCCATATCCGACCACAAGCGTGCCTGAATCTCGCGGCTATTGCGTTCCAGCGCGCCGGTAAAATCGGAATGCAGCAGTTGCAGGTGCGTCTGGAGAGAACTTTCGGCAATACCCGCGCGATGCTGCATCGCGGCATTCAGGTCGGCCAACCCGCGCAGAAGCTTGTGTTCATTGAGCACCAGCTTGTGCTCCCACTCCGCGCGCCAGTCTATCCAATGCGCGCGAATGTCCCGCTGTTCCTGGGCGCAACTGTTCCTGAACTCCTGTACCTCCGCCTGGATTTGACCGAGCGCGGCCAGCGCGCGCCGAGTTTCCTCCAGCGCTTCCAGGGAAGCCTGCACGCAGGCCATCACGTTGCGATTGAACTCCACCTGCTCGCGCACGTGCCAGTCCAGCGCGCGCGCCATCGCCTTCTTGGTTCGCTGGACCAACCAGTTCAACGGGCCGCCGCGGCGCGGATTCACGGTTCCGATGGAGGCAACCTTGGCTTCCGCGGCGTCGCGGGCGTGCACCAGCGGCATCAGATCCGGGAGCGCCAGCGCGGAGGGCGCGCCGCCGGTTTGCTGTGCCCATACCCGGTCGCGGACCTCCTGCAGCAGGGCGGTCAATTCATCGGCTTCCACGTTTCCGGCTCCAGGTGGCGGTGATTTTGGAATGCAGGCCGCCGCGCGGCGTGAACTCGCCCACCACCGTGGCGCTGACCGGTCTTGTCGCCGCCACCACGTCGCGCAGGAACCGGTTCACCACGTTCTCATAGAAGATACCCAAGTTGCGATACGCCAGCAGATACATCTTCAGCGATTTCAGCTCCAGGCATCGCTTGTCCGGAACGTAACGCAGCGTCAGCTCACCGAAGTCCGGCAGCCCGGTCTTGGGGCACACGGAGGTGAACTCCGGAATCACGATCTCGATCTCATAGCCGGGGAACTGGTTGGGCCAGGTCTCGATTTCGGGCAGCGCCGCATGGATGCCGGCGGCGGCATGTTCGTCGGTATACGCGCGCTTCATGACTGCACCAATGTCCGGGCCAGCAGGTCCAGGAACATGCCGACGTCCGCCACCACGCCCACCGCCTGCCCCGTGCCGCGATCGCTCACCTTGGTGGCCACCGCCGGGTTTATGTCCACGCACACGATTTTCACCCAGCTCGGCAACATGTTGCCGGTCGCAATCGAGTGCAGCATCGAACCCAGACACAGCACCAGGCCCGCGCCTCGCAACTGCTCGGCGTAGGCGTCCTGCGCCGCGTTCATGTCCGTGATGGTATCCGGGAGGGGGCCGTCGTCGCGCAGGCTGCCCGCCAGCACGAACGGCACGCCGGCCTGCACGCACTCATAGAGGATGCCGCCGGCGAGACGCCCGCCCTCCACTGCCTGGCGGACACTGCCGGCGTGATAAATCGCGTTGATGGCGCGCATGTGATTGCGATGGCCGTGCTCTTCCTGCCGGCCATCGGCGAGGCGTACTCCGAGCGAGGTGCCGAACAGCGCCGCTTCGGCATCGTGTACGCCGAGCGCGTTGCCGCTCAACAGGGCCTGCACGAATCCGCCGCGGATCAATGCGGCGAGACCCTGCACCCCGCCGGTATGCACCACCACGGGACCCGCCACCACAACCACTTTCTGATGCTGTTCGCGTGTCTGCCGGACGAGCGTGGCAGTCTGGCGCACGGCCGTTTCCATCTGCCGTTCCGACGAAATGCCGTTCGCCATGAACGCGAACTCCAGGCGGTCGCGTTCCTTGGCCTCCGGAACGACGCGAATGCCGCGGGTGCCCACTACCACGCGATCGCAGATCTTGATGTCGCGCAGCCGGCGGCAGATCGCGCGCCCGTCGGCGACCACGATGAGCGCGTCCATGCGCTGGTTTTCCACCTCCAGCCATTTCTGCGAGAAGCGGACGAACGTGCGGTGATTCGTCGTGGAATAGAAATCTTCCGGTGCACAGCAGGGACGTTCCACCTCGCGCAGAGCGGCGTCGCCCGGATCGACGGCCGCGCAGCCGAGCTGCAGCAGGTCTTCCAGAAGATGCGCCATCAGCTCGGGAGTGGGCGCTTCCACCTTCAGGCGCAGGTAAGAGAGTTCGCTGTTGGTGCGGCCGATGCGGAACTGTTCCACCTCGAAGCGGCCGTGATGTTCCACCACCTTATCGAAGATGTTTTCCATCACGTGGGAGTCGATCAGGTGGCCTTCCGCTTCGACGACTTCCTGTAGATGCATCAATAAATTATTGTAGACTGTTCACATGACTTACCGGCAATTCAGCCTGCTGGCCTGGCTGGGCGCCGCGCCGCTGTGCGCACAGCCCAGCGTGGACCAGATTCTGGAGAAATACGCGCAGGCGCTGGGCGGGCAGGCGGCCTATCAGAAAGTGACGACGCGCGTCCTGACCGGCACGATCGAGATTCCCGACGACAATCTGACGGGCACCGCGCGCGTGATCGCCAAAGCGCCGGGGGCCTACCGGATGACCCTGGACATTCCGGGTTACGGCACGGTCGAGACCGTATTGGACGGAGCCGCGGGCTGGCAGAAGGACCCCGATAACGGCACCCGCGCCATGAGCAAGAAGGATCTGGCGGCGGCGCAGCGCGATCATGACTTCTACCGCGAGGTCCGCCTGAAGGACCTGTATTCGAAGATGCAGGCGGCCGGCTCGGATACGGTGGCCGGCCGGCCGGTGTTGGTGGTCGAAGCCGAAACCGCCGAGGGACCGGGCGAGAAGTTGTACTTCGATGCGGAAACCGGCCTGCTGGCCAAGCGCGACTTCGAGCGCGTCACGCTCGAAGACGGCATCGTGCAGTATGAAGTGCTGTACGGCGATTATCGCGAGGTGGACGGAATCAAGCTGCCCGCGCGGATCGAGCAGCGCGCGCCGGACAACACCATGATCTTCAAGTTCACCGAGATCCACAACAACGCCACGATCGAAGATACTGCTTTCGCCAAGCCCGAAAAATAGGCCGCATGCCCAATTTCAAGCACCGCGTGCGGGTGGCGTTCGTGGACACCGACGCTTCCGGGAGGATCCATTTCACTGCCATGCTGCGCTACTTCGAAGCCGCCGAGCTGGAGTTCCTGCGGTGGCTGGGATTCAGCTATCGCGACGCGCCGCACACCGGTTATCCGCGGGTGCGGGTAGAGTGCGAGTACCGCTCCGCGATCGTCTTCGACGATGAGCTGGACATCGCGGTATCGGTGAAGCGCATCGGGTCGTCATCTTACACCCTGGAGTTCGCGGCGCTGAAGGACGGCGCGGTGGCCGCCAGCGGCACCATCGTCGCGGTGTGCGTCGACCGGGTCAAGCAGAAGGCGCAGGCCATGCCGGAACGCTTGCGGGAGGCTCTGCGGCGTGAGGCGAGTCCGGCTGTGTGAGCGTTCAACAGATTCTGGGCAATTGTTCGCCGAAGGGCAGATCCAGCACGCGGTGGCCGCCGATCTCGGTTTTCATCAGCACCATTCCCGGATGAGTGCCGACGGCTTCGCCGATGATCACCGCGTCTTGCCCGTAGGGCGCCCGCCGCATCGCGGCGACGACGGCATCGGCGGAATCCGGCGCGACGAAGGCCACCAGCTTGCCTTCGTTGGCCACAAACAGAGGATCCATCCCCAGAATCTCGCACGCGGCTTTCACGGCCTCGCGCACGGGAACGCGAGCGGCGTGAATCTCCACGCCGACAGCCGCCGATGCGGCGATTTCACACAGCGAAGTGCCCAGCCCGCCGCGCGTGGGATCGCGCATCGCGTGGATTTCGCCGGCCGCCAGCATGGCCGCGGCCAGTTCGTGCAGCGGCGCGGTATCGGATTCGATAGCCGCTTCGAATTCCAGATTTTCGCGTTGCGAAAAGACCGCCATGCCGTGATCGCCGATGGTCCCGCTGAGGATGATTTTGTCTCCGGCCCGCGCGTTGGCGGCCGAAACGTCCACACCCGCGGGCACCAGTCCCAAGCCCGTGGTAGTAATGAAAAGCCTGTCGGCCGAGCCTTTGTTCACCACCTTGGTATCGCCGGTGACGATCTCCACGCCGGCCGCGCGCGCGGCTTGCGCCATCGACGCCGCGATCCGCGCCAGTTCGTCGAGCGGCAGCCCTTCCTCCATGATGAAGGCCGCCGCGAGAAACAACGGCCGCGCGCCGCTCATCGCCAGATCGTTGACGGTGCCGTGCACCGCCAGCTTGCCGATGTCACCGCCCGGGAAGAACAGCGGCGTGACCACAAAGGCATCCGTGCTGAAGGCGAGGCGGGCGCCGCCGACGTTCAGCACCGCCTGGTCGTCGAGCCGCCGCAGAATCCCGTTATCAAACGCCGGCAGAAACAGATCGCGTACGAGTTGCGCAGTGAGGCGTCCGCCGCTGCCGTGCCCCAAAACGACGGTCTTGCGATCGGTGAACGGCAAGGGGCAGGCGGGCGCAAAGTCTTCGGGCATGGCTAGTGCGGCAGCGCCACCAGGTGGCGGCCGTAATTGTAGTAGGCCGCGCAGGCGCCCTCCGCCGACACCATGGTCGCGCCCAGCGGCGATTGCGGGGTGCACGCGGTTCCGAACGCCGGGCACTCGTGCGGCTTCTTATGGCCCTGCAAAACCTGCCCGCTGATGCACACAGCGGGCTCCGCGGCATGCACGCTCTGCACCTGGAAGATCCGCTCGGCATCGTGCGCGCGAAACTCGTCGCGCAACCGGTAACCGCTCCGCGGGATGACGCCGATTCCGCGCCAGGCGCGATCGCAGACTTCGAAGACCCGCCCGATCATCTTGCGGGCTTCCGGATTGCCCTCGCGGCCGACCGCACGCGCATATTGATTCTCAACCGTGGCGCGGCCGGCTTCGAGCTGCCGCAAGGCCATCAGAATGCCCTCCAGCAGATCGAGCGGCTCGAACCCGGTGATCACCATGGGTACGCGATATTGCTCGGCCAGCGGCTCGTATTCCGTCCAGCCCATGACGGCGCACACGTGGCCGGGGCCCAGAAAAGCGCGGACGCGATTGGCCGGCGAATCCAGAATCGCGCGGATGGCCGGCGGCACGAGCACGTGCGACACCAGCAGCGAGAAGTTGGTCAAACCCTGCGCGCGCGCCTGCCATGCCGACATGGCGTTGGCCGGCGCGGTGGTCTCGAATCCAATGGCGAAGAAAACGACCTGCTTTTCGGGGTGCGCGCGCGCCAGCTTCAGGCAATCGAGCGGCGAGTAGACGATGCGCACGTCGCCGCCTTCGGCCTTGATTTGAAACAAGTCGCCGCGCGAACCGGGCACGCGCAACATGTCGCCGAAGGAGCAGAAAATCACACCCGGACGCCGCGCGATGGCGTGCGCGCGATCGATCATTTCAAGCGGCGTGACGCACACCGGGCAACCCGGTCCGTGCACCAGCTCGACTTCAGCCGGCAGCAGCTCGTCGATGCCGTACTTGACGATGGAGTGGGTCTGGCCGCCGCACACTTCCATCAGCGTCCAGCGGCGCGTGGTGGTGCGGCGGATTTCCTCCACCAGGCGGGCGGCCAGCCGCGGATCGCGGTATTCGTCAAGGTACTTCATGCGATTCCGCCTCGAGCTCGGCGAGCTGTCCCAGCTCGCGCAAGGCCTCATAGGTACGGGCGGCCTCTTCCGCATCGACCTGGCTGATGGCGAAGCCCACGTGGACCATGACGTAATCGCCCAGTTGGGCTTCCGGCAGATATTCGAGGCAGACCTCGCGGGAGACGCCGCCAAAATCCACCCGGGCCATCTTCACGGCGGGGTTATCGAGCAACTCGACGATCTTTCCCGGAATAGCCAGGCACATCCCGGTCATATGTTATCATGGCCGAACCGCGCCGACCTGGCACGCGCATGACCACACTTACGGCCATCCTCGGAATCGTAATTCTGTTCATCATTCTGTGGGACGGGTTCGAAGTCATCATTCTGCCGCGGCGGGTGGCGCGCAAGATCCGTCTCAGCCGGCTTTACTACCTCTTCGCCTGGACCATCTGTTCGCGGCTGGCCCGGCGGATCAAATCGCCGCGCAGGCGCGAACGCTATCTCAGCTCTTACGGCCCACTCTCGCTGTTGCTGCTCATCACCATCTGGGCGGCCGGGATGGTGGTGGCCTTCGCCATGGTGCAGTGGGCGGCAGGACCGCCGGGGACATCCTTCGCGGAGTGTATCTATTTGAGCGGCACCACGTTCAGCACGCTGGGCATGGGCGCGCCGCATACGCGGGCAACCCGCGCGGTGGTGGTCATAGAGGGCGGCGTCGGATTCGGTTTCCTGGCGCTGGTGATCAGCTATCTGCCGGTGCTGTACCAGTCGTTCGCGCGCCGGGAGACCAACATCCTGCTGCTCGATGCGCGCGCCGGGTCGCCGCCCACGGCCGGAGAGTTGTTGCGCCGTTACGCGGCCGGGCACGGGTTGTCCGCCATGGACGAACTGCTGCGGGAGTGGGAAATCTGGTCGGCGGATCTGCTCGAAACGTACATCTCGTACCCGGTGCTGGCATACTTCCGCTCGCAGCATGACAATCAATCCTGGCTGGCGGCGCTCAACACCATCCTGGACGTGTGCGCCATCGTGATCGCGGGTATCGACGGCTTGGCGCCCTGGCAGGCCCGCCTGACCCTCGCCATGTCGCGCCACACGGTGGTGGATCTGGCCCAGATCGTGAACGCGCCACCGCGCCCGCCACAGCCTGACCGATTGCCGCCGGAGGCCCTGGCGCAGTTGAAAGCGTTCCTGGCATCGGCCGGCATCGCGCCCGCCAACCCCGCCGAATTCGACGCCAGGCTGACCAAAATGCGGCGCCTCTACGAGCCATACGTGTATGCCCTGGCGCAGCGGTTCATTTTGACGCCCGCCCAGTGGATACCCGCCGCCCGGAGCGTCGACAACTGGCGTACGAGTGCGTGGGAACGCAGTTCCAGCGGTCTGCCGCCGACGCTGTTCGGCGACGACGATGTACACGCCTAGCCCGCCGGGGAGAATGCCGGGGCGACAAAAGTACCAGTTCCGCGAATAGCCCTTTGACAAATCGCGCCCGCGCGTTATTATTTGAGTTACTCCCCCGATAGCGATCCCTGAAATATCGTGACCTCCGAAAACATCATCCTGAATACCGAACTGCCCGGAATCGAAAAGCACGCACGCGGCAAGGTGCGCGACGTGTATCGCGTGGACGGACAACTGCTGATCGTCGCCACCGACCGCATCTCGGCGTTCGATTACATTCTGCCGACCGGCATACCCGACAAGGGCCGGGTCCTCACCCAGCTCTCTATTTTCTGGTTCGATTTCCTGCGCGCGGTTACACCCACCCACTTTGTGACTGCGAACGTGGATGAATATCCGGCGGCGCTGCGGCCCTTCCGCGATCAACTCGCGGGCCGCTCGATGCTGGTCAAACGCGCGGAGATGGTGGAGATCGAGTGCGTGGCGCGCGGGTATCTGTCCGGTTCCGGCTGGAAGGAATACCGGGCGCAGGGAACGGTGTGCGGCATTCCGCTCCCGGCGGGTTTGCGCGAGAGCGACCGGCTGCCCGCGCCGATCTTCACGCCCTCCACCAAGGCCCAGTCCGGCCACGACGAGAATATTTCGTTTGAAAAGATGTGCGGCATCGTGGGGGCGGAGCTTGGCCGAAAACTGCGCGATCTCACGCTGGAGATTTATTCGCGCGCGGCCGCCTATGCTGAGACCAAGGGCGTCATCATCGCGGATACGAAATTCGAATTCGGCTACGTGGATGGCACGCTGGTGCTGGGCGACGAAGTCCTGACGCCGGACTCGTCGCGTTTCTGGCCGGCGGAAAGCTACCAACCCGGCGGCGCGCAGTTCTCCTATGACAAGCAGTATGTGCGCGATTACCTGGAGTCCATCCACTGGGACAAGCAGCCGCCGGCGCCGCCGCTGCCCGCGGACGTGGCGCGCAAGACCAGCGAAAAGTACCGTCAGGCATACCACGTGCTGACGGGCAAACCGCTATGAACTGGTTGGATATCGTGTTGCTGATCGTGCTGGCGGGATCGGTGGTCACGAGTTTTTCCACGGGACTGGCGCGCGAAATCGTGGGACTGGTTTCGATGGTGCTGGCCCTGGTGTTGGCCATCTGGTTCTACGGAACGGCCGGATCCATCCTGCTGCCGTACGTCAGTACGCCGGCTATCGCCAATTTCTGCGGCTTTCTGATGGTGTTCGTAGGGGTGCTGGTGGCCGGCGCCCTGATCGGGCGGCTGCTGGGCCGCATGATGAAAGCCGTCGGGCTGACGTTTGTCGACCGCTTGCTGGGCGCGGGTTTCGGATTGGTGCGTGGATTGCTGATTTCCATCGCTTTCGTTCTCGCGCTGCTGGCGTTCACGCCGGGCAAGACGCCGCCCAACGCGGTGGTACACTCGCGCATGGCGCCGTACGTGATCGACGCGGCGCGGGTATGCGCGGCCATCGCGCCGCGCGAATTGAAAGACGGGTTCCGCAAGAGCTACGAGCAGGTGAAGTCGATTTGGGGCAACGCCCTGAAAAAGGGCATTCGGGAATTGCCGGATGCGGGAAAGGCATGAGATGAAAGAGAAATTCGAAGCGCTGGTGGAGCATCTGGTAGGCAACGGTTTCTTTCTCGAAGAGGTGGTGGAACTGCTGGAGAAGACCCTGATCGAAAAAACGCTGGAACGCACCGGCGGCAACCGCTCGGCGGCGAGCAAACAGCTCGGCATCCATCGTAATACGCTCCAGCGCAAGATGGCGCAGTATCACCTGGGCGCCCGCAAGATACGTCGCAAACCGGCGGCCGCCGAGGCCGGCAAGCGCCGGAAAGCCGCCAGCGCGTGAGCCGGGTCGATCTGCTCATCTTCGATCTCGACGGCACGCTGATCGATTCCAAACTCGATCTGGCGCACGCGGCCAACGCCGCCCGCGGCCACATGGGCCTGCCGCCGATCGAAAACGAGCGCGTCTACTCCTACGTCGGAAACGGCGCGCCCGTACTGATCCGGCGGGTACTCGGCGCAGAGGCGAGCGAAGCGCAGGTGGAGGAGGCGCTGGAGTACTTCCTGGAGTATTATCGCGACCACATGCTGGACTACACCGCGCTCTATCCGGGCGTGCGGGAAGCCATCGACCGGCTGCGGGATGCCGGCGTGCGGATGGCGGTGCTGACCAACAAGCCGGTCCGCATCAGCCGCGCGATCGTGGAAGGGCTGGGAGTGGCGGGCCATTTTCAGCAGATCTACGGCGGCAACAGTTTCGAATTCAAGAAGCCGCACCCGATCGGCGTGGAGACGCTGATGGCGGAGTGCGCCGTTTCGCGCGCGCGCACCATGATGGTGGGCGACAGCTCCGTGGACATTCAGACCGCGCGTAACGCCCGCGTGCAGTCGTGCGGTGTGACCTACGGATTCCAGCCGGAAACCTTGGATGCCGTTCCGCCGGACCTGAAGGTGGATCGCATGGAAGATCTGGCGGCATGGGTGGTTCGCGGCGACATCGCGGAACATTCCGTATAACCGGCTCCCTACCCTTTCTCTCCCCGGCATGCAGCCGCGGGCGGGGAATTGTTAACATGAAACTTCTTAGTGAATGCTGCGATTTGAAACCGCCGGGGAATCCCACGGCGAGTGCCTGGTGGCAACTTTAACAGGACTTCCCGCCGGAGTGCCGGTCTCCCTCGACAAAATCAATCACGAGCTGTGGCGGCGCCAGCAAGGGTACGGCCGGGGCGGACGCATGAAGATCGAGCGCGATTCCGCCGAGATTGTGGCCGGCGTGCGGCACTCGTACACCATCGGCTCGCCGGTGGCGATTCTGATCCGGAATCGCGACTGGCAGAACTGGACCGAAGCGCTGCCGGTGGAGGATGCGGAGGGCGCCGAAGACAAGAAAAAGCCGGTGACCCACCCGCGGCCCGGCCACGCGGACCTGGCCGGGGCGATCAAGTACAACTTCGCCGACGCGCGCTACATTCTGGAACGCGCCAGCGCGCGCGAAACCGCCGCCCGGGTGGCCGTCGGTGGGCTCGCCAAAGCCCTGCTCACCGAGTTCGGGATCGAAATCGCCAGCCATGTGATCGCCGTCGGGCCGGCGCGCCTGGATCGCATCGCGGGCTGGGACGAAGTGGCGCAGTTGCGGAACCAGTCCGAAGTTGTGCTCAGCTGCGTGGATGCCGCGGCCGAAAGCCGCATGAAAGAAGTCGTTGACCGGGCATATCGCACGGGCGACACGGTGGGCGGCGTATTCGAGGTGATTGCGCACGGCTTGCCCCCCGGCCTGGGATCGCACACCACCTGGGACGCGCGCCT
Organism: Bryobacteraceae bacterium; assembly: GCA_035499555.1. Classification (GTDB taxonomy): domain Bacteria; phylum Acidobacteriota; class Terriglobia; order Bryobacterales; family Bryobacteraceae; genus Bog-159. The sequence continues at coordinate 45,759 of DATJYO010000088.1, forward strand.
CGACGGCCGCCTGGCACAGGCCGTCGTGTCCATTCAGGCGGTCAAGGGTGTGGAAGTGGGATTCGCCGAAGAGAATGCCGCCAGCTTCGGCTCCGCCGTGCAGGACACGATCCATTACGATCGGGAGGGCCGGCGCTTCACCCGCGGCGCCAATCGCGCCGGCGGCCTGGAAGGCGGGATCACCAACGGCCAGGACCTGGTAGTGCGGGGATTTCTCAAGCCCATTTCCACGCTGCGCCGGCCGCTCGAGTCTGTGGATCTGGCTACCCGCGAGCCGGCGCTGGCCGCATATGAACGCTCGGATGTTTGCGTGGTGCCGGCGGCGGGCGTGATCGGCGAGGCCATGGTGGCCCTGGTCCTGGCGCAGGCGCTGCTCGAAAAGTTCGGCGGCGATTCACTGGGCGAGACGAAACGTAATTTTGAAGGTTATCTGAAGCAGGTGCGGGATTTCTGAAAAATGATCTACCCAATTGTGAAGTACGGCGATCCGGTGCTGGAACGCGAAGCCGAGGAGGTGACCGAGTTCGGCACGCCGGAGCTGGATAAGTTTCTCGATGACATGTTCGAATCGATGTACGCGGCGAAGGGTGTGGGACTGGCGGCGCCGCAGATCGGTTTCTCGCGCAAGATCGCCGTGATCGACATTTCCAACGCCGAGAATCCCGCCGACAAACTCGTGTTGATCAATCCGCAGATCCTGAAGGTGGAAGGCAAGCAGGAAGGCGAAGAAGGCTGCTTGAGCATCCCCGGATTCCGGGAGCAGGTGAAACGCGGCAAGCGCGTCACAGTACGCGCGCAGGATGCCAAGGGCGAGTTCTTCGAAAAGACCGGCGAAGACCTGCTGGCGCGCGCCTTTCTGCACGAAACGGATCACCTCTACGGCAAACTGTACATCAGCCACGTCAGCGCTCTGAAGCGCGACCTGATCCGCCGCAAGGTCCGCAAGCTGCAGAAAGCCGGCGAATGGACGTAGTTTTTCTAGGAACACCGAAATTCGCTGTCCCTACGCTCGAAGCCTTGGTGGCAGCCGGCCACAACGTAATCGCCGTCGTCACCCAGCCCGACCGTCCTAGCGGACGCGGCCAGCAACTTACCCCATCGCCGGTGAAAGAGGCCGCGCTGCGACTCGGCTTACGCATTTACCAGCCGGAGCGGGTGCGCCGCCCGGAGGCGGTGGCGGCGCTCGCGGAGTTGAAGCCCGACGTGATGGTGGTGGTGGGCTATGGCCAGATCATCCCGCAGGCGGTGATCGACATTCCGCCGCATGGCATCATCAACGTGCACGGATCGCTGCTGCCGAAATACCGCGGCGCCGGACCGATCCAGTGGGCCATAGCCAACGGCGAAACGCGTACGGGCGTCACCACCATGCGCATTGACGCAGGCCTCGATACGGGCGAGATGTTGTTGAAAGCGGAGACGGAGATCGGTCCCGACGAGACGGCGGTTGAACTGGGCGCGCGGCTCGCTACCCTCGGCGCGGATCTGCTGGTCGAGACGCTGGCGCAGATCGGCACGATCGTGCCGGAAAAGCAGGATGCCGCGCAGTCGACCTACGCGCCCTTGCTCAAGAAAGAGGACGGCCGGATCGACTGGCGGCAATCCGCGCCATCCATCCACAATCGTGTGCGCGGCTTCCAGCCGTGGCCGGGCGCCTACACGCACTTCCGCGGCCAGCAGTTGCACATCTGGAAATCGCGGATGGCGGCGGCCGCGCCCGGCGAGCCTGGCCGCCTGTGGCGCCATCCGCTGCGCGCCGTATGCGGCGAAGGCGCGCTGGAATTGATCGAGGTGCAGCTCGAGGGGCGCAAGCGCATCGCCGGCGAAGCCTTTGCCAACGGACAGCGCATCGCGGACGGCGACATTCTGGGAGAATCATAGAGTGGATCTGCCGCTGGGCTATCGCTACGCCGCCACCTACGCGGGCATCCGCCAGGGGGAGAAGGACGATCTGGCATTGATCGTCTCGGGGCTGCCAGCCGCCGCCGCCGGCGTTTTCACCCAGAACCGCGTCGCGGCCGCGCCGGTCAAGCTCTGCCGCCGGCATCTGGCGGCATCGCGCGGCGCGGCGGGGGCCATCCTGGTGAACGCCGGCAACGCCAATTGCGCCACGCGCACGGGTGATGCGGTGGCGCTCGCCTGCTGCCGTTCCGCATCGCGGCTGCTGCGCCTGCCGGTGACCCAGGTGCTGCCCGCGTCCACCGGTGTGATCGGTGTGGAGCTGGATGCGAAGCTCATCACGGCGGCATTGCCGCGCCTGGCCGCGGATTTGCGCGACGACGCCTTCAGCCGCGCCGCCCACGCCATCATGACCACTGACCTGGTTCCCAAGGAAGCTTTCGCCCAGGTCAAACTGCGCCGCGGCACGGTGCGCATCGCGGGCATGACCAAAGGCTCCGGCATGATTCAGCCGCGTATGGCGACCACGCTCGGCTTCGTGCTCACCGACGCGAATATTCCGGTGGCCATGCTGCGCCGCATGCTGCGCCGGGCCGTCGAATCCAGCTACAACCGGATCTCCGTGGACGGGGATACGTCCACCAACGACACGCTGCTGTTGCTCGCCAACGGCGCTTCCGGCGTGCGGCCGGATCCCAAGGAGATGGCCGCCGTGGAAGAGCGCATTACGGGCGTGTGCGAGGATCTGGCGCGCAGCATCGCGCGGGATGGAGAAGGGGCGCGCAAGCTGATCACGATCCTGATTTCCGGGGCGCCCAGCGACGCAGCCGCGGCGCAGATGGCGCGGGCCATCGCCAATTCGCCGCTGGTGAAAACCGCCATCGCCGGCTCCGATCCCAACTGGGGACGCATCCTGTCGGCGGCGGGGAATGCGGGCGTGGCCTTCGATCCCGGCAAGGCCGACATCGACATGCAAGGTGTCCCGGTGTGCCGCCGCGGACTGGCCGCGCCTTTCTCCGAGGCCGATCTGAAGCGCAAGCTGGACGCCCCTGAGAGCGAGATCCGGCTGTCGCTGCGCGGCAAAGGCAAGGGCCAGGCGCGCTTCTGGACCTGCGATTTCACCGAAGGCTACATTCGCATCAACGCCAGTTACCGGACGTAACATGAAGCGCTGGACGATTCTATTCGCGATCTGCACGGTGGCGCTGGCTGCCGACGCGCCGCAGCAGGTTTTCGATCTGTTTTCGAAAATCGCCTCGGCGCTGGCGGACAACGACGCCACCGCTTTCGTGGATGCGGTCGATCCGAATATGCCGCACTTCTACGACTTCCGCGCCGGCCTGGCGGCCCTGGTGGCGACCGCCGATCTGACCAGCTCGGTCGAGGTGATCTCGGACGCGGGCGATGACACGCATCGCGAGGCGGAGCTGGACTGGATCCTGCAAATCGTCGGCCGATCAGATCCGCACAGCGTGGAAGACCGCCACCAGACGGTGAAATTCCGCCTGGAGCGCAAGGGCAAGAAATGGAAGATTACGTCGATTGAGCCGCTGAATTTCTTCGGTCCGCCCAAAGGCGGATAAACAGGAGCGGAGCAGCAGCCATGATCAACCGCTGCGCCTGGGCGCGCAACGACCTCTCCATCCCCTACCACGACACGGAATGGGGTGTGCCGGTTCACGACGACCGCCTGCTCTTCGAGTTCCTAGTGCTCGAAGGAGCGCAGGCCGGCCTGAGTTGGGACACCATTCTGCGCAAGCGCGCGCGCTATCGCCAGGTCTTCGACAACTTCGATCCGGCCCTGGTGGCGCGCTACGGCAAACGCAAAGTGAGCGCACTGTTGGGCGACGCGGGCATCGTACGCAACCGGCTGAAGATCGCCGCCGCCATCGGCAACGCGCGGGAGTTCCTGAAAGTGGCGGAGGAGTTCGGTACGTTCGACGCGTATATCTGGCGCTTCACCGGCGGCCGTCCGCGCATCAACGCCGTGCGCACGCTCCAAGATCTGCAAGCGCGCACGGCGGAATCCGACGCCATGAGCAAGGACCTGCAGCGGCGCGGCTTCCGCTTCGTAGGTTCCACCATCTGTTACGCCTTCATGCAGGCGGTGGGCATGGTCAACGACCATCAGGTGGATTGCTTCCGCTATGCCGCACTCGCCGGGAAGCGCGCCTGATTATTGGGAAGTCTTGTGGAACAGCACCAGCCCGTTGGCGGTCGCGGCGACGATGTCCGTTCTGCCGGTCTGGTACAGATCGCCCACCGCCAGCGAGTTACACGGTGAGCCGGTCGGCTGCGGCAGCGGTGAGCGGAAGGTACCGTCGCCATTGCCGGGGTACACCAGCACCTGCGCGGAGACGTCGGCGCACACCGCCAGATCCAGGTTGCCGCTGCCGGCGAAATGGCCGGCCCTGACGGCCACCGGTCCATTGCCGGCCGGGTAGTTGACCGCCGTCCGGAAACTGCCGTCGCCGTTGCCTAGAAGCACGGAGATCTCGTTGGACACCAGGTCCGCCACCACCAAGTCGGCGCCGCCATCGTGATTGAGATCGTTCGCAATGATGGCGAACGGCTCGTAACCGACGGTCATGGTGCCGGCATTGCGGAAGGTGCCGTCGCCGTTGCCCAGCAGCAGGTACACCAAATGCTGCCCGAGCGTCCCGTTGGTGACGGCCAGATCCAGAATTCCGTCGCCATTGAAATCGCCGGCTCTGATATTGGTGGGCGCGCTGCCAATGAAGACGGGCGTACCGGGCTGAAAGGCGCCGTTGCGCCGCCCGAGCAGGATGGTCACATCTCCGGAGATGCTATTCACTACAGCCAGATCCAGGTTGCCGTCACGATTGAAGTCGCCTTCGGTGATGGCCACCGGTCCCTGGTGCGCGGGCGCAAAGCTGCCGGTACGGAACGTGCCGTCGCCGCGGCCGAGCAGAATCGAGACGTTGTTGGTGACGTTGTTGACCACCGCGAGGTCAGCTTTGCCGTCGTGATTGAAATCGCCGACGGTCATAGCCCATGCTCCCAGTCCGCCGGTGGTGCTGGCGATGGGGCCTGAAAAACTGCCCGCGCCGGCATTTAAAAGCACGGTAACCGTGCCCGATCCGCCGGAATTTATTACCGCGATATCCGGCAGGCGATCGCCATTAAAATCGGCCACCCGCACCGCGATGGGCGCGTTGCCCGCCGACATAAGCGTTGACTGGAAATATAAGTTCTGCGCGGAGGCCGCCGCGGCAGTCAGAAAAACGCTGAAAAATAAGCACTTCATCCTGGTCGCACCCAATGCCCCTTGGCAGAATTATAATTACAAAAGTTATAGGTATCAAGTTCTAGTACTCAGAAATCTGAAGAAAATCAGGTTACAGCCTCATGCGGTCCAGCTTGCGGTAGAGCGTTTTGCGCTCGATCCCCAGAATCTGGGCGGCGCGGCTCTTGTTGCCGCCAGTGGCGGCCAGCACTTTGCGGATCTGGTCCTCTTCGGCCTCGGCCAGGGTTTCCACGGGATCTTCGCGTGCTTCCATGGCGCTGAGCGCCTGCTCCACGGCAAGCCCGTCGATGCGTCCATTGGGCGCCAAAATGGTCAGGCGCTCAACCAGGTGCTGCAACTGGCGGACGTTGCCCGGCCAGATGTATTCCTGCAAGGCCTTGAGCCCGGATTCCATCAGGCGCGCGGTGCGTTGGTAGCGGCCGTTGTACTTATTCAGGAAGAAGCGGGCCAGCAGCGGCACATCGCCGCGCCGTTCGCGCAGGGGCGGAATCAGAATGCGCACCACGTTCAGGCGGAACCAGAGGTCCTCACGAAACTTGCCTTCATCCACCAGTTTCTGCATGTCGCGGTTGGTGGCGGCCAGCACGCGGACGTCGACCTGCCTGCCGCGCGACGCGCCCACCGGCCGGATTTCGCGCTCCTGCAGGAAGCGCAACAGCTTGAATTGAAAGTTCAGCTCGATGTCCCCGATCTCGTCGAGTAGCACGGTGCCGCGATTGGCCGACTCGATGACGCCCATGCGGTCGCGGTCCGCGCCCGTGTAGGCGCCTTTGAGCGTGCCGAACAGTTCGCTCTCGAGCAGAGTCGGCGCGATGGATGCGCAATCCACGGGTACGAACGGCTGATTCGCGCGCTGGCTGAAGCGGTGGATCATGCGGGCCACCAGTTCCTTGCCCGTTCCGGTCTCGCCCTCGATCAGGACGGTGGCGTCGGTGGGAGCCACCTGTGAGGCGGTCTTGTAGATCTCGACCATGGCGGGCGAGCTGCCGATCAACTCGCTTTCCGGCAGATCGTCGGGTCCGGCTTCCTTCTCCTTATCCAGGCGGGAGGCTTCGGCGCGTTTGATGGTCTCCAGCATATGGTCGATCTCAAACGGCTTGGCCACGTAATCGAAGGCGCCGCCGCGGGTGGCGGCCATGACGGTCTCCATGGTGCCGCGGGCGGTCATCAGGATCACGGAACAGTCCGGATCCTTGTTGCGCGCCGCGTTGAGCACATCCAGGCCGGTGCGCTCATCGATGTATATGTCGGAGATGACGATCGGGTAACTGTTTTCAGAGAGTCTTTCCAGGGCTTCCCCAGTAGATGAGACGGCATCTACGGAGTAACCTTCCAGCTCCAGAAATGTCACGACGGTGGTGCGCACCGCCGGATCGTCTTCGACCACCAGTAATCGCGACATCAGCTTTCTTTCGTAACTCGTTCCGCCGCCGCGACCGTCGCGGGCAGCACCATGGTGAACCGGGATCCTTGTCCGGGCCGGCTCATTACTTCAATGTTACCGCCATGTTGAGTAATTATCTGCTCGACGATAGAAAGTCCGATACCGGTACCCACCTCCCCGGACTGTTCCGCGCGCCGGGTGCGATAGAACTTTTGAAAGATCTTCTTGACTTCATGCCGGTCCATGCCGATGCCCTGGTCCTCGACCGAGATATACGCGTGCTCCTGCCGGCGCACGGCGCCGAGGGTAACTTGGGTGTGCTGCGGCGAGTATTTGATGGCGTTAGTCAGCAGGTTGTAGAAAGCGTACTCCATCAGCTCGCGGTCGCCAGTGAGCAGGATGTCTTCGCTAGCCGCCGCGGTGAGGATGCGGATGTGCTTGTTCTCCGCCAGGGGCAGCGCCCGCTGCACACAGCCGGCCATCAGGGAGGCCGTGGAAAAGCTTTCCTTCTTCAATTCCATCTGGCCCGCCGAGAGCCGCTCGACGCTGAGGAACATTTCGATCATGCGGGCCAGGCGCTTGGATTCCGAATTGATCAGCCCGGCGATTTGCTTGCGCTTCTCCTCGGGCAGCGCGTACCGCCCCATCAGCTCGCTGGAGCCCTGGATGGCGGTGAGCGGCGTGCGCATTTCGTGGGTGACAAAGTGAATCGTCTGGCGATAGCGGTCGCGCTCGGCTTCCGACACTCCCAGCTTGCGCCGCACGACCAGGAACTGATAGGCGCCCGCGGCGATCAGCGACAGCCAGGCCGAAGATACCGGCGCGCAGAACGAAAACACGATGCGATGAGTGAACAACCAATAAGGCGTCACATGCGCGATGGCCAGAATCAGGACCGCCACCGCATTGGCCGCCAGGGGCGCGAGGTGTCCGTAAGTGAAGCCGATGCCCACCACGATCGCGAGGCTGAACAGAAACACCGCGAGGGGCGGAGCATCGGTAAGGAACAGGCCCTGCGCGATAGTCTCGAAGGCATTGGCGTGGATCTCCACGCCGACCATGGGCTGGCCCGATGAGTAAGGCGTAAATACCCAGTCCTTGGCGACATTCTGGGAAGTTACTCCCGCAAAGACGACTTTACCGGCGAAGCGGGCGGCCAGGCCTGGGTGGTCGTTCAGATCTTTGAGTGAAACCCGCGGGATGGTCACCGACGGCGGCGCATAGCGTATGCGCATCAACCGTCCGCCGGCGCGGGCGGATAGGATCACCCGTCCGCCAACTTCCAGATTCGCGGGCGACTCCAGTACCGGCGCGCCGCCGCGGCTCAAGCGAAACGCCTCCAGCGCCAGGGCCCAGCGGCGATCGTGGCCGGCGGCCTTTTCGAGCGGCAGGCTGCGGCTGACCGAATCAAGGTCGTCCGGTTCAGCGTGAACATGGCCCAGCGCCTTGGCCAGGGCGCGGAACCGCGGCACAGGATCTTCCCAACCGGATCCCTGCGGCATCAACTCGCAGGCCAGCACCAGGTTGGGCGCGGCGGCCAGAGCCTGTTCCAGGCGCTCATCCACCTGGGGATCCAGGTTGTCGGCCAGAATCAAGTCCACGGCCACGGCTTTCGGCGCCGCGCGCGCAATCAATTCCAGCCCTTCCGCCAGCGGCCGGCGCAGTCCGGGCACGCCGCCGTAAGCGTTCAGGGACGTGTCGTCGATGGCCAGCAGGATACTCTCCGGCTGCCAGGGCGGCGGCTGGTACAGGCGGAACATCCGGTCGTAGGCGTTATTGTCGATCTGCGCGCCGAAGCCGGTCCAACTTGCGGTCATGGCCACTACGAATGCCGCCATCAGCAGTGTCCAATAGATCGCGCTTTGGCGGCTGGCCCGCTGCATGGTTACCTGCCGATGGCTTTCTCGATTTCGTCCGGATCGCGCGGCAGGGCGCCGCTCAGCAGCCGGGCGCCGTCCCCGGTCACCAGCACCATGTCTTCGATGCGCACCCCGATGTTCTCGTCGGGGATGTAGATGCCGGGCTCCACGGTGATGACGTTGTTTTCAGCCAGCGGCTGGGTGAAGTCAGTGGCGTCGTGTACGTCCAGGCCCACGTGATGGCTGACCCCGTGTGTGAAATACTTGCCTAGCGGCTCGCCGTGCAGGTCCTTCCCGTGCGTATTGATGTATTCGCGGGCGACCTTGGTCAGATCGCGCAGCGGCACGCCCGGCTTGATGGCCGCGATGACCGCGTTCTGGGCCCCCAGCACGATTTCGTAGATCTCGCGCTGGCGGGGACTGAATCGCGCCCCGACCGGAATGGTGCGCGTGATATCGGCGGCGTATCCGCCGCACTCCGCGCCCACATCCATCAGCAGCAGCTCGCCGCGATCCATGCGCCGCGAATTGCGCATGTAGTGCAGGATGGTGCTGTCCGGACCCGCACCCACGATGGGAGCATAGGCGCTGCGCGCACACCCTTCGTCGAAATACACGGACGTCATGGTGGCGGCCACCTGGTACTCGTACAGGCCGGGAGCGGCGCGTTTCCAAGCGGCGCGATGGGCGTCCAGGGTGGCATCGATGGCTTTCTGGATCAGGGCCAGTTCCGCGGGTGACTTGCGCATGCGGAGACGCGCGATCAGGGGGCCGGCATCGGTCACCTCGCGCAGCGGGGCCAGTTCCTTGAACTGGCTGTTGGCGGGATTCAGCAGGGTGTAGACGCGCGCGCAGCGATCGAGCTGTTGGCGCAGTTCGCTCTCGAAACGTTCTCGCGGCAAGACGGTCTCGAAGCCCGAGATCCGCGCCACTTCGGGATCGTCGGGCCCCAACTTGCGCCCGGTCCACTTTTCGCTTTCCGGCTGGCGTTGCGGAAGAAAAAGCGCGGCGTATGCCGCTTGTCCCTCCGCCGCCGGGGCGATCAGGAGCAGAGCGCCCGGCTCGCGCCAACCGGTGAGGTAGTAGAAGTTCGGCTCCTGAAAGAAACCGGTGCGGATGTTCTCCTCGCCCCGATCCGTCCCTCCGGCCAGCACCAGCACGCCATCGTGCAGTTGGCCGGCCAGTTCGTGGCGCCGCGCGCGGAACTCGTCCGGACCCGGCGCACAGCGCACGCCTTGGGCAGCTATCAGGGCGATCGAAAGAGCCAGGATGCGCATTCGTAATTAGTATAACGGGGAGCCTGACCGGATCGCGTGCAACCGGACCGGATTCCGAGCCTGCGGGCGCCGCCCCATATAATAGTGGTGAATCCGATGTCCGGGCCCTCCATCTTCGTCAGCGCCACCTTCACCGCCGATGCCATCGAACCGATTCTGGCATTCTGGATGCGCCAGTTAGGTTTGGATTACGGCGTCCGTATCGGGCCTTATCATCAGGTCTTCCAAATGCTGCTGGATCCCGGCGGCGACCTGGCGGCCAATCACGGTGGCGTGAACGTGGTGCTGGTCCGGTTCGAGGATTGGGCCCCCGCCAGTCTGGAAGCCGATGTGGCGCGCTTTGCCGATGGCCTGCGCCAGGCCGCGCCCGCAGGCTCCGCGCCGATGGTCGTCTGCATCTGCCCGCCTTCGCCCGGCTTCGACGCGGCACGGCACGGGCGTCTGGAAGCGCAGCTTGCGGACCAGGTCCGCGGCGCCGGTGGCGTCCACCTGGTGCGGCCGCACGAGATCGACGAGTTGTACCCGGTGGCGCAGATACACGACACCACGAGCGATAAGCTCGGCCACATCCCGTACACCGCGGCGTATTTCACCGCGCTGGGCACTATGGTGGCGCGCAAGATCCACGCGCTGCGCACGCCGCCATTCAAAGCCATCGCGCTCGACTGCGACGACACCCTGTGGCGCGGCATCTGCGGCGAGGACGGTCCCCAGGGGGTGGTCGTGGATCCCCCGCGGCGCGCGCTGCAGGAATTCATGCTGGCGCAGCAAGCCGCCGGGATGTTGCTCTGCCTGTGCAGCAAGAACAACGCGCCGGACGTGTTCGACACTTTCCGGCTGCATCCGGAGATGCTGCTGCGCCTGGAGCACTTCACGGCCTGGCGCATCAACTGGCAATCCAAACCGGTCAACCTGGCCGCGCTGGCGGAGGAGCTGGACCTGGGCCTCGACAGCTTCATCCTGGTGGACGACAATCCCCGCGAATGCCGCGAGGTGGAGGCCAGTTGTCCCCAGGTGTTGAGCCTGGCGCTGCCGGGCGATGAGGATATTCCCGCCTTCCTGCGCCACGTGTGGGCCTTCGATCGCCTGCGCGTGACCGAGGAGGACCGCGCCCGTCCGGCCCTGTACGCGCAGGAGCGCGAACGGCACCACGCGGAAAAGCAGGCGGCCAGCCTGGAGGATTTCTTGCGTACGCTGCAACTGGAAGTGCGCATCGCGTCCATGTCGCCCAAGGACCTGGCGCGCGTGGCGCAGTTGACGCAGCGCACCAACCAGATGAACTTCACCACCGTCAGGCGTTCGGAAACCGACATCCAGGCATTGCTCGGTTCCGGGAAAGCCGAATGCCTGGCCGTCCACGTCAGCGACCGCTTCGGCAGCTACGGGCTGGTCGGCGTGATGATCTTCCGCACCGGCGCGGACACGGTGGCGCTGGACACCTTCCTGCTGAGCTGCCGCGCGCTGGGCCGCGGCGTGGAGCATCGCATGCTGGCGGAGTTGGGGCGCATCGCGCGGGAGCGGGGGTTGGGAGCGGTGGAGGCGCGCTTCGTGCGCAGCCAGCGCAACCAGCCGGCGCTGCTTTTCCTGGAAAGCGTGGGGCTGCCGTATCAGACCGTGCGCGGCGACGCCCTGGTCTTCCGGTTTCCGGCGGAAGCGGCCGCGGGCCTGCGCTACGAGCCGTCGGCTACGGCGCGCGCGGCGGCGCCCGATGCCGCAAAGGTTCCGGCGATGCGGCGCGATGGAATTCCGTATGCCCGCATCGCCACGGAACTGCGCACCGTGGAACAGATGGCCGCCGCTTGCGGGACCGAAGTTCAGCGCGGAGCCCAGGCCGCGCCGGTGGTCGAACCGCGTTCGGATCTCGAACGCCAGTTGTGCCGCATCTGGTCGGACATGCTAGGGGTGCGGCCCATCGGCATCCACGACAATTTCTTCGATCTGGGCGGCCACTCGCTGCTGGCGGTGCAGTTGCTCTCGCGGCTGAAGGAGCAACTGGGCATCGAGCTTTCGCTTGAAGTGGTCTACGGCGCCGATTTCACCGTGGCGGAACTGGCCAAAGCCATTGAGTTGCGCGAGATCGAAATGGCCGGGGCGGACCGGTACGCGGAGCTGCTGGCGGAAGTGGAGAGCCTGAGCGACGAAGAGGTGCGTGAGCTGCTGGCCCGGGAAAGCGGTGAAGCGGCCTACTGACCCGATGCGGATTCTGCTGACCGCCAACGCCTCCTATGTGCCGCCGCGGGGCGGCGCCACGCGCAGTAACCTGCTGTGGCTGGAGCATATGGCGGCGGCCGGTCACGAATGCCGGGTGGTCGCGGGGGCCCTGGCAGAGAGTGCCGACAAGCGCGCGCAATTGGCGCAGGAAGGCGTGGACCGGCAGGCGCTGGCGGCGCGCGGGATTCGTATCTTCGAAGTCGCCGATCGCACCCGCCAGGCGCCCGCGTTGCGTGTTCAGATCCGGGAATTCCAGCCGGACTGGGTGTTAGTCTCATCCGAGGATCTGGGGCACGTGCTGCTGCGCGAGGCAGGTCATTCCGCCCGTGGACGCGTCGTGTACCTGGCGCACACGCCGCAGTTCTTTCCGTTCGGTCCGGCGAGTTGGAATCCGGACGCAGCCGCCACGGAGCTGGTGAAGCAGGCCGCGGGCGTGGTGGCCATCGGGGATTCCACGGCGGCGTATGTGAGCCAGTACGCCGGCCGCGCCGCCGCCGTAATCCATCCGCCGATTTACGGCGCGGGTCCTTTTCCGAACCTGGCGCGATTCGACGCCGGCCTGGTCACCATGGTGAATCCATGCGCGGTGAAAGGGATTTCCATATTCACTGCCCTGGCGGGGCGTTTTCCAGAGTATGGTTTCGGGGTTTTGCCGGGATGGGGTACTACTGCCGAAGATCGCGCGCGGCTGGCGATGCACGCCAATATCACGCTGCTACCCAACTGCCGCCGCATCTCGGAATTCCTCAGCCGCACGCGCGTCCTGCTGATGCCGTCACTCTGGTACGAAGGCTTCGGACTCACCGTGATGGAAGGCATGCTGCACGGCATTCCGGTGATTGCGAGCGATTCGGGCGGCCTGGTGGAGGCCAAAATGGGCACGCCGTTCGTCGTGCCCGCGCCGCCGGTCGAATGCTACGAGCCGGTCTTTGACGAGCATGCGCTGCCCAAACCGGCGATCGGGCCGATCGACATCCAGCCGTGGGCGGACGCGCTCCAGGCGCTGCTGCGGGACCGTCCGCTGTTCGAACGGATTTCCGCCGCGTCGCGCGCGGCGGCGCTCGAATTCGTGAGCCGGCTGGACGCCGGGCGCATGACAGCCTATCTGCAATCGCTCACACCGGCGGCGGCGGCGCCCGAGCGGCCGTCGCTGGCGAACCTCTCCCCTGAAAAACGGGCCCTGCTCCTGCAGATGGCCCGCGCGCGGAAGCACTGAATGCGCATCCTGCTGGCGCAAAACTCGCACTATTATCCGGCGCACGGCGGCGGCGACCGGTCCAACCGGCTGCTGGTGGAGGCGCTGGCGGCGCGCGGACATCACTGCCGCGTAGTCGCGCGCCTGACCAGCTTCGGGACCGCGGAGCACGAGAGCTATCTGCGCCAGCTTGCCGCGCGCGCGGTGGTCCCGATCGCTACCGAGGGCGGCGTAGTGGTGTTCCGGCATGCCGGCGTGCAGGCGCACGTGGTGACGCATCATCCCAGCTTGCGTGCCTACTTCTCGTCGCAGGTGGCGGCTTTCCAGCCGAACGCCATCCTGGCCTCCACCGACGATCCCACCCAACTGCTGCTGAAGATCGCTTTGCGCGCGGAGCCGCCGACGGTCTACCTGGCGCGCGCCACTCTGGCCCTGCCGTTCGGACCGGACTGCGCTTTTCCGCGGGCCACCCGTACGGACCTGCTGCGACAGGCGGATGCGGTAGTAGGCGTGAGCCAATATGTCGCCGATTACATCCGGGAATACAGCGGCATTCCGGCGGTGCACGTGCCTATCTCGCTGCTCGATCCGCCGCCGTATCCCGATCTGGGCCGCTTCGATAACGATTTCGTTACGCTGGTGAATCCCTGCGCGGTGAAAGGCATTTCGATTTTCCTGGCCTTGGCGGATCGCTTCCCCGAGGTGCGATTTGCGGGTGTGCCGACCTGGGGTACGAACCAGGCCGACCGCGCCGCGCTGGCGAGCCGGCCGAATGTGACAGTCCTCGATCCGGCCGACAACGTCGACGACATCCTGCGCCGCACGCGGGTGCTGCTGGTGCCTTCGCTTTGGGCCGAGGCGCGGTCGCGCATGGTCGTCGAAGCCATGTTGCGGGGGGTGCCGGTGATCGCCAGCAACGTGGGTGGAATTGCGGAGGCCAAGCTGGGAGTCGATTATCTGCTGCCGGTGCGGCGGATCGAGCACTATCAGGTACGCTTCGACGAGCAGATGGTGCCAGTGGCGGACGTGCCGCCGCAGGATCTCGGACCCTGGGAAGCCGCCCTGCGCCGGCTGCTGGAAGATCGTTCGCACTACGATGTGCTGGCGCGGGCGTCGCGGGCCACGGCGCTGGCATACGCGGAGCACCTGAGCGTGGAGCCGTTTGAGGCGCTGTTGGAGCAGGTGAGCGGCAAGCCTCACGCCGCGCATGCCGCGGTGGCGGTGGGCGAGCCGTCCGCGCTCGACCGCCTGTCACCGGAGCGGCGCAAACTGCTCGCCCTGCGGCTGCGCAAGATCTCCGGCATCGCCCCCGGCAAGCTGCGGCTCTTCTGCTTTCCGCATGCCGGGGGCGGCTTCACGGCTTTCCACGGCTGGACGTCGCGGCTGCCGGAATCCGTGGCCGTGTTACCCATGCGCGCGGGACGCAGAGTCAGCACCATGGCGGAACTCGTGGCGGCGCTGTACGATGCGGTGGCTCCGCATCTCGGGGAGCCTTTCGTCTTCTTCGGCCACAGCATGGGGGCGGCCGTCGCTTTCGAATTGGCCCGCCTCCTGCGGCGGCAACGCCAGCCTCTGCCCCGCATGCTGATCGCCTCCGGTGCGCGCGCGCCGCAGTTCCGCCGCGGACACGTCCCGCCGCCCGAACCGAGCGACGCCGAGTTCGTGGCGGCCCTGCGGCGCCTGGAAGGCACTCCCGACGAGGTGCTCGACGATCCGGAGTTGCGGCGCATGGTACTGCCCGCCCTGCGCGAGGATGCCGCCATCTATCGCAATTACGTCTACCACGACGAGCCGCCGCTAGATTGCCCGATTCGCGCCTATGGCGGCGCGGCGGATCCGAACGTCACCCGCGAGCACCTGGAAGCCTGGGCGCTGCAAACGGCCGGCACCTTTCGGGTGCAGGTATTTCCCGGTGGTCACTTTTACTTACAGACTTACCGCAACGAATTTCTTTCCGTGCTGGCGCAGGATCTGGCGGAATGAACCGCTCCTGCTTGTACCGGTTTACGCTTCGCCCGCGTCTCTTGGGTTTTTGGGACTTCCTCGATGGCCAAACCGTCTAGTTAACAGGCGCTTAACAGTCCGCAGTTCGCCGGTCCGCCTGGTCTTAGAACTTATTGACGTTGGTGAGCAGGCGTTTGGGCCGCATTGTGCGTACTGCCATCCCGGAAAGCAGGTAAACTGAAGGTCTGGTCTTTACTAACAAAAGGCCTGAATACGAGAGAAATCTTACGAGGCAGCCAGATGTCGCAACGTTTTGGATCTAAATCGCTGTTAGTCAATAGCTGCGCGCTGTTCCTGGGCTTCACCGGTGTCGTCGCGGCGCAAAGCCTGGAAGGCGCGGCGCGGACCCGCGCTCTGATCACGCAGGCGATTGACCCCGGCAGGCTGTATACCCTGGCCGGTAATACCCCAAGTGATGCGAACCAGCAGAACGATCGCGGCAGAGTGCCGGACAGTTTTGCCATGGATCATATGATGCTTCAACTTCGGCGCAGTCCGGAGCGGGAGCAGGCGTTACAAGGATTTATCGACCAGCAATACGATTCCAAATCGCCGTACTTCCACAAATGGCTGACGGCCCCGGATTTCGGCCGCATGTTCGGCTCCGCGCCGGCGGACATTGAAAAGATAACTGCCTGGTTGCGCGCGGGCGGCTTCGCGGTGAACACCGTGTATCCCAGCGGCATGGTGATCGACTTTTCGGGAAATGCCGGCCAGGTGCTCGCGGCTTTTCACACCGAGATTCACAAGCTATCGGTGAACGGCACGGAACATTACGCCAACATCAGCGATCCGGCGATCCCGGAAGCGCTGGCGCCGGCGGTGACCGGAATTGTTTCGCTGCACGATTTCCGGCCGCACTCGATGTTGAAAGCACGCCACCAGTACACGGTTTCGCAGTTCGGCCTCACCTATTGGCTCATTACCCCGGCGGACCTGGCCACTATCTATAATTTACAGGCGGCTTACAGCGCCGGATACACCGGCCAGGGACAGACCATCGCGGTGGTAGAGGATAGCGACCTTTACGATACCAACGACTGGACTCAGTTCCGCAGCGCCCTGGGGCTGGATACCTACACATCCGGCTCGCTCGTGACGCTACAGCCGGCGCCGCCGACGGGCCGCACCAACTGCACGGATCCGGGGCCGGGAATCGTGTACGGCAACGACACCGAAGCCACCGCCGACGCGGAATGGGCCAGCGCGGCGGCGCCTAACGCCAAAATTATCGTGGCGGCCTGCACCGATACCACCACGTTTGGCGGACTGATCGCGACCCAGAATCTGATCAATGGCAGCAGTCCGCCCCAGATCATCAGCATGAGTTACGGAAATTGCGAAGCTGGGAACGGCGCGGCCGCCAATGCCACCTACAATACCGCTTACCAACAGGCCGTGGCGGAAGGCGTATCGGTGTTTGTCTCGGCCGGAGACCAAGGCGCGGCAAGCTGCGACGCGGGATCCAGCGCGGCGACGCACGGCGTCAACGTCAGCGCTTTCGCCTCCACGCCGTATAATGTCGCCGTCGGCGGGACGGACTTCGCCGATACCTACCTGGGCACGAACGATACCTACTGGAGCACGACGAACACCGCCAGCTTCGGTTCGGCGCTCTCCTATATTCCGGAGATGCCCTGGAACAATTCGTGCGGCAGCTCGATCCTGGCGGATGCTTGGGGATATTCCAAGAGCTACGGAGCGCAGGGCTTCTGCGGCAGTATTAATGCCGCTCAAATTGGCTTCGAGTCCGTGGTTGCCGCCAGCGGCGGACCGAGCGGCTGCGCCACGGGCGCTCCCTCCGTGAACCTGGTGGTCAGCGGAAGCTGTAAAGGATACCCGAAGCCTTCCTGGCAGACGGGCGTGTCCGGGATTCCGAACGACGGGGTCAGGGGCCTTCCGGATGTGTCGCTCTTCGCCGGCAATGGAATCTGGGGCCATTACTATGTGGCTTGCTTCACCGATTTAAGTAACGGCGGCGCGGACTGCAACAGCACGCCAGAGAACTGGGTGGGTTTAGGCGGGACTTCCATCTCCGCGCCGGTCCTGGCCGGAATCCAGGCGCTGGTGAACCAGAAGATGGGGAGCAAGCAAGGCAACCCCAACCCGGTTTACTACAAACTCGCCGCCAGTTCGCTGGCTTCCTCGGTGTTTCACAAAGTAACCATGGGCGATATCACCGTCAACTGCTCCGGAGGCATCGACTGTTTCGGCGCCGAATTCGTGGCCCGGGGCCGCGCGGCTTTTCCCACGTCGTTCGCCGGCAATGGCGCCCTATCCACCTCGAACAGCTCCTTCTCGGCAGCCTACGCGGCGGCCGGCGACTGGAATTTCGCTACCGGCCTCGGTAGCGTGGATGCTTACGCCTTAATTTCGAATTGGACGAAGGGCCAGTGAGGATAACGGCCATGCTAAAAACCATCAAATCTGCTCTCTTCCTTGGTACGGCATTACTCTTGATCGCCATACCCTCCCGCGTGGCGGCGCAGAATTTCGATTCCAGCGGGACGTCGAATCTCAGCGGACCCTATCTCTTCCGGTACGTCAACTTCTTCAACGATGCCTCCGGCAACCTGGTGGAGTCCTGCAGCCTCACCGGCGTAATGACCTTCGACGGCGCCGGAAACTATACCGTCGCGAATGCCACGCTCTACGATTCCGCCGGCGCGGGAGGCTCTGGATACTGCACTAACCTGGGCGGAGGAACTTACGGCGTACAGCCAAACGGCCTGGCGCAACTGGACAACCCGCTCTTTGCGGCGACGCTGTTCGGCACCTTCAGCAAGCCGGTGGTCATCGCCAGCTCCACCGAGGATTACTACTTCGATCTGTTTGTCGCATTACAGGCTCCCCAGGGTTCCGTCTCGAACAGCAGTTTCTCGGGCACGTTCACGGCCGGGGCCCTGGACTTTCTAAATGCCTCCAACTCACTCGCGCGCGAAGGTTACTTTAATCTGCACGCGGACGGGAATGGGAACATCACGCCATTTAGTGTGACCGGATCGACCGCCAGCTCGGCGTCCAACATCATCACTCAGAATGTGGGCGCATCCACTTATTCCCTCTCCGGCACCTCCGGCGGCACGCTGACTTTTCCCGGAAGCGCCACCGATCCAACCCAGATCATCAGCGGTTCCAGGGTGCTTTATGTATCGGCGGACAGCAACTATTTCCTGGCCGGCTCGACTAGCGGCTCGGACATGATTTTCGGCTTTCGGGCCGTGTCCGGCAGCGCCTCTAATTCCCTGCTGTCCGGCACTTACTTTCTGGCCGGCCTGGACGATAATCTGTACTCCGGCTTTCTGGATGCATTCTACGGCTCTATCAACAGCAGCGGGGACGGAAATCTCATCTGGCACGAGCGGTTCGACGATGCGGTCGATTACGTGACTTACGATTCCAGTTTCTACACCCCGGTCAGCATCGGCTCGGACGGCACCTACTACGACGGTACTTACAGCTATCTGACCGGCGCCAACGGGAACGCCATGATGCTGATCGGATCGGGTGCGCAATTCTCGCTGAATATAGGGATCAAGTCCCCGACCGTGACGCCGACGTCCACGGTCTGGCTGAATCCGGTGGGCATCACGAATGCGGCCAACTATACGCCGATTACGAATGCTTTCGCCCCGGGCGAGCTCGTCATCCTGTATGGCAACTTTGGGGTGCCCCTGGATGTGGATACGGTTCTGCCGATACCAACCAACCTGGACAACGTGCAGGTGCTGGTGAACGGCAGGGCCGCACCGGTCTATTATGTGAGCAAGAACCAGATCAGCGCTTTGGTTCCCTACGAAGTCTCCGGCGATTATTTCGCAACTTTCCAGGTGTCAGTGAATGGCTCGAAATCCAACACCGTGACGGTGTACGTGGATAACTCGTCGCCCGGTATCTATACCATGACCCAAAACGGGCTGGGGGCAGGCGCGCTGCTGCATGCCGACTATAGCCTGATCACCGACAGCAGCCCGGCCAAGCCCGGCGAGACCGTGCTGCTCTTCATGAACGGCCTGGGAACAGTGACGCCGGCGGTGGCGGACGGCGCTCCCGGCCCGGCCCCGGACCTGGCCTACAGCGACGGCGGGAGTACGACTTCGGTGTACCTGGTCGACGGAGTGAATTACCCGGCGCAGACCATCGTTCAGTACGCCGGCCTGGCGCCCTACTATGCGGGTTTGTACCAGGTCAACTTCACCTTGCCGACCACCGGGGTGGCGAACGGAGACGTGTACATCGCCTTCAACACGCTGGAGGGAGTCAACGAAATGGCGACCATCGCCGTAGCCGGATTCCCCGGGTCCGCGGCGGTGGGGTCTTCCAGCCTGCGGCCGGTGCGTCCGCGCGGCAACGCTATTCCACGCCGGACGGCGGGCGCCAAGAGCCATCGCCGGGCACTGCCGGAGCGAATCCGGAAGTAGCGCGTTTCTGAGTTTGGGCGGCGGCATCGCTGCGCTATAGTGAATAGCTATAGCCATGCCTGGGAAGGTCGCCGTATTCGACACTACACTGCGCGATGGTGAGCAGGCCGCTGGCACGCGGCTTGGCAGCCGGGAGAAGCTCATGATCGCCCGGCAATTGGCGCGGTTAAACGTGGACGTTATCGAGGCCGGGTATCCGGCGTCGTCGCCGGAGGACTTCGAGGCCGTCCAACTGCTGGCGCAGGAAGTCGAAGGGCCGGTAATCTGCGCCCTGTCGCGTGCCGTGCCCTCCGATATCGAAGCCTGCGGCAAAGCCCTGGCTCGCGCGCGGCGGCCGCGCATTCACACCGGGATCGGTGTCTCTGACATTCATGTGCTCGGCAAATTCCGCGACGAGCGCTACGGCATTACCCTGGCCGAGAAGAAGGCCACCATGCTGGCGATGGCCGTCGATGCGGTGAGACTGGCGCGCAGCTTTGTCGGCGACGTGGAATTTTATGCCGAAGATGCCGGACGAGCCGACCCGGCGTACCTGATCGAAATGTTGCAGGCGGCGATCGATGCCGGCGCCACCGTGGTCAATATTCCGGACACTACCGGCTACACGGTTCCGGAACAATACGGCGCCCTGATCCGCATGGTCCGGGAAAAGGTGCCCAACATCGGCCAGGCCGCCATCAGTGTACATTGTCACAACGACCTGGGACTCGCGGTTGCCAACACGCTGTACGGCGTGCTGAACGGCGCCCGGCAGGTGGAAGGGACCATCAACGGGATCGGCGAGAGGGCCGGCAATGCGGCGCTCGAAGAGGTGGTGATGGCGCTGCGCACCCGCCGCGACTTCTTCGGCCTGGACACCGGGATTGAGGCGCGCGAGTTTCATCGCACCAGCCGCCTGGTGGCGGACATGCTCGGCATGCAGGTCCCGCCGAATAAGGCGGTAGTCGGCGGCAACGCCTTCTCGCACAGCTCCGGCATCCACGTGGATGGTTTTCTGAAAGAGCGGGAGACGTACGAGATCATGCGGCCCGAAGACGTCGGCCTGGCCGAAAGCCGCGTGGTGCTGACCGCGCGCACGGGCCGGCACGGCCTCCGCGACCGGCTGGAGAAGCTGGGCTACTCCCTGTCGCAGGAGGAATTGAACCTGGCCTATCAGCGCTTCCTGACCGTAGCGGATAAGAAGCAGGAAGTCTTCGACGAGGACCTGGTCGCCATCCTGCATGACGAGATCCGTGAAGAAGCCGAAACTTATCAGCTCGACTATCTGCACATCTATAGCGGAACCGCGGCCATCCCCACGGCTACCGTCAGGCTGCGGATTGGCGGAGAGGCGCGCGAAGGCGCCGCCATCGGCGATGGTCCGGTGGATGCCGTGTGCAAAGCCATCTCGGGGGTTACCAGGAGCTCCGCCAGGCTGGTGCGGTACGAGATACGGGCGGTGACCAGCGGCACGGAGGCGTTGGGCGAAGTTACCGCGCAGTTGGAAGAAGGCGGTTGGAAAGTCGTGGGCCGCGGCGCCTCGACCGATGTCATCGAAGCCAGCGCCAAGGCGTATATCGATGGGCTGAATAAGCTGGCCAACCTGCAATCCAAACGCGTGGTCAATGCTTAGGACCCTTTCGGTACTCTTCATGTGCGTCGCTGCCACCGCCGATAGCGCCACCAACGCCGCGCTCTCCAAGTGGCAGCCGCTGCAGATGCCGTATCACTCGGCGGGCCTCAGCGTGCGCGAGCGCCAGATGGTGGAGAAGCTGGTGGAGGCATCCCGCTATCTGGAGAGCATCTTCTGGCGGCAGAGCGATCCGGAAGGCATCCAACTCTACAAGACCACGGCCGACCCAGCGCTCAAACGTCTGCTCATGATCCACGGCTGCCCGTGGGACCTGCTGAATGAGAACCGCCCGTTTATTGGCGGCCAACCGATGCCGCCCGGGCACGCCCTTTACCCCAAAGACCTCACCCGCGGCGAGATCGAGCAATACGTAAAGCAGCATCCCGCGGATAAAGCCGCGATCTACGATCCGTACACGGTGGTGGAACGGCGCGGCGGCCGCCTCGTGGGCGTACCGTATCACGAGGCCTATAAAGAATTCGTCGAACCGATGAGCCATGCCCTGCGCGAGGCCGCGGATCTGAGCGATGACCCGGCATTCGCGCGTTTCCTGCGCCTTCGCGCGGACGCATTGCGCACCGACGATTACTACGCCAGCGACATCGCCTGGCTGGAGCTGGAGAATCCGAAGTTCGACGTGATCTTCGCGCCTTACGAGACTTACCTGGACGACTTGCTCGGCGTGAAAACCTCCTATGGCGCGGCCGTGCTGATCCGTAACGACGCCGAGAGCCATAAGCTGGCGGAGTTTCAGAAGTACGTGCCGGAGATCCAGGACGCCCTGCCGCTGCCGCCGGAAGATCGGCCCTCTAAGCGCGGCCACGCCACTCCCATGGAAGTGGTGGACGCGCCCTATCGCGCCGGCGATCTGCGCCACGGCTACCAGGCGGTCGCCGATAATCTGCCGAACGATCCCCGCGTGCACCAGGAGAAAGGCAGCAAGAAGATCTTCTTCAAGAACTTCATGGATGCGCGCGTCGAATATATTATCCTGCCCCTGGCGCGCCGGCTCATGGCACCGGAACAGGCGGCCAAGGCATCCGCCGAGGGCTACCTGACCGGCACCCTCCTGCACGAGATCGCGCACGGGCTGGGGCCGTCATTCGCCCGGCAGGGCGGCCGGCAGGTGGACATTCGCGAAGCCATCGGAGGGGCGTATTCGGCGCTGGAGGAGGCCAAGGCCGATGCCGTCGGCATGTTCGGCGTGGCGTGGCTGGCGCATCGCGGCGCCTTGCCCGGCGGCCGCCTGGAAGAATATTACGTCTCGTACGTAGCCGATCTGTTCCGTACGCTTCGTTTCGGTACCGGCGAAGCGCATGCCCGCGCCGAGATGATGGAGTTCAACTTTCTCTACGAACAGAAGGCCATCGTATCCCGCGGCGGCCGCTACGCCATCGATACCGGGCGCATGCCAGAAGCTACAGCCGCGCTGGCCAAGGAGTTGCTGGAGATCGAGGCTGCCGGCGATCGCGCCCGTGCCGAACGCTGGTTCGCGCGCTACGACCAGATGCCGCCGGCGATGGCCCAGGCTCTGGCGGCTATCGGCGACGTGCCTGTGGATATCGATCCCATCTTCTCCTTTGCCGATCCGGTACGCTAGCGTTCGAGCATCTCAAGCGTAGCGATCGTAGCGCCCCAACCGCCCGCCTCGGCCGGCGCATCGCCGAACGAAAGCACGAAAGGGGTGCGCGCCAGGATCGCCCGCACCATCTCCCGCTGCACGCCGATTCCCCGGCCATGGACGATGCGAACCGCGCGGAATCCCATTTTGTGCGCCTCTTCCAGGTAAGCCTCCACCACCCCTTTCACGTCGCGCGGCGGGACGCTGTGCAGATCGAAGACATCCGTGATCGGAA
This sequence comes from Bryobacteraceae bacterium, assembly GCA_035499555.1. Taxonomy (GTDB): domain Bacteria; phylum Acidobacteriota; class Terriglobia; order Bryobacterales; family Bryobacteraceae; genus Bog-159. Next base: position 68,745 of record DATJYO010000088.1, read on the forward strand.
TGGCGATGGGCTCGTTCGCATCCTCCAGATCGTCCGCCATGCTATATCCTTATACCTCAGGAGCCGAGGTCCCCATGCGAAACGCCGTCGCCATCCTCATCTTAGCCTTTTCGCCGCTACCGGCCTTTGCCGCGCCGCTGCGTGCCGGCGTGGCGAAAGTGGATATCACGCCGCCGGCGGGCGAACCGATGTGGGGTTACGAGGGCCGGCGCCAACCAGCCACCGGGACCATCGATCCACTGTACGCGCGGGTGCTGGTTCTGGAATCGGCGCCCACCCGGTTGGCGCTGGTGACCCTCGATCTGGGCCGCAGCTTCGGCCCGACGTCCCTGGCCCGCCTGCGGGAGACCGCCCGGCGTACCAGCCGTATCGACTGCCTGCTGGCGGCCGCATCGCACACCCACAGCGGGCCGGTGATTAAGGATGAGTATCGCGCCGCGCCGCCGGCTTGGGAACAGGCCGCACTGGACAAGATCGGACAGGCGATTGCCGAAGCTGTCAAGTCTCTGGCGCCGGTGCGGCTGGGCGTGGGCACCGGTTCGGTCTACATCGGACACAACCGCCTGCGCGTGAATGCGGATGGCTCGGTGAGCTGGTTCGAACGCAATCTCACGCGCGTGCCCACCTCTCCCGTGGATCCGACGGTGACCGTGCTGCGCATCGACCGCGCCGACGGCACGCCGCTCGCCGTGCTTACCAACTATGCCTGCCACCCGGTGGTATTCGGCGCGGACAATTTGCGCTATTCGGCCGATTATCCCGGCGTGATGAATCGTACCGTGGAGCAGGAACTGGGCGATGGCGTGCAGAGTTTCTTTCTGCAGGGCGCGCCCGGCGACATCAACCCCTACTACGCTGTGACTCCGATCGAACAGGATGCCATCCACTGGCGCGACTGGACCGGCGAACGCCTGGGCCGCGAAGCGGCGCGGGTCGCCAGACAGATCCACACGCACGGCGACGATTCGCCGGGCATCGACTTTCGCGAATCCACCCTGACGGTCCGGCTGCGTTGGGACCTGAACAAGTTCCGCGCGGCGCTGGAGAAGTTCCTGGGTCCCGGCGGGCTGGAAGTCTACGGCGCGCGCATCGTTCCCGAGATCCAGTTGCCGGTGACGACCGTCCTGATCGATCGGCAGATTGCCCTGATGACGATGCCCGGCGAGCCTTTCGTAGACTTCCAGATGAACTGGCGCGACCGCTGTCCCGTGCCGCATGCGCTGCTGCTGGGCTACACCAACGGATACAACGGCTACTTTCCAACGATTCTGGCGGCATCGCGCGGCGGGTACGGAGCGGCCAGCGCCAGCACTTGGGTGGAGCCCGGCAGCGGCGAGCGCATGGTGGATAATGCCGTGGCGCGGGTCTACGAGATGCTGGGGCGCCTGAGCGATCTGCCCGACGATCTGAAGAAAGACGTATACAAGTGAACCTGCGCTGTCCGTTGCGGCGCCGCCCGCGGGCGCGCTAGGATCACAAAAGATGCGCAAGGCGCTGCTGGTCACCTTTGCGGCCACGGTTCTGCTGTCTGGTTGTCATCATCGGCGGAAGGTCGTAAGCATTCCACCGCCGCCTCCACCGAAACCGGCGGAGGTCCCGGCGCCTCCTCCCGCGCCCACCCCTACTGCTCCCCCCGCGCCGACCATTACGCCTGAATCCGGCGAAACCGGTATCGCCAGTTGGTACGGCCACCCGTTTCACGGGCGCGCCACCACCTCTGGCGAGATCTACGACATGGAACAGATGACCGCCGCGCATCGTACGCTGCCCTTCGGCACCGTCGTGCGAGTCCACGACCTGGACAATCAGAAGACCGTGGACGTGCGCATCAACGACCGCGGCCCATTCGTGGACGGCCGGATCATCGACCTGTCGCATGCCGCTGCGCGCGCCATCCAGATGATCGGTCCGGGGACGGCCCTGGTGCGGCTGGAGATCCTGAGCCAACCCGTCCCGGCCGGGCCGGAGCTCTTCGGCGTGCAGGTGGGGGCTTTCCGCGATCGCGAAAATGCCGAACGCTTGCGGCAGATCATGCGCACCAAATACGGCACAGCCAAGCTCGTGCAGCGGGCCGACACGCCCGGACTGTGGCACGTGGTGGTCGGACGGGAGCCGACCCAGGACGGCGCGGTGGCCCTGTCGGCGCGTATCTGCCACGAGAATAGTTCTATCTCCGCGGCACTTGTTGTTCGTATAGACAACATCTGATTTGGCTGACCATCCTTGGGCGGCGGTCTGCCTGGCGCACGGTATGAACGGTCTGGTGGGACAGTCGCTGCGGATGTGTGAGATCCGCAGGCTGATCGAGAAGCTGGGACAAAAGCGCGCGCCGGTCCTGTTGCTGGGCGAAAGCGGTACGGGCAAGGAGGTAGCCGCGCGGGCCATACACTCCGGCAGTCCGTGTGGCGAGTTTGTCCCCATCGATTGCGGCGCACTGGTCGGACCCTTGATGGAGAGCGAGCTGTTCGGCCACACCCGGGGGGCCTTCACCGGCGCTTCGGAGAGCAAGAAAGGCCTGATCGAGGTGGCCGACGGCGGTACCGCCTTCTTCGACGAAATCGGCGATCTGCCGCTCGAGATGCAGGTGAAACTGCTGCGTCTGCTGCAGGAACGCGAGTTCCGCGCGGTGGGCTCCGTGCGGCAGCACAAGGTGGACATACGCGTGATCGCGGCCACTCACCATGACCTGGCGCGCGATGTACAACGCGGCGCCTTTCGCCAGGATCTTTACTACCGGCTCAACATCGTCACCCTGCGCCTGCCGCCGCTGCGCGAGCGCAAGGAAGACATTCCGGCGCTGATCGACCATTTCCTCGAACGTCTCGGGGCCCAGCATCGGCTGACGCCGGAAACGCTGGACGCCATGCTGCAATATGAATGGCCGGGCAATGTGCGCGAATTGCAGAATGCGATCGAGCGCATGGTAGCTCTCAATTCGGGCCCCTGGCTGCACATCGCCGACCTGCCTTCGGCGCTCCAGAACCAGCGTGCGGCGGACCAGGGCCTGGCATCCGCGGTGGCGGCAGGTTCCGAGACCGCGCTGCCCTGGGTCCACGCGCGGCCGGCTGCGCCGGGCCTGTTTCTGCCTGCCGTGGAGAAAGAGACCATCCGGAAGGCCCTGGAAACCACCCGGGGTGACCGGGCCAAAGCCGCTCAATTGCTGGGCATCGGGCGCACCACCCTCTATCGCAAGCTTAAGGAATATAAAATCGAGAGTTGAACATCGCGCTGGATGCCACCTATAGCGTGGGCTCGGACCTCTCGGGGGTGGGCGTGTATTCGCGCGAGATATTGAACGGTCTGGCGAACGCCCATCCGGCGGACCGTTTCACGTTCTGCTATCGCGCGCATCGCTTTCTGCGCTCCTTTCACGAAACGCTGCCCGGCAATGCGCGGCGTTACCTGTCGGGCGATCGCCGGGCGCCCGCGGGAGCGGACCTGTTTCACGGATTGAACCAGCGTCTGCCCCGCGCACGGCTCCACCACGCCGTCACCACCTTCCACGATCTGTTTGTGCTGACCGGCGACTACTCCACGCCGGAGTTCCGCCAGCGGTTCGCCGAGCAGGCCCGCGACGCCGCCGCGCGCAGCGAGCGCATCATCGCGGTGTCCCAGTTCACCGCCCGCCAGGCGATCCAACTGCTCGGCGTGGAGCAGGCTCGCGTGCGCGTAGTGCATCACGGCGTGCGCCCGTTCCCCCGGCCCGCCATCCCGCGCGAAAACGTCATCCTGCACGTCGGTGCGATTCAACGGCGGAAGAACATCGCGCGGCTGGTGGAAGCCTTCGAACAGGTGGATCCGGAATGGCAGCTCGTGCTGGCTGGGTCTCAAGGCTACGGCGCGGCGGACATTCTGGCCCGGATCGCGGCCTCGCCCAGCCGGGATCGCATCCGCGTGCTCGGATATGTGCCGGATGCCGGGCTGGCGGAGTGGTACGCGCGGGCGTCCATTTTCGCATTCCCGTCGCTCGATGAGGGATTTGGGATGCCGGTGCTGGAGGCCATGGCGGCCGGCCTGCCGGTCGTGACGTCGAACTGCGCCGCCATACCGGAAGCCGCGGGCGATGCGGCCTGGCTGGTTGATCCGGAAGACACCGGAGCGCTGGCCGGCGCGCTCCAGTCGCTGACTCGCGATTCCGCGCAGCGCGCGGACCTGGGACGCCGCGGCGCCGTGCGCGCGGCGCAATTCACCTGGGAGGATGCCGTCGCCAAAACCTGGGCCGTCTACCACGAGTTGACAGACTAAACTAAACCGTTTAGTATTGATATCGATGATCCAGGTAGACAATCTGGTGAAGAAGTTCGGCGCGATGACCGCCGTCGATCATATTTCCTTCGCCGTTGCGCAAGGGGAGATCTTCGCGTTCCTCGGCCCCAACGGCGCCGGCAAGACTACGACGATCAAGATGCTGACCACGCTGCTTCCGCCGGACGGCGGCAAGCTGCAGGTGGATGGTCTGGACCCGCGGACCCAGGCGCACGAGGTTCGCAAACGCTTTGGCATCGTCTTTCAGGATCCCAGCCTGGACGGCGAACTTTCGGCCGCGGAAAACATGGAAATGCACGGTATCTTCTTCCATGTCCCCCGCAAGCTCCGCGTATCGCGCACCGAAGAACTGCTGCGCCTCTTCGATCTCTGGGAGAAGCGGACGCAGCCGGTGAAATTCTTCTCGGGCGGCATGAAGCGGCGTCTGGAGATCGCCCGCGCGCTGCTGCACACGCCCAAGATCCTGTTCCTGGACGAACCCACGCTGGGCCTCGATCCGCAGACACGCAACCAGATGTGGACCCAGGTGAAGAACCTGAACCAGGCCGAGCGGGTGACCGTCTTTCTGACGACCCACTACATGGACGAGGCCGACCGCATGGCGCAGCGCCTGGCGATCATCGACCATGGCCGGATCGTGGCTCAGGGTACGCCGGAGGAACTGAAGAAGCAAACCGGCACCCCGTCGCTCGAAGAAGCTTTTCTGGCCTTGACCGGATCGCAGATCCGCGACGAAATGGCCGGCAACGCGGACCAGATGCGGCAAGTGGCCAAAATGTGGAGTGCACGCCGATGAGCGCTGTTTATATTATGTGGTTACGCGAACTGCGGCGCTATGTGCGGTCGCGCGCGCAGATCGTGGCCTCGCTGGGGCAGCCCTTGCTGTACCTGGTGGCTCTGGGATTCGGACTGGGTCCGGTCTTTCAGAAGGCCGGACAGGGGAGCTATCTGCAGTTCGTGGCGCCTGGCGTGATCGCCATGACGGTCCTGTTCAGCTCCATTTTTTCCGGGATCGGCCTGCTCTGGGACCGGCAGTTCGGGTTCCTGAAAGAGACGCTGGTGGCGCCGGTGCCGCGCATCCAGATCATGCTGGGCCGCACGCTGGGGAGCGCCACCGTCGCGGTGATTCAAGGCCTGCTGGTGGTGGTGGTGTGCTTCGTGGCCGGCTTCCGCATCGTAGATCTGTCGCGCGCGCCTTTGGCCCTTTTGTTCATGGGCCTGATCGCCTGCCTGTTCTCGGCGCTGGGTACGGCGATCGGCTCGCTGCTCGAAAACATGCAGGGCTTCCAGCTCGTCATGAATTTCCTGGTGATGCCCATCTTCTTTCTGTCGGGCGCGCTTTATCCGCTCAAGAACCTGCCCACGCTCTTCGCCGCCGTGACCCGCATCGACCCGCTGTCTTACGGGGTGGACGGCCTGCGTACGATCCTGATCGGCGTGTCCCAATTCGGCGCCATAACCGACGCGGCGGTTCTGGCGGCCCTTACCGCCGTGTTGCTGGTGGTCGGCAGTTACTGCTTCTCGCGCATTCAGGTTTGATCCATGCCTCGCACTCGAAGCGCCAGCGCGCATCGCAAAGTCCTGGACGCGGCACTGGAACTGATTGGCGATCACGGCGTAGACGCCACCAGTATGGATGCCATCGCCGGCCGGTCCGGCGTGAGCAAGGCCACCATATACAAACACTGGGCCGACAAGGATGCCCTGCTATTGGAGTTGATGGGCGTCCTGGTCGGCTTGGGCGAGCGGCCGAATTTCGACACGGGCCATACGCGCGCGGACATGCTGGCGGTGTTGAACTACCGTCCACCCCAGGACACCGTCCAAAAGGAACGAACGATGCCGCACTTTATCGCATACTCGGCCCGGAATCCGGCGTTCGGCGGCGCCTGGCGCCGGATGGTCACGGAACCGCCCCGGCACGACCTGCTCCGTCTCCTCAAACTCGGGATCTCCAAAGGCGAACTGAAGTCGGGATTAGACCTGGACGTCTCGCTCGCGATGCTTCTGGGTCCGATGATCTACTGGCACATTTTTCTACAGCCGGTCGTGCCGGATATGAAGAAACTCGCCGGTAGTGTGGTGGATGCTTTCTGGAAGGCGTTCGCCCTTGAGGCTAATGAGAATCCTCGTCCACGGCGATCTTGAGCGCTTTCAGGAACCGGTGATCCTGGCTGGTGAACTTCACCTTTCCGGCACTCTCGAAACCGTGTTTGCGCTCCGGCTCAGCAGCCGTGTCGTCCTCGGACGTCTCGTCGTTCTCATCGCGTTTATTAAAGCCGATCGTCGCTTCCAGGACCAGGAAGACATCGTACCCGGCCCGCTTGATCTCGCCAATGGCCTCGGCAATACGGTCAGACTCGGAGAGCGAGTCGTTGATCGCGTTCCCCAGTTCCTGCATCAGGTTTTTCAATGGCTCGTCCACAACGACCTCCCGCTACCTATATGTGGGATGCGATACCCACCTCTCTCGTTGCAACTCAAGATCCGAACCGCCTACCGTTTAGATTGTAGTGGAGCAGCGTGACCTTAACAAGTTCTCCTACTACTTTTTTAACATCGGCGGCCCGAAGGGATCCGAATAGACCACGTTATCCTCTGATAACATGAGTAGTTGTGCGCAAGCGTAACATTTATCGAGACGGCGCCCGTGCTTATAAGACCGGCCGCACATTCATGACCACGGTAGTCCCCGCCGTGATGAAACCCGCTCGCACCTTGTGGCACGAGCTCCTGGGTTTCCTCTTTCTACTCATGGCGATCGCGTTTGTTTTCTCTGGTTTCCGGGCAATCCGGCAATTCGACGGCAGCGCCGGATCGGTGCTCAAGGTGACGCTGCTGGCTTTCGGCGTTTGCCTGTTGGGAGGGTACGGCATCTCCTCGTTGCTCCGGGCGCGAAAGATCTCCCGCTCCTGATGGGGGGCAGGCATGGCGCCTGCCGCTCGTCCATTCTAAACGCGCATCTCCACGGCCACCGAAGGAGCGGCGAAAACTTCGCAGGGAGGCTCGGCCGATACTGCCGGTACGCGTTTGGCGCGCAGACCCAGCCGGTGCATCAGGCGGCCCACATGATCCGGGTCGTAGCGGATGCCGAAGCGCATCTCGATTGCGTGCGCCAGCCGCGCGGTGGTCCAGCGATCCGCCTCGATGCCTGACGACCGCGGACCCGCCATAAACATCTCCCGGATCTCCTCCATTTGGGTGGCGGATAGGCGGCTGGGACGGCCGGGCGCCTTGCGTTTGCGGAGACGCTCCAGACCCTGCCCCTCCAGAGTACGGTACCAGCGGGAAGCCGTGGTGCGGCTAACCCCGAATTTGCGGGCGACCCGGGCTTGCGTCACCCCGTCGAGCAGGTCCTTGGCAGCATCCAGGCGCCTGCGTTCCATCTCGTCGCGATTCAATGTAACGGTAGCGTACATTCCTCTCGCGCGGTAGTTTTGGCCAGAGCAATAACAATATACAATAAAACATTTTACATGTAAATTGATTTTTCACGCGGCGGGACGATTTTTTTTGGGCGGGCGCCCGAGGACCCCGTCCGCCTACAGTCTTTCGCGGCGGCGGGCGGTGATCACCGCTTCCCCGCACCAGGCGCTTAAGGCCGGCGCCAGCGACAGCAGGGCCGCATCGGCCGATTCGAGCGCGCGCACCAGCCCGCGCGCCCACGCATGGGTCAACCGGCCGCGCAGCAGCCGTTTGCCCATCGCCAGCAGATTCAGATGCCGCACCTGGATGTCGCAGAAGTGCGGCCTCAGCGCCCGCAACTCGGCCCGCGAGAAGATGATCCCTTCCCCCTGCTCCTCCGCCTCGCCCGCGGCACGCGCGCGGTACCGGCGCGCCAGGTTCAGCAGGGGATTACCGCCCCAGGTCTCCGCCAACACCAACCGCGCCCGGGGCTTCATCACGCGTACCAGTTCCGCCAATGCGTCCGGATACTTCAGAGTGTGGTGCAAAGCCGCGCAGGCGAACACGAGATCGAACTCGCCGTCGCGCAGCATGTGCAAGCGGCTGGCATCCGCCGCGATTCCCCGCACCGGGACGCCCGATGCCGCCGCGCGCTTCAGTCCCAGTTCGATCGCCGCCGGTGAAAGATCCAACAGCGTGACACAGGCGCCTTCGGTGGCCAGCCACAGGCCGAAATCCGCCGGACCGCAGCCGTAATCGAGCACCTGTAGGCCGGCGAGCGGCTCTGCCGTGAGGGCTTGCATAGCCGCGCCATACAGCCGCCGCCGCTCGTAGAACGGATGCCCGGGATTCGCCAGGTTGCCGGCGAGCACCTGCCGGTCAATACGCAGCGCGTGGTCCGGCAGCGCCAGGAACGGCGTGTACTGGCTGTCGTAAAAGCGGCGCTCGGCCTGCGGTGTGATCACGGCTTGGCTTGCGCATTCAGGCGATCGAAGGTGGCCCGCTCCCGGTCGCCGTCGGCCTGGCGATTGAGACGGAAGTAGAGCGCGGCCAGCTCCACGTGCGGCTGCGCCCAATTGGGATCGTCGTGCACCACCTTCTCGAAATCCTTGACGGCTTCCTCCACCTTGCCTTCCGTGCGCTCCAGCCGCGCCCATTCGTAGCGCGCCAGCGTGGAATCGGGCTTCAGACGCAACGCGATCTGCAAGTGTTCGCGCGCGCCATCCAGATCGCGCTCGGTGTGCAGGACGGCGCCGAGTCCCAGTTGCGCCTCGAAATCCTTGGGATCGGCAGCGACGGCTTTGCGCAAGGCGGCGATGGCGCCTTGGTTATCGCCCAGGTAACTCAAAGTCGTGCCGCGGAGCGTCTCGACGCCGGCCAACCGCGGATTCAGGCGCACGGCCGCATCGCCATCGTCGCGCGCGCGCTCGAACTCGTTCAGCTTCAGCGCGGTTTGGCCCGCGAGCAGATACGCCTCCGCGCTGTTGCCCTCGCGGGCGACCCGATCCACCAGCGCCAGCCCGTCCCGCCGATGGCCGGCGCGAATCAGCGCGGATCCCAGCAGCCACGCGACGGCCAGGTCGTCGGGGTGCGCCGCGCCGACCGGCGCCAGGACGGCGATGGCATCCTCGTCGCGGCCCAAACGGCCGTAGCAATCGCCCATCAGGGTGGCGATGCGAGCATCGCCCGGATCGGCTTTGTGCAGAACCCCGAGTTCGTCCACGGCTTCCCGCAACGCGCCCTTTTTGTAGTACGCCAGCGCCAGGTTCAAACGCAAGGCTGCATTACCGTTTTTGGCCAGCGCGATCTGGTACTGCGCGATGGCTTCGTCATAGCGGCCCAGCTTGGCCAGCGCCGCGCCCAGGTTGACGCGCGCTTCCACGGCCTCCGGATAACGCTTCAGAAGCTCCTGGTATTTGCGGATGGCCAGGGCATCGTCGCCCCGCTGCTGCGCCGCCACCGCATCGCGAAAAATCTGTTCCGGATTGGCGGACTGCGCACCCGCCGCGCCGGCGGCCATCAGCAGCAGTGCCAGGATACGCATCGACTCCAGCATAGCGCGCAGTTGCGTTATCGTATGGATGGAACGATGCCGGTCCGCTACGTGTTTTGCCTGCTATCGCTCGCCCTGCCCGCGTTGTGTGCGCAGGGCTCTCCGCGCGAACAATTCGAGGACCTGGCGCGGCGCGCCGAGACGGTGCTCGACAGCCGCCCGCAAGAGGCCGCGGACCTCTTCAAACAGGCGCTGGCCCTGCAACCGGCGTGGGCGGAAGGCTGGCTCTCCCTGGGCGCCGCCCTCTACCAGTTGCATCGCTATGCCGAAGCTACCGACGCCCTGCGCAAAGGAGTCGAGCTGGCGCCGGGGATCGGCACCGGCTGGGGCCTGCTGGGGCTTAGTGAATCCCAACTGGACGACCAGGACCAGGCGCTGGCGGACATCGCCAAAGGCGAGAGCCTGGGCTTCGGCGGCCACGATCAGTTTGATTACGCCGTGCGCGGCCGCGCGGCCCAGCTTCTGATCCAATCGTCAACGTTCGATGAAGCCCTGGCGCAACTGCAGCCGCTCTGGAAAAAGACAGGGCTGCCGCCGGTCATGGAAATGTTGATGGGGCTGTGCACGCTGGCCCTGCCGGAAGATGTCGCCAAGCTGCCGGATAAGCAGCGCCCGCTGGTGGATTTGGCTGGGAAGACGGCGTGGGCGGTGGCCAGCAATCATCCCGAGGAAGCCGCCGCCGGCTACCGGCAATTGCTGGCACAGTATCCGAACGAACCAGGCGTGCACTACGCCTACGGGCTTTATCTGATGGAGAGCGATCTCAACGCCGCCCTGGCCGAGTTCCAGAAAGAGGTGCAGATCAACCCCGGACATTGGCCGGCGCTGCTGGCCAAAGCCTCCCTCGAGATCCGGCAGGGTACGCCGGACGCCGCTATCGCCACGGTGCACGATGCAATGAAGGTCGTGCCCGCCCGATACCGCTGGATTTGCCATAGCGACCTGGGCCGCGCGAACCTGGATTTGAACAAGACGGACGCTGCTATTGCCGAATTGGAGACCGCTGTCCGGCAAAAGCCATCGAATCCCAACGTCCACTTCTTCCTTTCCCAGGCTTACCGCAGGGCCGGGCGCAAGGCGGATGCGGAGAAGGAGACCGCGGAATTCGAGAAGGTCAAGGCGCAGCAGGATCCTCTGGCGCTGCCGGCCATTCATCCGTTCGGCGATTCGGGCAAACACTGAATTTCGGAACCGTGCGCGCCTTTTCCCGAGCGTCGGAACCACGCTTGCGCGGGCCAAACCACCGCGTTATCCTTGCTTAGTTCCTCTGCACTTCCTGGAGTCGCTATGACCAAGACTGCTGCCGCCGCGTTCGCCGTGTTGAGCCTCACACTGTGGGTCTCCTGCGCCAAGAAAGAGGCCGGCCTCACCGCCGGCCCGAATTTTCAGAAGGATTTTCAAGAGGCGCTGATCAATGCCAAGTCCGGCGCCGTGATCGAACTGCCGGAAGGCCGCCTGGACCTCGACCGGGGGCTTTCGCTTTCAGTGGATAACGTCACGATTCGGGGCGCCGGCATCGACAAGACGATCCTGTCTTTCAAGAACCAGAAGAGCGGGCCGGCCGGCCTGACGGTAACCTCCAACGGCTTCACCATCCAGGACCTGGCTATCGAAGACACCAAGGGCGACGCGCTGAAGATCAACGGCGCCAACGGTGTGACCGTGCAGCGGGTGCGCACGGAATGGACCGGCGGACCGAGCACGTCGAACGGCTCGTACGGGATCTACCCGGTACAGTGCAAGAATGTCCTGATCGAAGAATCGGTCTCCATCGGCGCGGCGGACGCCGGCATCTATGTGGGCCAGTCGAGCAACATCATCGTGCGCCGCAGCCGGGCGGAAGCCAACGTGGCCGGGATCGAAATCGAGAACTCGCAATTCGCGGATGTGTACGACAACAAGTCGATGCACAATACGGGCGGCATCCTGGTGTTCAACCTGCCGGACCTGCCGGTCAAGACCGGCGGCAACACCCGCGTATTCAACAATCAGATTCTGGAGAACAACACGCAAAATTTCGGCGCCAAGGGCAGCATGGTGGCGAAGGTTCCCACGGGCACGGGGGTAATCGTGCTGGCGACCAATCACGTGGAAGTTTTCAAAAACACGATTAAGGACAATAATACGGCGAACGTTTCGGTGATCAGCTATTTCACTACCGGCAATCCCATCAACGACGCGAGTTACTATCCGTTCCCGGAAGCCATCTACATTCACGACAACATCATCTCCGGCGGCGGCACGCAGCCCGCCGGCGAATATGCCGACGCGTTGGCCCCCGTGGCAGGAAAGCCGCTGCCGGCCATCCTGTTCGATGGCGTGGTGAATCCCAAGAAACTGGTGGGCAAGCGCCTGCCCGACGAGCTGCGCATCTGTCTCCAGAACAACGGGGACGCCACATTCATGAATTATGACGCGGGCGGAAAGTTCAAACACATCAGCCGGGACGCCAAGCCCTACGACTGCTCTCTGCCGGCGCTCTCGGCGGTCAATCTCCCGTCGCCCGCGCCGGGGACGCCGGCCGGGGGGAACTAGGAGATGAGGGGCGGGCTGAGGCGTGCGCGGGACGTCAGTCTCGCCGCGGCCTGCCTGGTGGCGCTATCCGCTTGCGGCACGCGCGGCGTCCGGACGCACTTGGGCGAGCCCTATCCGGCCAAGCTCTCGGCCTGGCATCTGTTCGTCGGGAACCCGGCGGCGCTGAAGCCCAACGCGGGCGTGATCCCCTACGATCTGAATACGCCTCTATTCTCCGACTACGCCACCAAGTACCGCTTCGTCTGGATGCCGCCGGGCACCTCCGCCACGTACAGCGATACCGACGCCTTCACATTTCCGGCCGGCGCGATCCTCGCCAAGACTTTCGCCTATCCCGACGCCGACCGGGGCGGACGGCAACGTATCATCGAGACGCGGCTGCTGGTCCGCGGCACGTCGGGCTGGGCGACGCTACCTTACGTTTGGAATCGGGAACAAACAGATGCGACGCTGGATGTCGCCGCCGACCCGACCACCGTGCATTGGGTGCATCCGTCCGGCAAACGCTACAATATCGATTACGTGGTCCCCAACACCAATCAGTGCAAGGGCTGCCACGATGTTTCGAAAACCGTCACGCCCATCGGCCCGAAGGCGCGCAATTTGAACAAGGATTTCGATTATCCGGAAGGCCGGTTCAACCAACTCGCATACTGGACGAAGATCGGGTATCTGAAAGGCGCGCCGCCTCCGGCGCAGGCGCCCAAGCTGGCGGTGTGGAACGATCCGGCCAGCGGATCGCTGGATGCCCGCGCCCGCGCTTACCTGGAGATCAATTGCGCACACTGCCATAACCCGCGCGGCCCCGCGAACACCACCGGGCTTTACCTTCTGGCGGCGCAGACCGATCCCATGCGGATGGGCTTCTGCAAAGTGCCGGTATCCGCCGGCCAGGGTTCCGGAAACCTCCTGTTCGACGTGGTCGGGGGCAAGCCCGAGGAGTCCATCCTGGTGCACCGCATGGAGTCCGTCACCCCGAAGATCATGATGCCGGAGCTGGGCCGCAGCGTGGTCCACCAGGAAGGTTTGGCTTTGATTCGTGAATGGATCGCGGCCATGCACGGCAGTTGCGTCGCAAGACCCGGAACTCTCTGATGAAGTGTCTTAACCTTTTATTCTTGTTGGTGTCCGCTCTAGCGGCACAGGACTTCCGCGGCAGCCTGGTCGGCACCGTGACCGATGCCAGCGGCGGCCGGATCCAATCTGCGGCCATTACGCTGCACGCGGCGGCGTCATCCGTCACGCGCGAGACTACCAGCGACGCGCGCGGCGAGTTTCGCTTCGACGACCTGCTGCCGGGCGCGTGGCGGGCCACGGTGAAGGCCGCCGGCTTCGCCGAAGCGCGCGCCGACGTGACCGTGGCGATCAGTTCCACGCGCGAAATCGCCGTGACGCTCCATCCCGCGCCGGTCGCGCAGTCCGTAACCGTACCGGGCCAAGCCTCATCGATCGCTACGCAGCCGATGGATACCACCAGCGATGTGCAGGGCGGCGTAGTCACGGCTCACGATCTGGCCGCCATTCCCCTGGCGCACCGGAGCTTCGCCAACATCGCCTTTCTGGTTCCCGGTACCGAACCCGTGGAGCCGTCCGATCCCACCAAGGCGCGCATCACCGCCGTTTCCTTTGGCGGCAGCTCGGGTTTGAACGACGTCCTTTCCGTCGATGGCGGCGACAACTCCGACGATTACATCGGCGGCTTTCTGCAGAACTTTTCGCCGGATGCCATCCAGGAGTTCGCGGTCCGCACAGCCCAGGAAGACGCCGACACCGGGCGGACCGTGGGCGGATCGGTGGTGATCACGACCAAGCACGGCACCAACGACTGGCACGGCGACCTGGCGTTTTACGATCGCGCGGCGGCTCTCGACGCGCGCTACCCCATCGAGAATCCGGCGCCGCTCCCCAAACAACCCTTCTCGCGCCAGAACTACATCGCCACCGTGGGCGGTCCTGTGGTAAAGGACAAGGTCTGGTTTTTCGCCTCGTTCGAGCACGTCCACGAGGACGCCAGCATCGCCTACAGTCCGGCCAGCCTGACGCAGTTCGACGCGCTTGCCTCCCTGGCAGGACAAGGCTTGATTCCGGGTGTCAGTTCGATCGGTGTACCGGACAGCGTCCCCGTGCCCTTCCGCGACTTCCTGGGAACCATGCGCTTCGATTGGGCGCAGTCCACGCGCTCGACGTGGTTCCTGCGCGCCGCCATCGATAATTACGTCACCGATAACGCCTTCGTGCAGCAGGCCACGCTACCCTCCACGGGCGCCGACTGGCATTCGAACTACATGAACGTGGTCGTAGGACAGCAGTACATCTTCAGCCCCACGTGGTTGGGCACGTTGACTCTGGATGCCAGCCTGCTGCATCTCACCGAGGCGCGTAATTCGACCTTGGGCTTTGCGCTGGCGTTTCCGTTCAGTTCCACCTCACAGACCATCTCCGGCTTTGAGACTTTCGGCGACAACCAGTTTGTCACGCCGATTACCGCGTTCCCCATCCTGCGCAACCAGGAGAAATACCAGGTGCGCTACGCATTGACGCACACCTCCGGCCGGCACTCGCCCAGCTTTGGCGTGGACTTTATCCACGAACCGGTGATGAGCGGTGCGCTGCCGGGCAACGCCGAAAACCTGACGGTATTCGCCCAGAACCCGGCGGATTACCTGGCGAATCCCGCGCAGTTCGCCGTGGATCTCACCTGTACCCCGGCTGGCGGTTTGGATGTGACACCCGGCACGGACTGCTCGAGCACACCGTCCGGCAACGGCAGTTTCGCGCAGAACGTACAGCGGCTGGGATTCTACGCGCAAGATTCCTGGCGCGCCACCTCGCGTCTGACCGTGAACTACGGGCTGCGCTACGACAGAACGTTCGGGCTCTTCACCGCCTCCGGACGGTCGCAATGGGACAACCCGGCGCTGCTTACCGTGCAGGCGCTGCAGATTCCGTTGTTTGCCCAACCCGCCGTTCCGCACGATTACAGTAAGGCGTTCGCCCCGCGCTTGGGCCTGGCTTACGCCATGGGCAACTCCAGAACCACGGTGCTGCGCGCCGGGTTTGGCCTGTTCTACAACGATCTGGCGCAGAACGGCTGGGTCACCGCCTTCCAGGCGGTGAACGAAGCGCCCGCGCCGTGCACGGTCCCTGGCGATGCGGGATGCCTGCCCGGCGATGCCTACGGCGGCGCCGGGGCGCTCATCGATCCGGGCTATAAGACGCCCTATGCCCTGCATGCCACCGCGGGCGTGGACCATGCGTTTAATTCGCGATGGATGATCAGCGCCGACTGGACACACGAAGCCGGCGTGCACTCCTACGCACGCTATCAGTATCAGGCTGGCTATACACTGTTCTCGCCGCTCTTCCCGAACGATACGCCCACCCAGCAGCAGAATGTCCCCGACCTCACCGTATTCCGCAGCGACAATCGCTCGCGGTACGACGGGCTGTCGGTCCATTTACAGGGCCAGGTTGCGCGGCGCCTCAGCCTCATTTTCAATTACACCTTGTCCCGCGCATACACCTTTGGCTGCGTGTTAGGCGAGCTGTTCGACTACGTGGACGGTGTCTGCAATCCGCTGCACGCTTTCGGCAAAGGCGACTCCGGCCCGTCCGGCGAGAACGTCACGCATCGTGCGGTCGTCGCCGGCACCTGGCGCGCGCCGGGTGGCTTTGAATTCGGTCTGCTGGGCCAGGCCGAAAGCGCCCGCCCGTTCACCATGACAACCCCTGTGGATGTCAACGGTTTCGGCGACACGCTCGACGACCGCGCGGTGGTGAACGGGGTCCAGACCACGTTGGACGAGTTTCGCGGCAAGCCCTATCTTCAGTTCGACATGCGCGTCAGCCGGCCGCTCCGTTTCGGCGACAACAAGCAGTTGATGCCGTTCATCGAGTTCTTTAACCTCTTCAACCGCAACAACCCCGGCGCAAATTACGTGACCAACGTGGCGGCTTTCCCGCTGCCTGTGGACAACCAGGCGAACGTTACGGCATTCTGCCTGAACGCGGCCTGCACGCAGACGCAGCCGATCACCAGCCTGAACCAATTGCGGGTGCCGGCGGGCGCCCTGGGAGACTTCTTCGGTCCGGGCACGACCGTAGGCATTCCGTTTGCCGCTCAAATCGGCGTACGTTTTACTTTTTGACAAATACTGGTACTCTCGGTACTTCCATTGGGAGCGCGGAATCGCGGTCGTAGAACCTCAAATTGGCTTCCATAAGTACCTAATCCGCCAGTCGGCTACAAAAAACTGTTGCAATCGGATACCGAATATTCTAATATTGGAAGTAAGCCGGGGAGGCAACTCCCACCAAAGCGAGACTAACCTCTAAATAAAAGACCCCTGAAGCAACCTCCCCGGCGCCCGAAAGGGTTTGGGTCTTCGAAATACCCCGTAGCCAACTTGAGCGTAGCGTCAGCCGTGCTATGATGGCAGCATCGCGCAACCGCTTGAAATGAAAAGCTTGACTCTGCTTGGATCGACGGGCTCGATCGGCACCAGCACGCTGGATGTGGTCCGGCGCAATCCGGATTCGTACCGGGTGTTCGCCTTGGTCGCAGGATCCAATGTCGAGTCTATCCTTCAACAAATCATAGAGTTTCGGCCGTGCGTGGCGGTTCTGGCAAGCGCCGCCGGGAGAGATCGGCTGGCGCGCGCGCTATCGGATTCCGGATTGCCGCGTCCAAACTGGCCAGAGCTGGATTTTGGCCCTGCCGCCCGCGTGTCGGCAGCCATCGCTCCGGAAGCCGATATGGTAATTTCGGCGATTGTCGGCGTGGCGGGGCTCGAAGCCACCTACGAAGCGGTGCGACTGGGCAAACGGGTGGGATTGGCGAACAAAGAAGTTCTGGTTTCCGGGGGGCGGCTGGTCATGGATGCGGTGAGGCAAAGCGGCGCCGAACTGCTGCCCATCGACAGCGAGCACAATGGGGTACACCAGTGTCTGCGGGCGGGCAATCGCGACCAGGTTTCCCGGCTGATCCTGACCGCCTCGGGTGGCCCGTTCCGTAATACGTCCAAAGAAGCCATGGAATCGGTGACGCCGGCCCAGGCCTTGAATCATCCAACCTGGCGGATGGGGAAGCGCATCACCATCGATTCCGCTACCCTTATGAACAAGGGGTTTGAGGTGATCGAAGCCTGTTGGCTGTTCGGCTTTTCTCCCTCCCAGGTGGACGTGGTGATCCATCCCCAATCCAGCGTGCATGCCATGATCGAGTACTCCGATGGCAGCGTACTTGCCCAGATTTCGGCGACGGATATGCGCATGCCGATCCAATACGCGCTGACGTGGCCGGAGCGGTGTCAGGCTCCAGTGCCCAAGATCGACTGGAGCCAGACGCGCCAGTGGGATTTCGCGCCGCCGGACCTGGATCGTTTCCCGCTGCTCAAGCTGGCGTACGGGTGCCAGGCAGCCGGCGGGTCGGCAACCAGTACCTTGAACGCCGCCGATGAGGTGGCCGTCGAAGCTTTTTTGGAGGGCGAGATCCCGTTTCCGGCGATTGCGGCGGTGGTGGAAGAGACCCTCAGCCGCATGCCCCGGCAGGAACCGGCCTCGGTGGCAGACATTCTCGAGATCGATGCGGAATCGCGTGCGGTGGCCCGGCAGTTGATCGCGTCACGGGCGGCCGTTCCCGCCGCCGTTCCCACTAGAGTTTAACTATATGGCATTCATTCAAAGCGCTTTCTGGTTCATGATCCTGATCGGCGTGATGATCCTCATCCACGAATTGGGACATTTCTGGGCCGCGCGCTCGTTCGATGTCCGTGTGGACACTTTCAGTTTCGGTTTTGGCCCCCGGCTGTTCGGCTTCCGCCGGGGGGAGACGGACTACCGCATATCGGCCGTGTTCTTCCTGGGAGGCTTCGTGAAGATGGCGGGCGAGCTTCCGGGCGATGAGAATGCTAACGATCCCCGCGGCTTTCTGGCGAAGCCCCGCTGGCAGCGCCTGATCATCGTGCTGGCCGGCCCGGCCATGAACGTCGTGCTGGCCGTGGTGCTGCTCACCGGTCTTTACATGGTGAAGTACCAGAAGGTCGTGGATGCCGATAACGGAGCCGTGGTGGGCAGCGTAGCGGCCAACACTCCCGCCGCCAGGGCCGGCGTGCAGGAAGGCGACCGCATCGTCAGGCTGGACGGCAAACGCAATCCGACCTGGGACGAAATCATTCTCAAAGAGGTGGAGAGCGCCTCCCGGCCCATGCATCTGACTGTCGAGCGCAACGGCAAAGACGTCAACCTGACGGTCACGCCGGTGTTGGACGAACGCACTGGAGTGGGCTCCGCCGGTTGGTACGAAAAGGGCGAAGTGCAGGTAGGGCCCGTGACGCCGGGCATGCCCGCTCAAAAGGCGGGACTGCACCAGGGCGATCTGATCCTGAGCGCCGCCGGCCATCCCATCCATGCGGTGCAGCGCTTTTACGAGATCATTCGCAGCAGCAACGGTAAGCCGGTGGCGATCCAGTTCGAGCGCGACGGGGCGACGCACGAGGTGACCTTGCAGCCGGTCTGGAGCAATATGGATGGGCCGTCGCGTTGGATGATCGGCGTCCTGCCCGAGCCAAAACTGAATATCGTCACCACCCGGCTTTCCCTGCCGGATGCCCTGCGCGTGTCCCTGGATGAGAACGCCAAGAGCGCCGGATTGATTTTCCGCTTCCTGGAGGGTATTGTGGAGCGGCGGATTTCGGCGAAATCGCTGACCGGGCCGGTCGGGATCGCAGCCATGTCCGGCCAGGCCGCCAAGCAGGGACCTTCCGCCTTTATCATGCTTATGTCCATGGTCAGCCTGAACCTGGCGGTCGTCAACCTGCTGCCGTTGCCCATCCTGGACGGCGGCGGCATCGTCATGCTGATCATCGAGATGGTGATGCGCCGCGACATGAGTCTTTCGGTAAAGGAAATGGTATTCAAGGTGGGCTTCGTGTTTATCATGATGCTGGTGGCCTTCGTCCTTTACAACGACATCACCAAGATCCTGCCTGCCGGCTGATAGCCTGCATCTTTCCCCGATGGCCGATCATCACTAACCCGGTACCATGGACTGTGCCTGTATCCGCTATACGGATCTGCCGCATACCAGCAATTTGTTTGCGGATTTCACGTACCATCCCGACCGGGTACGGCCGTTCTACACCCACATCCCATCCGAAGATGGCGTGTTCGAGGCCATAGCAGGCGAGATACGCTTTCCGGCGGATAGGCGCGCCGCGCTGGTGGCGGCCCTGCGGCAGCAAAACGGCGACAGCCCGGCGCTGGACCTGTTGTCGCGCGAAGGCACGGCGGCAATCCTCACCGGCCAGCAGGTGGGCCTGTTCTCCGGTCCGGCGTACACGATCTATAAAGCCCTCACCGCGATCAAGCTGGCGCGCAGCCTGGCGGATCGCGGCATTCAGGCGGTGCCGGTCTTCTGGCTGGCCACCGAAGACCATGATTTCGCGGAAGTGAATCACTGCTGGGTCTTCGATGCAGAGCACAATCCCATCAAACTGGAGAAGCCTCATTCGCCGGCGTCCAGCCAGCCGGTCGGCCAGTTTGTCCTCACGACGCCGCCCGTGGAGGGTTTACGCCGGGCTCTGCGCGGCTGGCCCTTCGGCGACGAGATCGCCGCCCTGGTAGAGGAGACGTATCAGCCGGGACGTACCATGGGCGAAGCGTTCCGCCTGCTGCTGAAACGATTGCTCCCCGGCTACGGTCTGCTGCATGTGGATCCCATGGCGCCGGCTATGCGGGAACTGGCCGCGCCCGCGATTCGCTCCGCCCTGGCGGCCGCACCGGACTTAACGGCGGCTATGCTGGCACGCAACAAGGCCCTGCAGGCCGCCGGTTATCACGCACAGGTTCACGTCGAGGATCAGACGTCCTTCGTCTTCCTGCTGGAAAACGGCCGCCGCTACACACTGCGCCGCTACGGGCAGGACTACTTGCAGAACGGCCGCCGCTTCTCGACCGCAGAGTTAATGGATCGCGCCGCCCAACTCTCCCCCAACGCCCTGCTGCGCCCCGTGGTGCAGGACTCCATGCTGCCCACGCTGGCCTACGTGGGCGGTCCGGCCGAATTGGCCTACCTGGCGCAGTCCCAGGTGATCTATCAGTCCATTCTGGGGCGCATGCCGGCGGCGATTCATCGGGCGGGTTTCACGATCGTGGACAGACTCGCTGCCAAATTGATGGCGCGCTACGGGCTGGCGCTACCGGATTTCATGCACGGCAGCGAAGCGGTCCACGACCGCATCGCCGCGCGCCTGATTCCCCCTGCGCTGGCGGGGAGCCTGACGCATACCCGGTCCGATGTAGAGCAGGCCATCGACCGGCTGGCGCGCGATCTCGCCGGGTTCGATGCCAGCCTGGCCGCGGCGCTGGGGACCAGCCGCCGTAAGGTTCTTTACCAACTCGGCAAGATGGAGCGCAAAGTCGGCCGCGAGACCATGGCCCGGGACGCCCGGGTGGCGCGCCATGCGGCGCATCTCTCCAACCTGATCTATCCCCAGCACCACTTGCAGGAACGGCTGTATTCCATATTGCCGTTGTTGGCCAAGCACGGTCCGAGCCTCGTCGATGATCTGTATGATTGCCTCAATCTCGGCTGTCCCGATCATCAACTCGGCGTGGCCGGTTAGCCCGCGGCGCCATTTTGAGTATGATGTAAGGACAGGAGAGAATCGCTTTCCCGAGGGAGATTATGGATGACTCCGGAGCCGTTCTGGCGGCCAAACACTGCGTCCCCTGCCGCGGCGGCGTGCCGCCTCTGAAGGGTGACGAGCTACAAAGAATATCTTCCCAATTGCCCGATTGGAAGGTGGTCGCCGAGCATCACATCACCAGGACATTCATGTTTCCGGATTTCAAGACCGCGCTGGCCTTCGTCAATCGCGCGGGGGAGATCGCCGAAGCCGAAGGACATCATCCGGATCTCCTGCTGACCTGGGGCCGTGTGGACGTAAAGACCTACACGCACAAAATCGACGGACTCACCGAAAGCGACTTCATCCTGGCCGCCAAGATCGGCAAGGCTTTCGAAACGGGGAAATGATCGCGTACGACGCGGACCTGGCGTATATTCATGACACCGGGTTCACCCGATTCGTCAACCGGGCGGCGCCGGGAATTTTGCGCCTGCTGCGGCAAAAAGACATTCGCCAGGGCCTGGTGGTCGATGCCGGTTGCGGCAGCGGGGTGTGGGCGCGCATACTGACGGAGCACGGATACGACGCCCTGGGCATCGATATTTCGCGCGCCATGATCCGCCTGGCGCGGCGGCATGCGCCCGCCGCCACGTTTCGCGTCGGCTCCTTTCTGGACGCCGAGCTCCCCTACTGCGATGCGGTCACCTCGATCGGGGAGTGCGTCAATTACGCCTTCGATCCGCAGAGCGGCATCGCGTCTCTGGCCCGGTTCTTCCGCCGCGTATTCGCGGCTTTGCGCCCCGGCGGTGTTTTCGTGTTCGACATCGTGGAGCCCGGCCAGGTGCCCAACGGCCAAGTCCAGACGCGGTGCCTGGAAGGTCCGGACTGGGCCATTCTGCTGGAGGTGCAAGAGGGCCGGAAGCCCCGCATGCTGGAGCGGCGGATCGTCAGTTTCCGCCGCGTGGGAAGCCTCTACCGGCGCACCGAAGAGACCCATCGGCTGCACCTCTATACCGGCGGCCAGTTGCTGGCGGAGCTGGGCCGCGCGGGTTTCGAAGCAGAGCTCCTCAACGGATACGGCCGATTCCGCCTGGCCCCCGCGCACGCCGTGCTGGTGGCGCGCCGGCCGCCAGGTCCCGTATTAACCTGAAGATAATGGGATGGCGTACCGTCCTGCTGTCAGTACCCGTTGTCGTGGCCGCCGCGGCTACCACTGCGGCGCTCGGCCCCATCGCCTTTGAAGAGATCGCCGAACGCTCCGGGATTCGATTCGTCGCCGACAGTTGCCCCACACCCAATAAGAATCTGCCCGAGACGATGCTGGCCGGCGTGGCGCTGCTCGACTACGATAACGACGGCTACCTGGATATCTATTTCGTTAACGGCGCCGCTATTCCCTCGCTGAAAAAAGAATCGCCGAAATATTGGAACCGGCTCTTTCACAACAATCACGACGGCACTTTTACGGACGTCACCGAGAAGGCCGGCGTCCAGGGTGAAGGATACGGCATCGGTGTTGCGGTGGGCGATTACGATAACGACGGCTGGCCGGATATCTTCCTGGCCAACGTAACCAGGAACCAGCTATTCCATAACAACCGCGACGGCACATTCACGGATGTTACGAACAAGGCCGGGGTGGGGGGCGGTGTCCTGGACGGCAGAAAGATGTGGTCGGTCGCGGCGGGTTGGTTCGACTACGATAACGACGGGTTGCTCGATCTGTTCGTCTCCAACTACTGCGTCTGGGAGGTCAACAAAGACCCGTTCTGCGGACCCAACCCGAACCTGCGCGCTTATTGCCACCCCAAGAACTACGCCCCGTTGCCGAATACGCTGTACCACAACAACGGCGACGGCACATTCACCGATGTTTCGGCGGCCACCGGCATCGGCGCGATCCGCGGCAAAGGCATGGGCGTGGCCTTCGCCGACTACGACCACGACGGATTCATGGACGTCTTCGTTGCCAACGACAACGCGCCGAACATGCTGTTCCATAATCTGGGCGGCAAGAAGTTCGAAGAGATCGCCCTGCGCACCGGCGTCGCGTACCCGGAGTCCGGCGCTTACATCTCCGGCATGGGCGCCGACTTCCGGGACATCGACAACGACGGCTGGGACGATATCTTCGTCACCGCGTTCGAGGACGATACCTTCCCGCTATTCAAGAACCGCGGCCCGGAGGGGGACTTCGCTGAGATCACGGCCGCTTCGGGCATCGGCATGGTCACCCGCCCGATGTCGGGCTGGTCGAACGGCGTTTACGACCTGGACAACGACGGTTGGAAAGACCTGTTTGCCGTTCGCGGACACGTGATCGACAATATCGACAAGATGTCGCTGCGCAAGGCCGAAGAGCCGAATACCGTGCTGCGCAACCTGGGCAACGGCAAATTCGAAAATGTGAGCGCCGGCGCCGGCCCGGGTTTTGTCACGCCGGAGCCGCACCGCGGCGTGGCCTTCGGCGACCTGGACAACGACGGGCGCATCGACGCGGTGGTCACCGTCCTCAACGGAAAGGCGCAATACTTCCACAACATCTCGCCGGGGGGAAATCACTGGATCCTGCTGAAGCTGGCGGGCGTAAAAAGCAATCGCATGGGACTCGGCGCGCAGGTGCGGATCACGACCGACGACGGCCGCACGCAATACAATCACGCCACCACCAGCACCGGCTATGCCGCCTCCAGCGATCCGCGGGTGCACTTCGGGCTGGGCGGAGCGAAGATGATCAAGGAAATCGAAATCACCTGGCCCAGCCGGATCCATCAGACGCTGCACAACGTGCGGGCCGACCAGATACTGACCGTAACCGAACCCCGCCAGTAAAGCCCCGAACGCGCCGGGCTATGGCTTCGCCCGCTTCTCCTCCAACTGCTTCTGTGCTTCCTCGCGGACGCGGCGCGCCTCGGCCGTCTCGCGATCCCCGTCCGCGATCCGCTTCAAGCGGTAATACGCCGTGGCCAGAGCCGCGTGCGCTTCGGAGAAGTTGGGATAGTCGTGCAGCAAGTCTTCCAGTTCCCGGCGCGCCTCGTCGGTCTGGCCCTGCCGCATGTGAATCGAGGCGCGCTCGTACAGTGCGCCCGGATCCTTGGGCCGTACTTCGAGCGCGCGATTGATGCGTGCCAGCGCCTCGTCGAGTTTGCCGTCCTGCCGGAGGAGCACGGCCGTCTCGGTGTTCGCCGTGAAGTCGTAGGGATTCAACTTCAGCTCTTCATTGAACTGCGCGGTGGCTTCTTCGCCCTTCCCGGCGGACTTCAAAGCCTGCCCGTAGAGCGAATGCACCCACGGCATCTTCGGATTCAGTTGGATGGCGCGCGCCAATTGCGCCGTGGCGGTGACCAGGTCGCTCCGCAGCAGAGCGCTCTGCCCCAGCAGAAACGCGGATTCCGCCGACTCGCCGTCGCGCAGGATGCGGTCCAGGAGCACCTGCGCGTCCGCGGTGCGTTTGTCCTTCAGCAGTGCCATGCCCAGCATGTAGATGAGCGCACGATCGTCGGGATTGTCTTCCTGCATCGGCGACAGTACGTCCACGGCTTTTTGCGGCTGGTCCATGGCTAGCAGACAGTCGGCCTCCAGCAAGGCGGGTTTCAGATCCAGGGGACGCAGCTTGCGCAGGGACTCCAAATCGGCAACCGCTTCCGGCAACCGGCCCAGCTTGTAGTACGCCAGCGCCAGGTTCATCCGCACGGCCGGATTGTTGGGCAGCTTGCGCAGGGCCAGGCTGTATTCGGTGATGGCGTCGGCAAACTGGCCGTTGCGCACCAGCGCCGCGCCCAGGTTCGAACGGATTTCCGCCGCGTCGGGATAGTCTTTCAGAAAGTCGCGGTACAGCCTGATGGCGGTGGCGATATCGCCGGATTGATAAGCCGCCGCGGCCTGCTTCACGCGGTCCTCGGAGGAGTCCGCGCGCACCGCCAGCCATCCCGGCGCAAGCAATAGAAACAATAGCGCGAGTCTCACCCTGTTGGAATTATACGATGATGCCGAAGCGTTCATCAGGCGAGCGCGGTCCCACGATATACTGAAAACGTTGATGCGATGGCGATGCCTGCTGCTCGGTGCGCCGCTGGCCGCCCTGGCCGGCAGTCTGACGCTCGGCCCCATCACATTCGAGGAGATCGGCAGGCGGGCCGGCGTCAGCTTCATCAGCGACAACGGCGCCACTTCCCGCAAGCAGCAACCCGAAGGCCTGATCGCCGGCGTGGCGGTGTTCGACTACGATGGCGACGGATATCCGGACCTCTACTTCGTGAATGGCGCGCACCTGCCTTCGCTCACCAAGACCGGTCCCCAGTTCAAGAACCGCCTGTATCGCAACAACGGCGACCTTACGTTCACCGACGTCACGGACAAGGCCGGCCTGGGCGGCGCCGGCTACGGCATGGGCGTGGCTGTAGGCGACTACGATAACGACGGGCGTCCGGATCTTTACATCGCTAACGTCAACCGCAACCAGTTGTTCCACAACAACGGCGACGGTACCTTTACGGATGTAACCGCAAGGGCGGGCGTCGGCGGGGGAACGTACGAAGGCAAGAAGATGTGGTCGGTAGCCGCGGCCTGGGTGGATTACAACAACGACGGCCTGCTGGATCTCTTCGTGTCGAACTACTGCGTGTGGGATGCCGCGAACGAACCCGTCTGCAAAGCCAACGACCAGCTCATGTATTGCAGCCCGCGCCACTACAAACCGCTGCCGCACACGCTCTACCGCAACAACGGAGACGGCACCTTCACCGACGTATCCGTCCAGACCGGCATCGCCAAACATCTCGGCCGCGGCATGGGTGTAGCTATCGGCGATTACGATGGCGACGGCTACACCGATATCTTCGTGGCCAACGACGACGCTCCCTTCCAACTGTTCCACAATTTGGGCGGTAAGCGCTTCGAGGAGGTGGCGCTCGATTCCGGCGTGGCGTTCCCGGATAACGGCAACGTGGTTTCAGGCATGGGCGTGGATTTCCGGGACGTATTCAATAAAGGGCTCCCGTCACTCTGGGTGACGGCCATCGAGAAGGAGACATTTCCACTACTGGTTAACCTGGGCGGCGGGCAGTTTGCCGACAAGACCGCGATGGCCGGCCTGGCTTCCGACAGCTACGAAATGTCAGGCTGGTCCAACGCCATCGTGGATCTGGACAACGACGGATGGAAGGACCTGGTGGTGGCGCGCTCCAACGTGCAGGAAAACATCGCCAAGCTGGCGCCGCGCCCTTACGAAGAGCCCATGGGTTTGTTCCGCAATCTGGGCACCGGACGTTTTCAGAATGTGAGCGCCACCGCCGGACCGGATTTCCAGAAGCCCGCTCCCCACAAGGGCCTGGCAGTAGGCGACCTCGACAACGATGGCAGGATGGACGTGGTTGTGAGCCTGCTCAACGGCCAGGCGCAGATCTTCCACAACACCACGCGCAACGGGAATGACTGGATCGCGCTACAACTTCGCGGAACCAGGAGCAATCGCATGGGGATCGGCGCCCGGATCAAGCTGACCGCCGCCGACGGTCTAACGCAGTACAATCACGTCACCACCAGCACCGGTTACGCCTGTTCGAGCGATGTCCGCGTGCACTTCGGATTGGGCGCCGCGTCTTCCGCCAGGGAAATCGAGATCCTGTGGCCCAGCCGCATCCGGCAGGTGCTGCGCGACGTGGCGGGCGACCGCGTGGTTCAGGTGACCGAGCCGGCCAGCGCGTCCGAACAACACCAGACGGCTATCGGATCCGGCCTGCGGTAAAATGCCCCCATGATTCCCATGTTTCAATCTCTCTGGACCCACCTCGTCTGGGCCGACCATGCGATCCTGAAGACCGTGAGCGGACAGGAGGGCGCAGCCGCCGACAGCGAGATACGCAAGTGGCTGCATCACATCGTGACCGTCCAGCAATTCTTCCTGGCGCTGTTTCAAGGCCAGCCCTTCGACATGGAGCGCTTCCGGCGGGAGCCCGGCGGCATGGACGAACTGGGGCAATTGTTCGAGGCCGCGCACGCGGACGGCGCCGCTTTTACGTCGCACCTGGACGACGCCGCACTCGCGCGCACCATCGAGTTTCCCGTCCCGGCGTTCAAGGATTTCCATCCATCGGTGCGGGACGGGCTGATGCAGGTGATCATGCACAGCGAGCATCATCGCGCCCAGGTGTCCCAGCGCGTACGCGCGCTGGGCGGCAAGCCGCCGGTCCTCGATTACATCGCCTGGATACGGGACAATTCGCTAAAGTAGGAATTCAGTGCCACTACAAAGCCATATCATCACGCAGGGCCGCGACCGCGCGCCTGCCCGCGCCATGCTGAAAGGCATCGGCTTCACCGACGAAGATCTGGCCAAGCCCATCATCGGCGTGGCCAACACCTGGATCGAGACCATGCCGTGCAACTACAACCTGCGCGAATTGGCCGTGAAGGTGAAGGAGGGCATCCGCGCCGCCGGCGGCACGCCCATGGAGTTCAACACCATCGCCATCAGCGACGGCGTGACCATGGGCACGGAAGGCATGAAAGCTTCTCTGGTGAGCCGCGAGATCATCGCCGATTCGATCGAGCTGGTGGCGCGCGGCCACATGTTCGACGGCATCGTGGCGCTGGTGGCTTGCGACAAGACCATCCCCGGCGCGGCCATGGCGTTGCTGCGGCTTAACGTGCCCGGCGTCATCCTCTACGGCGGATCGATCCTGCCGGGCCGCCACAACGGCCGCGACATCACCATTCAGGACGTATTCGAAGCCGTCGGCGCCAACGCCGCCGGCCGCATGAGCGACCAGGAACTGCTGGATATAGAGAATCACGCCTGCCCCGGAGCCGGCGCGTGCGGTGGACAGTTCACCGCCAACACCATGGCCACCGTGATGGAGTTGATCGGACTCTCGCCCATGGGCACCGCCGCGGTCCCCCAGGTGGACTCCCGCAAACACGCCGTCAGTTTCCGGTGTGGTGAGATCGTGATGGACGCCGTGCGCCGCGGCCGCCTGCCGCGCCAGATCGCGACCCGCACCGCTTTTGAAAACGCCATCGCCGGCGTGGCCGCCACCGCCGGCTCCACCAATGCCGTCCTGCACCTGCTGGCCATGGCCCGCGAAGCCGGCGTGGCGCTGGCCATCGACGATTTCCAGCAGGTCTGCCGCCGCACCCCCGTGCTGGTGGATCTCAAGCCCGGCGGGCGGTTCGTGGCCGTCGACGTCGATAAGGCCGGCGGCATCGGCGTCATCGCCCAGCGCCTGGTGGAAGGGAAGTTTGTGGATGGCTCCGCCCTTACCTGCACCGGCCGC
>DATJYO010000089.1:0-94605 GCA_035499555.1 Bryobacteraceae bacterium
CGTGCCGCTCGAGTGACGATGTGGTATGGTTTCTTCACGGCGGTAGGCTCCTTTCGGGATTTCAGTTTGGCAACCGGATTCTATCGAATCGGCGCCAACCGCCGCCTACCTACCTTCAACTAGACTCGGGACGCCCTCTTCATACGGGCTTCCGTGGAACGCAGAATGGAAAGACGGATTATGATCCTATGCCACCAGCCTGGATGGATCGCGAAGTGAGCATGGCGATGTCGGGCCGAATCACCACACGCCAGAACCCGGCTTCAGGTATGCCCAATAGTATGCCCACCCCACGTGTAGCATGGTTAATCACGGTTACTCGGCACTCTTTGGAAGTGATTGAAACTGAAGCACGTTTAGCAATCATGGGCAAGCATGCAAGCTGCTGATTCTTCGTTGCCCATTGGCTACGAACCAGAAGGTCAGGTGTTCGAATCACCTCGGGCGCACCATCCCCTGCAATCGTTTACCTTTCGGCCTCACCCGTCGGCCTGCCTTCAGACTCGCAGCAAACCACGGAATGCCCTGGCGGCATAATAAGATTCCGCGCCATTGTGATACACGAATACCGTGTCATAGCGCCGATCACAAAAGAGGGCGCCCCCGAGTGTTCTGATCTCTGAAGGGGTTTTCACCCAGCTCGACGTCTTAGTGTCGAAACTTCCGAGTTTCTGTAACCCTCGATACTGCTCCTCCGTTAAAAACTCGATGCCCATAGCCGCGGCCATATTCGTGGCGCTGTCTGCCGGCTTATTTTCTTTCCTTGATTCCAGCGCTTCACGGTCGTAGCAGATACTCCTGCGGCCCTTCGGGCTTTCCGCCGCACAATCGCAAAAAATGTATTCGTCTGTCTTACTGTCGCGGCCAATCACGTCCGGCTCACCGCCGGTTCTTTCCATTTCACTGATTGACCACAGCTTTCGAGCGTTAGCTTCCAGTTTTGCCTGTACTTGAGCCCAGGCAAGACCTCTGTGTCGGTTCATGTTTTTCTCAAAACGGGCCCTCAATGTTCTGAACAGTTCTTCACGTTGTTCTGGTGACAGGTCTTTTGTTCCCATGATGAACGCTTTCCGCGCTTCTTACATGGTACTCCGCGGCCCCTGATTGTCGGTCCGAGCTGCGGATGTTGACAACCGGGCGGCGGTGGCGCATACTCCTATCAAGAGTCTATGGGAAAGAACCGGGGCGAACTGGTGCAGGGCACCCTCGACATGCTGATCCTCAGAACCTTGGCGCGAGGGCCGATGCACGGGTGGGGAATCGCGCAACAGATTCACCAGATCTCCGACGATGTGCTGCGGGTGGAGGAGGGGTCTTTGTATCCGGCGCTGCATCGCATGGAGCTGGACGGCTGGATCGATGCCGAGTGGGGCCAATCGGAGAACCGGCGGCGGGCCAAATACTACCGTCTGACGGCACGCGGGCGAAAGGCGCTGCGGCAGGAAGCCAGCCACTGGAGCGAACTGGTGGAGGCGATAGCGCGCGTCATGGAGGCGGTATGAGGCGCATAATGAAACGGCTGGGTGCGCTGTGGCACCGGCGGCGGCTGGATCGGGATCTGCAAGACGAACTGGCCTTTCACCTGGCCATGAGCGAGGGACAGACAGGCGACCCCGGGGTCGCGTGCCGGCGGTTGGGCAATGTGACGGCGCTCAAAGAAACCACTCGTGACCTGTGGTCGTTCGCTTTCCTGGAATCCTGCTGGCACGACTTCCGCTCCGCTATGCGCACGCTGCGCGCGAATCCGCAGCTAACCGCCGTCGCCGCGCTGGCGCTGGGGCTGGGCCTGGGAGCCAATACCACGGTGTTCACGGTGGTCTCGAGTGCGCTCAGCTTCGATATGGGGGTCGATCACGTGGAGCGGATGGTCGCACTGCATCCGGGTCCGGGCGCCGCCGATTTGGATCCGGCGGCGCCTTCGCCGCTCGATTTCCTCGACCTGAGGAAGCAGGTGAGAACGCTCGGCGATCTGGCGGCGTACCGCTATACGGCGGTGAACGTGAGCGATGGACACGCGCCGGCGGAACGTTTGTGGCGCGTTGAGATGACCGCCAGCGGATGGGCGATGGTTCGCCAGAAACCGCTCCTGGGCCGTGAATTCTCACCGCGCGACGAGGCGCCGGGCGCAACGCCGGAGGTGTTGCTCAGCCACAAGCTATGGGACAGCCGGTATGGACGGGACGCGTCCATCGTCGGGCGGGCGATCCGGATCGACGATGTGGAGCGGGAAGTGATCGGGGTGATGCCGCCGGGCGCACAGTTCCCGGAAGACTGCGATTTGTGGACGCCGCTGACCGTGGAAGAACTGACGGACCCGGCTTTCCGCAACCAACTGACGATATTCGGCCGATTGGCCGGGAGCACCACCCTGGCCGCGGCGCAGAGCGAGGTGGAGGCGCTGGCGCAGCGGAGGTTTGGCGCGAAAACCAATGGTCCATTGGCGCGGGTGCGGCCGTTTCTCGAAATGATCGGCGTGTATAACATGCGGCCCGTATTGATGGCCATGGTATTCGCGGTTGGCTTCGTACTGCTGATCGTCTGCGCGGATG
The DNA here is from genome assembly GCA_035499555.1 of Bryobacteraceae bacterium. Lineage (GTDB taxonomy): Bacteria > Acidobacteriota > Terriglobia > Bryobacterales > Bryobacteraceae > Bog-159. The sequence continues at coordinate 2,550 of DATJYO010000089.1, forward strand.
TGGCGAATCTTCTGCTGGCACGGTCGGCGGCCCGCGCCCGCGAGATTTCGATTCGCATCGCCATTGGAGCCGGACGCGCGCGCATCGTCAGGCAACTGCTCATCGAGAGTGTACTGCTGGCGGCCGTGGGCGGCGTGGCTGGATGGATGGTGGCCATCCTGGGGCTGCGTTGGTTCGAGAACATGGTCGCGCAAGGACACGTGCCCTCCTGGGTACACTTCGCCATGAATGCGCGCGGATTCGCTTATCTGGCAGCCATCTCGATCGGGGCCGGCATCCTGTTCGGCCTGGCGCCGGCGCTGGATCTTTCGAAGGTGGACGTGAACAGCGCAATTAAGGACGGCGGACACGGGGCGGCCGGCGCAGCCCGCGGAAGACGGTTCGCGGGCCTGCTGGTGGGCTTTCAGATGGCGCTGTGCGTGATCCTGCTGGCGGGCGCCGGACTCATGATTCACAGTACCCTGAACCTGTACAACGCGCCCATGGCGATCAACCCCCAAAACATCCTGACGATGCGGCTGGCGCTGCCCGAAACGAAGTATGCGAGCGAAGAAAGCGTACGAGCCTTCTATCGCCGCCTGAAGACGGACTTGGGCGCTCTGCCCGGTGTGAGCCAGGTGGCCCTTACTTCGAACCTCCCGCTGTCCGGCTGGATGAGCTTTCGCGGCGAGCTCGACGGCGCGGCGGCCACTAAGTCAGCCGAACTGGACGCGCTGGTCGTGGATCGGGATTACTTCCATGCGCTGGGCGTAGGATTGCGAAAAGGAGAGGGATTCAGTGGCGGTCCCCGGCCGGAGGCGATCGTCAACCGGAGCCTGGCGGAGAAATTCTGGCCGGGAGAGGATCCGTTGGGCAAGCGGCTGCGGATCGCGAGGCGCGCGGGCCGCGGGCCGTGGCTGGAAGTCGTGGGTGTGGCGCCGGAACTGCCGCAGGATCTCATGCGCCCGCTGGAACGGCAGCCGCTCATTTACCTGCCGTTCGACAGCCAGCCCGAACCATCCATTTACGTGATGGCGCGCACCGCGGTGCCGCCGGCCACACTGGTCGAAGCGTTCCGGCACGCGGTCGAGAACCTGGATCGAAATCTACCGGCGCAGAATGTCAGCGCGCTCGAGGATCGCATTTCCAGTTCGCGGCTGAACGTGAGCTCGTTCGGCAGGCTCTTTTCGCTATTCGCCGCAATCGCGCTGGTGCTGGCGTCGGTGGGACTGTACGCGGTGGTGGCGCATACCGTGAGCCGGCGCACGCAGGAGATCGGGATCCGGATGGCGCTGGGCGGTACGCGCAAGGACATCTTCGGCCTGGTACTGAAACAAGGAATGCGGCAGGTCGCCGGCGGGCTGGCGGCGGGGATCCCGGTGGCCCTGGTGGTGACGCGGGCGTTGAGCCGCGGGTTGGTAGGGGTTTCGCCCACCGATCCAGCCACCTATGCGGGTGTCGCGGTGGTGCTGGCGTTGGCCGGGTTTTTGGGTTGCGCGCTGCCGGCGCGGCGGGCCATCCGGATCGATCCGCTGGCCGCGCTGCGCCATGAGTAGCTGCTCGTTGAGATCGTGGCTGTCTCGGGTCTGATGGGCAGCCTGGCCCGTAATTCGATGCTGACATACCGCCGCGACAACTGACGTCCAAAAACGTTTTCAGTGCGATAGCGTTTCTCTTCACGGGACTATCTCCGTCGAAGAGGACCTGACACTCCCGTTTCACTTCCCGAGCCATCCAGCGGCAAAGCCATCGTCTGTATCTACCGACGCTGTTGAGGAGCTTGGCGGGGAAATCTGTACCCCTCCCGGCGGCACTTCCAATGATCTCGCCGGGGCGGTTCTCAATCGCGCCAGGCAGAAGGAAACGAGCGGGCCCGGTTTGAGGCGGAGGCGGGCAAAACCTATCCGAGCTCGGAGCCATGCGCCGCGCCGGCGTCTTCGTTGCCGGCTATTGGCTCTGAGTCTCCGTCACGCCGCTAGGTGTGCCGCGAGGATCCGGTTTGATGGTAACCGGCTGGCTGAAGCTCTGCCCGTCCACCGTGAGCCGGACGGTATAGTCGCCGGGCGCAAGGCCCGGAGTTCTGCGCCGGCCAGGCCCGCCGGCGCCGCCCTGACCCGCGCGCGGGCCTGGTGAAGGCGCCGCACCAGACGGATTGCAGGCATCCGGCGCCGGCGCAGCAGGCGGGTTTCCGAAACCGCCCGGGAAGCCGAAGCCGCGCTGGACGGCGCCGCCCAGCGCATAACGATGCATGCCGGCGGTGGCGGCCGGCGGCGCCGGAGGTTCCACCCAGATGGCCTGCACGGTCAGCGACTCGGTGTCCACCGCACGCACCGGAGTATCGCTCGCCGCGCAGGCCCGCACGGATCCGGAACTGTCCAGTAACTCCAGTTTCAGCGGCTGCGTGGCGCCTGTCCGCAGCCAATAGTAAGCCACAACTCCCGCCGGGGGATTCTCCATCTGCGGCTCCTCATGCGGCAGGGGTGTTCCGTTCATGCCGCCCGCGTGGACGGCAAAAGTCTCACCGGGCCGGAATAGATAGGCGTTGGTGGAGACGAGCTGCGCGCCCTGGACCGCAATCTGCCGCAGTGCGCTCATCTGGTCCATCACCCAAAATCCGCGGCCATGCGTGGCGACCGCCAGGTCGTCGCCGTGCACCAGGATATCGCGCACGGAGGTCACCGGCATGTTGTTCTGCAGCGGCTGCCATTGGTCGCCGTCGTTGAACGAAACATAGACGCGCAATTCGGTGGCGGCGTAAAGCAGTCCCCGGGTTTGCGGATCCTCCTTCACCGAGTTGACATAGGCGCCCGCCGGGATGCCGGTAGCCGCGTTTTGCCACGTCTTTCCGCCATCGTGAGTACGGTAGACATACGGCTTGTCGTCGCCAAGGCGGTGGCGATCCACGGCGGCATAGGCAGTCCCGATGTCGAAATGGCCGGCTTCGATTTGAGACACCTTGCTCCAGGGCGTCATCGGCGGTGGCGTGACGTCTACCCAGGCTTTGCCGTCGTCGCGGGTGACGTAAATCAGGCCGTCGTCCGTCCCCACCCACACGGTGGCAGCCTCCAGAGGCGAGGGACCGATGGTGTACACCACGCCAAACCGGTCGGTCATCGCCTGATCGATGTCTTTGGCCGTCACCGGGTCCAGATTAGCCGGCACGTCCGGATGCAGACGGGCGAGATCGGGGCTGATCTTTTCCCAGGTGCGTCCGCGATCGCGCGATCGCATCACGAATTGATTGGAATAGTACAGCGCTTCATCTGCCGGCGAAAAGACTTCCGGGAGCGTCCAGGTTCTACGGTTCGGATCTTTGGGGTCCGCGGCCGGCAACTGCCCGCCGAGTGACGCCGGAGCATTGAAGAACTGGTCGCATCGCTGGCCGCCGCCGTAGAGAATCCTGCCGTCCTGGGGGTCCGGCACCACGGTGTTGCTTTCGCCCGCGAGGCATGTAGGCTCCCAATCGCGGAAAGTAAGCACGCCCTCCCGCGACCAGGTGCTGACGCCGACTCCGCCGCTATCCTGTTGCGCACCATACAGCCAGTACGGAAAGCGATTGTCCGCCGATACGTGATAAATCTGCGCGGTGGGTTGGTTGTACCATGTGCTCCAGGTCCGGGCGCCATCCACGCTCACAACGGTGCCCTGGTCGCTGCTGAGCACCATGCGGTTTCCATCCCGTGGATTGATCCAGAGCTGGTGGTAATCGTCGCCGCCGGGCGCCCCTTTGACGGGCACAAAAGTCTTGCCGGCGTCGGTGGTCATGAATGTGGCCGTATTCATGACGTACGCGCGATCGGGGTTGACGGGGTCGACGGTCACGGCCTCGAAGTACCAGCCGCGGCTCCACAGCCGCTTCTCGCTGTTGACCAATCTCCAGGTGGCGCCGCCGTCGTCCGAAAGGTAAACGCCGCCGCTTGACGGCGGAGCATCCGCTGCCGGCGGACCGAAACGAAACCCGGGAGGAATCGCGCGGCCGATATCATCGACCACCGCCCACAGCCGATTCGGATTACTGGGCGAGACGGCCACTCCGATCTTTCCCACGAAGTCGTCATGCGGAAGGCCTCCGGCCAGTTGCCGCCAGGTATCTCCGCCGTCCGTGGATTTGTACAATCCGCCACCCGGAAGATTGGTGGGCGCATAGACCGGCCAAGGCGGGCGGCGGGTGGCCCACAGCGAAGCATACAGGACCCGCGGGTTCTGCGGATCGATAGCCAGGTCGACGGCGCCCACGTTATCCGGATCGTTCGCCTGGAAGAGTACCTTCCGCCAGCTCGCCCCGCCGTCGAGCGAACGAAACACGCCGCGTTCCGGATTCGATTGGTAGATATGGCCGAGAGCCGCCACGTACACGCGATTGGGGTCGCGCGGGTCGACGGCCACCCGTCCGATCTGGCGGGTGGCCTCCAGGCCAAGGTGGCGCCAGGTCTTGCCCGCGTCCACCGACTTGAACATGCCGATGCCGTAGGAGTTCTGGCTGCGGATGTCGGGCTCGCCCGTGCCCACGTAGATGATGTCCGGATTGGACGGAGCCACGGCGATCGCACCGATGGAGCCAATCGGAATTCCGGCGTCGGAGATCGGAAACCAGGTGCGTCCGGAGTTCTCGGTTTTCCAGACACCGCCGCCAACCGACCCCGAATAGAACGTGTCGGGCTGGCTGGCGTGACCGGCCACGGCATAGCTGCGTCCGCCCCGCATGGGTCCCACATCACGCCAGCGCAAACCGGCGAGCAAGCTGTCCGGATACTGGCCTCCGGTGCTGCTCTGCTGCGCCAGAATACGGAATACCGGGGGCGCCAATAAGCCGAGCGCCAGAAGACCACCCAGCGCCAAACCACGAACTATCATTGGCGGCTGCTCCTTTCCGGCCGGCCGCGCCGGCCATTGTGACACTGTATCATCCGCCTCCGTATGGCGTCACCGCGGGTTCCGCGCGGGTCTTCGCCGGTAGGATACGATGGTCGCATGAAAACACCGACCGCTCGCCTTACCCGCCGCAACCTGTTACAACTGCTTCCTCCCTCGCTAATAGCTCCAGCCATCCCCGCCCTGGCGCAAAACGGATCGTCCCACAGTCTGACGGCCGAAGCCCTGGAACTGGATCCCAATCGCATCGCCAATGCGCTATCGGCGATGGTGGATGACGGACGCGCGGCCGGCGCCTCCGTGCTGATCTGGAAAGATGGCCGCGAGGCCTATTTCGGCTCCGCCGGCTTTGCCGACCGGGAAGCGGGCCGCCGGATGTCGCGCGACACCATCGCGCAGATCTATTCCATGACCAAGCCGGTCACCGGCGTCGCGCTGATGCAGTTGTGGGAGCAGGGCAAGTTTCGCATGGATGACCCGTTGTACCGCTACTTGCCGGACTTCGAGGCCATTCAGGTTTATGCGGGCAAGGACGCCGCGGGATCGCCCATCTATCGCGCGCCGGCGCGGCCGATCGCGGTGCGGGACATCATGCGCCACACCGCCGGATTCGCCTACGGCGCGGGAAACACGCCCGCTCACGATGCCTTTGTGAAAGCCGATCCCATGGCGCTGAATATCGACCTGGCCGAGATGGGCAGGCGGCTGGCCAAGGTCCCGCTGCTGTTCGATCCCGGCACCCGCTGGAGCTACAGCATCGCCGTGGACGTCCAGGCGTTGTTAGTGGAGACCCTATCCGGCCAGAAGTTCGCCGACTACGTGCGCCAGCACGTGTTTGAACCGCTCGGAATGCGGGAGACCGCCTGGCGCCAGCCTGACGAGCGTCTGCCGCGCCTGGCGGCTTTGTACCGGAAGTCGCAAGGCAAATTGGTGCGCGATTCCGACGCCAACATCCGCAGGCTCAACTTTCAGGACAACCGGTTGACCGGAGGCGGGTTCGGCCTGGCTTCCACAGTCGATGACTATATGCGCCTGGCGCGTATGCTGCTGAACGCAGGGGAACTCAATGGCGCCCGGCTGCTCAAGCCTTCCACTGTGAAATTGATGTCCACTGACCAGCTGGATCCGGCTATCACCGATCGCGGTTTCCTGCCCGGCAAAGGGTCGGTTGGGTTTGGCATGGATTTCGCCGTGCGGGTGTCCCAACCGAAAAAACCAGAAGAGAACCGGGGAGCGGTGGGCGAGTTCTTCTGGGACGGCGCCGCATCCACCCTCTTCTGGGTGGATCCGGTTAATCGCATGACCGTAGTCTTTTTTGCCCAGAAAATGCCGTTCGACGGCACGCTGCATCATGACATTCGGGCGGCCATTTACGGGCCGGCATACCTTGGCCCGACTGGCGATTAATCATCGCACACCACGGGTATCCCATCTCATTCATCCCGGATCGCCGCCAGAGGCTCGATCCGGGCGGCGCGCCGCGCCGGCAGATAACTCGCCGCTATCATAACGGCCGTCAGCAGCACCACCGCCATCGTCAGCGTCGCTGCGTCGTACGGTTTCAAGCCGAACAGCAGAGACTTGGCAACTCCGGCGAGCGCCAGGGTGACGATGGTGCCGGCCACCACGCCGGCAGCCAAAAGCGCGGCTGCCTGCCGCAGGACCAGCGCCACGATACGGCCCCGTCCAGCGCCCAGGGCTATGCGAACTCCGATCTCATTCGTGCGGCGCGCCACCAGGTACGACATCACGCCGTATAGGCCGACAGCCGAGATCAGCGCCGCCAGCGCTCCGAAGAAACCGGACAAGGTAGCCATCAAGCGTTCCCGCAGCAGGCCTTCCCGCACCTCGTCTTCGAACGATTGAAAGTCGGCGCTGACCAGTGGGCTGACCTGCTTGAGGACGTGCCGCAGCGCGGAAGCCGTCTCCGCAAGAGACACGCTGGAGCGGACTACAATGCGCGCGGACGGATCCGGGTCCGTGCTCTGATCGATCGACACGAACGCAATAGGCAGAGACTTTTCCCGCAGATTGTAGTATTTGGTATCGCCCACGAGTCCTACGATCTCGAATACCCGTTCCGGAGAAGACGGAGTCGCTTCCCGGGTGAATTTCGCGCCCACCGGGTTCCGGCCCAGGCCCAGGCGGCGGGCGAACGTCTGGTTCACGATAGCGACCCCCGGCGCCGAGAGGTTGTCCCGTTCCGTAAAGTCGCGGCCAGCCAGCAGACGCATGCCCATCGTCTTCAGATAGCCCTCTCCAAACGCGTCAAACTTGGCATCGAACTTTTGATCCGGGCCCGCCCCCTCCCTCCAGACCGCATTGGTAGTGCTGGCGCCGCTGAGCGGGAGAAAGGCGACTTCCGCGGCGGAAGTTATGCCGGGCAACGTCCGGATTTTTTGCAGCAGGTCGCGTTTGAAATCGACACGCCGGGTCACGGGGATCTTGAGACGCCGGAAGTCCACCTCGCTGACCAGCACGCCGTTGCGTTGGAACCCGGCGTCGACTGCCAACAGCTTCCGCAGGCTCCCCGCGAACAGCAGCGCGCCGACCAACAGCACCAGCGATAGCGCCACCTGAGACACCACCAGCGCCTGCCGCAACTCGAATCGTTCGCGGCCGGCGGAAAGGGAACGGCCGGCGGATTTCAACGCATCGCTGAGGGTCACCCGCGTGGCCCGCAGCGCGGGCGTCAGTCCAAACAGCACGCAGGTGAGAGTTGCGAGGCCGGCGGCGAACGCCAGCAATCTCAGATCCGGGTGAAGATCGAGGTACAGCGGATCGCCCTGGGTCTGCAACATCGAGATCAGGACCCGGGTAAGGATGCCGGACAACCCGACGCCGCCTGCCGCGCCCGCCGCGGCGAGCAGTAGATTTTCGACCATCAACTGCCGGATGAGGCGGCCGCGCGACGCTCCGATGGCCATACGGACCGCGAATTCGTGTTCGCGGGAAGTGGCATGCGCCAGGATCAGGTTCGCCAGATTGGCGCACGCGACCAGCAGAACAAACGCGCTCGTAACCAGGAGTAGTATCAGGGGCTGCCCGTACTGTTCCCGCAACTCGGATACGCCGGTTCCGGCGGGGACGGCCGCCAGCTTGAACTTAAGATAGTCCTTCACGTTGATCGCCGGGTAATTGGCGGGCAGCGTGACCTGAAAAAGGGCCGGCGAATCGACGCGCAATTGCGCGTTGGCTTGGGCCAGACTCTCGCCGGGCTTGAGGCGGCCCATCACATTCAGCCACCAGACGGTGCCCTCATCGAGCCAATTGCCTTCGCTCCACAGGACCGCTTGCGAGCAGATGGGCACGGCGACGTCATACGAGCGGCCGACCTCCAGCCCGGTAAAGCCGGCCGGCGTCACGCCGATTACATCTACCGGCTGATAGTTGAGCGTGAGCTTCCGGCCAATCACGGATGGATCGCCGCCCAGTTCGCCCTGCCAGAAAGCGTAACTGATGACGGCTCCCGGCAGGCCGCAGCCGCGGCGGTCGTCCGCCGGCGCAAGCACGCGGCCCATCAGCGGATGCACTCCCAGGACGTGGAAGAAGCTGCCGCTCACGAACAACCCGCGCGCCAGGTGTGCCGAGTCGCCGGCGCCCAGACCGAAATCGTTGTCGCTCCACGCCAGCACTCCGGAAAAGGCTTGCTGGGTATCGCGCAGCCGCTCCCATTGCGGATTCGTCAGGGCCGCGTAGGGGCTCGCTTGAGAGCCGCGCCACCCGGTGTGGTCCGCCAGTTGCACGGTAACCAGGGACTGCGGATCCGGAACCGGCAGGGCCCGCACGCGCACGGCGTCGAACAACTGGAAGATGGCGGTATTAGCGCCGATGCCGAGCCCCAATGTGGCGATTGCCGCCGCCGCGAAGCCGGGACTCCCGCGCAACGAGCGGCAAGCGTAGCGGAGATCCCGCAGCATATGATCGAACCATGCGGCGGGCTTCTCGTCGCGGCACTCATCCTTCGCCAGTTCCAGCGCGCCGAAATCCAAACCGGCCCGGCGGGCGGCCTCTTCCGGACTCAAGCCCTGGCCGATGTAATCCTGGCGGCGGCTCTCCAGATGAAAACGCAACTCGGCATCCATACGCCGTTCCCAACCGCGACGTCTGCGCCAATTCATCGCCGCCTCCTCAATCTACGTGTTCCAGGACCAATGAGATGGCCTCGCACAGACGCTTCCATCCCGCGGTTTCGGCGGTGAGTTGTTGCCGTCCCGCCCTGGTCAGGCTGTAAAACTTGGCCTCCCGCCCACCCTCGGTGGTTTTCCATTCCGCCTTGAGCCAGCCCCGGTTCTCCAGGCGGTAAAGCGCGGGATAGAGCGAGCCTTGCCGGATCTCCAGCGCGTCTTTGGATATCTGTTGGATGCGCTGCACAATGGCATATCCATGAATGGGGCGGAGCGCGACCACTTTCAGGATCAGCATGTCGAGGGTGCCCTGCAGCAGTTCAGCGTCGGCAGGCCGTTCCGGATGCCTAGACATACAAGGCATCAGTATAAGAGAACATGCCTAGAATGTCAAGGCATGTCGGCTTTGCCAGGCGAAGCCCGCATGATTCCGGGCAGCCGATGCCCTGCGCCGATCAACAGGTGTCCCCAAGCGACACCGGACCCGCCTGGGCCCCTTGCCGCCCATCTGCACGCGCACGATGAAGCCGGGCCGCATGCCGGCATCGGCCGCGCCGCACGCGGTATTTCCAGATGAAGCGGAGCGCCCATTATGCCGGCGGGGACGCGCCATTGCACGCTGCCCTATTCCGGCGGCCCCACCTGGTTCAACGCCAGAAGAGCTTTCGAACTCACGTTCGGCGATAGCGGCACATATCCGAGTTCGGATGCGAACCTCTGTCCGTCCGTCAGGCACCAGCGGAACAGATCCCGGATGGCCTTGGCTTTGCGCGGGTCGTCGTTGTTCTGGTAAAGCAGAATCCAACTGAATGTCACGATCGGGTAGGCATCCCGTCCGGCCGGGTCCGCAATGAACAACCGCAGATTGGGCGGCAAGTCCGCGGTCGCCAAAGCCGCCATCCCTGCCCGATCGCCTGGTCGCACGAAGTTGCCTTCCCGATTTTCCAGGCTGGCCATCGGCAGGCCCAAACGGTGGGCAAATTCGTAGCCTACGTACCCGATCGAGCCCTCTGCATGCTGGATGCGGCCGGCGACGTTTTCATTGCCGCGTGCGCGCATGGTATTCCCCGGCCAATCGATCAGCGTTGCCGCGCCGTATCGCGCACGCCACTCCGGACTGATGGCGTCCAGGTGTTTGGTGAAAGCGAAAGTAGTTCCGCTCGCATCCTGCCGCGCCACCGTAACGATCGTGAGCCGCGGCAGGTTCGCGCCCGGATTGGTCGATGCGATCGCCGGATCGTTCCAGCTCTTGATCTGCCCCAGAAAGATGCCCGCGCAAGCCGCGCGCGACAATTTCAGTTCACCCTGGAACTGGGGCAGATTGTAGGCCAGCACGACGCTGCCGGCAGTGGCCGGCACCAGGAGCGCGCCTTTGGATACTTGCGCCATCTGCTCATCGGTCATGGCCGCATCGCTGGCGCCGAAGTCCACCTTCGCCTCTTCCTTCACGCCCTTGCCGATAAATCGCCGAATGCCTTCGCCGCTGCCTACCGGGTCGTATGAGACCGCCACATCCGGATGTGCGGCCCGGTATTCCCCGAACCACTTCTTGTACAGCAGCGAAGGAAACGTGGCGCCGGCTCCGCGCAGTGAGACCCCGCCAGCGGGCGCTTCGGCCGTCACGTCCGCGCGCCCCCCGGAGCACCCGCAGAGGGCCGCCGCCAGAAACGCAACCCCCAGCGCCCGGGATAATCGGGACCTGCTTTCCGTCTTCATCTTGTCCTCATGTCAGGCACGCGAGCGGGCTGTGTTTAGCTGAATGCGCCGCTAATATAGGCTTTGGTGTGCTCTTCTTTGGGCTCCTGGAAAATCTGGCGGGACTCTCCGAACTCCACCAGGTACCCGGTGCGCCCGCCTTGTGTCGTATCCACGTAAAGAAAGCCCGTCTTATCCGCTACACGCTGGGCCTGCTGCAGGTTATGGGTGACGATGGCGATGGTATAGCGCAGCTTCAATTCCATCATCAGCTCTTCAATGCGCCGGGTCGCGATAGGGTCCAGGGCCGAGCACGGCTCGTCCATCAGCAGTACTTCGGGTTCGGTGGCCACGGCACGGGCGATGCACAAGCGTTGCTGCTGGCCGCCCGAGAGCGACAGGCCGCTCTTGTGGAGTTTGTCTTTCACCTCGTCCCAAAGCGCGGCGCGTTTCAGCGCCTGCTCCACCCGCTCCGCCTTGTTGCCCTTGTAGTTGTTCAGCCGCAGACCGAACGCCACGTTGTTGAAGATGCTGGTAGCGAATGGATTGGGCTGCTGAAACACCATTCCGATATAGCGCCGCACGGCCACCGGGTCTACCGTCGGAGCGTAGATGTCCTTGCCGCGAAAGCGCACGTGCCCTTCGAATCGGAATCCGCGCACCAGGTCGTTCATCCGGTTGAGACACCGCAATACGGTACTCTTGCCGCAGCCCGACGGGCCGATGAAAGCCGTGATGGCGTTCTTGTGAACCGGGATCTGTGCGTCGCGCACAGCCTTGAACGGACCGTAGTAGAGTTCCTTGATCTGGCAGTCGATTACCACCTCGGTCTGGGTCTGGACTTTTCCATTTTTCCCATCCGGTGCGGGCTGCATAGTGGCCATAAAGAGTGCTCCTATTACTGGATCTTGCGGCGTGAAAAACCCTGGCCGATCAGATTCGTGACCAGGACCATCAGCACCAACACAAGTGCGGCGGCCCAAGCCAGTTCGACCTGGTTCTGAAACGGCATGCCGGAGAAGTTGTAGATGAGGACCGCCAACGATGCGGTCGGCTGCATCAGGTTCAAGTGCCCGTGCTGAATGGGCCAGTAGCCGCTGAACAGGGCGGTGAACAGGAGAGGCGCCGTTTCGCCCGCGCCGCGCGCGATCGCCAGCATGACGCCCGTAAGGATCCCCGGCAGCGCAGTCGGCAATGAAACCATCCACACCACCTGCGCCGACGTCGCGCCCATGCCGATTGCCGCTTCTCTCATCTTTGCCGGCACTGCGCGCACGGCGTCCTCGGCGGTCAACAGAATGGTCGGCAGCATGAGAATGCAGACCGCCACCGCTCCCGCGATCGCGGAGTAGCCGCCGGTCGTCAGCACGATCGCGCCGTAGGCGAATACGCCGGCGAGAATGGAGGGGAATCCGGTTAGCACCTTGGCCGCGAAACGCACCGCCTGCGCGAGGCGGTTGCGGGGATGGCTCTGCGCCAGGAAAATCGCGCTCAGCACACCGATCGGCACGCTGATCAACGTCGCCAGGGCCACGATGATCACGCTGCCGACGATCGCGTTGCCAAAGCCGCCGCTCAGCTCCAACGGCGCCGGTGGCAATTGCGTGAAGCACATCATGCTCAGCTTGTGCCCGCCGCGCCATGCCAGCATCCATACCACCGAGACCAGGGGGATCAATGCGATGATCGTCATGGTCGCCACCAGTCCGCTCAGCAGGCCGCTCATCAGAGTCCGCGGGCGCAGCAGCGACTTCTCCAGGTCCGCAAAATCGACACCCGCGAACGGATTCAACTGTTCTTGGATAGGCGCCGATCCCGCGCTCATGCCCTACCTCCTTCCAGACCGCCCGACGCCTTCTCCAGGATGGCCGCGCCGACCACGTTCACCAACAACGTAATGGCCAATAGGACGAGCGCGGCGTACATCAAGACCGAGACGTCGCTCGGGCGAGCCTCCGGGAAGGTATTGGCCAGCAGGGCGGCCAGCGTATTGGCGGGCGAGAACAACGAGACGCTGATGGTGTTGGCATTTCCCACCAACATCGCCAGCGCCATGGTTTCGCCGAGCGCGCGACCGAATGCCAGCACGATGCCGCCGAAAATGCCGCGCGACGCGGTCGGCAGGATCACCGCCATGATCGTCTCCCAGCGGGTGGCGCCCAGGCCGTACGCCGCCATCCGAAGTTTCGGCGGCACCGCCGTCAGCGCGTCCCGGCTGATCGCGGTAATCGTGGGCAGCACCATGATTGACAGCACGATGGCAGCGGGCAGCATGCCTGGACCGCTCAGATCCGTGCCAAACAGAGGCAGCCACCCCATCTTTACGTGCAGCCAGTTGCATACCGGCCGAATCATCGGGATGACCACGAACAGACCCCAAAGGCCATAGACTACGCTGGGGATGGCCGCAAGCAACTCGATCAGATTGCGCAACAGGTTCTCCGCCTGCTCCGGGATCTTGCCCCAGATCCGGTGAAATTCTACCCCGAACAGTTTGAGAACTCCGAAGAGAAACGAGGCCAGGAAGCCTTCGCTCAAGAACACGGCCGCCGCCACGCCGAACAGCGTTCCAAAAAACAGCGCCAGCAGCGAACTGTACAGCGTCCCCCAGATCTCCGGCAAGATCGCGAACTCCCCGCGGTTCGAATCCCAGGTTCGGCCGCTCAGAAAACCGCCGCCGTAATGGCGCACCGCCGGTCCGGCGGCGAAGGCGATACGCAAAACGATGAACGCCACCAACAGCACCGAGAGCCAGGCGAATACCACACATAGCCGGCGAAATGCCACATCCATGAAAAGCTGGGCCCGCGAAGGCGGCCGGGAAATCTGAGCTTCTGGAGACATCGTATTCGTTCCGAAGACGCTATTTCACGCGGGCGGCAACCCGCCCGCCACCAGTGATGCCTGCCCGGCCTTAGCTGGGTTGCAACGTATTCACAGCAGCCAGGTCTTTTTCCACGACCGATGCCGGCAGCGGGATGTAGCCCAGCGGCTCGGCCAGTTTCTGGCCGTCACCGAGACAATATTTCAGCAGATCCTGAAGGACCGCCAGTTTGTCCTTGGGATATTTCTTATTCACCAGCAGCCAGGTGTAGGTCGCGATCGGATAAGCGTCCTTTGGCGCCGGGTCGGAGACCCAGGCGATCAGGTTCTCCGGCAGTTGCGCCGAGGCCAGCGCCGCCTGTCCAGATGCGGTGGTCGGCGCTACGAATTCGCCTGATTTGTTCTCCAGAATCGCCATCGGCATGCTTTGGCTCATGGCGTAACCGTATTCGATATATCCGATCGAGCCGGGGGTGGTCTTCACGCTCGCCGTCACGCCTTCGTTTCCTTTCGACCGCGTGCCCACCGGCCAGTTCGGCATTTTGCTGGCGCCCGGGCCCTTGGCAAAGTCGGGACTGATGGCGCTCAGATGCTGGGTGAATACGAATGTTGTGCCGCTCGAATCGGCCCGCACCACCACGTTGATCGGGCTATCGGGCAGCTTGACTCCCGGGTTCGCCTTGGCAATCAAGGGGTCGTTCCATTTCTTGACCGTGCCCAGAAAAATATCGGAATACGCTTTGCGTGACAACTTCAGCTCTTTCACATCCGGCAAGTTGTAAGTGATCACGATGCTGCCGGCGGTCATGGGCAGCAGTTGGACCCCCAGCGCCGGATCTACCCGCCCGATCTCTTCCGGAGTCATGGCGGCATCGCTGGCGCCAAAATCCACAGTCTTGTCGATGAAGCTCTTGATACCGCTGCCGCTACCGACCGATTGATAGTCGATCTGTACGCCCGGATGCGACTCGCTGTAGCTCTTGAACCACTTCGAATAGATCGGAGCCGGAAAACTGGCTCCGGCACCCTGCAGTTTTTGCCCGGCGCCCCCGCCTGTGGTGCTCCCGCCACACGACATCATTGCCAGTCCAGCCATCGCCACAAAAGCCGTGCCGGGCCACGCGTACGTCCTCATAAGAATGTCTCCGAATCAACGCACAAGTATTGAACCAACACAACGACACACTTCACGAGCAGCGCGAAGTCAAATCATATTTTTCAGTCCATACAACCATCTCACAGCACTGTGTCAGTTCGATTACGGGATTGTTTCGATCGCGTGAATTCAGGGACCGCGGCGACCGTCGATCGTCCGGATCCGGAGTGCTGAGGGAGGCATATCCTTGTATCGGGAGGGTGCCACCACGTCGTGGGGCGGTACGCGTTCGATCGAGAAGGCGCCGTGCCTCCTGCCGGAAAAGACGTGCCAGACCACGGCCTTTCAGAAAATCGTTGTTCCGGGCCGGTGAACAAAATCTCCAGATGCTCGCGCCGGGAAGGCATGCCTCTATACGCTCGTCCTTGATGGTTGCACTCAATGAAAACACGAGTGTCGGTGAACCGTCCCGTTCGCGCTGGTGCCGTAATCAAGTATCGAATCCATCCGGATCTTCCCGCCAACGCCAGTCCGGGGGTTCGTAATAGCCTGGGTTCGGCTGGGTAGCGATCCGGGGCCATCGCCTGTGTCGCCGTAAAGAACTACGTGACTTTGGCGATCAGGTGCTGGATTCTCTGCTCGTGCCGATCCTTCATCGCGCGGAGCCGTTCGACCGGATGGCCCCCGATGTCTGACACGTCAATCAACCGGTGATGGGCATCGCAGAGCAACATCAGATTCGAGATGTCCGATTTCAGATCTGCCGATAGTGTCGGATGCCCGCATAGGCCAGCAGGCTTGTCAGCAATGACGTGGGCGATGTAGGCTACATTGAACTCGGCTTGGGTTAAGGTGTCCACCGTCCCCAAGGGCAGCGGAAAATATCCGAGCTGGAGCTTTCCTTAAATCCTCATGGATGTTCCTTTCGGTGGTCTCCTCCACCTTGACGACTATCCGCCAATGGCGGATAATTGAGGCGAGTGGAGCTGATCGAGACTTCCACCTTTACGAGACAGATCACAGCGCTGCTCGGCGATGAAGATTACGGGACCTTTCAGTCCCGGCTGGCGGCAAATCCGGGCCTCGGCGCTCGCATTAAGGGTGGCGGCGGAATACGGAAGATTCGGGTGGCGGTTGGCTCGCGCGGCAAGCGCGGAGGCGCCCGCGTCATCTACTACTGGGCGGTACGGAAAGACCTGATTCTGCTGCTCTTCGCGTACCCGAAAAACGTGTCGGCCGATCTGACCCCGAAGCAGGTTGCGCAGCTCGCCAAGGTAGTCAAGGAGGAATTCAGAGATGAAACCGAAAATGTTTGAAGATCTGCTGGAAAGCGTGCGCGAAGGCGGAGCGATTCTTCGTGGTCAGAAGAAACCCTCGCGTCGGTTTGAAGTCGGGCCTTCCGGAATACGGGCGATTCGCGAACGAACCAGCCTGTCACAGTCGGAGTTCGCGAGCTTGATCGGAGTCAGCGTGAAGACCTTGCAGAACTGGGAGCAGGACCGCCGCCGTCCAACTGGGCCGGCCGCGGCGTTATTGAGGATCATCGCGTACGAGCCACGGCTCGCGGTGAAGGCGATTCATCGGACATAAGTCCCGGCGCGACCGGCGGGTACCGTGCGCCTCATAGGGTCCATTTTCACGAGCATGCCTTCGAAGTCGTCAATGCGCAACGCGAGAGCCTCCGCCGGCCGCAGGCCACACACGGCGTAGATTCGCAGCACGCTGGATTTTTGGGAATCAGGTCCTCATCAAGCACGTATTCAAATCAAGCTTTTAAATACGTGCGAATTCGTTGGACCGTCGTTTTCGAGCACCCGTCGTCCGCGACCCGGTTCACCAGCAGTTGAAGAGGCGTCAGCTTGATCTCCTGGGGTGAGTACTGGCCGAGGACGGGAATGACATGTTTGTTGAAAAGATACTTCATGTCCTCTCTCATCTTTTTGCTCCAGGATCCCGCCTTCACGGCCGAAAACGCCTTCCAGAGTTCGGCAAAACTCTCGACGGTATCTCCCTGGCGGATGAGCTGCCCGTGTATTCCTCGATGTACTCAGCGAGCTTCTGCTGCGCCTCGTGCCTCGGCATTGTGGCGGCCCAGCGTTTTTTCCTTCTCTTCGCGCGGACGGTCGACCTTCTTGATCCAGCCTTCGGAGCTTCACTTCCAGTCAGCTTTTCTGGCTGTGAGTGCGCCCGAATGTGGCGAAAGTCGATCTCGATGACGGGCGCAAGTGCGGGGCGAGAATCGATAGGTTGGCTGGCGGAAGAAGGGTCCGGGGGGCTGCGTGACTGTGTTCTTCGCTATGCCCGCGGTATAGGAGCGAAGAAATCCGGCAGCAACTCGGGAACTGGGTGGGCAGTTGGGTGGGCCGTTTGCCGCTCAACTGCATCTAAGTCATTAAAATTTATGGTGGGCGCGACAGGACTCGAACCTGTGACCTCCTGCGTGTGAAGCAGGCGCTCTAACCAACTGAGCTACGCGCCCATGCGGTGGGT
The DNA here is from genome assembly GCA_035499555.1 of Bryobacteraceae bacterium. Lineage (GTDB taxonomy): Bacteria > Acidobacteriota > Terriglobia > Bryobacterales > Bryobacteraceae > Bog-159. Next base: position 19,632 of record DATJYO010000089.1, read on the forward strand.
TATCTCGATTCTAACATGGCGGCCCTATGGCGCCAGCGGGGTCGCCGAAGTCACCGGCGCCGCCAGTGGATGGGACCGTTCGCGCATCGCCGTCCGCATGTCCGCGAAAACCTGTGCGAAGAAGTCGCGTGACGACGGCGAGCAGCCCACATGCAATGTGTCCCGGCCTGGCGGTTCCTCGATGAAACCCAGGTAACCGTTCCACCCCAGATCGTCCAGCACGAACTCCAGGCACTCCCGCTCGGCCGCCGGCAGCGGGGCCAGCGACAGGTCGAAGACCTGGCCGCTGGCGTGGTCCACCGCGCGCGCGCCCTGCGCGCCGTCGAGCGTGGCAAGTTCCTCCTTAGGCAGAACCAGCGCCGTTACATCCAACGGCTCATAGGGCTCCGCCGGGCGCAGGGCGGCATAAAGCCGCCGGGTCTCAAACGCGATGTATCCGAGAGTCCCGATCGTGGATGGTAGCGCCTTGGCGCGCCATTCGTCCTTCCGGCTGAGCGCCAGCCAGTCCAGCCGATAGCCGAAGAAGGCCTCATCGTCCGGCGCGCTGGCCAACCGCGGCATGGTTTCGTCGCGGATGCCTGCGCTGGTTGTATAGATCAAGTCCTGGGGCCGCAGCCACGCTGCCAGGCGGTCCGGCGCCCGGACCAACGGTGCTGCGGTGTAGCGGTACTCCGCCACCAGGTCACGGAACTCCTCGGGATCGTTCCGATAGATGCGCAGCAACTGCTCCGCGCGCATGACCCGGAACCAGTAGGTGGGCGAGTAGTCCCGATCCATCTGCGCGTGCAGGGTCGCGCACAGTTCGCGGTGCCATACCGGGCTGCAGCCGAAGAACACCCTGGCTACGCTGGCGGGCGGATCCGCAAGCTCCGGTATGCCCTTCATCACGCTCTGAAAATCGGCCACGCAGCCCTGCCCGCAGTGATAGGCCCAGATCGCCCAATCGCGCCCGCCGTAGCGCTGCTCCATGCCGGCCAGGTATTGAGCAGCGGCGTTCACCGCCCGCTCCGGATTCAGGCGGTCATCCCGCACCAGCACGGTGTACGTTTCCCGCCGGCGCACCGTGCGATACCGCACGCGCCCATGCCGGTCGCGGGTGGCGGTCCGGATCTTGACGCTGCGGTGGCGCGTGGCGTAGCCGATGCGCAGCCCCATCTGCCTGCCGGTGGCTTCGGCGATCTGCATAATGCCACGCGGTCCCGAGGGGCTTTCCGCATTCGGTACGCCCCAGCTCTCCAGGTATGCCATCGCCTGCAATACGGATGCCGGAAAGCCGCTGCGCCGCTCCGCCTCGCGAAAGATGCGCTGCAAGCGGGGACTGAAGATCCGCTCCGCGCCAGCCATGGCCTGCGGTTCGCGCATGATGCTGAAAGTTTGCGACTGGATCATGGCCTCGGTGCGGATGGCGAGCGTAGCCGCCGTCATTTCCTGACGGTCGAGACCGATCCCGGGGAGTACATGGCCGGGCGCAAAGGTTGCGCCCCGGCTTTGGGCGAACGGCAGGGCAGTTGTGAACAGAAGTGCGAGAAAGGTGTTCTGCAGCGGCAGCAATTCCTATTATCGCGCGCCTCTTATTTTGCCGACCACGGCCGCAGCCCCAGCTCTATGTGCAGCCGCAGGCTCTCGATCCATACCGGCCCGCGATCGTGGTTGAATGCCGGATTGGAGTCGTGCTGCACGTCCAGCGTGGCGAAGAAGCCGCCGCACAGCCGCGCGCTGTAATAGCTCTCCCAAACGTATTCCGGCGCGTAGTTCAGCCGCCCGTCACCGATCAGAAAATCCAGGCCGCCCTGGGCCAGGTAGACCGCGTGCACGCCGGCGGCGCCGCTGGCGGTGAACGACGTGGCCGCCACATCGTCCTTGCGCTTCCAGCGCGCGCCTTTCACCGATACGCCGCCGCTCGCCAGCCGGTCGATCGCCGTGAAGGCGAAGTCCTGGGCCTTTCCGTCGTTCCAACCCAGGCGCACGAAAGTGCCGACATCGCGGGCGACCTCCTGTTCCAGGTTGATGCCGGCGCCGTACTTCAGCGCCCCGTATTTCTTCACGGCGTCGATATCGGGGGTGGCGCCGGTCTGCGCCGCCAGTTGGATGGCATCGGCGTAGTGCCCCGAGTGCGTGTGGTTCACGTATTCCAGCACCCGGATCGCGCCCGCGCGGCCGCCCAGCGTGTAGCGCCGCTCCTGTTCCAAAACATCGCCGCGATCCACGAACAGCCGCCGGTCGAAGCGGCCCCCATTGGCCACCCTGGGCTCCGCCGCGCTGCCGTAACGAAACGACCAGTTGCGCGTGTGAAACTCGTGCACCCAGCCCCAGGTATAGCCGCGCGTATCCGCCGGATAGTCCCAGGCGCCGTTGTACATCACCGCCCAGGCCATGAACTGCGTGCGCGGGTCGTGCGTGTAGGTATTGTTGTCGAAGAAATCCGAAAGCGAAAAACGGCCCGCGGTGATGGTGTAGCGGACCATCGGGCGATCGCCGGCGAGCTGATTGGCATCGCTGTCGACATGTTCCTTCTGCGAGCCGAATCCAAAGTCGTAAGTGAGATAGAGGCGCGCCAGATAAGGTTTGGGAGTGGCGGCGGCGACCCGGGGCAGTTCGCCGTTGGACGGATTCGCCAGCCCGTTCACGCCGCTGAACCCCCGGCCGCCCGCGATCTCGGGATTGATCACCAACTGGAGATTCCGGGCCAGGCGCACATCCAGGAACAAGGTACTGGTCAGGGAGACGTCGTTTTCGCGATAGTCCTGCAAGCTCAACGGGCCGGTATACGGAGCGTTGAAGGCGCCGTGTGTCTGGCCGATGCTGGTGGCCTGGTAATACAGGTTCCAGTTCTCTTGTGACGTCGCATCGCCGCTCTGCGCGGCAAGTTGGCAGGCCCGCAGTAAAAGGATGGCAAGGGGAAGGACCAGCTTCATGCTGAAACATCCAATCTACCGCACGGCCTTGCCGTTCCAAGTGTTAATCTCGAAAAATGCGTCTCCAATCTCATGCACTCACCGGCGCCGCGATGGCGGCGTTGGCCTTCGGCCCTGCCGCCCTCGCACAGACGGCTCCCGTCAAGACCGCCGAACAGCAGTTCAAGAACATCCAGGCGTTGCAGGGCACGCCGGCCGACGAGTTGTTTCCCACCATGCAGCTCATGGCCGCATCGCTGGGCGTCGAATGCGAATTCTGCCACGTCGAAGGCAAAATGGACGCCGACGACAAGCCGGCCAAGAAGATGGCGCGCCGCATGATCGCCATGACGTTGGCGATTAATAAGGACACCTTCAACAGCCGGAAGGAAGTGACTTGTTACACCTGCCATCGCGGCAATCACGATCCGGTGGGCACGCCGCCCGTGATTTCGAGCGACACCGGAGCCGAACACGCGCGGGAGACGGCCGAGGCGTCCAGCGCGGCGCCCACCGCCAGCCAGATTCTGGACAAGTACGCCGCCGCGGTAGGCGGCGCCGAAGCCCTCCACAAGATCACCAGCCGCATGGAGAAAGGCAACCTTATTTTCGGCAGCCAGCAAGTGCCGATCGAAATCTATGCCAAGGCGCCGGACAAGCGCATGTCGGTCAGCCACATGTCGGGGCGTGAGAGCATCACGGCGTTTGACGGCCGCGAGGGCTGGCTGGGCAGCTCCGGCCGTCCCGCGCGCGAGATGGGAAGCCAGGAGACGGAAGCCGCGCGGCTGGATGCCGACTTCTATTTCCCGACTCACCTGCGAGAGGTCTTCACGGGCTTCCGCGGGGGCCATCCGGATAAGATCGACGGCCAGGCGGTCTATGCCGTCTTCGCCATGCGCCAGGGAATGCCGCCGGTGCGGCTGTATTTCGATCAGGCGTCCGGCCTGCTGGTGCGCCTGGTGCGGTACACGGACACGCCGGTGGGCCGCAGCCCTACCCAGATCGACTACGCGGACTACCGCGAGGTGGATGGCGTGAAGATACCTTTCCGCTGGACCTTGTCGCGGATCAATGGGCGCTTCACGATTCAGATTCAGGAAGCCAGGCAGAACGTGGAGATCGAAGACGGCAAGTTCGCCAAGCCGGCGGCGCCGGCCGGTTCCCACTGATCATTCTTCGCGCAGCGCAATCATGGGAGCGATGTGGGTGGCGCGCACCGCCGGAATCACGCAAGCGGCCAGCGCCGTGGCCATCAGGATCGCGGCCACCGACAGGAGTATCAGCGGGTCGTGGGCGGTGACGCCGAACAGCAGGCTGTTGAGGATGCCCGTAAGGGTTACGGTCATCAGCAGTCCCAACATCAGGCCCATCAACACCAGGATCACGCCTTCGGCCAGCACCTGGCGCCACACGTCGTGCGGCTGCGCGCCCAGCGCCATGCGGATGCCCAATTCACGCGTGCGCTGGCCCACCGAGTACGAGATCACGCCGTAAATGCCGATCACAGTCAGCACCCCGGCTAGCGCGCCGAAGGCGCCGAACAGGACCGCGCCCAGGCGCGGCTGCCACAGCGATTCCTGGATGGCCTGCGGCGCGGTTTCCAGGTCCGACAGCAGGATACCGGGATCCAGATTCTGCACCTCGCGCCGCAGAGTGGTCAACAGGCTTGCCGGCCGGCCGGAGGTACGCACCCAAAGGGTCACCGCGGGCAGGAACTTCTGACGCAGGCTGGCATATACCATCAGCTTGGGCGGGTCCTGCAGATTCATGTAGACGCTGTCGCGCGCCACGCCCACGATCTCGGCGGGTACGTCCTCGGCGAAATGCAGTTGCGCGCCGATCGGGTTCTTGTCCTTGAAAAGCTGGCGGGCCGCTTCTTCGTTGATGATCGCCACCCGCGGCGTCGTGGCGGCGTCGCTCCCGGCGAAGTCCCGGCCGCGCAGCAGCGGGGTGCGGACGGCCTGAAAATATCCGGGCTCGACAGTGTCGGTCAGCACCAGCGTCCCCTTTCCGCCGGCTTGTCCGTCGGTTGAAACCGTGCGCGCGCGATACACCTGGAAAGGAGGATTCTCGGCCAGCGTGGCGGCGGCCACGCCGGGCAAGCTTCTTACCCGGTCCAGCAGGCGTTTCGAAAACGCTTGTGCGGCCGCTGGATTGAAATTCTTGTCCTTCATATCCACGCCCATCGACAGTATGTGAGCCGCATCGAAGCCGGGGTCGACGGCCAGCGCATTGTGCAGGCTGCGCAGAAACAGGCCCGCGCCGGTGAGCGCGACCACGGACAGCGCCACCTGAATCATCACCAGCACGGTGCGCAGGTTGACGCGGTGTCCGGCGGTGGTCCAGGGGCTGCGCCGTTCGCGCAGCTCGGTGGCCAGATTTGCGCCGGCCGTGCTGAATGCCGGCGCCAGTCCAAAAACCATGGTCGCGATCAATGCCAGCAGCAGCGTGAAAGCGAGCACCCGGGCGTCCAGGCTGAGAGCCGCGTCGCCGCTCAACATCCAGGGCGGACGGAAGGTCCACAGCAGGTCGCGGGCCCAGCGTCCCAGCAGGAGCGCCGCGGCGGCCCCGGCAAGCGACAGGATCGCGCTTTCGGTCAGCAGTTGCCGGATCAGCCGCACACGGCCCACGCCCAGAGCCAGCCGCAGGGCAACTTCCTTCCGGCGGCCGGCGGCGCGGACCAGCCAGAGGCTGCCGACATTAGCGCAGGCGATCAGCAGCACCAGGCCGCTGGCCGCCAGGGCCACTCCGCCCACCAGTTCGAAGCCGCCGCGCGAATCGGGCTGGATCATGCTTTCGGTTACCGGGAGCAGCTTGGCCGTGCGGTCGCGATCGTCGTTCGGATATTCGCGCGCCAGTTGCGCGGCCAGCGTCCGCATGTTGTCCGCCGCCTGCCGCGGGCTGACCCCGTCCCTTAAACGGCCGATTACGGAGAACAGCAGCGCCTTGCGCTGCGCAACCCAGTCGGCCATTGGGAAAACCTGCTGGTACATCATGAACGGCACCCAGAAGTCCGTGTTCACCAGCGCATTGGGTCCGCGGAAATTGCGGGGCGCTACGCCCACAATCGTATACCGGCGGTTGTTCAGGCCGATGGCGGATCCCAGGGCCGCCGGGCTTCCGCCATACCGGCGCATCCAGAAGGCGTGGCTGATGACCACCACCGCCTGCGCCCCCGGGACGCGATCTTCATCCGGCAGAAACGTCCGTCCCGCCGCGGCCTTTACACCCAGTACGTCGAAATAGTTCCCCGTCACGATCTGTCCGATCAACTCTTCGGGGTCGCGCTCGCCGGTCAGTGTCGCCTGGATGGCGGTGTAAAGCAGCAGGCCGGAGAAGACCGCGTTGCGGTCGCGATAGTCCTGGTAGTTAGGATAAGAGCAGTAAAGAATTCCCGGAATATTACGATCCAGAGTAAATACCGAGAACAGCCGTGCGGGCTCGTACACCGGCAGCGGCTGCAACAGTACGGCACTAACTAAGTTGAAGATGGCCGCGTTCAGCCCGATGCCTAGCGCCAGCGAAGCCACCGCCACTGCGGTGAAGGTGGGGCTGTTGCGAAATCCGCGTAGCGCGTAAACGATGTCGCGTACCAAGCAATACAGTATAGCCGAATGCGACTCCGTTCTCAGGACAGCGGAGCTTACCCGCGCCGCAGCCGTGATAGAGTAACTTCCATGCTGTCGCTGTTACGTCTATCTTCAATTTACACACGGGCGAGTAACCTGACCTTTGGCGGCGGCGATCCGACCATGGCGGCGCTCCAGAACGAGCTGGTGGCGCGCGGGGGCTGGCTGACGCCGGAGCAATACGGGTTGGTTTACGCCCTGGCGCGGATCACCCCGGGAACCAACATGCTGGCCTTCTGCGCGGGTTCGGCGTGGGTGCTCAAAGGTTGGCCGGGAGCCCTGCTGGCGGTACTCGGGGCGAGCGTCCCCGCGGCCCTGGCGGTAGTGTTGCTGACCGTGGGATACCAGGCGTTCCGCCACAACCCGCATGCCATGTCGGCCATTGCCGGGACACTTGCCGCGGCGGTGGGCATGATGGCGGTGAGCGCCTGGCAATTGGCGCGGCCGCAGATGCGGCGCGGCAAGCCGGCCGTGCGCGCCGTGGTACTGGTGGCGGGCGCCGCGATGGCGGGCTTCGGTCCGCGCGTCTCGCCCATCGTGCTGCTGGGACTGGCGGCCGCCATCGGATTGTTCTGGCGCGCGCCGGAGAAGGCATGAACGCCGTTCTCCTGTACCTGCTGCTCCTGAAGGCCAGTTGCACGGCGTTCAACGGCATGGCCGCCATCCCCATTGTGCGGCACGATCTGGTAGAGCACCGCCACGTGCTCACCGACCGCCAATTGAACGCCGCGGTGGCGGCGGCGCGCACCGCCCCGGGACCCAACGGTTTGTGGATGGTGAGCGCGGGCTACTTCGTCGCCGGCGTTCCGGGCGCCTGTGCCGGTTGGCTGGCGGCGGTCACGCCGGCGTTTCTGATCGTCGTGATGCTGCGGTATCTGGGCGCCCGCGCGGATCGTCCGGCAGTGAAGAGCGCCATTCAATGCGTCACGCTGGCCGCCGCCGGACTGGTGGTGGATGCGGCCATTCCGTTGGCCCGTGACGCGATCACCGGATGGGCCACCCTGGCCATCGCCGCGGGCGCCGCCCTGGTGCTGCTTTCCACGCGCGCGGCGCCCGTATGGGTGATCCTGGCGGCGGCTTTGGCCGGTTGGCTGTTGGCCTAGCACCGCAGCGTCTCGGTCATGCCTTGACCCGATGCGTGTTTATGCTTGCCGCCGCCCGCCAGTCGGGTGTAAACTTTCCGCGGGGGGACAACATGGGTTCGAAAAAGGAGAGCTATGCGAAAAGTCTGCCATCACAACTGGGCCGTCAGCACCGACGGCTGTACGCCTGATGGAACGAACTGTGTCATCGTCCAAGACACACAGAGGGTGGTGTGCTATCACACCAGGTTTGAGGCGCCCTGCGACCAGGCCACCAAATGCCTGCTCGACAATGCGAGAAACGTGATTCTCGATCAGGGAGAATCTGTCGTGTGCCATCATTACGACTTCAAGGAGTTTGGCGCGACTTGCGATTGCGATCACGTCGATAACAGCAACGTCAAAAAGGTCAGAGGCCTCCTTAGCCTGGTCTTGTATCCGCAGACCGATCCTAATCCGCCGCACAACGTCCACCCGACGACGGACCGGGCTGTCTTTGATTGGATTGCGGACCACCAGGATCCCCCGGTTTTATGGATCAGAAACGCCAGCGGCCGCCAGGTATGGCTGTACACGAGGCGCTTCTACAAGGACAACACCGCGCCGACCGATCTCGCGACCTCCGTGCCGCCGGCGAATAGCAACCTCGACCATCAGTCCGTTTCACTGCTGTACGGATCGAGGTACCCGACTACCGAGAAGATCTGGTACGGGTTCGCTTTCCAGGGCGAGTATGCCAATCCTGGCGCTTACTTTGCCGACCACCCCGCCGGCGGCGGACACCACACGCAGAATATTCCGCCCTCCTCGTCCTGAGGCGTCAACGGGACTCGCCCGGGTGACCGGCCACCAGCGCCTTGTAGCGCGAGTCCCGCCGCAGGTCAGCCAGCACGACGCTGCGCTCCAGGTCTTTCACGGGAAAGCCCTGCTCCAGCATTTTGCCGATCCAGAGCAAGGCCTGTTCGCGGAAACCGAGGTATTCGTATGTCTCTACCGCGTTGTAGAGGACGTCGAGGTCCTTGGGCGCCAGCGCCAGGGCCTTCTGAATCCTCTCGAGGGGTTCCGCGCGCTGGCCCTCGAAGGCTTCGTACGACGCCAGATTGGAGATCTTCACGGCGTCGTCCGGCGTGGCTTTCAAGGTCTCGCGGCACAGTTCGGCGGCGCGGCGGTAGGCGTCGCGCGACTCGGCCTGTTTGCCGGGCATCCTCGAATACGCCGCTCCCAGGTTTCCCCAGATGCGATCCTGCCGCGGGTTGATCTCGAGCGCTTTCTCGTAGGCGGCGCCGGCCTCGGCGAAGCGCTGTTCGGCCAGGAAGACATTCGCCAGATTGTTGTACGCCGCAAACGTGGGTGCAATCGCCAGGGCCCGTTGATACGCCCGCTCCGCTTCGGGCAGGTGTTCGGCCATAGAGTACGCCGTACCCAGCCGCGTCCAGGACCAGTTATTGCCGGGGGCGAGCTGCGTGGCCCGGCTGTACGCCTGGATCGCCTTGTCGAAATTCCCGGATTTCAGATAGATCTCGCCCAGCTCGTAGTATGCGTTCCACGATTCCGGGTTGGCGCCCGCGGCCTTTTGCGCGGTAGCCCGGGCTTTGTCGTGAAGGCCGGCTGTATCGTAGGCCGCGGCCAGAAGCCGCGCCGCCGTTTCCGAAGACGGATCCAACGACGCCGCGCGTTGCAGGTCTTCAATCCCGCCCGCGGTTTCGCCGCGTTGCACCCGGTAATCGCCACGCTCGATCCATGCCGGCGTGAAGGTGGCATCGATGGCGGGCGCGCGGCGGCACGGCGCGTCGGCCAGGTCGAGCCAGTGCGGATCGCTGGTCCGCTGGTATTTGAGCCGGTAGGCTCGGCAGAGGGCCGTATCGACGGCGGCGTTTTCCGGCGCGCTGCGGCGGGCTTCATCGAGCAAGGCCATGGCGCCGTCCGGATTTTGCAGATCCGCCCACCCTTGCAGCAGGCCGGCCGCCTCGACATAGGCATGATACGCGGCTGGCGACGCGGCCTGGAGCCGCTCGAGTGAGTTCACGCGCGGCGCCGGCCGGAGCCCCAGGAGCGCCTCGGCGCGCTGCGCCAGGTCGTTCTCCAGGCCCGCCACCTCCGCGGCGGGCCGCGCGGCGCCGGCAGTCTGCTCGATCCTCTCCTCGCGGGCGTTCACCAGGTTCAATGTGGCCCGGAGTGTCCCGCCTTCCCGGACCAGCGTTCCCGTGAGCACGATGTCCGCGCCCAAGTCGCGCCGGGCCTCCGCGACATTCGTAGCACGAATTCTCGCCACCTCGCTGGCCGCGGCGACCCGCAAACGCGGATTCGATTCAGACGCGGCCCGTAGGGTATCGACTAACAGGCTGGTCAGACCGTCGGCCAGGGGACCTAACGAGGAGTCGCCCGCGAATTGCAGCGGCAGTACGGCGACTTGCCGTGCGCGCGGGCGCCAGCTACGCTCCCGCCATAGCCACACTCCGGCGATTCCCGCCAGCAGCAGGACGGCGGCGAGAGCAAGCCGGCCATAACGGCGCCGGCTGGTTCGCGCCGGGGGAGCCATGGTGATGGTGACCTCTTGCGGCGCGCCCGTCAAGCCGCCGCGAATAGAGGCGATCTCAGCCAGCATTTCCCGGGCTGAACTGAACCTCTGGGAAGCCTTCTTTTTCAGCGCGCGCTTCAGCAGGGGAGCGAGCCGGGACGGGATGCCGTCCAGGTCGGGCTCGTCGCGAAGCACCGCGCGGGACATGCCGTCGTAGGAGTCGGCCCGAAACGGGCGCCTGCCCAGAAGCATCTCGCACAGCACCACGCCCAGCGCCCAGACATCGGCCGGCGGCCCGGCGGCGTCCCCGGTGATCTGTTCCGGCGCCATGTAACCGGCCGTGCCGGCGGTTGCCCCGGGCGCCGTCACGCCGCAATCGGTCCACACCTTGGCCAGCCCGAAGTCGGCGACTTTCGCCATCCCGTCCTCGCTGAACAGGATGTTCGCCGGCTTGATATCGCGGTGCACGATGTTCCGCGCGTGCGCGGCCGCCAGCCCCGCAGCGATCTGCGCGGCGATGTCGAGAGCCTGGTTGACCGGCAGAGGACCGTGCTGCAAACGCTCCCGCAAGGAGCCGCCGGCGTAATAAGCCAGCACGATCGCGCGGCGGCCTTCGTGCTCCTCGACGCCGAATACGGTGCCGATGTTCGGATGATCGAGCGCCGAAGCGGTGATCGCTTCCCGCAGGAAGCGCTCGCGGCCGGCCGCGTCGTCTTCAAAGGCGGGCGGCAGGAATTTCAGCGCCACGGTGCGCCCGAGGACCGTGTCCGTGGCCCGGTACACGACTCCCATCCCGCCGGCTCCGGCGATGCCATCGATGGCGTACTTGCCGAACTGACGCAGGGCCGGACCTGGGGAAGCGTTTTCCATCAGGGTCCTCCGTAAGTTTATCAGAATGGCGGACGCCTCTCTCCTCCTGCTCCCGGCCGGCACGCCGGAAGAGCACCGCGGACGGCCTGCGGAGGCCGTACTGGCTGGCCTTTGGTTAATCGACCGAAGGCAGCTTGTCCGCCCCGCCGGTTGATTGCTAACGTCGGATCGGCTGGGAGAGGTGCATAAAGCAAAGCTCATTGCCGATCCACTCGAGCGGCGCGCCCGCCGGCGGTTTCGCATCGAGCAAGACCTGCTTTACACCTGCCTGTCGGGAAGCAACCAGACGGGCGTAGGCAAGGTCTTGAATATCAGCAGCAAGGGCGTTTGCTTCACGACTCAGTCGGCGGTGAAAAGGGGTACGCGGATCGAACTGGCCATGAACTGGCCGGCGATGCTCGATCCGAGCTGTGGCATGAAGCTGATGTTGTACGGTTCGGTGGTGCGCAGCGAAGCCAACTCGGCGGCCGCCCGCATCGAGCACTACGAGTTCCGGACCCGTGCGCTGCGGCCGGTGCCGATGCCGCCCACCTCGCGCGCGGACACGGGAAGCTCGCGATAGCCGTATCTTCGACTACTTCAAACCTGCCAACGCGCTCTTCGAAATGGTAGCCACCACGTGATATCGCGGGTCGACTACCTCGGCGATGTTATAACGCATGGCGGTGCCCAGCACCACTGCCGATTCGTTAGCACTCAGCTTGTAGTCGTGTTCCAGCCAGTTGGCGAGCTGCGCGGTGGCCTCGCGCATGGCTTCGCCGACTGAGCCGGCGATGCCCATCGACATCAGGTAATCGCTGTTTTCGGCGCGCGGTCCGTCGGTCGAGTAATGCTTGATAAGATCCACCGTAAACTCCACATCCATTGAAGTTTCCAGGGCGTCGCCGGTCAGCTCGCCATCCCCTTGCGCAGCGTGGCCGTCGCCCACGAACAGCAGTGCTCCCGGCTGATACACGGGCAGGTACACCGTGGTCCCTTCGCGGATCTGGTTGTAGTCCATGTTGCCGCCGAAACTGCCCAGATAGCCGGTGCGGAACGATTGCCTGGCGGGCGGCGCTACGGCGATGCAGCCCAGCATAGGCTGCAGTTTGACGGTGTAGTACTTCAGGCGATCGGTAGGCTTGAGAAGCATGGCGATGCCCTGCTCGCGGTCGAGCTTCCATTCGGCGTTGAACTTCTCGTCGTACTTGGCGTCGTGGACGTAGTCGGGAGTCACGGCGTTGGAGGCGATTTCGCCCCCGCTCTCCGCCGAATCGCGGTTCAGGCGCACCTTGTTCAGCTTGATCGCCAGCGTGTCGCCGGGAAAGGCGCCTTCGATATAAAAGGGTCCGGTCTCCGGATTGCCGCCCAGCGAATGGCGCACGCGGTTCTTGTCGAAGCCTCCCGCATCCACCGTCCAGGTACGCACGGTGTCGCCCGGAAAGATGTGCATCACGGGCGGGATCGAGCCGGAGAATTGGCGGTGAAACCGGGTGGGCTCGAAGTCGTGCACGGCGGGCTGGGCCGGTCGTTGCGCCGGGCGCCGCGCGGTCCACGTCACCTCTTCTTTGCCGAACCAGGTCGCGCTGCCGGAAAGCGTGTCGCCCTGGATGGTGCCGTGGAAAGTGCCGAACTGTTCGCCGCCCGGGCGGGTGGCCTGGAAGTCCAGGGTATCCCCCTTGACGGTCCCATTGAACTTCAGTTCGTTGAGACTTCCGGTCAATTTCTCACCTTCTACTTTAAGATCCACAGAGGCGTAGCTTGGTTCGCCGAAGCGTGCGAAGGTGAAGTCCCACTGGCCGGAGATGTCGGCGGCCATCAAAGGAAGCGCCATGAGGGCGAGACAGATTCGTATAGTCATTTCACTCTGGACGACGCTTGGCGTCTTCGGTTAGTCGGGCGGCGCGATGGTTATCCAGTCGGTCAGGTAGCCGGCCGGAATACGACAATGGCCCTGGCGGGTCACAAACACCAGCTTGTTCACCAGCGATAACTTGCTCGCGGGCAAAGCCGTGCGGCTCCCGGTAAACGGCGCAACGTCCACTGTTCGAGGCAATACGCCACTGTCTCCGAGCGTTGCCCGGCGCTCGGCCGCGGCATAAAGCGGCACCGGCGCGCCCGCGATTTCCACCTGCTCCAGCACAAGTGAAATGGCGAAGTGCGGCGACTTACCCAGCGCATGCCACATTTGCACGATGCGGATTTCGGCGGTGGCGCCGGCCGGAATCAATACCGACTTTCTCTTGGGATCGCGCACCGCCCAGCGGACCTTGGCTTTGACCAGATCCCCGGCCGCCGCCGTGTCACTATCGATTGGCTCGGCCAGGGCCAGGGAGATTACCAGACCCTTGGCCGGAAGTGCGGCCTTGGCGGCAGGCTTGACCTCGTCGCCGCCGGCGGCTTCGTCGAAACGGATGGTGGCTTCGCCGCGATATTGCCGGCAACCCGAATAAACCGCGTTCAATTGCACCTCCCTACCGTCGTTTAACACCGTGCGCATGGAACTCTTGGACGGCAGCAGGAACGCGCCGCTTCCCGCGCGCGCCATCTGGTAATCCACCGTGGTGGCGAACTCGCAGGCGCCGCTCTCGGGAGGCAGATCCGTGCTTTGCGCCTTGAGCCGCCTCAACTCCAGGGAATCGCCATCCAGCCAAAACGCGCCGGAGAATGCTGCCGGCGCCCAACCAGGGCCGGACTTGATCTGGTAATGGCTGGCCTCCAGCGGAACCTCATAGTCATATTGGAAGAGCCGCGACCCGCCGGATGTCTGCTCGCCGCAATATTTGTAAGCAGCACCGCCGTTCAGGAAAACATCCGAGATCAGGGTGCCTAACATGCCGGTTTCGTAGGGTCCGCCGCCGATCAGGTCGAAGACGCTGCGCGAGCTGAACCGGCTGCCGGACCAGGAACCGATCTCCCGGCCCTGAGAGAGCTTGAGGTCCAGGCGCAGGCGGTCGGTGGCTTCGAGCACCAGATCCTCGGAACCGAGCGTCCGGATCCGATCGCAGGAAGCGTTCGACGAGGAAGTGTTGCGATGCTTGAAGTACTGACGGTCAACCGTTTGAACGCACACGTAATCGGGCAGGCGCGCGTGCCTCTCGACCAGCATGCGACGGGCCTGGATCAGGCGCTGATTGGGATCCGGCGGCGCCTGTCCGAAGAGCACGGCCGCGGATACCATCACTGCCAAAGCGCGCATTACAACCTGAACTTAAAGCTCCAGCGGCATCGAGCGCAAGCGCTTTCCGGTCAAATCGAAGACGGCGTTGGAGACCGCCGGCGCCAGGCCTACGATGGGCGTTTCGCCCGCCCCGGCCGACGGCAGGTCCGGACGATCCACCAGCACCACTTCGATTTCAGGCATGTCGCTGAAGCGGGGCACGCGGTATTGCGAGAAGCGCGGGTTCTGGATCTGGCCGTCGCTGAAACGAATCTGTTCGAACAACGCTCCGCCCAGCGCCATGGATACCGCGCCGCCGATCTGGTTCTTCAGGTGATTGGGGTTGACCACCGCGCCGCAATCGAACGCTTCCACGACGCGCTCGATCCGGATGCGGCTGTCCTCCACGGCGACTTGCGCGCAGGCCGCCACATAGCCGTTCTTCTCAAATCCGCAGGCGAGGCCGATCCCTTTGCTTTTTCCCCAGCCGAAACGATCCGCGGCAGCCTGCAAAACAGCGCGCAGACGCGGGTCCTTGATGTTCTTCAGGCGGAATGCGAGCGAATCCATCTTCACTTCGTGCGCCAGTTCGTCGATGTGCACTTCACGCGCGAAATGGTTGGCGGTGGCGGCCAGGCCGCGATACGATCCCTGGCGCAGCGGCGACTGGGCGGGATGGAAGACGTTCAACTGATGCGGAATGTCATACAAGCCCGCGATGGCGGAGCCGCCGGAGTTGTAGTTATGGAATTCCCAGGCCAGGATGGAGCCGTCGCGAGCGGCGCCGCTCGACACTTCAATCACACCCGCGGGCCGAAAATAGGCCCACGTAAACTCCTCTTCGCGCGACCAGACCAGCTTCACGGGCTTGCCCGCGGCCTTGGCCAGCCGCGCGGCTTCGATGGCGCATTCTCCGGAGTGCTTGCCGCCGTAACCCGAACCGGTGTCGGGCACGATCACCCGGACGCGATCCTCAGGTATACCGAAGGCGGCCGCCAGTTCCGAGCGCACACCGAACGGGCGCTGGGAACCCGTCCACACCGTGAGCTTGCCGCCGGTCCACTCGGCGACGGCGGCGCGCGGTTCGAGCGGCGCATGTGCGATGTACGCCACCGTGTACGTGGATTGCAGCTTGACGTCGGCAGCGCGCATGCCTTCCTCGACGGAGCCGCGCCCGTCGCGTTCGCCCGGCGACGCCGTGTCCTTCAGATGCCGGTACAGAGTGGGACCCGACGAGACCGGCGCCGGCTCACGTTTCCACTGCGCCTTGATCTCGCCCAGAACTGCCGCGGCCGCAGCGGCGCCGGGCGCGGCGACTCCCACGAAGTCCTTCTCATGAACTACGGTGATGCCGTCGCGGGTGGGCGCGTCAAGCGAGATCAGCGTGGCGCCGAAGGCCGGCGGACGCAGCACGCGGCCATACAACATGCCCGGACGCGTTATGTCCGGCGTGTACTTGTGGCGGCCGGTGACGATCTCGCGGGCACTGACCTTGGCTTTGGATTCGCCCAAGGGCCGGGCCACCGCGAGGTCGTGCGGGATGGTGCGAGTGAGCTGGAGTCCCTTGGCTAATTCGCCGTAACTGGCGGATTGGCCGCCTTTCTTACAACTCACGCGGCCATCGGCCAGGCTCAGCTCCGCCCGGTCTACCTTCCACTTCTCCGCGGCCAGGTCGAGCAGCGCCTCGCGGGCGGTAGCGGCGGCGCGGCGGACCTGTGGCGCCATGGTAGGAGTGGTGCGGCTGCCGAAAGTGCCCATGTCGAAGGGCGTCAGCGCCGTATCCGCCATGATCAGGGTCACGCGCTCAATCGGGCAGCGCAATTCTTCCGCCGCCGCCTGGCTGAGCGAAGTCCGGATATTCTGTCCTACTTCTGTCTTACCGGTGTAAACGGTTATGGCACCATCCTCGCCGATGTGCAGCCAGGCGCCCAGGTCCTCGGGCAGCGCTTCCCTGCGAAAGCGTCCGCGTCCTCGTCCGGACTCCTGGGCGCTGGCCGAAAAAACCACCAGCAACCCGCCGCCCAGCAGGCCGATGAAGTCGCGGCGATCCACATCGAAACGATAGGCTGGCGGCGCACTCAATTCGTACCGCTCGGGGGCGATGCGTTCCGGAGTCTCAAGCATGGCGGGCCGCCTTTCGGATAGCTGCCATAATCCGCGGATAAGTGCCGCAGCGGCAGATGTTACCGTTCATATGCCGCATGATCTCGTCGCGCGAGGGATGCGGATTCTTATTCAGGAGCGCTACTCCGGAGACGATCATCCCGGACGTGCAGTAACCGCACTGCATGGCGTCCTCTTCGAGGAAAGCATCCTGCAGCGGATGCTGGATACCCTCAATGGTGGTAATCTGTTTACCGGCGGCGGCGCGCACGGGCAGGATACAGGAACGCACGGGCTGGCCGTCCAGCAGCACGGTGCAGGCGCCGCATTGGCCTTCGCCGCAGCCGTATTTGGTTCCGGTAAGGTCCAGCGTATCGCGTAGTACGGCAAGCAGTTTGCTCTCCGGGTCTGCGTCGATGCGCCGCCGGGTTCCGTTGACCGTAAGTTCGGTAACCTTAGGCATATCTGTATTGTGGCACTACCGGACGGCTCTGGAGGCTCGTGTAAATCAAGAGTCCTCCTGGCGGGATGTAACGAATGGCCGGTCACAGATCACAATCTTTTTGAGGGTAATATTGGAGCACGAAGAAGCCATTGAATCGCGGGCAGCCGAACGATACGTAGCCCGCGAACTCCCGAAAGCCGAGCGGGACGCATTCGAAGACCATTTCTTCGACTGCCCGGCGTGCGCCGACGACGTCCGCTGGGAACAGATCTTCGCCGCCAACGTGCGCGCTTACCTGCGCGGCGCGACGGTCGCGCGGCGTGCGTCCGGGGTGCCCGTTGCCGCGCGCGCCGGCTGGTTCGACCGGCTGCGGCAATGGCGTCCGGCCCTGCCGCTGGCGATGTCGGCCAATTTCGTGTTACTCGCTGTGATTGCCGGCATATATATATTGCCCAGCCACCCGCCGGTCCCCGCGCAATGGACGGCCGAGGAGTATTTCGCGCCGGGGCCCACGCACGCTGCCGACGAGGTGCGCGTTTTGCCCGCCGGCTCGCCGGTCTACCAGGTTCATTTTCCCGGCATCGGGGCCGCGACTTATTCCTTCGAAGTCATAGATAGCCATGGCCGGCGCGAGTTGTCAGGGTCACTCGCGGCGCCGGCCTCCCAAGCCATCAACTTACACCTGACGGTCAGCGTCGGGAACCTGCCCTCCGGAGTCCACACACTGCTCGTGCAGGGGATGCCGGGCGGCGAAATTGTTTCCAGGTCCAGATTCCAAACCTCACGTTAAAAAGGAGAAAGCTCATGCCGATGGAATCGTATCTGTACCACGGCCAGGCCCTCGGCTTCGAAGCCGACATATGGGAGCCCGGGCCGCACAAAGTAGACGGGCATGCCTGCTGCGGTTTGCCCGATAAGAAGCCCGGGGTCTACACGGGCACGCAAGGTCCCTTCGAGATTTCCGGCTTGATCTCGCACGGCGGCTGCACGACCAAAGTCCACGCCATGGAGGAGAACAAGGACAACTATTTCCGGACCGAAGTCCACGCCACACTGAAAGATCTTAACGTGGAGAAGGGCGCGCTGACGGCCGACGAAGTCACGCTGGGCATGGTCAGCGTTTACCGGCGGCACTGGTTCGATAACGGCAAGTGGCACGCCCGGCGCGTGCGCGTGATCCCGTACGGATGCAAGATCGTGAACCTGCGGCTCAATGGCGTGCCCGTCCCCAATTTTCTGCCCGCGCCGTTCCAGTATTCGGTGGACCGCTGCGAGACATACTTGCACGCCGATGAGCCGGACAAGGAAGTGGATGCCGAGCTGCGCGACGCCGTTGTGACCAGCCCTTCCCGCTTTCTGTACGTCAAGAATTTTGGTAGGATCTACTTCGGCGAATGGACCCTGCTTCCCAGCGAGAATTGGCATCCGATCCACCAGATCACGATGGTGCGGATGGCGCTGGGCAGCCCGCAAACGGGAAGCTCCGGCGGGCCCGGGGGCCAGAACGACGGCACGCCAGGCTAACTCTTCTGACCGCGGCCGCACTCTGCGGCCTGTACGGGTGTTCCTTCACGGAAAGGGATCCCCGCTCCGCCTATTCCAAAGCGCACTCGGCCTTTCGCCACGGGGATTTCAGCGGTTCGCTGGCCGCTGCCCAAGCCGGACTGCATCGCTGGCCGGATGGCGATCCAGGCTGGGAATTCCGGCTGTTGAGCGCCGAGACCCTCGAGAATCTCAGCCGCGTTCCGGAAGCCAAGGCTCTACTCCAATCGCCGCGGTCACCGGCCGGAGCGGCTCTCCGCGCACGATGGATGCTGGACACCGCCTGGATCGCGTTCGATACCGACAGGGTGAAGGCACGGACTTTGCTGGGTCAGGCCCTCAATGTGGCGCAGGGCGCCGGCGACCCCGAGCTGGTCTGCACGATCTATTTTCGTCTCGGCGATATAGCCGGCAGCATCGCTGAAGCCGAGTCCTACTACCGGGCTGCTTTGGCCGAAGCGGAACGCAGCGGCGACCCATACCTGCTGGCGTGGGCCTGGCTCGACTTGGGCTTCAACCGGGCACGCAGCGCAAAGTTCGGCGAAGCGGTTCCCATTCTGGAACGTGCGCAACAGGCCGCCCAACAGGCCGATGCCCTGGCCCTGGTCTCCAAGATCGCCGGGAATCTGGGATGGTGCTACTTGAGCCTGGGAGATCTCGACCGGGCGCTGGAGGCCCACAAGCGCGCCGAGTCTCTGGCGGCCAAAGTCGGCTTGCGCGACCAGCAGCACCGCTGGCTGACGTCCATCGGCAATATTTACCTGGATCGCGGCGACGTGGATGCGGCGGAGCGCTACCAGCAGCGGGCCCTGGCCTTGGCGCGGGCCGTGGGCAACCGGCAATGGACCGCCATCGTGCTGAACAATCTGGCTGTCATTGCACTCCGGCGAAAAGACCTGGATGCCGCGCAATCCTATAACGATCAGGCGCTGGCCATCAAGCGCGGCCTGGATGACAAATGGTCGCTGGTCTACTCCGAGCTGAACGCCGCGGTCATCGAAGCCCGGCGGCAGGAGTACGGGCCGGCGGAAAGAGATTTCCGCGCGCTGATCGCGGAAGCGCCGCAGGCATTCGCACCCGACGTTTTGTGGACCGCTCACGGGATGTTCGCCGAAATGTACCGGCACTCGCAGCGGCCGGCCTTGGCGGAGGCCGAATACCGGCGCGCCATCGACACGCTGGATCGCCAGTGGGCCAAGCTGACCAGCGACGACTTCAAGCGGACCTTCCTTTCTCCCGGCTATCTGATCGGCGTGTTTCAGGACTATGTTTCCTTTTTACTGGAACGGGGCCAGACGGTGCGAGCCTTGGAGATGGCCGAGTCGTCCCGGGCGCGGGTTCTCAGCGAAAAGCTGGAGCGGGCCGAAGCGCTCCCCCAGGATCTACAACTCAATAAGCTGATATCGGCAGCGCGCGCATCCCATACGGTGATCCTCTCCTACTGGCTGATGCCCGACCGTTCCGCCGTGTGGGTACTCGGCTCGAGCGGGCTTTCGTATAAGGCGCTACCGCCGGCCCCGCAAATCGCCGAGCTGGTCCGCCAGCACACGGATGCCATCGCCAACGGCCAGGATCCGCTGGCAGCCGGCGCGTCCGCCACGGCGCTGTACAAAGCCATCCTGGAGCCCGTCGAAAAGTTGATTCCGTCCGGATCGAACGTCATCCTGGTGCCCGATGGCGCCCTGCACCAGCTCAACTTCGAGACGTTAGTGGCGCCTTCGCCGCAGCCGCATTATTGGATCGAGGACGTGGCCCTCGCCGTCGCGCCGTCACTGCGCGTGCTCGAGACCGCCCCGCGCAAGCCCCGCACTCCACGCCTGCTGCTTTTGGGCGATCCCGTGCTGACCGGGCAGGATTTCGCGCCGCTCATCAACGTCAGCCGGGAGATCGCGGCGGTCGAGGAGCACTTCCCCGCCCCGCATCGCCTGACCTTCGAAGGCGCGGCGGCGGTCCCGTCGGCATACGCCAAAGCCTCGCCCGCGGGCTTCACCCACATCCACTTCGCCACTCACGCCACCGCCAACAACGAGCGTCCGCTTTACTCCGCCATCGTTCTGTCGCACCAGGGAGACACCTTCGAACTGTTGGCGCGCGACGTGGCGCCGGTGCCGCTCACCGCGGACCTGGTCACGATTTCGGCCTGCCGGACCGCCGGTCCCAAGGCGTACTCCGGCGAGGGCCTGATGGGGTTTGCGTGGGCGTTCCTATATGCCGGCGCCGAGAACGTGATCGCCACGCTGTGGGACGAAGACGATGCCATGTCGGTGGGTCTGATGCAGCGGCTGTACGACGGCCTCGCCGCGGGCCAAACTCCGGCGCGCGCGCTGCGGTCCGCCAAGCTGGCGCTGCTGGCCGGGGGCGGCCGCGGACGGCTGCCCTACTATTGGGGACCGCTGATGGTGTTTACCCGGCAGATCGCGAAGTGATGCCCTGACTACGGCCGCTTCGTCCCCCGCCAGGCGGCCAGTTGTCCGGACAGCCGCTCCCGCTTGGTCGCGAACCGCGGATCGTCGAAATAGTTGTTGAACTCGCGCACGTCGGCTATCTCGTCGTAGAGCTCGTTCGGCCCTTTGCCCTGGCCGCGCAGGATCAGTTTGTAGCGATCGTCCCGGGCCATCTCCGTATCTTCGAAACGGCCCAGGGCGAGATCGGTCCAGCGCTGCTTCTTGGGCAGGTTCCGGCCATACACGAACGGCAGGTAAGTGACGCCTTGCCCCAAGCCCGCCAATTCGGACAATGCCGGCATCAGGTCGTAAGAATTGACTACGTCGTTGCGGACGGTCTGCGGCGGAAAGCGGCTGGGCCAACACCAGATCAGCGGCGTCTTCACGGCCTCATCGTACATGTTCGGCGGGTGGGATGCCGACACACCGCCCCACAAGCCGTGGTGCCCCAGCAGGAACCCGCCCGTGCTGGTGA
This sequence comes from Bryobacteraceae bacterium, assembly GCA_035499555.1. Classification (GTDB taxonomy): domain Bacteria; phylum Acidobacteriota; class Terriglobia; order Bryobacterales; family Bryobacteraceae; genus Bog-159. The sequence goes on from DATJYO010000089.1 coordinate 40,773, forward strand.
AGATAATGAGGGTATTGTCCAGGACGCCGTGTTGTTGCAGTTTCGGCTGCAGCAGCGCGAGCTGATCGTCGAGGGTAGTGAGGGAAGCGGCATACTTGCGCAGGCCGCCGCGCGGGTCGCGCATCATGTCCTTGTGCGTGGCGTTGCTGGCGGTGGCTTCCCAGCCTACCGATTCAAAAGGCGTGGCGGCGTACAGATCCACGTTTTTCTGGGCGGCCGCGACCGCGGTGGGGCTGGGCCATACGACGGTCAGGAAGAACGGCTTGGCAGCCGCTTGCGCGTCCAGGAAATCGGCGATCTGCGCGGGCGAGTCGGCGCGGCCGCAGTTATAGCCGGCGGCGGCGAAGGACCCGGAATCGGGCGTCGGAGCATTACAGGAGAAGCTGGCGGCGAAGCGCACCCCGGTCTGCGCCAGGCGGTCGATGTTGGGGGTATGGATCTCGGTGTTTCCGTAGCAGCCTACCATGTAAGCGCCCAGGTCCTGGGCCACGATCAGGACGATATTGGGGCGCTCCACCGCGGCCTGCTTTTGGGCTGGCTTGCGGGCGGCGGCAAGCGCGGGGGCGGCGAGGGTACCAAACAGAAAATGACGGCGGTTCACTTCACAAGTATACAGTGGGGCAGCATGGCGCCTGGCTGCGCCGTCAGGGTTCGCGGGTCCAGGTCTGCGAGCGTCCCAACAGGGAGAAGCCGATGAAGCCGCGCACCGAAAGCTTGTTGCCGTGCTCCAGCAGGTGCATCTTGCAGCGATACACCGAGCCGTTGTCCGGGTCGAGGATATCGCCGCCCGCGTACTCCTCGCCGTGCAGCGCCAAGCCGCGCACAATGATCATGCCGACGATGGGCTGATCCTTGCGCGCATCCTTGCACTTTTCGCAGGTCTTCTTCGCGTTGGGATCCAGGGTGGCCTCGATGCGCCCGAAGAGCTTCCCGTTTTCCTCGTAAATCTGCACGATGGCCTTGGGCTTTCCGGTTTTATCGTCGATCGTTTTCCAGCGTCCGATGGGAGTGAGAAGGTCGGTCCCGCTTGCCCATGCGGCGGCAGCCGCCAGGAACAAGGCGGCGCCGGCAGTGACAAACTTCAACATGCCGTCACTCTATCATGATGGCCGGCCGTTCGCCACGGGTGTCGGCGTCTTCCACTTCGGTGCGGATCGTGCGGCGTTCGCCGGGCATCAGGGCGACGTAATTGTCGCTATATATCGCCGGCAGGATACGGTCGCGCGTCTTCTCGCGCACGGCCTTCAACCGCACCATAAGGACGGGCGTTTGGGCCGGGTTGTGCAGATCGGTGGTCATCACCCAGTGGCTCCCCTGCCGCGCGACGTGGGTGGCAACGTCCAGCTTCACCTTCGGCAGATCGCGTAGGGCGCGGTAGTTGTACTCCTCGGTGCCGCGCCAGTAGAAGTTCTCGGAGACCGTGGCGCCGCCGCCAGTCAGCTTCAGGCGGATGAAATGGACCGGTGTCAGGCCGTCGGGATAGGCGATGTGGATGGGCGAGGCGACGCTGTCTTCGGCGCTGTCCAGAGTGGCTGTCTTCTGCCACCGGCTCTCGCCGGTCATGTTGATGATCTCCGCGGAGGCCGTCAGACCCTTCTGCTCGCCCGCGCTGTAGTTGACGACCTCGACGTCGCCGGTCAGCGGATTCCACTGGATATGCAGCGGCTCGGAGGCTTTCTTCGCTCCGAAGTAAGCCGCCGTGGGCTCCAGGTAATAGTCGTAGGTTTGCCAGACGAACGACGGCCATGCCGGATGGCTCATCCAGATGAGCAGCCCCATGCGGTTCTTGCTTTGGGCCTCGAACATGGCGCGATAGCCTTCGTAATTGACAAACTGCGCCAGGCGCACCCAATCGGCGGCGTTGCCGGCGCCGCCGTAGCTGTTCTCGATCCGCTGGCGGAAGGATGCCCCGCCCTGCGCGCCTTCGAGGGAAAAATCGTGCAGGCCCCACATGCGGCCCTGCGGCCACATGGCGGACTCCGGCATCATCAGGCGCAGGCTGTCCATGGTGACGATGTTGGGCATGCCCAGTTCGCTGTGGAGCTCGGGGGTGGCCCGCTGCGCGAAGTAGAACTTGACCGGCATCGCCTGGTACGGACCGTGGCCGCTTACCGGACCGTCCGCCGAGCTGGAGATATAGTGGATCGACGCATGCAATTCGGCGAGCGCCTGGCGCATGCCGTCTTCGAGCGGCTTGGGGGGCATGCCTTCATTGCGGCCGCAGTAGAGGCCGATCGACGGATGGCTGCGGATACGCAGAACCGTATCGCGGACGTTGCGCATGAACAGGTCGTTGTCGTCGGGGTCCGGGCCGTCGTAAGGGTTGGCCAGCCAGAAGTCCTGCCAGACCACGATGCCGTACTTGTCGCAGGCGTCGTAGAAGGCGTCTTCGCCGATCTGGCCCACCCAGTTGCGGATCATGGTGAAGTTCATCTCGCGGTGATAACGCACGGCGGCATCGTATTCGCGGGCGCGGTAGCGCAGCATTGATTCCGAGAATCCCCAATTGCCGCCGCGGGGGATAAATCGCCGCCCGTTGATCCAGATCTTCAGCGCGCCGCCGTCCTCGCTGTAAGTGAACTGCCGTACGCCGGCATTGAACAATCGCGTGTCTGAGATCGTGTTGGCGGCGGTTTCGAATCGCAGCCGGACCGGGTACAGGTTCGCATCGCCGTAACCGGCCGGCCACCAGAGTTTGGGACTGTCCAGGTGCAGCGAATGCCGGATCGTCTGCGCGGCGGCGGGCGCCAGCGATACCGGCTCATCGAAGCTCACGGCGCCGAAGCTGCCGTGCAGCGTGCCGGCGACCGGCTGGGTGTCGTGATTGTGCAAAGTGGCTTCGATGGTGACATCGGCGCCCTCGCCCACTTTGCTGTCGACGAACGGATCATCGATGGTCACCGGGCCGGTCGTAGTGAGATAGACGTTGTTCCAGATACCGGTGTCGCGCCCGCGGATGGCGGGGATCCAGTCCCAGCCGATGGAGGCGTGAAAGGTCGGGTTATCGGCCCCCAGCGCGCCGCCGTTCTTATCCGGATTCTGCCAGGTCTTTTCCTTGATGCTGCCGGGCGTGGCGTTCTTCTGTACGCGCACGGCCAGGGCGTTTTTGGCGCCGGGGTGGATCCGGCCGGTGACATCGAAGCGGCCGCGCATGAAGCCGCCTTCGATGCGCCCCAGCTTCTCGCCGTTGAAAAAGACATCCGCTTTCCAGTTGATGCCGTCGATATTGAGCCAGACGTGCTGGCCGGGCTTGGGCGGCGGGACGACGAACTCGTCGCGATACCAGAAATCGGCATAGAAGAACGAGTCCGAAATCGCCAGTTGGTTGTCGCCGAAGTTAGGATCGGGCAGCGCGCCGGCATTGTAGTAACTGGTGAGCGCGGTCCCGGGGACGGTGGCCACCAGCCAGTCGCCATCGTAGAATCCGGGCTGCGAGAGCGACATGGCGTCCGCGGTGACCAGCGAGTCGCGCTGGATGCGCCACCCGCCGCCCGCCAGATCCACGCGGCCATCGGCGCGGGCGGCCGGCGACGGCTTGGGATACACGGCCGGTCCGCCGCGCCCGAAGACTTCCAGTTCGCTCAGAATGTAGCCGTCCGGGGTGGCCGCTTTGGTCAGCAGCACGCGCACGTAGCGCGCGCGCTCGCCATGCGGCAGCTTCATATCGTCGGCCAGCGGCCGGACGGTCTTCCAGTTCACCGCATCGTCGGAGACCTGCAGCGATCCTTCGGCGGCGGAACGGATCCAGGAGAGCGCCACGCGATCGAAGGTGCAGACCGCGCCCAGGTCCACGTAGACCCATTCTTCGCCGCTGCCCGCGCTTTTCCATGCGCTGGTGAAGTGATACGGTCCGCCGGCTTCCACGCGGGCGTTCCCGTGGAACAGTTCGATCTCGCCGACCTGCCAGAACACGGCGCTGGGCGCGGAGAGTTCCACGCGGTAGAAACGGCTGCCGGACGGGGAAGCCAGCGGCACGGAGGGCTTGAACTCACGCGTGGGACGGCCGTCGCCGCCGGCACGGCCGAGTTCTTTCCAGCTTTGGCCGTCATCGGAGCCGGACACCACACAGGTCCATCCCGCGTCGCCTTGGCCCGTGCGGACGCGCGCATCGATGGCGATGCGGTCCACCTCCAGGGGACTGTCGCCGCCGTCCATTTCCAACTGCACCCAGCCCTTGTCGCCGCGCAGGGGCACGCCGGTCACCCAGTTGTGATCGAGCAGCCACTCGCGCTCGTTCTTGGGGAGCGTCCCCTGCTGGCTGGTCGAGACGGACACCCAGCGCGGCAGAGCGGTCTCTTTGATTCCGTCGGTGATCAACTGGGAGGTGAGATTGTAATCGTAACTGCTCGATTGGTAGGCGGCGCGATGCAGGGCTAAGTTGCGGTAACTCTGATCGGGGCGGGTTACAGGAGCGAAGTTCTCGCTGGGCTCTCCGGGATAAACGCCGACGCCGAGAGTATAAGTCTGCGCATCGAGCAGCGGTATGACTAACAGGGCCGTCAGTATGTAGTGCTTCATGATCGTTCGCCGAGACGGCGGAGAGCGAAGGCGTAGGCCCCGATGGCCGTGGCTTCGCTGGTCCCCAGCCGGGTGATACCCACGCCGGTGCGCTGCAATGCGTCGAACCTGACCTTGCGCGCGCTGCCGGGGACCGTTAACTCCTTCGTCTCGCCTTTCAGAAACTCATCTCGTTGCGCCGGATCCTCCAGGTTGAAGGCGCGGATGCCCAGCCGTGGAAATCGCTGGCCGTCCGGCGCGACGTAGGTGCCGTTCATTTCATCCACCACGGCGGGCAGAAACTGGCGATGCGCGCCCGCGATCCCGCCGCCGATCACCACCAGGCCGTCGATCAGGGTGATGGCTTGCGCAATGGCATCGCCGGCCACCTCGCCCATGCGGCGGAAGGCTTCCCCGGCAGCCTGACGATGGCCCGCCGCGCGGCCTTCGGCGATTTCGTAGATCTGCTTGGGCTCCGGCGTGTCCGCCAGCGACAGACCCGCGACCGCGGCATAAGCGCGCCGGACGGCGCGAATCGAGGCGCCCTCCTCCGCGTTGGTATCGCGTTCCAGCTTGTGACGCGCCAGCCAGATTTCTCCCGCCACGGAGTTATCGCCGACAAACAACTCGCCGTCGCGCACGATGCCGCCGCCCAGCCCGGTGCCCAGTGTCACGCCGAACAGGTTGCGGTAGCGCTTGGGACTGCCGGCCTGCTCCAGCAGGCCGTTCACATAAGGCAGAAAACCGGCGGTAGCTTCGCCGTACGCGAATAAGTCGCCGTCATTGTTGATGTAAGTGGGCAGGCCGAACTTGTCTTCGAGCATGGGCGCGAGGGCCACGTCGCGGTAGGCCGGCAGGTTGCCCGGGCGGACGATGATGCCGTTAAAATAGTCCGCCGGCGCGGGGAAGGCGAAACTGATGGCTACGGGCGGCGCCGTAAGTTGGGCCTGGGTCCGGCGGAAGCCTTCCACGATGGTAGCCAGCGAGCGATCCAGTTGATCGGCGTAGGCGGGCAGCGCGAAGCTGGGGACCACCGGGCGGTTGGCCTGCATCGCGGAGAAGACGAAGTTGGTGCCGCCGGCGTCCAGGGTCATGACGATGCGCGGGTCGTGGTCGTAATTCTGCATAGATTATTTCCGCAAGGCCGTCCACGAGATGTATAAGATGGCAGCCAGCGGCACCAGGAAGCTCAACAGCACCGAGCTGTGGTCCGCCACCACACCCATCAGCGGCGGCAGGCAGGCGCCGCCCACGATAGCGGTAACCATCAAGCCGGACAGCTCATTGGTGTGTTCCGGCATGGCATCCACGGCGATGGAGAAGACCAGCGGAAAGACATTGGCGAATCCCAGGCCGGCCACGAAGAAGGCGGTCACGGCCAGGGTGCGGTCGGGGACGAACAATCCCAGCAGAGCGACCACGGACAAGCCGCAGGTCGCGCGGAAGAATTTGCGCGGGGCCATCCAGTTCAGAATCACGCCGCCGGAAAACCGGCCGATCGTCAGGGCGGTGAAGAACAGTCCGGTGCCCAGCAGTCCCGACTTGTTGATGTCCACCGCGAAGCGTTCTTTCAGGTAGAGCGGGATGCCGGCGCTGACACAGACCTCCGCACCTACATAAAAGAAGATGGCGGCGACCATCATCAGCACGTAGGGCCTGGTCAACAGCGCGAAGCAGGAGCCGAAGGTGGCCGCGCGATGTTCGCTCTTCTTCTCTTCCACGCGCAGCCCGGCCACGGCCACCACCGCGATCACCAGGGCCACGGCATAGATGGGAAAAATCACCTTCCAGCTCACGCCGTAATAGCGCGCGGCGATCATGGGGATCATGGGGCCGGAGAGTGAGCCGATGGCTTTGACGAACTGGGCCAGCGAGAGATTCCGGGAGTATTTGCCGGGATCCGACACATCGCGCATGATCGGATTGCCTGACACCTGGAGGATCGCCGCACCCGCGCCCAGGAGCAGGACAGTAACCAAAAAGCGCGCGAAGGAGGCCAGCCCGAACGCCGCATTCAGCAGGCCCAGCAGGGCCACCAGCAGACCCAGCATCAGTACGAACTTCTTGCCGCGCTTATCCTGGAAGACGCCCATGGGGATCGACAGCAGGCCGAACATGCTGAATCCCACGAAGGGGATGAGCGTGGCTACCGTGTTCGAAAGCTGGAATTCGTTTTTAGCCAGGCTGACAAACGGGCCGACGGCGTCGGCGAAGCCCATGGCCAGAAAGGCCAGAAAGACCGGAAACGTGCGAAGGCGCATATCGGATTGGAATCTCCGGGAATAGCGAGTATATCGCCTTGCGGAGAACTATCGGGCGGGATGCGTGGACGGCGCTACGAGCGGGCGGTTTGCGCCGCGGCCTCGTCGTAGCGATAACTGCTGCGGGTGCGGGCGATCAGCCGGTGGCGGCCGGGTGCCGATACAGTCACATGAATGCGCCGCAGGTTGCCTCCGTTCCGGACTGGCGGATTGTAACCCAGCGTGTAGCGGGTGCGTATGTCTTTGGCGATCTCCCGGCACACTTCGGCCAGATCTTTCGGCCGGTAGGGATCCGGAAAGTACGCGATCCCCCCGCTGACGTTGGCCAGCTTGCTCAACACATGGGGATTCCGGTCCGGATCCAGCGGCTCAAACAGACCGATCGTATAAATGGTGGCGATGCTGCGTTCGACCGCCTCCATCATCTGGCGATGGGTGTGCTTGCTGGCGTTGTCGCCGCCGTCGCTGATGACGATCAATGTCTTTTTGTCCTCTTTTCCCAGTTCCAGTTGCTGCAGGCCTTCCATCACCGCATCGTTAAGCGCTGTCCGTCCCTCCGGCAGGCCGCGGAAGATGGCCGCGCGCAATTGTTTGACATTGTCGGAAAACAGCTCGCCCGCGGGCAGGCCGGGTCTCACCGTGTCATTGAAATTGAGTACGAAGATCTCGTCGTGCGGATTGCTGGCCTCCACGAACGTGGAGGCGGCCTCGACCACCGCGGCGCGCTTGGGCATCATGCTCAGGCTGCTGTCGACCACCAGGCCTACGGTGACGGGAATGTCGTTGTTGCCGAAAACGGTGATCTGTTGCGGCATGCCGTTCTCGAAGACCTGAAAGTCGGCTTTGGAAAGGCCGGCGACGAAGCCGCCATCGCGGTCTTTGACGCTGACGTCCAGCAGCACCAGGCGCACGTCGCTGTGGATGATAAATTCGGAAGGGTCGTCCGCCGCCGCGGGAAAACGGCGGCCAATCCACGACACGGCGCCGGCAACCATCAGGCTTCGGATTGCCGTGCGCCGGTTCATGGGTCGGTCGTCTCGATTCGAATTTACGCTGAACGCCGCCAGCGGAGCAAGCCGTACAGACTCAGCAGGAAGATTCCGGAAAGTCCGATAAGGGGATACGGGCTGCCGGTCTTGGGCAGTTCCTGGGGCTGCTCGGGCGCGGCCGGAGCCGCGGGAGCCGGCGTTGTCTCGGCGGCGGGCGGCTGTTCTACGGGAGCGGGAGCAGGCGCGGGCGCGGGCGCCGGCGCGGGTTCAGGCTCCGGCGGGGCCGCCACCGGAGCGGGCGCCGGAGCAGGCGCGGGAGCCGGCATGGCCATCGCTATCTGCTGCAGATGCTTGGGGTATGGAAACTCGTTGCCGATGGTGTCACCCGGATAGTACCAGGTGCGCATGGCTCTGGCCGTTCCGGGAGGTGTCTCCCAAAACGTAAACGCGGTATGCCCGGTAGGTTCGATCCTCTCGGCGGGGATCGCAAACACGGTGTTGATGATGTGGGTCTGATCGCGATTGAAAATCTGCACGATGTGGCGGTCACTCTGCGAGTCCAGCAGCCGCAACACGTACTGGCCTGGTTCCAGCACCGTGTCCCGGATCTGAATCGGCTGATTGCGTACCGTCAGAATCGTCCGCTTGTCCCATTCATCCGCGCGCGCCGGACTGGCGAAGATGCCGGCAGTGATCAGCATTCCGGAGAGCACCGCTAGCATCGTCCGTGAAGGAGTGAGTAAATGACGCTTCATGAAAGATTGTTCCTTTCCTAACATTCTCAAGATGCCGCCCGGAACGTTCCCAGACAGCTCTTGACGAATCATACGGCACGCGGCGTACCATTTCCGGTAAGTGTCTCAGTAATGGGTGGCGGTGAGAGAATAGTCGCGATGGGCACTTAGTAGTTTTTACCTCACTTATAACATCGCGTGCGATTTGGACTACAGTGAACAAGTTAGTTTCCGCCGTTGTGCTGCTCGACCGCCTGCTCCACGGCATCTTTGATGGCTTCCTTCACCGCCTCTTTTACCGCTTCGTTTACGGTCTCTTCGACGCTCTCGCGATTCAAATCGAGCGAGCCGGCCTCCGACACGAGTTCCTTCACCACGGTATCCACCACCGGCGCGACGGCCGGCAGTTCCTTGGCCACCGCCTTGACGACCTCCTTGGCCAGCTTTTCCACCGGCGCCGATTTTCGTTCCGTCGCATCCTTGTTCTGTTCGATTCCCAGCCAGTCGCCGTGAAAGGTGTGAACTAATTGGCTCACTACCTTGGGATCGCGGAAGATAATGCCAACCTCGCGGCGCATGTCGAGCTCGATTCCGCGCAGGCTCTGGCTGCCGATGAAGGCGACTTTGCCGTCCCGGATCATGGTGCGCGTGTGCAGGCGCAGCGGCCGCAGCTTGCGCACCTCGAGGCGCGAACTCGGGCGCGTCACTTTGCCGATAATCCGGATCTCGACGCCCGCCCGGGCGCGTTCCTCCAGCAAACCGAACATACCCTCGTCGCTGACCTTCGGGTCGTAGATCAGCAGCTCTTTTCGCGCGCCGCGTATGAAGCAATCCAGCCGCCGCCGCGCATTTACCGGGCTGACCACCAGGTTATCCAAGGCAGGTTCGTATGGAATCCGCTTGCTGTCGGCATCGAAGAGCCGGCCCGCCTCGCGTACCAATTTCTGGCTGCGCGTCACCACCCCGAAGCTGCGGCAGTGTTCGATGTCCTGGTAGGTGAGATTGAAGGCCAGCAGATGCAACTCCCGGCGGTCCACGATCATGAACTTGCCGTGGTACCGCGGGAGGTCGTCCGCGGTTCGCGCCACGGTCACGCCGGCGCCTAACAGCCGCAATTCCAGGCGGCGCAGGTTGTCCTCCCCCGCCCTGTTGGTGTGCGCGATCAGGGCCCGCACGGAGACACCGCGGCCTACCGCATGGGTCAGGGCTTTTTCGATCTCACGCTGGTCGAAGCGGAAGATAGCGATCTCGATGCTGTGTTTCGCGCCGTGAATGGCTTTGACCAGTGAATTCGCACCGTCTCCGGGTTGTATCAGTAGTTTCATGGTGATCCAGTTATCGCTGGTACTGTTCTTGCAATTCACTGAGCAGTTCACCCACCAGTGAAGGAGCGGGGAATCAATGTCTGTGAGAATAAGTCCACTTATCGTAATGTTGCTGGCGATGGGGTCAAGTCTTTCCGTCGCCGGTGCGGCCCGGAAACATAGTGACATCCGAATCCCGGATCAAGGCCCGGCGGAGCTGTGGCACGACCCGGCGGATATCGCGTCGCGCGACCTCTTTTATGGACCCGGCGGGCGCGCGCACCAGCCGCGCGGCCCGTACACGTTTGTCAAGGAAGATATGGCCGGTACCAATCCCAAGTTCGTCATTCGCGACGCCAACGGCGTGAAGTGGAAAGTGAAGCTGGGCGTCGAGGCGCGTCCGGAGACGGTTGCCACGCGGCTTCTGTGGGCGGTCGGCTATAACGCGAACGAAGACTATTTCCTGGCGACCCTGCGCGTCCGGAATATGCCGGCCCACCTGCACCGGGGTAACCACCTGATGATGCCGGATGGATCCCTGCGCAACGTCCGCCTTAAAAGAGAAGATGAAAAGAAGCTGGGAGACTGGTCCTGGCGCCATGGTCTTTTCGCCGGAACGCGTGCGTGGAACGGACTGCGCGTGATGATGGCCGTAATGAACAACTGGGACCTGAAAGATATCAATAATTCCGTGTATCGCGATCCGGCGGGCGAGAGAGTTTACATGGTGAGCGACCTGGGATCCAGCTTCGGCACGGCCGGTCCCACCTGGCCGCTCTCGAAAGCCAAGGGCAACCTCCGGTCGTACCAGCACGCGAAATTCATCCGCCGCGACGACGGCCTGACGGTGGACTTCGAGACGCCCGCCCGGCCGGCGCTCCTGTGGCTGGTCCATCCGCGCGACTACTTCCGCCGTCTTCGCCTCCGCTGGATCGGCGGAGACATTCCGCACGCCGATGCGCGCTGGATGGGAGATCTGCTCTCGCGCCTATCTCCACGGCAGATTCAGGATGCCTTCCGCGCCGCTGGATACACGGAGCCGGAAGTGGCCGGGTTCGCGCGCGTCGTGCAGGATCGCATCGCCGCCCTGACGGAGTTGTGAGGCGCGCCGGGGTTGCCCGCGGCGCTATCTGCCGGCCTCAAATTCATGGATCCGGCCGCGCAACTCCTCCAGCCAGTGCTCTAGTTCTCCGGCTGCCCCACCCGGCAGGCTGACCGCCGACAGGTGCCGCTCCGCTCCCGCCAGCGCCAGCCGCGCCAGGTCCAGCGACTGCGCGGCGGTCGCATCCTGGCCCGCGCGTCGCTGGCCGATAGCAGCGGCCAGCATCCGATGCCCGGTTTCCAGCTCGGTGCGGACGAAGCCTGCCTGCAGCGTATTGCTGAGCTTCGCTGGTGACATAATCGATCCTCCCGTGGTCAAGCCATGCCGGCCCGTGCCTCCGCCCCGAATTGCAGTTCGTAAAGCTCGGCGTACAGGCCGCCGCTTTTGACTAACTCATCGTGCATGCCGCTTTCCAGAATCGCGCCGTCCTTTACGACGAAGATGATTCCCGCGCGCCGGATGGTGGACAGCCGGTGGGCGATCACGATCGAGGTCCGGCCCTCCATCAGCCGGTCCAGAGCTTCAAACACCAGCTTTTCCGAAGCGGCATCCAATCCCGTGCTCGGCTCATCCAGGATCAATATAGGCGTGTCGCGAATGATGGCCCGCGCGATGGCGATGCGCTGCCGCTGGCCGCCCGAGAGGGTGACGCCGCGCTCGCCGATCAGCGTATCGTAGCCTTGCGGCATCTTTTCGATGAACTCGTGCGCGTTCGCGAGTTCGGCGGCGCGCAGGATCTCCGCCCGGCTGGCGCCCGGTCTGCCGTAAGCGATGTTGTTCCACACCGGCGCGTGAAACAGCAGGGTCTCCTGCAATACGAAGCTGATCTGCCGCCGCAGCGACTGCATCCGGAACCGGCGGACGTCGATGCCGTCGATGCGCACGGCGCCGGATGCCGGATCGTAGAAGCGCGGGATCAGGCTGATGATAGTGGTTTTGCCGGCTCCCGTGGGCCCCACCAGGGCGGCTACCTGCCCGGCTTCGATGCGGAAGCTGACCTGGTGCAGCACCGGGAATCCGGGCTGGTAGCCGAACGTGACGTGGTCGAATTCGATGCGCCCCCGCAGCCGCGGCGCGGTCCGCGCGCCCGGATAGTCCGTCACTTCGCCGTCGATCTCCAGAACCTCCCGGATGCGTTCGTAACCGACCTGCGCCCGCGACCAGGCATCCGTCATTTTGGAGAGCTCCTGCATGGGCTTGTACATCTTGTTCAGGTACAGGATGAAGACGATCAGCGAGCCGGCGGACAGGCCCCCGGCCAGCACCATGCGTGCGCCGAACCACAGCACCATACTGGTGCCGACCGCCACCAGGATCGCTACCAGCGGCGCCAGGCGGGCCTTCAGGCCGCGGGCGCGCAGCGCGATATCCACGCTCTCCAGGCTCTCCTCCTCCAGCCGGGTCTGTTCGTACTCTTCGCGCGCGTACGCCTTCACCACCCGGATGGAGGACAACACTTCCTGGATGACGGAAACAATTTCACCCTCTTTTTTGCGCACCTCCCGCGCCGCGTTTTTGATGCGGCGCGTGTATGTGTACACCAGCACAAATAGGGCGGGCGCCACGCTGAGCGCGATCAGGGTGAAGCGCCAGTTCAAATAGAACATGACCGCCACCATGCCCACCAGCGTCAGGCTGTTGATCAGCGCGCCCAGCAGGCCCGATGCGATGAAAGTCTGGATCGCGCTGATATCGCTGGTGACGCGGCTCACCAGGTCGCCGGTCTGCTTGTGGTCGTGGTAGGCCAGCGACAGCCTCTGTATGTGCGAGTACAGCCGCAGGCGAAGATCGTGCATCACCCACTGGCCCACGCTGGTGGTCAGGTACTTCTCGGTGTACGAGCACAGCGCGCCCAGCGCGGCGATGGCCAGCGCGGCGACCGCCGCGAACTTCAGGACGGTCAGCCGGTCGCCGTGCGCCAGCGGCACAATCAGCCGCGGCAGCCAACCGCGTATCGGTTGGGATTTGAGTACGTTATCGATGACGATCTTCAGCGGCCAGGGATCCAGCAGGTTCGCCGCGCCTTCCCCGACGATCGCCAGCAGAGCCACGGCCAGGGACTTGGAGTGCGGCCGCAGCAGGACGCTGAGTTTCAGTGGATTGGTCTTCTTTGCCATGGCCGGCCCCGTCAATGCGCGGGACTTGTGGCCGCCGCCACGGTGGCATGGCTATGGAAAATGCCCGGTAAAAACTCGCGGGCCACGTTAAACCCGGCGGCCGCGGCGATCTCTATGGCGAAGCCGTCCAAGGCATGCAGCGGCCCCTGCGTGCTTTGCGGCTGCCAGACCCGCGATATGCCGGCCGCCGCGGCGTAGCCGGTCAGGCTGGAGATGGAGATGTGGCGGCTGCCGTCCTCATGGCGGGCCAGAAACGTGCTCGCTACTGCGTACTTCAAGCGTCTGCCGAAGCCGGTCTCTCCGGAGCGAAAGTAGCGATCGTCCTCGTGCAAAGCGGCCGCCATGCCGTATTGGACCGTCGACTCGACGATGTGTCCGCCGTACGAGCTGGCGAAGCGCCGGCCGTAACCCTCGGCTCCTTGTCCCCATTCGTGCGGTGTATTCAAAGCCTGGTTAATGCCCGCCGCGGCCGCGGACCTGACGAACGATTCGGGGCTGAGCATGTGCTTGACGTAGTAACGAAACCTCTCGCCCTGCGTCATCGAGACATATCCGGGGGCTGTGACCGAGTTCGCCACGGGCGATAGCATCCCCCGGTTCGCGCTGCCGGCAGACCGGCTGCCGGATTGCGCCTCCGCGCACCCGCACCACGCGCCCAGCGCCAGAGAACCGATGGATAGAAAAGACGCGATCCGTTTTCCGGACTGTAATCGTGCAGACATAAGGGTCCCGCTGGTCCAGCAGTGCACGTTCCATGCCGCTGAGAGGCAACACACACTGGGGCGTGTGCGTGTCAGTTTTCCGAGGGCCTCTCGACGTGATCGATCACCAGCACGTCCACCGCACCCTTCGCGGCTTGAAGCTTCAGTCCGAGTTGTTCCTGAACCGCGGTGAAGAGGTTCAGACCCGTGTCGGCGTGCGACGGCTCCGGTACGTTGTCGCGACCCGGGAATGGCTGGCCCGCCATGCGGGGATCGGGCGCGAACTCCACGTGAAAATTGAACTTGCCGGCGATGCCTGTCCGATCGATGACGGTACGGTCCAGACGCCCCGAAAGGCGCTGCGCGAATTGCGTTATGGTGGATCCCCGCACGTCCATCGTCATCTCGCCTTTACCTGCGCGACCCATCATCATCACGCCGCAGAGATTGGGCGGCCCGTCGCCTGGTTTGGGTGGCGGCGGTGGATGCGTCAGATCGAGCGGTGTGCAGGCTCCTTCGGCCAACGGCTGTAATTTGAAGCCGCCCTTTCCCACTTGTAAAGCATAGACCGGCACAGTCAACTACATGATGCTGTAGTATGCAGACGCCTCAGGCGGGATCGATGCGATAGACCCAGGCGCCGCCCTCCGCCGGCGCGCCGTGGATCTGTTCCAGTATGGCGTCCACCCGCGGACGGCCGGGCGACAGCGAGCAGACCGGGTCGGTGGCCGCCGCATCGCCGGCCAGCAGCATCGCCTGGCAGCGGCAGCCGCCGAAATCCTCATGCCTTCGGTCGCAGCTACGGCACGGCTCCGGCATCCAATCCTCTCCGCGAAAGCGCCGCAACGCGGCGGACTCCGCCCAGATCCAGCCGAGCGGCCGATGTTGTGCGTTGTCGAACTCCAGATCCGGGATCACGCCCGCGGCGTGGCAGGGCAGGACCCAGCCCGCCGGATCGACCAGCAGCAGCGATCGTCCCCAGCCGCCCATGCAGGCTTTGGGATAGCGCGCGTAGTAGTCCGGCGGCACGAAGTCGATGCGCATGCGCCCCTTCAGGCGCTGGCGGTGCGCCTCCACCGCGGCGACGCAGGCTTCCATCTGCGCGCGCGTGGGCAGCAGCCGGACGCGGTTCTCGATCGCCCAGCCGTAATACTGCACGTTGGCGATCTCCAGGCGGTCGGCGCCGAGATCATCGGCCATGGCGACAATTTCGTCCAGGCGATCCAGATTCTGGCGATGCACTACCGCATTCACCGTGAAAGCGATCGGCCGCGCGCGGACCAGCCCTGCCAGCGCCAGTTTGCGCGCGTGCGCGCGGGCTCCCGCAAATTCGTTGGCGGGCGATTCCGCGGCGTCCTGAAAGCTGAGTTGCAGGTGGTCGAGGCCCGCCGCAATCAGTGCGTCCAGGCGCCGCTCGCTCAAGCCCACGCCGGAGGTGATCAGGTTCACGTACAGTTTGGCGGCGCGGGCGGCGCCGACCAAAGCCTCCAGGTCCGGCCGCGCCAGCGGTTCGCCCCCAGTCAGGTGAGCATGCAACACGCCCAGTTCCGCGGCTTCGCCGAAGATGCGCGCCCAGTCCGCCGCCGCCATCTCCTCGCCCCGCGGACGCATAGCCAGCGGATTCGAACAGTAGACACAGTGCAGCGGGCAGCGATGCGTGATTTCGGCGATCAGAGCTTGCGGCCGCAACGTCACTCCACGATCACTACCTGGCGCTCCACCAGCCGGTCGAGGAATGCGCCGGTTTCCGACGCCACCCGCTCATCGCCCGCCGCGCCGAACTCCGCGCCCAGTTCGCGCACGATCTCCGCAAACGAATGCGCGCCGTCGCAGCGCCGCAGTATCTGCGGACCCGGACCGCTGAGCCGCAGCACTCCCTCCGGAATCAGCAGCACCCAGCCCTCCGCGGTATCCTGCAGACGGCAGCCGCGAGCCAGGCGCGGGACGCTCGAAGCGGTCATGGCTGGAACGCTCCGGGCGGCGGCCAGCCGGGTTGGACGTACGCGTGATAAAGCGCGTCCAACTGCGCCCACAGGATGTCGCATTTCTGGCGCAGCGCGCCGATCGCCTGTTCCTGCTCCGCGCGCGTCCGCGCCTGCCGGGTCACCCAGTCCAGCGTGAAAGCTGCGTCCTCGGGTGCTTGCGTGAGGCGCGCCTCGAAATACGACAGTCCCGGCTCCATCCACGCGTAGTGCCGGCGCAAAGCATCCATGCGCAGGGTGATCAGCCGCTTGGAGAACAGTTCGGTGAGCGACGAGGCCGCCGCTTCGAGCAGCGAACCGTGGCTGACCAGGTGAAGATAGGCGTTCACGGCGTAACGCGTCCCGGGCAGAATCTCGCGCGCCGCGATCACGCGATCGCGGTCGAGCCCGGTGGCTTCCGCCAGCAGCAGCCAGCGCTCGATGCCGCCGTCGCCCGCGCGGCTGCCATCGTGGTCCACCAGCCGTTTGCGCCAGGCGCGCCGGAAGTCCGGATCCTCGGATCGCGACAGGATGATGGCGTCTTTGATCGGAATGCGGCTCTGATAGTAATAGCGGTTCAAAGCCCAGGCCTGCAACTGGCCGCGGGTCAGCTTGCCCTCGTGCATCAACAGGTGGAAGGGATGGCGATGGTGGTAGAACTGGTCGCCCACCGCTTGCAGCCGCGCGTGCAGTTCTTCGGCTGTCAACAGATCCTGGCAGCCGGTCATAGTTCTATTCTCATCCCGTCCCAGGCCACCTCCCAGCCCGCCCGCGTTACTTCCTGGTACGCGGCGCTCTCTTCGTCCAGGATCGGATTCGTGTTGTTGATGTGTATGTAGACCTTGCGCGGGCGGTGAGCACCGGCGAGGCGCTCCAGGCTGCCGCCGGGACCGGAGATCGGCAGGTGGCCCATGGCGCGGGCCGGGCGCGCGCCGGGCTGCACGCGGGCGAATTCGTCGTCGGACCAGAAGGTGCCGTCCAGCAGCAGCAAATCGCACGCCGCGATGCGCGCCAGCAGGGCGTCATCGATAGCCGCCACTCCCGGCAGGAACAGCAGACGACGTCCGCCGCCTTCGACCGACAGCCCCACCACGGCTTCCGCCGGATCGCAGCGGGCCAGGGTTTCCGCAGGCACATATCCCGGATAGCCGCCCGGCAGCGGAATGGGTTCGATTCGTAATTTCGGCTCCAGCTCGCACTCCACGCCGGGAACCATTTCCCGCCAGCGGACCTGGTCCGCCACCCGCTCGAGCATGCCAAACATACTGTTGCCTCGGGCCAATACGTCGCGCACCGATCGCGTGGCGTAGACCGTGAACGGCTGAAATTCGCGCAGCAGCAATAGCCCCAGTGACTGGTCCACTTCCGCGCAGGGAAGGATTACGGAAGCGATCGGCGAATCGCGCAAGCCCGCGCGCGGATGCAGACAAGGATCCGATTCGATCTGACGGGTGAGATCGGGAGAGGCGCCCAGAAGATGCCATTGGCGCCCGCCCGTGCTAACCGCTACCTGGATCTGCGTGCGCGGCCGCGCTTTCAGACGGCCCTGGCGCAACCGGCGGCACTGATCGCAATTGCAATTCCATTGCGGAAATCCGCCGCCGGCAGAGGCGCCGAGCACGCTGACCAGCACGTTAGAGTTCGGCCGGTGCGTAGGAATTGATTTCGCAACTGACGGATACTTCTTCGAAATCAGGCGTTGTCCAGTTCACGCTTCCCTCCTATGGGGGACAGTATAGCATTTGTGGTCAATTATTAAGTTGGCCATGTTTGGATCCAAGCGCGGGCCATTCGGCGCTCTGCGCTACCGCGATTTTCGGATGCTGTGGGCCGGGCTGTTCGTTTCCGCCACCGGCACCTGGATGCAGATCGTGGCGCAGGCGCTCCTGGTTCTGCGCCTCACCGGTGGATCGGCGGTGGCCCTGGGCACGGTATCGCTGGCGCAGGCGATAGCCTTCTTCCTGTTCGCCCCGGTAGGCGGCGCCATGGCGGACCGCCTGGACAAGCGGCGGCTCCTGCTGGTGACCCAGAGCTTTCTGATGCTGCTGGCCCTGGTGCTCGGAACGCTGGCGCTCGGCGGATGGGTGCGCCTCTGGATGATCGTGGCGCTGGCCTTCGGTTCCGGCGCGGCTCTGAGCTTCGACCAGCCCGCGCGCGCCTCCCTGATTCCTTCGCTGGTGCCGCCCGGCGAGCTCATGAACGCGGTGTCGCTGCAGTCGATCATCTTCTCGGGCGCCGCCAGCTTCGGCCCGGCCATGGCGGGCGTGGCCGTGGGTCTGATTGGCTATGCCGGGAATTTCTTTCTGAACGCGGCCAGTTACCTGGCCGTGATCGTGGCATTGGCCAAGCTGCGCACCGCCAGCGCCACGAGACCGCGGAAAGAACCGCTTTGGCGCTCCGTGCGCGTCACGCTGACGACCGCCGCGCGGGATCCCGCGCTGCCGGGCATCATTTCGGGCTACGGCGCGATGCTGTTTCTGGGCCCGTCGGCGGCCGTGATGCTGCCGATCTTCGCCCTGCACGTCCTGCACCTCACCGCGGCCCAAATGGGCTTTCTGTTTTCAGCGGTGGGCACCGGCACCATCGTCGGCGGGCTGACGGTCGCTTCGCTGGGAGACTTCAGGCACAAGGGCCAACTGTTCCTGACCGCCGTGCTGATCTGGAGCGCGGCGCTGGGCGGCTTCGCGGCCAGCCGCGCGCTGTGGCTCTCCATGCTGGCGCTGCTGATCCTGGGCGCCGCCCAGAATGCCGCCACGGCTACCGCTATCACCCTGATGCAGACCCGCGTGCCGCCGCAGATGCGCGGACGCATCATGAGCCTGAATACCCTGCTGGTGATGGGCGTCCGGCCGCTGGGCGATTTCCCGGCGGGGGCTTTGATCGCGGCCATCGGCGGCCCGCTGACGGCCGGCCTCAGCGCGGCGCTTACCGGCGCTTATGGAATCTTCCTGGCCGCGCGCCGCGGTCTGCGCCAGGCCTGAGTATCCGAACAGCCGCCGGCTCACTCCGGCTCGGCGCCCACGTAGCGCCGCATCAGCCGTAGTAGCGGCGACATCGTCAGCCCCTGGACGAAGATCGAGAACGCCACCACCGCAAAGCTCACCGTGACGATCTGGCCGCGCTCCGGCAAATCCTCCGGCAGACCCAGCGCCAGAGCCAGGGCCAAGGCTCCCCGGAGTCCGCCCCAAAACAAAATGTGTTGATGCGGTGACGTCACCCGCAACCGCGATCGCCCGAACAGGGCGCACAGGGGATAGACGGCGAACGCGCGGCCCAGGAACACGAAGGCGATGGCGATCAGGCAAAGCAGCCAGACGGCCGCAAAATCCTGCGCCGCCACGCGTATTCCGATCAACAGGAACACGAATGAATTCGCCACAAACGCGGCGTATTCCCAGAAGACCTGCACCGCCTCGCGGCCGCGGCCGGAGAGCAACCCCAACTCGCCCCGGTTGCCCAGGATCAGCCCCGCCACGATGGTGGCGAACACGCCGGAGAAATCCAGCCGGTCCGCCAAAAAGAAGGATCCCCACGCCGCCACCGTGGTAAAGGTCAGTTCGATCAAGTGGTCTTCCGTGCGACCCGTCAGGAAAACGGCGGCCCCCGCCACCGCCACCCCGCACGCCACGCCGCCGCCCACCACCGCAAGCAGGTTCGTCGCCAGCCCCAGGCCCGTGAGCGCGTGTCCGGTCGTGAACAGGACCGCGGCGCCGAAGGCCACTGCCGCCGTGCCGTCGTTCAGCAGGCTCTCCGCCTCGATCAGCAGCCGCAGCCGCCCGTGTACCTTGGCTTCGCGGAAGGTAGCGATCACCGAGACCGGATCGGTGGCGGCGATCAGCGCGCCGAAGGTGGCCGCGGTCGCCCATTGCCAGCCGGCCAGGAAGTGCATGCCCACTGCCGTAACGGCTCCGGACAGGATGACGCCGACGCTGGCCAGTGTGAGGATCAAAGGCAGCTCGCGGCGCAGTTGCTCCCAGCGCAAATAGAATGCCGCCTCGAAGATCAGCGGGGGCAACAGGGCATCGAAAATGAGATCCCGCGTGAGGATGATCTTGGGCGCGTGGCGCAATAGCGTCAAGGCCATGCCCGCCGCCACCAGGCCGACTATGTAGGGGAGCGCCAGGCGGCGCGTGAGCATGGCCACCACGGCGGCGACCAGCAGCAGAAAAAGCACGCCATTAGCGAAGCTTGATTCCATACCTATGCCCCTCGGCGGCGGAACATTTCCATTACATCACGGGTTCGCGGCTCTTCCGGGGCTTTACGGCTTACGCCTGCGCCAGAGCCGATGGACCGATGATCTTCGCCGACGCCCAGTTCGGATCGCTGAAGCGCGCCGGCTGGGCGGTGAGAACAATCGGGAAGCTGGTTTCGTCCACCGGCGCTTCCGGCGGCTTGCCGGGCCGCGCGGCGACCGTCGCCAGATACTTGAGGATGGTGTAGATGTCGCCTTCCTCGGGCAGCCGGAAGTCCAGGTCCTGCGTGCGAAAGTGAATGCCGACGGATTTGCCGGCCAGCCGCCAGGCCAGAAAGGCACAACAATCCACCGCCCGCTCGAACCATTCTTCGAACCCCGGCGGCGTCTCCAGGTCGAGGTATAACTCGACCGTCTGTTCCTGGTCGCGGGCGAACTCCCGCACCTGCAAAGCGCCGGTGTGGGCGGTCGCCTTCCAGTCCACGTGACGCGCGCTCTCGAACGCTTCGTAAGGACGGATGCGATAGAAGTCCCGGCCCAGACCGCGGTAGTGCGTCTCGATCTCGCCGGCCAGGTCCGCCAGCAGCTCTTCAAATCCCGCCTGCGCGTCGATGCATGGGTATACGATCACCTCCCGCCGCAGCACGATTCTCACGGTCTTCTCCAGGAAGCCGAAAGGAAACCGGGTGTGAAAGGCGAAACGATTCTCGCGATATTCGCCGCGCCGGTCGAAATGCACCTGCACGCTCTCTTCCAGCGTGGCGCTGCCCGGAATCACCGGGAAATACACCGCCGATTGCAGCACGGATGTGGCCTGCTCGCCCACTCCCACCACGTGAATCGAGAAGGACGGCATCCAGAATTTCAGGTTGCGCACGTAGAGCTTGGCGGGTATGGTGCGCCGCGCGGAGACGTGCTCGGGCACCAGGAAATCCAGCTCCAGCCCGGCCAGGCACAGCCGGCTGATCAGCCCCGAGACCATCAGCGTCGAGAGCATGGTGGCCAGAATCAGGAATAGCAGATTGTTGGCGGAGACTACCGCGGCAAATCCCACCAGCACTACCGCCACGGTGAAGAGCACACCGCCGCGCGTGATTCTATAGCGGATCCGCCGCAGCAGCAACTGCCGGATGGCCAACCAACGTTCGCTCAAACCCGGGCCTTCCAATTCCCTATCTCTGTTGTGTCACAATCGGGTTTCCATGTCGAGTCCAGCGCAACCGGATTCCACGGCGTCCGGCCCCCGTCTCAAGCGGGCCTTGGGGCTGTGGGATCTCGTCTTCTACGGCATCATCCTCATCCAACCGACCGCGCCCATGCCGCCCTACGGCGTCGTCAGCCAGGTGGCGTACGGCCACGTGGTTACCACGGTGCTCATCGCCATGGTGGCCATGTTGTTCACCGCCATCAGCTATGGCCGCATGGCGCGCGCCTACCCCAGCGCCGGATCCGCCTATACCTACGTGGGCCGCGAAATCCACTCCGGGCTGGGCTTCGTCACCGGCTGGGGCCTGGCCATGGACTACATCCTCAACCCCATCATCTGCACCATCTGGAGCAGCAAGGCGGCCATGAACCTGGTGCCGGAAATCCCGTACTGGATCTGGGCGGTCTTCTTCGCCCTGCTGTTCACCGCGCTGAACCTGCGCGGCATCCGCGCCAGCGCTCGCACGAATGAGTTTCTGGTGCTGGCCATGTCCGTGGTGGTGGTCTACTTCTTCGTGGCCGCCGTGCGCTATCTCCTCCACCAGCACGGAGTCTCGCTGACGCGGCCCTTCTACGATCCCACCACCTTCTCCTGGAACCGGATCTCGACCGGCACCTCGGTCGCGGTGCTGACCTACATCGGCTTCGACGGCATCTCCACGCTGTCCGAAGAAGCCCACGACCCGCGCCGCAACATCCTGCTGGCTACCGTGCTCACCTGTCTGATCACCGGCGTGCTGGCCTCCGCCGAGGTGTACGCCGCGCAACTGATATGGCCGAATTTCCGCAGCTATCCGGATGTGGACACAGCCTTCGTTTATGTGGCCGGGCGCGCCGGCGGTCCGGTGCTGTTTCAGGTGCTGAACCTGACGCTGCTGGTGGCCACCATCGGCTCGGGCATGGGCGCGCAGCTCGGTGCGGCCCGCCTGCTCTACGGCATGGGGCGCGACAACAACATCCCCCGCGGCTTCTTCGGCGTCATCGAACCGAAGCGGGGCATCCCGCGCAATAACGTGCTGTTCGTCGGCGCTTTGGCTCTGATCGGCGCCTTCGCCATGAGCTACGGGCTGGGCGCCGAATTGCTCAACTTCGGGGCCATCATCGGATTCATGGGCGTCAACGCCGCCGCCTTCATCCATTACTACTTGCGAGGCGATCGCAAAACGGTGGGCAATTTCCTGCCGCCCCTGCTGGGCTTTTTCTTCTGCCTTTACATTTGGAAGAGCCTGCATCACCAGGCCCTGATCGCCGGCGCCACCTGGGTGAGCATCGGCATCGCCTACGCGGCGGTAAGGACCCGCGGCTTCCGCGAACCCATCGTCTTCTCCGACCCGCCGCCCGAATAATCTCAGTGGCCCGTGCGCGGTTTGGCGCTTGATGGCCGGCCTGCGCGGGTTACTCTGATACACGGCGGCAGGTCGCTCGAATGCGCTACGATCGCGTGACCGAATTCCATAGGCCCGCGTCCGCCGCAAAATGCGGGCGGCTTCCTTCCAGTCGCTATGTGGAAAGAGAGCCGGCGCACTTTACTACCGGCACCCTGCAAATGCTAACTTCCCTGCCCGGCGCCACGCCGAATGCCCAGCTTCCGCATCCGCGATTGCAGCGTCGTACGCTTTAGCCCCAGGCGCGCGGCGGCGCCCGCCGGCCCGCCGATCACCCATTTGGATTCCTCGAGCGCGCGCCGGATGTGCTCGCGTTCGGCCTGCTCCATGGTGGAAAGCGGCGCCACGGGCGCCCCCGTATCGCTGTTGTTGCGCAGCTCCGCCAGCGGCACGTGCAGCGCCGCCCCGCGGGTCAGGATCACCGCCCGTTCGATGAAGTTCTCCAGCTCCCGGACATTGCCCGGCCAGTTCCCATTCGCCAGCGCCTCCATGGCCTCGGCCGGGATCGTCTCGATCCGCCGGTTCATGCGCCGCGCGTACTTCTGCGTGAAATAGCGGACCAGCAGCGGAATGTCCTCCCGGCGCTCGCGCAGGGGCGGCAGCGTGATGGGAAAAACGTTCAGCCGGTAATACAGATCCTCGCGGAACTGGCGGTCGGCGATCATCTGGCCCAGGTCCCGGTTGGTGGCGGTCACCAGCCGTATGTCCACCTTCACCGTGCGATTGCTGCCCAGCCTCTCGAACTCGCGCTCCTGCAGGACGCGCAGCAGCTTGGGCTGCAACTCCAGCGGGATGTCGCCGATCTCGTCCAGAAACAGGGTGCCCTGGTGGGCCAGCTCGAAGCGCCCGATCTTCTGGCTGATGGCGCCGGTGAAGGCGCCGCGCTCGTGTCCGAACAACTCGCTCTCCAGCAGCCCGGTAGGAATCGCGGCGCAATTCACTTTGACGAAGGTGCGCTCCCGCCGCCCGCCCAGATTGTGGATGGCCCGCGCGATCAGCTCCTTGCCCGTGCCGCTCTCGCCTTGAATGAGCACCGTCGAATCGGTGGGCGCGACCGTCTCCACATCGCGCAGCACCCGCTTGAGCGAGTGGCTCTCCCCCACGATCTCCTCGAAATCGTACTCCGTGCGGATCTCGTCTTCCAGGTACAGTTTCTCTTCCGCCAGCCTGTCCTTGAGCTCCGCGATCTGGCGGAAAGCCAGCGCGTTCTCCACCGCGATGGCCAGTTCGTTGCCGATCTGCACCAGCAGTTCGACGTCCTCCCGCGCGAAGTTCGCGTCGCGCATGCTGGCCACATTCAACGTGCCCAGCGCCCGGTCGCCCCGCAGCAGCGGGATGCATACGGCCGATTGCAGGCCGGCGTCCAGCAGGCGCCGCATGACGTCGGAAGAGTACCGCTCGGCGTCCACGCGATTCCAGAGCAACGGCTCCCGCGCCCGCAGGGCTTCGGCGGCGGGCGAATCCTCCGCCGACGCCGAGTGCGCTTCGTGGATCTGGCTGTCGCCGCCGGGGAAATCCAGCGCCTCCAGCCGCAGTTGGCCCTGCACCGGATCCACCAGCACCAGGCTGGCGTATTCGTGCCGGATCAGCCGCCGCAACAGTTCCGAAACCGCGCGGAACAGCTCCCGCAGATCCAGGTTGCCGACCATGGCGTTGGTGACGTCCAGGACCACCCGCAGACGGTCGCGCTCGCGCGCGAGCTCCCGCTGGTAACATTGCGCGCTTTCGTAATTGAGGACGTTTTCCACCGCCACGGCCACCTGGCGCGCCGCCTGCGTCAGCAACGCCAGGTCGGCGTGATCGAAGGAGGACGGCGCCGCGCCCCCCAATCCCATGGCTCCCAGCCGGCGCTGCGCGGTGGTCAGCGGCAACACGCAGCAGGAGCGCACGCCGTGATCCCGCAACAGGCGCATCACCTTGGGATAGCGGGTGTCCCGCTCGATATCATCGATGATCAGCGGCTGCTGCGTCTGCCACACCAGCCCGGAAGGGGACTCCTCGACCGGCGTTTCCGAGAAAGAAGAATCGGACGGCTGCGTGGACGCGAGCACGCGCAGACGCATCGTGTTGCGCTCCGGAACGTGCAGCACCAGGTTCAGATAATCGAACCGGAGCGCGCCCCGCAGCCGCTGCGCCAGGTCCGCAAACAGGGCGTCCAGGTCGCGATTGAGCGCAATCGATTCGGAAACGTCCAGCAAGGCGCGGTACTGATCGATCGAGTTTTCGGCCGTCAGGGAAAGACTCAAACTACAATCATACGGTAACGCCGGGCCGGACCGTTTTCAGCCGCTGGTTCCTCACCCCCACAAGCGCGCACTTCCCTTCCGCGGCGCATCGATCTCCGCGGGCGACCGCCCAATGCGCCGGGTGCGAAATTCGTGCTGCTCGATCTGTACCGCCGCGCGGTTCGCCTCCACCCGCACCACCCGTCCCACCGCCACCAACTTCAGGGGACATGCGCCTTCCAGCAACGCCGGCCAGTTGACGCAAATCTCGATGCGCTTGCCCGCGCGCAACGGCTGCGCCGCGCCGAATAACACTCCTTTGCTGCTGATGTCCACGGTCATGCCCACGCCCGTCTCCGGCGTCGTAGCGCGGTGATCCAGCACTTTGTAAGATACTTCCTGCTCGATAGGAAACCGTTTCGACGCGCGCCGTTCCACCGACGGGTCCAACCGGGAATCTTTGCTCTTCATGCACTCATCATGCGGTCCGATTTACAGCACGGCAATGGTATCGCAGTCACAAAATCGGCCCCCGCCGGTAGTACGAATTATCCAGGATGATGGAGCTAGAAAATGGCGCGATCGGTACGCCTCTTTCCGCGGCATCGTGGCGGACTACAATAGGCTTTCGCATGCGGACCATCGCCACGCTTCTGCTGGCCGGGTGGGGCCTGTACGCAGCCGCCATCCCGCGCCCCGAATATCCCCAGCCCCAATTCCAACGCGATTCCTGGCGGAGCCTCAACGGCCCCTGGGAATTCGAATTCGACGACGCCAATGCCGGCCTGGACTCCGGCTGGGCCGCCGGCGGCCACAAATTCGGCCGGAACATAACCGTTCCGTATTGTTTTGAGAGCCGGTTGAGCGGCATCGCCGATCCGTCCTTCCATCCCTGGATCTGGTATCGCCGTTCCGTACGCATCCCCGACGAATGGAAGGGCCGCCGCGTGCTGCTGCATTTCGGCGCCGTCAACTACTGGGCCATGGTCTGGATCAACGGACAGCTCGCCGGCAGCCACGAGGGCGGCAATACGCCGTTCACCCTGGACGCCACGCCGTGGCTGCGGCCCCAGGAAAACACCATCACCGTGCGGGCCCATTTTCCCCCCACCGATCGCTACATCCCGCGCGGCAAACAGTTCTGGGAGCCCAAGTCGCGCAGCATCTTCTACACCCGCACCAGCGGCATTTGGCAGCCGGTGTGGATGGAGCCGGTAGGCGCCAGCTATCTCGACCGGGTGAAGATCACGCCCGCCATGGATGGCTCCGTGCGCCTGGAGTTCGACATCGCGCGCCCGCAGCCGGACCTGGAGATCACCGCGGCCGCCAGCTTCCACGGCGAATCCGGCGCGTCCGCCACGGTTCGCGCCGCCGGCGCCCGCGGCGTCGCGCTGTTGGGCATCGACGAACCCCGGCCCTGGTCGCCCGCCTCGCCCAATCTCTACGATCTCGTCCTGGAACTGCGGCATGCCGGAGCGGTGCTCGACCGCGTGCATTCCTATTTCGGCTTCCGCCAGGTGACCGCCGAGCGCGGGCGCGTCCTGTTGAACGACGAGCCGTTCTTTCTGAAGATGGTGCTCGACCAGGGCTACTGGCCCGGCAGCAACCTGACCCCGCCTACCGACGAAGCCATTCAGTATGATATTCGCCTCGCCCAGCAGATGGGCTTCAACGGCGCGCGCAAGCATCAAAAACTCGAAGATCCGCGTTACCTCTATTGGGCCGACCGTATGGGGTTCCTGGTGTCCAGCGAGATGGCCAACGCCTACGAGTACGACGATGCCTACGTGGCCCGCTTCACCCGCGAGTGGACCGCCGCGGTCCAGCGCGACTACAACCATCCGTCCATCATTATCTGGGTGCCCATCAACGAAAGCTGGGGCGTGCCCAACCTGCGCGATCCGCGCCAGCAGAATCACCTGAAGTCGTTGTACACGCTCACCCATGCCTTGGATGCCACGCGCCTGGTGGTGGATAACGACGGCTGGGAGCATACCGATCTGACCGACCTGTTCGCCATCCACGACTACGCGCGCACCGGCGACCTGCTCTACCAACGCTACCAGGATCTCGGCAAGCCCGGCGCCGGCGTGCCCGATAATTACCGCACCGCGTTGATCCCCGGCTATCGCTACAAAGGCTCGCCCGTGTCGTTGACCGAGTTCGGCGGCATCGCGTTTGTCCCGCCGGGACACGAAGTGCCGCCGCAGGCCTGGGGTTACTCGGGAGTCGAGAAGACCGCCGACGCGGCCCTGGAGCGCCTGCGCGGGCTGTACCAGGCGATCGCCCGCATCCCCGGTTTTGCGGGCCTGTGCTACACGCAGCTCACCGACGTGGAGCAGGAGATCAACGGCCTGATGACTTACGACCGCCAGCCCAAGTTCGACGTCGAGAAAGTGCGCGCCATCAACGCCCTGGTGCACTGAAGGTCAATGCGCCGTGTATTGCTCCTGCGGTGAATTCAGCTTGACCGCGATGGTCTTCTCCGTTTCGCCGATGTCATAGGTCTGGCCGAAGGTCTGGTAGCCCTTGGCGTTCACCTGGATCATAATGGTTCCCTGCGGAATCTCCGGGATCTTCGCCATGCCTTCCTGGTTGGTGCGTACCTCCCAGGTGGTGCGGATCTTCTTGCCGAGCTTGACTACCGACCGCCCTTTCACGAAGCGCACGATCACTTCGGAGCTTTCCAGGGGCTTGCCGCCCATGGTGGTCACCTTGACGCTGATCTTCGTCATCGGCGGACCGGCTCCCCAGGCCATCAGCGACACACCCATCACGGCGGCCAATAACGCAAAACGGGATCGCATTCCTCGATTATGACACGCTGTTTCAGGCGATATCCGGCAGCAGAAACGCGCGCGTCCGCCCGCTGGCGCGAGCTACCGCCTCCGCCGCCAGGTATCCGCTGCGCACCGCGCCTTCCATCGTGGCCGGCCACCCCGACCGGGTCCAGTCGCCTGCCAGGAACAGGTTGGGACGGTCCGTCGCGGCGGGCGGCCGCCGCGCCTCCGTGCCCGGCGCGGCCGAAAAAGTAGCGCGCAGTTCCTTGATCACGTGCGCCTTTTCGAGACGCGCCGCACGCACCGCGGGGAAGAATTCGGCCAACTCCGCGCATGCCAGTTGCACGATCTCGGCGCGGCCCTTGGTCTCCCATTCCCGCGACGCGCTCACCACCAATTGCAGATAACGGCCCGCCGACTTGTTGAACATCCACTGAATGGTCCGGTCGAGCAGGGTGGCGTGCGGCAGCTCCGTGATGCTGCGGTCGAACCACAGATGCACCCCCGTGATGGGCGAGTGCCCGAACTCCGGCGCGGGCACCTCCAGCGCCGCCAGCCGCTCGAAAGGCAGCGCGCAGATGTAATAGTCCGCGCGGTACTCACGGCCGCCGGCGATGATGCCGTCCGCGGCGATGCGCTCTACCGGCGCGCGCAAGTGCAACGATACATCGCCGATGCGCTGCCATTGCTCTGCCCGGTAGAGTTCTGCCAGCGGCACCGCCGGCACGCCCATCTCGTACCCGTCGGCGCGGGCCAGAAATCCCAACCAGAAAACCTGGAAGCCGTGGCGCGCCGCCATGCGATCGAGGTCTTCATTGATGGCGCTGACCAGCACCTGCCGCCAGAAACGTTCGATGGCCCGCGGCGTCTGCCGCTTCTCCCGCAGCCAGTCGAGCATGGTGATGCGGTCCAGGTCCTGGCGCCGCGTGCGCTCGCGGCGCAGTGCCAGCAGCCCGCGCGCGATGGCGGCCTTGTCGCCGGCGCTCAGGAAGCGCAGCCCCAGAAACGATCCCGTGAAATGCAGCGGCGCCGGAAGCAACCCGCGGTGCAGCCTGGACACCCGGCCGCCCGGCTCGATGAAGTAAAACTCCCGGTAGAACCGGATGCTGTCCCGCACGCCCAGGCGCGTATAGAAATCCAGCAGGTTGACGCAGCAGCGCAGCAGCACGTGCTGGCAGTTGTCGATCGATTCCGACGTTTCGTCCGATGGCGTCAGAGGAAAGGAGGTCGCCCGGCCCCCCAGAAACGGACGCGCCTCGAACACCTCCACCCGGAAGCCGGCGCCGCCCAGCGCCGCCGCCGCCGCCAGGCCCGCCAGACCGCCCCCGATGATGATCGTGCTCGGCATCTTTCCGTCTACAAACCGCCCAGCAGCACCCGCAGCGCGTTGCCGCCCATGATCCTGGCGATCTCGTCTTCCTGGAATCCGGCGGCGAACAGCGCGTCGATCAGCGTACCCACGCCCGTGGTGTCGAACGGCACCGTAACCGCGCCGTCGAAATCCGAGCCCAGCGCCACCGCGTCCACACCCGCCACGTCCGCCGCATGCCGCATGGCGCGGGCGATGGCCGTGGCGCCGGTGCCGCACACCGCCACTTCAAAATAAGCGATGCCGATCGCGCCCCCGGTGCGCGCGATCCCCCGCAGCTGTCGATCGCTGAGGTTGCGGCTGTTGTCGCAGATGCCCCGCACCCCCGTGTGCGAAACGATCACCGGACGCGTGGCCATGGAAAGCACGTCGTCGATCGTCCGTGGCGAGGCGTGCGCCAGGTCCACCAGCATGTGGCGCGCCTCCATGCGCCGGATCATCTCGCGGCCCTTCTCCGTGAGCCCGATCTTGTCCGCGCCCGCCGACGATCCCCCGATATCGTTATCGAAGAAATGCGTGGGCGCCATCATGCGGACGCCGGCATCGTACAGCCGGTCGATGTTGGCCAGGTTGCCGTCCAGCGCATGCGCGCCTTCCACGCCCAAAAACCCGGCCGTAATCCCCGATTCGCGGCGGCGGCGGTCGAGATACGCGCGCAGGTCCGCCGCCGATCGCACCAGCGTGAACTTGCCCTGCGAGCGTTCCGCGAAGCCGCGCAGCCGGGATGCCTGGTAGAGCGCACGCTCCGTGAGGCTGCTCCAGGTGGCCGGCGGCCAGCGTTCCACCAGGGCCAGCAGCGTGATGTTGTCGCTGTCGCCGGTATTGCGCTGGAAGTTCATCCCGCGCGGCGTCTTGGTGACGATGGTGAACGCCTGCAGCGCCACGCGCCCTTCGATCAGGCGCGGAATGTCCACCTGGCCGCGCCCGCCGCGCTGCAACAGGTCGCGCGCCCACAACAGGCTGTCGGCGTGCAGATCCACGATCGGGATGCGGCGCGCCAGGTCCAGCGCGCGCGCCGACATCCGGTATGGCGGAGGCCGCAGAACGCCGTTCATGGATCTTTCCACGTAGCCGGGCAGCCAGAAGAAAGCGGCGCCCGCCACTATCGGCAGCACCGCGGCGAACCACAGCAGATATCTACGCATACCTTTATAGCGGCGCCGGCCGCTGGCCTTTCCGATATCCGCCGAAGCCGAACGCCGTGGGCCGATAGTCGCCCACCAGGCCGACATCGCTTTTGGCGGCAATCCTGTCTTCCATGCCCAGCGCCCAATAGCAGGCATTCACCAGCATACGGCGCACGCCCTCGCTCAACAGATCCTGCGCGGCGCCCATAGTGGTGGTAAACACGCGCGCCCCTTTGTAGGTCTTGGTCCACGCAATCGGCAGCATCGGATCGTTCGCTTTCCCGCGTGCCGGCGGATCGTCCGCGTGCATGCCGTCCACCACCTCGCCTAACACCAGCGGACGGCAGCCGCCCGGCAGCGGCAGACGCACCTCATATACGTCGCTCGGACCCCAGATGTCGCCGTCGCGAATGCCGCGCAAAATCGGATGGCCGGCCGCGCCCTGCGCCAGAATGCCGCGCGTGCTCTGCCGCCCATGGTCGCCGTGATGCGCGATCCAGGTCTCGCCCAACACCTGCCGCCCGAAGCCGCCGTCCCACGACTTGCTGTTCCAGCTCCAGCGCGCATAGGTCGGGCTGCTCTTCAGGTCGAAGGCGTGGGTCGCGGTACGCATGCCCACGATCGGCCGCCCGGATTCCACGTAGTCCACGATGTGTTTCATCTGCGCGTCCGGCAGATCCCGGAAGCGGATCAGCAGCACCATCAGATCGGCGGTGTCCAGCGCTTCGAGTCCCGGAATGTTCGTGCGCAGGTCCGGATTAATCGTCCCATCCGCCGGATCGATGGCGTACAGCACGCCGCAGTGGAAGCCGTGCCGCGCCGCCAGAATCTTCCCGAGTTGCGGCAGCCCTTCCTCCGAGCGATACTCCTCGTCGCCGCTCACTAGCACGATGCGCTTCGCCGCGCCCGCGCCCGCGGCGGCCAGCAGCGCGCCGAATTGCCGGCGGGTCATCGCACCAGCACCAGGTAAGCCGTCATCGCCATGCCGGTGACCGCCAGCACCAGGGCCACCGCCACCGCCAGCGCCGCCGGCCGTTCCACGGTCTCCTGCCCGCTGCGCAGAGCCCGTACGAAACGCACATGCTGCAATGCGGAGAGCAGATTCACCAGCACGCCGATCACGATCAGCGCGGTGCCCACCCACAGCGTGAACCGCGTGGAGCGCGCCGTGAGCGGATGCTGGCTGAACTCGATCTCGCGCAAGAATAATCCGAACCGCGCCACCACGAAGCCGAAGCCCATCAGCGCCAGGCCCGTGCGAATCCAGGCCAGGAACGTGCGCTCGGCGGCCAGGCTGACGCGTGGATCCGCCATGCCTATCGGACCGGCGCACCCTGCAGAGGCCCTTCGGCCAGATCCAGCCAGACGTTCCCCTGCGAATTGCGCACGAACATGGTGTTCTGCGCCTGGAACGAGCGCGGCCCCTCGAAAGCCCGCCAGCGGTTTACCGCCAGGTCCCGCAGCGCCGCCACCGCGTGGGGCGGAATCTCCTGCGCCAGCGTGACGTGCGGATGATAGACGAACGGCTCGTCGAAAGCCAGCACCCCGCGGTTCAGGCTGCCGTGCATCTCGCGTAGACGTTCCGCGCCCTGCTCTACGCTGATGTAGATGACATCGGTGGAATCGAACTTTTCGATCCCGCCCAGTTGGATTTCAAACGGCGCGTAACCGGCCACGATCCGGCGCGCCTCCGCGATGGCCGCCTCCGGCGCCATCGGCAGCGGTCGCGGCGGCAGCACACTGACGTGCGCATGCGGATTGCAGCCCGGCACCATCTCCAGACGCAAATCGTCGAGGAAACTTCGCAGCGGGTTCGGCAGGTAAATCACCAGCGCATAGAGGCTTGCTTCCAATTTCGGACGTACCCCGTTCTTGCTTGGTCCCATGCAGTCAATGCAGGTTGCACTGTCGATTATGTCACCCCGCTTATTTTCTGGCAATTCCGAAATGCCGGTCGGCAAACCGAAGATACTGTTCCCAATCGTATCGCTTCAGGCCATGTTCGCCGCTACGCTCGTGAAACCCCGCGAAGTCGCCCACCGGCGTGTCTGGGGGAGGCTTTTTCGCGACGCCCACGCCCGTCTCCCCGAACAGCGCGTAAATCGGATCAGCGCTCTGGGCCGCCTGGAACGACCCCTGCGGATCGCGCGATTCGTCTTCTTCGGATGTGGCGATATACACCGCGCGCGGCGCGAACAGCGCCAGCAGTTCGCGACAGCCGGCCGGCCGCCTGGCGGTTTCCTTGAACCTCCCGTCGAACCAGTACGCGAAACGCCCGGTAACGTCCGCATTTCTCTCCAGGCACCCGGCATCCGTGGAGATGGTGATGGCGAACCGCGTATCCTGCGCCCCGGCCCACAGCGCCACCTGGCCCAGGCGCGAAAAGCCTTCCAGCGCCACCCGTTTGGCATCCACGTCTTTGTCCGTTTCGAGATAATCCATGGCGCGGCTCATCCCCCAGGCCCACGCTCCGATGGCGCCCCATTCCTCCGCGCCCGGCGCGGCCTGGCCGCGCGGCGCAAAATAGCCGCGCACGCCGGCCGCGTAGCCGTTGGGAATGTCCGCCTGGATCTGGTCCACGCGGCAGGACACCAGCCCGTATCCGCGATCCAGCACGAACAGGCTGGCCCGCGCATTGCCCGCGATAGCGAACACCGGCGCCGGTCTCCCCGTGTTTGGCAGGATTAACCCGAGTTCCATCGCCGGCCCGTCCTTTTTGCCCGCCAGATACAGCTTGACCGTCTTGGTGATGGCCTTGCCGCCCAGGCCGTGCCGGTCTTCCGCCACGACTTCCCAGGTCATGCCGGGCGGCCGCCCGATCGGGGCGCGGCCGTAGACGTAAGTTTCAAGCTGGCGGATCAGTTCCGGCCGGCGCTTTTCCATCCACGTACGGGCATCCCCGGGCACGTTGAGAGTCTGGGCGCCGGCTGCCACCGCCAGCAGGATCATATAACGGTGCATTGGTAGAAGTTTAGCGCTGTCCTGAACCCAGTTCCGTCCCCGGAACGTACCGTCCCATAAGCGGACACATCCGGCCTTTCGCCGCGCTCCGGCCTAACCTTTTTCCCCCTGCGGAGTCATAATGTTACCAACTGCGGTGCGATTGGCAGGCGCCGTGCCTTTCTGTCCGCGGAATCGAACATGGACGTACCCCGCAAAGACGCAGCCAAGAAACGCCTGATCCGCCGTATCATCATCGCGTTGGTGATCCTCGTGGCATTGGTGCCGGTCGGGTATTATGTGGGCATCCCGTTTGTCTACGCCGGCCATTTGAAACCTGCCGCGCCGGGTGTGGAACTCTCCACTCTGTGGCCCGACACGGTGCGGCGCGGTCCCATGGTGCGCGACGTACACGGCCTCGGCACGCTGATACCCGAGGACACGCTGCTGATCCCTGCCAATACCGACGGGCGGATCGAAAAGATCATCATCAAGCCGGGCACGCCGGTGAAGCCGGACAGCATCATCCTCACCATGACGAATCCGGAGTTGCAGACCCAGTTGCTCGACGCCGAGTATGCCCTCAAGGCCGCCCAGGCCAAGTTCACCGACCTGCGCGTGACGCTCGAAAAGCAGCAGTTGGACCTGCGCGCCACCGCCGCCCAGGTGGCCGCCGACTACCACACCGCGCAGCTCAAGGCCGAGCGGGATGACGCGCTGGTGAAAGAAGGACTGGTGGCGCAAGTGGATGCCAAGATCTCCGACGTGGCCGCCAAGGAACTCGCCACCCGCAACGAAATCGAAGAGAAGCGCCTCAGCATCAACCAGGAGTCCGTCGAAGCGCAGTTGGCCGCGCAGAAAGTGGCCGTCGAGCAGCTCGCCGCGGAGTTCAAGCTGAAGCAGGAACAGGTGGAAAAGCTTAAGGTGCGCGCCGGCACCGAAGGCATGCTGCAAGCCCTGCCCGAAACCCAGAAGGTGGAGGAAGGCCAGAAGGTCATGGCGGGTACGCCGCTGGCCAAGGTCGCGCAGCCCTGGAAATTGAAAGCGGAGCTGAAGATCGCGGAAACCCAGGCCAAGGACGTGCGGATCGGCCAGAACGCCATCATCGACACCCGGAACGGCCTGGTAAAAGGCATGGTTTCGCGCATCGACCCGGCTGTACTGAATGGCACGGTTACGGTGGACTGCAAACTGGAGGGCCCGCTGCCGGACGGCTCCCGGCCGGATCTGAGCGTGGACGGCACCATCGAGCTGGAAAAGCTGAAGGATGTGGTGTTCATGGGCCGGCCGGTCTTCGGCCAGCAGGATAGCAAGGTGAGCCTGTTCAAGATCGAGCCGGATGGCAAATACGCCGATCGTGTGCAGGTGACGCTGGGACGAGCCTCGGTGAACACGATTGAAGTGAAACAGGGGCTGAATGTGGGCGACCGGGTGATCCTGTCCGATATGTCGGCCTGGGATGCCTACGAGCGAATAAAGTTGAACTAGCGCCTGGGCTGGTTCGTAATTGGAGAAGAAATGAGCAATAACGGAAGTGAGTCGCTGATTCGCCTGGACGGCGTGACCAAGGTGTTTGTGACCGACGAGGTCGAAACCCATGCCCTGTCGGGGATCCAACTCGACCTGAAGAAAGGTGAGTACCTGTCCATCGCCGGCCCGTCGGGCTGCGGCAAGTCCACCCTGCTGGCGATCCTGGGACTGCTGGATACGCCTACCGAGGGTACTTACGTCTTGAACAGCCGGCCGGTGAGCGGATTGAAGCTCTCCGAGCGGGCCCGCATCCGCAACCGGGAGATCGGCTTTATCTTCCAGGCCTTCAACCTGATCGGCGATCTCACGGTCTACGAGAACGTGGAGCTGCCCTTGACTTACCGCGGCATGGGATCGGCGGAGCGCAAGAAGCGCGTGCAGGAAGCCCTGGAGCGCGTCGGCATGTCGCACCGCATGAAGCACTACCCGTCGCAGCTCTCGGGCGGCCAACAGCAGCGCGTGGCCGTGGCCCGCGCCCTGGGCGGCGATCCGGCCATCCTGCTCGCCGACGAGCCCACTGGAAACCTGGACTCGGCCAACGGCGAAGCCGTCATGAATCTGCTCAAAGATCTGCATCGCAATGGCGCCACCATCTGCATGGTGACGCACGACCCGCGCTACGCGCAGTTCGCCGACCGTACGATCCGGCTGTTTGACGGCCGTATCGTGGAGGAAAGCATCGAAGCATCGCGCAATTGATAGACCGGGGCAGGCCGCGCCTCTGGTGGCCTGCCGGTTGGGAAGCCACCCACCCGACGGAGGGGAGAATGCTATTCGAATGCGCCCTGTTCGCGCTGGCAAGCACCATCAGCCTGCCGGCCAATGGATACTTCCATCAACAGTCCAGCCGGAGCTATGTACTCTCCGCGCGGGGACGGGTCTCGCTGCAAAATATTAACGGCGACGTGCACATCCGCGCCTGGGACCGCAACGAGGTCCGCATTGACGCGGTCAAAAGCGCCGCCAGCCGGAATCTGCTCAACGAGGCCCGCGTGGAGGTGGAATCCACCGCGGACGCCATCGACATCCAGACCCGTTACGGCGATGCGGGCGCCACCAATCCCGGCAAGGTGGAGTTCACCGTGATGGTGCCCCGGCATGCCCGTCTGAGCGAAATCAAGCTGATCAACGGCGCGCTGGATATCGAAGGTGTGAGCGGCGGTGTGAATGCCTCTTCCGTCAACGGCACCGTGCGCGCGCAGAAGATCGCCGGCGACGCCCGCCTGTCCACCGTCAACGGCCGCCTGGAGGCCAGTTTCGACCGCCTCAGCGGCGCCCGGAACATCACCCTGGCTTCGGTCAACGGCCCCATCTCCCTGTCTATCCCGTACGACGCCGCCGCCGAGTTCAACGCGCGCAACGTGACCGGCGGCATCGACAACGATTTCGGCATCCCGGTCAGCCAGGATCACGCCGCCGGCAGCCAACTGCATGGCGTCATCAAAGGCGGCGGCACGTTTATCAATCTGAAGAACATCAACGGCACCATCTGCATCATGCCGGTGGCGCACGGCCGGCGGGTGAAGTTCACCTAAGCTCGCAGGACGCCGCCGGTGGCCATCACCATAGTACGGCTGGGTTCGCCGCGGACATCCGGTGAGGGTCTACGCCTCGGCACCGTCCGCCGCCCGCCCCGCGGCGTGCCGAAATCCGAATTCGCCAAACGCGACTTCTACGACGTCTGGCTGCCCCATCTCTCGCCCAGCCCGGAACTGGTATCCATGGCGCTGGCCGCCGCCGGCGACCGCGCCTGGAACACCTTTAAGCGCCGCTTCCGCGCCGAGATGAACCAACCCGACGCGTCCCGTCTGCTTGACCTTTTGGCGGCCCTCTCCCACCAGACGGACTTCTCACTCGGCTGTTACTGCGCGGACGAGAGCCGTTGCCACCGCTCGGTTCTGCGCGAGCTGCTGGCCGCGCGCGGCGCCGCTTTTCATTGAGGACTTCTTTATGTGGAACGATATCCGGTTTGCGCTGCGCATGCTGGTCAAGAGCAAGGGCTATACCGCAGTAGCCGTGATCGCGCTGGCGTTGGGCATCGGCGCGAACACCGCCATGTTCAGCGTGGCGGATGCGTTCCTGCTCAAACCGGTAGCGCTGCCCGACCCCGCGGGCCTGGTGGTCTTGATGGAAAGGGCTCCCCACCAGACCACCTTCTGGACCAGCGTCTCGCCCGCCAACTATCTCGACTGGCGGCGTCAAAGCCGGTCGTTCGCGGTCTTCTCGCCCTATCTGTGGGATGAGATCAACCTGACCGGCAACGGCGAGCCGGAGCGCGTCGAAATGGTCCGCGCGGCCGCCAACTTCTTCGACGTGCTGCGCGCCCAGCCCATGCTGGGCCGCACCTTCCTGCCGGGAGAAGACCGCGCCGGCCAGAACCCGGTGGTGGTCCTCAGCTACGGCCTGTGGGAACGCCGCTTCGGCGCCGACCGCGCCATCCTGGGCAAAACCATCAAGCTCGACGGCCTCGGCGCCACGGTGGTCGGCGTCATGGGCCGGAAATTCAATTTCCCCGTGAGCACCCAACTCTGGGTCCCCTGGACACTCGATCCGCGCGAAAGCCAGGCGCGGGGCCATCACTACCTGCAGATTGTGGCGCGCCTGAAACCGGATGTTTCCCTCCGCCAGGCTTCCGTGGAGCTGGCCACCATCGCGCAACGCCTCGGCGTGCAGTATCCGGAAACCAACCGCGGGTGGACCGCGCAGGTAGTCCCCATGCGCTATTTTGTGACGCGCGACTTGACCTACAAGTACACGGTCATGCTGATGGCCGCCGTGGGCTTCGTCCTGTTGATCGCCTGCGCCAACGGGGCCAACCTGCAGTTCGCGCGCGGCGCCGCCCGCCAGCGGGAATTCGCCGTGCGCACGGCGCTGGGAGCCCGGCGCTGGCGCGTGGTGCGGCAGTTACTGACCGAGAGCGTCACGCTCGCGCTCGCCGGAGCCGCCGTGGGCATGGTGATCGCGGAGTGGGGCGTGGAACTGATCCTGCACTACATGCCGGCGGACATCGCCCGCTACATCGCCGGCTGGTACGAGATCCGCTTGGATGTCCGCGCTTTTGCCTTTGCCTTGGGCGTGGCGGTGCTCAGCGGGATCATCTCCGGCCTGGCGCCCGCCCTCCAAACCTCCAGACCGGATCTCAACGAAACGCTGAAGGAATCCGCCCGCGGGACCTCGGCCGGCCGATCCCGCCAGCGCCTGCGCAGCGCGCTGGTGGTTTCCGAGCTGGCCTTGGCCCTGGTCCTGCTGGTGGGCGCCGGGCTCACGGTCACCGGCGTCAAATCGTTGGCGGGCGTGCAACAGCCCCACGATCCCGCCCACGTACTCAGCGTGCTCATCAACTTGCCCTCCACCGGCTACCAGGATCCGCGGCCGCGCGCCGCGTTCTACCAGCGCCTGCTGGAACAATTGCGATCGGTCTCCAACATTGAATCGTCTGCCATCGCGCGCAGCCTTCCCTATGGCGATGGTCAACGCATCACCCCCCTCACCGTCGAGGGACTGCCGCTCCAGAAGGGCGAACAACGGGAAGCGCAGCTCGAGACCGTCAGCGCGGACTATCTTTCTTTGATGCGGATCCCGGTGCTCGAAGGCCGCGGGCTCTCCGCCCGGGATGGCGCCGGCGCGCTGCCCGTGGCGGTGATCAGCGAGGGTATGGCGCGGCGTTATTGGCCGGGCCGCAGCGCCCTGGGCCGGCGCATCAGGCCGGGCACGGCGGATGCGGCGGGCCCCTGGCTGACGATCGTCGGCGTGGTGCCCGAGGTCCGCTACTCCTGGTTCGACCGCGAACCGCCGCCCGTCCTCTATCGCAGCTACCTGCAGGCTCCCGAGGGCTGGACGACCCTGGCTGTCCGTACGTACGGCGATCCCTTGTCGGTGGTGCCTGCCGTGCGCGCCGCCGTGGCCCGGGTGGATCCCGATCAGCCGCTGGCCGAGATCAAGACCCTCGACCGCGTCACGTCGGACTCGCTTCTGGGTCTCTCCTACGTGGCGGTCATGATGGCCGTGCTGGGCGTCATCGCCCTGGTCCTCTCCGCGGTCGGCGTCGCCGGCCTGATGGCCTTCGCGGTCACCGAGCGCACCCACGAGGTGGGCGTGCGGCTGGCCTTGGGCGCATCCCGGAGTTCCGTCCTGCGCCTGCTCGTGGGCCACGGTATGTTGCTGGTGGCGATCGGCCTCGGGATCGGCTTGGCCGGCTCCGTCATGCTGGCACGGCTGTTGAGCGGCATCCTGTTCGGCGTCAGCGCGACCGATTGGGTGACGTATAGCGGCATGTTGGCGGCCCTAGCGGCCGTGGCCTTCGCCGCCACCTATATTCCGGCTCGCCGCGCGGCCGCCCTCGACCCCACCGCCGCCCTGCACCACGATTGACCGGCGCCGGGCTATCCTTTCTGCTTCGAAAGGTCCGTCTGGGTCACGTTCATCAGCCGCAACGCCTGCGCCGGATCTTTGTAGTAGTAGCGCACTACGTCCCCCGCCCGCCACGTGCTCGCCGGCATGGCCAGCA
The DNA here is from genome assembly GCA_035499555.1 of Bryobacteraceae bacterium. Taxonomy (GTDB): domain Bacteria; phylum Acidobacteriota; class Terriglobia; order Bryobacterales; family Bryobacteraceae; genus Bog-159. The sequence continues at coordinate 79,703 of DATJYO010000089.1, forward strand.
GGTCGTCGGAGGCGGTGAACGTGATCAGGACGTGCTCCCTGGCGGCATAGATGGTGATGGTTCGCTTGGCCCGGTCGATAGCCGGCGCCGCCGGACCCTTTGCCACGTCGTGCTGCTCGGCCACCGGCGTATAATCCACCGTTCGCAACTGCTGGGCCGCGCGGTCGTAGATCACCATCCGATGATTCTTCACATCCAGCCGCATCAACCCGCCCGCCGCCGGCGCCGGTCCCATTTCTTCGGGATCTGCGGGCACCGCCACCGTCACCGGCGGCAGCACGCCCGGGTCTGGAATCAAGGTTACTTGCCGCGCCGCCGCATCGTACGCGATGACTCTCCCCTGTTCCACCTTGCCCATGTCGCCGCAGCCGGCCGGGAGCAGCATCCCGCCGGCGGCTGCCAGAATCGCCGCGCTGATCTTGAGGTTCTTCATGGCAGTCTCCCTACACCGCGACTTCCGTGTGCTCGCGCTTCATCGCCAGTTCCTCCCGTACTCCCAGAATGAACCGGATCAGAATCGTCAGCGCCAGCAGCGTCACCAGCCCGATGATCAAAACGGTGGCGGAAACATCCAGCAGCTTTTTCATATGCGGGTTGGCCGCCGAGACCAGTTTCATGAGAATGGACACGTCGCAGCCGATCACCGCGATCCCGAAGAAAATGCGGATGCCGTAGCCTTTCACGTACTTGGTCGCCACCGTGCCGATCTGCGCGCCCACCGCCGCGCCCACCAGCATGATCAGCGCCGCCAGCAGTTCCACGCGACCCTTGTAGCTGTACGTCGCCGCGCCGTATAGCCCCGACACGGCAATCTCAAACAGGTCCGTGCCCACCGCCACGTGCGTCGGCACGCCCACCAGGTAGATCAGTGACGGCATGCGGATCAGGCCGCCCCCGATGCCCAGAATGCCCGCCATCCAACCCGTCACGAATGCCACCGCCACCGGCAGCCACATCGAGCAGCGGATGCCCGCCTTGGGAAAATTCATCATGGGCGGGATTTTCATCCGCTGCAACGTCTTGTACCATTCGATGCCCGTGGTCAGCGGATCCACCGGCCGGCCGGCGGCCACCGCCGCCCGCTCCTTCTTGCGCCGCTTCGCCACGTCCGCAAACACCAGCCAGGCGATCAGCGTCAACAGCACCAGGTAGCCCAGACGGACATACAAGTCGATCTTGCCGATCCGCTCCAGCCACATCACGTTGCGCGCGCCGATCTCCAGTCCCCCCACCGTGCCGAACACCATGATCAGTGCCAGCCGGTAGTCTACGTTGCCGAACTTGGAATGCCGCATGGTCGAAATCAGGGATTTACCCGCCATGTGGGTAATATCCGTCCCGATGGCGAACGCCATCGGAAAGCCCAGTACGTTCAGCCCCGGCGTGACCATCCACGCGCCGCCCATACCAAAAAATCCGCCGATGATTCCGACGCCCAGACCCAGTATCACCAGGCCCGGCCACCAGATGTGCACACCCGCGATCGGCATGAATGTATAAAGCCAGTTCATAACGGCCCTCCGCTCCTCAGCCCTAGCCTTCTCGCAAAGCCCTGGACTTCAGATTGATGCCGATGAGGCGCATCAGCAGATCGGCTATCGTGCCCAGAATGACGCCGGCCACGGGAATAGCCACGATCGTCAGCAACATGAAATAAACATGGCTCTCGTTAAACAGATTGGCGATCCACGCCTTGACGCCAGCCAGGTGCCGGCTGTCCGCCACCAGCACGACCTCCGAGCTCTTCCCTTCGGCGAGGGAAAGCAGTAAAAGGCCTCCAATTATCGATTTTCTGATTGAATTGCGCATACGGTATTAACCGAACGACCCTAAGCTAACCCCGTGCCACCGCTTCTGTCAACGAAACCTATAGGTTTGCGGGGGGTCGCCCGGCCAGCCGGCTGCCGCCGGCTCTCCGCCCTCAGTACCCGTTGTCTTCCGGCAAATGCGCCGGGATCTCGTACAACGGCTGCGAGAACTGCCACGGCAGCAGCGTATTGGGGTCGATCGCGCTCTTCCCGTCGGAGGTGAAGAAGCTCGCCACCTGGTGCTGCGCCGCCAGCCCGATGGCGATCGCGTCCAGACCCGGAATCTCCACCGTGCTGCCGTTGATCCCAATGAACATCACCAGGAACGGATGCGGATCCTGCGGCAGATCCAACCCGTCGGCCAGCGCCAGGTCGTGCCGGTACTCCCACGTCAGCGGGTGATTCGCCGCCTTGATCAGCCGCGTCGTGGCGATGTTCGGCATCGTGGTATCGTCCCGCGCCACCTGGAACAGGACCCTCTTATAGGGCACTCCCGGCAGCGGCGATGCCGTCGTGTGCGGCGCAAAAGACACCGGATCGCCCGCCGCCTGCCACCACTCGTAAAGCTCGAACGCGTTCTGAATGGCGATTGCGCCGGGCACCTCGTTCACCTTCACCGGCTGGTACGGGAACACGTAGTTGTCGTTGAAATCGTCCCCCTCGTTCAGGAGCGACGGCGTCCGCATGCCCAGCAGCGCCGCCGCCAGCGAATGGTACGACTGGCTCCAGCGCACGATGTCTTCCGTGGTTCCCCCGCCTACGTTGAATACCGACGCCCGCACGTTCGGCTCGACCGCCGCGAAGATGTTCCCGTACAGCGAGCCCAGCGATTCGCCCACATAGTAGATCCGGGACGCGTCCAGGTCCGGCTTGTTGCCGCCATTCAAAACCAGCCCGCCCTCGATCATGTGTACCAGCGCCGAAAGGTCGATAGCTGTCTGCCGCAGGCAATCGCGCAGCGCCACCTGGGCCGGATCGTTGGGCAGGCAGCCTTCGTACGGCCCGATCGTACCGTCGCCATCCAGGTCCACGCTGCGTCCGCCCGCCGTGAACGTGGTCACATTGCCCGTGCGGTCCGTCACGATCACCTGGCTCTGCGGACCGAACCCATGCCCCACCGCGTTGATCGCAATGGTGGCGAATCCCGCCTGCGCCAGCACCGGCGCCACCGCGCTGGGCCCGCCCCACTGGCTGTCGCCCAGCCCATGGCCGTAGATCACCACCGGGTACCCGCCGGCCGGCTCCGGCGTGGACGGCAGGAACACGTGGTAATAGATCAGGTTCGTGGCTGGCGCCGCCACGTCCTGGCCGGTGGGCGTCCACGGAATCACCTGCTGGTCGTTCAGGAAATTCGGCGACGCGAACGTCCCGAAGGCCACCGATCCGATGCCCTGGAACAGCGGAATGTTGAGCGGCAAAGCCACGTCCACAAACTGCGCCGGATTGTCGGCCACCTGCTCGTGCAGCACCAGCGACGAGATGTTGGAATACGGAATCACCGCCGGCGGCGTGGTGGGCGGCGGAATCACGTTCGCAACCTGCGCGTGCGCCTTCTCCATCCAGGTGGTGACGTTCATGGTGGTGAACACCGTGGCCCCCACGATGTTGGCCGGCGCCACCACCCCGGCCAGCCCCTGCATCGCCTGCGACAATTCCGCGCAGTATATCGTCTTGGTCGCCATGTCCGGTCCGGCGCACGCCGTGTATCCCGGATCGGCCTCCACCGGATCGCCGTTCAGATCCCGGATCGCATCCGTCACGATCACCGCCACCTGGCTGTGCTGGTCCAGGTTGCCATCCGGCTTGCCATAGAGCGTGTTGGTGGTGGGATCGTAGATCATCTGCGTGGTGTACAGCATCTGGCCCGGGTACGTGATGCCGTGCTCTTCATCCGTCAGATTGCGCAGCGCCACGTAATAGATGGCGTGATGCACGCTGTTTACGTCGATCGGCCCCGAAAACCTGATCGTGATCCGCGGCGCCGTCTGGAAACCGTCGAGCTGATTGATCAGTTGTATGTCCTGGCAATCGCTGGGCGCCGCCGTGCAATCCGGCATCGGCAGGTTGATGCGCAGCCCCGATTTCTGCGTGGAGTCCGGCACCGTCAAGGCGTCGCTGGGATACGGACCCACCGTGGGATCCGCGGGATTCCACAGGACCGTGACCCCGCTGGCCAACAACCACGGCGCAAGTAAGGATGCGAATAAGGAAAGGACAAAGCTATAAGCGAGACGGCGCATGGTGTCTAGAATACAACACCATTACGATTCCGTCAGAATCGGGAAGTGCTCCCGCGTCTCCATCTCCAGCAGCCGCGGATCGAGCAGCCGCCTGCCATCGACGTGCCCCATCGCCGCCAGAATGTTCTCCTGCATGTGCGGAAACTCCTTCTCCAGATCCTTGAACATCCCCCGCAGCGAACGCCGCACCGTGCCCGTGCGCAGCGAACAGTCGCACGGCACCAGGGGCGCCGCGCGCGCCGCCGCGTACTCCCGCGTGATCTCCTCGGAGACGAACACCAGCGGCCGGATCAGCCGGAACTGCCGGTCGCGCGAGTGCGTCACCGGCGGCAGCGCGCTCAGGCGTCCCGTGAACAACATGTTCCGCAGCAGCGCTTCGCAAAAATCGTCCGCCGTGTGCCCGAACGCGATCGTGTTGGCGCCCAGCCCGGAGCAGATCTCGTACACCGCCCGCCGCCGGTACCGGCTGCACAGGTCGCAGCCGTGTCCCGGCTGTTCCTCCAGCAGCCGCAGCGACGGCTTGTCGCGATAGTAAGTCCACGCCACCCCGCGCTCCTTCAGATACGCGCCCAGCGGCTCGATCGGCCGCAGAAACTTGCCCTGCTCCACGGTGAAGGCGCACACCGAGAATTCGATCGGCGCCCGTTCGGCCAGCAGCAACAGCGCCTCCAGCAGCGTCAGCGAATCCTTGCCGCCCGACAGCGCCACCGCCACCCGGTCCCCGTCCCGGATCATTTTGAAACGGTGAATGGCTTCCCCTACCTTGCGCAGCAGTGTCTTTTCCAGGTCCACTTAGCTTTGATTATACAGGGCACCGGACATAGAATCGTCTCTAACGAAGAGGAGCTGTCATGAATTGGAGGGTGCCGCGTAATCTCTCTGCCCTGGTCTATCTGTCCAACAATTGGATCAGCCTGATCGGCGTGGTCCTGGTAACCACCGCCACCGTCTTCTGGCTGTTTCTGCTGCCCGTCACCCTGCGCGGCCAGGCTACCCACCCCTACGTCGGTATCCTGATCTTTCTGCTCCTGCCGGCCGCCTTCTTCGGCGGACTGGTGCTCATCCCCCTGGGTATTTATCTTCTGCGGCGGAGCCTTTCCCTCCGCACCGCCTTTCCGCCCCTCAACTGGCAGAATCCCGATTTCCGCCGCGTCGTATTGTTCGTCGGCGCGACCACCTTCATCAACATCGTCATCAGCAGCCAGTTGACCTACGCCGCCGTCAACTACATGGACACCGTCGCCTTTTGCGGCCAGACCTGCCACACCGTCATGCAGCCGGAGTTCACCGCCCATCAGAACTCGCCGCATGCGCGCGTCGCTTGCGTTGATTGTCATATCGGTCCCGGAGCCTCCTGGTTCGTACGCAGCAAGCTGTCGGGGACCAGCCAGGTTTTCCACACGCTGCTCGACGACTACCCCCGTCCTATCCCGTCTCCGGTCGAGAACCTGCGCCCCGCGCGCGAAACCTGCGAGGTCTGCCACTGGCCCCAAAAGTTTGATGCCGACCGCCTGCGCGTCATCAAGCAGTATGCCGAAGATGCCCAAAACTCCCTGACCTATACCATCCTCATGGTCAAGATCGGCGGCGGTCCGATCAGCCGGGGTATCCACGGCGTGCACGTCGGCCCCGGCGTACATATTCGATACGCCTACTCCGACCAGAAACGCCAGGTCATCCCTTGGGTGGAGTACACCGACCGCCAGGGCCACGCGACTGCCTACAGCGCGGCCGATTCCAAAACGCCGCTGCCCGGAAACCTGCCCATCCGCGAAATGGACTGCGTCGACTGTCACAACCGGCCCACCCACAGTTTTCAACTGCCGGATCACGCGCTCGATGATGCCATGGCTTTAGGCGCCATTGCGCCAGCTCTGCCTTTCATCAAAAAGCAGGGTATGGCCGTTCTGCGGCAGCCGTACGCCAGCCGCTCCCAGGCCGCCGTCCGCATTCCCGCGGCCATGGACGCCTTCTATCGCCAGAACTATCCGGACACCTACCGGCAACAGCCGGAAGCCATCCGGCAAGCCTCCGCCGCCATTCTCCAGATCTACGACCGCAATGTGTTCCCGGCTATGAAAGTCATCTGGGGCACCTACCCCGATAACCTCGGCCACAACGATTTTCCAGGCTGCTTCCGCTGCCACGATGGAAACCATACCGCCGCCGGCGGCCGCGTCGTGACCCAGGATTGCGGCGCCTGCCACGATCTGCTGGCGGTCCAGGACCCGGCCCCCAAGGTGCTCGACTCTTTGGGTCTGGCCGCACCCTCTCGGTAGCTCCCAGAACACGTTCCGAAACCGGCCCCTTGACGAACGCCTCGCAATGAGTAAAATATGGATTCAGTGCATGAAGAGCCGTATATCTCGTTTAGGGGTTGATAAAAGCGAGAAATTTACGTAGTACAGCAGCACTCTTACTGCGAGATTTCGTGCTCAAACTGGGTGTTTCTGCCTGGATTTCCGGGTCGTTTCCCGCCAGGCATAGGCGACCGGCTGAGGCGTCTGGTTCTCCGGAGAAAATAAATGGACGTACATTCGCCGCTTTCCCGATACTCCAAAATCTTTTTGGTGCTTTTGCTGGTGGCCGGATCAGTCGCGTTGACCGGCTCGAACAAGCCGCCATACACTTTTCGCGACAAGGCCTTTTGGGCTGACAAGGCCCTTGTCGATTTCGTACGCCCCGGCCTGAATATTACCATCAACTCGGCCCAAATCAGCAGCAGCGGGGCCATCAGCGTGACCTATACGCTGACCGACCCCATGGGTTTGCCGCTGGATGAGGCCGGCGTGACCACCCCCGGCACCGTTTCGCCCACCTTCATCGCCGCCTACATTCCCACCGGTCAGGAGCAGTATGTAGCGCTGACTACGGCAACGGCGACCGGCGCGGCACTCGGGACCATCACCCGGCCGACTTTTGACGAGGAGTCCCCGACAACCCCTACGCCCACCCAGGTGGCCGGCCAGTATACGTACACTTTCAAAGCCACTGCGCCCGCCGGATTCGACCAGACCACCACCTACACGGTGGCCGTCGTCGCCAGCCGTGACCTCACCCAGTTCAACCTGGGCACCAACTACGCCGGAACCACTTTCAACTTCGTCCCCAACGGCGCCAAGGTGACCGTCACGCGCGACGTGATTCGTACCCAGAGTTGCAACCGCTGCCACGATCAGTTGGCCTTCCATGGCGGCCATGCTTTCGGCATGGAGATGTGCGTCATGTGCCATCAGCCCCAGAATGCCGATCCGGTCACCGGCAACAGCCTCGATTTGAAAGTCATGGCGCATAAGATCCATATGGGATCGCAACTGCCCAGCGTCATCGCGGGTACGCCTTACCAGATCACCGGCTATCGCAACTCCGTCAACGACTTTTCAACCGTCACCGACCCCGCCACCCCGCAGCGTTGCGAAGTTTGCCATGATCAGACCACCGGCGCGGCCCAGGCCAAGGTGTTCATGACTGAGCCCACCCGCGCGGCTTGCGGCGCCTGCCATGACGATGTGAACTTCGCTACCGGCGCCAACCACGCCGGCGGCTTCCAGACGGACGACAACCAGTGCGCCAACTGCCATATCCCCCAGGGCGAGACTCCTTTCGATGCCTCCATCCTGGGCGCGCACGTGGTCGCCACCGATACCGCTACCCTCTATCCGCCGAATCCCGATACCCTCATCGCCGGCATCAACGTGGCGATCAAGGGCGTGACCAATACCTCCGCCGGCCAGGCCCCTACCGTCACTTTCACGGTGCAGGACGATAAGGGCAACAACATTGCGCTCTCGAGCGTCTCCTCGATCTCGTTCACTTTGGCCGGTCCTACCACCGATTTCGGCTACACCAGTTTCGGCAGCGACACCGCCAGCACTCCGGGTTACGTGACGGAGAGTGCCACCAAAGCCAGTTGCGAATCCGACGGCACTTGTACCTATACCTTCACGCACGTCATCCCCGCGGCCGCCACCGGGACCTACTCCATCGGCGCCGAAGCGCGTCGGACCGAGACGGTTCTGGCGGGCACCAACGCCCAGCAGAGCGTCACCGAGGGAGCCGCCAATCCGGTAGTCAACTTCTCCGTGGATGGCTCCACCGTAGTCGCCCGCCGTACGGTGGTCGCGTTGGGCAATTGCAACCAGTGCCACGTGGCCCTTTCGCTGCACGGCGGTTTACGCAACCAGACCCAATACTGCGTGTTCTGTCACAATCCGTCCAACACCGATGCCTCGACCCGGGCTATGGCCACGGTCGCTTCGGATAAGTCGGCCCCGCCGCAGGGCATCAACTTCGCCTTGCTGGTGCATCGCATCCACGACGGCGTGAACGTGGTGCCGGCCGGCGGCAAGCCCTACATCGTCGTGGGCCACAACGGCAGCCACAACGACTTCTCCGACGTCCTGTTCCCGGCCATGAGCCCCACCGGGAGCGCCACTTACTTGCAGGACTGCCAGATCTGCCACACCCAGGTCAACAACGTCCATACCGAAGAGAACCTGCCCATCGGGCTCAACCCGGTGGTGGATCCGCAGGGATGGTATACTCCGGCTCAGGCTACCGCCTCAGCCTGCAGTGGATGCCATGTCTCCAAACCCGAAGCCGCTCATTTCCTCGCCAACACCGATTCGACCCTGGGCGAGAGCTGCAGCGTTTGCCATGCCTCGGGTGCTCAGTTCGACGTTGATGCAGTGCATGCGCAGTAACAGCGCTGCATTATTTCTCCTGCTTTGCTGGCCGGCGGGGGCCCAAACGGCTCCCGCCGCGCCGGCGGCTTCTACTGCCCCCACTGTTCCCACGTACGTCGGCTCCCAAACCTGCCAGCCCTGCCACGAGGACATCTACAACGCCATCCAGAAGAGTCCCCATGGGCAGGTGGACACCCAGAAGCATCGCTGGGAACACGAAGCCTGCGAATCCTGCCACGGACCCGGCAGCAAACACGCCGACTCCGCGGAAGCCTCCGCCATCGTCAATCCCGCTAAACTGACGGCCGCCCGGACCGATCGCATCTGTCTGAACTGCCACCTCAATCAGCCCACTCACATCGGACGCCCCGAAAGCGTGCACGCGCGCAACCAGGTCGCCTGTACCGCCTGCCATTCCGTCCATGGGCACGGACCCAACGGCTTGGTTCCGCGCAAAGCCGCGGCCGTAAACGAGCTCTGCGCCGGCTGCCACACCGCCGTGTGGGCCGAGTTCCAACGGCCCTTTAAACACCGCCTGCCCGAAGGCGCCATGTCCTGCGTCGACTGCCACAACCCGCACGGCAGCATCTTCCAGGCGAATTTCCAGTCCTACGCCGCTAATGAGCCGGCTTGCTTCAAATGCCACGGCAACCTGCGCGGACCTTTCACCTACGAGCATGCCCCCGTACGCCTGGAAGGCTGTGGCGCCTGCCACGAGCCCCACGGATCGGCGAACCCGCGCATGCTGGCCCGCGCCGAGGTCCGCTACCTATGCCTGGAATGCCACACCAACCGCCCCGCGGCGCCCGGCCCGATCAAGAATCCGCCCGCCCTCGGCGGCGTGCCTCCCGCCTTCCATAATCTGCTCAGCCCGCAGTTCCGGAACTGCACCGTGTGCCACCTCAAAGTCCACGGATCCTACGTAAGCCAGGAGTTGCTGAAATGAAAATAAAGCACTTATTGGCTTCGTTCGTAATTTTTCCCCTGCTCGCCCAGGAACCCGCCGCCAACCCGGCGCCCTCCACCGAGCCGGTCCTGACCGGTTCCATCGATCTCGGCTACCGCTTCACCAGCATCGGCGGCAGCAGCGACGTCTACAACAGCGTCGTCAATCTGCACGATGGACCCCGCCTGATCGGCCTCCAGTTCACTCTCACCGATCCGCACCACCGCCTGTTCGACCGTATCGACGTGCGCGCCGACAACTGGGGTGGCGATCCCTACAACAGCGTCCACCTGAACGCCACCAAGAAGAACATCTACGATTTCAACTTCGATTACCGTGATATCGCCTACTTCAACCTGCTGCCCTCCTTCGCCGATCCCATGCTTGGCAACGGTATCGTCCTGGACGAAGATTCTTATTTCACCCGCCGCCGCATGAGCGATTTTCAGTTGGACCTGTTCCCCGCCCATCGCATCGTTCCGTTTCTGGCTTACGGGCGCGACTCCGGCCAGGGCACCGGCATCACCAATTTCGTCTCCGACGTCAACGTCTATCCGGTCGCCGACAACATGTTCGATAAAACGGACAACTATCGCGGCGGCGTGCGCCTGGAGTTCAATCGCTGGCACGCCACCCTCGAGCAGGGCGGCACCACCTTGCGCGACGATCAGGATGCCTACGCTTCCGGGTTCAATGGCGGCAACGTCTACCAGCCGTACTTCGGCCAGATGCTCTATCTGACGGCTCTCTCGCAAGCCTACGGCGTAACCGGCGACAGTATCTATACCAAGGCCCTGTTCACCGCCAATCCCCTGCCCTGGGTGGACCTCTACGGGCAGTTCCTCTACAGCCAGCCGCAAACCAACGTCAACTACACCCAGTACGATAACGGCAGCCTCGTCCTGCTGCGCTCGCTGCTTTTTTATACCGGCGAGCAGGCCCTGGGCTATTCCGAAGCCAAGCAGCCGCATACCAGCGGCAACCTGGCCTTCGAACTGCGTCCCGTGAAGCGCGTGCGCGTGCGCGAGTCCTGGATGACCGATCGCCTGCACACCGCCGCCGCCGGCCTGCTGACCGATATGATTGTCCAGCCCGCCGCCGCTACGACTCCCTCCCTGCTCGCCAGTCTGCTGGCCGTCAACTACAACCAGGAGCAGGTGGAACTGCTGGTGGATGCCACCAGCAAGCTCACCCTGCGCGGCGGCTATCGCTATTCCTGGGGCGACGCCCAGGAACCCGCTCCCCTGTTGACCGGCGGCGGCCAGGAATCCAGCCAGCTTCGCCAGCAGGCCGGGCTGGCCGGCTTTCACTTCCGCCCCATCCAGAAGCTCACCCTCAATGCGGACTTCGAGGGCGCCGCCAGCGACCATGCCTACTTCCGCACGAGCCTCTACAATTACCAGCGCATGACCGCCCGCGCCCGCTACCAACTGGCGGCCAAGCTCTCGCTCCAGGCCGTCTTCTCGCTGCTCGACAATCAGAACCCCACGCCCGGCGTCAATTACGATTTTCTGAGCCGCCAGAATTCGCTCTCGGTCTCCTGGACGCCCTCCAAGCGGGTCACCGTCCTGGGCGAGTACACCCGCTCCACCCTGCGCTCCAACATCAACTATCTCGACCCGGAGTTCCTCTCGCCCGAGCAGTCGCTCTATCGCGACAACGCGCACAGCGCCAACGCCCTGATCGACGTGGCCCTGCCCGGCTACGCCAAGCTCACCCCGCGCCTGGCCTTCGGCGGATCTTTGTTCATCTCCACCGGCAGCCGCCCCACCACCTTCTATCAGCCGCTGGCCCGCCTGTCGGTGCCGATCCGCAAGAACCTTCTGTGGAAGTCCGAATACCGTTACTACGGCTACGGCGAGATTTTCTATAATTACGAGGGTTTCCGCGCCCACCTCCTGGAGACCGGATTTACGATTTCACACTAATAACTCTTGCATGTAAGTGAGTTATGCCTTACTCTAAGTCTGAGAGGCTTATGCGAACGGCAGCCGCGCTGATGACCGTCATCTTAGTCACTGTCGTCGTCCTCTGCCCCTCGGTCATCTGTGCCGTCCACGCGGCTTCTCAGCCGGATTCCTGCTGCCATAAGTCCCATCAGTCCCCCTGTCCCGCGAAGACTGCTCCCGATTGCCCGTATACCCTGCTCGAAAAGAGCCGGACCAACACCGGCCTGTCCCCCTGGACGTGGGCTGTTGCCGCCGTTTGGACGCCGCCGGCGGTCCCCGCCCTGGCGGCCGGCCGCGTGTCGCAGCCCCAGACACGCCTGGTGGATTCCGGCGGTTCCTTCCTGCGTAATTGCGTTCTCCTGGTCTAAACTGCGACTTAGTCTGCGCGCACTAAATAACTACCAAACTATCTGACGAAAGGAGAACTCTCATGAAGAGAATTACCATCGGTGTGCTTAGCCTGGCGGCCCTGCTGTTACTGGCACTGGCTCCCGCTATGGCTGTCACTGGCAGCGGCTGCTGCAACGGCCAGCAGTGCTGCGGTCACGCATGCTGCCATAACCGCAAGTAAGCGACACGGGGGCGGACCGGCGTCTGTCGCGGTCCGCCCTACGCCCCCGCTCCGGTGTACTAAGATGAAGGAACGTGCACCTGAACCTCCGGACGCCGGTCTCTCTCGCCCTGGATTCCATCCGCGCGCACAAGCTGCGCAGCTTCCTCACCCTGCTCGGCGTCATCATCGGCGTCGCCAGTGTCATCCTGGTGGGCGCCGCCATCGACGGCTTGGGCGTGTACGCCGAGAACATCACCGCCAAGGCCTTCGGCTCCGATAGCTACCTGGTCGCCCAGATCGCTGCCGTGGGACGTCTTACCAGCCGCCAGTTGGCCGACAAGATGCGCCGCAACAAGCGCATCCGCCCCGACGACGTGGCTTACCTCCGCGCCGTCACGGGCGATTCCATCATCTATAGTCCCTACGCGCAGCATACCGACGACGTGAAAGGCGAAGATCAGCTCTACGAGGGCGCCAGCATCCTGGGCGTATCCGCCACCCTCCCCGACATGCGCGACGTGCCCGTCGAAGACGGCCGCTTCTTCACCGAGACCGAGGAGGTCATGCGCAAACCCGTGGCCGTGATCGGCCAGGATATCCGCGATGCCCTGTTCCCCGGGCTCTCCCCCATCGGCCGCACCATCCGCGTCGCCGGTACCGAGTTCACCGTCGTCGGGCTGCTGGAAAAGCAAGGCTCCTCGTTCGGCCGCAGCCTGGACAATCCGGTCTACATTCCGGTGACGGTCTACTACGGCATGTACGGCAGCCAGCGCGGTACCGCCGTCTTCGGCAAGGCCCGGCCGAGCACCGGTCTCACCATGGATGCCGCGCTCGATGTCACCCGCACCGCGCTGCGCACCCACTTCCACGCCCAGCCGGGGCAGGACGATAACTTCGACACCCTCACCCCGGACTCGGTGCGCTCCTTCGTCGATAGCATCCTGGGCGTGATCGCCGCCGTGGTGGTGCCGGTCACCAGCATCTCCCTGGTGGTGGGCGGCATCGTCATCATGAATATCATGCTGGTGAGCGTTACCGAGCGTACCCGTGAAATCGGCATCCGCAAGAGCCTGGGTGCCCGCCAGTCCGACATCATGATGCAGTTTCTGATCGAGTCCGTGATCCTGTCGCTGGCCGGCGGCCTGGTGGGCCTCGTCTCCGGCGCCTTGGCCGCGTCCGCGCTGTCGGCGCTGTTCGGCGCCACCCTGAAGGTCAGCATCGGCTACGTGGCGCTGGCCATCTTCGTCTCCAGCGCCGTGGGCATCGTCTCGGGCTGGTATCCCGCGCGCAGGGCCGCGCGCCTCGATCCGGTGGCCGCGCTGCGGGCCGAATGAAACTGCCCGTACAGATCAGCGCGCGCCAGACGCTGGTCATGGCCCTGGGCGCCGTGTGGGCCCACAAGTTCCGCTCCGGCCTCACCATCCTGGGTATCGTGATTGGCATCACCACCGTGGTGACCGTGGCCTCCCTCCTCACCGGCCTGCGCCAGGGCATCGTGGACTTCTTCCAGGAGTTCGGTCCCGACAACATCTTCATCGCCCGCGTCAGCGGCGATCCCAGCGGCCAGCAGGCGCGTCCCAAGGAACGCAAACGCAAACCCCTGCGCCCGGAATACGCCGACTATCTCCGAAGCGTGGTGCGCTCCACCGCGGACGTCGGCGTCAGCCTGTACATCATCCCGCAGGGCGGCAACGTGCTCTCCGTCAAGGTGCCGGGCTACGAGTCCGACAACCTGTTCGTGGCCGGCGCCAGCCGCAACCTCTACGACATTTCGCCGCGCGATGTCCAGCAGGGGCGGCTCTTCACCCGCGAGGAGGAGCTCCGCGGCCAGCGCGTCTGCCTGGTCGGTTCCGCCCTGGGCGAGGCGCTCTTTCCGGCCGGCAACGGCGTCGGACGCAGCATCTGGCTGGATGGCGGTGAATTCACCGTGGTCGGCATCTTCGCCCCCGCCAAGGGCGGCTTCTTCGGCGAGAACGGCCTGGACCGCCAGATCGTCATACCCCTGGCCACTGCCCGCATTCGCTATCCCCAGGCCGACAACTTCTTTCTCACCGCGCAGGCCCGCCACGGCCAGCGCGAAGAGGCCATCGAAGAGATCCGCGCCGCGCTGCGCAAACTGCGCCATACCCCGCGCAAAGAGGAAGACGATTTCACCATCTCCACCGCCGATTCCATCATCGAGAACTTCGACAAGATCACCGGCATGATCGTGCTCATTTCCATGGCCATCTCCGCCCTGGGCTTGCTGGTGGGCGGGATCGGCGTCATGAACATCATGCTGGTAAGCGTGACCGAGCGCACCCGCGAAATCGGCGTGCGCAAAGCCATCGGCGCCCGCCGCCGCGATATCGTCCTCCAGTTCCTCAGCGAGGCCGTGGCCCTCACCGGCGCCGGCGGCATGATCGGCATCGTCTTCTCCATTGTGGTGACGCTCCTGATCGGCGCCATCTTCCCCAGCCTGCGCTGCAAGGTCCCCAGTTGGGCCGTAGCCACCGCTTTCAGCGTGTCGGTCGTGGTGGGCCTCTTCTTCGGCGTCTGGCCGGCCGTCACCGCCGCCCGCCTGGACCCGGTGGAAGCCCTCCGCTACGAATGAGTCATGGCGCTGTGAGGCACCACAACAACGCATGAAAATGGGCTCCAGTGGGATGTAGTCTGGAATCAGCTGCCAGACGGAGAGGCCGATTTATTCTGGTGCGGTTGAGCCCGTGTACGAATGTGGTCC
>DATJYO010000090.1:0-276859 GCA_035499555.1 Bryobacteraceae bacterium
GCCAGCGCCCGTCTGAACCGGGCCATGCTGGGCGCGATCTTCCATCGCTTCGTCCCCACTTCGCTCTACGGCGGCCGGAACGCGTTTCCGGTATTGTCCGGGATCAGCCGGAAACTGGAAGACTGCCCGTCTTCGGCGAGGGCGGCCGGAATTCTGGAGAGTTTGAAAGCCGTCCTGTATGCCCGCCTGCACCAGCGCTTCCCGCCGCTGGTGGCCCAGGCGTTGACCATCAAAATCCTGAACATCTTTCTGGCGCGGTATCACCTGCGCCGGCGCAGCGCCGCCCTGCTGTCGCGGCCCGTAGGTCTGGTCATCGATCCGTCGAATGCGTGCCAGCTCGCCTGTCCCGGGTGCGTACACTCGGAGCGCAACGAAGCGTTGCAGGTGTTTGACTGGCCGTCGGGCACGTTGCCGGAAAGCCGCCTGGCGGCGCTGCTGAAGATCTACGGTCCCTACGCCATCGGTGTTTATTTCTGCAATTACGGCGAGCCGCTGCTCAACCTGCAGACGCCCAGGCTCATCCGGCTGGCCAAAACATACCTGATGGGGACCGCGCTTTCGACGAGCCTGTCCGTGCGGCGGTTCGACGCGGGTGCCTACGTTGAGTCGGGTCTCGATTTCATGGTGATCTCGATCGACGGCGCCACCCAGCGGGTGTACGAGCGGTATCGCCGCCATGGCGATCTGGAACTCGTCTTCAGCAACGTTCGGAAACTGGTGGAGGCCAAGCGCCGGCTCCACAAGCCCACCCCCGTGCTTTCCTGGAACTTCCTGGCGTTTGAACACAATGTGGACGAGATTCCGCTGGCCGTCCAGCGGGCCCGCGAGCTTGGAGTGAACCAGTTCCGAATCGTGAATCCTTTCGACGTAAGCTGGGACGATCCGGAAATTCGCGCGGTCCCGGTGCAAGGCGGCGTACGCCGGATGGACCTGTCATCGATCGGCAGCGAGGCGGAAAACTGGAACCCCTTCCCGGAGAGCGTGGATGCCGGGGCGATCCAACTGGCGTTCGACCGTCCGTGGCATCCGCCGGCGGCCGAAGACGACCCGCCGGAGTCCGGCCATTCGTGCCACTGGCTGTACAAAAATATGGCGATGGACGCCACCGGGCGCGTGCTTCCCTGCTGTGGCGGACCGCGGCCGGACGCGAGCCTCGTGTTCGGGCGGTTCGACGCGGGCGCCGGCGACGTCTTCAACTCCGAGCGGTATCGCCAGGCGCGCGCCTGGTTTGCGGGGCATGCGCCCGCGGCGGACGATCCGCCGCATTGCACGCATTGCGAATGGGACCAGACCACGGTGAATATCGGGAGCGCGGAGGTCCGGCGCTATTTTCGCGCCGCCGATGCGGCGTTTTTCGATCACCGCAGCCAGCTTCTGCTTGCCGACTGGTGAGATCGGCATTCGCCCCGGCCCCCCCTGCTATACTGAATCCAATCGCACTTCGGGCGAGGGGTTCCTGCGTGACACTTGGTAAGAGGGCTGTCTGGATCGCTGTTCTGGCATCCCTGGCGCCGGCTTTTGCGGCCACGGTGGCGTTGCGCCTGGTGGTCGTCGATTCGGCCGATGAGGCCGCGCGCATCCTCAAGCAATTGAAGACCGGCGCGGACTTCGCCGTGGTGGCCAAAGAAAAATCTACCGACGCCACGGCCATCGACGGGGGCTTTCTGGGCGAAGTCGATCCGTCCACGCTGCGTCCCGAACTGCGGGATGCCATTCGGGGTCTGCATCCCGGCGATCTCTCCTCCATCGTCAAACTGCCGTCCGGCTATGCGCTCCTGAAGGTAGTGTCGCCGCGGGAAGTATCCCGCATCGAAACCGTCGACCACGCCCGTCAGGCCGCCGTCGCCGCCAGCAGCAGCATCCACTATGCACCCGATCTGGACGGCCAGCAGGAAGCCTTGGCCGCCATGACGGATATTCCCAAGCCGCCCGGTTGGGACCAGGACTTGCAAGCTCTTTGCGAGATCCACACCCGCGCCTACGATGCCGGGATGGAGCGGGTAAATCGCCTGCTGGATCCGGCCGATCCCGAGAGCCTGGCACGCCGTAATGCCACCCCTTACGAATGGGTCCAGGCATGGTTCGTCAAGGGGCAGCTTTACGCATTTGTGGGCAACATGCCCAAAGCTATCGCACAATGGCAGGCCGCTTACGACTATTCGAAAACCAACTTCCCACGCATGGTTCCCATCATGGAGGAAGCGCTGGGTATCGGCTATCTTCACCAGGCGGAAATGGAGAACGATATCTATCGAAACCCCGGCGAGCGCTGCATCCTTCCCCTGTCTCCCGGCTTCCGCTACCAGCACACCGCCAGCTCCGAAAAAGCCGTCCAGCACTTTCTCAAATTCCTCGACGAGACCCCGGGCGATCTGGAAGGGGAATGGCTGCTCAACGTAGCCGAAATGACCCTGGGAAACTACCCCGGTGGCGTGCCCGCCCGGTATCTGATACCTCCGGCGGGCCTGGCGTCCACCGAGCAGGTGGGACGGTTCACGGATGTAGCGCCCCAAGCCGGCCTGGACCTGTTCGCCATGTCATCCGGAGTCGTGGTGGATGATTTCGATAACGACGGGCTGCTGGACGTGGCCACTTCCAGCATCCAGGCCTGCGCCCCCATGCATTTCTTCCATAACAATGGCGACGGAACTTTCAGCGATCGCACGGCTGCCGCCGGGCTGTCCCAGCAGTTAGGCGGCCTGAACCTGGTGGAAACCGATTACAACAACGACGGCTGTCCGGACCTGCTGGTGCTCCGCGGCGCGTGGGAAAAGGTGCCGCAGCGGAACTCACTGCTGCGAAACAACTGCGACGGCACGTTCACCGACGTCACGGCCCAAAGCGGAATCGGCAAACCGGCCGGCAACAGCCAGGCGGCCGTCTGGGCGGATATCGATAACGATGGCCTGCTGGATCTCTTCGTGGCCAACGAGCGCGGCCCGGCGCAGCTTTTTCTGAACAAGGGCGACGGGACATTTCAGAACATCTCCCGCGCGGCCGGTATCGATCAGACGGATTTCTCCAAGGGCGTAGCCGCCATCGATTATGACGGCGACGGTTACGTCGACTTCTATGTCTCGAACATCAACAACGCCACGAACTTTCTGTACCACAACAACCACAACGGCACCTTTACAGAGGTGGCCGAACAGGCTGGGGTGCCCGGCACTGGCCGGAGTTTTGCCACGTGGTTCTTCGACTACGACAACGATGGCCGGCCGGACCTGTTCGTGACCAGTTATTTCATGTCGATTGAAGAGACCATGAAAACCTACCTGGGTTTGCCCCACAACGCCGGCACGCTCAAGCTGTACCGGAATATGGGCAACGGTGCTTTCCGCGACGTCACCCAAGAGACCGGGTTGGACCGGGTCTATATGCCCATGGGGGCCAACTTCGGCGATATCGACAACGATGGCTACCTGGATATCTATCTGGGTACGGGCAGCCCATCGTACGCTGCCGTCCTGCCCAACGTCATGCTGCGCAACAACGAAGGCAAGTCATTTGCCGACGTGACGGCCGCCTCCGGCACCGGCGAGTTGCACAAAGGCCACGGCGTCGCGTTCGCGGACCTCGACAACGACGGCGACGAAGATATCCTGACCTCCATCGGCGGCGCAACTCCCGGTGACAGTCACCGGTTCCGCCTGTTTGAAAATCCCGGAAACGGCAACGATTGGATCGTCGTGCGCCTGGTGGGCGTGAAGACCAACCGGGCCGCCATCGGCGCCCGGATCAAAGTGACGGTGAAGGATGCAGGCCAGCCGGTGCGCTCGATCTATCGCTGGGTGGGAAGCCAGAGTTCTTTTGGCGGTTCGCCGCTTCGGCAGCATATCGGGCTGGGTAGGTCGGCCGAGATTTTGAAGATCGAGGTGTATTGGCCGGTCAGCGGCACGTCCCAGACGTTCGCCAGCGTGGGGAAGAACCAGTTCATCGAGATCAAGGAGTTCGCACCGCAATACACGAAACTGGCTTACCGGCCCTACCGCTTGGGTGGCGCTGCGAAGTAGGCGGGCGCCTCCGGTACGGCCGCGCCGTCCTTGCGCGGCGACGACGCTCCGTAGTTCACGCCGGTCTCGGAATCGTGCAGGACGGCCTGGCCGCCGCCCATCCAGCCCGAAAAATCGCCCAGCACTTCCAGTTTGTGGCCCCGTGCGGTCAGCCCGTCGCGCACCGCCGGGGGGACCCGGTTCTCGATCTGCACGTCGCATCCGCCGAAGGTCAGCTTGGTGAAGCGCGGGGCTTCCAGCGCCGCTTGTATGTTCATGTTGTGATCCACCAGGTTGGAGACGAACTGCGCATGCGCCTGCGCCTGGTTGAATCCGCCCATGATGCCGAAGCCGATGTGGATGCTTCCCTTCTCCATGAACGCCGGGATTATGGTGTGGAGCGGCCGTTTGTGCGGCGCCAGGGCGTTCGGGTGTGCCGGATCCAGGTCGAACAGCGCCCCGCGATTCTGCAGATGAAAGCCGTAGTCGTCCACCGCCACGCCCGAGCCGAAGCTCAAATAGACGCTTTGTATCAGCGACGCGATATTGCCGTTGCGATCCACCACCGACAGGTAAATCGTGTCGCCCGCGGTGGAAGGCGGCTTTCCCGGCGCCGCCGCGCAATTGGCCTCGCCGGGCTGGATGAGCGCCGCGCGCTGGCGGGCGTAGTTCTTCGAAATCATGCCGCCGGTAGGAACCTGCGCGAAGCGCGGATCGGCCACGTAGCGGCGCAGGTCCTCGTAAGCCAGTTTCTGCGCTTCGATCTTCAGGTGCAGATCCTCCAGGCTGGACGGCGCGTAATTGAACAGTGGAAAGGTCTCCAGGATGTTCAGCATCTCGAGCGCCGCGACCCCCTGGCTGTTGGGCGGCAGCTCGTAGATCTTCCATCCGCGGTAATCGGTCGAAACCGGCTCGACCCACTCGGCCTGATAATCGGCCAGATCTTCGGCGGACAACTTGCCGCCCAGGCGCGCGGATTTTTTCAAAATGGCGCGGGATATCTCGCCTTCGTAGAATGCCGCGGCGCCCTGTGCCGCGATGAGCTTGTAAGCCGCGGCCAGCCGGGGGTTGCGGAAGATCTGGCCGGTCGCCGGGACCTTATCCTCGGGCAGAAAGACCTGGCGGGCCGCATCGTCGCCCCAGAGCTTGCCGGATCCCTCGCGCCAGACCTCGGCGATGATCTCCGTTACCGGAAAGCCGTTCTCGGCATAGTAAATGGCGGGCTGGAACAGTTCGCGCCACGCCAGCTTGCCAAAGCGTTTATGGAACTTTTCCCAACCCCTGACACATCCGGGGACCGTCACCGAGTGGATGCCTTTCTCCGGCATCGAATCGTAGCCCTGGGATTTGAGGTAGTCGATGGTGAGCCCGCGCGGCGCCCAGCCGCTGGCGTTCAGCCCGCTAAGCTTTCCCGTCGCGGCGTCCCAATAGATGACGAACAGGTCGCCGCCGATTCCGCAGCTCATCGGCTCGACCAGGCCCAGGACGGCGTTGGCGGCGATCGCCGCATCGGCCGCCGTCCCGCCGCGCGCCAGCACTTCGGCCGCGGCTTGCGACGCCAGCGTCTGGCTGGTAGCGGCGATCCCGTGCTTCGAGATCACCATGGATCGCGCCTGGGTTCGTTCCTGGCCGGAAGAGGGCATGACTAACCACAGTACAGCACAACCGTAAAAGGCCAACCGCATTGGAGATTCCGATCATAACACCGGGATTGGCGATCGTCCCGATAGTCCGCTGCCGGGAAAAAACGGTAAGCTGTAAACGAGTGTGGCCTACCATTTGAGACCGGGCGAGCGCGTGCCTGCGGGGATCCGCCGCATTGCCCGTGAGGAAATTGCATCGGCTGCCCGCCAGTTGAGCGGCCACGGAGATGCCGACCGCGACGTCGCCATTCACGAAGCCCGCAAGAGCTTGAAGAAGATTCGCGGCGCCATGCGGCTGATGCGTCCCGAATTGGATTCCGTTTATCCCGCCGAGAACGCCTGGTTTCGCGATGTGGGGCTGCGTCTCGCGCAGTTCCGGGACGCCGGCGCCATGATCGAAACGTTCGAAACCTTGCGCCGGAAGTATCGCGCGGCTTTAGGCCGCCGCCGGCTCTCCAGCATTCATCGCGGTTTGATCGCCCGCAGAGAACAGCACGGCAAGATCGACGAGGTGGTGCTGCCGCTGGCCGCCGCTTTGCGCAGTTCGGCCCAGCGCATTCGAACCTGGCCGTTGACCGCGGATGGTTTTGCCGCGCTGGCGCCGGGCCTGGAAAGCACCTTTCGCAAGGGCCGCAAGGCCATGAACCGCGCGCGCCGGGCGCCCACGCCGGAAAACTACCACGAGTGGCGCAAGCGCGTGAAAGACCACTGGTACCACGTCCGGCTGTTTGAGAAGTATTGGACCGGCGCCATGGAGTCCTATGAGAAGAGTCTGAAGGACCTGGAAACCTGGCTAGGAGAGGACCATAACCTGGTGGTGCTGGAACAAACCCTGTTGGATGAACCCATCTTGCACACCAACTCCGCGGATGTCGAGCTGTTTTTCCAGTTGATCGCCAAAGACCACAAGGATCTGCGGGGCAAAGCGCTGTCCACGGGGAAACATATCTACGGGCAGAAACCGCGCCAGCTTACCAGGCACTTCCAGCAACTCTGGGAAGATACCGCGCGGCAAACCGCGCAAAAGAAATGAGGGCAGGCGCCTGCCGCAGCGGTGCGCCTGCCCCGCGTTTCTACCGGCGGAAGCGAAGGTCGCGGCGGATTTCGTGGCGGATCCAGGGGTGTCCGTAGACCACTACCGGCCGGGCCGGAATCACCACGGGCCGCGCGCACACCGGAGCCGTGTAGACCACCGCCGGCGCGCCGGCGTAAACGCCGACCCTCACCGCGGCCTTGGCCTGGTGGGGAGCGAACGACAGCAAACCCAAAAGCGCGATTACGGGAAGTCCGATCTTTTTCAGCATCTTTTTCATCCTCCAATCCATTCGACGCAACCACGGAAAGGACGCCTGTAAATGATTGTCAAGGCCAATGGGGCGGCTCTAGGAGCGGTTTGGGGTGGTTGCCCGCCGCCGGCTGAGCACCCAGCCGGCCAGCACGATGCCCGCAATCAGCAAGGCTTCCCAACCGTAACGCACAGCATCCGACGGATGCAGCCGGCTGCGCACGAAGGTGTCGTCCATCATCATCTCGCCCGCGACCCGGCCCAATATGGCCACGCCGATGTACATGGTTAGCGGGTATTTGTCCATGATCATGGAGAGGAATGTGCTTGACGAAACCACCAGCGGGATGCTCAGCGCGAGTCCGAAGAGAATCAGCCAGAAGTTACCGCGGGACGCGCCGGCGATAGCCAGGATGTTGTCCGTAGACATGGTCAGATCCGCCATCAGGATTGAGCCGATGGCCCGCCACAGATCCCGCGGCGACGGCGATGTGCGCTCGTCCCGGCGCGCGTCGATCAGGACTTTTACCGCAATCCACACGACCAGCACGCCGCCGGCGAATTGAATGAATTCCATCTCCAGCAGCCGGGCGGCGAGAAACGTGACGGCCACGCGCAGGATCACGGCCAGCCATGCTCCACTGAGCAGCGCCACGCGGCGCTGCGACCTGGGCAGCGCGCGCACGGCCATGGCGATCACCAGCGCGTTGTCCCCGGCCAGCAGCAGATCGATCACAATGATCGAAAAGGTGTCCACCAGGAAGTGCGGGTATCCGCCGGCCACGCCTCACGTTAGCATGTGGGCATGAGCGCGAAAGCGGCGGCCATCGTCAATGCGCACGCGGCCGCGGGTTTGGCCCGGTACCGGTGGCCGCGGACGGCCCGCATGCTGGCGCAGCGCCTGGGCGACGTGGAAGTTCGTTTCACCAGGCAGCCGGGCGACGCCATCGGCCTGGCGCGCGAGTTGGCCCGGGCCGGCTGCGATCCGCTGATTGCGGCCGGCGGCGACGGCACTTTGAACGAAGTCGCCAACGGCTTGCTCGAATCCCAATGCGATGCCCGCCTGGGCATACTGCCAATCGCCAGCGGCGGCGATTTTGCGCGCCTGCTCGGTTTGCGGAATCTCACGACCGCCCTGGACGTGCTGGCCGCGCAGCACTGCCGCGCAGTGGATATCGTACGCGCAAGTTTGCAGACCCGCGCCGGGCCGGCCGCGCGCTATTTCGTCAACGTGGCCAGCATCGGGCTCGGCGGACTGGTCACCGCCGACGTGCAGACCAAGTGGCGCTTTCTGCCGGGCAGCATGCGCTACCTGGCCGCTACCATCCCGCGCCTGGCGGGGAACCGCGTGTTCGATCTCCGCCTTTACCTGGATGGCGTGGACGCCGGCCGCTTCCATGCCACCATCGTGTCTCTGGGCAACGGACGATACCAGGGCGGCGGCATCCTGATCGCGCCCGCCGCGAACATCCACGATGGCCTGATCCACGTCACTTTGGTGGAGCACGTCAGCCTGGGAGAGGTGTTGCGGCACCTGCCGATTCTGTACAACGGCAGGATCTACACATACCCCAAGGTCCGGCTCTGGCCGGCGCAACGGGTGCGCGTGGAAGGCGAGGCGCCCGCCGAACTCGACGGCGAGCCGCTGGGATCCCTGCCGCTCGAGGCCGAGGTGATTCCCGGAGCGCTGCGCCTGATCTGCCCGGCCTGAGGCTGGACAACAGGCATTTGGACGCGCATACTCTGAATTGATGACCGACGCCGCCGGGTACGGCGAGCTACTGCGGCAGCTTCGAGAAGACATCGCCTATCGCAGACTCGATAGCGGTATGCGGTGTCTGGAAAGCCACCGGAGCCTGCTGGAGTCGCTCGACGCCACACAGAAGGACGCCGGGGTCCTGTTAGGATACCTGGCGCAGTGGGTCGATATCGGTTTTGCGGGCCCACAACTGGTTGAGGATCTGCTGGCGCGATTTCCGAAGGACACCCGCGCCAGCCTGCCGCTGCGCGATTACCTGCACGTGCGCATGGCCGAAGGGCTGCTGGCTATGGCGCACGAGGAGTTCGACCAGGCCATCCGGCATTTCACCTTCGTCGAGTCGGTGGAGGAAGAAGTGCGCGACCGGGAGATGCTGGCCGTCTCCAATTTCTGGATCGCGCGCTGTCTGCGCAGCCAGGGCCGCTACGACGACGCTATCAGCTACACGGAACGGGCCCGCGGCCTGGCGCAGGATCTCGGCTACCGCCAGATGGCCGCCGTGATGCAGGTGCTGGAAAGCTGGCTGGCGTTTCAGAAGGCGAAACTGCCGGAAGCCGCGCGCATTCTGCTGGAGGCCGAAGCCGCGCTGGTGCACACGGACGATTACGTGAACCGCGGCAACATTCAGTCCGCCTACGGCCGGATCGCGCGGCGCGAGTCACGCTATCAGCGGGCCCTGGAGTACTTCGAAAAAGCCATGGAAGAGTACGCCCGCCGCAATCCGCGCCACCCCAACATGGCGCGGTCGCTGGTGAACATGGCCTCGGCCGAGCGTCTGATGTGCCTGCAACTGCGCAGAACCATGGATGCCAGCACCGCCAGCCGGAAAGCCGTCACCGCCCGCGACCAGGCTGCCGCCGCGCCCATGGCGGACGCCCGCACCCGGTTCGCGCAACTGCGCGGGCGAGCGCTCGAACGGCTGCGCGCGGCACAGCAGATCTACGAAAGCCAGGACAATCATCGCGGCATGGGCGCAGTGCACGTGCTCCGCGGATTCCTCTGTCTGGATAGCGGCGAACTGGACAAGGCCGGATCCGAAGCCGCGCTGGCATTCCGGTTGGGTGAGTCGAAGACCGACTATATCCTGATGGCCCGCGCGCGCATCCTGGAATGCATCGTGGAAAACGCCAAGTTCGACGAACAGATCGACGAAGACTCCGGCCCCCACCGGCACGCACAACTGGCGCACGACTACGCCCGCGAGTCTGTGGATTTCGCCAAGCATACCCAGAATCGCCGGCTGCTGGCGCGCGCCTACGTTTGGCAGGGTATGACGCTGGCGAACGATTTCTTCGATAACCTGGAAGCCGCCCGGCAGTGTTGCGACGCGGCGGCGGCGCTGCTGAAGCCGCAGGGCCCCGATTACATCTGGGACGATCTGCAGGATCTCAAGGCCCGCATCCTGCGGCGCGGTCCGATCGAAACCGTGCTGCGGGAATGGTCGCAGGGCCTGATCGGCGATAAGACCTTCCAGCAGATCACCGAAGATTTCGCGCACATCATCATTCCCAAAGTGTGGGAGCGCGAGGATCGCAAAGTCTCCCGCGTGGCGGCGCGGTTGTCGATTTCACCCAAAAAAGTGCGGCGCGTTCTGCGTGCCGCCGGACTGCTGGGAGCGGCCGTCCCGGAAAAAAAGCGCAATCCCACGAATCTGACCGGCGCCTCCTCTCCGCAATGAGGATGGAGGCGCGTAGATCACTGAATGTCGAGTCCCGTTGAAATCGTGAAGCAGATGTATGCCGCGTTCAGCCGCGGCGATATTGCCGAAGTGATGTCGCACATCGCCGACGATGTGGAGTGGGTCGCGGAGGGTCCTGCCGGGATGGTCTTCACCGGCGTCCGCGACGGCAAGGTGGTGCATTACACGAACATGTTGAATACAGCGGCGTTCCTGGCCGCTCCGGGCGCCACCACCAGCGGAGTCGTGGTCTCCTTTTCGCCCGCGAACCTGAACGGCCGGCGCTACGCCGAAGTGTTGCAGCGGCTGAGCCAGGTGACCGGCATTCCGCCCGCCGGCGGCATCTTTCACGTCTGCTTCGGGGAACCGGATCGCCTGCGCGTGCTGGATGTTTTCGACACGATGGAAAACTACCAGGCTTTTGCCCGGCTTCTGCTGCCCATCGTCGCGGAAGTTGGTATCCAGTCCGGTCCGCCTGAGATCCTGCCAGTCCATTCCGAATAGCGGCGGCGACGCCCACCCGCCAGGCAACAATCGCGGAGAATAAACGCGGCGCGGCCCACATCATTGCTTGGCACTCTTCAGGACGCGCTCGGCCGCGGTGTTTGGCATCGAGGCCCACGCCATCGACGTGGAAGTCGATATGTATGCCGGCAATCCGCGCGAGTTTATCACCGTCGGCATGCCCGATACCGCGGTGCGCGAGAGCCGGGAACGCATCAAGTCGGCGCTGCTCAATTCGGGCTTCGGCTATCCCAACAAGGCCGTGACGATTAACCTGGCGCCGGCCAATGTGCGCAAGGAAGGCGCCGGTTTCGATTTGCCCATGGCCGTCGGCATTCTGGGCGCCATGGGCGTGGCTAAGCCCGCCGATCAGTACCTCTTCGTGGGTGAGCTGTCGCTCGACGGGACCCTGCGGCCGGTGCGCGGCGCGCTTTCGATCGCGGTATGCGCCCGGCGCTGTGGTATCGCCAAGCTCATCGTTCCGGCGGACAATGCCGCCGAGGCCGCGGTTACGCAGGGCATCCAGGTATTTGGCTTGCGGCATCTGGCCGACGTCGTCATGTGTCTGACCGAACCCGAGCGATTTCAGCCGGTCTCGGCGTGTGCCGCGCGGCCGGCGGTGGCAGGCTACGCGGCGCCCGATTTCCGGGATGTGCGCGGGCAGGCGAGCGCCAAGCGCGCCCTCGAAGTAGCCGCGGCGGGAAACCATAACGTGCTCATGATCGGGCCGCCCGGCTCGGGCAAGTCGATGCTCGCCAAGCGCTTCGCCGGCGTCCTGCCGCCCCTGACCTTTCAGGAAGCGCTCGAGACCACCCAGATCCACAGCGTGGCAGGCCTGCTCCCCGGCGGTGCCGGCTTGCTTTCCGAACGCCCCTTTCGCGCCCCGCACCACACGGTTTCCGACGCCGGGCTGATCGGCGGCGGATCGGGGATGCCGCGGCCAGGCGAGGTCAGCCTGGCGCACAACGGCGTGCTGTTCCTGGACGAACTGCCGGAGTTCGCGCGCAACGTGCTGGAGATGTTGCGTCAGCCGCTGGAAGATCGATCCGTGACGGTGGCACGCAGCAACATGACCCTGGCGTTTCCGGCCAGCTTCATTCTGCTGTGCGCGCTGAATCCATGCCCGTATAGCCAAGCGCTTAACAATTGAGAGAGTGATCGTTTTCCCGTCCAGAAAGCCCGGCCCGAAAGGGAACCGGGCAGGTGAGGAGGTGTACTATGCGAGCGCGTCAGGCGACCGGTGAGCGAGGCCCAGAACCGGCTTGGAAGCGTGAAGGCCGCGCCCGTCTCGCGGAGATTCTCCACCCGATGCCGAACTTCGTACCGCAGCCCTTTGTCTCGCTGAACTCGTATCAGGCGCGGCTTGAACGCCAGAGAGCGATGCCTGCCTGGCTCCAATCGCTGGATCTTGAGTACCTCGTCACGATCAAGTTCAATGAGGAACTTCGATTCCCCGAGATTTGGCAACGCTTGAAGCGAATCGATGCCATGCTCAACCACCATTGGCTGGGCCGCGACTGGCAGAATTTTCGCCGGTTCCCCAGCCCGGATCGCCTCTTCTTCGTTGCGTTCATTGAAAGGGATCGGGCCAACTATGGCGTGCACGCGCATCTCTTGTTACGCAGGCCGCGCGGCGCGAAAGTCGATCATCCGAGATTGCATTGGAGACTGCCGTACATCGTAACAGATAAGGCGCGCCGCAAGGGAATCTGTCCGCGCGGAGACATTGATATTCGCCAAATTGAGATTGAATCCGAGCTTGCTACCGTTGATTACTGTGTTAAGAATTTGTCGCAAGGAGGGAACTCGGCTCAAGATCGCTGCGTGCTTTCTACCGAGTTCCACCCCAAGAACGGAAGCCCTGGGGGTAACGCCAAGCGGCCCACCAGCGCTCCCTCTGGGCGGGTTACGCAAAGCGGCCCGCTCAGTGCGCCACTGCGGGGTAACGCTAAGCGGCCCCGCAGCGCACGCAACACAACAGCGCCCTTAGTCCTGCCAAGACCGAAGCGCTGATCCGTAGCTCACTACGTGATTATAGCGTGAACGAAGGCAGGATCAAAAAAGGGTGGGCTCCTGGAAGCCGCTGTCCTGTAGTGTGCCTTGATTGGTGTATCAGAGAACTTGTAGATACTAAACGGATTCAAGTGATATGACATCGAAGAACCGTACACTGGTAAACGGGAAAGGAACGCCAGCTTTACGATTTAAAGTTAGTCGTACCAAACCTAACTGTTTCCGACACGGAACGGAACGATGGAAACGACACTGGCACCGAGGTGACTGGTTCTGGAACCGTATGCGGGAAGAGGCTGCCATCTTAGTCGCTGACGGTGATCTATCCTACGAACAAATTGCGGTTCGGATTGGTTACGCCCGCCAAACCATCGCGGAATGGTTGAAGCGTCCTGAGTTCAATCAGCGTGTAGAACAGCATCGGGAGGATTTCAAGCGTGAAGCTACTCGCCGCGGAATTGCTGACAAGTTCCGGCGGATCGCCAGCTACCAAAGTGACTACGAAGGCACCGAAGTTATCATCCGCGAACGCTCTGCTGATCCCACGATGGCGGGCGTGCCCGGTGCTCGCAGTGGCTTGTTAGTGAGAGCCGTGAAGCGGATTGGTGCCCAGACAGTCGAGCTATACCGCTTCGACGCGGCACTGATAGGCACGCGGAATGAATTGAGGAAGCAGATCGCGCAGGAGCTAGGGCAGTGGAAGGAGAAGAGCGAAGTGGGCAGTTCAGATCGCCTAAGCGAATTGATCGAAATCGCCCGTGCTGGTGCTGTGGGGTTACAGCCTTGAAGGCCGACTTCCTGCTCGCCCGGTACTTAGTACCTCCCTGCGCTTGTAAACCCCGTGGCGGGCTTGTAATCGCCGGGAATCGGTATGCTACGCGCCCCTCCTTCCTCCGATATTCAGCGCACGTGCGCGGCGGGCGGAACCAACCGCTTGCACGAGATCGCGCAAAGCATATCTCGACAGACCGGCGAACACGCCGAATATGAATTGTGTGGAGGTGAGCCAATGACGACGATACGAAGAAGTGCAGAACTGATCCTGTTGTTCGCAGCGGTTGCCGTGCTTCGGCATGACGGCGCGCACGCACAGCAGAACACCATCACGGGATACAACCACGTGCTCGGCCAGTGGGACGCGAGCCAAGCCGCGCGCACGAACAACTCGCGCACCGGTGCCGGTTCGCCGGTCAACCGCGACGTCTGCCTGCGGCCCGGCGAGAGTTACTTTCAAACCGACGCCTCGCCCGGTCAGAACATCTGGTTTTGTACCGCGGCTGGTTCGCCCGGAACATGGACAAACGGTATATCGGCGGCGGGCACGGTAACAAGCGTTGCGTGTGGCACCTTCGGCGCAACGTGGCTAACGTGCTCATTCGGTGGAAGC
This sequence comes from Bryobacteraceae bacterium, assembly GCA_035499555.1. Taxonomy (GTDB): domain Bacteria; phylum Acidobacteriota; class Terriglobia; order Bryobacterales; family Bryobacteraceae; genus Bog-159. The sequence continues at coordinate 14,262 of DATJYO010000090.1, forward strand.
CCAGCGACAACGCCGTCGCTTGTTCTCAACTCTGCGACCGGCCAAACCTCGCATCAAGTTATAGGCACGTGCGGATCAGCAACATCGTTCGCACCCTGCAGGCTGAGCAGCGCGGAATTACCGTTGGCTGACATGGGTGTGATCGCGGGCGGCGTCTGGAACGGAACGCCAATCGCGCGTGGGTACGGTGGCCTGAATAGCAGCGTACCCGGAACCGGCATTCTGAGGGATGGCACAACGCCGTCAGCCTCCGAACTGAGCGGGGCCTGCACGACCAACGGCAGCAACGTCGTTAGCTGTCCCCCCGGCGGTGGCGGGATCCCTGGCGGCGTGGCCGCGATCACTTCCACCGCCGGCCCCATCAACACCACGGAGACCACGGTCGTTAGCTACACGATTCCGGCGAACACGATCCAGGCTGGGACTACTTACAGGGTCACCGCTTACGGTCTCTGCACATCCTCCGCAGCCAACACCGAGAACTTCTACGTGCGTCTCGGGACGACTGGCACGAGTTCCGACACGGCCATTGGCGGGACCACAGCCATCACAGCCGCGACGAGTGGAACGGGCGTAAACAACAAGCTGGAATATCTGGTAGTGTTCCGCTCCGTCAGCGTGTCAGAGGTATCGCTGCTGGCCATCAATAGCGGTTCTACGGGATGCTTCACTTCAAGCATCAACTTTCAGAGTGCTCTTAATACCGCAGGACTTACTACAACGAATAACCTGGTCCTGCAACTTAGCTATGTGTCGGCAGCCACGACGACCACTTATGCGGCGACGAATGCCGTAATCGAACTAATAAAGCCGTGAGACCTATTCTGACGCTTGTCGTTTCAGGATGCCTAAGTGCAGACTACCAAAGACGATTCATTACTGGCTCGATTCTGTAAAACGTTGCGGGAATTGTTTTCATGGGATGCCCGCAGGATAGAACCTGCCCATCGAACAGGCCCGACCTTAACAACCCAAGTGCTTCGGTGGCATTTTTGTTGCGTGTATCTAAGTACATTGATTCACGAAATGTGCAACGTCTATCGCCGCATGGAAATCTTGCGTAGTAGACACATTTGCCAGACTGGTATCGACCTTCTTTCAGTTTTAGAACAGTCTCAATTGTCACTTGATTGCCAACGTAGACTGATATGTGCCCGCAAGCAATGCATCCAAAAGTTGCGGACCATTCTGCCGGGGGCAACGTTGGTGGATCTTCACCTCGTAATAGAACTCTGCCATCCGAGTCTGCTTGCGGAAGCGGGGAATAGGGAAGCTCGATTAGAGCAGCACACTGACAATGCATGACGGGCACCAGGTAATAGTAATCAGTTTCGTCGGGGATCAGTTCATCGAAATTGATGACCCCTCCGCATAACGGGCAATGGCCTATGTCGTCTCCATCGGCACCCGTATCCTTTGGACGCTCCCAATTCCCAGTTCTGACGTATGCTCTTGAGAATACGTCGTGGCAGTGAGGGCACCGAAAGTCGTAGGAGATTTCATCCATAATGCAAGTGCGTCCGATTCGCAATAGTTCACGGCAGCTTCACGGCAGCACCGCAAACGCAACGTTGCTCGCGAGTGTCCCGCGCGGCGTCACCACTCGCACGGTCCCGCTGGTCGCCCCCTCCGGCACAGTGGTCGTGATCACCGTGCGCGAAACTGACTTCATCACCGCCGCCGTGCCGTTGAAGTTCACGCTAGTCGCCCCCGTCAGATTCGTCCCCAGAATGTTCACCGCCGCGCCCACTTTGGCCGCCACCGGCACCGTCTTCACAAACTGGCCAAGCCCTAAGGACAGCTCATACACTATGCCCCCGCCGTACGGCCCGCCGAGGAAAGTCGTCCCGTAAAAGGCACCGTTCGTATCCTGCACCAGCCCAGTGGCAGGGTCCTCGCCGTCCCAGCACGGGTTCTGATCGCAAAAGCTATGCAGTGTGGTCAGCGTACCGCCACTTGGTGTTATCATGAAGACGGTCCCGCCGCCGCCTGCCCCGCCCCCGGTAGTCGTTCCGTACAGGTTCCCGTCCGTGCCCTGTATCAGCGTGGCGTAGGGATCTAGCCCATCGGCGCACTCCGGTTGCGCGCAAAAACTATACAACGTCGTCAGGGCGCCATCCAACGTGATTTCGAAGACCGTGCCGCCGGTGTAGGGGCCGCCAAAGATCGTCGTTCCGTATAGGTTTCCGTCGTTGCCTTGAACCAGTCCGGCGTACGGGTCTGAGTCAGCGGGAAAACTATACAGCGTCGTTAGGGCGCCATTCGGAGTGATTTTGAACACCGTTCCACCGTTGTAGTTGCCGCCGCCATAAGTCGTGCCGTAGAAGTTTCCGTCGGAGGCCTGAACCAGCGCTGACGGTTCTGCTCCATCTGTGCATGATGTAGTCCAGCCGCCGGGGCAAAACGCATACAATGTCTTGAACTTGCCACTCCGAGTAACCTTGAACACCGTTCCTTGCGCGAATGCGCCGCCGCCCGCGGACGTCGCCCCATAGAGGTTTCCATCGCTCCCCTGAACCAACGCACTTGCTGGGTACTCGCCGTCCGGGCACCCGCTTGCCGTGCAGAACGTATGCAATGTCGTCAGCGTCCCGGTCGCACTCATCTTGAACACTGTTCCATAGTTAGGGGTACCGCCATAGTACGTCGTCCCATAAAAGTTCCGATCGCTGCCTTGAATGACCCCCGAAATGGGCCATTCACCGTCCGCGCAGTTGCCCTCTGCGCAAAAGTCATACACGATCGTCACTTTCCCGCCCGTGGTGATCCTGAAGACAGTTCCCGATCCATAGGTCCCGCCACCCTGGCCAGTCCCGTAAAGGCCTCCATTCGTGGCCTGGACAAGTGGTCCGTGCAGTAAACTGCCATCCGGGCATCCTGTCTGCGTGCAGAGCGAATACACCGTATAAGTCTGCGCATCCAGGGCAACCGCCGCCGTGTACAGCGCCAGAGCAACGAATACGATCCTTCCTCGCGTCACCGCCTGTTCCTTTCTGATCCAAGAATTCTAGAACTTTAATTCTCGCGCTGCAAGGGGTGCCGCCCGTGCCCGCCCGTGCTTATGAGCCGCGCGGCGTGCCGGATGCTTAAAACGCTCAGTATTGGCACTATCGGTGTCAACCGGGGGCTTTAAAGGGGCCTCCCCACGCCTAAAGCCCCCAACGCTGGCGCTCCCGAGCCTTCAGGCGGCAATCGCCGGGGACTGGGACCAACAGCGGAAACCCACTTCAGCCCGTATAAGTCCTTTAGAATCTGTTTTAATACTTTATCTACGGAATTGGTATTTACTTTCCCCTCCAAAACCGCTATGATCGAACCATGGATAAGGCATTTGGATACCTCAGAGTCAGCGGCAAAGGGCAGGTGGAAGGCGACGGCTTCCCGCGCCAGTTGCAGGCGATCAGCACCTACGCGGCGGCTCACGATCTCAAGATCGTGAAGGTGTACCGCGAGAAGGGCGTCACCGGCACGAAGGAATCCATGGACCGGCCCGCCTGGGCCGAGATGGTGACGGCGCTGCACGCGAACGGCGTGCGCACCATCGTTATCGAGAAGCTGGACCGACTCGCGCGTGACCTGATGGTACAGGAGGCCACGATTGCGGACCTCCAGAAGCACGGCTTCACGCTGGTATCCGTTGCCGAACCGGACCTGATGGCGAACGATCCCACGCGCATCTTGATGCGGCAACTGATGGGCGCGGTTGCGCAGTATGACAAGTCTCAGATCGTTCTGAAGCTCCGAGGCGCGCGGATGCGCAAGCGGGCGAAGACGGGCCGATGCGAAGGACGCAAGCCCTACGGCTTCTATCGTGGCGAAGAGGCCGTAATCAACCGGATGAGGGAACTGCGGGCGCAGGGCATCGGCTTTGACCGGCTCGCTGCGCGACTGAACATGGAGGGGCTCAAGACCCGAACCGGGGCACCTTGGCATGGAATCGTCGTGAATAGGATTCTGACCGGGAAAGGACCGGGCCGTCCCCAGCGCCGCCAAAACACCGAATGCTGGCGCTAACGGGCTTGCCTAGCCGCGTCACCGGAGCCCAGGGCGGGTAAAGGGTCCGGCCCGCCCTGAGCCAAGCCCAAACTGCACCCGCCCGGAGTCGAACATGAAGTGAACAGATTGAGAACTTTTTCGCCCACCGCCACCTATACGAGCATGGACCACCTTTCTGACCACGACCTGGAGCGTTATCACCTTAGAATGATCCGAGACGTAGCCGAGCTTGCGCAGTTTGAAGAGCACCTGTTGGCGTGTTCCGAATGCGCCGAACGAGCCGAAGAAGCCGCTGATTTCGTCGATGCGATGCGGGGCGGGATCATCTTGGGCGACTATGACCTGGAGTATCCGCCGCCGCCCAGATCTTCACGCTCCGAATGAGCTTCGACCATCTTCTTGGCTTCCATGACAATCTGGCGCGACAGGACAACCGGCGGGCTTGGCTCATTTCAACAGTAAACGTACCCGCACAACGCTCCGGGGAGGAACTTGGCCGCAATACAGGCCAGAGCCAACGGGACCCCCGGTGCAGGCCAGTGCGACGCGCACGACGAGAGAAACACCGAACGCTGGCGCTAGGGGCTTGCTAGGCGCGTCGCCGGGTCCGGGGTAGATATTTACCGGCCCGCTTCAACCGCCCCTTACGAAGATCTCACGAATGATTCGATAGCCGTACGCGCGTGGGTATTACGGTATAATAGGCGTATGGCCCCACGCAAAAAGAAAAACCCGGCTGCCGTGGCCATGGCGCGACTCAGCAACCAGGCACGAACCCCGGAGCAACGCTCCGCTCTGGCGCGACGAGCTGTTCAGACTCGATGGCGTAAGGTGAAGCCTAATGCCGTTCCTCAGCCGCCGCGTTATTGGTGTCTATTTGGTTTGGACGAGCGCAATTTGCCGTTAGTGCTTTTCGCATCGCAGGATAGAGAGGAAGTGATTCAGCGGGCGCGAACCGAGTTTCGCGATCAGGGCATGTTTATCGATTTCGTCGATTACAACCCCATGAGTTTCACGATAGTGCCTGAATTTCAACCCGATCACAACGCACAGCTAAAGGCCCTGCACGTGGCCCTTACGTCTAACGAGAGCGAGGCCGGCGGGCTATGATCGCTGCCTACCTACGGGTATCCACCGACGAACAACGCCGCAACCAAACCATCGAAACACAACGCAGTGAGTTTCAGAGATTTTGTGCGGGCAAAGTGCCTCCCCCGTCCGTCTGGAGGGTCTATGAGGATAATGGGGTGTCGGGTACCATCTCTCTGGACAGACGGGAGCAAGGCCGCCTGCTTCTGAACGATGCGCGTGCGGGTCATTTTGACGAACTGGTAGTTTGGAAGTGGGATCGCTTGGGAAGAAATCTCCACGACTTCCTAGGTGTTCTTGAAGATCTAGGACACGCCGGGGTGAAGGTAACAGCGATTACGCAGCCCACTTCAGAGGACTCCTCTGGACGGTTGTTACGAAACATTTTGGGTGCTTTTGCCGAGCACGAGAGATCGCAGACCATCGAGCGATCCGTTGCGGGTACGCGGAGGTTAGCACGTGACGGTGTGTGGCTCGGCGGCATCGTTCCGTATGGGTATCGCGTGAATGGAAGTGACAAAGACGCCCGCTTGGTATTGTCCGGAGATAATATCCCTGGCTTCCAGTTTTCAGAGGCCGAGGTAATCCAACGGATCTTTCGCAAGGCCGCCGACGGTGAATCGTGCGTGGTGATCGCCAACTATTTGAACCGGCTCGGTGTGCCACCCTCATACGCCCGCGATGCGCGGGCTGTTCTGCGCGGCAAGCGGAAGCAACACACCTTGGGAATTTGGCGACCATCCCGCATCCGAAATACAATCGTCAGCAAGACCTACATGGGGGTGCACGAGTGGGGCAAACGCAAAATCGACCGGGACCAGGATGGCAAACACCTGAAACTTAGTTCGCCCGATCAGTGGATCGTTAGGCAGTGCCCTTCTATTGTAGACAAGGATCTCTGGGCGCGCGCCAACGCTACGCTTCGACAGAATCAGATCGTGGCGATGGCCCATGCGAAGAACAAGTATCTGCTTCGAGGGCTGATACATTGCGGGATGTGTGGACTGACCTACATTGGCCTGGCGGCCACGCGGCCTAACGGGAAAAAGGAGTTCTATTATCGCTGCAATGGAAAGCACGGCGCGAGGGGGCTATACGGAGAGAAGGGCCAGCGCTGCCCCTCGCCATCTGTCAATGGCCAAGCGTTGGAAACATGGGTATGGGGCCAGATCCTGAACTATCTCGCCAGGCCCGGACAAGTGATACGCGACCTGGAACGCCAAATGCGCGAAGAGGGGCAACACCGCAAAGGAACCGAAGACGAAATACGGGAACTTGAAGCTGCGCTCGCTCGGAAGGAAGAGAACCGGAAACGCGCGCTTACGTTGTACACCGATGGCATGGCATCGTACGATGAGGCCCACCAACAGCTTCAGCGAATCGAGCGAGAGGCATCCGAAATTGCGAGAGCGTTGAACGACCTCCGCAAAATCGCGGCACGAAAGGATGCGGAGGCTCTCGGCCTGCAAACCGCCAAATCTCTGCTTACAGATCTGCGGTCCAAAATGGACGGTGACCAACCGTGGGAAAAACGGAGGCGAATCGTTGAGATTCTCGTTGACCGGATCACCGTTGATAGGATTGCGGGACAGAAGCAACCGAATGTCAAGGTGAGGTTCCGATTCGACTCGCACTTTGATCGGTGGACGCAGAGTGATTCAGCGCTGCGCGATACGGATGCCCGTGCGGCTTCTACGGCGATGCTACGCGCGAGTGCCGCTGCACGCCGGGCATCATTCAACGCTACATGAGCAAACTCAGCGGACCCCTGCTGGATCGCATCGACCTGCACATCGAAGTGCCCGCCGTGCCGTACAAGGAACTGCGGGACAAGGTGGACGGCGCCGGTTCGGCGGAGATGCGCCAGCGCGTCGAGCGGGCGCGCGCCGTCCAGCAGCAGCGGGGCTTCTACAACGCCCATATTCCGCCGCCATCGCTGCGCAAGTTGTGCGCGCTGGACGACGCCGGCGAGCGCACCCTGGAGATGGCCGTGCGGCGCCTGGGACTTTCGGCGCGGGCGCACGACCGCATTCTGAAAGTCGCCCGCACCATCGCCGATCTGGGCGAATCCGAACAGCTGCAGGCCAAACACCTGGCCGAAGCCGTCCAATACCGCAGCCTGGACCGCAATTATTGGGCGTAGAAGGCGCAGAGCGTCTCAGCCAGGTGTATACTTACTAGCCGAGGGAGTAATCTCACCGGACAGGCTCCGGCAGGAGTCGCCTGCGCGGGCTGCCGCGACCGCGTCCTACTCAACGGTGCCCCGAGATGGACAAGGAATCCCATCCGAAACCCAAACCCACAGTTGTGGGTATTGGCGCCTCCGCCGGTGGACTGAACGCTCTGAAGCGCTTCTTCGACCATGTCCCGGCCGACAGCGGCATGGCCTTTGTCGTCGTCGTGCATCTTTCGCCCGAGCATAAGAGCCATCTCCCGGATCTCTTGCGGCCCCATGTCCGCTTCCCGGTGCAGCAGGTAAACGAAGCCACGCTGCTCGAAGCCAATCACGTCTACGTAATCCCGCCGAACGCCAATCTTAGCGCCATCGACACGCATCTCCGGCTTACCAAGCTCGAGGAACACCGGCGGGAACGCGCGCCCATCGACCACTTCTTCCGTACTCTGGCTAACGCGCACGACGGGCACGCCATCGGAGTCGTGCTCACCGGCACGGGCTCGGACGGAACTCTGGGCATCAAAGATATCAAGGCGAAGGGCGGACTCATCGTAGTCCAGGATCCCAATGATGCCGAATACGACGGCATGCCGCAAAGCGCCATCGCCACCGGATTGGCCGACCGGGTTCTGGCCGTCAACGAGATCCCGGAAGCCATCCTGCGATACGAGCGCACGGCGCCGCGCGTCTCCGTTCCGGAGGATGGCGAAGAGGCGGCGAAGCCGGAACGTGTGCTGCTGCAGAAAGTCTTCGCGCAATTGCGCGCGCGCACCGATCGCGACTTCAGCCGCTACAAGCGTTCCACCATCCTGCGGCGCATTGCCCGCCGCATGCAGCTCAACTATCTGGAAGACCTGCAGGGCTACCTGGAAAAGCTGCGCGAACAGCCCGACGAGATCCGCGCCCTGGCGGACGATCTGCTCATTACCGTTACCAGCTTCTTCCGTGATCCGGCAGTGTTCGAAAAACTGGAAAGGGAGGTGGTCCCGCGGCTGTTCGAGCACAAGGGTCCCAAGGACTTCGTGCGGGTATGGTCGGTCGGCTGTGCCACCGGAGAGGAGGCCTACTCGCTGGCCATGCTCCTGATGGAGGAGACCATCCGGCATGAGACGCCACCTCAGGTCCAGGTTTTTGCCTCGGACCTGCACAAACGATCGCTGGAGAAGGCGCGGGAAGGCTTTTATCCCGGCGATATCGAAACGGATGTGAGCGGAGCCCGGCTGCAGCGGTTCTTTCGCAAAGAGGATGGTGGCTACCGCATCAAGAAAGAGGTACGGGAGGTGGTGGTTTTCGCGCCCCACAATCTTCTCGGCGATCCTCCGTTCTCCCGCATCGATCTCATCAGTTGCCGCAATCTTCTGATCTACCTGCAGCGGGATGTGCAGCGCGACGTCGCCGAACTGTTCCACTATTCACTCAATCCGGGCGGCACACTTCTGCTAGGCTCGTCGGAGAAGCTGGAAGGCATGGACCTGTTCCACCCCGATGACAAGAAGCTGTGCATCTTTCGCAAGCGCAATGTTCCGGTGGTGGAGCCTCGCCTGCCGGTCTTCCCCCTGACGCGTGGCCGCCCGGTGGCCGAGCACGGCGCGAGATTTGAGTCTCTCGCCGAGCCGGTGGCCTACGGAACGCTCCACCAGCGCATGGTGGAGCAATATGCTCCCCCCAGCATTCTGGTGAGCCCCGATAACAAGCTGGTCCACCTGTCCGAGCATGCCGGACGCTACCTGGTGCACCCCGGGGGTGCGCTGACCAGCAGTGTGTTCAAGCTGGTGCGGGAGGAACTGCGGGTCGACTTGCGAAGCTTGCTGCAGTCCGCGCGGGAAAGAAAGACGGCCCGCGATTCTATGCCGATTCCGGTGCGCTTCGACGGGCATCCGCGCCCGGTGGTGATGCAGGTGCGCCCGGCGCTGGAGCCGGAGCGGGACGGCTTCGCTCTGGTCATCTTCGACGAACGGGATCCCCAGCCGGAGCCCGCCGCGGCCGCCTCGAGTCTGCCGGTGGATTCAGACGAGCAGGCGCGCCGGGTGCAGGAACTCGAACTGGAAATCGAGGCCTCCCGGCAGCGTCTGCAATCCATTATCGAGGAGTATGAGACCAGCCAGGAGGAAATGAAGGCTTCCAACGAAGAGCTGCAGTCCACCAACGAGGAACTGCGCTCCACCATGGAGGAGCTCGAAACCTCCAAAGAAGAATTACAGAGTATCAACGAAGAGCTGCAGACGGTAAATCAGGAAAATCGGCATCGTGTGGAGGAATTGGCGCAGCTCTCATCCGATCTGCAGAATCTGTTGGTGGCTACCGACATCGCCACGCTTTTCCTCGATCGCGGCCTGCGCATATTGCGCTTCAGCCCCAAGCTCGCAGAGCTGTTCAACGTGCGGGCCACCGACGCCGGCCGCCCGATTTTGGATCTGACGCACCGGCTGGGTTACACCGATTTGGCCAAAGATGCCCGCAGCGTGATCAGCCGACTGGTCCCCATTGAACGCGAAATCCAGGACGAGTCCGGGCGATGGTACTTCACCCGGGTACTGCCGTACCGCAGCACCGACGATCGCATCGAGGGCGTGGTCATCACCTTCTTCGACATCACTTCGCGCCGGCGCACCGAGGAGGCCCTGCGTGCCAGCGAAGAGCGGCTGCGGCGCATGGTCAACGTTGAAGTGGTGGGCGTCATGGTGTTCGAGGAATCGGGCGTCCTGATCGACTGCAACGACGCCTTCCTGAAGCTCAGCGGCTACAGCCGGGAGGATGTGGCAGCCCGAAGATTGACCTGGCGGACGATGACTCCCCAGGAGTACGTCGCCCGCGGCGAAGAGCAACTGCAAAAGCTGGCCGTCACCGGACGCATCGGGCCGTACGAAAAGGAGGTTTTTCGCAAAGACGGCTCTCGCTGCTGGATGTTGTCTGCGGGCGCCAGCCTCGGCGACGGCACCATGATCGAGTATTGCATCGACATCATGGATCGCAAGGAGGCCGAGCAGAGGCTCCGCCAGAGCGAGGAACGCTACCGGCTGCTGATCGAGAGCGCGCACGAGTATGCCATCTTCATGATTGATCCGGATGGGCGGATCGCCACCTGGAATGCGGGCGCCGAGCGCATCTTCGGCTGCTCCGAGTCGGAGATCGTGGGGCAATCCGCATCCGTGCTCTTCACTCCGGAGGATCTGGCGGCCGATGCCTTTGCCCGGGAGATGCGGACCGCCGTGCAAACCGGGCGCAGTTCCAACGATCGCTGGCAGCTTCGCAAAGATGGTTCCCGCTTCTTTGCCACGGGGACCATGGAAACACTGTACTCGCCCGACGGAAGCCCGCGCGGCTTCGTCGAGGTCCTGCGCGACAACAGCGAGCGAAAAGCGGTGGACGAAGCCACCCGCACGCACGACCGCGATCTGCGCTCCGCCAACGAAGCTTTATCGCGCGCCAATGCGGATCTCAAGCACTTCGCGTTCGCCGCCAGCCACGACCTGCGGGAGCCTTTGCGCACCGTAACCTCCTTCGTGCAACTTCTGGTCAAAGCCCGCCGTGACGGACACGACGCGGAGGTGGAACAGGCGGTCCATTTCATTCTGACGGGCATCGACCGCATGGATCGACTGCTCCACGATCTGTTGATCTACACCCAATTGAGTGTTGACGGGGACGATTCTCCGGGACGCATCGATCTGAACCAGATCCTCCAGAAGACCCTCGCCAATCTGCGGTCGACAATCCAGCAGACCGGTGCGCTCGTCACGCACGATCCTCTGCCCGAGGTCCGCGGCCAGGAGGTGAACTTGATCCTGCTGTTTCAAAATCTCATTGAAAACGCCGCCAAGTATGCCGGAGGGCGCCAGCCCAAGGTGCACGTCTCCGCCGGGAAGACCGGGGACGAATGGCGGGTTGCCGTCCAGGACAACGGCATCGGCATCGACGCGCAATATCACGAGCAGATCTTCGGCGTCTTCAAGCGTCTGCACGGCAACGACACTCCCGGTACCGGCGTCGGGCTGGCCATCTGTAAACGTGTCGTGGAACGCCACGGCGGACGAATCTGGGTTGAGTCGGAGCTCGGAAAGGGATCCACTTTCTATTTCACACTCCCGGCTCCGGACAGTGTGACTTAGAGGCGTGCGGGTCGACGTGCGAGTCTGTGTACTGCTGTGGATGGCCGCCGGGCTGCTGGCGCAGGCGCCCCCCGATCCAAGCGAACGCCTGGTGCGGGCGCGCGATATGCTGGCCGGGAGAGACCGGCACCTGCCGGATTATACCTGCCTCCAGACCGTCGAGCGCCGGTACCTGAAGCGGCGTCACCCGGAGGAACCGCCGCCCTCCTGCGGCCAGCTCCACGCCCTGCCCGGATCGGAATGGAAGCTGGAACTCAGTGACCGTCTGCGCCTGGAGATCAAGGCATCGGAGGGTAAAGAGATCGGGTCCTGGAAGGGTAGCCGCTTCACCGATAGCGATGTTTTCAAGCTCACCGCCGGCGGTCCTTACAGCACCGGTATGTTGGGCTCGTGGATCACGGATATTTTCTTGAACGGGGGCGCCACTTATCAATACCTGGGCGCGGATGCCTATCGCTATCAGGTGCCCCTGGCCGCCAGCCACTATCTCATCAAGGCCGGCTCGCAATGGGTGACCGCGCCCTTCTCCGGAGCGTTTTGGCTGGATCCGAATTCCGCCGATTTAAAGCGCCTGCTGGTGGAAGCCGACAGCCTGCCGCCGGAAACCAATACCTGCTACGTCAATACCAGCGTGCGGTACGAGTGGACGCAGGTCGGCGCTGGCAAGTTTTTGTTGCCGAGCCAAAGCGACATGCGCATATTGATGCGCAACGGGCGGGAGGATCAGACGACCGCGGTCTATTCCGGCTGCCGTGAATACCTGGGCGAATCCACCATCCGTTTTGACGAAGCTCCAGCAGCCGGTCCGGACCGGGCCCCCGCGGCCGAAACCACTCCCTTACCCCCCGGGCTGCACCTGGAGCTGGGCCACCGCGGAAGCCGGGTCGATTCCTTCGAAAGGCTCATCCAGCAGCAGCACGCGCGGGCCGTGCAGCAACGCCATGGCCAGCGCGGTCTTCTTGCGCATGCCGTGGGAGCATTGGTCGAGGTAGGTGTAGCGTCCGTCCTCGAGGCCCAGCACGCGTAGCAGGGCGTCTCCCCGCTCCCGGGTCTCCCGCTTGCCCAAGCCGTAGATCGGCCCACAAAGTTCCAGGTGCTCTTCGACCGTGAGCCCGTCGAACAGTCCCATGTCTTCCGGCAGTACGCCGATGCTCCGCCGTACCGTTACCGGGTCGGCGAAGAGGTCGCAGCCGCTGATCCGCACGTCGCCGGAATCCGCCGCCAGCAGTCCCGCCAGGATCTTGAGCAGCGTCGATTTGCCGGCTCCGTTGGGACCCAGCACCGCCCCGATGCCGGCCGGCAGTTCGAAGGAAACGTCGTCCAGCGCGCGGGCCTCGCCGAAGCGTTTAGTGACATTGCGGCAAGAGATCATGTTCCAGCCGATTATCGCAATTGGCGGGACCAGACGATCGGGCCCCGTTCGCCCGCGGGACGGAGCGTTCGGAAGCGGACACGCTTTCCGTCGCGCAGCCGCCATCTACAGGACTTGCCTGTTGGCGCCCGGTTTGCTTATCCTCGACGCATGGGACGTCTGGCACTCGATCTGCGTCTGGCCCTCCGCCGTCTGCGGCAGAATCCGACCTTCTCCCTGGTGGCCGTTCTGACGTTGGCCCTGGGTATCGGCGCGAACACCGCAATTTTCAGCATCATCAACGCGGCGCTATTGCGTCCGCTGCCGGTGGCGAACGCCGCCGAGCTGGTGTCGGTCAACGAGACCATGGGCGGGAATGCTTTTCCGGCGCTCTCCATCCCCAATTACCGGGATGTGCGCGACCGCAACACGACGCTCTCCGGACTGGCCGCCTACCGTTTTTTGCCCGCCAGCCTCGGCTTGCCCGGAAGCAGCCAGCGCCTGTGGGGTTACCTGGTCACCGGGAACTATTTCGACTTACTCGGCATCCGCCCGGTCCGCGGGCGGTTGATCGGGCATGACGACGATCTGCGGCCGGGCGGCCATCCGGTAGCCGTGCTGGCCTACTCCTGCTGGCAGAGACGATTCGGCGGCGATCCATCGGCGATCGGCCGGGTAGTCAAATTCAACGGTATGGATTTCACCATCCTGGGTGTGACGCCGCCAGGCTTCTTCGGCACCGAACTGTATTTCGCGCCGGAAGTCTTTTTCCCCATGATGATGCAAAGGGAATTGGAGGGCGGCGACGGATACCTGGACAAGCGCGGCACGGGCAATACGTTCATCGTGGGGAGGCTCAAGCCCGGCGTGACCATGGCCGGGGCCGAAGCCAACCTGAACAGCGTGGCGCATCGCCTGGCGGAGGAGTATCCGAAGGACGACGACGGCATGAAACTGGTGCTCACGAAAGTGGGGCTGGCGGGCAGTTATCTGCGCGGCGCGGTGATCGGATTCGCCGCCGCGCTCTTCGGAGTCTCCTGCCTGGTGCTGCTGGTGGCGTGTACCAACCTGGCCAGCATGCTGATGGCGCGGGCTGCCGACCGGCGGAAGGAGATCGCGCTGCGCCTGGCGGTAGGGGCGGCGCGCCGTTCGCTGGTGCGCCAACTGTTGACCGAGAACCTGGTGATCGCCGTTCTGGGCGGCGCGGGCGGCATGCTGCTGGCCCTTTGGGTCGGCGATGCGCTGGCGGCCTGGCGTCCACCCACCGATATTCCGCTGGTGATCCACGCCGCGCCGGACGCCCGCGTCCTGCTGTTCGCCCTGGCGGTCTCGGTGCTGACCACGCTGCTGTTCGGACTGCTGCCGGCGTTGCAGGCTACGCGCACGAACCTGGTGAGCGCGTTGAAGAATGAGGCCATCTCCGAACGGCTGCGCCACTGGCAATTGCGGGATTACATGGTGGCCGTGCAGGTGGGACTGTCGGTGGTCCTGCTGGTCTGCTCGGTGCTGGTGGTGCGCAGCCTCGAGCGCGCGCTGGATGCGCCCATCGGCTACAATCCCCGGGGCGCGGTCACGGCCTCGTTCGACCTCAACATCCAAGGCTACACCGAGGCGCGCGGGCGCGAATTCGAGCGCCGCTTCCTGGAAAAGGTGCGCGCGCTTCCCGGCATGGAGTCGGCGGCCCTGATCGACTGGCTGCCGCTCACCCTGAACAGCTCGTCGGACACCATCTACGTCGAAGGCCGGCCCATTCCCAAGGCGACCGAAGCGCCCATCGCGTACACGTTCACGGTCACTCCCGGCTATTTCCGAACTATGCAGACGCGGCTGCTGGCGGGGAGAGAGTTCGATGCGCGCGACACGAAGGACGGCCCGCGAGTGGCGATTGTCAACCAGGCGTTCGCCACGCAGTTGCTGCACGGCAAGGATCCCATCGGCAAGCGGTTCCGCACCGGACCGGACAGCAAGTTCTGGCAGATCGTGGGAGTGGCGCAGGACGGCAAGTATTTCTCGCTGGCCGAGAAGGCGTCGCCGGCCTACTGGACACCGCTGGAAATCACCTACACAGCCAACGCCGCGCTGGTGGCGCGCACGCGGATGAGCGGACCGCAAGCCGTGCGGCTGATCGAAGACGCCGCGCACGAACTGGATCCGGCCCTGCCGCTCTATTCCGCGGGGACACTCGTCCAGCGCCTGGACCTGCCGTTGTTTCCGGCGCGCATGGCGGCGACGGCGTTGGGCGCCTTCGGCGTTCTGGCGCTGGTTTTGGCAGCCACGGGCATTTATGGCGTGATGGCATATGCCATCTCGCGGCGCACACGCGAGATCGGTATTCGCATGGCGATCGGCGCCAGCCAGGGCCAGGTTCTGGCGCTCGTCGGACGCCGCGCGCTGCTGCTGATCGGGTCCGGCACGGTGGCGGGCTTTGCCCTGGCGCTGGCCGCCGGCCGGTTCATGGAACAGATCCTCTACGGTGTCGAACCCAGCGATCCGGTAACGTTGGGAATCGTGTTTCTAATGATGCTGGCGATCGCCTCGGTGGCCTGCTGGATTCCGGCGCGGCGCGCGATCCGCATCAATCCGGTTACGGCGCTGCGGCAGGAGTAAGCCTTACAGAACCAGCCGCTCATCGCCTTCGCGGCGGGTCACATGCTCCCGATCCAGATACTCCAGCAGCGGAATCGCGTACTTGCGCGAGATGCCCGTCCATTCTTTGAATGTGCCGACGTTGAAGCGCGAACCTTTGTGCGCGGTGACCATCGCGCGCAGCTTCTCCATGGCGCTCCGATGAAAGACGAGATCGTCGCCGACTTTGACCAGGCGCTTCTCACGCAGCAGAATCTGCAGCAGAGAGCGGGCGCGCGCCGTCTCTACGCCGGACTTCGCCAGTACATCCGGTAGCGCCGGCACCGCCAGGCCGGCCTGTTCGAAGGCGCGCTCTATGGCCGCGCGGGCCTGTTCTTCGTCCTGCTTCAAGACCAGTTTGTGGCTGGCCAGGCGCACGTTCTCGCCTTCCACGGAAATCTCGCGGCTCTGGGCGAGCAGGGCGTCGATCAGGAATAGCGGCGAACCCGGCAGTTCGCGGCCGCGCAGATCCTGTTTGTTGATGCCCGGCAAGAGCGGATTCTTCTGATGGAAATCGCGCACCGCGCGTAGCAGGCGCTCGCGGGCCGATTGGAACCAGGCGCGGTCGGCGAACCACGTTTGCGGCTGTTCGAAACGGACCAGGGGCGCAGCCGCCGCGGCCGTCCGTATGTCCTGCTCGGTGCGACCGGTACGCGCCACCAGGCCGGCGATGTCCACGCCATATTTCGATTCGCGCACCAGCAGGCCGATGCGTTCCATCAGCGGGGCCTCGGCCAGAATGCGCAGCCGCTCCGCGATACCGGCGGGACGGCGGGAACGCACTCCAGCAGTATCCACCACCGTTCCGCCGCCGATGGTCACCACCGGTGAGAACATGCGGATAATGAAGCGATCGCCCGGCAACAGCAAAACCGGCTCGCGCAGCAGGATGCGCGCCCAGGCACGCTGGCCTGGCTGCAGCACGGCCTTGCCTTCGAGCAGGCGCACCTGGGCTTCGATCTCGGCCGTGCCGGCGTGGAAATGGACGGGCGCGCGATGCTTCAGCGGCTTGGCGGAAGGCAGCAGTTCCAGCGAGCAGTCGAGCTGCGCCGTGCCGTGGAACACGCCGGGCTCGGCCAGCACCATGCCGCGGGCCAAGTCGCCGGGTTCGATATCCGCCAGGTTGAGTGCGGTCCGCTGCCCGGCTGAAGCCAACTCGGCGGGCGCCCCATACACCTGCACGCCGCGGACCCGCAGGAGCCGGCCGGAGGGATAGAGCTCAACTTCCTGCCCCTTGCGAATGGCGCCTGCGATCAGCGTGCCCGTGACGACAGTGCCGAATCCTTTCACGGTGAAGGCGCGATCGAGCGGCAGCCGGAAGTGTCCGGCGGCGCTCTTCTCCAGCACGCTCGATGCGACCCGCGCCAGTGCAAGGCGCAGCTCGTCGAGGCCGGCGCCCGTGGTGGAACTGACAGCCACGATCGGGGCGCCTTCCAGAAACGACCCGGCAACCAACTCTTCGACTTCCAGCCGGACCAATCCCAGAATGTCCGGATCGACCAGGTCGGACTTGGTGAGCGCCACAATTCCCTGCGGGATGCCCAGCAGGCGGCAGATATCGAAATGCTCGCGGGTTTGCGGCTTGACGGATTCGTCCGCCGCGATCACGAACAACACCATGTCGATGCCGCCCACACCGGCCAGCATGTTCTTGACGAAGCGCTCGTGACCCGGAACATCCACGAAGCCCAGGCGCAGCGCGGGTGTCAATTGCAGGTGCGCGAAGCCGATGTCGATGGTGATGCCGCGCCGCTTCTCCTCCTCCAGGCGATCGGCATCGATGCCGGTAAGCGCTTTTACCAGCGCGGTCTTGCCGTGGTCGATATGCCCGGCCGTGCCGACGATGATATTCTTCATGCCGCTGAAGGTTCATGGTATATCAATAGGAACATGGAGCAACTCCTGGCGGCACTGGCCGGATCCCGCGTCTACGACCTGGCGCAGCCTTACTATCCCGGCATGCCGCATCATCCCAATCACCCGCCGTTTCTCTTCGGACTCAATAAGAAGCATGGCGACTATGTGGCACGTAACGGAGCCAGTTCGGCCTCCGAGGGCCTGACGCTCGGCGGCCACGTGGGCACGCACATCGACGCGTTGTGTCACTTTTCCTGCGGCGGCAAATTGCACGGCGGCGAGCCGGCCGCGGGCTTGCAGAGCTACGCGAGCGGCCTGGAACGTCACACGGTGGATACGATCGCACCGATCCTGCGGCGCGGCGTGCTGCTGGATATCGCCGGACAGGCGGGCGCGGAGGCTTTAGCCGCCGATTTCGAGATCACGCCCGAACATCTGGCGGCCGCCGCCGGCGCGCAGCAGGTCGAATTGCGCGCGGGCGACGTGGTGCTGCTGCGCACCGGATGGGCCCGGTACTGGGATGACGCGGCGCGCTTCATCGCGCAGGTGCACGGCCCCGGACCCGGCGAGCCGGCGGCGCGCTGGCTGAGCCGTCACGGCATTTTCGCCGCCGGCTCCGATACAGTCGCCTTCGAGAGAGTGCCCGACCCGAACATGCCGGTGCACGTGCACCTGCTGGTGGAAAGCGGCATCCACATTATCGAGTGTCTGAACCTGGAACAATTGGCCGCGGAACATCGCTATACTTTTCTGTTTGTGGCCGCGCCGCTGAAGATCCGCGGCGGCACGGGATCGCCTATACGCCCGCTGGCAATCGCATGATTCCGCAGCCTGACTTCGCGCCCGTCCGCGAAGGAGAACAGATCGACACCGAAGCGCTGGCCGGATATCTGCGGGGCCGCCTGCCGGGCGTGGAGTCCGGACTGACCGTACGCCAGTTTCCCGGCGGACATTCGAACCTGACCTACCTGCTTGACGCCGGGGGAAAGGAGTACGTGCTGCGCCGCCCACCGTTGGGGCCGGTGGCTCCCAAAGCGCACGACATGGCACGCGAATACAACGTGCTGGGCGCGGTGCATCCGCTGTTTCCACCGGCGCCGCGCGTGTTCCTGCTGTGCGACGATCCGGCGGTGATCGGCGCGGTCTTCTTCGTCATGGAACGCCGGCGCGGGCTGGTGTTGCGCCGCGAAGTCCCCGCGCCGCATGCGAACGACCCGCATTTCGCCCGCCGGGTGAGCGAAGCGTTCGTGGATTGCCTGGCGTCGCTGCATGCCGTGGATATAGGCCAGGCGATGCTGGGTAAGCCGGCCGGATTCCTGGCCCGCCAGGTGAGCGGCTGGGCGGAACGCTGGCAGCGCGCCCAGACCGAGACGCTGCCGCAAATGGACCAGTTGATCGCGTGGCTGACACGCCGGCTGCCGGAATCGCCGCCGCCCACGCTGGTGCACAACGATTACAAGCTCGACAACATCATGCTGGACGCGCGCGATCCGAGTCGTGTGGAAGCCGTGCTCGATTGGGAGATGGCCACCGCCGGCGATCCGCTCGTGGATCTGGGTTGCGTGATGTGCTACTGGCCGGAAGCCGGCGATCCGGCGGTGCGCCGCGATGCGCTCAGCAGCATCACCACGCTGCCCGGCTGGTTCACGCGCGCGCAGCTTGTGGAACGCTACGCGCGGGTCACCGGGCGGGACGTTTCCGGCCTCGGCTACTATGAAGTGTTCGGGATTTTTAAGATCGCCGTGGTGCTCCAGCAGATCTACTTCCGGTACGTGCGCGGGCAGACGCACGACGAGCGCTTCCGCCATTTCGGCGACCGCGTGCGCGGACTGGTGGAAGTGGCGGCGGAGGTCGCGGAGAGAGCCCCTTGAGCTCGCTGTATCTCATCCGCCACGGCCAGGCCGGCACGCGCGCGCACTACGATGCGCTCTCGGACCTGGGCCACCAGCAGGCGTACCGGCTCGGGCAACACCTGGCCGCCCAGAAGATCGAGTTCCAGGCGTTCATCGCCGGCGCGCTGCATCGCCAGCAGCAGACTGCGGCCGCCGTGCGGAAGGCTTATTGCGAGGCTGGCGTGGCGGTACCCGAGATCGTCACGGATGCAGGATGGAACGAATTCGACATGACCTCGGTCTTTAGCGAATTTGCGCCGCAGTTGTGCGCGGCCGATCCGAAGTTCAAGCAGGACTACCAGGACCTGATGCGAACGCTGGAAGATGCCAACTCACCCGTCCACCACGCCTGGACGGATTGCGACACGCAAGCCATGCGCGCCTGGATGGAGGGCCGGTTCCCGTGCCGAACGGAAACCTGGACAGCGTTCTGCAAGCGCGTTTTGGGGCGGCGCGCGGCGCTGGCCGGATATCCGGCCGGCGATGCCGTTGCCGTCTTCACCTCGGCTTCCCCCATCGCCATCTGGGTGGCCGCATCGCTGGGGATCGCGGACGGACACATCATGCGGTTGGCGGGTGTGATGTACAATTCGGCTGTCACCACGATGCGGCTGCGGGAGGACGGCCCCATGCTGTTCACCTTTAACGGCGTGCCGCACTTGAACGAGGCGCGGCTGCGCACCTTCCGTTGAAATCATGCGAATCATCGAAACAATCGACGAACTGCGTGCATTAACCGGCCAGGAAGTGGCGGTGGGCGAATGGTTCAGGATGGAGCAGGCGCAGATCGACGCGTTCGCGGACGCTACCGGAGACCACCAGTGGATCCATCAGGACGTGGAGCGGGCCCGGACCGAATCGCCGTTCGGCCGCACCATCGCGCACGGCTTCCTGACACTGTCGTTATTGAGCCGCCTGTCGCACGAGTGCTTCGACGTCCGCGGCGAATTCAAGATGCGGATCAACTACGGGTTGAACCGGGTGCGATTTCCATCGCCGGTGCCGTCCGGCGCGCGGCTGCGTCCGCGATTCACGCTGCAGTCGGTCGAGGAGGTCGACCAAGGTTACCAGGCGGTGTGGGTGGTGACGATCGAACTGGAGGGCGGGCGCAAGCCCGCTCTGTACGCTGAGTGGGTGATCCGGCTCTACCGGTGACGCGGGGGCGGCGGGCAACAGTCGTCGGGGCACGGTTGGTGGCCGTGAGCGATGCATTCCAAAACTAACTCGCGGATCATGGAGACGAAGCGCGGATCGGCGCCGACGGTCCGGGCGCGGACCATGTTGAGCCCAAGCTGCCGGCATAACTGCCGCGCTTCGGTGTCCAAATCGTAGACCACCTCCATGTGGTCGGAGATGAAGCCGATGGGGGCGAGAACTAGATCGCGAGTGCCCGCCGTGGCCAGGTCGCGCAGGTATTCGAGAACGTCCGGCCCCAGCCAGGGCTGGCCCGGCGCGCCGCTGCGGCTCTGGTAGACCAAGCGGTAAGCCGGGTGGCGGATGGAGTCCGCGACCAGCCGGCAGGCTTCTTCAATCTGTTCGACGTAGCGGCTGGTGTCGGCCATCCACCGCGGAACGCTGTGGGCGGTAAAGACCAGGGCCGCTCCGGCGGGGAGTTGTTCCAGGGCCGCGCGCACGCGATCCGCCATCGGCTCGATGAAGCCGGGGTGATTATAGAAGACGCGCAGCTTCAGCACTTCGGGCGCCGCGGGTCCGACGGCGGCGCGGGCACGCGCGATATCCTCCAGATACTGGCGGCAGCCGGAATAGGAACTGTAGGCCGAAGTGACGAAGGCGAACGCGCGGTGCACGCCGTCGGCAGCCATCTGGCGGAGGGTATCGTGGAGCAGCGGGTGCCAGTTGCGATTGCCCCAGTAGACCGGGATATCCGGCCCTTTAGCGGCGAGCAGTTCGCGCAGCGCGGCGAGCAGCGCGCGGTTCTGATCGTTGATCGGACTGCGCCCGCCGAAGTGATGGTAGTGTTCGGCCACCTCCAGCATTCGTTCGCGCGGTATATTGCGGCCGCGCAGCACGTTCTCGAGAAATGGCATCACCTCTTCGGGACGGTCCGGGCCGCCGAAGGAAAGCAGCAGAACGGCATCGCCGGAAAAGGAAGGCACTGGCTATCGCGACTCCTTCAGATATTTGTCGAACCAGGCGATGGAACGCTCGAGCGAATCCACCTGGTTCTCGCGCTTGGCGAAGCCGTGGCCTTCGCCGGGATAGTAGTGCGCGTCCACCGTCTTGCCGTACTTGCGGAGCACGGTTACGACCTGGTCGGCCTCTTCCTTGGGATCGCGGATGTCATTCTCGCCCTGCAACACCAGCAAGGGGGCCTTGGCATTCTGAAAATACTTGATTGGCGAGGCATCCTCGTAGACCTTGCGGTCTTTTACCGGATCGCCCAGAATGGACTGGTCGTACTGCTGCAGTTCGGGACTTTCGTGCTCCTGTTCGGTGAGCCAGTCGGTAATGCCGTAGAGTTCCACGGCGGCCGCCCACACGTCCGGCGTCTTGCCGATAGCGATCATCGCCATGTAGCCGCCGTAAGACCCGCCCATGATGCCGATCTTCTTTTCGTTGACGTACCCGGTGGCGACCAGGAACTTCGCGGCGAAGACTTCGTCCTGCAGGTCGCCGCCGCCCAGATCCTGGTAATTCGCCTTCTGAAAGGCCATCCCATAGCCGGTGGAACCGCGCACGTTGGGCGCGATGCACAGGTAGCCGCGCGAGGCTAGAGCCTGGGCGTTGCGGTTGAAGCTATCCAGCGTCTGCCCGGTCGGTCCGCCGTGCGGCAGCACCACTGCCGGATAGCTGCCGTCGCGATTCAGATTGAACGGGACCCACAGGAAGGCGCTGATGATCTGGCCGTCGAAGCTGCGGTAGTGAACGAGGTGGGCGGCCGGTGAGTTGGCGGGGTGGAGTCCGGCGAGCGCGGAGTAAGTCAGTTGCGTCGCGCGGTGCGTCGCCAGATGGTAGACCCAGAGGTCGGCAGGGCGATTGGAGCTTTGATGCGCAATGAGCAGACGGTCGCCGGTGGGAGAAAATGCTGTCGGCTGGCCGGCGGGCATAGTGAGACCTTCCGGGAAACTGAGGGGCGCGGCCCTGGCGGAGCCCCGCTCGGCGAGGTAGGTCCTGGCGCGGCCATCCTGGTTGACCAGGTAGGTGAAGGCGCTGCCGCGCGGAGCGAAGTCGCCGGCGTGCGCGTCCCATTTGAGATCCGTCACCCAAGCGATCTTGTGCGAAGCGACATCCAGCAAGGCGACGTTGGAGTAGCCGCCTTTCTGATTGGAAGTGATGGCGAGCGTGCGCCCGTCGGCGGAGACTGAAGATGCGGCAAAGGTGGTATCGCCGGTATGGGGCGTCAGGTTCTCCAGCTTTCCGGACTGGAGATCGATGCGGTAGATGTCGCAATCCGTGAAGCCGGCATTCGCACGGTTGGCAAAAAGGCTGCGTTTGTCAGGACTCCAGGCCACGATCGACCAGGTTCGACTTCCGGTCTGTTCCTTCGTGATGTTGCGCACCTCGTGCGTGCGCCAGTCGAGCAGGGCCACGTCGAAGCTGGGGGCGGTCTTCGCCTTGATGGTGATGGCCAGCGCCTTCCCGTCGGGAGACCAGTGCGGATCTTCCTCGGAGATGTCGCTGGTGCGCGTCAGGTTGACAACCGGACCGCCCGCCGCGGGGACCGCGAACAGATCGAAGATCTCGCCTCCGGCGTAGTCTTGCATGTAGACGATCCACATGCCGTCGGGCGACCATACGGCGCCGGACTGGCGGTCGTCGGACTGGGTCAACTGGATGGGCCAGCCCCCGGCAGCCGCGACCTTCCAGAGGTTGTTGCGGCCGGTCAGGTTCGTTGTGAAGACGATTTCGCGGCCGTCGGGGGACCAGGCGGGGTTGCCGACGGATCGGGTGTAGACCAGTTCCGGGATGGGGGCCGGCGCCGCGTTCGGATTTGCCACGGAGGTGACCGAATGGGGATCGGTGACCGCACGGCCGTCAGGGGAGTTCGCGGCGATCAGAGCGGCGCACAGAATCAGGGAGACGGGCACGATGCGCATGGTTGGCTCGTGCCAGTATAGCGCCGGTTAACCGCTCATGGAGTTCAAAAACTCCGCGTTGCTACGGGTCTTGCCCAGCTTGTCGAGCAGTAGTTCCATGGTCTCCACCGGAGACAGCGGATTCAGCACTTTGCGCAGGATCCACACCCGGTTCAACTCCTCCTTGGGCAGCAGCAGTTCTTCTTTGCGCGTGCCGCTCTTGTTGATGTCGATGGCCGGGAAGACACGCTTGTCCACCAGTTTGCGCTCCAGGTGGATTTCCAGGTTGCCGGTGCCCTTGAACTCTTCGAAAATCACGTCGTCCATGCGGCTGCCGGTGTCGATCAGCGAGGTGGCGATGATGGTGAGCGAACCGCCTTCCTCGATGTTCCGGGCCGCGCCGAAGAAGCGCTTGGGTCGCTGCAGGGCGTTGGAATCGACGCCGCCGGAGAGGACCTTGCCGGATGGAGGCACGATGGTGTTGTAGGCGCGCGCCAGGCGGGTGATGGAGTCCAGCAGAATCACGACATCCTTCTTGTGCTCCACCAGGCGCTTGGCCTTTTCGATGACCATTTCGGCCACCTGTACGTGACGCGTGGCGGGTTCATCGAACGTGGAACTGATGACTTCGCCGCGCACGGAGCGCTGCATGTCGGTGACTTCTTCGGGCCGCTCGTCGATCAGGAGCACGATCAGCGTGACTTCCGGATGATTGGTGGTGACCGAGTTGGCGATCGATTGCAGCAGCATCGTCTTGCCGGTGCGGGGCGGCGAAACGATCAGTCCGCGCTGGCCCTTGCCGATGGGAGTCAGCAGGTCCATCACGCGGCCGGAGTAGTTCTCTTTCACGGTTTCGAGCTTGATGCGCGCATTGGGATAGAGCGGCGTCAGGTTGTCGAAGAAAATCTTGTTGCGGGCTTCCTCGGGCGGCTCGAAATTGATGGCGTCGACCTTGATGAGCGCGAAGTAGCGCTCGCCCTCTTTAGGTGGGCGGATCTGGCCGGAGATGGTGTCGCCGGTGCGCAGGTCGAAACGGCGGATCTGCGAGGGCGAGACGTACACATCGTCGGGGCCGGGCAGGTAGTTGTACTCGGGCGCGCGCAGGAAGCCGAAGCCGTCCGGCAGGCACTCGAGCACCCCTTCGGAAAAGATCAGCCCGCTTTTTTCGGCCTGGGTTTGCAGGATTTTGAAAATGAGCTCCTGCTTGCGCAGACCGGCGGCGCCGGCCACGTTCATATCCTTGGCGACCTGGTTGAGCCGCTGGATGCTCATGTCTTTGAGTTCGACCAAGTCCAGAGTGGGCGAGCCGTTCTTGGCCTGGGCGGGGGGTTTATTGCGGCGGTGGCCGCCGTGCTGACTAGGCGGCGGGCCAACCGGCGTCTCGCTGTGCGGGGTGCCATCGCGAGGCGCGGTCGAGGCAGTCGCCTCGCGTTCGCGATTTGTCTCCGCGGACCGGGCGGGCGGGCGCTCGACCGGTTTTTCGTGTTCTTCTGGCGGCGTAGCTGTTTCTACCGCGTCTGGAGTGTGTTCGTTATCACTTGCCAAATTTCCCTCACTCCCCGGCCGGTGGCGGCCGAGAATGGCAGCGGTTCGACGTTCTCCTGGCGGATGAGCGTCAGGCCGTGCCCCTGTTCCGATTGATTCAACTTATCTGTCTTTGTAGCGACCACTTGATATCGCTTATGGTGCAGATCGAGCCATTCCTTGAGTTGCAAATCCGGACCCATCCAGCCCCTCCGGGCGTCCAGGACCAAGAAAGAAAGATCCAGGGTTTCCCTGGTCAACAAGTAACTCTCGATCAGGCCGCGCCACTCGCCGGCTACACTTTTTGGTACCCGGGCATAACCATAACCTGGGAGATCGACGAAGTACAGTGAGCCGTTGATGCGGTAAAAGTTGATCGTTTGCGTGCGACCCGGAGTGTTACTGGTGAAAGCCATCTTTTTACGCCCGACCAGGGCGTTAATCAAGCTGGACTTTCCTACGTTACTTCTCCCTAAAAATGCGACCTCGGGCAGGCCGTCGGAGGGGAACCGGTCCGGCCTGGCTGCCGATGTTATAAAAGTACTGTCCTTGGGCACAACTGCTGACCGCTCGCTTGCGCTGGCGGTTTGTAGCGGGTCAAAGCCCGCCCTACCCTCAGTGGGCTACTACCTCTTCCGGTTGGGGAGTTACTTCCACTCCCGGCGTGGCCGGCATGGGCAAAGCCACAATCTCCCGCTCCAATGCGATCTTGAGAACCTCGTCCATCGACTCGACGAAGTGAATCTTCATTTCGTTGCGAATATTTTCCGGAATGTCCGGAAGATCCTTCTTGTTGTCGGCCGGAACGACGGCCTCGTTGATCCCGTGGCGGTGAGCCGCCAACAGCTTTTCCTTCAGCCCTCCGATGCCCAGCACCTTGCCGCGCAACGTAATTTCACCGGTCATGGCCACGTCGCCGCGCACCGGAATGCGAGTCAGCGCGCTGCAGATGGTGGTCGCCATGGTGATGCCCGCCGAGGGCCCATCCTTAGGAATGGCCCCTTCGGGGATGTGGACGTGCACATCCAGGTTTCGATAGAAATCCCGCGGCAGCCCGAACTGCAGGGCGCGCGACCGAATATAACTCATAGCCGCCTGGGCGGACTCCTGCATCACATCGCCCAATTTACCGGTGATCGTCAGCTTACCCTTTCCCTCCATCAGGGTGGCTTCCGTGGTCAGAATCTGGCCGCCGACCTCAGTCCAGGCCAGGCCGACCGCGGCTCCGATCTCGTTTTTCTTCTCCGCCTGCAGATCCCGAAAGCGCTGCGGACCCAGCAGATCGGGTAAAACCTCGGCTGTAATCACCGTCTTGCCGGACGGCTTCTTATCCTTCTCCTTGGCGCTTTGGGCGTTCACGACCTTGCGCGCCAGCTTACGGCAGACGTTGCCGATCTCCCGTTCGAGATTCCGTACTCCAGCTTCGCGGGTATAATCCTGAATCAATGCCGACAGCCCCGCGTCGGTGAACTCGATATCGTCCTTCGTCAATCCGGTCTGCTCCATTTGCTTTCGGACCAGAAAACGTTTGGCAATTTCCAGCTTCTCGTATTCGGTATAACCGGAAAGCCGGATGACTTCCATCCGATCCTGCAGGGCGGGTGGAATGGTGTGCAGAACGTTGGCCGTCGCGATGAAGAAGACCTGACTCAGATCATACTCTACATCGAGGTAGTGGTCAACAAACATGTAGTTCTGCTCGGGATCCAGAACTTCCAGGAGGGCGGCCGAGGGGTCGCCCCGGAAATCCATGGACATCTTTTCCACTTCGTCGAGCATGAACACCGGATTGCGCGTCCCGGCCTTCTTCATCATCTGGATGACCTGGCCGGGCAGGGCGCCGATGTAGGTGCGGCGATGGCCGCGGATTTCGGCTTCGTCGCGCACGCCGCCCAACGACATACGCACGAATTTGCGTCCGGTGGCCTTGGCGATGGACATGCCGAGCGAGGTCTTGCCGACGCCGGGAGGCCCGACAAAGCAAAGGATGGATCCTTTGGGATTCTTCACCAGGCGGCGCACCGCCAGGAATTCCAGGATGCGCTCCTTGATCTTCTCCAGGCCGTAGTGGTCGGACTCGAGCACCTGTTCGGCGAAGTTGAGATCGCGGATTTCCTTGGATTTCTTTTTCCACGGCACCGCCAGCAGCCAGTCGAGATAGTTGCGCGAGACCGTGGATTCCGCCGACATAGGCGGCATGTTCTCCAGGCGCTTGAGCTCGGCCAGGGCCTTCTCCTGGGCGTCCTTGGTCATGCCGGCCGTCTCGATGCGCTTCTTGAGCTCGTCGATTTCGCTCTTTTCGCCGCGCCCCAGCTCCTTCTGGATGGCTTTGATTTTCTCGTTGAGGTAATACTCTTTCTGGGCCTTCTCCATCTGGCGCTTCACGCGGCCCTGAATGGTGCGGTCCACGTTCAGCTTTTCGATCTCGATATCCAGCATCTCGGCCACCCGCGTGAGGCGATCGACGGGATCGAAGATTTCGAGCAGTTCCTGCTTTTCCTCGATGGTGAGCTGCAGGTTGGCGCCCACCGTATCGGCCAGCTTGCCCGCGTCATCCACGCGGATGGCGGCGATCATGGTCTCGTAGTTCAGGTTCTGGCTCAGCTTTACGTACTGCTCGAACAGCGAGGTGACGCGGCCGGTGAGGGCGTCGAGCTGCGGTCCCGATTCCACCTTGAAATTGAAGGTGCGGACCACGGCCCGGAAAAACCCTTCGTCGTCTGTGATGGAAAACACCTTGGCGCGCTCCACGCCTTCCACCAGGACCTTGATGTTTCCGTCAGGCAATTTCAGGCTCTGGACAATGTTCACTACCGTGCCGACGCTGTAGATTTCGTTGGGCTTGGGCTCGTCAATCGACGCATCGTGCTGGGTAGCCAGGAAGATCTTCTTGTCTCCGGCCATGGCCTCTTCGAGGGCCCGCACGCTGGATTCGCGGCCCACCACGAAGGGCGTCATCATATACGGGAAAATGACCACGTCCCGAATAGGCATCATCGGCAAACGTTTTGTGTCCGATTTTTCCTTTGAAGTAAGCATGTTTCTCCGCTAAAGGGATTCTCACCGGCGCCCCGTGGCCGGTTTGGTAGGCGTCAAAGTTCAAAAAAGTGCGCGAAAGGGATCTAACCGGCCTTTTCCAATATTGTAAGACTGATTTTCTGGGAAAGCACCATCTCTTTGGTGACGAGGAACTCCCGCACCTTTTTGTAGGACGGCAGGTAATACATCAGATCCAGCATCAGGTCTTCCAGGATCATGCGCAGTCCGCGCGCTCCCACCTTGCGTTCCAGGGCCAGATCGGCGATGGCTTCCAGGGCTTCGTCACTGAATTTCAGCCGCACATTCTCGAACTCAAACAACTTCTGATACTGCCGGACGATCGCGTTCTTGGGCCGTGTGAGAATCTGCACCAATGCGTCCTTGTCCAGATCTTCCAGCACGGCGCTGACCGGCAAGCGGCCGATGAACTCGGGGATGAAGCCGAACTTGATCAGATCCTGCGGCTGCGCCTGGCTCAACAGGCTGATGTCCCGGTGGCTGGAAATGCCCACGGTCTTGGGACTCTCCTCCGGCAGGAAGCCCATCGACTTCTTGCCAATGCGCCGCCCAATTACCTTTTCCAGGCCCACGAACGCCCCGCCGCAAATAAACAGGATATTCGTGGTATCGACCGGCGTGAACTCCTGATGGGGATGCTTGCGGCCGCCCTGTGGCGGCACATTGGCGATGGTGCCTTCCAGGATCTTCAGAAGCGCCTGCTGCACGCCCTCGCCCGAGACGTCCCGGGTAATCGACGGATTCTCGTCCTTGCGGCAGATCTTGTCGATCTCGTCAATATATATGATGCCTTGCTGGCATCTTTGGACGTCTCCATCGGCGGACTGCAAAAGCTTCAGGATAATGTTCTCGACGTCCTCCCCGACGTAACCCGCTTCGGTCAGGGTGGTGGCGTCCACGATGGCGAACGGCACGTCCAGGATGCGGGCCAAGGTCTGGGCCATCAACGTTTTGCCGGTTCCGGTGGGTCCGATCAGCAGAATGTTGGACTTGGAAAGCTCGACGTCGGAATTCCGCATCCGGTTCATGTGGATGCGTTTACAGTGATTGTAGACGGCGACGGCCAGTTTCTTCTTGGTGGCCTCCTGGCCGATGACGTACTGATCCAGATGCTCCTTGACTTCCAAAGGTTTGGGGATCTTGTGAGGTATCCCCGGGGAAGTTTCAACCTTGTCGTCGTCTAAGATCGAGTTGCAGACCGCGATGCATTCATCGCAGATATACGCCCGAGGGTAATCACTGGGGGATGAGATGAGCTTTCCGACTACGTCTTGGCTTTTGTGGCAGAACGAGCATCGCAGAGCCTCATCGGATCCGGCACGCTTCACGCAGTTGCCTCCTGAATCCCCGGGCGGTGGACGAGCCGGGGAAAACGCTTCTCCCCGACGCCTCCGGGGACGAAGAACGGGTTCAATCCCATTATCACCTGAATTCGTGGCATTAGGCAATGTACCCGACCGATGGAAAAAGTACTGCCCGATGGAGACACGGCCGGCAGGCCGGAGCACCTGCCTTGGCCAAGCTCCGCGGGAGGCTCTCGTCGAAATGGGAACACTGCTGTCAAGATGTTGAAAATAAATATGTTACTGAATGTCGTGGTACGCCAGGCGGGCTTTCGAGAAATATCTTACTTTACCCGCTTGGCGGTCAGTTCGAGGTTCGCGCCGTAAGCCGGGACCTCGATTTTGAAGTTGATGATGTCGGCGTCAACTATCTTGCCCTTGTAGTTAACCTTACCCTCCTGGCCGCCCACATTCACCGTGATGCTGAAGGAAACGTCGTCGCCATCCACCTTGCCGTCTTCCAGCGTGGACTTGCCGAACATATTGCTGGTAGTCTCGCCGGTCAGTTTGTGGCCGTCAACCTTAAAGGCAAATGTCCGCTCGACGGTCCCGTTGGGCGTGTCGGCAGAACCCTTCCAGTTTCCGGTGATATCCGCGGCGGATGCCGTCAGGGCGAACGCCGCCATCAATAGCCACAGCCATTTCATATAGCCCTACTCCTCCGTCTTGCCCGCGTGCTCGAACAGAAAATTGAGTGTCTTCTCCGTCTGAATATGCGAGGCGATGCGGCCCAGCGTACCATCTTTTTCAAAGCGCAGGCGCACCGCGGCAAATGGTTCCCGCTGCTGGCGTGCGATTCGTTCCACTTCGCGGTCCACCTCCTCGCGCGTGGGGGCGATGGCTTCGCGCTCTGCAATGCGGCCGAGCAGCATGGAGGCCTTCACTTCCCGCACAGCCTTCTCCTGCTGGGTTTCCTTCACCTTTTTCCAGTCCAGGCGCAGCCCTTTGGTATCCACGCCCTGGGCGGCCAAAGCGCGCTCGGTGCGGTTCCGGATCTGCTGATCGACGAAGGCTTCCGGCACGGGGAAATCATGCATGTCGACCAGCTTGTCCACCAGCTTGTTCTTGGCTTCTTCCTGGGCGGCGAACTGGCGCTGCGCGAATAGCGACTTGCGCACGGCGTCGCGCAGTTCATCGACGGTGCGGTAGTCGCCCAGATCCTGGGCGAACTCGTCGTTGACTTCGGGCAGCTCTTTGCGCCGGACGGCTTTTATCTGGGCGCGGAAACGCACCGTCTTGCCGGCCAACTTCTCCTGCCCATAGTCTTCAGCGTAATGGACGTCGAACTCCTTCTCCTCGCCCGGACTCATGCCGCGTAGTTGCTGGGTGAAATCCTCCATGGTGTCGGCCCCGCCGATTTCGAGGGTCATCTCGTCCTGCTTGATGGCTGCGCCCTCCACCCCGCTCAGGCTCTCGAGCGAAAAGGCGGCATGATCGCCGTCCTGCAGCGGGCGCGGATCCTCGTTAACAAATTCAGCCTTCTGCTGGCGCAGTTCCTCGATCCGCTGGTTGACGTCTTCATCGGTGACTTGCGGATCGTGATAGGGAACGCTCAGGTCTTTGTAGTCCTGCAATTCGATCTGCGGCACCACTTCGAATTCGGCCTTGAAACGCAAGGGCTCGCCCGGCTCCAGATGGACTTCGGTAATGTCGGGCTTGCCGACCCACTTGAGGTTCTCGGCTTCCATCCGGTTCTGCAGATGTTTCGGAATCAGTGCTTCCAACACCTGTTCCCGAATCTCGCCGGCAAACTGCTGGCGGATGATGCCGGTAGGCGCCTTGCCGGGGCGGAAGCCTTTCAGTTTGGCGCGCTGCTGCACCTTGGCGACGGCGCGCCCGGTCTCGGCTTCCACCTCCTCGACGGGCACAGTGATCTCCAGCGAATGCTTACAACCTTCGACTAAAGCCAATGGGAGTTACCTCGGAGAATCGGAGTAAGTTCCATGATAGCGCGCTTGAGGCGCCGCGGTGGCTACGGCTCTGGCAGCGGGCCGGCAGCGTACAATACAGGGTTATGATCGCTTTGCTGCGCGGGGTCCTGATCGAGAAGCATCCCAACCAGGCGGTGGTGGACGTGGGCGGCGTCGGCTACGATGTCACGATCCCAGTGTCCACCTACGCGCACCTGCCCGAAGCCGGCTCCGAATTGAGGCTGCGTATCCATACCCACGTCCGCGAGGACGCCCTGGCGCTTTATGGATTTCTCACGCAGGATGAGAAGGCGCTGTTCGAGAAACTGATCTCGGTGAGCGGCATCGGCCCGAAGATGGCGATGGCGGTGTTGTCGGGCATCCCCGCGGTGGAACTGATCGCCAGCATCCGGCGGGGCGAAGTGGAGAAGCTGGTGCGAATTCCCGGGGTCGGCAAGAAGACCGCCGAACGCATGGTCCTGGAACTGCGAGACAAGATGCCCGCGCCCGCCGCCGAAGAAGGGGCGGCGACACCGGGGGCGCCCAGCAGCGCGCTGACCGCCGTCGAGCAGGATGTGCTCTCGGCGCTTCTGAATCTGGGCTGCGCGCGTCCGGCGGCGGAAGCCGCGGTCCGGAAAACGCGCGGGGGCGGGGCGCCTCCGGATCCGTCGGCCGAATTCGAGCCGCTCTTCCGGCGAGCCTTGGAACTGGTACGTTAAGCTGAAATCGAATGCCCGATCGGCAGCTTGTTTCCGGCGCCCGCCAACCCGAAGATGCGCAGTTCGAAGCGGGGCTGCGTCCCTGCCGGCTGGACGATTTCGCCGGGCAAAAAAAACTGAAGGAGAACCTGGCGATCGCGATCGAGGCCGCCAAGCTGCGTGGCGAAGCCATGGACCACGTGCTGCTCTACGGTCCGCCCGGCCTCGGCAAAACCACGCTGGCCTGCATCATCGCGGAAGAGCTCGAGGTCCAGATCACCACCACATCCGGCCCGGTGTTGCAGAAGAAGCTGGATCTGACCGGCATTCTGAGCAACATTCGCGCCCGCCAGGTCTTCTTTATCGACGAGATCCACCGGCTGATGCCGGACGTGGAGGAGATGCTGTATTCGGCGCTGGAGGACTTCCGGGTGGATATCCTGGTGGGCGCCGGGCCGGGGGCGCGCACGCATTCGCTGCCGATGCCGCGCTTTACGGCCATTGGCGCCACCACGCGCCAGGGACTGATCAGCGCGCCCTTGCGCGGCCGTTTCGGCCTGGTGCTGCGGCTCGATCCGTATGCGGTCGAAGAGCTGAGGACCATCGTGGAGCGTTCGGCGCGTCTGCTGGGCGTGGCCATCGACGGCGATGCGGCCGAAGAGATCGCGCGCCGCTGCCGGGGGACGCCGCGCATTGCCAACCGCTTGTTGCGCCGCGTGCGCGACTATGCCCAGGTGCGCGCCGACGGCCACATCACACAGGCCGTGGCCCAAACCGCCCTGAACCTGCTGGAGGTGGATCGGTTCGGCCTGGACGAAATCGATCAGAAGATCATGCTGACGATCCTCGAAAAATATCGCGGCGGGCCGGTGGGGCTGAATACCATCGCGGCATCCATCGCCGAAGAAGCGGATACCATCGAGGAGGTTTACGAGCCGTACCTGATCCAGCTCGGTTTCCTGAATCGCACGCCGCGCGGGCGGGTCGCTACGGAAGGCGCTTACGAGTACTTCCAGATCGAGAGGCGGTTCCGCGGCGATCATCCGGCGCTATTTTGATCCGCGTTGGTGGGGTTCGCGTCATGAAGAAGGTATACCTCGGGCTGGGATCGAACCTGGGCGATCGGGAGGCGATGTTGCGTGCGGCGGTAGAAAGGCTGGAAGCGCCGCGACTGCGCGTGCTGCGCTTGTCGCCGATCTACGAAACCGAGCCCATGGACGTGCCGGGACAGCACTGGTTTCTGAACCAGGTGGTGGAGGCGGAGACCGAAATGTTTCCGCGGCAATTGCTGCATCGCACGGCCAGGGTCGAGACGCAGCTCGGACGCCGGCGCCTGGCGCCCAAGGGTCCCCGCAGCATCGACATCGATATCCTGCTGTTCGGAAGCTCGGTGATGGACACGGAGGCTCTGACGATTCCGCATGCGCGCTTCCGGCAGCGGCGTTTCGTGCTGGCGCCGCTGGTGGACCTGTCGCCCGAGATGCGGGATCCGGTCACCCGCAAGACCATGCGCGAGCTGCTGGCGGAACTGCAGGGCCAGGTGGTGCGGCGAGTGAGCTAAAATCGAACCACGTGCATGGCGAAGCTGTTCCAGATCAAGCGAGTCAATGGCGTCACCGATGATGCGGTGAAGGCCAAGACCGGCAAGAAGTGGGAAGAGTGGTTCAAGGTTCTGGATCGCGCCGGAGCCCGCATGATGGACCACCAGGAGATCAGGCAATTCGCGCAGGAGCAGCTCGGCCTGACAATCTGGTGGAGCCGGCTGCTCACGCTGGGGTACGAGCAGGATCGCGGGGTCAGGCAGAAACACCAGCGGGGCTCGCGCTTCGAGGTAGACCGCAGCAAGACCCTGGCGGCGCCGCTGGCCGTGGTCTGGCAGGCCTGGCACGATGAAACCGTCCTGGCTCGTTGGATGCCGGGCATAACGTTTCAGTTCGCGAAAGCTACGCCGGACCGCACGTTGCATCTGGACTGGCCTGGAGATACGCACGTGGTGGTCATGTTTTCCGAGAAAGCCGGCAAGACCAAGGTGATCGTCTCTCATGAAAGATTGCGGAATGCGGAGGATGTCGCCCGCCTGCAGGAGTTCTGGTCCGCGGCCCTGGAACGCCTGAAGGACGTAATCGCGGAGGGCGCAAGCCGCTGAGAATCGCTCCCCAAGTTATTTGGTTCCGACCGTGATGGAAATACCTGTCTGCGTCTGTACGCCGCCGATCAGCGCCACCACCGGATAATCGCCGCTCGACAAGCTGGATGGCACCGTCACATTGATTTGATATAGTCCGGCTTCCACCAGGCCCGCGAATGGTACGTCGGCCGCCACGCCGCCGATGAGTACGGTCACGTCACTCGCCGTCGGTTCCGCAGTGGTGACGAGCTGATCGGTTGGCGTGGCCGGATTGGTGGGCCCGAATCCCGTGCCGTATAATTCCACCGTTTCACCGGGCGCCGCCGGCTGCGTCGTCACACCCGAAATGAGGCCGCTCTTGCCGACCAGCGTGCCGCTGGTGTGGACCGCGGCTACGTAGGCGCCATTGTCGATAGTGAAAAACGCCGGCGCGAGCGTTTGTTTGAAAGCCGTGAAACTGGTGGTGCTGCCGCCGGACGCAGTCACTTTCACCGTTACGTTGCCCATGGTCGTATCATCCGGCGCCAGCACGTTGATCTGCGTCGGACTCACGTAATAGACATAGGCCGCGATCCCATTGATGGTCACCGACACGCCGCCGAGCGAGGTGGGCAGCGCGCCATCGACGAAATCGGTCGACTGCCAGATCTGCGGGGTGCTGGTGAAGTTCGAGCCAAAGATGGAGACCCAGGTGGCCGATGCAAAGCCGGGTTGAAAGCTGGCCGCATTGGTGACCTGAGGCCCTACCATGATGTTGAGTGAATCGACCCCGAGGCCGCTGGCGTCCTGCACGGCGACGTTGACCAGACCGGTCATGGCACCCGGCAGGATGGCGGAGATCGAGGTATTGCTCCAACTGCCCGAAAGCGCCAGGGCGGTGGCGGTGCTGGAACCGGCGGGTGTCGCCAGCACCTGGCAGCCGCTGCACCTGGTCGCTCCGAAATCATTGCCGTCGAGGGTCACGGTGGCGCCGATGTTGATCATGCGTCCGGGAATGCCGGCCAGCGGCCCGACGGAGAAAATCGCGGCGCCGATCTTACATCGCGCCGCCGAGAAGAAACCGACGTCCTTATCGGCGGAATCGATGGGAATCGTGCCGCAATTGACCGTGCCCGTGGAAGTACTCGTGGCCATGAACCTGCCGCTTCCTTGCACAAAGTCGGCGTAATAGATCGTATTGAGATCGCCGCCGGAGGTGAGCGGTACCGTTCCCCAGGAGACCCCGGTCAGGTCCGTGAGGTAGCTGCCGCCGGTATTTTGCAGGGCGAAATAGATGCCCCCGTCGGCGGAGAGGTACGAGTTATCGGTCACCGATTGTCCGATGGATTCCCAGTCGGAGGTGTTGGCCAAAAACGACCGCACGATCTGTCCGGTCTCGTGACTCGTGCTGGTGACATTGGCAATTCCGGCCGCGTTGCACGCGAAGGCGCCGTAGATGGTGTTGGTGAAAGCGGAGGGATCCACATGGCAATACGGAAGGATCCGTGTCGGAGTGGCATCCGGAAGGGCGAAACCCAGAGCCGCGCTGGTCAGTGTCACCAGGCCGTCGCTGGCGTTATTCAGTTGCGCCACGGCGGACACGCTGGAGAGATACGCCCCGGCGTTGCCCGCAATGGCCAGCGCATCCACGCCCCGCAGATCGTCGCCCCGCTGGTTCCAGGTGGCCAGGTTCCACAGAAACGCGCTGGCCGGCACCAATTCGGACGACTGCGGGTCCGCCATGATGGTGGTGCTGTAGTTGCCTGCCACGAACGAGCCGAAGTTCGGCGTGGCGATGAGTATCAGCTTCCGCACCAGGGTGGGGATGGGAGGCGCGAGGCTTTCGTCGGGTTGCAGTCCGGCCAGGTAGGCGCGCGCAATCAGCCCGCCGATACTGAATCCAACCAGGTCGATCTGCGGAACCTGGGCGCCGGAGTCGTAGTTGATGGTGGACAGGAAGGTACCCAGATCGTTGGCGAGGGTTTCCAGAGTGGCGCCGGGGTCTTCCACGCAGTTGTCGAACAGATACACGTCGGGGACGCCGTCGGAAACCAGGTATCGCGCCAGGTTGCCGAACGTTTGCGACGAACTTGTGGATACCGCGCAGGAACCCGTGAAGCCGATCTCCCATCCGTTCAGCAGCACGACGGGCGGACGGGTGGCACCCGCGGGCACGGCCTGCCGCGGCTTGACCACGACCGCCAGGGGTACGGACCGCTCTTCGCCGGAGGCGCTGACCGCGGTGAGCGTGGCCGCATATTCTCCGGGAGGCGTACGCGCCGGCGCGGCCACCAGGATCAGGCTGTGGTCCCGGTTCGGCCCCGCCACCAGGCGCACCGATTCTTTGCCGGCCACCTCGATGCGGCGGCTGGCAGCGTTCAAAATGAAATCGAGCGATTCACCAGCGGCGGCGATCGCGGCCGGGTTGCCGGCGGAAATCTCGTAATGCGCTTGTTGCAGCACCAGCGGCCGCATGGCGGCACTAACCGCGCAGCACGGCAGCAGCGCGGCCAGCAGGCGGACCCCACCCTTAAGACTCGTGTTCAAGAGTTTAAGACGCATAGAGGCTGGAAAACGCGTACTCGCGAATCTCCCCACGCAAGCCATGGGTCGTAGTACAGTTTATACCTGATGCGCTGTTACCGATTTATGCGTAGTTGGGCGGCGGTGTTCTTCATCACCGGGCCTGGGTTTCTTGCCGCGCAGGCGCCCCCGGCGCTGCCCGGATGCGAGCCAGCGCCCGAAGTGCGCCAGGTCCTGGAGGATAAGCTGGCTCCCAAGACGCTCCAGGATATGCGGTTCGCGGATCGCATTGCATATCGCCGGAACGTGCTGGAGGACCTGATCGCGAAATACCCGCGCGAAGTGGAACCGTACCGCCGTCTGCTGGAGGCCACCTTCCAGGACGATACCGAGCACATGCCGGAGCTGGTGGACCGTTACCGCAAGCAAGCGGAGCGCAATCCGGAGGATCCTTTGGCGCTCTACCGGGCGGGCGCGGCCCTGGTGAATCGCGACACTACCATGGCCGTGAAGTATCTGGAGCAGGCGCGCACGCTGGCTCCGGGCTTCGCGTGGCCGGCATTGGAACTGGCGGGCATCTACAGTCCGGGGCGGAAGCGCGCGGACAAGCCGAAGGCCGAAGCGGAGATCACTGCGTTCTTCGCGGCGTGCCCGGCGAGCACCGAGTTTTGGGCGCAGACCCGCCTGGGAAGAATCGGATCGCCGGAATTGCAGGCGCGCGTAGCAGCCGCCTTGCGCGCGCGGCTAGCGAACGAGACCGCTCCAGAACGGCTAAAGGACTACGCCGTTCTTTGGAGCATCGAGTTTCGGGTCCGCCCGCCGCGCGAGCATGACGCCCTACGCCGGCAGGTGGCTGCCGATCTGCGCCGCCTGGAGACGCTCAATCCGAAGCCGGATGCCGCATGGCTGGTATTCCTGAAGGACGGATACAAGCAGAGCGGCGCGGCGCCGGAGACGGTGTTGGCCATGGAAGACCGGCTGATCCGGGAGTTTCCGCGTTCCGAAGAAGCCTGGCGAGTCGTGGAAGCGCGCTGGCAGAAGGCCCACCCGGAGCCCGATGACCAGAGCGATCGAGCCGCCTGGGCCAAATATCACGCAGCGTATCGTGCGGCGCTGAAAGACTGGATTCCGCGATTCACGGAATCGCGCGAACTGCAGCACGAGGCCTGGTTCTACGAGATTCGTGAGGACCCCGACGTATCGCCCGAAGTGGGGTTGTCCATCCTCGACGATTATCTGGCGAATGCGGCGCCGTACCAGCCGCCGGCGATCGGCGCGGAGAACGCGGCGGAGTTCCTGGTGGACCACAAGTGGCAGCCGGCGCGTGTCTTCGATCTGCTCCGCGATGCGGACAGACTACGGGACCAATGGCACGTGCGGATGTTGGGCGACAATCTCTCGGCTGAGTCGGAGGATTTGTGGTCGGCCAACGAAGTGATCATGCGCCAGTCCGTGGCCGGAAATATTCTGGTGGCTGCCAGGCTTGCCGAGCGGCCGGAGGCGGCGGAGCGGGTAGTTCCCTATGTCGAGCGCGAGCTGCCGGCCAACACCTGGGAGATCGTCGAGACTCGCTACTGGCAGAACCGGGGCCGGCTGGCGGCGCTGGAGGGCAGAAAGGCGGATGCGCTGGCCTACTATCAGAAGGCCCTGGCAGCCCGCAAGAAGCCGGTACAGCCGTTCGAGGGGCGCGTGCGCGACGACCTGACGGACGAAGCGCGGGCGCTGTGGAACCAGTTGGGCGGCACCGAAAGCGCGTGGAACCTATGGATCAAGCCGCCGGCGAGGATTCAGCAGACGCAGGAGACGGGGTGGAAGGCGCCGGCCAAAACCATGCCCGCTTTCGAGCTCACCGATCTCTCGGGCAGGGTCTGGCGGCTCAAGGAGCTGGCGGGACGGGCGGTCCTGATCAATGTCTGGGCCACCTGGTGCGGCCCCTGCAAAGCGGAGTTGCCCCACCTGCAGCAGCTCTACGATCAGGTGAAGAGCCGGAACGATTTGCAGATATTGACGCTCAGCATCGATGAAGATCCGGGCGCGGTGGCGCCGTTCATGAAAGAACACGCCTACACGTTCCCGGTGCTGCCGGCGCAGAGCTTCGTCACCGGGCTGCTGGATGCCGTGTATATCCCGCAGAACTGGATTCTGGATACCAAGGGAGCGTGGAAATGGACCGGGGCGCCTTCCGTCCCGGATGCGCAGTGGAAAGAAGCCGTGTTGAAGCAGCTTGAGAGCGCGCGGTAGAGACACGCTCCGCATCCTAGAGTTGGCCTGAATCTTCGGTCATCTTGCGCAGGCGCTGGAATTCCTCCCGTTCGTGGGCGGCATCTTCCCGTCGTCCCATCTTGGCGTAGGCGACCGCCAGGTTGAAGTGCGCTTCCGGACTGCCCGGCGCCAGTTTGGTGGCAAGTTCGAGCTCGCGCATGGCATCGGCAGGGTCGTCCATGTCCAGCAAAACCCGGCCCAGCGTTACGTGCGTGGCGAAATCCTCCGGCGCCAGCTTCACGGCTCTATCCGCATAGCCCCGCGCGGCGGTCATATCCCCGCGCTTGCGGTAAATGGCCGCCAGCCCGACCAGCGTAGGGATATGGTTCGGATCCAGATCGAGGACCTTGCGCAGCTCCTCCACGCCCCGGTCGGGGTCCTGTTGCAGCATATAGGAACCATAGCGAAAGTGCACGTTGGCGTCTTTGGGATAGTCATGCAGCACAATGGCGAACTTTTCGAAAGCTTCTTTGGAATCCTGCTCCATCACCGCGGCCATGGCATCCCCCAGCTTGAACACCTTGTCGCGCTCGGCCTCGGGCACTTCGGGTGGCGTCCACGCCTCGCGCAGCCCCGCGATGCCGGAAGCCACGATAATGTCCGGGGTCTTCTTGTAGCTGCGGGTCAGCTCCACCAGCGTGGTGATGGCCTTCTCAAACGCGTTCAGTTTGATGAGAACCAGCGCCAGGTGCAGCCGCGTGGCGCGGTCCAGTTCACCCGGTTCCTTCGATCCCAGCCGCCGGGCCTCCTGCAGACTCTTCAGCGCCGCCTCATATTTGCGCGCGTGATATTCGCACAGCCCGGCCATGGTCAACGGCGGTGGCTGGCCGAGTTTCACGGACGCCAAATGCTCGAAGTCGGTAGAGCAGTCGTCGTACTTGTCCCGATCGTATTCGATGG
This sequence comes from Bryobacteraceae bacterium, assembly GCA_035499555.1. GTDB lineage: Bacteria > Acidobacteriota > Terriglobia > Bryobacterales > Bryobacteraceae > Bog-159. Next base: position 53,718 of record DATJYO010000090.1, read on the forward strand.
AACCGGCTTCCCACAACCCTTCGTCCCAGTCCGGTTTGAGCCGGAGCGCCTTCTTGTAAAGCGCCAGCGCCTCGTCCATATGTCCGGCTTCGCGGGCGGCGATCGCCTGTTTCGACAGCGCCTCGAAGGATGGGCGCGCCGGTGGGGATGCCGCCTGCAGAAACAGGGCGGCGGCGAAAGCGATCATGTTATTACCGATGTTAGCTTGGATTGCGGATATAATTGTTGACCGGCACTCCTCGCATGGGATTTTCCGCTGTCCTCCGCACCGCGGCTATTCTGGTTTTGCCTGCCTCGACGCTGGCGGTGGACTTTGCCACGCAGGTTCACCCGATCCTGGCCGCGCGTTGCGCTCCTTGCCATAGCGGCGAAAAACCCGCGGCCGGCCTGTCGCTTAGGAGCCGCGCGCAGGCCATGGCCGGCGGCGTGAGCGGTCCGGCCCTGGTTCCCGGCCAAAGCGGCGCGAGCCTGCTGATCCGCAAGGTTATGGGACAGCGCGGTGCTATCATGCCGGCTGCCGGCGGGCCGCTGACCGCCGCGCAGATTGCCACGCTGCGGGCATGGATCGACGAGGGCGCCATTTGGCCGGAAGCGTCCCCGCCGCCGCAAGGCTGGGTCGCGCCGATCGCCCCGCGGCAACCCGACCTGCCGGACGGCCGCGAGCCGCACCCCGTGGATCGCTTCCTAGCCGCCTATTTTGCGCGTCAGGCAATAGCGTTCCCCACACCGGTCGGCGACGCACGATTCGCGCGCAGAGTCTACTTCGATTTGTGGGGTCTGCCGCCCACCCCGGCGCAACTCGCCGCCTTTCTGCGCGATAAGACTCCGGACAAACGCGCCCGCCTGATCGACACCCTGCTGGCGGATTCGCAATTCTATGCCGGGAATTGGATCAGTTGGTGGAACGATCTGCTGCGCAACGATCTGGGCGGAGACTACGCCGGCGAGCGGAAGTCCATCACGGCCTGGCTCCGCGGCGCGCTCGCAGAGAATCTGCCCTACGACCGCATGATTGCCGCACTGGTGAATCCGGTGGAGAAGACCGATCCCGACGGTTTTCTGATCGGCGTCAACTGGCGCGGGGACGTCAACGCCAGCCAGACGCCGTACATGCAGGCGGCCCAGAATACCGCGCAGATCTTTCTGGGCATCAATCTGAAATGCGCATCCTGTCACGACAGCTTCATCAACCGGTATAAGCTGCGGGAATCGTATGGGATGGCCGCGTTGTTCTCGACCGTCAGCCAGCTGGAGCTGGTGCGTTGCGACGTGAAGACCGGGACGTTCACCGGGCCGCGGTTTCTGTACCCGGAGATGGGCGCCGTTCCCGAAGACGCTACCCTGGCCGAGCGCCATGCGGCTGCCGCGCGTTTTTTCACCGACCGGCGCAACGGGCGGGTGGCGCGCACCATAGTCAACCGATACTGGCAGAGGCTGTTCGGCCGTGGGCTGGTGGAGCCCGTCGATGAGATGGATAACGAGCCTTGGGACGCGGAACTGCTCGACTGGCTGGCGAGCGATTTCACCGCACACGGCAGTGATCTGAAATATCTGCTCCGTCTGTTGATGACGTCGCGGACCTACCAGTTGCCCGCCGCCCTGAGCACCGGGCAGCCGGAGAAGCCGTATGTTTTCCGCGGACCGCAGGCGCGGCGGCTCACGGCCGAACAGTTCGCCGATACGGTGTCCATGATCACGGGCGAGTGGCAGATGACGGCGGACGGCAAAGCCGCGATCCCTGAGCGCGACTGGCAGTTCAAGGCTTCGCCGCTCGACCTCGCGCTCGGCCGGCCGATCCGCGACCAGGTGTTCACCACCCGCGACAATCGTCCGACCACGTTCCAGGCGCTCGAACTGGCAAACGGCGCAACGCTCGAACACACGCTCCGGCGCGGCGCGCTGCGGCTGCTCGGGCGGCTGCCGGCCGAGCCGGAGAACCTGTTCGACAGCGGCGACCTGCGCGCGGGCACAGTGGATTTCGATATCGATATCTCCGGAGCCGGACAATTATGGCTCTTCGAAAAGGACGCGGGCAGCTACGACCCCGCACGCACGCTGGCCGGATGGATTCAGGTAGAGCTGAGCGGTCCCGCCGGGAACAAGTCCCTCGCGGAGTTGGCGCCCGCGACCCTGGCGCGCGTGACGCTGACGGCCGACAAAATACCGGCCGGGGAGGCGATGGTGATGCCGCCCGGCGGGCGGCTGGTGGTGCCACTCGGCGGGGCCGCATACTCCAGGCTGCGCGGACGGGTGGCACTCGACGACCGGTCCCGGGCCGACGATATCGAAGGCGCCGTGCGTTTTTTCATTTTCGCCGCGGAGCCGGATCCGGAGCGGATGGTACGGATCGGCGGCGCGCCGCCCGTTCCGGATCCGGCGCCGCTGGCGAACGTCGACGACGCCGTCCGGCGATTCTATTGGCAACTTCTGGCGCGCCAACCGAACTCGCGCGAGGTCCATCTCGTAAAGGAGTATTTTGCGGGCGGTAAATTGGCGCCCGCGCCACTGGAGGATTTGCTTTGGAGCTTACTGCTGGATCCCGAATTTCAATACTTGTACTGACCGCCTGTGCGGCCGCTGTCGCGCAGGACGGCAGCGCCGTCTATCAGAAACACTGCGCGCAGTGCCACGACAAGGGTCTGGGGCGGGCGCCGCAACTGTTGGCTTTGAGGCTGCTGACGCCGGAGCACGCGCTGGCCGCGCTGACCACCGGCAAAATGGCCGAACAGGGCAAAGCGTTGACTCCCGCCGAAGCGCGCGCGGTGGCCATGTTCGTTACCGGAAAGACATTCGGCGCGGACCCGGCCGCGACGCAAGGGCAATGCGCGGGTCCCGTCCCGGCGTTCGACAAACCCTTCTCCGGGCACTATTGGAACGGCTGGGGCGTGGATTCGTCCAACCGGCGCATGCAGCCCGCGGCCATGGCCGGTTTGAGCGCGGCCCAAGTGCCGCAATTGAAACTCAAGTGGGCCTTCGCCTTTCCCGGCGCCGGCAAAGCCAACGCGCAGCCAACCGTGGTGGGGGGACGCATCTTCACGGGCAGCGATACCGGCAAAGTTTACGCGCTGGATGCCGTCTCGGGTTGCATCATCTGGACCTTCAAAGCGGATGCGGCGGTACGCAGCGCCATCAGCATAGGGCCGGTCGGCGACAAATGGGCTGCCTATTTCGGCGATCAGAGAGCCCAGGCGTACGCGGTGGACGCGGCCAGCGGCGCACTTCTCTGGAAGGTGCGCGTGGAACAGCATCCGGCGGCCATGATCACCGGCGCGCCGGCCCTTTACGACGGCCGTGTTTACGTGCCGGACTCGTCTTACGAAGAGGTCACCGGCGCGTCGCCCAAGTATGAATGCTGCAAGTTTCGCGGCGCCGTCTCGGCTCTGGACGCCGCCACCGGCAAGCTGATCTGGAAAAGCCACACGATTGCCGAAGCGCCGCAGCCGACACGCAAGAACAAGCAGGGGACGCAGCTCTACGGACCCTCCGGCGCGGGTGTCTGGTCGTCGCCCACCATAGATCCCCAACGGCACGCCGTATACGTCACCACCGGCGATGCCTACTCCGATCCGGTGCCGCGCACCAGCGACGCTTTCCTGGCCTTTGATATGGACACCGGCAAGCTGCTCTGGTCGCGCCAATTGACCGCAGGCGACGCATTTAATCTGGCCTGCCCCACCGGCGACAATTGCCCGGAAGCCAAAGGTCCGGACTTCGATTTCGGCTGCTCGCCGAACCTGGTGGATCTGCCCAATGGCAGGCGCGCGCTGATCGCCGGGCAGAAGTCCGGGATGGTGCACGCGCTCGATCCCGATCAGCAGGGCGAAGTGCTGTGGTCGACGCGGGTAGGCAAAGGCGGTCCGCTGGGAGGCGTGCAGTGGGGCAATGCGTCTGACGACCAGAACGTCTACGCGGCGGTCTCGGATCACTTCGCCGACAAGGACAATCCCAAGGGAGGGGGCGGCATCTACGCCTTAAAGCTGGCTACCGGCGAGCGCGTCTGGTACACGCCGCCGCCGGGATGTGGCGACAAGCCGAATTGCAGCTCCGCGCAATCGGCCGCCGTCACGGTCATCCCCGGCGTGGTCTTCTCCGGTTCGCTGGACGGGCATCTGCGCGCGTACTCGACCGCCGATGGGCGAGTCATCTGGGATGTGGATACGGCCGCCGCGTATCAGCCGATCAACGGCGGGAAAGGAAAGGGCGGATCGCTTGACGGTCCCGGACCCGTGGTGGTGAGCGGGATGCTCTACGCCGACTCCGGATACGGCCAGTTCGGCGAAACGCCGGGCAATGTGCTGCTGGCGTTTTCGGTGGACGGAAAGTAGCCGCGGCGTGGATCTCCGACGAGTTCGGTGACGGGTAGTATCATGGATGCCATGCATCGCGACGAGGGGAAAATCGCACGCGCCATTACGGCCGGGCTTTCCCGCCGGCACTTCCTCCGCGCATCGAGCGCCGCGGCGCTGGCCGCCCTAAGTGCTTCCGAACCGCGTCTGCTGGCGGGCAGCACCAGGATCGCAGCCCGCGCCGACAGCCTGATCCTGCTGTGGATGGCGGGCGGCATGGCGCAAACCGAAACCTTCGATCCCAAGCGGTACACGCCGTTCGCACCCGGCCTCGAATCGAAGCGTGTTCTCAGCACCTTTCCAGCGATCAATACCGCGGTTGACAACATCAAGATCTCCGCCGGCCTGGAACGCATCGCCAAAATCATGGACCGCGGCACGCTGATCCGCTCGCATCGCGTCGGCGACCTGGGCTTCATCCTGCACTCGCGCCATCAATATCACTGGCACACCGGCTATCCGCCGCCGCAGTCGGTGGCAGCGCCGCACATGGGAGCCGTCATCTCGCGCACGCTCGGTCCGCGCAATCCGGAGATGCCGGCGTTCATCGACATCGGCCAGAATCTCGAAATCGGCGGCGAGTCGGACGCGGTGAAAGCGTTTCATACGGCCGGATTCCTGGGCAGCGAGCACGCCCCGTTTCTGATCGCCGATCCGCGCGATGCGGTCGCGCGCGTGCGGCCCTCGGAGCACATCGGAAGCGCGCGCTTTCGCCGCCGCTACGAAGAATATAAGAGCCTGGTGGCGGCCGGCCCCGTAGGCCAGTATGGCAGCGATTTCCAGCGTGAGAGCCTGCTGCGATCCATCGACAACGCGCACCGCCTGCTGAATTCGCCCGCCGCCAGGGCCTTCGATCTCAGCCTGGAGCCCAGAGCCAGTTACGACATCTACAACACCGGCCGCTTCGGCCTGGGTTGCCTGCTCGCCCGGCGGCTGGTGGAATCCGGCGCGCGTTTTGTCGAAGTCACCACCGAGTATATTCCCTTCCGTTACTGGGACACCCACGAGAACGGGCACAAGCGCACGGTCGGGATGAAAGAATCCATCGACGGTCCGGTGTCGCAGTTGATCGTCGACCTGGAAGCGCGCGGCCTGCTGGATCGCACGCTGGTCGTGCTGGCCAGCGAATTCGGGCGCGACATGATCACCGAGGGCAAGCCGGGCGCGGAGGTGAAGCAGCAGGTGAAACAGCCGGACATCATGACGGAACCCAAGCACTACGGCATGCACCGGCACTTCACCGAAGCCGGATCCGTATTGATGTTCGGCGGCGGATCGCCCAGAGGCAAATTGCATGGCCGCACGGCGGACGAACGGCCGTGCCGAATCGTGGAAGACCCGGTTACGATCGACGACCTGCACGCCACCATTTACACCGCGATGGGCATCGCGCCCGACACGGCCTACGAAGTGGAGAAAGCGGCCGTTCTATGTCACCAAGGACGGCAAAGGGAAGGCCATCGCCGCGCTTCTCGCCTGATCCGACTGAAAGACCTGCGGATGCAGAAGCCCCGCCAGGATCTCCAGCGACTCAACCAATCGCGGCCCCGGACGATTGAAATATTGATTGCCGTCCGCCACCCAGACCTGCCCGAGCCGCACCGCCGGCAAATCGCTCCAGCCGGGCCGGCTCGTCAGCCAATGCATTTCGCCGGCGGCGCGCCGCCGGTCAAAGCCGCAGGGCATAATCAGGATGGCGTCGGGGGCCGCGGCGGCCAGTTCCTCCCACGTGCGCCACGCTACAAGCTCGGCGCCCGCCAGGGCCACCAATTCCGGCATCCAGTTGGCCGCCGGCATCAGGGGCTCGATCCACTCGATGCAGGCCAGCCGCGGCCGGTGTGCATCGCGCCGCACGGCGTCGGAAATCAGCCGCATGCGTTCCTGCAAGCGCGCCACAAGCTGCTCGCCGCGCGGCCCGATATCCAGCGATCGGGCGACGCGCCGCATGTCTTCCCAGACATCCCCGAGCGATGCGGGATTCAGCGACACCACCACGGGCCGGCTGGCCAGGCGCGGCGCTACGGAGCGCTCCACATCGTGCAGGCTTACAGCACAGACCTCGCAATGAATCTGGGTCAGGATATGGGTCGGTTGCAGGCGTTCCAGCACATCGTCGAAAACCTGATAGACGGACAACGATTCGCGCCGCGTCTGGCGAACCAGGCTATCGATCTCCCGGCTGTCGCCATCCACGGCGAAACGCGGCGCGGTACACGCCGGCAGCCCGCGCACGGCTTCCGGATAGTCGCACTCGTGCGAGCGCCCCACCAGCCACGGAAACGCGCCCAGGGCGTCCACAATCTCCGTGGCGCTCGAGATCATGGAAACGATGCGCGGCGTCACACGCCGCTCCTTGCCGGCAGCAGATCCGCGAACAGGAATCCATCCGCGTCATGGAACTCACCCGGCAATACCGGAATCGGCTGCCGGAACATCGGCCCCGCGTAGGCAAACGTGTGGAACTCGCCGTTTTCGCCGCACGGATCGGTTTGAGCGGGCAGATCCGCCAGCAGCGCCGCGTCGAATTCGCGGCCGGCGAAGCGCGGGTCCAGCGCTTTCTTGTCGATGCAGGTGATGCGGGCGCGCAATCCGGCACGAATCATCTCCTGCGCCAATTCGCGCGTGGGACTTCCCCATAGCGGGAAACAGGGCTCCAGGCCGCTGCCTGCGAGCGCGCGTTCCCGGTAGGCCCGGACGTCCGCGAGGTACAGATCTCCGAAGACGATGGCATCGAAGCCGTCGGCCACGGCGGCACGGCAGGCCTCGCCCATCAAGGCTTCGTACTGCTGGTTGGAACACGGCCACGGCAGCTCGACGGCCCGCAGCGGCAGGCCGGCGGCCGTAGCCTGGGCGAAAGCCAACTCGCGGCGCACGGCGTGCATGGCCACGCGGCCGGCTGCCTGATTGAAGGTGGTCAGCAGCGCGGCGATCTCGATCCCGTGCCCGCGCGCGACATGCAGGGCCCAGGCGCTGTCTTTACCGCTGCTCCAGGAAAGAAGCGCGCGCTTCACGCCGCCGCGGGGATCCGTTCCGCGCTGTGCAGGCTGCGGCTCAGCCAGGCATGCAGGCCGAACAAGACGGCGGTGTACAGCAGATCGCCGGCCAGAGTGCGCCCGAAGAACGGGATGGCCGCGACGTAGCACTGCGAGAGTCCCGCCATGGTGTGCGGATACCAGCTCAGCCAGGTGCCGAAATTGGAGATGACAAAGAACTGGGCGCTGCAGGCAAAGCAGGCCGCGCCGATGCGCACGGGATTCTCAGTGGCCTGCAAGCGGCGGCCAATGGCCACGCTGATCAGGAAACTCAGATAGACGAACGGCGTCGCCACCGAGTATCCCCCCAACAGCGGATCGGTGACCGCCATCAGCAACAGCGGCAGAGCAAAAGCCTGCCAGCCGCGCAGCCGCGCGCCGGCATAAAGGCTCATCCCGCCCACGGGCGCGAAGTTCGGCGGATGCGGCAACAACCGAGCGAGCGCGCCCGCGACAGTCAGGGTGAGAGCCAGCGGCCGCACATTCTTGCTTCGTTCCATGTTCTCTCCTATTCCGATAGTGTAACCCCGCTGGCCGCGCGATTGGGTTCCCACAGCGTTTCCGGGACCCCGGTCTGGTGGCTGGCCCAGCGGCTCCATACGAAAAATGCGTCGCCCAGACGGTTCAGATATTGTACGGCCTCCGGCGGGACGGATTCTTCCCGGGCCAAGGCTACGACGCGGCGCTCCGCACGCCGGCAAATCGTCCGGCAAACGTGCAACTCGGCGTTGAGCCGGGACCCACCCGGCAGAACGAACGACCGCAGCCCCGGCAGCTCCGCATTCATTTGGTCCATCTCTTTTTCAAGCTCCGAGATCTCGGCTTCGGTAATGCGCGCCTGCCGCGGATGCACGTCTTGCGGCAATGTGGCCAGAATCGATCCCAGGTTGAACAGTTCGTGCTGCACGCGCCGCAGGATCGCGGCCAGCCGGCCTAGCGTCTGATTGTCGGCGGCTGCCGCCCGCGCGACTCCCGTATGCGCATTGAGTTCGTCGACGGTGCCGTAGGCTTCGATCCGATGGCAGTCCTTGGGCACGCGCTGGCCGCCAGCCAGGCTGGTCTCGCCGGCGTCGCCCATCCGCGTGTAGACGCGGTTGATCGCCAGGCGCGGCTCGTCGAATTTGTTGTCCATGGTTCTTGATCCTCAATAAAAATACACCACCCGGCCGGTTCGCTGCTATCATGGAAAAAGATCTGGGTATGTTATGACACTCGAAGAACGTCTCGATAAACTCGCGGAAAGGCATGAGGCCTTGACTCAGACCGTCGAACTCATGGCCGCCGTGCAGCGCGAAAACGATGAGCGCATGGCGCAGATGATGGAAGCCATCAATCGGCTGACCAACATCGTGGCCGCGCACGAACAACGCCTCGATCTTTCTCCCGACGCCTGACGCCACTTACTTCGCCTTGGCCAGAGTCCACTTCAGCCCGGCCACAAAGTTCAGTTTGGGCGCCGGGTAACCCAGGACTTCCTCGTAAGACTGATTCAGCGCGTTGCGCAGGTTTCCGTAGGCGGTCACGCCGTCCACCAGGCGAACGTTCAGGTTGATCCCCACATTCACGAAGCCTTTGCCGGGGTAGAGGCCCGCGGTAGCGCCGTAATAGGGGTCGACGTCCAGATCCGAACCGCGCATGTAGCCGGTCACATTCGCGGCGAATCGCCCGTGAGTGAACGTCGATACGAATGATCCCGAATTAGCCGGCCGCCGGATCAGTTCCTGGCCCACCGTGAACGGTATTGGCGCCAGCCCGGCGGAGCCGCTCAGCGACAGCACCGCGGAATCGAGGTAGGTGTAAGACGCCGCCAGCGAGATCCAGGGCGCCGGCCGCAGCCGGCCCGATAGCTCCGCGCCTTCGGTGCGCGCATTGGATAGGTTCGCCGTCTGATAGGCGCTCAACACCGCCAGGTCGCCGCCCAGTGACACGATCAGATCGTAGAAGCGGTTGTAGAAATAAGTGGCGTCCAGCGACAGCCGGCCGCGCCATAGCCGCTGTTCGGCGCCGGCGTCGAGGCTGGCGGTGCGTTCGGGCTTCAAGGCCGGATTGTCTGTAAACGCCAGTTCCAGGCCCGCGGGCGGCCGTATGCCCGTGCCGAAGGAAGCGTGCAGCCGCGTGCCGGCACGCAACACGTAACTGACCGCCAGCTTGGGATTGACTTTGGTCTCCGTGTTAGCCAGGAAGGCCGGCCGGCCGTAGGCGGTATTCTCCGGTATGTATGGCGTGCCGATGATCTCGCCCCGCACGCCGGCATTCAGGAACAGGCCGCCGAACTGAAAGCGATTCTCCCAGTAAATGCCGGCATCGTCGCGGCGGATGGGAAATGGATCGAAATTATCGTTGCTGATATAAGTATTCTTCACTTCCTCGCGGGTCAGACTCACGCCCACGGCTGCCGTATACCACGGCGTCACACTGAGGATGCCGCGGGTTTCGAACTGGCCGCGCAGATCCTGCTCGAAGCTGAACCCGTAAGGGCTGGTATAACCGCTGTTCTCCAGAAAGAAGCTGCCGAAAGTGTCCTGCCGCCAGTGCGGCGAGAGATCCGCCTGGTGATGCAGATAGTAATCCGAGAAGTTGTTCTTGTCGCGGCTGATCGGATCCAGGCCCGGAAAGTCATGCCCGGGATCGGAGCCATACGGCCCCGGATCGCCCACGTCGTTCGCGTTGTAACCGCCGCCGAACGACAGGTTCTGGCGGCCGAATGAACGCGTCACGCGCAGCGCCACGCTGTCGTTGCGATAGTCGCTGTTGGCCACCGGACCGTTGTCACCCATTTGTGACACAAACGCCGAGATGCCGAAGCCCTGGAAAGCACCTGCCCCGCCCAAAGCGAAACGGTGCTGCTGGTAGGTGCCGCCTTCGGCCAGGACGTCCAGGTACGGCTCATCCCCCGCCGAACGGGTCACGAAATTGACCGTGCCGCTGTTGGCGTACGCGCCGTAGACCGCGGATTGCGGCCCTTCAATCACCTCCACCCGTTCCAGCCAATCGGTGGGCACGTGCGCGAAATCGAAGCTGCCGCCGAACATGTTGACCGGCACGCCGTCGATCTGCACCTGCGTGAAGTTGTAATCGCCGCCGCGGATGAACATGTCCGCGACCGCGCCTGGGCTGCCGTTCTGACCAATGGTGATGCCGGGCAGATAGCGCAACAGATCCACCGCCAGACCTTCGTTGCGCTCCGCGATCTCCTGGCGCGGCACGATGGTGACGCTGCCGCCCTGCTCGTTCAAGGGCGCGTCGATCGCCGATCCGACGACCCGCATCGAATCCACTTGCGGCGCGATATTGAGTTGGACTGTGAGCTCCGCCGCGGGCGGAATGCTCCTGGTCTCGAAGCCCGGCGCAGTCACGGTAAGATGTGCCCGGCTGTCCGCGGCGATCTTCAAGGTGAAACCGCCGCCGGGATCGGTAGTGGTCTGGGCGATGACGCCCAGCCGGTTGACGGCGGAAACCTGGGCTCCAGAGATGGCCGCACCCGATGGGTCGAGCACGCTTCCGTGAACGGTGATCGATGTGGCGGCGGCCGCGGGCAGCAGCCCCAGCCATAAGACAAGAAATCGCATTGTAGGCTCCTCCCTCGAGAGCCGCAATCCGGACTCTTGCCAGGCCGGTCTCCTGACTTGCGCTTCCACGGGCCGGTCAGCCTTCCCATCCCTGCGGACAGTGGCTCAAGCTGCGACCGGTCCTCCGCGCTTACAGTGGCGGGGCCGTGCTGGATTTTCACCAGCTTCCCATACAACGCCAGGCAAGCTTTCGAACGATCCCAGGGTAACCGTTGGCGGGGCAAAACGCAAGAAGCAGCCAGGGAATGCTACCATGCCAGAAAACCATGAACTACTTCCTGGCCAAAACCGATCCCGGGACCTACTCTGTTGACGATCTGGCGCGCGACGGCAAAACCGTCTGGGACGGCGTCCGCAACCCGCAAGCGCTGCGCGCCATTCGCGAAATGCGCGCCGGCGACAAGGTATTCATTTACCACAGCCAGGGCGAGGCCGCCGTCGTGGGCCTGGCCAAGGTGGCATCCGCGCCGCGGACCGACCCAAAGGACGACAAGCTCACGGTGGCCGATTTTGAGTTTGTGACTCGTCTGGAGCCGCCCACCACCTTGCGTGAGATCAAAGAGGGGCATCTTTTCGACGACTGGTCCCTGGTCCGCCAGGGCCGGCTTTCGACCATGACGGCCCCGCCGGCGTTCGCCGAGTGGATGCGAAAGAGATATCCCAAAGCCAAAATCTAGAGGGTATCTGGATGGCGGCTGGACTTCCGGCGCTCGATTGATGCGATAATTCAATATCATTCCTCATCACGGGCGCGGATTCGCCCGCTATTTCAGGGGCTACATGGGAGTTTCGGCAATCGTGGTGGCCGCGCTCCCGATTCCCGCGGAAGCGTTCCGGCTGGTGCCGGCCTACACCGCGCAGCGTGGCTTGCTCGCCGTGTGTACATCGTTATTCGCCTTCCTGGTCCTGGCCTTCCTCTTCTATTCCCGGCACCGGATCGCCGGAAGTATGTTCTGTCCCGGCGCGGGTGGCTGCTACGCCGCCAGGCCCGCCGCCGCTTGGCTTCCTTTGGTATTAATTCTCGGCTCCCTGGCCATGGTCTTCTGCTACCAGGCCGAATTGGACGCTTCCATCAGCCTCCGGCGCCAGACCACGCAACTTATTGGCATCACCAAGGCCGACGATATCCTGGCCGGAACCGCCGTGACGGACATCCCCCGCGCCATCCCCCTGATGGTGCTCTAGCTCAGCATCTTCATCTGCGCCGAGGCGGCTTTCGTGTGGATGGCATTGCGCGAATATCTGCAGGATGTGCTCGGCATTACCGAGCAGGAACTGTTGCATCCGGGACACGCTGACAGCCGCGTGCCTACACTTCCGCATAGTGCTTCTCCCAATTTCTGAATTTCCATTCCTGGATTTCGTTGTAAGTTACAGAAAAATTTACTACTATGGGAAAGAAGGGTGGCACCAAACGTGCTGGACAGGCCACTCTTGGGGTGAGGTGTGCCGGTAGCCCCAGGGCGAGCGGGTGAATGTTCCAGGAACTCAAATTTCAGCTCTCCACGGCGATCCTGACCATCCTCACCATCGCCGCGGCCGTCTCCGCCGGCATCAATTTCCAACAACAGCACCGCTTCCGGCTGGCCGATGACGGGGCCGTGTGGGTGGATCGCGGCCAGCACGTGGAGGCGCTGTACGTCGATCCGGATGGTCCCGCCGCTCATGCGGGTCTCAAGACCGGCGACACGCTTCTCAAAATCAACGGCGCCGCTACCCGCAAAGCGATTGACGTGCCGCAGATCCTGGCGGCCGTAGGGACCTGGAACAAGGCCGACTATACCGCCAGCCGGAACGGCGTCGATTTCAAGGCGGCCGTCTACATCCGGGAAGTACCGCCGGATCCGGCGGTCAATTACCAATATCTGGTGGGAGCGGCCTACCTGCTGATCGGCCTGTTTGTCTATTTCCGCCGGGGCAGCGCTCATAAGGCCCGGCATTTCTATATCTTGTGCCTGGTATCGTTCATTCTGGGATGCTTCCACTATACCGGCAAGCTGAACGGTTTCGACAAGGTCGTCTACTTCTCGAATGTGGCCGCCGGCCTGCTGGCGCCCACCGTCTTCCTGCACTTCTGCCTGACTTTTCCGGAAGCGCGCTGGTTCCGTAACAAAGCCCGTGTAGCGCTGCTGTATCTGCCTCCGGCGGTCCTGTTTGGCATTTGGCTGGGGATCACCTCCGGCACCCTGCGGGTCGGCATATCCCTGGTGGAACTGCGCTGGATGCTCGACCGCATCTGGCAGCCGCTGCTGATTGTCCCCTACCTGTTGGGCGGCGTGGTTCTCAGCCTGGCATACCGCAAGGCGGAAGACCCCATCGTGCGGCAGCAGTTGAAGTGGCTGCGGAACGGAACGTTCTGCGGCGTGCTGCCCTTTGCCATCCTGTACGTCGCGCCCTACGCCTTGGGTATGCTGCCGAACCAGTACATGCGGCTGTCGGTGCTTTCGCTGATGCTGATCCCGCTGACGCTGGCCTACGCTATCGTGCGCTACCGGTTGATGGACGTCGATATCCTGTTCCGCCGCGGTTACGCCTACACGCTCGCCACCCTCTGCGTGCTGGCGGCGTTTTACGGCATCGTCTTCTCCCTGGGCAGCCTGGTGCAAAAGAACTTCAAGGATGTCGGCAGTACCGGGTTGATCACCGTGATGCTGGCGGCCGCCTTCCTCTTCCAGCCCATCCGCAACTGGATTCAGGAACGCCTTGACAAGCACTTCTACCGCGACCGCTACGATTACCGGCGCACCCTGGTCGAATTCGCCCGCGAGCTGAGTTCGGAAACCGACATGGACGCCATGCTGTCCTCGGTCTGTGACCGCCTGCTGCAGACTCTCTCCATCCGGCACATGGCGGTCTTTTTGGCGGAAGACCGCTCCGATGGGACCCCCTCCTTCCACCTGAAGAGGTCCATGGGCTCCCGCCGGCGGCCGCCCGAGATCGCGCCCGATCAACTGGATTTGAGCTTTCTGAACTGGGATCTGCCGCAGCCCTTCATCTTCTTCGAGCGCACGCGGCATCAGCTCGATGCGGTGTCGCGGAGTTGGCCGCCCAGCGTACGCGCCGCCATCGCCGATCTGGACCTCACTTACTACCTGCCATGCCGGGTGCGCGGCCGCACCATCGCATACCTGGGCGTGAGCCGCACCGAAGACGGCGATTTCCTCTCCACCGTGGACGTGGAACTGCTCGCCACCATCGGGGGTTATGTCGGCATCGCCATCGAAAACGCCACCCTGTACCGCTCCCTGCAGCGCAAGATGGAGGAGTACGAACGCCTGAAGGAATTCAGCGAGAACATCGTCGAGTCCATCAACGTGGGGATCCTGGCGGCCGATCTGGACGACCGCGTGGAGAGCTGGAACACGCAGATCGAGAAGCTCACGGGCATTCCCCGCCAGTCGGCGGTGGGCCGCAAACTGGCCGAGTTGTTCCCGGCCAGCCTGGCCGAGCAGTTCGAACGCGTGCGCGGCGAAACCGGCATTCACCACATCTATAAGTTCGTCATGTCGCCCACGGCACTGTCGGCCATCTCCAGTCACGAGCCGGTGCCCATCAACGGAAACGGAAACAACAACGGCTCGCACTGCCTCGCCGGCGCCACGCTCAACGTGGCCATCGCGCCGCTGGTCTCCAAGGATTTCGAGCAGATCGGACGGCTTATTATTTTCGACGACGTCACCGATCGCGCGGAACTCGAACAGCGCCTGGTGCAGGCCGACAAGCTCTCGAGCATCGGACTCCTGGCCGCCGGGGTGGCCCACGAGGTCAATACGCCGCTGGCGGTGATCTCGACGTATGCCCAGATGCTCGCCAAGCAGGTGGGGAACGACGATCAGAAATCCATCCTGCTGGACAAGATCGCCAAGCAGACCTTCCGCGCCAGCGAAATCGTCAATTCCCTGCTGAACTTCTCGCGGACTTCCACCACCTCGTTCGGCGATGTGGACCTGAACAAGGTCATCCGCGAGACGATGTCGCTTTTGGAACACCAGATCCAGAAGGTGGGTATACAGGTGAAGCTGGATATCCCCGCCGGCTTGCCTCCGGTACACGGCAACGCCGGCAAATTGCAGCAGGTGTTCCTGAACCTGTTCCTGAATGCGCGCGACGCCATGGAAGGCGGTGGCGTCCTTTCGGTGTGCGCCTGGGCGGACGATTCCGGCGCGCGGATCGAGGTTTCCGATACCGGCCACGGCATCCCGCCGGAGCACATCCACCAGATTTACGATCCGTTCTTCACCACCAAGGGCGCCCGCAAAGGCACCGGGATGGGCCTGGCCGTGACCTACGGGATCATTCAGGAGCACAAGGGATCCATCGAAGTTTCCAGCCGCCCCGGCGGCACGCGTTTCCAGATTCGGTTACCCTGGTCGAGGATGGCCGGCCGTCCCCCCGCCGACGCCGTCCGGCAACCCGTAAATGCCGCTTGAGATGACCGCACCACAAATCGCAGCCAACCAAGAAAAAGGCCGCATCCTGGTAGTGGACGACGAGCTGGATATCCGCGAGGGTCTCGACACGCTGCTCAGCCTGGAAGGCTATAGCGTCGAAATGGCCGCCAACGGTGTCGAGGGCTTGCGCAAACTGGGCACACGCGCGTACGATCTGGTGCTGCTCGATCTGATGATGCCCGACCGCTCCGGCATGGATGTGCTGCGGGAAGTCCGCGAGCGCGACCGGGAAACGCCCATCTTCATGATCACCGCCTACGGCTCGGTGGAAGCCGCCGTGGAGGCCCTGAAGCTGGGCGCCAACGATTACTTCTCCAAGCCCTGGGATAACGAAAAGCTGCTCATCGAGATCGATCGCATGATCTCCAAGCGGCGCCTGGAATCCGAGAACACCCAACTCAAACGCGCCCTCAAGCAGCGCTACAGCTTCCCCAACATCATCGGCAAGAGCGACCGCATGCTGCGCCTGCTGGACCTGGTGGGCCAGGTCGCGAGCAGCCGCTCCACGATCCTCATTACCGGCGAAACCGGGACCGGCAAGGAACTCATCGCCAAAGCCATCCACGCCAATTCGCCGCGCGCCGACCGTTTGTTCGTGCCGGTGAACAGCGGCTCGCTGCCCGCCGATCTGCTGGAGTCCACCCTGTTCGGCCACGTGAAAGGCGCGTTCACCAGCGCGATTCAGAGCAAAAAGGGCTACTTCGAAGTCGCCGACCACGGCACCATCTTCTTCGATGAAATCGGCACCGTCGCTCCCGACATGCAGGCCAAGCTCCTGCGCGTCATGCAGGAGAGGGAATTCATCCCGCTGGGCGCCACCGAGCCGGTGCGTGTGGACGTGCGCATTCTGGCGGCCACCAACGACGACCTGAAGAAGCGCGTGGACGAAGGCACATTCCGCGAGGATCTGTACTATCGCCTCAATGTGATCAATATCGTGCTGCCGCCGCTGCGCGAGCGCAAAGAAGACATCCCGGCCCTGGTCAGCCACTTCTTTACCAAGTATTGCCGCGAGAACGAGAAGTTCCTCGACCCACAGGGCAGTTCGGTGCTGTACTTCCTGCCTGAGGTGATCCAGATCCTGATGGAGCACAACTGGCCCGGCAACGTGCGCGAGCTGGAGAATGTCGTGGAACGCGCCGTGGTGCTGGCCACCGAACCGGCTGTGCCGCTGGAGGTGCTGCCGGATCATCTGCTGCAGTCGAGCGGTCTGCGCCTGCGCCGCGGCGAAGGCGGCGCCCTCCCCGTGGACGCCTCGTTGTTTGAGATCGTCGCCGACTTCGAGCGCCGCGTCATCATCGAGCAACTGGAGAAGCACAACGGCAGCCAGACCGAAGCTGCCGCCAGCCTGCATGTGCCGCTATCCACTCTGAATCAGAAGATCAAGCGGCTGGACATCAAGATTCCGAAGAAGTCGGATAGCGGCGGGCTTTAGCCGGCGCCCCGTCACTCCGCCCGCAACGCCCACGCCGGGTCGACCCGCGCTGCCCGCCAGGCCGCCGGCAACACCGCCACTGCAGCCATCAGCATCACAATCAAAACCACGGCAGCCACCGCCCACGGCTCCCACTGCCGAACATCATAGTACGCGTCGGATCCAGATCGCCGCCGCCGCATACGCGCACAGGCCGAGACCCAGCCCGCTGGCCGTCAAGAGCAGGGCCTCCCGCGAGAACAGACCCACCACCCGCGCGGGCAACGCTCCTAAAGCCATCCGCACGCCGATTTCCCGCGTGCGCGATTTGACGGCGTAGTCCAGCGCGCCATACAGTCCGACACTCGCCAGCGCGGCGATGGCGCCGAACATCATCGAAAGCCACGCCAACAGACGCTCCTGCCACAGGGACGCTTCCACCTCCTCGCGCAAGGTCCGCACTTCGAGTACCGGCAGTGAGCGCCGCCGTGATGGTGAATACCGGGCTTCGCGCCAGCAGCCGCGCGCCAAACCGCAGATCGCCCCACAAGCTCCGCATGCTCCTATTTAGCCTATCGGAAAACGGATTCGAGAAGCGCGAATTTCGATTCGGTTTTGGATGCGGCTTGACGAGCCGCCACGGCGGATGTATTGTAAATGGTTTAGGCATGAATTGTAATTCATTTAGGTATTCATGGGCAAACCATCCGACCTCATCCAGGGCACGCTCGATCTGTTGATTCTGCGGACCATCTCAGCCGAACCGAAGCACGGCTGGGCCATCGCCAAGCGCATCGAGCAGGTCAGTCAGGACGTCCTCCAGATTACTCAGGGCGCCCTCTACCCGGCGCTGCACCGGCTGGAACAGCAGGGCTGGATTCGATCTTTCTGGAAGAAGACCGAAACTGGGCGCGAAGCCAAGTTCTACGAACTGACCAAGGCCGGCCGCGCGCAGCTCAACAAGGAACTGGCGCAGTGGGAGCGGCTCTCCAATGCCGTCGGCCTGGTGATCCGCATGGCGGAGGACTGAGTGAGGCTCTGGAATATCCTTAGGCTCCGGTCGCGGACCCTGGTGCGGCGCGAGCGCGTCGAAAGTGACTTGGAGCGCGAGCTGCGCTTCCATCTCGATCAGCAAACCGCCGAGAACATCGCCGCGGGCATGCCGCCCTCCGAAGCCCGCCGCGCCGCCATACGGCGGTTGGGCGGGTACACCCAGATTCAGGAGGAGTGCCGCGATATGCGACGCACCAACCACATCGAGAACTTCCGCCGCGACCTGCGCTACGCCCTGCGTATGCTGCGCGCCAACCCCGGCTTTACCGTAGTCATCGTGCTGACGCTGGCGTTGGCGATCGGCGCCAACAGCGCGATCTTCAGCGTCATCGACGGCGTGCTGTTGCGGCCCCTGCCGTATCCGCAGGCGGGTCGCCTCGCGCGGGTTTTCTTCCATAATGCCAACTGGCCCAAGTTTCCGCTGAACCCCTGGGATTTTCGCGACTTCCGCGCCCGCCTCCGCTCTTTCGAATCGCTGGCCGGCTTCACCCGCGGAGACCTGCAGCTCTCCGGCGCGGGGCGGCCCGAACGGTTCACCGGATTCAAGGTCACCGCCGGATACTTCCATGCACTGGGGATCCAGCCCGCGCGCGGCCGGGAATTCAACGCCAACGACGAGATCCCCGGCAACGGGCAGGTGGTGATCCTGAGTGACCGCTTGTGGCGCGAGCGGTTTGGCGCCGATCCGCACATCCTCGGGCGGAAGATCGTTCTGGATTCGCGGCCGTTCACCGTGGCCGGCGTCATGCCCCCGGACACCGAGCACCCCGGGAACTCCTATCACGGCGTGGCGCAGGGGCGGACCGTGGATCTGTGGTGGCCCTTTACCTTCGAGGGCAATCCGAATGAGCGCGGCTCCCACTTTCTGGAAGTGCTGGGACGCTTGAAGCCCGGCGTCACGGCCGTACAGGCGCAGGCGGAGATGAATACAGTGATCGCAGAGCTCCGCCGCGTGCATCCCGAAGCATTATCCGGGTGGCAGGCGCGAATCGTGCCGCTCTACGACGAGATCGTGGGGCCCAGCCGGCGCCTGTTGCTGGTCCTGCTGGGGGCGGTCGGCCTGGTGCTGCTGATCGCTTGTGCCAACGCCGCGAATCTGTTGCTGGCGCGGGCTACGGTGCGCCGCCGCGAGCTGGCGGTGCGGGCGGCCATGGGCGCGGACCGATGGCGGCTGGTCAGCCAGATGCTGGCCGAAAGTCTCCTGATCGCCACTATCGGCGGCGGCCTGGGAATTCTGATCGCGGCGGGAGGCGTGCGCGTGCTGGTAGCGCTGTTGCCAGCCGGATTCCCGCGCGCCGACACGATTCAGATCAACGGAGTGGTGTTGGCGTTCACGGCTGGGATCGCGCTGGCTACCGGTTTTCTATTTGGCCTGGCGCCCGCACTGCAGTCGGCGCGGACGGACCTGCAAGAGAGCCTGCGCGAGGGCGCGCGGGGCGCCACCAGCGGCGGCGGCGCGCTGCGCCTACGGAGTACGCTGCTGGTGGGAGAGGTCGCCCTGGCGTGCCTGCTGCTGACCGCCGCGGGACTGATGCTGCGCAGCTTCGTCAACCTGCTGCGGACCGATCCCGGTTTCCGGCCGGAGCACCTGCTCACCGCGACCATCGGCCTGCCCGACAAAACCTACAAGCCGATCGACATGGTACATTTCTGGACCCGTTTGAACGCCAGCCTCGATTCGGTCGCCGGCATCCGCGCCGCGGGCATCGGCACGGACCTGCCCTGGACCGGCTGGGACGACAACATCGGCGGCTTTACCATCGAAGGCAAAAATCCGCCGCCGCACCAGGAGTTCCACGCGCGGTATCACGTCGCCAGTCCGGATTATTTCCGCGCGCTGGGTATTTCGCTGGTGCGCGGGCGCTTCTTCGCCGGGAGCGACACGGCGAAAGCCCCGCCGGTGATGATCATTAATCAGGCTATGGCGCGCCGGTATTGGCCGGACGAGGATGCCGTCGGAAAGCGCATCACCTTTGAGGACCACCCCAAGCCGCAGGATTGGCTGACGGTTGTCGGCATCGTGGGCGATGTGAAGGACCGCCCGGACAGCCCCGAGGCGCAGAACTCCATGTGGTGGCCCATCGAACAGACCCCCATCTACGTCAACCAGATGTCCGTGGTGTTGCGCGGCATTTCCGACGCCGGGTTGCTGGCCAACGATCTGCGCGAGGCGGTGCATCAGCTCGATCCGACGCTGGCGGTGGCCGAGATCCGACCGATGGACAGCATCGCGGACGCCAACATCTCGCTGCCGCGCTTCGCGCTCTTTCTGGTGATGTTGTTTGCCGGCCTGGCGCTGACGCTCGCGGCCATCGGCATCTATGGAGTGATCTCGTACTCGGTCAGCCGGCGCACTCACGAATTCGGCCTGCGGATGGCCTTGGGCGCCAAACCCGGCGACGTTTTGGCGCTGGTGCTGCGGCAGGGCGTGCGGCTCGCGCTGCTGGGCGTGGTCCTGGGGCTGGCCGGAGCGCTGGTGCTGGGCCGCGTCTTGTGGAGCCTGCTCTACCAGGTCCGCGCGGCTGATCCGCTGACCTACCTGGCGGTCGCGGCGTTGGCTATGGCAGTGGCGGCGCTGGCCTGTTATGTGCCGGCGCAGCGCGCTACATCCGTCGAACCGGCGCGTGCTTTGCACTCAGATTAGTCTTTAAAATCAATTACTTGGCGTTGCGTAATTTAGATCGGAGGGTCCGGTATAATGGAAGTGTACCCTTCAGGACCTCCTGCGGGGCACGTTTGGATTACTTCCATGACTCCCCCGAACCGATTTTGGCCCCTTTACGACGACCAGGAGGTGGAGATTTATGACAACCTCTCCTGGGATCTCCCCGGCAGGACCCGCCAACCCCGCGGCGAAAGACGGCCGGCGCAGCGCCGGCAACGTCGGACGACCCGGTAGCGGCAACTCTTATTCCTTCGGGAAGTTCGGATTCGCCTTCACTTCGTTCAACTGGGCCGTATGCCGCTGGCTATGCGCCGAGAGCAGCAGGACCCACTGGTAGCCATCCATCGTTTTCAGAACCGGATGATCGAAATGGTGGCTGCGCAGGTCGTCCTGTGTGTCGCGTACGTAGGCGATGGTCTTTTCCCGGCTGGCCTTGAAGTGATCCAGCAACTCCTGCGGCGTGGCGAATGTATGCTTGGGCTGTAGCGGTGGAGGCGCCTGAAACTTCTGCGTCCGGTTCACGACCGCTTTCAGAATGAACTCGTCCGTCACAGCGTCGGTTTTATCCGGATTCGGCGGACCCTGCATGATCCTGGCGATGTTGCCGAAAATGAGATCCTCGCTCAAGGCGATATGCTCGGCGCACTCGAATACCGACCAGGTCTTCTCGTCGGGTTTGAAGTTCCATTGCGCGGCGGAAAGGCCGGCCACCGAATCGAGAAAGGCCTGGCGGCTGGCAGTCAACTCGGCGATCGCCTGGTCGCGCTCGCCCTGGGTCAGCGTGCCCGCGAACATCGGGGCCGCGGCGAGAATGGGAGCAACAATACAGAGCAGCTTTTTCATGCCTTGTATAGATGCTCTGCCGGCCGCCCCGATTCAAGCGGAAGTTATGCTTTTACCGCCTTGTTGACCACCTTCTGGTTCTTGTCGTCCCAGTAGAGGACGCGGCCTTCGCGGTAGGATTGCACGGCCATGGAAATGGTCACCTGCGCATGGAAGCCGGTATCCACATCCAGCGTGGGTTTCTCGCGGGTGTGCATGCAATCGAGGAAGTTGGTGATGTGGGCCACGATGTCGCTCTTCTTTTCCACCGGGATCTTGGTTTCCACATCGTCGCCGAACTTGGCCTTGTACGCGTCGTCGATCACCCGGCGCTCGGGCCGCAGGGTGATATGGTCGGTGGGCGCTTCGAACATGCCGTGATCCACCATGATGATGGTACCTTCGTGGCCGCGAATGAGGCCGGGGATATGCTGCGAGTTGGCCATCGTCGAACTGAGCACCAGCGAATGGCCGGCCGGGAATTCGGCCATCAGGTGGAACGTATCGGGAACTTCGCGCTCGTCCTTGAAAACGTAAATGCCGCCGCTGGCGGTGACCCGGCTGGGGAACTGCGGCTCGGACCAGCAGATATTCAAGGGCGCGACCACATGAAAGAACAGGTCCGTGGCGATGCCGCCGGAATAATCCCAATACTTGCGGAAACGGAAGAAGCGGTCCGCATCGTACGGCCGCTTGGGCGCCTTGCCCAGCCACATCTTCCAGTCGATGTAGTTCTCGCCCTTGCCGTCCGGACCGGCGTCCTTGTCAATGGGCCAGTTCCATTCGCCCTCCTTGGAGTTGCGGTGATAGGAACCCTGGCTCATGATCATCTTGCCGATGGCGCCGTCGGCGATGTATTTCTTGGCGACGTGCCACTGCAGGGCCGAGGTGGTCTGCGATCCCACCTGCAGGACGCGCTTGGTTTCCCTGACGGTCTGCGACAGATGGCGCGCTTCCTCGACGGTGTGGCACATGGGCTTCTCGAGGTACACATCCTTGCCGTGGTCCAGCGCCTCGAGGGCGATGGGGGCGTGCCAGTGATCCGGGGTGGCCACGACCACCGCATCGATATCCGACCGGTTGATGATCTCGCGGTAGTCCAGGTAGCCGTCGCACTTGTGGCGGTCGGCGGCTTCCTTCTTGCGCTTCTCGTAAACGTCGGCCACGGCGACCACTTTGCACTTGCCGGTGTCCTCGCCGATCCTGGAGAACTGGCCGGCGAGATAAGAGCCGCGCCCGCCGACGCCGATGACGCCTACGTTGATCATGTCGTTGGCGCCCAGCACCCGCCCGGTCGCCGCCGCACGAGCGCCTTTGGCGAACAGTCCCTTGGCGGCTCCCAGGGCGCCGGCCGCGACTGCGGTCTTAACCATGAAATCTCTACGGTTGACAGCATCTTGATTGTCGGACATACTTTGTGCCTTTCCTGTGGCTGAAGGACCAGTGTATCCGAAATTGCGGGCGGCGTCAGCGCTCGCTGTCGAGCATGGCCATCTGTTCGTCGCCGTAGCGCGTGCCGGCGACCGCGGCGGGATCCACGATCCGCTCCAGTTCGGCGCAGTCGTCGCCGCTCAGCCGGATGCTCGGCGCGGTCAGCGCTTCCGCCAGTTGTGCCCGGGTGCGCGCGCCGATCAACGGAACGATATCCTCGCCTTTGCTCAACACCCAGGCGATGGCCGCTTGTGTTGGCGTCAGATTCCGTTCGCTGGCGAAGGCGTCCAGGGCGGCCAGCAGCTTCACGTTCCGTTCGTAGTTGGCGCCCACGAATCGCGGAAAATAGGCGCGCAGATCGCCGCTGGAGGCCGGCCGCGAGCCGCTCAGCAGGCCGCGGGACAAGACTCCGTAAACGGTAGCCGCGATGCCCAACTCGCGAAGGGTTGGCAGAATGGCGGGCTCGATGCCGCGGCTGATCAGCGAATATTCGATCTGCAGATCGCAGACAGGCTGGACGGCATGCGCGCGCCGTATGGTTTTTACCCCGGCTTCCGACAGGCCGGCGTACCGCACGTGCCCGGCGCGGATCAGATCGGCAATCGCGCCGACCGTCTCTTCGATGGGCACCGCGGGGTCCACTCGCGACAGACGATAGATGTCGATATGATCCGTCTTCAGCCGCTGCAGACTGTACGCTGCGAAGTTCTTGACTGCCTGCGGGCGGCCGTCCACACCGAGCCACGCCCCGTTGGGTGCGCGCATCGCGCCAAATTTCACCGATAGCAGGACGCGGCCGCGCCGGCCTTTCAGGGCGGTACCCAGAAGCATCTCGTTGTGACCCATGCCATAAAAATCGCCGGTATCGAGCAGATTGATGCCGGCGTCGATGGCGGCGTGGATGGTGGCGATGGATTCGGTCTCGTCGCTGGGACCGTACATGCCCGACATCCCCATGCAACCCAGACCCATGCGGGAGACCATCGGCCCGGAGCGGCCCAGTTTTACCAAATCCGCCATGGTGCGCTTCCCGTCTTATTTCAGCGCCTTCTCGATGGCCGTCTCGGCTATCGGCGCCATCAACTCATAGCCTTTGCCGTTGGGATGCAGCCCGTCGCCGGAGCATCCGTCACGGAACATGCCCTTGTCGTCCACCACGGCGGCATAATAGTCAGCGAATCCGGCGTGCACCTGGCCGGCATATTCGCGCAGCCAGGCATTGATCTTCAGGATGTCGGCCGGGGGACGGTTCACCGTCTGTTTGAACCGGGTGTAGTCGCTTACCGGGGTCAGCGAGCAGAGGATCACCTTGATGCCGTGCGCCTGCGCCAGTTCGGTCATGGCGCGTAAGTTCTCCTCGATCATGGTGGCCGTCTCGGGACCGGTGTTGCCGGCGATATCGTTGGTGCCGGCGAGAATGATGAGCGCGGCGGGTTTCAGATCGATCACGTCCGGATACATGCGCACCAGCATCTGCGGCGTGGTCTGGCCGCTGATTCCGCGATTGACGTAAGGCTTGCCGGGAAACGATTGCGTCAGCCGCCAGCCATCCGTAATGGAATCCCCCAGAAAAACGACCCGGCCCGCTTCGGCGGCTTGGGACTTCAAACGCTCGTTATCCTGGCTATAGCGGCCGAGCTGGTTCCAGTCCTCAAGCTGCCCGGTCAGGTTGCGTGCCTGGAATAACAGGCAGCAGTTGGCCTTGGGCGGATTGTATTCCTCGACCAATTGGCCGCGGGCGGCGGCCGGCAGCAGCAGCAGCGGGATCAGGAAAGCTCGGGCGTTTCGAGACATGGGTCGTTCTCCTTGGGCTTACGCAGCCAAGCATAACCCACGGCGCCGACAACTCCCAACATGGCGGCACTGCCGAAATAGAGGTTGCGGATGCCCAACTGCTGCGCCACCGGTCCGGCTACAAACATGGCGAATACCTGCGACATCGCCAGCAGCGACATGAGGCTGCTGCTGACACGTCCCAACAGCGCGTGGGGCGTCTCCTGTTGCAGCAGGGTCTGGGACGGCACCATGATGAACGCGGCGCCGAAACCCAGGCCCAGCATGCCGAGGGCGGTGGTGGAGATGCGGCCGAATACCGCCGTCACCAGCACGGCAGCGCCCATGCCGGCCAGGCCGTAAATCACCATGAATTGCTGCGGAACGCGCGAAGCGGCGCGATGGATTAACTGCGTGCCGGCGATCATACCGACACCGATCAGCGAACCGAGCGTTCCGTAAAGGGCGGCGTTGGAGACCAACACGTCGCGCACGTAGACCGAGAGGAGCGCTCCGAAGCAGCGCACGGCGAACATGCCCGCGGTCATGGAGAGAATCACGAATGAGATCACCGCATGCGTGAAAATGAAGCCGAAGCCCTGCCGCATCGAGGCCAGCACGGACCTGGCAGCCGTGCCCGGCGCCGGCGCGCGGTGTATGGCGAGGGTCATCACCATGGCGGCCGAAAAGAAGAAGCTGAAGCTATCGAAAAGAAAGCAGGCCTTGGCGCCGAACCATTGGACCAGCAGGCCGGCCACGGCCGGGCTGATGATCTGCGAGCCTTGCACCGCTTGCGACATCAGTCCGTTGACGGCCAGCAATCCGGCGGCAGGCGCTATGGCGCGGACGGCTACCGACTGCGCCGGTACGAAGAACGCCGACACCGTGCTGAGCGCGAAGAAGATGCCGTAAATGGCGTTGAGATCGTGCACGAAGATCAAGCCAAGGACCAGCACGCCGCGGATCAGGTCGCTCGAAATCATGGTCCACTTGACGTTCCATTTGTCGACGTAGACACCGGCGAGCGGGCTGACCACGGCCAGAGGCAGCAGGTATGCCACCAGGATCATGCTGACTTGCGTGGCGGTGCCGTGCAGTTTAAATGTTACAAAGCTGAACACGGCGAAGATCGCCAGAAAATCGCCGAAGATACTGATTAATTGGGCGAGCCAAAGCCGGCGGACGGATTGAATCTTCAACACGTCGCGAAAAGACAGTTGTGGCGTAGGACTGGCCATGCTGGTGGAACCTCCGCGGATCTTTTTATCTTAGCAGAGCGGCGCGCGTCTTCTTGGGCAGTTTCTCCACGACCAGGGTATAAGATCCGCGCAGCAGGCGCTTGATCTCAGCCGGAGTCAGGGCGTCTTCCGTCTCCAGGGCGACCCATTGGTTGCGGGCCAGGTAGGGCGCTTGTATGATTCCGGGCCGCTCGGTCAAGTCCGCGAACTCGGCCGGCGTACACTTCAACGACAGCCACGTGTTAGCAGGCTCCAGCGCCAGGATGGCGAATATTTTGCCGGCAATTTTGAAGACCAGGCTGTTCCACTGCACGGTCTCGGCCGCCTGGGGCAGAGACATGCAGTAGCGCCGCACCCATTCGATATTCACCGGCTACTCCGCCTCCTCGCTACCCACTTTCAGCACCGCCAGGAACGCTTCCTGCGGGATCTCCACGCGGCCGACGCGCTTCATGCGCTTCTTGCCTTCCTTCTGCTTCTCCAGCAGCTTGCGCTTGCGCGTGATATCGCCGCCGTAGCACTTGGCCAGCACGTTCTTGCGCATGGCGGGGATGGTTTCGCGGGAGATGATCTTGTTGCCGATGGCGGCCTGCAGCGCCACTTCGAACATCTGGCGGGGAATCAGCTTACGCATGCGCTCGATCAGGATCTTGCCGCGCTCGTAGGCGACGTCCTTGTGCACGATCATCGAGAGCGCGTCCACCGGATCGCCCGCCACCAGCACGTCCAGCTTCACCATGGGGGAAACACGGTAGCCGGCCAGATGATAATCGAGCGAGGCATAGCCGCGCGACGAAGATTTCAACCGGTCGTAGAAATCCAGCACGATCTCATTGAGCGGCAGTTCGTATTCGAGCAACACTCGGCCGCTGCCTATATGTTCGAACTTTTTCTGTTCGCCGCGCTTCTCCTCGAGCAGCTTCAAGATGCCGCCCAGATACTCCTCGCGGGTAATTACCGTGGCCAGGATGATCGGCTCTTCGATCTGACGGATGCCCGAGGGATCCGGGAACTTAGTCGGGTTATCGACTTCGATAACCTCACCGGTCGTCGTAGTTACCCGGTAACGTACGCCGGGCGCGGTGGTAATCAGGTCGATATCGAATTCGCGTTCCAGACGCTCCTGCACGATCTCCAGGTGCAGCAGACCCAGAAATCCGCAGCGGAAGCCAAAGCCCAGCGCGACGGAATTCTCCGGCTCGAAATTAAAAGCGCTGTCGTTCAGGCGCAGCTTTTCGAGCGCGTCGCGCAGCAGGCCGTGCTCGTGCGATTCCACCGGATACAGGCCGGCGAAAACCATGGGCTTGATCTCTTCGAAACCGGGCAGCGGTTCGGCGGCCGGATCGTCATGATCGATAATCGTGTCGCCGATACGGGCGTCGGAGACGGTCTTGATGTTGGCGAACACGAATCCCACTTCGCCCGCGGAAAGCTCGTCGCACGGCGTAGCTTTGGGCGCCTGGTAACCGAGGCCTTCCACCTCGTAAACCTGCGA
This sequence comes from Bryobacteraceae bacterium, assembly GCA_035499555.1. Taxonomy (GTDB): domain Bacteria; phylum Acidobacteriota; class Terriglobia; order Bryobacterales; family Bryobacteraceae; genus Bog-159. Next base: position 81,007 of record DATJYO010000090.1, read on the forward strand.
ACTGGACGAACTGGACCACAGACGGATGCGCTGGCCTTTGCGCAGGCGGCCGTCCACGATGCGCGTCAGAATAATCACGCCGCGGTAAGGATCGAACCAGGAGTCGAAGATCAGCGCGCGCAGCGGCGACTCCGGTGAACCCTTGGGCGGCGGCACCAGGTGCACAATAGCTTCCAGCACGTCATGTATGCCGGTCCCCTGCTTGGCGCTGACCAGGATGGCGCCGGAAGCATCCAGCCCGATAACCGACTCGATCTGCTCGCGAATGCGCTCCGGTTCGGCGGCCGGCAGATCGATCTTGTTGATGACCGGAATGATCTCCAGATTGTGATGCAGCGCCAGGTAGGTATTGGCGAGGGTCTGCGCCTCCACGCCCTGTGACGCATCCACCACCAGCAGCGCGCCTTCGCAGGCCTGCAGGCTGCGCGACACTTCGTAGGAGAAATCCACGTGGCCGGGCGTGTCGATCAGGTTCAGTTGATAGGTCTGGCCGTCACTGGCCGGATAATTCAAGCGGACCGCGTGCGCCTTGATGGTGATGCCGCGCTCGCGCTCCAGGTCCATGGAATCGAGGACCTGCTCCATCATCTCGCGCTGCGAGAGGGCGCCGGTGGCTTCGAGCAGGCGGTCGGCCAGCGTCGATTTCCCATGATCGATGTGCGCGATGATGGAGAAATTGCGGATGAATTCGCGGTCCATGCGGTATGATGTTGCGGTGGGGCAAGTGTGTCTTGCCTTTACAGATTATCCCATATATGTCGTACAGCAACATCCGGTTTGAAGTGGACGGCGCGGGCATCGCGCAGCTCACGGTGAACCGGCCGGAGAAACTAAACGCGTTGAACAGTGAGACGGTGCTCGAACTGCGCGATGCGGTCGAGCGCGTGGGGGGCGACGCCGCCGTACGCGCGCTGATGATTACCGGCGCCGGAGAAAAAGCCTTCGTCGCGGGGGCGGATATCAACCAGCTCGCACTGCTCACGCCCATCGAGGCGCAAGCCTACGCCGAGCGCGGCCAGCGCGTTTTTCGTGCGATCGAGATGCTGGCCAAGCCGACCCTGGCGGCCATTAACGGTTATGCGCTGGGCGGTGGACTGGAACTGGCCATGTCGTGCGCCGTGCGCGTGGCGAGCGAGAATGCGCGCATGGGCCAGCCCGAAGTCAAACTGGGAATCCTGCCGGGCTATGGCGGTACGCAGCGCCTGCCGCGCCTGGTGGGCCGTGGCCGCGCCTTGGAAATGCTGCTCTCGGGCGAGCCCGTGACGGCTGCGGAAGCCCATCGCATGGGACTAGTGAACCACGTGGTGCCGCAGACCGAACTGCTGGAATTCAGCCGGCAATGGCTGCGCAAAGTGCTGGCGAACGCTCCGCTGGCGGTGGGCCTGACGCTCCAGGCCGTGGATGTGGGCCTGGAGGCGGGTCTGGAGCAGGGCTTGCAATTTGAAGCGGCGGCGTTCGGCCTGACCACCGCTACGGAAGACAAACGCGAAGGCACGCGCGCGTTCCTGGAGAAGCGGGCGGCGGCGTTTGCGGGAAAGTGACACATGCCGAAAGTGATCGAAGGTCAACTGACAGCGGCGGGGCTCAAGTTTGCGATTGTCATCAGCCGCTTTAACAGCTTCATCAGCGAACGTCTCTTGAGCGGCGCGCTGGACGCGCTCACGCGCACCGGCGGCCAGCCGGACGCTGTGGAAGTCGTGCGGGTTCCCGGATCGTGGGAATTGCCAGTGGTAGTGGGCGAGTTAGTCCGGCAGAAGCGGCACGACGCGATTATCTGCCTGGCGGCGGTGATCCGGGGCGACACGCCGCATTTCGACTACGTGGCCAGCGAGGCCGTCAAGGGCATCGGGCACGCAGCCGCGGCCAGCGGCGTGCCGGTGGCGTTCGGCGTCCTGACGTGCAACACGCTGGAGCAGGCCATCGATCGCGCGGGCGCCAAGAGCGGCAACAAGGGATTCGATGCCGCCATGGCCGCCATCGAGATGGCGAACCTGATGCGGCAGTTGCGCCAGGCACGCTGATGCCCTCCCGTCGCCGGTCGCGCCAGCGAGCTCTGCAAATCCTTTACTTGTGGGATGTGCGCCGGCAGCCGGTGGAAGAAGCCACCGCCGCTTACTTCGATACGCTCTACTCGGAAGAGAGCCGCACCCGGCCGCAGCGCGACGCATTCGTCGATCAACTGGTGACGGGCGCCGTGGAACACGTCGAGCAATTGGATCAGCGGATCACGCAGCACGCCGAACACTGGCGGATTGAACGCATGCCCACGGTGGACCGCAACATTCTGCGGCTGGCGGTCTACGAGATGTCGTATCTGGATACGCCCGCCGCGGTGGTGATCGACGAGGCCCTGGAACTCGCGCGGCGCTACTCCAACGAAGAGTCGGTCCAGTTCGTCAACGGCGTGCTGGATGCCGTGTTGCGGGACCTGCCCGCCAAAGCGTCCGCATAAGACAGCCTTGATGCGGCGCGCCGACCGGCTCTTTCAGATCGTGCAGCACCTGAAAGCGCGGCGGCTCACTACGGCGGCCCAGTTGGCGGATTTCCTGGGCGTCTCGGAACGCACCATCTATCGGGATGTGCGCGACCTTTCGTTATCCGGCATTCCGATCAAGGGTGAGGCGGGCGTCGGCTACGGCGTCGACCGGTCATTCGAACTGACCGCGCTCATGTTCACCGGTGAGGAAGTGGAGGCGGTGGTAGTGGGCCTGCGGATGGTGCAGGCTTTCGGCGGTCCGAAACTGCGCGCGGCTGCGGTCCCGGCGCTGGATAAGGTCACCCTGGCGCTGCCCAAAAGCCGCCGCGGCGAAGTCGAGCGTCCCCAGATCTACGCTCCGCGTTTCAACCTGCACCACGCGATCGATGGCTTACTCGAGACGGTCCGCCTGGCCATTAACGACAACAGCGTGCTGCGCCTGACTTATCGAAGCGAGACCGGCGACGAGACGCAGCGATTGGTCCGGCCTCTGGCGTTGACTTTCTGGGGATCGGTATGGACGCTGGGGGCCTGGTGCGAGCTGCGCCATGCTTTCCGCAGTTTCCGCCTCGACCGGGTGTGCGCGTGCGAGCCGACAGGCGCACGTTTCAGCGAGGAGGCCGGCAAGACACTCCAGGACTATCTTCGCGCCGTGGAAGCGGACTGACTTTATAAGGCCGTCTGGGAGGTCGGGGCGCTGTCCTCTTCGTCATCCGCCGGCTCCGTCATGTGATAGTAAAACGTCACCGCGCCGCAGGCTATCGCCAGCGCCAGGATGAGCGAGATCCATCGCAGGGTGCGCGAGTTCCAGGCGCGCCGCGTAGACACCGCGGCGGCGGTGGCTTTCACGGTCGCGAAAGAGATACCCACGCCGAGTGACAATTTCCAATACCACGCCATCATGTCCAGATGACCTTGCCCGCCGACCTGACTCCATACCGTGTAGGTGGCGATGAGGGCGATCAGGAACTCGATCGCGTACAGGAGATACAGCACCTTACTAGGTTATCCTGAAACTGATGCCCGCGCCGTTGCTTTCGTTGACGGGCGCCGGCAAGTCGTTCGGCGCTGCGCCTCTGTTTTCCAACATTACCATTCACATCTCCGAAGGCGAGCGGCTGGGCTTGATCGGGCCGAATGGCTCCGGCAAGTCCACGCTGCTGAAGATCATGGCCGGGGTGCTGGAGGCGGACAGCGGCACGCGCACGGTACGCAAGCTGACCCGCATCGCATACGTGTCGCAGGAACCGGAATTCGCTGCCGGCATGAGCGTGGGCCGGGTGCTCGAGGATGCGCTGCCGGCGCACGGGTCGGACGCTGCCGAGCGCGCCGCCGCGGTGAGCGTCACGCTGGGCAAAGCTGGTTTCACGGATGGCAGCGCGGTGGTGGATACGCTCTCCGGCGGCTGGAAGCGGCGCCTTTCGATCGCGCGCGAGTTGATCCGCAATCCCGATCTGCTGCTTCTCGATGAGCCTACCAATCACCTCGATCTGGAAGGCATCCTCTGGCTGGAGAAACTGCTGGAAACGGCGGCGTTCGCGTCGGTGGTGGTCAGCCACGACCGGTACTTCCTCGACAACGTGGCTACGGAAGTTGCGGAAATCAATCGCGTCTACCCGGATGGATTGTTCCGGGCGGAGGGCGCCTACGCCGACTTTTTGGAGAAGCGGGAAGCATTTCTGGAAGCGCAATCGGAGCAGCAGGCTTCGCTCGCCAACAAAGTGCGGCGTGAAGTGGAATGGCTGCGCCGCGGACCCAAGGCGCGCACCGGCAAGTCGCGGGCGCGAATCGACGCGGCGCACTCGCTGATGGACGAGTTGGCCGAGGTGACCGCGCGCAACCAGAAGGCCACCGCGACCATCGATTTCACGGCTTCGGGGCGTAAGACCAGGAAACTGATCGCAGGTGAAATGATCGCGAAGAGCCTGGGCGGCCGCCGCTTGTTTTGCGATCTGAGCTTCTCGCTGACGCCCGGGACACGGCTGGGTCTCGCCGGTCCCAACGGCAGCGGCAAGACCACGCTGCTGCGTATCTTGAAGGGCGAGATCGAACCGGACACGGGAATCATCGAGCGCGCCGAAGGATTGCGCGTGGTGTACTTCGACCAGGGCCGCGAGCAACTCGATCCCGCCGCGCCCTTGCGCGAAGGCCTGGGCGCGCACGGCGACAGCGTTATCTACCGCGATCGCGCGATTCATGTCGCCGGATGGGCGAAGCGCTTCCTGTTCCGGCCGGAGCAGTTGGATACGCCGGTGGGCCGTTTTTCGGGCGGCGAACGGGCACGCATCATTATCGCGCGGCTGATGCTGCAGCCCGCCGATGTTCTGCTGCTCGACGAGCCCACCAACGATCTGGATATCCCCACACTGGAAGTGCTGGAGGAGAGCCTGACGGATTTTCCGGGCGCGCTGGTGCTGGTGACCCACGATCGCTATATGCTGGATCGGGTCTCCAGGGCGGTGCTGGGGCTCGACGGCGAAGGCGGCGCGGGGCTGTACGCCGATTACTCGCAGTGGGAGTTCGCCCGCTCGGCAAGGCCGGCGCGGGTTCAGAAGGACGCGCCTGCGCCGCAGCCGGCCGCCTCATCGACCCGCAAGAAGCTGTCGTACCTGGAAGCGCGTGAGTTCGAACAGATGGAACAGCGCATCCTGGAAGCCGAGCACGTGCTGGCAGCCGCCCGTGCGGCGCTGCAGGCGCCCGAGGTGGTGACGGATCCCTTCGCCTTGCAGCAGCGGTACGAAGGCGTCGAAGCCGCGGAACGCGAAGTCGAAAAGCTCTACGCGCGTTGGGCGGAACTCGAGAGCAAGGTCAGTAGCTAAGCCGCGGAAACCAGTCGGCGCCGCGGCCTTCCGGGGTCAGATCGAGCAGGTTCCACAGCGGCCACATCATATCGATGTGGCGCTCGTTCTGTCCGCGCGCGGGCGGTGCGAACAACAGTTCCGTCGCGTAAAAATGGCGGATCTCTCCCTGGCGGCGCACAAATACATTGAGCAGGGGCAATTGTCCGCCATCCTCGGTCTCGGCGTGATAGTCGCGGTTGTAGGTGTTGGCGGCCGAGGAGAGCAGCCGGAGATGGTTCCATCCGCGGCCGCGCGCAAAGTCGCGAATGCGGGCGATGGGCGATTTGGCTACCACGGCCAGGTTGATCCGCTGCGCGGCGTGCGGCGCGGCGCCGTTCAAGCTGTCCAAAAACGACGTGCACATGGGACACGGCTGTTTCATAGCCGGGCCGAACATGAAACTGTAGAGCGCCAGTGTGTCGCAACCCTCCCGGAAAAGCTCGGAAAGCCGTACGGGCCGCGGGGTGGCGGCATCCGCCAGGTCGGCCGCGCCTTCCGCAAACACGTAGTCCTCGGGAAGCGTGCCTCCTAACGGCAGTTTGCGGCGCATGCGGGCCACCTGTTCCACCTGTTGGCGCAGGCCGCGCTCGGCGGCCAGTAACTTGTCGCGAGCCGTCCGGTAGCGCGCAGTTTCGCCTGGAAATCGTACCTTTGCATGCCAGTCCATGAAACCCACCATAGCGCAGGATCTGATATAGTGGCCCGGATGAACCGCACAAGTGTCACACGGATTGCCGCGGGCGCGCTGCTGCTGGCCGGCTGTTGGATCGCATATACGCAGAACCAGGGCAGAGCCCCGGGGCTGACCCTCAACAAGATCAAAGGCGATCTTTACGAGATCGAAGGCGACGGCGGCAATGTGGCCGTGTACGTGACGGGCGAAGGCGTCGTGCTGGTGGACGACAAATTCGAGCAGGACTTCGAAGGCATCATGGCGAAGGTGAAAAGCGTCACCGACCAGCCCGTGAAGTACGTGCTCACCACGCACCACCACTCCGATCATAGCGGCGGCAACGTCAAATTCCTGCCCACCGCCGAGATCATCTCGACGGCCAACGCGCGCGCCAACATCGTCAACCACAAGCAGCCCAACGCGCCCGCGGACATGGCGCCGGCGCGGGTGGTGTTCGACCAGGAATGTTCCGTCTATCTCGGCGGCAAAGAGGTGCGCGCCCGTTACTTCGGCCGCGGCCACACCAATGGCGACGCCGTCATATATTTCCCGGCTCTGCGGACGGTGCACACCGGCGACCTGATGGCCGGCAACACGCCTTTGATCGATTACACGGGCGGTGGCAGCCTGAAGTCCTGGGCCCAGACTCTGGACGGCGTGCTGCAGCTTGATTTCGACACGGTCATCCCCGGCCACGGTCCGGTGACCGACAAAGCGGGCTTGCAGAAGTATCGCGACAATGTAGAGAAGCTGTGCAACCGCGCCACCGGGCTGATCCGGGAAGGTAAGACGCAGGACGAAGTGGGCAAGGTGATGATCGCCGAGTTCGGCTGGTCGCCCAACGGGATGCAGATGAGTTGGAGCCTGCCCGGCATGATGGCCGAGCTGAAGTAACTAAACCATGATCAAGCCGCGCCGGATGCCCTGGGTCACCGCTTCCGTCCGCGTGCCGGCGTTGAGTTTACTCAAGATGGATGCCACGTGGAATTTCGCGGTGTGTTCGGATATGCCCAGCTTCCAGGCGATGGTCTTATTGCCGTAACCCTCGGCCAGCATGGACAGCACCTGGACCTCGCGCGGGCTGAGCGCTTGTGCGGGGGAGGCCGGCACCGGCCGGTCCGCTGCGAACAGCGTAAGATCCTGCGGATGCAGCACGATCAACCCGGCGGCGGCGGCCTCCACCGCCGACAGAATTTCACGCGGACCCAGGTCGCCAGGCAACAGCGCGCGTATGCCGGACCTGAGCGCTTCGCCGGTCCACGCCGGTTGCAGATCGGGCGCCAATACGACGATGGCCGGTCCCCCGGCGCGGCCTGACAGCGCCAGTAATTCTTCCGGCGCCTGCTCGGCGTGCGATTCCACGGCCGCCAGCACGACATCCGGTTGATGTTTTTCAATACCCGCGGCGAGGCCGGCCAGATCGCTGGCGCCCACGATCTCGATGCCGGTCCCGGCCGCCGCCATCGATTCCAGGCCGGCCCGCACGATCGCGGAAGGCGCCGCGATCAGCAGGCGTGTCACGCCGCCTCCGCCACCTGATGGCCCAAGCGAATCGCTACCTCCCGCAGGTGAGCGCGGTCCCCGCGCAGGAACTGGATGTGGATCAGGCCGCCGGCATCCTCCAGAGCCTGATGCAGATCGTCGGTGGAGCGGAACGCCCGCCCGTTCGCGCCAATGAGCACGTCACCCGTCCATAGCGGCGCGAAAGCCGCCGGACTGGCGGGCGCGACGCCCAATACCAACAGTCCGAAGCGGCCGTCCTCCAGGCGCACCGGCTGCACGGTTACGCCCAGTGAGAATCCCGACGGCCCCCGGCGAAGGAAGGCGCCCACGGCGTTACCCGGTACAGCCGCCCCCAGCCCGTGCACGATCATGGTATTGATGCCGATCACGCGCCCGTACGCATCGGCCAGCGGACCGCCGGAGTTGCCGGGCGCCAGGCGGACGTCCGCCAGCACCCAATTCTGGGCCCCGAATCCGTCCAGCCTGCCCGTCGCGTACACCACGCCGGTAGTCAGTGCGCCGATGAAGCCCATCGGATTGCCGATGGCCATCACCAGTTCGCCCACGCGCAGCGTGCTGGAATCGCCGAAGGCAGCCGCCGGCAAACCCGTGGCTTCGACCTGCAACGCAGCCAGGTCGCGCCGCGGATCGCGCGCCACCAGGACCGCCGGAAACTCGCGGCCGTCCCACAGCCGTACGGATGCGTCGCCGCGCGCCACGTGGGCATTGGTCACAATGCGGCCGTCCGCCGACGCGATCACGCCCGATCCGGCCGTGCGCGCGCCGCGCATCCCTACTTCGACCGTCGAGCGGCGCAACCGCTCCGCAATCTCTCCGAACGCGCCCGTCATGTCAGTCTTCCCTCCCGGGACGCTCTCCCACGGTTATGTTTAGTTCGATGACTTGCCCGCCGCGGACGATGCGCGTCGCGATGGGTTTGCCGACGGACTCGCCGCCCAAGGCGGACTGGATATCGTCGGTATCGTTTACGGATTTGCCCGCCAACGCCACCAGCACGTCGCCGATCAGCACGCCGGCACGCGCCGCCGGTCCATCCGGCTCGGCCGAGAGCACGATCAGGCCGGTGCTGCCGTCCGGCAATGCCACCGGGTGCAATCCCAAGCCGAGATAGCCGCGCGCGACATGACCCGTGCGTAGAATCTCGTCGACCACCCGGTTCACCGTCGAGACCGGCACCGCCAGCCCGGCGATGCGGGAGAGCGCACTGGTAGCGATGCCCAGCACACGGCCGGCAGCATCCACCACCGCGCCGCCGGAGCTTGCGGGGTAGAGCGTGAGATCCAGGCGCAGATATTGGTCGATCTGGCCGCCGCGCCAGGAACGCCACGGTCCGCTGACCGCGCTCATGATGCCCATGGTGGCGTTCACCCCGGAATCGGGCGACCGCCCGATCGCCAGCACGATCTGGCCGGGCCGGAGAGTCTCCGTAGAGCCGAACACGGTCTCAGGCGCGCCGTTTTCCGCGATCTTCAACACCGCCAGGTCCGTGCCGGGGTCCCGTCCGGCCAGCGTGGCGGACGTGGCGCGCCCGCCGGGCAGGGTGATGCCGATCTCGTCGCGCCGGCGGATGGTGTGCTCGGCGGTGACCACGATGCCGGGCCGCCAGAGGACGCCGCTCGAAGCGAAGCGATGCCGGGCGTTCACGGCGACCACGGCGCGGCCCGCCGCGTCCACGGCGCCGGCCAACTCCTGCGATAAAACCGCTAATGCGTTTTCCATGCTTCCAGCATGGCGCGCCGCCCCGGCGCGGCGCATCGGCAAATCGGGCAGGTAGGAGCTGGAAGGTTGGCTAGCAGCCTTGGGTCTAGAAAGTCCGCCGCAGGTAAGCCGAAATCAGAATAATAATCAGCCCGGAGATGGCACTGCCCGCCAGCAGGCGTCCGCGATGCTCCGGATTCCTGGTCACCAGTACGATCCCCACGGAGAAGACATGTGCCACCAGCAGCAGCTTGGCGCTCAGCAGCAGGTAGTAAATCGTGTGATGTCCGGGATTCGTGGCCAGATTGTAGCCGCCGGATACCAGTAGCGCGGCGATGGCGCCGAAAACCAGCGGCCGGTACAGCAGGGCCGCGCGGCCGGTCAGCGCCTTACGCGCGTCCTCCGCCAGGACCGAAGTGGCGGGGACCAGCACCAGCCATCCGTACAGCATGCCGCCAATCAGCGTGGCGACCGAAGCGATATGCAACCAGCGCATCAGGATCCCGAGGGCTTCGAACATAGGGTTGATTATACAATCGTTAGTTATGGTGCATGAGATTCTGCCGGTGGGTGTGCTCCAGTGCAATTGTTCCATCTTCGGCGACGAGCAATCCGGCGAAGCGCTGGTGATCGACCCAGGCGATGAATTGCCCAAGATCGAAAACATCCTGGCGCGCCACGGCCTGCGCTTAAAGGCCATTGTCATCACGCACGCCCACATCGACCACATCGGCGGGGCCCAGAAACTGCACGCGTCCACGGGCGCGCCGGTCTATATGAACGAGAACGACGACAAGCTGCAGGACATCATGGATCTGCAGGCTGCCTGGATCGGCATGCGGACGCCCGCGCGCACCGCCATCGACAATCCGCTACGCGACGGCGACGTGTTGCGCGCCGCGGGCGCGGAGTTCCAGGTAATGCTTACGCCGGGCCATACGCCCGGAAGCGTCAGCCTGTGGCTGCCGTCGGAGACCAAGCTGGTGGCGGGAGACACGTTATTCCGCGACAGTATTGGCCGCACGGACCTGCCCTTCGGCGATGGCGAGCTGATCCTGCGTTCGATTCACGATAAGTATTTCGGCTTGCCGGATGAGACCGTGGTGATTCCCGGCCATGGCGAGCTGACCACGCTGGGGCGCGAGAAGCAGTTCAATTACTTTCTGCAAGGAATGTAGATGCACATACCCGATTGGCCGTTCGGCGGCAGCCGCGAGTTGGAACTGCTGCGCCAGGTGCTCGAAAGCGGACGCTGGGGCGGCCACAGCGATTTCGTGAAGCGCTTCGAGCGCGAGTTCGCCGCCTTCGCCGGATGCACGCACGGCGTCTCGGCCATGAACGGAACGGTCACCCTGGAACTGGCGCTGGCCGCCGCGGGCGTGGAGCCCGGCGATGAAGTGATCGTGCCGGCCATTTCGTTCGTTTCGACGGCGATGGCAGTTTCGCGGGTGGGCGCCACGCCGGTCTTCGTGGACATCGAACGGTTGAGTTTCAACATCGACCCGGAACGGGCGGCGGCGGCCGTCACGGCGCGCACGAAGGCGATTATCCCGGTGCATTTCGGCGGGCCGATGGCGGACATGGATCGTATTGCCGCGCTGGCCGCCGCGCGCTCCCTGGCGTTGATCGAAGACGCGGCCCACGCGCACGGCTGCGAGTGGCGGGGCCGCCGCGCGGGCAGCCTGGGCCTGGCGGGGTCGTTCAGCTTCCAGAATTCCAAGGTGATGACCGCGGGAGAAGGCGGCATCCTCACTTCCAACGATGCCGGATTCGCCGAGCGCGCCTGGTCGCTCATGGATCAAGGCCGCAAGCCGGGCGGCGGCTGGTTTCACCATTACCTGTTGGGCAGCAATTACCGCATCACCGGCTGGCAGGCCGCGGTGCTGTTGGCGCAGCTCGAGCGGCTGCCGGAACAGAACGCGCGCCGCGCATCGAACGCGGCAATTTTGCGCGCCGAACTGGCCGACGTGGCGGAGATCGCGTGGCAGACGGTTCCCACCCCACAGAACGTCAACTCGTGGTATTTGCTTTTGGGCCACGTGCCCGCGCGCGACGAATTCCATCGCGCGCTGACGGCGCAGGGCGTGCCCTGTACGCCATTCTACCCGCACCCCTTGTACCGCAATCCGCTGTACCGCCAGGGGAACTGCCGCGTGGAGCCCTGCCCGGTGGCCGAGGCGTCCATTCGCGATGCATTCTGGCTGCCGCACCGGGTTTTGCTGGGGGACGAAGAGACTACCCATGCCGTGGCGGCGGCTATCCGCCACGCCTGCACTACGATACCAACTGCGACTCGCTAGAGGGGGTAGCCGGGTCTGCGGGACCGGTATAGTGGCGGAAGCTTTTTTCGCGGTACATGCGGTGGTCCGCGGCGGTCAGCAAGGCGTCCGGGTCATTGCCGTCGAGCGGATAAATAGCCGCGCCGGCGCTGGCACCGACCACCAGCATCTGGCCGGAGAATGGTATGGGCTGCGACAGGCTGTCCACTAACTGCGCGGCGATTCGTTGGCCGTCCGCCCGATGTCCCAGGTTCGGCAGCACCACCACGAACTCATCGCCGCCCAGGCGTGCCAGCGTGTCGCTGCAGCGGACGCCGGTTTGCATCCGCCGGGCCACCTCGCGCAGCACCACGTCGCCGGCGGCGTGTCCCAGGGTGTCGTTGATGTGCTTGAAGTTGTCGAGGTCGATATAGATGACGCCCAACAGCCGGCCGGCGGCAGCCGCCATGCCGATCTCCCGCGCCAGGCGGGCCATTAACGCGGCCCGGTTCTCGAGACCCGTCAAATCGTCGTGACGCGCCTGGTGCGATAGCTGATCGTACAAGACCCGGCGCCCCACGGCCAGTGCGGCCAACCGGCTGGCCGAGGTCAGAAAATCCAATTGCGCCCGGCGCAAGACGATCTCGCCGGCGGGAAAGGCAAGCACCGCGCCGATAATGCGCGAGTCCCGCTCGATAGGGGTCACGTTCACGCGTTGCATCCGGCTGTGCGGCGCCTCCGCGACCGGCCGCCAGGCATCCGCGCGCGAGAGTTCGGCCAGCGGGTGGGCCCCGGCGGCTGCGAATTCCTCAATCTCGATGCTCGCCAATGCCTGTTGCCAGTCGCGGGGTAACGAGGACGCGGCTCCCATGCGCTGCCCTCCCGGCAGGCGTAACTGAATGGCGCAGGCTACGCCCGGGCAATGCTCCTCGACGGCTTGCGCGAGCTGCAGCAACACGCCATTCAGGTCCTCGTCGCGCGCCACCAGCTCCAGAACGTTCTTGTGCGCCTGTTCCATCACTTCGGCTTCCTGCGCCCGGCGCAAGGCCCGCGTGGCTTGGTGATGCTCCTTCTCCAACTGCGCGGTCTTTTGCACCAGGACGTTGGCCTGCGACTGCAACCGGCGGCGCAAGCGGCTGGCCCAGAATACCGCCACGGCGGCCACCGCCAGCGTGACCAGGAACAGCGGAAGCAGGCGTTCGAACGTCAGCCAGGACGGCTGTTTCAGAATCACCAGGTCCTGCGGCGAGCGCATGCGAATCTCAAAGGACCGCGGCGCCACCGCCTCGCGGGAATCGTCGACCAGGGTGGAACAGATGCCGGCGATACGCAGGAGCGCCCCCGGCTCCGGCATGCGAACGTTACGCGCCTGCAGGCTGGCCGTAAACTGGTTGTGCCCGGATTTCAGCAACAGCACCAGGCCATCGGCGCTGAACATACGGTCCACCAGCACGCCTTCCGCTTCCACGAGCTGGCCGTCATGGCCGCCGTCTAGCAATTGCGTAACCGTCACGCGGACCGGCACCGGGGCCTTGGCCGCGCCGACCCGCCGGATTTTGGCATTCGTCAGGATGGGACTGTAGGCGCCAGGCGCGGGGAAACCGACTACATCATCCAGATCCCCCACGGCCACCGGTTCCTCGCCATGATCCCGGATGCCGATGGCGCCGGTCGAATCCTGAATCCAGACCGTGCCCGACGGTTCGGTGGCGGTGACGATCCCACGCAGCCGCACGCGATGGCCCAGTGCCGCGCCGGGTGAGAATTGCAGAAGGTTCACCACCGATTGCAGGGGCAGCGCGAACAGGTCCGCCGGCGCGGCCCGTTCCACTTCCATGTAGTCCGTGCCGGGAACATAAAGGACAATGCCCAGCATCTGGCGGCGGTCGTTGAATATGGCGCCGCAGACGCCGCGCAGTTTCACGTCCGCGTTCACGAAGCGCTGCAGGACGTCGACCGGCGCCAGGATTCGCGCCTGAAACCGATGCACGCCGTAAACCATCTGGGCAACGGCTTCGTGCGATCCCGGTGCGGCGCTCTGCATCACGCCCGATAATTCGACCCAGCGGCAGTCGCGCTGGCCCTGAAACGCGCTCTCGAAGCCGCCCGCCGCGGGGGCCGGCAGGGACGCGCGGCCCAGGATCCGAAAATGCGCCCGGGTTACGCTCGGGGCGAAGTCCCCGGGCGTCGTTTCGCCGGTTATTTCCACCCGGTCGCGGGGGCGCAGCAGCCCATCGGCCGGGTCATCCAGCGAGACGAACATGCCATCCGTGCCGTCGTCGATGAACAAAATGCCGTTGAAGGGATCCGAGTAAGTGACCACGCCTCGCAATTTGACAGGATATCGCCGGGCCGCGGCACTGGACGAGAGCCGGTGTACGGCCCGCGCACTGCTCTCCACCGGCAGAACTCGCGCGGTCTCCGGGACCGCCGCGGCATCTACGACATCCCGCAGGATCACGCGGCCATTCTGCCAAAACGCAAATCCGGCGATCGCGTCCTTGCCGTTGCGCGGTTGCAGACCAGCCTCGGCCGGTATGGCCAGAATCCGGCCGGTGGCGTCGGTCAATTCAAATCCGCCGGCGGCGGCGGCTTGCAACTGACCGGTCAAACGGACGCGGTGGCCCGGCAGATGGTCGGGACCGAGCCTGAGTAACCCGGCGGCGGTTACCTTCGGCGCCGCAGCCGGCGGCGGCGCGGGCCGCGTCACGACTGCCGCGGTTAATGCCGGCGCCGCCACCAGAATGCTGTCTGCACTACCCGTTCCGGGCGTCCCGGCAAGGACTCCTTCGATCCGCAGTTCGGCGTCGATGAGAGAGCCACCGTCGGAAAAGGCTGGAGCCAGGGCCTTGACCTTCAGCGGCCCGCTGCCGGTCCGCATGATCAGCGTGGTGACGTCGTTGTAAGCGTCCTGGGAGGTCTGCACCACGCCGGCGACGGAAACGCGTTGGTAGATGCCGTGGCGGGCATGTGCCAGGGCGGATTCCAGATCTTCCGCGGCCGGCCAGGGGGCCGCGCCCGACAACTCGAGGCGCGATTCGGCCAGTACCGGCGCGGGGCCGGACGAGATCACCGTGCCCCACACTTCCATCACCTTACCGGACTCGGCCACCATCTTTCCCCGGCGCAGCCGGATGCGGATGCCGCCTGTATCGTCCTGCAGGAAGCAGGTGTCATCGCTCGCCTGGGCGTAAGTCACGACGCCGCGCAGGTGCGCCTCCGCGCCGGCGTAGACCTGGCTCTGCGGCAGGTTGCGGATCTGGCTGACGGAGGTCAAAACGCGGTCCAGCCGCACGGGCGCACGTCTACACCCCGCGCCGGCAGCCAGCACCAGAGCGACTAGAGTGACGGAGATGCTCCCCTGCGACAACCTGGCCATCATGGCCCTTCGATACATTGTTTCATCGCCCGGCGGAATCCGCATCTTATCCATCGGGTAGCTGGTCCTGGAACTTTAGATAGCGTGCCCATTTGTCCGCGCGCGCGAATCGGGCTACGCTACGTAGTTGGAGGGCGGGCGGCCCAGCCCGCGAGGAGTTCTGATCTTACACGTTTTGCCTGGAGTCCAAAATGCCCGATGAACAAGGTAGCTTCATGAGCCGGCGTGGGTTTGTCCAAACCGCGGCGCTGGCAGCCGGTACCCTCGGGGCGCCGGATCTCACTCGCGCCGCAGCCTCGGCGGAGGTAAAAATCGGCCTTTATAGCATCACTTACGGAGGCGTCTGGTACCGCGGCGACGCCCTGACCGTGGAGCAGGTGATCGGCCGCGCCCATCAGTTCGGTTACCAGGGCGTGGAGATCGACGGCAAGCGTCCGCACGGCAACCCCTTGGACATGCCGGCGGCGCGCTGCCGCGACCTGCGCCGCCTGGCCGCCGACCAGGGCATCGAGATCTACGCCGTGGCCGGCAATAACGATTTCAGCAGCCCGATTCCGGAGCACCGCGAAACCCAACTGGTCTACATGCGGGAGCTGATGCGCATGACCTCCGACCTGGGCGCCAAAATCGTGCGCGCCTTCCTGGCCTGGCCCGGCGTCACGATCCTCCCCGAGGGCGGCGGCCGCTACGATATCGCGCAAGCTGTCTGGCGGACGGAGCACCAGAATTTCAGCGCCGACCAGACTTGGGCGTGGTGCCGCGACACGCTGCGCGAAGCTGCCCGCCTGGCGGGCGACTTCGGGGTCACCCTGGCGCTGCAGAACCATCCGCCGGTCATCGAAAACGGCTACCGGGACTGCCTGCGCATGGTGAATGAAATCGCCTCGCCGCACCTGAAGATCTGCTTCGACGCGCGCCTGGAACATCACCTGGATGAGGCCGGCGTACGGCGGGGCATCAACGAGGTGGGCCCGCTCCAGATTCTCTGGCACTACGGCGGCGAATTCGACCGCGGTCCGGACGGGATTGCCGTGAAGGGCGACGAGAAGGCTCTGGCCGAAATGCTCGGACTGTTCGATGTCGGCTACCATGGCTACGCCGGATTCGAGCTCTGCCATCCCCTGCCGGTCGTCAACGGCCGCACTGTGGGCCTGGAGTTTGTCGACAAGAACGCGCAATTGGCGGCGGAGTACATGCGTGGCATCCTGACGGAAGCGAAGAAATCGCACGCCGCCCGGGGCTGATGGATGGATTTGGCCGCCTGCGGACGGGCAATTCTATTTGGCGCATTACTTCCGGTGGTTTGCGCGATCGTCACGGAACTGGTGCGCGAACGGCGCGGAGGCCTCGATCCGGAGGCCGGCGCGACGGGCCAGGTGGCCACTGGTTCGCTGTTTGCGGTCATCGGCGGCATCGCCGGATGCGCCAGCGCGCTGGCCTTTCCGCATGCCCTGGTGCCGCGCATGGAAGGGGCCGGCCTGATTCTGTCTCCCCTCGCGGCGGGAATTGCCATGCATTTTCTGGGCCTCTGGCGGCGCGAGCAAGGCAGTTATCCGAGCCTGCTGGCTACCTTCTGGGGCGGCGCGCTATTTGGCCTGGCCGCGGCTATCGTGAGGTTTCTGGTAATTCGCTATCGTTGAGGTGTCGATGAGAACTCTGGCCGCTTCGGCCGCCGGCATTGTCTGCCTGGCGCTCGCCCTGGATGCCGCTTCGCCATCCGTACCTGTCCGGGGGCTGCACCTGATGGCCCCCAAGCCGGACGAGATGCCGCTGGCCCTGCGCTTCATTCAGGAGGGGGCGCCCAAAGAAGGGGTCAACGTGCTGGTCCTCGAGTTCGACTATCACTACCGGTTCACCAGCCACCCGGAAGTATCCGACCCGGATTCGCTGTCCCGCGACGATGTGCGGCAACTGGCGGCGGCGTGCCACAAGGCTGGTATCCGCCTCATCCCGCAGATCAATTGTCTGGGACATCAATCCTGGGCGGGGACCACTTACGGGCTCCTGCGCGCCCACCCGGAGTTCGACGAAACGCCGGGCCTCTATCCCGGCAACCAGGGAATCTATTGCCGGAGCTACTGTCCGCTCAGTCCCGGCCTGCACCAGGTGCTATTCGACCTGATCGACGAACTGGCGGATGCCAGTGAAGCCGATGCCTTTCACGTCGGCATGGATGAGGTTTTCCTGCTCGGCGAGGACACCTGCCCGCGCTGCAAAGGGAAAGACAAAGCCGAACTCTTCGCGCAGGAAGTCCGCACCCTGCGTGACCACCTGGCCGCCACCAAACGCACCATGTGGATGTGGGGCGACCGCTTCCTGGATGGCGATACCACCGGCCTCGGCAAGTGGGAGGCCAGCATGAACCACACCTATCCGGCCATTCAATCCGTGCCGAAAGACATGGTCATCTGCGATTGGCACTACGAACAGGCCGTCCCGACGCCGGAGTACTTCGCGGTCCAGGGATTTGCGGTGCTGGCCTGCCCGTGGCGGCAGCCGGAAGTAGCGCTGGCGCAACTCGCGGCCATCCGCGCGGCGCGGACGCACGCTACCGACACCATCGCCGGACGCATGCAAGGCGTGTTGGCGACTACCTGGTGCGGCCTGGGCCCGTTCGTGAAAGCCTACTTCGGCGAGGGCCCGGCGGATCTTTCGGCGGCTGAGGCTGTAAACACCTTCCGCGCACTGTTTCGCGAAATGCGATCGGTGGAGTGACGCCCGCTCCGGCGCGCGGATTCAAGATATCCATACCCGAATAGGGCTTCCTCCCGGGGATGCAAAGAAGTATAATACTCACGCGGAAACTCGCGAGGAGAGAAGGTCATGCATCTTCTGATGGTTAGTATCGCTCTTCTTTTTGCCCCCGCACCCGCCGTGCTGCCGGGCAATCTGGATACCTCTTTCCAGAACCTGAAAGAGGCGGTAGCGAATAAGGACGCCGCGCAGGTGAAAAAACTGGCGGCGGAGACCTGCGCCCTGGCCCGTGAAGCGGCCGAGGCCAAAGCTCCGGAAGAGGTGGAAAAGGTGGAGTGGGACAAGCACATCGCCTACGCCCGGGAAGTGGAAACCTACACGGAATACGCTCTGTTTGCCACCGCGGTGCAGGCGCCGGCGGCCACTACCGTCGATCTGATCGCTTCCCTGGAGCAGCAGAATCCCAAGAGTAAGTATCTCGATCGCGCCTACAGCTCGTATTTCGTGGCGCTGAGCCAGACCGGCGAAGCGTCCAAGATCCCCGCCATCGCCGAGAAAGCCCTGGGCAACTTCCCCAACAACGAAGATCTGCTGCTGTTTCTGGCGGATCATGCCCTGGAGCACAAGCAGAGCGACCGGGCGCTTACTTACGCTCAACGGCTGGTCGCCGCGTTGAACAGCCGCTCCAAACCGGAGGAGATGCCGGCCGCCGCTTGGGAGAGGAAGCGCAGCGCCGCGTTGGGACGCGGGCACTGGATCGCGGGGCTCATGCATTGCGAGAAAGGTCAGTACGCGGCGGGCGATCAGGAACTGCGCGCGTCCCTGCCGCTGATCAAAGGCAACGACGTCATGACGGGGGCGGCGCTCTTCAATCTGGGACTGGCCAATTACCAGATCGGCAAGATGACCATGCGCAAAGCGCAGGTGTTGGAAGCGGCCAAGTTCAGCGAGCAGGCGGCCGCTATCCCCGGACCGTATGCGCAACAGGCCTGGCACAATGCCCAGATCATGAAGCAGGAAGCCAGCCGAATGCGCTAAGCGGCGGGTCCCGCCCGCAACTCCGCGGCGTCGATCAGCGGGCGGTAATGCTCCAATTCGGGAACCGCCATTCCGGGTACTTTCGCCAGATCGTCCCAGCGCCGCAGGCGTACGGCCTCCCGCGCGAACGGACGCTGCTCAAACTCCCGCGCCTCAGCCGGGGTGAACGGCCCGCCCTGTAACTGCAGGCTTTCGACGGATGCGGGAGACAGCCGTCCCAGATAGTCGGTATCCGTAGCGCACAGATATCGCTTGGCGTCCACGTGCATTCGCACTGGCGCGGTGACCTCCGGTCCGAAGTACTGCGCCAGCCAGGCATGCCCCAAATCCTCGTGCCGCGTATCGATCCCCAGGTCCGCGACGTGCTCCGGCATGTTGTGGAGCAGATGTCCGGCATCGTGCACCAGGGCGGCCACCACCAGCCACCTTGGGGCGCCCTCGCGTTCCGCGTGGTAGGCGGCCTGCAACGCGTGCTCGAGTTGCGAAACCGGTTCGCCGAAATACGCCGACCCGCCCCTGGCCGCGAATAGTTCCACAATCCGATCGCTCGCTCGCATCCTTTCTTATACCTCCTGTGCCGCGGGCTCGTGCCGCTGGTTGAAGTACAGCACGGCCGCCGCCGCGCTGGAAAGCAACGCGGTCGCGGCCAGGACCATGAAGGCGCCGGTCCATCCGAAACTCACCGAAATGCGCGCCATGCTGTCGCCCGCCAGAATGCCGCCCAGATAGCCGACCCCGTCGATGATTCCCGAAGAAGTCGCGCTGCCGTGTTTGCCACCGAAGTCCAGGGCGATGGCGCCCGCCAGGTAGGCATACGGCCCGATCACCAGGAAGCCGACCAGGCCTACCAGGAACGTGGGCAATTCCCGGGCGGCGCCGGCACGCAGCGAACCCAGCGCGAACAGGGCCACCGCGCTCGCCAGCAGGCTGTAGAACATGATCGCCGACCGCCCCGTGCGTCCCAACCGGTCGCTCACGAATCCCGCGAGAAACACCGACAGGCCGCCGAATAACGGAAACACGGCGCTGGTGCTGGCCGCATCCGCCTTGCTGTAACCGACCACCTGGTGGAAGTAAGTCGGCGTCCAGGTGTTGAACGTTTCGCGCACCAGCGTGGTCCCCAGCGACAGGGCGCAGACCACCCAAAACGCCGGGCTGCTGAACAGCGGTCCCAGCAGATCGCGCAAGCCCGTGGGCTTCGGATCGCCGCCTTCCTTGCCGAACAGGTTCAGCGGATTCACGTCCGGTTCGCCAAGCCCGACCTGGGCACGCGATTCCCTGAGCAGCAGCAGATTGGCGATAAAGATGACCAGGAGCGTTCCCGCCGCTACCTGGAAGACCACGCGCCAACCGTAACCGTGCCGGATAAGGGCCCCCATGAACTCGCGCGCCCCGGCGTCGCCGACCAGGTAACTCAAGCTGATGACGCCCATCGCCGCGCCGTAGGACGAATACGAGAACCACCGTGACGTGATCTTGACCATGCCGGCCCATCCGGTCGATTGCACCACCCGGTTGCCGATCCAGGCCAAGGTGAAAACCGGCATGCCGCCACCCAGCGAGAACAGCAGGGTGAATAAGACCGAGCCTCCCATTCCAATCAGGAAGTTCCGCCTGCCGCCCAGAAAATCGGCCATGCTGCCGAGGAAGAATTTGCCGATCGCGTAGGCCAGCACGCCGATCGACGCGATGGCGCCCAGCCTGATCTCTGCCTGGCCCGGCGTCATGCCGCGCCGGGCCAGTTCGTCGATGAGCAACGGAAGGCTGACCGAGAAGTCCGACCGGCAGAGATAATAACCGGCGTAACCCACAAACAGCAACGTGATCGTTAGCGCCTGCCACAAGGCCAGTCTGCGACGGTTCACGGACGTTCGCCCCGCGCCAGGCGCTGCTCGATGGGATCCAAATCGAGATCGCCAACGCTGTCGATCACGTAATGCGCCCCGGCCCGCCGTAGCGGCTCGCTCGACCCCATCATGTTGCCGGTCTTCACGACTCCTACCGTCCACATGCCGGCGTTGCGTCCCTCTTCGATGTCGCTGACCGTATCGCCGACCTTCACCATGGTGTGCATCGGATAAGTCCCCAAGCGGATCGCGTTCAGGTAGCACATCCACGGCCAAGGACGTCCGGCGATGGTGTCGTCCGGGCAGAGCGCGCAGTCGGGTGCGAAACCCTGCGCGGCGGCGTGCGCCACCAGTATGTCGAGCATGGGGCGCGTGTAGCCGGTGGTGCTGCCGATCTTCACGCCGCGCGCGCGCAGTCCGCTGACGGTTTCCGTCACGCCTGGAATCACCGCGGAACAGGCGGCCAGGCACGCCATCTGCATGGGGATGAACGCCGCGAAAAACTCCGCGACCATGGCCTCCGCCGGCGGTCCGCCTAACTTGGCGCGCAGCAGCGCCCGGATGTGGTCTTTCTTGTGTATTCCCATATCCCGGCGCGCCTCCGCCTCAGTGACTTCAATCCCGCGCGCAGCGAACAATCGTTCGAGCGTCCGCACCGGCGCCACGCTGCCGTAATCCACCGTGGTGCCGGCCCAATCGAAGATAACTGCCGTGACCAGTCCCATCACAATCCCATTTGCGCGACTGTCTGTTCCGCGATTCCGAACGATAACGTCATGCCTGCCCCGCCGGTCCCGGTAACCACGCGCACGTTCGGCTCGGGCGAAAACGAGACGTACGGCTGGTCCGGATGTTTGGCGTACACGCCATGCCAGTGCTGCGCGATGGCTGTTTCGGGCGCGTGCAAGAACCCGCGCGCATAGCGCAGGATCAATTCGTCGATCTCGGCCCGGTCGAAGGGGTTCACCGCGTCGGCGTATTCGTGCGAATCGCCGATCGTCAGCTCACGTCCCGCCGTTTGCGAGACCAGCACGTGGATACCGAACCGGTCATACTCCGGCGTCTCGGCTGCAATGCGCTCCTCCAGGGCGCGCAGCGTCCGGCAAACGCGAAACGACTCATAGAATCGTAACGTCAACCCGGCGGCCAGGGCGGGTCCCAGTTGCCATCCGTCGGGCTGCGGGCCGGTGCGCATCATCTGCAATTTGCAGCGGGTCAGGCCGCTGGCCCGAAAGGCGTCGGGATAAAGGGTCTCGAAATCATGTCCGGTGCAAACGATGGTTGCGCCATACTCCGCGCGGTCGATGGCCGTCACGGCCGTGCGCCAGCGGAAGTCGACGCCGTATTGCTCGCTCAGGTACCAGGGCAGATGCGGCAGCGCGACCCGCGGATCGACGCTGATCTCCGTGGGGCTCCATATCGCGCCCAGCAGTCTTTCCGGCCGCACAGCCGCGCTTCGTTCCAGGACATCAGCCGCGCCCAGCCACTGACATCGATAGCCGAGTTTCGGCGCGACCTCGCAGAACTCGCGCGCTACCGTGGCTTCGTCCTCGCGATAGACGACGTGGAGCGAGCCCGTCGCAAAGTGCGGCAGGCGCGCCGCCGCCAGTGCTTCGATCCATATCTCGCGGCTGCGCAGCGCCATCTCGAGCATCTTCCCGGCAGGCTGCCCGATCGGCCAGATCATGCCGAAGTTGCGCACCGATGCGCCCGCCGCCTGGGGACTGCGTTCGAACACGACCACCGACCGTCCGCGGCGCGCTAGCACAAAGGCATGGGCGATGCCCAGAATACCCGCCCCTACGATCGCCACGTCGGCATACTTGCTGGCCACGAAATGAGAGGCTACCGTACTTTGGTGACGCGCCGCAATTGCAGAAAAGTCCCGTCCTCCAACTTCGGGTCCAGCGCCGCTGACCGTACGGAGCCGCACCCCCCACTCACCCCGCATATGCGCCGTTCCTGTAGAAAAACCCGCCATTCGATGCACATGGCTTTATTTCCAATATTTTAAGCGCGATCATGCATTCCATCGGGAGAAGTGTAGGTTGGGCCTCCCAAACTCAGAGGAGAACTATGAGCACTCAGCCGTTTGAACCCAAACCCGCATCTGGCGGCCTGGTCCAGATCAATGCCGGCATCGAAGACGTCATCCAGAAACGCCTGGCGGAAGAGCGCGCGCGCCTGGAACGCGAGGCCGGCGTGGCCAAACGTGAACTCCATCACTTCAAGCGGCCGGTGGAGCGTCCCTTCACAAAAGAAGAACGTGCCAAGACCACTCTGCTGTTCGGGGGACTTACCTGGAAACACGAGAAGCTGGTCCACGGCGCGCTCGAAGGTCTGGGTTATATCGCCGAAGCCGTGCCGACACCCAACGTACGTGCGTTTCAGACCGGCAAGGAGTACGGCAATAATGGCCAGTGCAACCCGACTTACTTCACCGTCGGCAACCTGGTGCAGTACCTGCAGAGCCTGGAAGAGCAGGGGCTGACCAAGCAGGAGATCATCGATCGTTACGTCTTCTTCACCGCCGGCGCCTGCGGACCCTGCCGCTTCGGCATGTATGAAGCCGAGTACCGGCTGGCGCTGCGCAATTCCGGGTTCGACGGTTTCCGCGTGCTTCTGTTCCAGCAATCCGGCGGCTTGAGCCAGTCCGACGCCGAAGCCGGCCTGGAAATGAACCTGGACTTCTTCCTGGGTATTCTGAACGCGCTCAATTGTGGCGACGTTCTCAATGAAGTCGCCTACGCTCTGCGTCCGTACGAGGTTGTGCCCGGCGAGACCGATCGCCAGCTCGACCAGATGATGGACTATATGCACGAGGTCTTCCGCAAGAAGCAACCCTGGAAGTTAGGCGATAACTTAGTCAAGTATCTCGGCGGATTCAAAGACAGCGCCGAATATATCGGTAAGTTCGTCAGCCAGTTAAAGGGCGAGGACTACTTGCCGGCGCTGCATCGCTGCCGGGACATGTTTAACGAAATCGAAATCGACCGCCTGCGGGTGAAGCCCATCGTCAAGATTACCGGCGAATTCTGGGCGCAGACGACCGAGGGCGACGGTAATTTCAACATGTTCAACTTCCTGCAGCGCGAGGGCGCGCAGGTGCTGGTCGAGCCGATCGGCACCTGGATCATGTACATGATCCACCAGGTGGTGCAGAAATACAAAGACTTCAAGGGTCTCGAAGAGGGCGCCGTATTGCCGCCGCTGTGGCGGCTAGATAAACGCGCCAAGATCGAGTGGACCTTCCGCAACAAAGTGGCAAAACTGAAGCTGGCCGAAGCCATCTTCAAGAACGAATATCACAAGATCGTCGGCGCGCTGGGCGGCATTGCTCATCACCTGGCCGATCAATACGAATTACAACGCCTGGGTCATCCGTTCTATAACTCTCGCGCGGGCGGCGGCGAGGGTCACCTGGAAGTCGCCAAGAACATCTACTACTCGAACAAAGACCTGGCGCACATGGTGCTGTCGGTGAAACCATTCGGCTGCATGCCTTCGACGCAATCCGACGGCGCGCAATCAGCCGTCGTCTCCAACTACAAGGACATGATCTACCTGCCCATCGAAACCTCCGGCGAAGGCGAGATCAACGCCCATTCGCGCGTGCAGATGGCCCTCGGCGAAGCCAAGAACAAGGCCAAGAAAGAGATGGCCGAAGTCCTGGAACGCACTGGCCTGACTCTAGACGACTGCCGCGCCTGGGTGGAAGCGCATCCCGAGTCGAAGCGCCCGCTCTATCATGTGCCGCACACCAAGGGCGTGGTCGGCCAGGCAGCCAACTTCGTGATGCATATTGCAGCGCAGATGAAGCAGGACGGCGCCGCACCGCGGCGTGAAGAAGCGCTGGCAGTCCAGTAATCCAAGGGGCATCCATGGACAAACGTTTCTACATCGGCATGGACGTGGGTTCGACCACCGTGAAAGCCGTGGTGGTGGACGAAGCCACCGACCAGATCGTTTGGTCGGACTATCAGCGCCACGATACCAAGCAGCCCGAGAAGGTGCTGGAGTTTCTGAAGCGCTTCGAAGTCGAGATCGATGGTTTCGCCGCCGCCAACTCCCGCATATTCATCACCGGGTCGGGCGGCAACGGCATGGCCAAGTTTCTGGGCGCGAAATTCGTGCAGGAAGTCAACGCCGTTTCGCTGGCGGTTGAAAAGCTCTACCCCGAATGCGGATCGGTGATCGAACTCGGCGGCCAGGACGCCAAGATCATCATCTTCAAGAAAGACCCGGAGACCGGCCGCAAGAAGAAACTGCCCTCCATGAATGACAAGTGCGCGGGCGGTACGGGGGCGGTAATCGATAAGATCAACGCCAAGCTCCGCATTCCCTCCGACCAGCTTTGCCAGATGGGTTACAAGGGATTAAAGCTGCATCCGGTGGCCGGTAAATGTGGTGTGTTTGCGGAAACGGACATCAATGGCCTGCAGAAGATGGGGGTTCCGCCGGACGAACTGATGGCTTCACTGTTCGAAGCCATCGTCATGCAGAACCTGTCGGTTCTGACGCGCGGCAACACGCTGCAGCCCGTGGTCCTGCTGTTGGGCGGACCAAACTGCTACATCAAGGGCATGCGCGATTGCTGGAAGCACAACATCCCCAAAATCTGGGAGGAGCGGAACACCGAACTGCCCGCGGGCGTGCCGCCGGAAGATCTGATCCGTACCCCGGACAACGCACAGTATTTCGCGGCCATCGGCTCGGTGGAATTTGGCAAGACGGAGGAGCCGTCAGTCGGCCAGTATCTGGGATGGGAAAAGCTCGAATGGTATGTGACGGTTGGCCGCGAAGAAGAGAAGGCCAAGCGCGGCGGCAACGGCGGGCTGGCCAAGGATGCCGGCGATCTGGCCCGCTTCAAAGACAAGTACCGCCACAAGAAGTTCATCCCGACAACGTTTCAGCCGGGCGACTTAGTGGAAGGTTTCGTCGGCATCGATGGCGGATCCACCTCCACCAAGGCGGTTCTCATCTCGAAGGACAAAGAACGCCGCATTCTGGCCAAGACTTATCAACTTTCGAAAGGCAATCCCATCGAAGACACCATCGAGGTGATGGGTAAGCTGGAGAAGCAGGTCACCGATCAGGGCGCGACGCTCAAGATCCTGGGCGTCGGCACCACCGGTTATGCCAAGGACATTCTGAAAGACGTGATCGGCGCCGATGCCGCGCTGGTGGAAACCGTCGCCCACACCCAGGCCGGCCTGCACTTTTACGATGACATCGACGTGATCTGCGACGTCGGCGGGCAGGACATCAAGATCATCATCCTGAAAGACGGCCGCGTCAAAGATTTCAAGCTGAACACGCAGTGCTCGGCCGGCAACGGCTACTTCCTGCAGTCCACGGCCCAAGGCTTCAACGTCTCCGTGGAACAGTACGCCGATACGGCCTTCGCCGCCAACGGATTCCCGCAGTTCGGCTACGGCTGCGCCGTGTTCATGCAGTCGGACATCGTGGACTTCCAGCGCCAGGGTTGGAAACCGGAAGAGATCATGGCTGGCCTGTGCAACGTGCTGCCCAAGAACATCTGGCTGTACGTCTCGCAGATCCCCAACCTCTCCGCCATCGGACGCCGGTTCCTTCTGCAAGGCGGCACGCAGTATAACCTCGCCGCCGTGAAGTCGCAGGTGGATTTCATCGAGTCGCGCTTCAAGGGCAAGGAAATGCAGCCCGAAGTGATCGTCCACGAGCATTGCGGCGAGGCCGGCGCCATCGGGTCGGCGCTCGAAGCCGGACGCCTGTGGGACAACGGTCGTGTCACCACCTTCATCGGGATGGACGCCATCTCGCAGATCAGTTACAAGACCACCCGCAACGAGTCCACCCGCTGCTACTTCTGCAAGAACAAGTGCCTGCGCACCTTTATTGACGTCAAGACCAGCGTCATCAATATCGACTACAAACCGCCGGTGAAGACCAAGGTGCCGCTGGAATCCGGCGCGCAGCGTCTCATCATCGCCACATGCGAGAAAGGCACCGTCGAGAACGTCGACGACATGCGCCAGATCAAGGGCAGCCTGGACAAGATCAAGAAGGCTAATCCGAACTTCGTGGAAGTGTCGGCCAAGGCCGTCTTCCGCGTGCCGGACGCGCCGGTCGTCGCCGACGCGCCTCCCAAGTTCGCCTTTACCGCCACCGCCAAGAAGCGCAACGAGCTGATGAAGAAGCGCTCGGAAATTCGTATCGGCATGCCGCGCGTCTTGAACATGTACTCGATGACGCCCGTCTTCACCGGTTATTTCGCGTCGCTCGGCATCCAGGCGGAGAACATCGTCTATTCCGACTTCACCAGCGAACAGCTCTACAAGGAAGGCGCCAAGCGCGGCGCCATCGATCCTTGCTTCCCGTCGAAGCTGGGCATTCCGCACGTCCATAACCTGCTGTTCGCCGTGCATGCCAAGAAGCCGCTCGACATCATCTTCTTCCCCATGATCGACTGCCTGACCAGCGACTTGCACGCGATACAGGCCAGCCGCTCCTGCCCCACGGTGGCCACTACGCCGGCGGCCGTCAAAGCCGCGTTCACCAAGGAAGGCGACCTTTTCCGTGAGAAGGGTGTCCTGTTCCTGGACACCTTCGTCAACATCTCCAAGCCGGATGTCTTCGAGCGCCAGATGTTCGAACAGTTCAAGGACATCTTCGGGCTGTCCGCGGAAGAAAACGCCCGCGCCATCGCGGAAGGCTATCGCGCGCTGGACTATTACAACAACGTCACCATACGGGGGGAAGCGCGCCAGGTGCTGGAGCAGCTCGAGCGCGAAGACCGGCTGGGCGTGGTCGTCCTCGGCCGTCCCTATCACAACGATCCCGGCGTCAATCACGAGATCCTGGAAGAGTTCCAAAAACTGGGCTACCCCGTCTTCACCCAGGATTCGCTGCCCATCGATGACGATATCGTGTGGCGTCTCTTCGGCCCTGAAGTGGAGTCCGGCGAGATCCCGCATCCCATGGCGATCACCGATGTCTGGAAGAACTCCTACAGCGAAAACACGTCGCGCAAAGTGTGGGCGGCGAAGTACGTCGCGCGCCACCCCAACCTGGTAGCTCTGGAGTTATCCAGCTTCAAGTGCGGCCACGACGCGCCGATTTACAGCGTGGTGGAAGAGGTGGTGGAGCACTCCGGCACGCCCTACTTCTGCTTCAAGGACATCGACGAAAACAAGCCCACCGGCTCCATCAAGATCCGCGTCGAGACCATCGGCTACTTCCTGAAGCGCTATCGCGAAGACATAGTGGCGAACAAGAAGAAGGTGAAGACCATCGACCAGCAGATGGCCGAATTCGAAGCCCGCCTGCGCCGCCAGTTGATGCGCGAGCGCCTGCAGGAGAATCAGAAGGTACGCGAATCGTTTGAAACCGGCGCCATGCCCACGATCCACGTCAGCCTGGGTGCGCTGGCTGCCTCCAAGCCTTCGACGCCGGCGCCGGAATACGAAACCGTCTCCGGCGACTGAAACCTACGACGCTTTCTTCGCTTTGGGCGACCCGTGCTTTTTCGCCGCGGGCGCGCCTTCTTTTAACAGCGCCTCGATCTGATCCCGCAGGTTCTTCTCCTGCTGCTCTTCGTTGGTGAAGAACGGATCGTCGCCGGCGTGCTGCGCGCGAATCACAAAATCGCGATCGATAAATGCGACCTGCGGCATGTACATCCGGTACATCGTGGGATGCTGCAGAAAGGACAGCACGGGATCGCGCGGCGCCAGGCCCACCGGGAAAGGCGGATGGAACCGGGTCACAAAATCCGGAACCAGCATGGCCGCCATATCGTCAATGGCGCAGGCCAGGACCTGAAGGCCGCGCGGGCCGTACTCGTTCTGCAAGGTGGAAAGAAATCCCACCGTCTTCTGGCAATGTGGGCAGGTGGTCAGGATAAATGCCAGCACGATCACTTTGCCCCGATACTGGCTGAGTTGAATCGGCTTGGCGTTGGGGAAGGTGAGCGTAAAATCCGGAGCCGGGCGCGGCAGGTCCGCGGCACAGGCCATGGCGGCCGCCAGACCCACAGCCGCCAGCATGCGCAACACACGACGTTTCAGCATAAGTTCTTACAGTTTACCGCACCGGGATCGGATGCTCCGCGCCCTCCACACTTGTGACCACGGTTCCATCCAGCGCCAGGCGGAATTGTCCATCGTCGCCGGATCCGGCGAGCACGGTATCGCTTTCCGTGTCGACCCGCAGGTGCTTCCACTTCTTTTCGAGCACCTGCCGGTACGCGTGGAAATACCGCGCCGCGGCGGCTGCATCGTCCCACTCCACCGCGTAAAGAAGTACGACGCGCTCGGGCGAATGATGCTCCATTAGAGCGTAAGCGCCGCCGCGCCAGTGCGGCGCTACGGCTTTGGACTCCTCCTTGCCGCAATACTGCTCCAGCAGAATCGAATGGTCCAACTCGCCCACGGTGCCGTCCGCGATCCGCTTGTAGCCATGCGCGTCGGGCAATTGCGGCAGCGCCGGACTGGTCGGCGTCACGCCCGAGAAA
Organism: Bryobacteraceae bacterium; assembly: GCA_035499555.1. Taxonomy (GTDB): domain Bacteria; phylum Acidobacteriota; class Terriglobia; order Bryobacterales; family Bryobacteraceae; genus Bog-159. Next base: position 109,928 of record DATJYO010000090.1, read on the forward strand.
TACTTCTCCGGATGCAAAATCTGCTGCGTGGATACGGGTGCATTCCGAAAGACCTCTTCGAACGACTGCTGTTTCATCTTCTGATACACCGCGTTCTGGAACAGCATGCCCTGGCTGTACGGAAACACCAGCGTCTCCCGCAAATAGAGCGGCTCGCTTTCGAAAACCGGGAACTGTCCCGCGGCGGCCTCCACGCCCTGCGCCATCGCATCCAGCATCGTCGGGGAATCGGCCAGGCTCTGCCCGGCCTTGCGCGCCAGATACTCGGCCATCAGCCACGACGCCTGTCCTTCCATCACCGCCAGCCGCGCCATGGCGCCATCGTCGCTTTTGCGCCCTTGCTTGATGAACTTGTCCAGATTTACGTTCTGATCCGCCAGCGCGTGCGCCAGTTCGTGCACCAGCGCCGGCTCGCGGGTCGCCGACGGCGTCCAGTCCGTGATGCACAGGTCTTTCTTGTGAAAATCGTAGAAGGCCGCGGCCTGCTCAGTGAGCAGGTCCACGGTGTTCTTGGCCAGGTCGAAATCCTGCGGCACCAGCCCGAACTTCTTCAGCGTCAGTTCCTCGGTGCGAATCTCTTCCGGCGACGCGGCCTCTTTCATGCGCTTCTCCAGAAAGTCCTTCACCTTGTCGCGCGTGATCATCTCGGCGGGCACGCGATGCTTGATCTTGAAGCCCGTGATGTCATGCAGGTCGTGCATGATATCGCCGATCTCGTTGAAGATCTCCTGCGCCTGGCCGGTGTCCACACCGGACTGAGCAGCGGCGCCGGCCGCCAACAGAAGGGCCAGCGCCAGATATCGGAATCGATGCGTCACGCTACTTTACCTCCTCCAGGAACTTCAGCCGCATCGTGAAGATCCCCGCCGCCGCCATCGCCAGCAGTCCGCCGGCAAATACCGTCAGCCGCGCCCCGTAAGCCCGCGCCATGGCGCCCGCCGCCAGGCTGCCGAACGGTCCCAACCCCACCACGGTCATGGAATAGAACGCCATGGTGCGTCCTCTGAAATTATCCGGAATCAGCGTCTGGATGAGCGTGTTGGCCGACGCCAACTGCCGCATCACGCTGAACCCGATTACCGGCATGATAGCCAGCGAGAGATAAAACACGTTCGACCAGGCAAACACGCAAAAGCTCGCGCCCAGCGTCAGCGCGCTCCAGGCAATTACCTTGGGCAGGCTGGCGACGCGTGCTTTCCAGGCCAGCACCAGCGTGCCGCCGACCGCGCCCAGGCCCATGGCTCCCAACAGAATTCCCAGCCCGCGCGAGCCGCGATGAAAGATGTCCTCCGCGAAAAACGGCATCAGCACCACGGCCGGCATGCCCGCGATCGTGACTGCCCCCACCATGCCCAAAAGGGTGCGTACCGCGCGATGGCCGTGCACATATTTAAAGCCTTCCACCAGGTGGGCCCACGGCGAATCGTGCACGCGCCGCGATATCTTCGGCAGCCGCATGGCGAGCAGACAAGCGATTACGGCCAGAAAACTCACACCGTTGAGCAGGAAACACAGGCCTTCGCCGAATGCCGCCACCAGCAGGCCCGCGATGGCCGGTCCCACCACGCGCGCGCTGTTGAAGATCGCCGAGTTCAGCGAGATGGCATACAGCAGATCGTCCCTGCTGGTCATCTCGATGATGAGAGATTGGCGCCCCGGCATGTCGAAAGCGTTGATGGCTCCCAGGGTCACGGCCAGCGCCAGAATCTGTGGCACCTGGATTTTGCCGGTCAAGGTGAGCGTGGCCAGCAGGAATGCCTGGCACATGGAGAGCGTCTGCGTGATCACCACCAGCCGGTGACGCGAGAAACGGTCCGCCGCCAGCCCGCCCAGCGGTCCCAGGGCGAAGACCGGAATCTGCGTGCAGAACCAGGTGGTGCCCAGCAGGAGTTCGGAATGTGTCAGCCGGTAGACCAGCCAGGCTTGCGCCACGTTCTGCATCCACGTCCCGACCAGCGATACGATCTGTCCGGTCACGAACAGCCGGAAATTGCGGTGCCGCAGGGCTCGAAATGCCAGCCGTAACCCGGTCTCCTCCGGCGGCGGGACGCCTGCCGAGGCCGCCAGATCGGTTTGCGTGGAAAGTTCCTGGAGTACCAGAGATGGGGCGTCGTCCTCGCGCCCCGGGGTGGGGACCGGCATCAACAGTAATCAGAATAGCGCAGGTGCATGGGGCAACGCGGCGGACGCCAAATGGCCTGGCAAGTGAGACACGAGTTGTCAGGGATAGAATGATAGCTGCCGTGACGCAGACCGTGGAAGCGCTTGTCCTGGACCTGCTGGAGTGGCTTCGCGCGCGGGACCGCACGTATGCCGAGACGATGGACGCCTGGCGCACTTCGTGCCCCAATCTTCCCATCTGGGAGGAGGCCGGCGACCTGGGTTGGATTGCCGTCGAGGATCGGGACGGCCAGTCCTGGGTCCGGGTGACGCCCGCCGGGTCGGAATTCCTGCAGAGGGGCAGGCGCATCGCCGAGCCCGGCCGCAGCCTTCGGCAGCCCGCCTGAAACCCGGCTCTAAAAATTCAGCAAACTGCTGTCGATTCTCCGCGCCGTCATCCGTTATTAGCGTGCAGGACATAACACAGAGGACAACCCGATGAAACTGAGACTTCTTGCACTCGCAACGCTGGCCGCCGGAACCCTTCTGGCCGCCGGCCCGACATCCGAACCCGCAACCGGCCCGGCCGCCTATGCCCGCCTGAAAACGCTGGTAGGCGAATGGGAGGCCGACACCGCCATGGGCAAGGCCCACATAACGTATCAACTCATTGGCGGCGGTACGTCCCTGGTCGAGCGCGAATCCGCTGAAAAGATGCCCGAGATGCTCACCGTCTACTACCTGGACGGCGGCCGTCTGCTGCTGACCCACTTTTGCATGGCCGGCAACCAGCCGCGCATGCAGGCCCGCTCCTTCAACCCTGAGACCGGTGAAGTGGATTTCCGGTTCCTGGACGCCACCAATCTGGCCACGCCGGACGCCGGCCACATGCATAACGCCAAGATCCGCATCGCTGATAACAATCACTTCACCAGCGAGTGGGAGTTCTACGAAAACGGCCGGCGCAAGATGACGGAGTCGTTCCAATACACTCGCGTAAAATAGGAGAAACCCGATGTCACTATTCATGCTTTTGCTACACAATGAGCCCACCGCCTGGGCCGGGCTCAGCCCGGAAGAGATGCAGAAGGCGACTGAGAGGTACATGGAGTGGACCAGGAAGGCGTTCACGCGCGACGCCAAACGGCTGGCCGAAGAACCCGGCCGGGTGATCCGCTCGCAGGGCGGGCAGATCCGCACCACGGACGGCCCGTACAGCGAAACCAAGGAGATCCTGGGCGGCTACTATACCATCGAAGCCGCCGATTACGACGAGGCCGTAAAGCTGGCGCGCGAGCACCCGCACCTGCAGTTCGGCACCATCGAGGTGAGGCAGGTCTGGGGGACTTAGCCGCCAGTCCGCATCCCGGCGAACTGCTGGAACACCTCTTCCGGCACCAGGCGGGCCGCATGGTCGCGCACCTGGCGCGGCTGCTCGGCCCGGCGCACCTGGACCTGGCGGAGGAGACCGTCCAGGAGGCCATGCTGCGGGCGCTGCAGACATGGCCGTATCAAGGCGTGCCGCCGAACGCGGCCGCCTGGCTGTTCCGGGTGGCGCACAATATTGCCATCGACGCGGTACGCCACCGCCGCCTGCTGGGCGACAAGACCGATGCGGTGGTCGCCGAGCTCTACCAATCCGCCGCGGCGCCGGCCGTCGATCCCGACCTGGAGGCGCAGCTTCGCGATGACGAGCTGCGCCTCATTTTTATGTGCTGCCATCCTGAGATTCCGCGCGATGCCCGCGTGGCGATCAGCCTGAAGACCGTCGGCGGCTTCAGCGTAAGCGAAATCGCCCGCGCGTTTCTGGCGGAGGATGCGGCGGTCGCCCAGAGGCTGGTTCGCGCCAAGCGCCTGATCCGGGACCGGCATCTGAGCCTCGATATGCCGCACGGAGCGGAGTTGGCCGGCCGCCTGGATTCCGTCCTGGAAGTGATCTACCTGATGTTCAACGAAGGTTACGCCGCACATTCCGGGGAAGATCTCATCCGCCAGGATCTGTGCCTGGAGGCGCTGCGCCTGGGCCTGCTGGTGGCGGCTTCGTCGATCCTGGCGCCGCGGGTGGATGCCCTGGTGGCCCTCATGGCGCTCGAAGCCGCCCGGCTGCCTGCCCGCGTGGATGAATCCGGCGACCTGATCCTCCTGGAAGCCCAGGACTCCAGCCGCTGGGACCAGCAGCTCATCGCGCTCGGCTTCTATCACTTCAATCGTTCCATGAATGGCGAGCACGTCTCGGAATACCACGTGCAAGCGGCCATCGCCGCTACGCACGCGCGCGCCACTGATCCGCAGAAGCGCGATTGGGCCACGATCCTGGGCATGTACGATCAGCTTCTGGATCAATCCCTCGCCCGTGGTGGCCCTGAATCGCGCCGTGGCGCTGGCCCGAGTCCGCGGCGCCGCGGAGGCTATGAACGCCATCGAACCGCTGGTGAGCGACTCGAAGCTCAATTCGTACTATCTGCTGCTGGCAGTGCGCGGTCACCTGCTGCTGGAACTGGGGCGCCCTGCGGAAGCCGCCGGATATTTCCGCGCGGCCCTGGAATGCCATTGCTCCGAGCCTGAACGGCGCTTTCTGCGCCGCAAGCTGGAGCTTTGCCAATCGTCCCCGCCGGGTCGATAGGATGCGCCAATGTACAATGTCACTGAGGTGCCGCCGCCATGAACTACTATCAGGAGAACCACGCCGCGTTTCTCGAGGGCCTCAAGACCTTCCTGCGCATCCCCAGCATCAGCACTCTTTCCGAACATAAGCCCGATATCCGCCGCGCCGCGGAGTTCGTCCTCGGCGAGTTACGCGCCGCCGGCCTCACCGGCGAGTTGATCGAGGGAGAAGGCAACCCGTTGGTCTTTGCCGAATGGACCGGCGCGCCCGGCAAGCCCACCCTGCTGCTCTACGGTCACTACGACGTGCAGCCGCCCGAGCCGCTGGACGAGTGGAAGTCGCCCCCGTTCGAACCGGAAGTGCGCGGCGACGACATCTTCGCGCGCGGATCTTCCGACGACAAGGGCCAGACCTACATCCTCATGAAGGCCGTCGAAGGCTTGCTGAAGACCCGCGGCAAGCTGCCCGTCAATGTCAAATTCCTGATCGAGGGCGAAGAGGAGACCGGCGGCGAGCACATCGAAACCTATGTCGGCGGGAAGCCCGCCCGTTTGGCTTGCGACGCCGCCGTCATCTGCGACACCGAAATGTTCGCACCGGAGCTGCCCACCATCTGCGTGGGATTGCGCGGCATGGTCTACGCGGAGTTGTGCGTGGAGGGCGCCAATCACGATCTGCACTCCGGCGTGTACGGCGGGGCGGCGCCCAATCCGCTGCAAGCGGTGGCCGAGATCATCACGGCGCTGAAAGATCGCGATGGGCACATTCGGGTCCCCGGCTTCTACGACCGGGTGGTTCCCCCCAGCGCGAAAGAGCGGGAGGCCTGGGCGCGGCTGCCGTTCGACGAGCGGGATTACACGGAGAAGGAGATGGGGGCGCGCGAACTGGTGGGCGAGCCGGGCATCCCGCTCTTCGAACGCCTGTGGGCGCGGCCCACTTTCGAAGTGCACGGCATTCGCGGCGGCTTCATCGCCGAGGGCGCCAAGACCGTGATTCCGGCGCGCGCTGTGGCCAAGATCAGCACCCGCCTGGTAGCCGATCAGGACCCCCGGGAAGCCGTCGCACAGCTTAGCCAAGCCGTCACCCAGGCGACCCCGCGCGGCGTGACGGCCGAACTGAAGGTGCTGCACACCGCGCCGCCCTCACTGGTGAATCCCGACAACCGCTTCATCCACGCGGCGGCCGCCGCCATGTCGCAGGTGTTCGGTAAGCCCACGGTCTACATCCGCTCCGGCGGATCGATTCCCATAGTAGCCGCCTTCGAGCAGAGCCTGGGCGTGCCCAGCGTCATGATGGGCTTCGGACTCCCTGACGATAACCTGCACGCGCCCAACGAGAAGCTCCATCTGCCCAACTTCTACCGGGGTATCGAAGCCGTGGCCCGCTACCTGGATCTGCTGGGAGCTTGACACCGTCCCCGCGGGCGATGCCAATGCTATAATTCCTAGGAAGTGGAGGGTCAACGAACGTGAAGTTCTTTCTGGATACCGCCAACCTTGACGAACTGAGAAAAGGCGCAAGCTGGGGCATCGTGGATGGGGTGACCACCAATCCCACGCTGATCGCCAAGGAGGGCCGGCCGCTCGAGGATCAGATTCGCATGATCTGCGATATCGTGGATGGCGACATCAGCGCCGAGGTGGTGTCCACCGAATCGAGCCAGATGATCCGCGAAGGACGCGAGTTGGCGCGCCTGCACAAGAACGTGGTCGTGAAATGTCCGCTCACGCGCGATGGCATCAAAGCCACCTCCGCCTTGAGTAAGGATGGCATCCGGGTCAACGTCACACTGTGCTTTTCGCCGGCGCAGGCTATTCTCGCCGCCAAGGCGGGGGCGTATATCGTAAGTCCGTTTGTCGGCCGTTTGGACGATATTGGCTGGACCGGCATGGATCTGATCAAGAGCATCACCCAGATCTACAAGATCCACGGCTTCAAGACGCAGGTGCTGGCCGCCTCTCTCCGCTCGCCGACGCACGTGGTAGACGCCGCCTCGGCCGGCGCCCACATCGCCACCATGCCGTTCAAGGTGCTCGATATGCTCTTCAATCATCCGCTGACCGATAAGGGCCTGGACCAATTCCTCAAGGATTGGGCCAAAGTCTTCCAGGAAGTGCCCGTCGCCGGCTGACGGCCCTCGAACAGGTGTACACGGCAGCGAATGTTACCGTCGCGGCGCTGTTAGGCGTCCTTCTTGTCCTCCTTGCGATTATTGGAGTCCGTGCCTGGCGGCGTTCGCGCGTCACCCCGGAGCAAAAGGAGCATCGCCGGCGCCGCCTGCTGGTCGCCACCGGCAAAATGGGCGACGCGCGCCTGCTGGATATCCAGTCGGATCTGCTGATGTATTCCTACGACGTGCGCGGCGCCGAGTACACGGCTTCGCAGGATATATCCGCTTTACGGGCATTTCTGCCCGCCGACGTGGCTTCCTGGGGCCACGTGCTGGTGAAGTACGACCCGCGCAACCCCGCCAATTCGATCGTATTGGCGGAGGACTGGAACGGATTCGTGGGCGGATTTCCGGCTCCGGCGAATCCTGCGCCACGCCTGTCACCCCGCGAGTGACAGGTCTGTCACCGGCCCGGCCTTCCTGGGGCCGCTCTCCCGCCGGCGATTACCGGATTTCAAAAACTTACCCCCTCAGATCTCCGATGGCAGTCCCGGTGCTTCCGAAACGACATGCACGCGCAAATGACTTCCTTGCCCAATGCAAGTCGCGCCATCAGGAGAGAACAAGAAATGCTGTCTTACGTTAACTACAAAGTCCCGGCTTGCCAGCACGAGTCTGTACCGGAGCACGCGGTCTGGGGCGGTCTGCACCGCATCCCGGCCGCATGCCTGCGCCTCATTGTGCTGGCGATGCTCCTGGCCTGCAGCGTGGCCATGGCTGGTTCCAAAGTATCGGCTGATCTGCAGCAGATGATGAATCAGAACAAGATCGAAGTGCTGGTTCAATTCAACCGTATTCCTACCAACACGGACGCGGCCCAATTCGCGTCCGGCCAACTCCTCCGCCGTTTCCGCCACGTACGGGCTCTGCACCTGCGGCTCACTCCGGCGGAGATCCGCGCGCTGGTGCAGAATCCCGCGGTCACTTATATGTCTCCGAATCGCGCGGTCACCGGCAGCCTGGACATCACCACCCAGACCGTCGGCGCCAATGCGGCCTGGACCGCGGGCTTGACCGGCGCCGGGGTGGGCGTCGCAGTGGTGGACAGCGGCATCTATCCGCACGACGATCTGACGGTTTCCGGCAGCAAAGCATCGCGCATCGTCTATAGCCAGAGCTTCGTCCCCGGCATGACCGGAAACGACCTCTATGGGCACGGGACGCATGTGGCGGGCATTATCGGATCCAACGGCAAGGACTCCACCGGCGCGATTTTCACGCGTACGTTTACCGGTGTGGCGCCTAACGTCAACCTGATCAATCTACAGGTGCTGGACCAAAACGGCGCCGGCACGGTCAGCAACGTCGTGGCGGCCATCGATCAGGCCATCACGTTGAAGGCAACTTATAACATCCGGGTCTTGAACCTGTCTCTGGGCCAGCCGGTCTACGAAAGCTATACGCTCGATCCTCTGTGCCAGGCAGCCGAGGCCGCCTGGAGCAGTGGTATTGTGGTCGTGGTCGCGGCGGGGAACGCGGGCCGGAACATGGCCGGCGGCCTGCCCCTCTACGGCACCATTGCTTCGCCCGGAAACGATCCGTACGTCATCACTGTCGGCGCCACGAATACCCATGGATCCACCAATGTCTCGGGCGACACGATCGCCAGCTACAGTTCGGATGGTCCCACACTCATCGATCACATCGTCAAGCCCGACCTGGTGGCTCCCGGCAACAACATCGTCTCGCTGATGGCGCCTAACAGTACTCTGGCGGCTACATATCCTTCCTCCCTGGTCCCGACCTCGTACTATCAACTGCTGGGATTCGGCACCTCATCCAAGTACTTCTGCCTTAGTGGCACGAGCATGGCCACGCCCGTAGTCAGCGGCGCCGCCGCTCTCCTGATTCAGAAGAACCCCTCTCTCACTCCGGACCAGGTCAAAGCCCGCCTGATGAAGACCGCCAGCCGGATGTCGAATCTTTATACCACCGCGCAGGACGTGGTGCATCACTTCTGGTTCAGTAACATGGCGGATATCTTCACCATCGGCGCCGGACAGGTGAATATCAATGCGGCTCTCGGCAACTCGGATCTCGTTTCCGTGCCGGCCATCTCTCCGCTGGCCGTCATGAATTCGAACGGCGCGGTCACCCTGATGTTCGCCCAGAATATCGTCTGGGGTACCAATATTGTCTGGGGCACCAACATTGTCTGGGGCACCAACATCGTGTGGGGCACGACGGTGTTCAGTGGGTTGTGGCTGAACAATTATGCGGTGTTGTGGGCCGGCGCCGGCGCCAATTGGGTGGACCCCACCAACATCGTCTGGGGCACCAGCACGCTCCCGCCATCGTTGGTCCAGCCGTTCGATGCCGACGACGGCGACCAATAGGCTAAGCCCGCAGTATATGCACACTTGAGGTGACTTATGCCGGTATCTGCGAAAGTCTACATCTCGATAGTGAGCACGGCGGGAGCCGTGGCGATCGCCTACGCCTTCTTTAGTTCGCCCTGGCCGGAGAGCTCGAACCGGTTTCTGGTCTATTTCCTGCTGTCCCTGCTGGCTGCTACGCTCAAAATCCGCCTGCCCGGATTGACGGGAACCATGTCCATCGGATTCGTTTTTGTGCTGCTCGGCATAGCCCAGTTGACCCTGTTCGAAACCATGCTGATGGCTTGCGCCGGGGTGGTGGTGCAGTGTCTATGGCGGGCCCAGCGCCGGACGCCGCTGGTACAGGTCGGATTCAGCATCGCGGCCGTGGCCGTCAGCCTGTCCATCGCCGCCCAAGGCGCGCAATTCGTGCGCATGGCCTGGCGCGGCGAGGCTGTTTCGATCGTTATGGCCGTGGCCGTGTGTCTCTATTTCGCCGCCAACTCACTGCTGGTTTCCGGAGTCCTGTCGCTGGTGAAGCAGCAGCCGTTGCCTGTCATATGGCAGCAGTGTTACCTGTTCGCCTTTCCTTACTACCTGCTGGGCGCCTTTATCGCCGGTCTGACGATCAATTCGGCCCGCGAGTTTGGCTGGCGGCCTTCTCTGCTGATCCTGCCGGTGATGGGCCTGATCTTCCTCTTCTATCGCATCTACCTGGCCCGCTTCACCTTGCAGCCCGCCGCTATGCCGGCGAATCTGCCCGTGGGCGAACACCAGGTCGCGCAGCGCCTGGAGATCGCGGTACAGAGCTGAAACCACGCGGCTGAAACCACGCGGCTACCCGCACCCATCCCGAATGTGATAACATGCCGCAGTCTGGGAGGGATACATGAAACCCATTCTCGCCATGTTAGGACTGGCGCTGGCCGTCTCGCCCGTCTGGTCGCAGTGTCACAAGCTCGCGGAGGTCAACACCGCCAGCCCCGAGGGACAGTTGTTGCAGCAGGCCGGTCAGGAGACGGACGGCGCAAAAAAGCTGGTTCTGCTTGAACAGTTCGTCACCCAATACCCCAAACACGAAGCGGTGGGCTGGGTCTACGAGCAGATGCTCGCCGGCTACGTGAAGGCCGGCGACGGCGCCAAGGCCATGGCGATAGCCGACCGGTTGGCCGGGATTCCGCCGGAGTGCGTGGAGGTCTCCCAACAGTCTCTCAAAGCCGCCGAGTTGACCAAGGACCCCGATCTGATCCTCAAGTGGTCGGCCAAGACCGCGGAACTGGCGCAGAAGGTGGTCGCATCCCCCAAGCCCCAGGATGCGGATGACGTCGAAAACTGGAAGGCGCGTGTCGATTATGCCCGGCAGGTCAACACCTATACGGAGTACTCGCTGTACGCCTCGGCTTTGCGGACGCCGGATCCGGTGAAGCAGATCGCGCTGCTCGAGGCCCTCCAACAGCGCAACCCGAAGAGCGAATATTTCGCCAAGGCAGTCGACACGCTGTTCGTCGCGTACCAGAAATCCAACCAACTGGACAAAGCCGCGGCCTTCGCCGAGAAACTGGTGGACTCAGGGCAGGCTAGCGAGGATATGCTGCTGGTGCTGGCCGACGATGCGGTTAAGAAGAAAGACCGCGAGAAAGTTCATGCCTACAGTGCCAAGCTTGTGGAAATGATGGCGGCCAAGCCCAAACCCGAAGGTGTGGCGGATGCCGACTGGACCAGGCGCAAGAACACGATCCTGGGATTGGCGCATTACATGAGCGGCAAGCAGTATTACGAGGACAAGAGCTTCGCCGAAGCAGACAAAGAGCTGCAGGAAGCGCTGCCCCTGGTCGAAGGCAATGCGAACATTCACACCGAGGTCCTATATTTGTTGGGCTATGCCAGTTACAAGCTGGACAAGATCCAGGAGGCCGCTAACTATTACAGGGCCTGCGCCGCCGTCAAGAGTCCGTACCAGACGTTGGCCACCAAGAACCTGACGGCGATTCGCGGACAGTACCACGGCGTCAAATGAACCTGCTGGTTCCGAATCTGGGCTCCACGTCGTTGAAGTACCAGATTCTGGAGATGCCCGCGGAGAAAGTGCTGGCGCGGGGCCGCTTCGAACGCGTCCGGGACTATAGTGAAGCCATCGAGAAGATCCGTACCGGCGGCGTGCCGGTGGACGCGGTAGCCTTCAAAGCGGTGCACGGCGGTCCGCGCTACTGCGGTACCTTCCGGGTCGACGACGGTGTGCTGGCGGCTCTGCGCGAATTCCTGCCCGCCGCACCGGCCCATAATGCCATCTATCTGACCGCCATTCGTGCCTTTCAGGAAAGCATGCCCGGCGTGCCGCTGGTGGCCGCCTTTGAGCCGGAGTTCCACGTCACCATGCCGGAGTATGCCCGGTTGTACGGGGTGCCGGCGGCGTGGCGGGACGAGGGCGTTCGTAAGTACGGCTTTCACGGCGCTTCGCACCAGTACGTGGCGGAACGCTGCGCGGCGATGCTCGGGCGCCAGCTACGCCTGGTGAGCTGCCACCTGGGCGGAAGCTCTTCAATGTGCGCCATCGATCGCGGACGCTCCATCGACACGACCATGGGCTTTTCGCCGCAATCGGGGCTGGAGAACGCCACGCGTCACGGCGACCTGGACGCCTTCGCCGTCCTGTTCATGATGGAGCGGCACGGCTGGTCGTGCGCCGACGTGCGCGCACAACTGGCCGGGGAGGGCGGCCTGGCCGGGCTTTCCGGCATCGCCGGCGGCGACGTTCGCGACCTGGAAGCGGCCGCCGGACGCGGCGACGCTCGCGCCGCCGGAGCGCTGCGGGCGTTTGTATACCAGGTGAAGAAGACCATCGGCGCGTTCGCCGCGGCCATGGGAGGTCTGGATGCGGTGGCCTTTACCGGCGGTATCGGCGAAAACTCCGCCAGCCTGCGCGCGGCCTGCTGCAGCGGCCTGGAATTCCTGGGGATCTCGCTAGACCCGCGGGCGAACGAACAAGGCACCGGCGACCGTATCGTCTCCCAGGGGCCGGCCGCTGTGATCGCCCTCGCCACTGACGAGGAGCTGATCGTTGCCCGCCGGGCCTACCACCTGTTGTGCGCTACACTCACTTGAATGATCGACGCCGCCGTGGTGACCATCAGCGATTCGGCGCACGCCGGCACGCGCGCGGACGCCTCCGGCCCGGCCGTCTGCCAGAGGCTCGAACAATTGGGGTGGCGCGTACCTGTTACTGAAGTCCTCCCCGATGACCGGCCCCTGATCGAATCCCGGCTGGCGGCGCTGGCGGACAGCCATCGGGTAAACGTCATCTTAACCACCGGCGGAACCGGGGTGGCCGCGCGGGACGTTACGCCGGAAGCCACCCGTGCGATCCTGCACAAAGAGATCCCCGGTTTCGGCGAGCTGATGCGCGCGGTCGGGCTGCGCTTCACTCCGCGGGCGGCGCTTTCCCGCGCTACCGCGGGCACTCGCGGCGATGTGGTGATCGTAAACCTGCCCGGCTCCCCCAAGGGCGCGGTCGAATCTCTGGATGCTATCGTGGAATTAGTGCCCCACGTGGTCGACCTCCTGCAAGGCCGCACCGGGCACCCGGACCCGCAACGTTTTGGCAATTCATAACGTCAGGAATCTCATGACCACCACTCGATCGCTGCTCGCCATTTTCGTGGCGGCGGGCCTGTTCGCGCAGAATCCGCCGAATGCCAACAAGGCGCAGGAGGAGCCCGTACCGGTTCCGGCTCCCATCCGCGTGTCCGTGGACGTGGTGGTGGCTCCGGTAACCGTCCTGGATCACAACGGCGACTACGTGGATGGGCTGCTGCCGGCGCAGTTCCACCTGTTCGACAACGATAAGGAACAGGACATCAAGGTGGACGTTGCGTTTCCGCCGATCTCCATGGTGATCGCCGTGCAAGCCAACGACAAGGTCGAGTCGATCCTGCCGCAAATTCGAAAGATCGGCCCTATGATCCGGCCGCTGATTACCGGCGACGGCGGCGAGTCTGCCCTGCTGGCCTTCGATTCGCGCATCCGCCTGCTGCAGGATTTTACGCCGGACGGCGACAAGATCGAAGCGGCGCTCAAGAAGATTCAGCCGGGCAGCAGCCAGAATCGCATGATCGACGCGGTGGAGGAGGGCGTCCGCATGCTGCGCAGCCGCCCGCCGAACCGCCGGCGTGTGCTGCTCCTGATCAGCGAAACGCGCGATCGGTCGAGTGAAGCCCGCGTGCGGGAGACCCTGATCACCGCTCAGATTTCGAACGTGAGCATCTACACCGTGGATATTTCGCGCGTGGTGACCAGCATTATGTCGCCCGCCGACCCGGGCCGCCCCGATAATCGCCCGCCGGCCATGACGCCGGTTCCCTCCAATTCGGTAGCCACCCCAAATACCGTGATGCAGATGACCGGCAGCGACGGCGGCAGCGCCCAGTTCATCCCCCTGATGATCGAGATTTTCAAGGACGCCAAGTCCATCTTCGTGAAAAACCCATCCGATGTCTTCACGCGGGGTACCGGCGGCGAGCAGTACGGCTTCATGCGCCAGCGCGGGCTGGAAGACGCCCTCGAACGCATTGGCTCGGAACTGCACAGCCAGTACATGGTGTCCTACAATCCCAACAATAAAAGCGAAGGCGGCTTCCATCAGATCCGCGTGGAGATCGCGGGCCGGCGGAATCTGACGGCCAAGACGCGGCCGGGATATTGGTTGGGAGCTAAGTAGAACGCATCGACTCCAGGGTGCGCTGAATCCCTTCGTCGTAGCTCGTCTTGTGCACTGTGCCGAGTTTGCGGCGCAGCTTCTCATCGTCCAGCAGGACCGGCGTCTCCTGCAGGTACAACATCTCCGGTAGCTCGCGAACGATGGGATCGAACCAGCCCAGCATGCGCAACAACGTGCGACCCGCGCCGCGGAACTTGGGTTGGCGGCCGGCGGCCTGGTAGACCTTCTGGATGAATCCCGATCCGGTGATCTCGCCCGGTCCGGCAAAGTGCCAGGCTTCGCCATAGCAGTCCTCCCGAGAGGCGAGTTCGGTGATCACCGGCCCCGCATCCGGGACGAACACGAACTCGTGCGGCGTGCTGGCGGGCCCGATCCAGGTAGCGGTCTTGCCGTCCAGCGCCCCGCGAAAAATGCGGCCCGCCAGGCTGCCCTCACTGTGCGGACCGTAGAAGTCCGGCAGCCGCACCACCAGGCTGCGCAGGCGTCCTTGAGCGCCCGCCTCCATCGCCAGGTCCTCCTGCTCTTTACGCATTCTGCCTTTGAACGAAACCGGCGCCCGCGGGTGTGTCTCCGCCACGTACTTGGTCTGCGGAACGCCGTAGCTGTAGACGCCGCTGATCACCACCAGCCGCTTCACGCCCGCCGCCTGCGCTGCGGCTACCGTGATTCGCATCAGTTTCGGATGTAGTTCGAAAGCGTTGTACGGCACGCCGACCGCATAAATGATCGTGTCTACGCCCCGCGCGGCCTGCCCGGCGCCGCCTGCGTCACCGAGATCCGCGGGCACCACTTCGGCGTGCCCCAGATTTCCGAATGCTTCGACGAGCTTCGCGCGGGATCGTCCCACCACGCGAAACGGGATGCCGCGCCGGTCCAACTCCAGGCCCACCACGCGGCCGATGGCGCCGCCCGCGCCAAAAATCGCAACCTTGTCCATAATTGCTATGGTCTCAGAATGACACAGGCGTCAGAATGGACCCCTGCCCGATAGCGATCTTCAGGGAGCTGCGCTTCGGGGCAGGACCTCGAATAACGTGTTGCTGACCAGCGTGCCGTGCGGCGTCACAACCTGGACCTTGCCGTTCGTCGCGCCTGCCGGGACGGTCGCGCGGATGGCAGTCGCGGAGATCACCGTAAAAGCCGCCGCTACTCCGTTGAATGTGACGCTGCTGGTTCCGGCCAAGTTGTTACCCAAGATCGTAATTGAAGTCCCGGTCCGGCCGAAGTAAGGGACGGTTCTGATGAATGGCCCCAAGCCCATCGAGATCTGAAATAGCGTGCCGTATCCGTAGTAACCACCTTCGAACGCTACGCCGTAGAAGTTCCCGTCCGTGGCTTGCATCAATCCTCCGATATTGCCGCCATCGGTTAGATTGAATGCGTGCAATGTGGTCAGGGCGCCCGCCGGGGTGATCTGAAAAACCGTGCCATGGATGTCGGTGCCGTCTCCGCTAGTGGTCCCGTAGAAATTACCGTCGGTACCCTCGACCAATGCCGCTTCGGGGCACGAGCCGTCATTGCCGTCGAAGTTATGCAGCACCTTGAATACTCCTTCGCGATTGACACGGAACACCGTGCCATTAGAAGAACCGCCGCCGCCGGCACAGGCGGCGCCATAAAAGTTTCCGTCGCTCGCCTGCAACAGCTCCCCATAAATGCGGGAGCCATCGCTGATCTGGAAGCTTGCGATATCCGTCAATCCGCCGGTGGAAGTGATGGAATAAATGACGCCGTCGCCGAAGAACCCCCTGAATTTGTCGGGCCGTATAGCAATCCGTTACTGGCCTGAATCAACCCGGCATCCGGAAGCGAGCCGTTGGCATTCGAAAAGCTGTCCAGCGAGGTGAAGGCGCCATCGGGAGTGATCGCAAAAGTCGTGCCGTAGTTAAAGTCGCCTCCCAGCGAAGTCACTCCGTACAAGCTGCCGTTGAAGCCCAGGACCAGGGTGCCGTTTGGGTAGGCGCCGTCGGCCCCGGTAAAACTGTGCAGCCTGGTGAACGTTCCGGCGGGGGTGATGCGGAATACGGTGCCGCCGTCGGCGCAACAAACTCCGTTCAAAGACGCGACACCGTACAACGCCCCTTGTGGAACCAAAATCAGTCCCCCGGCCAAGGCGCCATCAAGATCGGTAAAGCTGTGGATGACGCTCAGCGCGCGGTGCGGTGACATCCGATAGATTGTGCCGTTGCCCGAGCCCCCGCGAACCGTAGTGCCATACAGCGCGCCGTCAACACCTTGGACGGGCGCCCCAAGCGGCCCGCCCCCGACTGTGTAGCTGAAGTTCACCAGTGTCGTGAACGTTTGTGCTCGTCCGGGAAGGGCACTTAGCGCAGTTAGTACCCAGAGCGTGACCGCGCTGACCAGGTTCGGTGTGAAGTGTCGTTTCAACCGCATGAATTAGCTCCGTGGGGTGCGCTGGTCAGGCAATTTGTGAATGATATCCCGCGCCCGACTCCGGCGCAAGCACACTGAGAACGTCGCGCATCGCGAGGTACAATGGTTCAAAATGATCCAAACGCTATTCGGCTCGGTCGAACAAGAGCCTTCCCTGCTGGAGCGCTTGAAAAGCGGCGTCGAAAAAACGCGCGCGGGATTGGTTACGCGCCTCGAGGACATGCTGCAGGGCGCCAAGCAGATCGATGCCGATTTGCTGGACGAGCTGGAGTTCACGCTGATCAGTTCCGACATCGGCGTGCGCACCACCGAAGAGATTCTGGAACGGATCCGCCAGCGTGTGGACCGCAAACTGGTGGGCGACGCGGCCGAAATCGAAGGCCTCATTCGCGAGCATCTGCTCGAGATTTTACAGGCCTCCGAGCGTCCCATGCCGCGGGTGGCCGAACCGCCGGCGGTGGTTCTGGTGGTGGGTGTAAACGGCTCCGGCAAGACCACTACCATCGGCAAGCTGGCGCACCGCTTTCGCGCCGAGCAGCGCAGCGTGCTGCTGTGCGCGGCCGACACTTTCCGCGCCGCCGCCATCGAGCAGTTGGAGGTGTGGGGCGACCGCACGGGTACCGAAGTCATCCGCCAGAAGCAGGGCGCCGATCCCAGCGCGGTGCTGTTCGACGCGGTGCAGGCGGCCCGCGCGCGCAAAGTCGATTACGTGATCGTGGATACCGCCGGACGTCTGCAGACCAAGGCCAACCTGATGGCGGAACTCGAAAAGATGCGCCGCACCGCCGCGCGGGTGGTCCCGGATGCGCCCCACGAAGTGCTGTTGGTGCTGGACGCCACCACCGGGCAGAATGGCCTGGAGCAGGCTCGCAAATTCACCGAGACCTCGGGCGTTACCGGCATCGTCCTGACGAAGCTCGACGGCACGGCCAAGGGCGGCATCGTGATCGCCATCGCGCGCGAATTGAACCTGCCCATTCGCTATGTAGGCATCGGCGAGAAGGCGGATGACCTGTTGCCTTTCGACCCCGAGAGGTTCATCGCCTCGCTATTCGAGAAATGAGCGATCACCAGCACGCCACCGGCGCCGCGTACCTGCGCGAGGCGCTGGACCTGGCACGAAAGGGCAACGCCCAGACCAGTCCCAATCCGATGGTGGGCGCGGTCCTGGTGCGCGGCGGGCAGATCGTGGGCCGCGGTTTTCACACCTGGGCCGGCGTCAAGCACGCCGAGATCCTGGCGCTGGAGGAGGCGGGGGAGCGTGCGCGCGGCGCGACGCTCTATATCAACCTGGAGCCGTGCAGCCACCAGGGACGCACCGGACCATGCGCCGCCGCCCTGATTCAGGCGGGTATCGCGCGGGCGGTGGTTGCGCTCGAAGATCCCAATCCTCTGGTGGCGGGCGATGGGCTGCGGCAACTGCGCGCCGCCGGTATTGCAGCCGAAATCGCCGGCGAATTCACCAACGAAGCCGAAAAACTGAATGAAGCCTTTGTCCACTTCATGCGGACCCGCCTGCCGCTGGTCACCTTGAAGACGGCGCTCACCCTGGACGGCAAGATCGCGGCGCCGGACGACAACCGTGGCTGGATCACCAGCGACAAAGCCCGCGCGCACGTGCAACAGTTACGGCACGAGTCGGACGCCATCCTCACCGGCATCGGCACGGTGCTGGCGGACGATTGTCTGCTGACGGATCGCACCGGCCTGCCGCGCAGCCGCCCGTTACTGCGCATCGTGCTGGATTCCCGGCTGCGGCTGCCGCTCGATTCGCAGATGGTGCGCAGCGCGTCGGATGATCTGCTGGTGGTGGGAACGTCCGCGGCGCCTGCCGAGCGGCGCCAGGCCCTCGAGCAGCTTGGCGTACGCGTGCTGATTCTGGACGGCCGCGACGGGCGGTCGGACTTCCGCGCCGCCATCGAAGCAGTGGCCCAGCAGAAGTATCTTTCCGTGCTGATCGAGGCGGGCGCCAAGGTGAATTGGGCGGCGCTCGAAACCGGTGTGGCGGACAAAATCTTCTTCTATTACGCGCCCAAGATCCTGGGCGGCTCGGAGTCGCTCTCCATGGCCGGGGGTGTCGGGCGGCGGCGCCGGGCGGACGCGATCCGGGTGCGCCGTACCGAACTGCACCACATCACCGCCGACGAGTTCGCCGTGGAAGGCTACATCGTGAAAGAGGCCTGAATGTTTACCGGGATCATCGAAGAGTTGGGCGCAGTTGAATCGATCCAGAACCGCGACGCAGGCGCGCGCCTGAAGATCCGTTGCCGGAAAGTGGTCGAGGACATGACGGAAGGCGCCAGTATCGCGGTCAACGGCGTGTGCCTGACAGCCATCGAGATACGCCCGGATTCGTTCTCCGCCGACCTGGCGCCGGAGACTCTGCGGCGCAGCAATCTGGGCGCCCTGCGGACGCTCTCGCGGGTGAACCTGGAGCGTCCCCTCAGCCCCTCGGGACGGCTCAGCGGCCACATCGTGCAAGGTCACGTGGACGCCACCGGAGAGTTGCTCTCGCTCGAAGCGCTGGGCGATGAAAACTGGTGGTTGAAGGTACGCGTGCCGGCGGAAATCGATCCTTACCTGGTGTTCAAAGGGTCGGTGGCCCTCGACGGTATCAGTCTGACGATTGCGGCGCTCGAAGGCGATGTGTTGTCCGTGACGGTCATCCCCCACACCTACCGCAACACGACGCTGGCCACCTGCCAGCCCGGCGCCCGGCTGAACATAGAATGCGATGTCCTGGCCAAGCACGTCGAGAAGCTGGTGCGCAGCCTGGATCTGAAACCGCGCCTGACCGTCGAACGCCTGCGCGACGAGGGCTTCTGACGGGCAGGGCCGACAGACTAGAACAGCCGGTCCTGCTTCTTCATACTGCCGAACGATCCCAGGTTCGCCACCGCAAAAGCGAAGCGGTAGAGGTTCTCATTGCGCAGGCCAAAGGACAGCCGTGCAAATTGTACGCTGAAGCCGCAGCAGTTGGTGTTGTAAGTGGTCTGCACGATGGCGTACTGGAGGCGCGCCTGGCGGTAGTCGTAGATCGCTACAAAAGCGGCGTTCCAACCCGGGCGGTTGGTGCGGCCCACGCCGATGCTGGCGCGCATCTGGTTCTCGCTGGGCAGCGTGATCGGCTGGGGATACAGGTACGATTCCGTGTGCGACGCGTTATGCCCGATGGAGACGAAAAAATCGTTCTTGCGCCAGTCCGCGCTGGCCGAGCTGGCCACCAGCGCATGCAGCAGCGGATCGTAGTCCGTACGCCATTCAAAGCACGGCTGGCACGGACCCCAGAATGGATTGACGCGAAACTCCGAGACTATCGGCGAATAACTACGCGCTCCGTCGATAAACGCGAACGGCGTGAGCGCCAATTGGCTCATCAACACGTTGGTCTGCCCGGGTATGACCGCGCCGCCGAAAGTCGGGTCGAAGTAGCGGGCCGCGGAGACCTGCCAACTCAGCACCTCCGAGACATCGTTGCCGCGCTTGGCGTATAGCCGGTTCGCCAGCGATACGGTCAACTGGTTGGTATTGGAAAGCAGGTCGGTCTCGTCGAAGCGTACGATTTTACCGAAGTCCGGTCCGATCCCGGTAACATATTCGTAAGTGGCGCGCGGCTCTATTACATGCTTCAGCTTGTCACCCATCCATGTCTTGCGGTTGAAGATCCGCTCGAAGCTGGGCATGATCAGGTCCATCTTGAATTCGCGCGCGCTG
The DNA here is from genome assembly GCA_035499555.1 of Bryobacteraceae bacterium. Classification (GTDB taxonomy): domain Bacteria; phylum Acidobacteriota; class Terriglobia; order Bryobacterales; family Bryobacteraceae; genus Bog-159. The sequence goes on from DATJYO010000090.1 coordinate 129,940, forward strand.
CGCAGCATGGAAGCCGTAGTCACACGCTCGAATCCGTCCACATAAGGAGCCTGCGACTCCCCGTAAAAGGTCTCGTCCACCGTGAAGCTGGGGACCAGGTGAAAGTCGCCCAGGTGGAGCGCACTGGTGATCTGGGGCGCGAAATGGACCCGGTTGTCCAATAGGCTGGTTTCATAGCGGCCCAGCAGGGAATAGGCGAGGGTGGTGGGGTCCTGCAGGAAATCCGGCTGGCTGCGCGACATCAGCCCGGCGTTGGAGTCGAAGGAATACCACACCGGAAGATTCGGTGCGACCTGGTGGTCGCGGCTGTTGAAATCGACTTCCGGCAGCTTCTTGATCACCACGGAATTCGTATAAGTCGTGTTATTGATCGATATCTCCGCGCTGGTGAAGTCCTGCTTGCGCTCGATGGCGGTGTCGAAGCTATAAGTGGACCAGTCTTTCTGCACGAAAGCCGTTGAATTCACTTCGCTGAATACCGCCTCATTAAACGAATCCGAGAATGCATTCCGGAATGTAAAGGAACTTAGGTAGTTAATGGAACCTCTCGCGATCCAACCATCGCCTAAGTCGGCTTTGCCGGCGATCGAAAAAGTGTAACCACCCTGCTTGAGGCGCATGCCGTTGGATAACTGCAGGCCGCGGTCCTGTACACCGAACAGGATGGCATCGAAATCCGCCTTATCGGTGGGTTTGCCACGCAGTTCCAGGTGATGCGCAAACCCCCTCGCCGTATAATCCTGTACATGATAGGTGGCATCGTAACTTCGATTAATGGCCCAGTATCCCCCCGCCCCGAACATGAATCCGCGCGTGGAACTGTGACCGATGTTCGGCATGAGAATGCCGCTGCGCCGGGGAACCCGCTCTAGAGACTTGTAGAAGAACGGCGTAAAGAACAGCGGAAACTTACGTAACAGAAATACCGACCGGTACGCCTTTGCGGATTCGCGCGGCGTCACCACGAAGCGCGGTCCGGTCAATTTCCACCACGGATTCGGAATGCGGCAATTCGTCAGGAAGCCGTGATACAGGATGTACCGGCCGTCCACGCGCTCCGCCCACTTGCCCTGGAAATAGTACGGATTCAGACTGGTCAGCATGCCGGGACGGGTGTCGATGCGGGGCGCGGTGGTGCCGCGCACGTCGTAGAATTTGCCTTCTTCCGATTTGGTGTTGTATTCCAGGTGGTCCGCCCAGATCCTCTCATTGCGTTCAAATTGTTCAAAATAGACGCTGCCGCGGGCCTGCACGTCCCCCGTGTCATTGTTGTAATCGATCTCATCGGCGCGAAACAGCATCGCCGCGTTCTCCATCTCGGCATGTCCCCGCAGATGCCACACCTGGCCCTCGGTGGTTTGCGACTGCGCGTTGACATTCCATTCGCCCGCCGGCGGCGCATTCGGCCGCGGCCTATAGATGCGTTGATTCGGTTGCGCCGCGGGAGTGCTGCGCGGCGGTGGCACCATGACCGAAGTAGGTGGGATCTGGGCCCGCGCCGCGCAGGCCAAAGCCATCACCAGCAATACCCTGAGAGCAGAATTGTACGTAGTACTCGAAGAAAATGCGTGACATTTATCGCTCAGTGTGGTAACACGAACTTGAGGAGCTATCGACCGGAGAGGATTCAACCGGCAAAGGTACCACATATAGTCCGACGTTAGCACCATGGATGCACGCTCATGACTTGCAGTTATTGTCGTTACCCTAATTCAGACGAACAGAACCGGTGCCGGCGTTGCGGCCGTCCGCTGCGGGACGTTTATGCCATACCTACTACCGGCGCGCTGGCGGCCGTACCGCAGCCCGTACGCGAACCGGTGCCCGCGGCCGCCATGGCTGCGATTGCACGGCCGATAGCCGCGACGCCCCGCCAACCCTCGTTATTCCAGGAACGCAGTACGGGCAACGTGATTGCATTCGATGGCGTGATCGAACCTCCCGCCCCTAAACCCAAGCCCGCCACCCGTCCGCCGGCGCAGCCGCGCCGTCCCGCCACCCAGAATGGGGCGCAGCATTCGCTCGAGTTCCTGCAGACCGCGCCGCCCACGCCGCGCAAGCTCAGTACCACCGTCGAAGCCGTGATCGATTGCGATGCGCCTGTGGCGCAGCCCATGCACCGCGCCTGTGCCGCCGCCATCGACGGTGCCATGGTGGTGATAGCCTACGGCGTCTTTCTGACTACTTTTCACCTGTTGGGCGGTTCGCTGGCATCCAGCAAGACGGATACCATCATCATGGCAATGGCCGCGGTGCTGATCGCCATGTTCTACGGATTCATCTGGGTGTGCGCCGGCCGCAACACGCCCGGCATGCGCGCCCTGAGTTTGACGGTCATCAATTTCGACGGCTATCCGCCGAACAGCGCGTCCCGTTGGTGGCGGTATGTGGGAGCCTGCCTGAGCTACTGCGCGGGCGGCCTGGGTCTGCTGTGGGCGCTGCTCGATGAAGAAAGCCTCGCCTGGCACGACCATATTTCCAAGACCTTTCCGACATTCCGCGGTCCCGAAACCAGTTTCGTCCGCCGCCGGTAGTAGCCCCTCAACCCAGTTTCTTCCCCGCCAGCCGGCCCGAGAGCACGCATCCGCCGAGGAATGTCCCTTCGAGCGACGCTTTGCCGTGGATGCCGCCGCCGCCGAATCCCGCTGCCTCGCCCACCGCATACAGGCCCGCAATAGGCTGACCGTCGGCTGCCCGCAACACCCGGCACTGTAAATCCGTCTGAATTCCGCCCAGGCTTTTGCGGCTCAAGATGAACTCGCGGACCGCGATCAGCGGACGCGCCTGGGGGTCATCGATCTTCTGGAATTTGCAGGTGCGGACACGGTCGCCGCGGTACAGCCGGGCATTGGCGATGCGCCGCAATTGATCGTCGTTGAAATACGCCGGCCCGCGATCGATCATCGCGTCCCACGCGCGCACGGCGGCTTCCATCCGCGGCCGATCGATATGCAAGCCGTACAGGCTCTTGGCATCCATGCGCGCCATCAGATCGTCGAGGTTGCCGGCGGTCACGAAATCGTCCGGACATTCCCGCAGCAGCCGGTTGACCAGTTCCTTATTGCCGAACACCAGGTCTTTCGCCAGCCGCAGCCGCTGCTTGTAGCGAAACGCGGTCATGTAGTCGCACCCGGAGACGCCCAGCTCCTTGATGGCGATCTTCCAGTTCATCACCTGCCAGGAGTATTGGCCCGGTTGCGCCAGGATGTTCGAAACCAGCCGCCGGGTATCGGCATAGACCGGCATCGGTCCGGGATGCATGATGCGCTCGCCGCGGGCATTCAGCCACAGCGCGGACCGCGGCGGCACCAGGCTCAGGCCGTCATCCGGCCGGCGCTTTGCCGGGTGATGCACGCCCGCCGCATAGTGCCAATGCAGATCCAGGTGCGTGACGGCACCGCCCAGGTGCGACACCCGGTCGTGCAGCATGCCGTCGCCGAAGCGATGCGCGCCGTTGAGCAACTTCGCAGGCGGATCACCCCACGGCTGGTACCAGTGCGCGCGCACGAAGCTGAGATCGCCACCGCACACGCCTCCGGAAGCAATCACCACGTGTTCGGCCTTCACCCGGAATTCGCGCCCGTCATCCATGTGGCGGCCCCGCACGCCGGCGGCCCGCGCAGCCGTCATCTCGATGCCGTTCACCTCCGCGTTGAACAGCAGTTGCAGATGCGCCCGTTTCGGGTGGGCCTCCAGCGCGGCCAGCAGCCGTTGAATAATCTCGTACCCGGTGCCCCAGACGATATGCCAGCGCGGCACCGAGTTGCCCGGCGCGTACATACCGCGCTCCGGCCAGTTCACCACCGGCAGAAACTCGATCTTCTTGTGGTCCAGAAACTCGAAAATGTATTCGCGCGAGTTTTCGCAATAGAACTGTCCCCAGGTCCGCGGCCAATGATCGCCGGGACCGTAATCCGCGACGCTCTGCCAGTCGCGCCAGGCGAGCTCCGGCGAGTCGTGGATGCGCAGGCGGCGCTGATGCGGCGTGCCGATCATGTGCACGCCGCCGAACGATTCCCGCGCCAGGCCGCCGAAGTTCTCGCTCAGGTCTTTGTCGATCAGCAGCACGCGCCGGCCGTGATCCAGCAGCTCGTAGGCGGTGACGATGCCCGCCAGGCCGCCGCCCACAATCACCACCTCGGTGTCGTACGTTTTCTCGGGAGGCGTGTCAGTCAACACGGTGATATTGCCGCTAATCCTGCGGGCGGGCCAGGTGGCTGTGCGTCCGGCTGTAGCTGAAGTAGATGCACAGCCCGATCACCAGCCAGATCACCAGCCGGTACCAGGTGGCGGAATCGAGCGAGGCCATCATCGCGAGGCACACCAGGATGCCCAGCACCGGCACCAGCGGCACCAGCGGCGTGCGGTACGGACGCGGCAGGTCCGGGCGCGTGCGCCGCATCACGATGATGCCGGCACACACGATCACAAAGGCCAGCAGCGTCCCGATGCTGGTCATGTGGCCCAGATTCGAGATCGGCAGGAAACCGGAGAACAGCGAAACGAACGCCATGAAGATCAGGTTGCAGCGCCAGGGCGTGCGGTACTTGCGGTGCACATCGGAGAAGACCAGCGGCAGCAGGCCGTCGCGCGACATGGAGAAGAACACGCGCGACTGCCCCAGCAGCATTACCAGGATCACGGAACTGTAGCCGGCGATGATCCCGATCACGATCACGATCTGCAGCGCCTCGCTGGGAAACTGCTTGATCACGGTGGCTACCGGCGAGGCATCGCCTTTGAAGATCCTGTAATTCACCATGCCCGTGAGCACGCGCGCGAAAAGCACGTAGAGGATCGTGCACACGGCGAGCGAGCCGATGATGCCGATGGGCATGTCGCGCTGCGGTTTGCGCGCTTCCTGGGCCGCCGTCGATACCGCGTCGAAGCCGATGAAGGCGAAGAACACCACGCCCGCCGCGCGCATCACGCCGCTCCAGCCGAACTCTCCGAACACGCCCGTATTGGGCGGGACGAACGGGTGATAGTTGGCCCGGTTGATATAGCCGAAGCCCACCGCGATCACGACGATCACGATCACCACCTTGACCGCCACGATCACGCCGTTGACCCGCGCCGACTCCTGGATCCCCACGATCAACAGCGTGGACATCATCAGGATGATGAAGACCGCCGGCAGATTGATATAGCCCGGCGTGGGATCGAACGGGCAGTTGATCAGCTTGGCCGGCAGTTCGATACCCAGCGTGTGCAGCAGCTTCACCACGTAGCTCGACCAGCTCACCGAAACCGTGGCCGCGCCCACCGCATACTCCAGCACCAGGTCCCAGCCAATGATCCAGGCGAGCAGTTCACCCATGGTGGCGTAGGCGTAGGTGTAGGCGCTGCCGGCGATCGGGATCAGCGTCGAGAACTCGCTGTAACACATCCCGGCGAAGGCGCAGCCGACCGCCGCCACCACGAACGACAGCACCACCGCCGGGCCGGCGTTCTCGGCGGCGGCAATGCCCGTCAGCGAAAACAATCCTGCTCCGATAATCGCGCCGATGCCCAGCGCCACCAGGTTCACCGGGCCGAGCGTGCGCTTTAGCGAATGTTCGCTCTCCTCGGCCTCGGCCTTGATCCGTTCGAGCGACTTGGTCGCGGTGAGGTTCATCCTCTGCCTACCGGCTCCAGCGTCCGCTGTTGCAGGCGGCTGTGATGCCGTCCATAGCCGAAATAGACGAACAAGCCGATGATCAGCCACCCGATCAGGCGCGCCCAGTTGATCCAGCCGAGCTTGTACATCATGTATCCGTTGAACAGGATTCCCAGCATCGGAATCACCGGCACCCAGGGCGTGCGGAACGGGCGCGCCTGCCCGGGATTGGTGCGGCGCAGGACCATCACCGCGGTGCACACGATCACGAACGCCAGCAGCGTGCCGATGTTGACCATTTTGCCGATGTCGTCGATGGGCGTGATGCTCCCCACCACTGCCGCCAGCAGTCCCACCAGGATCGTATTCTTCCAGGGTGTCCGGAATTTGGGATGGATCTCGGCGAAGAACGTCTTCGGCAGCAGGCCGTCGTTAGCCATGGAATAGAGCACGCGCGTCTGGCCCAGGAGCATCACCAGCATCACGCTGGTCAGGCCGGCCAGCGCGCCAAAGGTGATCACGTGGGAAGCGCCGATCAGCCCGCGATCCAGGAAAGCGCGCGCGATCGGCGCTTCGATGTTGACCTCGCGCCACGGCACCATGCCGGTCAAAACCGCGGCTACCGCAATATATAAGACCGTGCAAACCAGCAGCGAGGCGATGATCCCGACAGGCAGGTCCCGCTGCGGATTCTTGGCTTCCTGCGCGGTGGTGGATACGGCGTCGAATCCGATATAGGCAAAGAATATGTATGCGGCGCCCGCGCCGATGCCGGAAAACCCATACGGCGCGAAAGAACTCCAGCCCGTTCCCCAATTGGCCGTATTCACGTACTTGACTCCCAGGGCGACCACGAACAGCACCACCGCGACCTTGATCACCACGATCGTGGCATTGAAACGCGCGCTTTCTTTGATGCCGATCACCAGAATCCCGGTGATGATCAGGGCGATACAAAACGCCGGCAGGTTGAACCCGACCGGTACGCCGAAGATGGTAGGCGCGTGGAGCATCTCCGTGGCGCGGCGCACCAGTTCCGGTGAGTGCGCCCCGGCAATATCCATCACCTTGTTGAGGAAGGCCTGCGAACCCGTCGGGAGGCTCGGATCGGCGGCTTGCGCCATCTGCCGCGCCACCACGTTTTCCGCCGTGCGCAGCGCGGTCCAGTGATCGTATGCCAGCCACAGCGGCATCTTGATGTGCAGCATGTCCAGCAGCTCGATGAAGTGGTTCGACCAACCGGAGGAAACCGTGCTGGCGCCCATGGCGTATTCGAGCGTCAGGTCCCAGCCGATGATCCAGGCAAACAGCTCGCCCAGCGTGGCGTAGGCATAGGTATAGGCGCTGCCGGCCAGCGGGATCATGGCGGCGAACTCGGCGTAGCAGAGCCCGGCGAAGGCGCAACCCAGGCCAGACAGCACAAACGACAGCATCAGGCCCGGTCCGGCATAGTGTGCGCCCAGGCCGGCGAGCACGAAGATTCCGGCGCCGATCACCGCGCCCACGCCCAGCGCCGTGAGCTGAAAGGGTCCCAGCGTGCGCTTCAGGCTGTGCGAGCCGGACTCGTGCGCCTCGTCCAACAGCATGCTCATGGGCTTGGTCGCGAACAGGTTCATATGGCTTTCCTTCTCCAAATAAAATACACGGGGACGCCCAGCAACACAATAATCAGGCCGGGCCAGGTGTAATTCGGCTTGTACGCCAGCAGCAGGATCTCGATGGCGCTGGCGGCCACGATATAGATCGCCGGCAATACCGGATAGCCGAAAGCCTTGTACGGACGCTCCATCGCGGGGCGAGTGCGGCGCAGCACGAAAATGCCGGCAATAGTCAGGATGTAGAAGACTAGCACGGCGAAGATCACGTAGTCCAGCAGGTCGCTGTAACTGCCGCTCAGGGTCAGCACCATGGCCCACACGCCCTGAATGGCCAGCGCGAAGACGGGCGCATGATGCCGCGCCCCGAGCGCCGCCGCGCGCCGGAAGAACACCCCGTCGAGCGCCATGGCATAGTAGACCCTGGCCCCCGCCAGGATCAGCCCGTTGACGCAGCCGAAGCAGGACACCATGATGGCTACGGCCATGATCTGCACGCCCGCCGGTCCCAGGATCTGCCGCACGGCGGCCGTCGCCACCCGGTCTTCCGCCGCGTGTTGAATGCCTTCGAGCGGCAGCACATTCAGATAGACACAATTGGCCAGGATGTAGAGCAGACTGACGATCCCCACGCCCATCGCCAGGGACAGGGGCAGGTTGCGCCGCGGATTGCGCACCTCGCCCGCCGTGAAGGTCACATTATTCCAGGCGTCCGAGGAGAACAGCGAACCCACCATGGCTACGCCGACCAGGCGCACCGCGTGCAGTGTCCAGCCGCCCTCGCCCCAGAAGTGATGGAAATTACGGGTAAGCGTTTGCGCATTGCGTCCCGCCAGAAAGCCGATTCCAATCAAACCCAGCAGGGCGGCCGTCTTGGCGAAAGTGAAGATATTCTGCACCACCGCTCCCGTGCGTATGCCGCGCATATTGACCACGGTGAGCAGGCCCACGATCGTGACTCCCACCAGTTGCTGGCTGGTCAACCCCACTTTGGCGGAGCCGATCAGATGGTTCTGCGCGGAGATCCACGGCACGAACACCCCGGCGAATTTGGCGAAGCCCACGGCTACGGCGGCGATGGTGCCGGTCTGGATCACCAGAAACAGGGTCCAGCCGTACAGAAAACCGCTCAACGGGCCGAACGATTCTCGCAGGTACACGTACTGGCCGCCCGCCTGAGGCATGGCCGCCGCCAACTCGCCATAGCTGAGCGCGGCGATCAGGGTGAGTGCCGCGGTAGCGATCCAGGTCATCAGCAGCAGGCCGGGCGCATTCACCTGCCGTGCAATGTCCGCGGAGACAATAAAGATGCCCGAGCCGATCATGGAGCCGACCACCAGGGTGGTCGAATCCATCAGCCCCAGGCCTTTGATCAGGCCGGTCTTTACTTCAACAGTTGTTGCCATTCATCCATCCGCCGGCGCAGCGACAGGCTGGTCAGCTCCGCCGGCAGCAGGTCGCCGATCACGGCCACCGAATCCGCGCCCGCCGCCAGGACCTGGCGCGCCGTTCCCCTCGCGATGCCGCCGATCGCCACCAGGGGCTTCTCTCCGGTTTCTCCCAGCAGGGCGCGGCACTCCTTTAAACCTTCGATCCCCGTCACCGGATCCGGGTTTCGTTTGGATTGCGTGGCGAAGATGGGACCGAATGCCAGATAGTCTACCGGTTCGCCGCCGGCGGCGCAAACCTGCCGCGCGTTGTGGCTGGAGAACCCGATGACCGCCCCGGTACCCATCAAGCGGCGGGCGTCGCGCGGCGATTGGTCATCCTGGCCCACATGCAGCCCCGCCTCCAGCAGCATCGCTATATCCGCCCGGTCATCTATGATCAACAGTACACCCGCCTCCCGGCATAGGTCCGCGACGTGACGTGCCGCGCCGAGCGCCGCGCGGCTCCAGTGCTCTTTGTGGCGAAGCTGCAGGATCCCCGCGCCGCCCTCCAGAAATGCCGCCGCGGCGCGCACCGTGTCAAAGCCGCGCTCCGCCACAATTCCCGTGTCCAGAATCGGGTAGAGCTTCGGCAGCTTCATGGCTGCCCCAGGTTCCGCTCAAAGAACTCCGTCGCCCGGCCAAACGCGTCGATCCAGGTCTCGTCCCGCTGGAAGATGTGACTCTCCTCCGGATAGTAGATCTCCGAAAAATGCTTGCCTTCGTGGACCAGTTTCTCGCTCAACTGCACCGTGTCCTGGAACATTACGTTATTGTCCACGATTCCATGCACCATCAGGAACGGATTCTCCAGCAGGCCCGAAAAGTGAATCGGCGAGCTGCGCCGGTAGGCTTCCGGATTCTGCTGCGGCGTGTTCAGCCGCTGCTCGGTGTAGTAGGCGTTGTAATTTTCCCAGTCGTTCACCGACGAGAACGAAGCGCCCGCGCGGAACGTATCCGGCGAGGCGAACATCGCCATGGCGGTCATGAACCCGCCGTAGCTGGAGCCCCAGATGCCGATGCGCCGCATGTCGATGTTGCCCAACGACCGCAGGTAATCGATGCCGCCCAGCACGTCGTCCAGGTCCGGCCCGCCCATGTGCAGGTAGACGCCCGTGCGCCAATCCCGGCCATAACCGGAACTCCCGCGATAATCCAGGTCCAGCACCACGTATCCCCTGTGCACCAGGGAGCAGTTGAAGACGTAGCGCACCTCCGCGTACGCCCCCCACTGCTTCAGCACGCTGGTAGCGTAGCCCGCGCCATGGATGAAGAAGACCGCCGGCCGCGGCTTCTGGCTGCGGTCGTCCGGGTTATAGCCGTGCGGCAGGAAAAGGCGCGCCGCCACCGGTTCATGATCCCCGCGCGAAGGAAACGTGATGAAGCGCGAGTCCGGCCAGGCGTAGCCGGCGAAGTCCGGCTGCGGCGAAACGGTCGCGCGGCGGCCGCCCACGTACAGGTCGAACGGGTTCTTCACGTCCGCCTGCATCATGGCGACATCCTGTCCGTCTTCGGAGACGATCCCGATGTTCAGGCCTTCCCGCTCCGACAGGCGCTGTTTGCCGGAGCCGTCCGCCCGGATGCGGTAGAACTGCCGCTCCGCCGTTCCGGCCTCCGTGGAAGCGTAATAGATATAGTCACCTGCCCACTGCGGCTCATGTCCGAACGGGCGGTCGAAAATCACTTCCCAGGCGCCGTGCGTCAACTGGCGGGCGTCGCCGCCGTCTTTCGGCACCACGTACAGGTGCGACCAGCCGTCCCGCTCGCTCAGGAACAGAACGCGGCTGGAATCCGGAGACCAGGTGGCCCAGAACGGCTCGACCCACGCGGCGTCCTTATCCTCGGCAAGCACGCGCGCCGTACCAGTCCCGGCATCGTTCACCAGGAGGGCGGCCTGCTTCAGGTTGGGATGCACCGCCGTACTCAACAGCAGGCGTGAATCGTACGACCACTTGGGCGTACCGAACGAGAACACCTTGTGGCCCCAGGGTCCCGCGTTCATCTCGGTGGGGGTGCCGCCATCGGCGGAGACCACGTAGGCTTTCACTTCCGGCGCCGGATCACCGGGCAGCGTACGGGCGAAGGGCTCCGCGGTCACCACGCGGCCGGAGTAGTTCGCCAGCAGCAGCTTGCGCCCGGCGCCCGAACGCACCGTGTAGACGAATCGTTTGCCGTCGGGCGACCAGTGCCAGCCGCCCAGCGCGGCGCCTTCGCCCGCGATCTCGGTCACCTGCCAGAGTTGTCCGTTTCCCAGATCCTGCACGAACAACTGGCCCTCGCGCGTAAAGGCCAGTTTCTGCCCGTCGGGCGAGAACGCCGGATTGCTCTCGGGCGTCTTGGTGCGCGTCAGCCGGAAGGGCGATTCCCGGCCGGAGGTGTTCACCAGATAAAGATCGCCGTGGTACGAGAAAGCGGCTCGCGTGCCGTTTTCCGATATGTCGAAATCGCCGATGCCCGCGGGCGGCTCCAGATAGTGCTTCTGCCGATCGTCCCTGGCCGCCGGCGGGCGGTTGATCGGGTCGTCCAGGGGCTCGAGGTTCGTCAGGCGGACCAGGCTCTGGCCGTCCGGATGGTAGGCATATAGGTCCAGGAACCGCCCGCCGCCGGCATTCCACAGAAACACCAGGACGTGTCCGTGTTTCGACCACGCCGCCCGCTGCGGGGTCGTGCCCCAGGCGTACGGCCGATGGAACAGCCGCTCCAGCGGCCATGGCTCGGCCTGGAGCGTACAGAGGCAGGCTGCAAGAATCGCGGCAAAACGCATGTGACGACGATTGCCAAGATTATCACAGGATGACAAGCCGGGGGGGAAACAACGTCAGCGCTGATTCTCCCACCACACGATGCCCGCGTCGCCGATGGCTATTATGTCTGGACGGCCGTCACCGTTCAGATCCGCCACCCGCGCGAAATGCACCGGCTGCCCACGAGCGAGGACCGACGGCTCGAACCGGCCGCCTCCCTGGTTACGCAAAACCATCAGACGGCCGGCCCCTTCGCCTTCCGCGATCAGGATGTCCGGCCTGCCGTCCCCATCGAAATCGGCGATCTCCAGGCTGCTCACGGCGCCCAGATCGGGTACGCTGTCGATCCGTTGTTCGATCCACAACTGGCGCGGGTCGGCGGGTTTTGTGAAGTGCGCCAGACGGGCCGGCGTCACGTTGCGCTGCGCCAGCACCAGGTCCGGTGTGGGGCCGGTCAACGGGGCGTAACTCGATTGCAGCATGGCCGATTCCGGTGTTTCATTCCACAGAGTGATGGCAAAGATGTGCCAGGGCAGCTCAAAGCTCTCCGGCGACCGGATCCAATACATCCCTGCCAGGATGTCCGGATGCCCGTCGCCATCGATATCCGCCATGCGCAGTCCGCCCTGGTGCGAAGGCGAGTAGAACGAATAAACATCCTGCGAGGGCCAGCGCGCGGCCGGATTGGGAGGGATTTCGTAGAAGCGCAACTGCGCGCGCTTGTGGATCAGCAGAATGCCGCGATGCCCAAGCAGGGTGGCGGGCATCATGTCGGGGGCGTCCACGCCCGTATCGATCACGTGCCTCTGCCAGGGGCCGCGCCCACCGGGATTCCGAAACCACACCAGCGCCGCTTCGGGACCGCTCTCGTTGACGGCGATGTCCAGCCGCCCGTCGCCGTCCACGTCCAGCAGACAGCCGCCTTCGGCGAACGCACGCCCGGCTCCCCGGACGACGCGATAATCGCCTTGCGGCAATCCCCTCCACAAAAGTTGGCCGCCCCAGGTAACGAGCGTGCGCTCCTGTAAAGCGTACCCCGTCACGGATTCGTCACGCAACGTCTTCAGCCGATGGGCGGCAAAATGTGGCTGGGCCGCAAGCAGGGCAGGAATCAGGACAAAAGCGCAGGCGCGACCCAACATGAATTCGCTATTGTACTTCGGTTGGGTTTGCCTGCCGTGGCGGATTAATCCGCCACCGGTGCGATGCGGCGCATCACGTCCTTAACTTTACGCCCGTAGTTGGCTTTCTGGTTGTAGGTTTTCAGAATCCCGTCGATGTCCTTGCCCTTATATAGGGTGGAGTGGGTCAGAGAGTAGGCCACGGAGCGGACGCAGGCAGCCGCTGAAGAAAAGGCCGCGCGGCCGCTATCCCACCCGAACAGGTTGTTGTGCGGGGCGGCTTTGCCGCCGGAAGTTTCCACAAAAGAAAGACTGGGCAGCAGCCGCCAGTCCAGGCCGTAGAGGTCGGCCGCTTCCAGGAAGGTGGAAGACAGCTTCGCGGCCGGGCAATTGCCCTGTCCGAAAAAGTTGCGCAGGCAGGCGAGACGGGGATCGTTGGCGGGAGGATTGCGATGTTGGGCGGCGGGGGGCTTTGCGGAATTCGCATGGGAGCCGGCGGCGGGCCAGGATACTACCCCGGCAACCACGGCCAGCCCATGGGAAAACAGCTTTCGCATATTTGGAATTACCTCGTTTCTGAAATTTGGCTTTTAAAAGAACCGGCCCGATTTAACGGGGGCCGAGGAATCACTCGAAGGTTGAAAGGCGCGAGGCCTAAATCAGCGGTGTGTGTCAAGCATAAGCTGCAATTATAACATTACGGCGAGGGCCGTGCAGGCCCGCCGGCTTTCTGCCGGCTTTCTGCCATGGCTACGACCTTTCCGTTGTGATTCGTCGCACAGTATTCGGTACCGGGGGCCCGCCTGAACTTGCAAGCCAGCGAGAGCGATTGTGTAGGATTTTAGAGGGTCTTAGAGGGTTCTGGCAGAGGTGACTGTTTGGAAGGAACCAAACGGGGAATCAATCGCATCTCGCTGGGCCTGCTCAATGTTAGTCACGCTATCTCGTTAGCAATCCCCACACCAAACCGCAATAGATTTATTTTCAATGAATTAGCCACGACTCCCTGTGCCAGCCGTGCAAAATTGGCACGCGTGCGACAGTTTTGTCTTATTCCTGAACATTGGCCGGCAGCGATTCCGGCGGACGCGATACCGATCCCCGCAACGCCTCCGCGAGCGAGATGTTGTTATCCTGCAGGATCTGTCCCGTCACCCGTTCCAACTCGACTTTGGACTTGGCATAAGCGGCTTCGGCGGATAGTTCGCTGAGGCGCGCGGCGGCCAAATCGCGCTGCGTCAGGATCACGTTGTAAATGACCGAGGCGCCGGCGGCATACTTCTTCTGTTCCGCGTCCAGGGTCTGCGCCTGGAGCACATGCGCCTTTACCGCGGCCCGGTACTGGGCGCGCGCATTGCGAACGCCGATGACGGCGTTCTGGACGTCCACACGCACCTGGTTTTCCAGCCGCTGCTCCCCGATCTGCAATTGGCGCAGGGTCAATTCATCGTTGAGGGCCTGCGCCTGGGCTGCACGGTTGCGCAACGGAATCGTGAGGTTGAAGCCTGCCGAATAGTTTGGATAGTTACGGGCGAACAACTGTTTCAGAACCGCGCCATAGCCGCCGATGAAAGCCGGACTGGGCGCGCCAAAGCTGAAAGGCAGCGTCGAAGGCAGGGTGTTCACCTGGCCGGCCAACGCATTGTTGGTGGTGCCCGCTACCAGGTCGAGCGTGGGCAGCAGCCCGTTCCGGGAGCCGCGTAGGGTGATCTCCTGATTCGCCACTTGGATGCGATTCTGTGCCAGCTCCGGGCGCGCGGCCAAGGCAGTGGCCATCAGATCCTGAATGGGTGTGACCGGCTCCGTATCCGGCACCCTTATGCGGTCGGTCGGCACGATCCGGGCATCGGCTACCGAGGGGCTGGCGACGCCGGTACGGCTCAGAGCGTTCTTCAGAATAGTCTCCTGCTGCAGGACCTGCGTTTCGGCCAGCGTCAAATTCTGCTCATCGGTGGCGAGTTGGGCCTGCGCGCGCACCACTTCGATCGGGGCCATCATCCCGGCCTCGACCTGTTTCTTATTGTCTTCGTACAACTTGGTGCTGGTGGCCACGGCCTGCTCCTGCACCCGTACGTTTTCGTTGAAGGTGACCAGGTCCCAGTAGAGATCCATCACCGCCGCCACGGTGGTGATGACTTGGAGCTTGAAGGTCAGATCGGCCAGCTCGCGGTTGTTTTTGGCGATCCGGATCTGCCGCTGGTTCACGGCCAGGCTGAAACCCTGCAAAAGATGCTGCGTGACCGTAATACCGAGCGACGAACTCGTGACCGGATTGAACAGGGCAGTCGTGCTGTTGCCGATGGCGGTGGAGTTATTGAGTCCGAAGCTGATTGAGGTGCCCGTCTGGAAACCCTGCTGGTAGGTGAAGGCGGAGGTGTCCTGGCGTTGGATCAGCTCGTCGACTCCGGCGATGAAGGGGGTGCTTTCGGGAATGGACTGGTGCGCCCAAGTTGCGCTGCCGACCAGCGCCGGATCGAACGCTGGAATGGCTGGTCCGGATTGGCTGATGACGGTGTTGCCCACCGCCGTAGAACTGGCCGCGCTGGCCTGCGTGGAAGGATTGCCCGTCACGCCGCTCTGCGCCACTCCACCTGCCTGGGCGCTGGTGGGGCCGGCGGTGACCGACGTGGAGACGCCCTGCGCGAATCCGCCGGCCCGCGCGCGCAGCATCTGCGCATCGGCGATCTCCGGGCCGTAACGCTGGAGCTCGATGTCCAGGTTGTTTTCAAGCGCCAGCGCGATGGCATCCTGCAGCGACAGATAGAGACGTCCGGCGCGCAGCAGCATCTCCAGCCGTCCGGAATTGGCCATGTTGACCGGAGGCACGCGCGACAGGCGGTATTTGCCGGTAATAAAAGAGAAACTCCCGCCAGGCTGCTGGATCTCCTGCGCCTGCTGGGCGAACAGCGGCGAGAGCAGTGCGAGTCCGTACGCTAATTTATGCATGAATCCCGATGGTATAGTAGGCCTTTGTGACGCCGCAAGCCGAATCCATCCTGGAGTTGTTTCGCTCTACCAGCGCCTATCTGAACGGGCATTTCCGGCTCACCAGCGGTCTGCACAGCCCGGGTTATCTGCAGTGTGCGCTGGTGCTGCAACACCCGAAGTATGCGGCGGAACTGGGCGGCATGCTGGCCGAGGAACTGCTCAACCTGGCCGGGCCCGTCGGTCTGGTGGTATCGCCCGCCCTGGGCGGCCTGATCATTGGCCATGAGGTCGCGCGCGCCCTGGGCGCCCGGTTCATCTTTACCGAACGCGACGAAAACAAGAAGATGACGCTGCGCCGCGGTTTTGCAGTGGCGGCGGATGAGCCGGCGTTGGTGGTGGAGGATGTGGTCACAACCGGCGGCAGCACACGCGACGTGGTGGACGTGCTGCGCGCAGCGGGCGCCCGTCCCCTGGCGGCCGGCTCCATCGTGGATCGCAGCGGCGGGCAGGCCGATGTGGGCGTGCCGCGCGTGGCGCTGATGACGCTCGAAGTCGTAACCTACGATCCGGCCGTGTGCCCGCTGTGCGCCCAAGGCATACCGGCGGTGAAGCCCGGCTCGCGCCCGGTCTGATGCGCCGCATTCGCATCACTTTGGCTTACGATGGGTCCGATTTCCATGGCTGGCAGGTACAGCCAGGCCTGACCACGATCCAGGGCACGCTGGAGGCAGTGGTCGCGGAGATCGAAGGCCGCGCCGTGCACGTGGCCGGATCCGGCCGTACGGATGCGGGCGTGCACGCGCTGGCGCAGGTGGCCGCGTTCACGATCGAGAATCCCATCCCGCCGGCCAATCTGCGCAAGGCCATGAACCGGCTGCTGCCGGCATCCATCCGCGTGCTGGCCGCCGACGAAGCGGCTACAGATTTTCACCCGCGATTTCAGGCCGTGGCCAAGACCTACGAATACCGCATCGTGCGCGCGGAGGTGTGCTCGCCCTTTGAGTGGCGCTACGTGCAACATCACCCCTATCCGCTGGACGTGGACCGTATGCAGGCTTGCGCACCGCTGCTCGAAGGCGAGCACGATTTCACGGCTTTTGCGGCCACCGACGACCGCGACGAGGAAGGCAAATCCAAGGTGCGTACGATCTTCAGCTCACGGCTGGAATCGCCGCCGGACCGGCTGATCTATCGCGTGCGGGGCAGCGGGTTCCTGAAGCACATGGTGCGGAATATCGCAGGGTCGCTGCTGGAAGCCGGGCGGGGAAACCTGGACGAAGCCGGCCTGCGGGAATTATTGCAGCCGGGATGCGACCGCAAGGCCGGCCCTACCGCGCCGGCCAAGGGTTTGGTCTTGGTGGGGGTGGAATATTAGCGCCCGGACGCCGCGGCCGAGCCGTCACCGGCCAGGTATTGCCGGGCGGCCTTGACCTGCGGCAGATCGCTGTCGGCATGCGACCAGGCCCCCAGGAAGTCGAGATACGCCTTGGCCGCTTCCTCGCGTTTACCTTCCTTATCCCAGGCAAAGGCGATCCCGTACAGGGCAAAACCGGAACGCGGCCGCCGCGCCAGTTCCTTGCGGAACTCCGCGCGTGCATCGTCGAACTTGCCGGCGCGGATCAGCACGGCGCCGAAGACCTCGAGCGCGGGACGTGCGTACAGGGGAGGCTCCGAATAGCCCGCCTTCTTCTCCTCCTCGTCGGCGCGGGCCAAGAGTTGGCGCGCGGTTTCCAGATCGCCCTTCTGCCCCGCGATCAAGCCGCGCAGTTCCAGCGCCGCCGTTCCTAAAAGACGCAGCACCCGCTTCTGGCCGCCCTGGTTCTTTTCGTCCAGATCCTCCTGCGAAACGCGCCAGAGCAGCGCTTCGAGGGCGTTGGCTTGGGTGCCGGCGTCGGCCAACTGGCCGGCCTCGGCCGCCTGCATGCCGCGGGCGTAGGCGATCAGCCCGTCCCGGTAGCCGCGCGCCCAGACGTTTAACTCTCCGTCAGGGACGCCGAATTCCAGCGGGTGCGCGATCACATCCTCCCACCGGGCATACCGCACGGCCAGCCGCGCCTCCGTGCTGCCGATCTGCAGGACGTAAAAGAACGGATTGCCGGACCGGTCCGGATCGTCAGCCGTTCCGTTCAACGCGCGGGCCTCGTCGCGCGCTTCCTGAAAGCGGCCTTCTTCCGCGCAGTCGGCGATCAGGTAACTGATGTTGTGCACGTAGTTCCAATCGTCGCGCACGGCCACGTGGTAGCGCGCCATATACTCGGCGTCGGCGCGCTTGGCGGCGAGGAAGATCTGGCGGGCTTTTTCGTAATCGCCGGTACGGAAATAGATGTGGCCGGGCATGTGGACCATGTGGCCGGAGGCCGGCGCCAGTGCGCCGAGCTTCGCGGCGCTGTCGAGCGCCCACTCCGGATGGTCGCTGGCTTCCACGGCATGGATCCAGTAATGATTCGCGGCGGCGTTATCCGGATCTTGACGCAGCAACTCGCGCAACATCGCCTGGCCGTAGAAGGTCCCGGACCGCGGATCGCCCTGCTCGTCGTAGCCATGGTTGAGCGAGAGCACGTAGAAGAGCTTGGCCTGGACGTCGTCCGGATAGTGCTGGATAAGCGCCTCCATCTCTTTGGCATAGGCGCTGTCACCGCCGTCACCCTTGTCCTCCAGCGAAGCGGCGTCGGCGCGGATGTAACGTTGTTCGTGATCGGAAGCATGGCCGCTCAGTTCCTTGGCCTTCGAAATCTCCGCCTTGGCTGCGTCCGGATCGCCTCCGTGCAAGGTGAGCGCGCGGGCCAGGCCCCAGTGACACATGGCACAATCCGGATCGAGCCGGACCGCCTCCGCGAACGCACGCAACGCTTCGTAATCCCAGAAACAGTGCAGCAGCGCCAGCCCCTGGTCGAACCAGCGCTGCGCCTCGGGCGACTTGGTGGTGATGGCGATGTGACCGTGGCCGATGCCTTCCAGGACCACGGGTTTGGGCAGCTTGGCAAGATCGACCCGGGCCGGCGAGTCCGGGGTGTGGTGATGGACTTGAGACCAGGCGGACACCGCCAGGAGCAGGCAGACAGCGAACCGTTTCATGCGCGACTCTTGGGACAGTATATCGCGCGGGGCTAGCCCGCAAAGGCGCGTGGGCGCCTCAAATCCTTAAATAACTGCCCACGCGGCGTTTTGCGGGCTGTTACTTAAGAGGCGGACAGATAGGAGATGACGCTGAGCCCGATCAGGGCCGCGCCCGCAATAGCCAGCCAAACCGGTTGCGCGACCTTCTCATCGGAAGAGGAAGAGATCAGGCCGGAGGAGAGGACGTTGAGCCACTTATGCGTGCCGTCAACCAACAATTGGAACAGGCCCGGGACCAATCCCAAAAGGATCAGCACGGCGCCCATGCACACGCCGGTGACCAGATGGTTGAAATCGAACACCAGACAATTGTATCCGATCGAACGATCAGGCGTGGCTCGGGGATTTCACCAGTGCCAGGAACTCGTCGCGGGTTTCCTTGCGATTGCGGAACGACCCCAGCATGGCGCTGGTCACCGCGCCGGAATGCTGCTTCTCCACGCCGCGCATCATCATGCAAAAGTGCCGGGCCTCGCAGACCACGCCCACGCCCAGCGGATCGATCAGGTCCTGTATGGTCTGGGCGATCTGCTGGGTCATGCGCTCCTGGATCTGCAGGCGGCGGGCGAAGACATCCACCAGGCGCGGCAGCTTGCTCAATCCGATCACGCGGTCGCGCGGGATATAGGCGACGTGCACTTTGCCGAAGAACGGCAGCATGTGATGCTCGCACATGCTGAAGAACTCGATGTCCTTCATGATGACCATCTCGTCGTACTTCACCGTGAACAGGGCGCCGTTCACCACCTTCTTCACGTCCATTTGATAGCCGCTGGTCAGGAATTGCAGGGCGCGTTCCACGCGCTCCGGGGTGCGTACCAGGCCTTCCCGGCGGACATCCTCGCCCAGGCGGCCGAGCATCTCCTTGATCAGCGGCGCGATCGATCCGTCCGCTTTCGGGGTCATCACTTTTACAGCGGCTTTATGTGATTTCATGGGCTGATACGGCGAAGGCGTTACGGCTGGTCTCGGCGATGGTCACACCTTCGAGCTGGGGTCCTTCCGGAAATACCGCGGACCAGTTCCTTTTCAGCCGGCGGACCACTTCGCGGCCCAGGTTCTCCGACGTGGGCACCACCGTGCGAAAGGCGTCCACCTCCTCGTTGAGGTTGCGATGCGCGAACGGCTCCAGCACTTCGCGCTGCACCAGAGAGTCCAGCCGGTCGAGTTCCACGGCGCGGCCCGAGCGGCTATCCAGCGGACCGCGCACGCTCACGGCTATCTCGTAGTTGTGACCGTGTCCAAACGGATTGTTGCACTTGCCGTACAGTTCGCGATTCTCCGCGTCGCTCAGTTGCGGCGCGTGCAAGCGATGGGAAGCCGGGAAGTGGTACGTACGGGTGACCCGGATCATGCCGTCCCTCCGAAATAGTCTACGTACAGGTCCGGCGTTTCGTAGAGCCGTACGCTGTGCAACCGGGCGTTAGCCTGGAAGCGCGGCGCCAGGCGATTCCAGATGTCGATGGCGATATTCTCCGGTGTCGGAATCACGCGGTCGAATGGGGTGACTTCCCGATTCAGAAAGCGGTGGTCGTAGGCATCCACGACTTCGCGATTCAACAGATCCTTGAGCACCTTCAAATCCATCACCATGCCGGTGACCGGGTCGGGCGTGCCGGCCACAGTCACTTCCAGCAGATAGTTATGCCCGTGCCCGTGGGGATTGGCGGCGGCGCCGAACAGGGCGCGGTTCTCCTGGTCGGATAACTGCGGATTGCGGCAGACGTGAGAAGCCGAAAACTCCACTTTGCGGGTGATCAGCATGCGAACAGTCTATTGGATGCAGCAAAGAGACTGGAAGTACACTAAAATTATAGTTTCCAGAGATGTCCAGCGTCAAAATCGATCAAATCCTCAAAGGCGGGATCGTCCTGCTGTCCGCGGTGCTGGTGTTTGTGCTGTATACGTCGATTCACGAGCGCATTATCAGCGTGGGCGACACGGCGCCGCCATTCACGATCACCACAGATAATGGCCACACCATCACCGCCTCGAACTTCGGCGGCCGTCTGCTGGTGCTCAATTTCTGGGCCACCTGGTGCCAACCCTGCGTGGAAGAGGTGCCCTCGCTCGATCGCTTCGCGCAGGAGATGGCCGGTTCGGGTGTGGTGGTCCTGGGCGTCAGCATGGATACCGACCCCAAGGCGTACCGCGCGTTTCTCGACCGCACGCACGTTTCCTTCATGACCGCTCGCGACCCGCAAGCCAAGATCAGCGCGGATTACGGCACATTCAAGTATCCGGAGTCCTACATCATCGACACCAAGGGCAAGGTGGTGCAAAAGATCATCGGCGCCACGAATTGGACCGACGGCACCATGGTGGATGCGGTAAAGTCGTTTCTGTAGGGGCGGCTGCGGCCGCCCGGCAATTATGCTTCCGAGCGCGGCTAAGCAGAAACTCATCACCCTGCTGGGACCTCGCGGATATCTGGACCGTCCCGAAGATCTGGCGCTTTACGGCTACGATGGCAGCGTCGAGACCGGCCTTCCCGAGATCGTGGTTTTTCCCCGCGGCACCGCAGACGTAGCGGCTATCGTGAAAATCGCCGCGGAATACGGTGTGCCCGTCGTGGGACGCGGCGCGGGCACCGGGCTGAGCGGCGGCGCGATCCCGCGCGAGGGCGGCGTGATGGTGGCCTTCGCGCGCATGAACCGCATCCTGGAAATCGACGTGGAAAACGAGCGCGCGGTGGTCCAGCCGGGCGTCGTCAACCTGGACATCACCCTGGCGGTGCAAGCGCAGGGGTATTACTATGCGCCGGACCCATCCAGCCAGCGCGCCTGCACCATCGGCGGCAACGTGGCCGAGAACGCCGGCGGTCCGCACACGCTGGCCTACGGCGTGACGACCAACCACGTGCTGGGGCTGGAGTGCGTGCTGCCGGACGGTACGGTCATCGCCACGGGCGGCAAAGAAGTCGACGCACCAGGATACGATCTCACCGGATTGCTGACCGGTTCGGAAGGCACCATGGCGCTGGTCACCAAGGTGGTCGTGCGCCTGATGCGCAAGCCGGAGATGGTGAAGACCATCCTGGCCATTTACGACACGGCCGGTGTGGAGGATTGCGGCCGCACGGTGGCGGAGATCACCGCGCGGGCGATCGTGCCGGTGGCCGTCGAGATGCTCGATGGCGTCATGCTGCGTATGGTCGAGGAAGCCACGCACGCCGGGTATCCCCTGGACGCGGGAGCGGTCCTGTTGATCGAGTTGGAAGGCGTGCGGGAGACGGTGGAAGAGCAGGTCGCGCAGATCCAGGAGGTCTGCCGGACTTGCCGCGCGCGCGAAGTCCGCGTGGCGCGGACTCTGGAAGAACGCGAGTTGCTTTGGAAGGGCCGCAAGAACGCGTTCGGCGCGGTGGGCCGGGTCAGCCCGACCTACTACGTGCAGGATGGCGTAGTGCCGCGCACGCAGATCGCGCCGGCTTTGCGCGTCATAGCCGAAGTCGGCCGCAAGTACGGTCTCACCATCAGTAACATCTTCCATGCCGGCGACGGCAATCTGCATCCCATCATCCTGTTCGACGCGCGCAAGCCCGGCGATCTCGACAAAGCCCGGGCCGCCGGAGCCGAGATCCTGGACTTCTGCATCAGCGCCGGCGGATCCATTACCGGCGAACACGGCGTGGGGATGGAGAAGAACGAGTTGATGGATCGCCAGTTTCCCGCCGACACGCTGGACACGATGCGCCGCCTGAAACAACTGTTCGATCCGGGTCGCCGTCTGAATCCGGGAAAGATGCTGCCCACCGGCAGGGGCTGCCTGGAGATCCGCCAACCGGCGCTGGGGTCCGCCAGCGTCCCCTATTAGTCCCCCGGGATCGGAGAACTCCGGCCGCGCTGCGCCACTCCTATCAGTGGCGTTACCGACCGTCCCCGCCGATACCCAGGCCGCCATCGAACGATTCCTGCAATCTTCCCGGCGGCCGGCGCTCATGGAACCCGGCGAGCCGCTCCTGCCCTTACAGGCGGACAACTTCACCCTGCAGTTGCGCAGTTCGCGCCTGACGTTGCAAGCCTGGGACGATACGCGCAACCTGGTACGCCGCGTCACAGGCGTGGCGCGCGAGGCGCACGGAAGGCTGGAACTGATTGTCGAGCGCTTTGCGCGCAAAGAGGGCCGCGTCTTCCTGATCGATATGGCGCGCCCTTCCAGTCAGGATTTCGAACGCCGTAGCGAGCGCCTGGTCTTCCGCGAGCGCTTCCGGCAGTTCCTCACCCGCCAGTTCGCCGATTGGACCCTGGCCGAGATCAGCGCCGAGCCGAACCTGGAAGCCAGCCTCTCGCCCAGCTACCCGCGCGCTTTGCTGCGGCGCGGGCAAAGCGCCTGGGCGGCCATCGGCGCGCCGCCGGAGAGCGACCCGTCCGGATTGCTCACCTTCGGGCTGATCTGGTTGGATTACCTGCGCCGCCGCGAGAAACGCGTGGCCGTCGAAGGCTTGGCTCTCTACGTGCCGCGCGGGCACGAACGGCAGACCAGCCTGCGCCTGCCATGGCTGAACGATGAGGCCGCGCGCTACGCGTTGTTTGCCTACGACGAGCACGACTTCGCCGTGCACATCGATCCGCGGGATTTCGGCAATGTGGATACGCGCGTGGAGGTCTGCCGCAAACCCGCGCCTTTGGGGGCCTTCGAGCGTCTCGCGGCGGCGCCCGAAGTGGAGCGCGTAGCGCGTCACGATGGCGCAGTCAGCCTGCGCGTGCGCGGCGTGGAGTTCGCCCAGGTTTCCGGCGACGGCGCGCGTTTCGGGCTGGCGCAGCGCACCACGGCCGGTGCGCACCATTTGCCGGAGATCGAGCGGCTGGCCCGGGATTTGGCCGAGCGCCGGGCGCCGGATGCCGGCGATCGCGATCATCCGCTCTACCGGCAGAATCCGGAAGCCTGGCTCGAATCGCAGGTGCGCGCCCAGATTCAAGTAGTCCATGCGCCGCTCGAGCCGTCACCGGTCTACGATCAGGTCCCGGCGTTTGCCGGCGGCGCCCGCGGCGTGCTGGATCTGCTGGCGGTGGAGAGGTCCGGCCGCCTGGCCGTGCTGGAACTGAAAGCGACCGCCGATCTGCAACTGCCGCTGCAGGCGCTCGATTACTGGCTGCGCGTGAAGTGGCATCTGGACCGCGATGAGTTTACGCCCAACGGCTACTTCCCGGGGGTCCAGCTACGGCCGGAACCGCCGCGCCTCTTCCTGGTCTCGCCGGCGCTCGAGTTCCACCCGGCGACGGAAACGATTTTGAGCTTCTTTTCACCGGCCATCGAGGTGGAGCGTGTGGGTGTCGGGGTAGAATGGCGTAGGGGGCTGCGCGTGATGTTCCGCTTGCGCGGCGCCGAGCGGCCCGGTGATCCATGCTCCGATATCTGAAACAAGCCAAATCCGCCATCGCGATGCTGAGCCCGGAGGAGGTGCGCGCACGCGCGGAACGCCCGCTGATCGTGGGACTGGTGGCCGAGGGCAGTCCTGCCTATGCCGACATCGAAGACTTCCTCATGCCTTCCGCGGTCACTCACGACAAGCGCATGCAGGTGATGCAGTCCGTCTATCGCGCATCGGACGCCGGCATCCCTTCGAAGTACGACCTGGTGCTTTACCAGCAGGGACTGCCGTGCCCTTCGACGGCCTTCACCTTTTTCCAGGACGACCCGGAGCGCACGGTGAATGAGATCTTGACGGCTCGCGAAGATCTATGGCTGGTGCTGGCGCGCAGTTTTCACCCGTTCCGCAAACCGGTGGTGGATCGCGTGGTCAATACGGTCGCCCGCGAAAACGCCGTCTTCGCCGTCGCCAGCGCGCTGCCGAACGTGATTCCGAATCTGCTGGAGTTGCCGTGGGCCTTGGGAGAGTTCGCTTCGGACACGGCGTTCATCACCATGAACCAGGTGCGCATGGCCTTTCTGGTGGCGGCGGCCAGCGATAAGAAGGTGGGCTACAGCGAACAGCTCGCCGAGCTGGTTTCGATCGCCGCCGGGGCCTTCGGCTGGCGCGCCCTGGCGCGCGAGCTGGTGGGATTCATCCCCCTCGGCGGCGGTCTGATTCCCAAGGGCGCCATCGCCTACGCGGCGACCTACGTGCTCGGGAAAGGCCTGGAGCACTATCATGGGGTCGGCTACGGCTACACGCGCAGCCAGCGGCGCGCGGTGTACCAGGTGGCTTACGACCGTGGAAAGGAACTGGTGGACGCGGTCCTGCGCAAACACGAGGCGACGTCCTGATAGCGCTGGCCGGAGAGGGCGCCGCGCCTACCTGGACGCGCCCGCCTCTTTCACTTCCACCGCCGGAATGTTCGCGTCCCGTACCCGCTTGTTGAACGCCGGCAGATCGCCGTCGAACAGCTTCTTCAGCTTGTCCAGCTCGTTATTGGATTGCGTGGCCAGGTCTTCGTAAACCATCTCTTCCTGCTGCGTAGGGGCGGCATCGCTTTCTTCGACGTCGCCCTTGAGCGCGGCCAGCTTGTTATTCAGCTTGATGGGAAAGTTCAGGGCGTCTTCGCCGGCTTTCAGCTTGGTCTGGTAGAGCGTTTCCTCGATCTCCGTCAGTTTCTTGTCGAGCGCCTTGGCGGCGTCCTTGACCTTGTCTTCCTTTTCATACCGCGCCAGTTGCTTCTTGGCTTCGCGGATGTCGATCACGCCCTGGTTCACGGCGCTCAGCTTGTCGCGAATCTGCAGGGCCAGCGCGAGCTGCGCCGCATAGTCTTCCGGACGCGTCTTCACCCGCGGATCGGGAAGCAGGTTGAACGTCTGCGTCTGGCTCTGGCCGTTCACCGTCAGTTTCACGGTGTACTTGCCGGGCGCGGCGGCAGGACCGTTCACATTGCCCGCCCACATGATCAGCCCGGGAAACTTGGTCGCGTCCTCATAATGCAGGTTCCACACAAACCGGTTCAAGCCCTTCTGCGCCGGCAGCCTCGACGGCCCGCGCGGCGGTCCGAAGTCTTCTTCTTCCGGATTGCCCGGACGTTCTTCGCTCTTCTCGATATTGGAATACTTCTTGACGAGTTTGCCCGCGCCGTCCAGAATTTCGAGCTTGATCTCTTCCTTCTCCTTGGGCTTTTCGGCGAGTGAATAGTAAATGACCGCTCCACTGGCCGGATTCTGTCCCAGCGGCCGGCCCGACGGAATCTGGAAGCCGCCCCGTACGCCGCGGATCACATCCTTGGGCTGGAACAGATGTGCCGGCTCCTGCAGAACCGCGGGCGACAACTGGTAAAGCAGCGGGACGTCATCCAAAATCCAGAACGAGCGGCCCTGAGTAGCCACCACCAGTTCCTGTTCCCGCTTGTGAAACGCCAGGTCCGTGATCGGCACCACCGGCAGATTGAGTTGGAACGGGTGCCAGTTCGCGCCGGCATCCAGCGAGATGTACATACCGGTCTCGGTGCCCGCCACCAGCAACCCTTTGTGATTGGGATCTTCGCGGATTACGCGCGTAAACGAGTGGTCCGGGATGCCCTGGTTGATGGACGTCCAGGTCTTTCCGGTATCGTGCGTCACATACAGGTACGGCCGGAAATCGTCCGACTTGTACATGGTCGCCGCCACGTACGCCGTCGCGGCATCGAACGGCGACGCTTCGATGGAATTGATCTGGATCCATTCCGGCATCCCCTGCGGCGTGACGTTGTCCCAGTGTTTTCCGCCGTCGCGCGTGACGTGCACCAGGCCGTCGTCCGATCCGGCCCAGATCAGCCCCTGGCGCAGCGGCGATTCCGCCACGGTAAAGATGGTGTCGTAATATTCCACGCCGCTGTTGTCCTTGGTGATTTCGCCGCCGGCCGGGCCCTGCTTGCTGCGATCGTTGCGGGTCAGGTCCGGGCTGATAGCCGTCCAACTGTGGCCTTCGTTGGTCGTCTGGAACAGGATATTGCCGCCGGCCCACAGGGCCGCGGGATCGTGCAGCGAGAACAGCAGAGGGAAATTCCACTGGAACCGGTACTTCATGCCCTCGGCACCATAACCCATGGGATTGTCCGGCCAGACATTGATGCTGCGGTATTGCGCGGTCGAGTGATCGTATCGCGTCAGGTAGCCGTCGTACGAACCGGCATAGACGATCTGTGAGTTGCGCGGGTCGGGCGCGATCCAGCCGCTTTCGCCGCCGCCCACCGGATACCAGTCACGCTCGCCGATGCCGCCGCTGTCGGCGCGGCTGGCGATGCGCACGGTGCTGTTGTCCTGCTGCGCGCCGTAGACGTGGTAGGGATAGTCTTCGTCGAGCGCCACGCGATAGAACTGCGCGGTGGGCTGATTGTCCTCCGTGGACCAGGTCCTGCCGCCGTTGCTCGAAATGGTCGCGCCGCCGTCGTCGCTCTCGATCATCCGGTCGGGATCGTTGGGAGCGATCCACAGAGCATGCCGGTCGCCGTGCGGCGCGCGGATCAGCGAGAACTTGTGGCCGCCATCCACCGACTTCCACATGGAGGTGTTCAACACGTAGACGGTGTCCGCGCTCTTGGGATCGGCGAAGATGTGCGAGTAATACCAGGCGCGCTGGCGCAGGTCGTTTTCCGAATTGGTGTGCTGCCATTTCTTGCCGCCGTCATCGCTGCGGTAGACGCCGCCTTCGGACGCTTCCACGATGGCCCACACCCGCTCCGGATTGGCCGGGGACAGGGCCACACCAATGCGCCCGATGATGCCTTTCGGCAGCCCTTCGTTGCGGGTGATCTCGGTCCAGGTATCGCCGCCATCGGTGGATTGGAACAGTCCGCTGCCCTTGCCGCCGCTTTCGAACGTCCAGGGATTGCGGCGGATCTGCCACAGCGAGGCATAGATCAGGCTCGGATTGCCCGGGTCCATCGCCAGATCCACGGCGCCGGTATCCGCATCGCGGTACAGCACCTTTTTCCAGGTCTTGCCGCCATCGGTGGAGCGGAACACACCGCGCTCTTCATTGGGCCCGAACAGATGCCCCAGTGCCGCGACGAAGACGATATCGGGATTGCGCGGGTTAATGGCGATG
This sequence comes from Bryobacteraceae bacterium, assembly GCA_035499555.1. Classification (GTDB taxonomy): domain Bacteria; phylum Acidobacteriota; class Terriglobia; order Bryobacterales; family Bryobacteraceae; genus Bog-159. The sequence continues at coordinate 157,424 of DATJYO010000090.1, forward strand.
CGTCCGATGTGATAGGTGTCGGCGAGGCCCATATGTTTCCAGGTCTTGCCGCTGTCGATGGATTTGTACACGCCGTCGCCGTTGGCCGCGTTGCCGCGTACGCAGGCCTCGCCCATCCCGGCGTAGATGACGTTGGGGTCCGACTCGGAGACCGCCAGCGCACCCACCGATCCGCTCTTCACCTGCCCGTCGGAAACCGGGAGCCACGTGGCGCCGCTGTCGGTGGTCTTCCAGATGCCCCCGCCCGTCGCGCCGAAGAAGTACGTGGAAGGTTGCGTCGTAACGCCTGCCACGGCCACGGCCCGGCCGCCGCGAAACGGTCCGATATCCCGATACTTCAGTTCCTTGAGCGCGCTGAAATCCACCTGCGCGCACAGGATTCCCGCTGAGAGCAAACAAGCTGACAAGGTCCGCATAGCAGCGTATGATACATCACTTCAGCGAGGCTCCGCGCCGGGCTATAATGGAAATTCAATCGTTAAGTGGATCTTATTATCTGCTATATGCGGAGTGTCGCTGGATCTCCTCGTCGGGTGGCTGCTCCATTGGGGCGCCTCGCCTGGCTGGAGAAGAACCACGCATTGGTGCTGGGCGGCGATGGTATTCCCGAGCGCCGTATCCCTCCCACGACCTGGGCTTTCGTGTTGGAACCGAGCGGGGAAAAGACGCGTTTTTTTGGTGCGCTGGCGTTCCCGGACGCCCCGCACGTTGTATGATGTCATTTTCAGCAAGCATCTCCTGGAACCGATCCACTTCCTCATGGAACGCAAAATGCTTCTTGGTATACGCCAACGAGCCGAATCCCAGATTGGAGTTAGCTAAGGTTTCTTATGCGTGAAATTGCTCAAACCAGTCCCGAACCCGGCCTGTATCGATGCGCCACATGCGGCGCCGAGGTTCATGTGCAAGCTGGGGAATCATTCCCTTCATGCCCCGGTCAGGATCACACGCCCAGATGGGTTCTCATCGAGGACCGCATGCTGGCCGTGGCCGGCTCGGCCCGCTAAGTAGAGCCCTTTTCGCTACTCGTGCCGCAAAGCTTCTATGGGGGCGATGGTCGCCGCCCGGCGCGCGGGCAGGAACGCGGCCGACACCCCGATCGCCATCAGGACGATCGCTGTCAGAACGAGTGTGAGCGGATCGTCCGGCTGGATGCCGTATAGCAGCGAGGCGCTGACGCGTCCGGCTGCCAGCGATAACGGCAGGCCGATGGACAGGCCGATCGCAATGAGCAGCAACCCGTCACCCAGCACCAGCCAGGCGATCCTCGCCGGAGCCGCTCCCAGCGCGATGCGCAGCCCGATCTCGGCGGTGCGCCGCGCCACTCCGTAGGCCATCACGCCATAGATGCCGATGGCCGCCAGCATCAAAGCCAGGCCGCCAAAGAATTCGCTCAATGCGGCGACCGCGCGCTCCGCGAAAATGGAATCGTCCACGCGTTCGCTCAGCGTGCGCGGATCGGTCAGGGCCACTTCCGGATCGATCTGGCTCAGCACGCGGCGAATCTCCGGAAACAGCGTCCGGGAAGGAAGCTGCGACTGTACGAGCAGCGTGGGATCGAATTCCGTCTCGGTGACGTCGTGGCCCAGCGGCAGGTACACGGTGGCTTTGGCGGCGGTCTTCAGACCCTCGTGCAAAATGTCGGGAGCCAGCCCGACAATGTAGGTCGGGTCGCCGCCTTCGGGTTTGGCATCGTCGAAACTGAGGATGCGGCCTGTCGGATCGCGGAGCCCGGGAAAGAACTCGCGCAGGAAGGCTGCGTTGACCACCGCGATCTTGCGCGTGGCCCGCATGTCGCCCTGGTCGAATTCCCGGCCCGTCACCAGGCGGGTTCCGATGGTTCGGAAGTACGCGGGGCCGACACCTTGAATATCCACCTCGACCCCCTCCCTGGCGGTGCGCGCCGAGCCCGGCACGCGGATACCGGCGCTCCAGGAGCCGCCGCGGTACGGGCCGGGGGCGCCGTAGCTGAACGATGTCACGCCGGGCAGCGCGGCGATGCGGGCGCCCAGCAGTTCGCGGTGCCTAGCCTTGTCGGCGCGCTTCCAGGCGCGCGGAAAGTCGAGGTCGAACGTAGCCACGTTGCGCGCGGTGAACCCGGGATGGATGGCGCGCAGGCCGGCGAGCGAGCGCGCGAACAGCGCGGCGGTCACCACCAGCACCACGGACAGCGCCACCTGTACCACGACCAGCGTTCGGCGGATGCCGGCCCGCGCCGCGCCGCCGGTCTGCTGCGATCCGCCGTCTTTCAACGCGGCCGCGGGATCCAGCGCGGTTGCGCGCACGGCCGGCGCGAGTCCGAACAGAATCGCCGAGAGGACCGAGATTCCCAAAGTGAAAGCGAGCACGGTGGCGTCCGGCGTAATGGTGAACGCGTCGCCGGCGGCCGCCGGCAGGAACAGCAGCAGGTAGCGCGCGCCCCAGGCCGCGAACGCCAGGCCCAAGGCGCTTCCCAGCAGCGCGAGCAGCAGGCTCTCCATCAGCAACTGGCGCATCAGACGCGCCCGGGTGGCGCCCAGCGAGAATCGCATGGCGATCTCCCGGCTGCGCGCGGCGCCCCGTGCGATCAACAGGTTCGCGACATTGGCGCAGGCGATCAACAGCACCAGGCCCACGGCGGCCATCAGGATGGTGAGCGGCTTGCCGAACGCGTCGCGCAGCGTGGAAAGGCCTACCCCCGCATCGTGTACCTCGATCTTCTGATCCAGGGCCCATTTGCCGAATGCCGTGTTGCGCTGCCGGCCGTAGACGCTCGTCAGGTATTGCTGCATGATGGTGTTGGCCGCGGCCTGCATGCGGGAGCGCGGTATCTCAGGCCGGCGGCGCGCCATGATCCAGATCCAGTGCATGCCCGGCTGCATGATGTCGCCGCGGGCCATCATGGCGGGCACCCACACGTCGGCGCGGTTCTCCACTTCGACGCCGTGAAAACCCGGCGCGGCCACGCCGATCACCGTCAGGGGCTGCTCATCCACGTGCAGCACGCGGCCGAGGATGCCCGGGTCCATGCCCAGCCGGGTGCGCCAGAAATCGTAGCTCAGGATCGCCAGCGGGTGGGCGTGAGGCGTACGGTTGTCGTCTTCGGTGAAGAGGCGGCCCATGGCCGGCTTCACGCCCAGCACCTCGAAGTAGTTGCCGGAGACCATCTCCTGCCGCGCGTAGTCGACGCGGGTGGCGTGGCCGGCGTCGAATCGTACTTCGTGCGAGCCGCTGCGGGCCAACACGCCGCTGAACAGATCGCTGCGCTTGCGGAACTCCAGGTACAGCGGATAAGAGGCGTAGCCTTTGCCCCAGCCGCCGGTGCGGTAGAGATTCACCAACTGCTCCGGTTCTTCCACCGGGAGCATGTGGAGCATGAGCGCGTTGACGAACGAGAAGATCGCGGTGTTGGCGCCGATCCCCAGCGCCAGCGACAGAACGGCGGCGGCGGTAAAGGCCGGATTGTGGCGGAGTCCGCGCAGCCCGTGGCGCAGGTCCCGCGTCAGGCTCTCGATCCACGGAATCGCGCGCCGGTCGCGATACTCCTCTTTCATCTGGTCGATGCCGCCGAATTCGCGGCGGGCGGCCGCGCGCGCGGCAGCGGCGTCGAGGCCCTGCGCGCGCAGTTCGGCGGCGCGCATGGCGAGGTGCGTCTCCACCTCTTCGTTCAACTCGCGCTCCGACCGGGCGGCGGAGAACAGCGCACGGAAACGGCTCCACAGTGTACGCATGGCGGTTTACTCCACCGGCCGCAGGAAGCGCTGCATGAGCGCCACGGTGCGCGCCCAATCGTCCTGTTCGCGCGCGATCTGCTTGCGGCCGGCCTTGGTCAGTTCGTAGAACCTGGCGCGCCGGTTGGCGTCCGAGGCGCCCCAGCGGGACGCGATCCAGCCGCGCTGCTCCAGCCGCAGCAGGGCGGGATAGAGGGTGCCCTGATTCAGGTCCAGCATGCCGGCGGAGATCTGCCCGATGCGCTGGGCCAGCCCGAAGCCGTGTTGCGGGCCCATGGCTTCCAGGGTGCGCAGAACCATCAGGTCGAGGGTGCCCTGCAGGAGATCGGTCTTGGAGCTTCTTGTAGACATCCAAGAGGAGTCTACCGCCGTTCCTTTAGAATGTCAAGAGGTACGTGGCGCTCAAACCGCCTGTAGCGCGGCCAGTTCCGCGGCGGTGGCTTTTTCCACGTCGGCGTGCAGACTGTGGCCGTGCGCATCCATGGTCACGATGGCGGCGAAGCCCCTGACCCGCAGACGCCACATGGCTTCCGGTACGCCGAATTCCATCAACTCCACGCCGGGCACCTCTTCCACCGTGCGCGCGTAGTATTGCGCGGCGCCGCCGATGGCGTTCAGATACACGGCCCCGCATTCCTGGAGCGCGGCCAGCGTCTTGGCGCCCATGCCGCCTTTGCCGATTACGGCCCGCACGCCGTAGCGGCGGATGACGTCGGCCTGGTACGGCTCCTCCCGGCTGCTGGTCGTGGGACCGGCCGCCTTCACCATCCAGCGTTCGCCCTGTTTCAGCATCACCGGACCGCAATGATACAGCACCGCGCCGTGCAGATCCACCGGCGGCGGATTCTTCATCAGGTAGGCGTGGACGTTGTCGCGTCCGGTGAACATCTCGCCATTGATGAGGACCACGTCGCCGACTTGCAGGGCGCGCACCGCGGCTTCGGTGAGCGGCGCGGTCAGCACCACTTCGCGGCCGGTGAGCGGGAAACCCTCGGCTTGGGCCATGCGCTCCACGGGACGGCTGGGATCGCGGTAGAGCCATTCGAGGATGGCGCCGTCCGACGCCTCGAGACGCACGCCCAGGCGGCGGAAGGCCCAGCAATCGTACGCCACCGAGACGAAAAAGCTGGCCGGCAGCCGGTTGGCGGCGGCGATCTTGCATCCGATCAGGGAAGCCTTGCCGCCGAAGCCCATGGCCCCCACGCCCAGCTTGTTGGCCTCTTCCATGATTTCGGATTCCAGCCTGGCCAGCACGGGATTGGGGTTCACATCGTCGAGCGTGCGAAATAGCTGGGCCTTGGCCAGTTCGTAGCCGTGCGCGCGGTCGCTTCCGATGCACACGCCCAGGGCCCCCGGCGCGCATCCCTGGCCCTGCGCCTGCCACACCGCGTGCAGCAGACACTTGCGGACGCCCTCCAGGTTGCGGTCGGCGCGCCCGAGATGATCGAGATTACAGGGCAGGGAGTACTGGATATTCTTGTTCTCGCAGCCGCCGCCCTTCAGGATCAGCCTGATCTCGATATCGTTCCGTTCCCACTGCTCGAAGTGCATCACCGGAGTTTCCGTGCCCAGGTTGTTGCCGCTGTTCTTGCCGGTGAGCGAATCGACCGAATTCGGACGCAGCTTGCCCTGGCGCGTGGCCTCGGCGATGGCCTGCCGGATAGCGTGCTTGATCTCCAGTTGATTCACGCCGACCGGCGTGTGGACAACGAAGGTGGGCATGCCCGTGTCCTGGCAGATGGGACCTTCGTCGTCGTGCGCCATATCGATGTTGGACAGAATGATATTCAGCGCTTGGGCGGATTGGGTGCCGGGCGTCTCCGCGGCGGCCGTGAGCGACATGGCAGTGCGCACATCCGGCGGGAGATTCGTGGACGTCTGGGTGATGAGCTCGAGCAGGCTAGCGGCGAGAAATTCCATATATCGGTTCCGTAAGTTCTATTTTAGCGGACCGATCGCGCCGGATCATCGGGACGGTTGCCTTGGGGGCGGGCCATCGGTTCTACCGGTGGCCCGCGTCTTTTGCGATACCGCGTGGAACTAGGACTTGCCGGCGTGCACCACCACCGTGCCGTCGGCTTTCAAGTCGACTTTCTGCTCCGCGACCGGCGCACCGCTCACGGAGACGACCTTGACGGTGTATTCGCCGGCAGGCAGCAGCAGGCCCTGCGCGAAGTTGTCGAACTCGTCCACATGGCCCATATAGCCGCCATTGACGTAGACCGCCGCGTACTTCTCGGCGCCCTCGACCCGCAGCCGGCCAAACGGACCCTTAGGCTCCGGCAGCCGCTTCATATCCACTCTCACCGTAACTGCCTTCTTGGCCACCACCGTGACCTTGCTGGTGGCGCTCTCGTAGCGCGGCTCGCGTACGGTGATGGTGTGTTCGCCGGCCTCCACCGGGTAGCCCCGGGTAATGCCGAAGTTCGCGGCCGGACCTACGTATTTGTCGTCCACGAATACGCCGGCGCGGCCCGTCGGGGCCTTCACCTTCACGGTGCCGGTTTCGCCGAATGCTAAGCTGCCCGCGATCAGCAGAACGCCGGCCGCGGCCAAAATCGAAGTGGTCTTCATGGTTAGTCTCCTCTTGTTTGTGGAATTATTTGAGTGCATAAGTGAACCCGGCCGTAAACTGGAATGAATTCTTCTTGAAACCAGGCGGCGGATCGTTCAGGAACGTATCGAGCGACGCCAGCGCGAGGCTCAGCCGCTTGCGCACCGGAACCGTCAGGGTGACGCTGGCGGTTCCGAAATACGCGCTGGTATTGTTCCAAGCGGGTGTCGCCGAGAACTGCTGGCTCAACAGAATGCCTTTCTGGAACTTGCGCGTGTAAATCTCCGAGAAGGTCGAACCCACCAGGCTCTGATTCGAGGCATTCTCCTGGAAGCTCTGGTGGATATAAGACGCCGCGGCCTTGAGATCCAGTTCGGCGGCGGCGGTCTTGTATACGGTCCAGCCCAAGCCGCCGCCATAGGTCTGCTGCAGATCCAGACCTTGCGAAAAGTTATGATCGAAGGCGGCATTGCCGAATCCAAACAGGCGCGCGGAGAAGTACTTGTCTTCCTCGGCATCCCCGTGGTAGATGGCGGTCTTGATATCCTGCAGGCCGGGCTGGCTCACTTTGCCGTAAGCCGCGCTGAAGTCGAATAGCGTGCGGGTGCTCGGATCCAGCCAGCTCACGCCGGGCGCGGTACGCGCCAGGCTGATGCCGCCGGTGAAGGTGCGCGCGTTCTGGGTGGCTTCCACCAGGCTGAGTCCCGCCGTCACCGTGCCGCCCCAGTCGCTCCAGAAGCTCTCGTTGTTGTTGATCGCTTTTTCAAACGCCGGCTGGTCCATTACGAAGCCCGTATCCGGCACGGGGACGGTCCGCGGAGCGCCCGCCGCCGGCGTCACCGCGATCTTCTGGTCGGTCATGGTGAGATTGCCCGCCGGCACCTGGCCGAGGTCCATATGCTTGTGCAGTTTGGCGTTCTTGCCGACCACCGCGTACGGCGACGCAGTGCGCAGTTCCTGGACCTTACTCCAGTCCACGGTCACTTCTCCGGCCATGTCACTCTTGAAAGTGACCGCGCCGCCCTTGGCACTCACCAGGTGGCCGATCAGTTTCTCGCCATCCGTGAATATCAACACATCCGGCTGCGGTTTGTTCGCCCCACCGGTCTGGGAGAACAGCAGCGTGCTCCCAAACGTCGCATAGAGCATGAATTCTGAAAACTTACTAATCAATCGAAATCTCCGGGTATTCGGTTGTGACGAAAATGCACTTACGATGCCAGGCAAATCCGGCCGCGCAAGCGGTTTTGCGTCGGTTTTCGAGGGGCGGGATCTCACGATTGAGATTCGCCCGCCGCAGTCGTCTCAGTTCGTGGACCTAGCAGGCGGTATAAGGTGGCACGGCTCACGCCGAGCACTTCCGCCGTGCGCAACTTGTTGCCTCCAAAATACTCTAGCACCTTGCGGGCGTGGATGCGCTGGATCTCCTCGACGGACACCAGGTCGATCCCGGCGCTATCCGCGGATGTCTCCTTCTGAAAGTTGTCCGGCAGATCCGCCACGTCTATCTCGCCGGTTTCCGCCATCATGCAGGCGTAGCCGATGGCGTTTTCGAGCTCCCGCACATTGCCAGGCCAGTGGTAGCGGACCAGCACGGCTTCGGCCCGGCGCGTGAGTCCATCCACCGGCTTGCCATAGACGCCGCTGAAGTGATCCACAAAATGACGCAGCAAAAGCGGCAGATCCTCCTTGCGGGCGGCCAGCGGCGGCAGTTTGATTTCCACCATGGCCAGCCGGAAGAACAGGTCTTCGCGAAAACGCTTCTCTTCCACCAGCGCGCGCAGATCGCAGTTGGTGGCAGCTACGATGCGCACGTTCACTTTACGCAAACCGGGGGAGCCGAGCCGCTGGATCTCCTGGTTCTGCACCGCGCGCAGCAACTTGGCCTGTGCGGCCAGCGGCAGTTCGCCGATCTCGTCCAAAAACAGGACGCCGCCGCTGGCATGCTCGAACACGCCGGCCTGATCGTGGGTCGCGCCGGTGAACGAACCGCGGGTATGCCCGAACAGCTCGCTCTCCACCAGGTTCTCCGGGATCGCCGCGCAGTTGCACACCACGAACGGTCCGGAGACGGCCGGGCTCAAACGGTACAGCGCGCGGGCTACCATCTCTTTGCCGGTGCCGGTGGCGCCCGTCACCAGCGCGGTGCGGAAGTGCGGCGCCACCCGGCTGATGCGCGCGAACGCCTCCAGCATCAGCGGGCTGCGCCCAATGATGCCTTCAAACCGGCAGGCTTCCATCAGCTCCGCGTCCAGACGGCTGGCCTTCTGGCGGCGTTCGGCCTCGGCCAACAGGCGCTCCACCCGCGCGCGCAGGCGCTCGATATCCAGCGGTTTATTGAGATAGTCGCAAGCGCCTTTCTGGATGGCTTCCACGGCCGACTCGGTCGAATAGTAGGCCGTCATCAGAATCACGTCGATCGACGGATCGTCCGCCACGATCCGCTCCAGAACTTCCATGCCGGACAGGCCCGGCATCATCAGGTCCACCAGCACGATGCGCGGACGGTTGCGGCGCACCATTTCCAGCCCTACGGCGGGATCTTCCGCGGTGTGCACATCGATGTCGAACCGCTTCAGCGCGGCTTTGATCAAGGCCAGCGATTGCGGATCGTCGTCGATGGCGATCAAGGACAGGCGCGGAAGGTTCATGACGCTAACGGGGCCCTCGCCCGCCGGCACAACGGCTCGATGGCGGCCAGCAGCACCGCGCGGTCCGCTACCGGTTTGGCGAGGTATTGATCGAATCCGGCAGCCAGGAATCTCTCCCGATCGCCGGTCATCGCGTGCGCCGAAACGGCGATCACCGGAATGTTGCGCAACGGCAACTCGGCCCGCATGCGCCGCAGCACTTCGATGCCGTCCATACCCGGCAAGGCGATGTCCAGCAGCACCACGTCGGGTGGCTGGCGGCGGAACGCTTCCAGCGCTTCCGCGCCATTCTCGTAGACCGATATGGGATAGACAGATTTCAGCATGGCCTCGAACAAGGCGCGATTGGCGCCGTTGTCCTCCACCACCGCGACGCGTACGTCCGGGCGCGCGACGGCCGGGGCGGCGGGCATCGGATCGGCGTGCAGGTCCGCTGCCGGCTCCAGCCGGCTGACGGTCTGCGGCAGGGTGACGACAAAGCGGCTGCCCAGTCCCGGTTCGCTGTACGCGCGGATCTCGCCTCCGTGCTGTTCCACCAGCCGCTTGGTGATGGCCAGCCCCAGCCCGGCGCCTTCGCGTATGCCCTTGGTCCCGCTGCCCACCTGGTGGAACTTCTGGAAAATCGCATCCAGCTCTTCCCGCGGGATACCGATACCGGTGTCGGTGACGGCGATGGTCCACAGTTCGGGCGTGGCGGTGGCATCCAGACGGACTTCGCCGGTAGTGGGCGTGAACTTGATGGCGTTGCTCAGCAGGTTATACAGAATCTGCTTGAAGCGTATGCGATCCGCGAAGATCTGGCTGCCGGCGGAGCGGCCGGTGATCAGCCGTACGCCCTTGTCGCGCGCCAGCGGGCGGACGGTATACAGCACTTCGTTCAGCGCGTCGTCCAGGGGAAACAGCTCGCGCGCCAGTTCCAGGCGGCCGGCTTCGATCTTCGAGAGATCGAGAATATCGTTGATGAGATCCAACAGGTGGCGGGAGGCGCGCGCCACGTGGGCCACGTAGGTCTGCTGTTCCGCGTTGAGCGGCCCGGCGCTCTCCTCGGCCAGCAGGCTGGAGAACCCGATGATGGCGTTGAGCGGGGTGCGCAGCTCGTGGCTCATGCTGGCCAGAAACTCGTTCTTGAGCTGGTTGATCCGTTCCACCTCGCGATTGCGCATCTCCACCTGCAGCTTGGCGTCGGCCAGGTCGCGGGTCACTTTGCCCAGCCGCTCGTAAGAGAGGCTGGTCTCGCGCGCTTGCTGCAGGGCGGCGCGCCGGACTTCGAACTCCTCGCCCAGCCGGTGGATCAACAACACCGTATGGCCGTCGATCTGACTGGCCCACGCCTCCAGGCCACAATCCGGGCCGTTGCCGTCCCGCTCGGTCCACACACCGGAGTAACGCTGCTCGCCCGGTCCGGGGACGGTCGTCAGAAACTCGGCCAGATACGGTGCATTGCGCACGTCGCCATCGGGGAACAGCCGTGGAAACCAGTCGGGTATCTGCCCGATGGCCGCAAAGCCATCAGCATTCTCCTCCAGCACCACGATGTCGAGCACGGAGAGGGCGGCTTGGGCAACGGATGGCTCTATCATTCCTTCGCCTCAAGCATCTTTCTGGCCAGACTCAGGAACAGGTCCTCCACGCCGCGGCCGTCCCTGGCGCTGGTGCGCACGCAAGTCCAGCCGCGCCGCAGCAATGGATCGATGGCCGCCTCGGAAATCTCCCATCCGGATGCCAGATCCGCCTTGTTCAGAGCCAGGACAAACGGGACTGGTCCCGTCTCATGCGTGATGCGGCGTTCCAGCGAGAGAGCGGTTTCGAGCGTGTGGGAGCGGCAGCCATCCACCACCAGGATGAAACCCGCCGCGCCGCGCAGGTGCGCCGGGCGCACCTGCGCCAGGTCGTCCTCGCCGGCCAAATCCCAAAGCAGCAGGGTGAGTTCCTGACCGTCAGCCTGCACCACTTTCTTGTCGATCTTGACGCCTACGGTGGTCTGATAGCGCTCGTCGAAAATACTCTCGACAAACCGGCGCACCAGGCTGGTCTTCCCGACGGCAAAGGATCCGGCCATACAGATTTTCTTCTGCAAGGGAGGCATCAGGATCCACCCACCACGCGAAAGGTCACGGACCGGCGCACGGCGCCCGGATCCTCCGTGGTTCCAGGGCCCGGCGCTTCCCCGGTCCCCCCGCCCCGCGCGGAAAGCCGCGCGGCAGGTACACCCGCGGCGGCCAGAGCCGCGGCCACGCGATCCGCACGCGTCTGGGCCAACACGGCATTGTGCTGTTCCGTGCCGGAATCGTCGGTATGGCCCAGCACCTCGATCCGTATGCTCTGCTGGACCGCGGCGGCCCGGCGGAACAGATCGCGTATGTCCGCCGCCACGCCGCCCACGACCGTCAACTGTTCCGGCGTGATGCGCGACTGGTCGAAGGCAAAATAGAGCGCCAGCCGCTCGAGCGCCGCGCGGCGGGTCTCGAATTCGCGCACGGCGGCGAATTGCGGCTGGCCGGAGAAATAAGGCTCCCAGTGCAGACTGACCTGATCCGGGGCGATCCCGCTGGCCGCCAGCAGCGCGCGGCCGTCCGGGGCCAGCGGATCGCGCAGGCCCGTGATCTGGTAGCGTCCGCCATGCTTCTCCGCCGCGATCACCACGATCCCGGGCTGCTGCCGCAAGCTGCCGACGTAGGCCTCCCATCGGCGATGCGCCCGGATGGAGAAAAACAGCCATACACCGAGCGCGATCAGGATCACCGCCGGCGCCAGCCAGAGCAGCGGCGAATTCCTTTTCGCCGCCGCTGGCGCCTTGCCAAGCAGGCAGGCATCCAGATCCGGCGCGCAGGTTTTGAATGGCGAGGCGTCGCCCTCGAAACGCTCCAGATCCGCGGCGCGGTCGAGCGAGATGCGCCACAGCGTATCCTGCAGGACCTGTTGCAGTTCCCGGGGAGCGGCGCCGCGTACCACCGCCGCCAGGATGGCCTGCGAGCCGTGCTGGATCCAGACGCTGAATTCGCCTACCTGCGCCGTTTCGAGTTGCGCATTTTCCGGCGCGCCGAACGAATCGCGCACGAAGTCCTGGATGGCGGTGAGCATGGCGGAAACCAGGTCGGCATCCTTCACCACCACCGCGGACGCTTCGCGGTGCAGCAGCAGCAACCCGGTCTTGCGATGGATCAGGAACACCTGCTCGACACGGTACAGCAGGCTGCGCAACAGCAGGATTTCGCCGAAGGATTTGCCCGTGCGCCAGGCCTCCAGCCGCCAGCGCAGGCCGCGCAGAGAGACGCTCTGCTCCACCAGTTGGTTGAGCGTGAGCATCATGTTTTGCAGCGCGGACGCCACCGCCTTGCGCACCGCCGAGCCGATGACCGGATGCAGCGCGTCGGCCAGCATGCGCGGATCGCGCTGGACCGAAACACGGATGCTCTCTTCTACGATGGGGTGCAGCGCCAGGCGCAGCTTGCGATCTTTGCTGCGCAGCCGGATGGCTTCCGGCAGCACTCGGCCGAGATCCTGCAGGATGCGCGCGGGATCGTCCAGCCGGCGCCGGATATCGGCAAGCTGTTCGCGTTCCGGCCCGACCAGCAGGCTCCGCAGCTCGGCAAAGGCGTTCGCCGAGCCATGGCCGTTCCCTTGAGGTTCATCAGGCATGGCGTTCGCGGCCCGCCGCGTGCCGCTCAGGCGTCGACGCCGGGAACCTGGAATTCGTCGTTCAGGCGGAGCGCGGCTTCACTGAACAGAGCCGCCAGCGCGGCGCGGTCCGTCTTGTCTTTCCGCAGTTCGTGGAAACGCCTTTCGAGCGTAGCGGCCATCTCCTGGTGGCGCCGCTCGATCTCGTCGCCGAGATCCTTGGACTGCTGGAGGATGGCGCCGCGCAGTTCGCGTTGCGCGCCGGCGGTCTGGTCGTTGAGTTCGCCGATCCGCCGCGCCAGATTGTCGTGGGAAGCGCCGCGTTCGTCCCGCTCGGCCCGCAGCCGCCCTTCCAGCGCTTCAAATTCCCGGTGGATGTACACCTCCAGCGCCTCAAAACGTTTCCGGGTGCTGTCGCGCAGGTCGGCCGCCTCCTTCAGCAGAGTCTCTTCCAGCCGTGCGAAGCGCCTCTCGTAGTCGCGCATCTGCGGTCCGAAGAGGATGTCCCGGATTTTTTCGACGTTGCCGGCAGATTGCGGCTCGACGGCCGGTTTGACCTGTTCTCCGACGCTGCCATTGACTTGCGCCTCATCTACAGGACTCATGCGCCCTCCTTTAGGCCAATTGTGGCTGATCTCCCATGTTACACCAGTCCGTCCGTGATGCTGGCATATGACGTGCACCCTCTGAGGAGCGTGAAAGAAGAGATGAGGTTCCTCAAATACCGGCGCGACGTGGTCAACGCCTGGCCGGAATCGCCTCGCAAAGCAGTGTTTTTAATCGCTATCGACAGCCGCATCCAAGACATCGAGCAGCAGGCGGCCAGGGCTTCTTCCCGGGCGCCGCGCCGCGCGGCGGCGGACTGAAGAGCCGGGTCCCGTTCCGATTTGGAACAGGATGTGGCTTTTGACCGGTACCGTGAGGCGGGCTGGAAGCGTCGCCGGGATGCCTGGCGCCATCCCGGCCTGATAGAGTAGCCTCATGGAGATTGTCCCGGCCGCGGCGGAGGGGCGCGTGGCCCAGGTACGAGCGCTTTTTGAGGAATACTGGCAGTCGTTCGATTTCACACCCTGCTTTCAGAATTTCGCCGCCGAACTGGCCGGACTGCCGGGTAGCTACGTCCCTCCGGGCGGACGCCTGGCGCTGGCTCTATCCAATGGCGATCCAGCCGGATGCATCGCCTTGCGGCGCCTGGACGCCGTTCGCGCGGAAGCCAAGCGCCTGTATGTTCGGGAACGGTTCCGGGGCCAGGGAATCGGCCGTGCGCTTCTGGAATGGGTGATCGGCGAAGCCCGCGCGGCCGGCTATCGCGAATTGTTGGGCGATACCATGCCGGTCATGCGTACCGCGCTCGCGATCTACGACCGGCTGGGCTTCGAACGCATCGCGCCTTATGCCGCCGAAACCGCTCCAGGCGCGATTTACCTGCGCCTGCCGCTGGAGGGCCGCCCATGAACCGCCGCGCCGCGGTCCTGATTCTCATTGCCTGCCTGGCCTTCTCCCTGACCTGCATCATCTATCCGCTCTACGTGATCCAACCGTTCCGGGCCCAGGGTGCGCATGAGCTCGCCGCCGCCCTGCTGGTGCTGCGATACAAGCTGGCGGCGGCCACGCTGTCGGCGTTCGCCGCGCTGGCGGCCCTGGTATTCTATTGGCGCGCGCAAAACCGCTGGTGGCGGCGGGCAGTCGCCACCGCTGGCGCCTTGTTGGTGTGCGCCCTGGCCGCGCTGTCTCGCGTGAACGTCTACGAGCTGATGTTTCATCCCGACGCGCATCCGGTGTTTCGCGCGGCCTCGCAGGTGAAGCTCGATAGCGACGAGAAGGTGATCGCCGTCAGATTGGGCGAAGCCGCCCGCGCGTATCCGATACGCATCGTCTCGTATCATCACGTCATCAACGACGTTCTGGATAAGGTGGCCCTCGTCGCGACGTATTGAACGCTCTGTCACACCGGTCTGGTGTGGAGCAGAGAGATCGCCGGGCTGCGGCTTACTTTTCATCTGGCCGGCATCAATAACCAGAACTTCCTGATGCGCGACGAGGAGACCGGCACGTATTGGCAGCAGATCAGCGGCAAGGCCATCGCGGGACCGCTCCAAGGGAGCCAGTTGACGCTGGTGCACTCCGACGAGTTGAATTTCGGCACGTGGAAATCTGAACAGCCGGAAGGCACCGTGCTCGCCGACGTGCCGCGGTACGCCTTCGAGTACGCTCCCAAGAACTGGGACGTGCGTATGCAGCGCGCTCCCACCGTGATCGACTTCCATGAGCATGCTTTGAAGGCCCGCGACCTGATGCTCGGCATCCGCGCGTCCGGCGCCAGCCGGGCGTACCTCTACGATCAGGTGGTGCGCGAAAAGCTGGTCAAGGACCGCGTCGGCTCAGAAGCGGTGCTGTTAGTCGTGGGGCCTGACGGGCAATCTGTGCGCGCGTTTCGCGATCGCATCCCGGGTGTTCCCGGCGTGCCGGACTTCTACCGCCGGCCGGACGGCCTGCTGATCGATGCCAGCACCGGCAGCGAGTGGAACTTTCCGGGCTGCGCTGTTTCCGGCAAAGCCAAAGGAACCTGCCTGGAGCCGGTCGAAGTGCTGAAGGACTATTGGTTCGACTGGCGGAATTACAATCCGGCGACCACCATCTACGGGCGCAAATGAAACTCGGCGGACGGTAACGATCTCCAGCGCCACCTGCGAGCCCCTGCTAAAATGGTCGTGAACCAATCCCCGGGAGGACCATCGAGTTGCCATCTGCCATCCTCGCCCTGGAAGACGGTACCGTCTTCGAGGGCCGGAGTTTTGGTGCGCCTGCCGAGCGATCCGGCGAGGTCGTCTTCAATACCGCCATCACCGGCTACCAGGAAATCTTCACCGATCCTTCCTACGCCGGCCAGATCGTGATTCTCACCAATCCCCAGATTGGAAACTACGGCACCAACGACGCGGACAACGAATCGGCCCATCCTTATATCGAGGGCCTGGCCGTGCGCGAGTTTTCGCCCATCACCAGCAATTGGCGCTCGCACGAAGAAGCCCGCGAGTTTCTGAGCCGGCACGGCATCCCGGTGGCCTCGGATCTGGATACGCGCGCGCTGGTCCGGCACCTGCGCACGCGCGGCGTCATGCGCGGCGTGTTGTCGGCGATGGACACGGATGCCGCGAAACTGGTGGCGAAGGCCAGGCAGATCCCGGCCATGGCCGGCCTGGACCTGGCCAGCCGCGTTTCTACCGCGGAGCCATATGGCTGGGACCGGCCCGTGGAGCCTTGCTCCCCCTCCGAACTGGTGCCGCCGCCCGCGGAGCCGCGATTTCACGTGGTCGCTTACGATTTCGGCATCAAGCAGAACATCCTGCGCCGCCTGGTGCAGGTGGGCTGCCGCGTCACCGTGGTCCCGGCGCTGACTTCCGCCGCGGACGTGCTGGCGCTCCAACCCGACGGCGTATTTCTCTCCAACGGTCCTGGCGATCCCGAGCCGTTGCAGGCACAGGTTTCTAACGTGCGCCAGTTGATGGGCCGCGTGCCGATCTTCGGCATCTGCCTGGGCCACCAGATTCTCGGCCTGGCGTCCGGCGGCCGCACCTACAAGTTGAAGTTCGGCCATCGCGGCGCGAATCACCCGGTGATCAACAAGGTGACCAACAGGGTCGAGATCACCTCGCACAACCACGGCTTCGCCGTCGATCCCGATTCGCTCGACCTGAACGCAGTAGACATCACCCACATGAACCTCAACGATCAGACGCTCGAAGGTTTCCGCCATCGCAACTATCCCGCGTTCTGCGTGCAGTATCATCCGGAGGCGGCGCCCGGGCCGCACGATTCGCACTACCTGTTCGACGATTTCGTGAAGCTCATGGCGGAAGGACGCTGACCGATGCCGCGGCGAAACGATCTGCACCGCATCCTGATCATCGGCTCCGGACCTATCGTCATCGGGCAAGCCTGTGAGTTCGACTACTCCGGAACCCAGGCCGCCAAGGCTCTGCGCGCCGACGGCTACGAGGTCGTGCTGGTGAACTCCAATCCCGCCACCATCATGACGGACCCGGACCTGGCGGATCGCACTTACATCGAGCCGCTCACGCGCCCATACCTCGAAGAGATCATCGCCAGGGAACGGCCCGACGCGCTGCTGTCCACGGTGGGCGGCCAGACCGGCTTGAATCTGTCGGTGGAGCTGGCCGAAGCCGGCGTGCTCGATCACTATGGCGTGGAGCTGATCGGCGCCAAGATCGACGCCATCAAAAAGGCCGAGGACCGGCTGCTGTTCAAAGACGCCATGCGGCAGATCGGGCTGGAAACGCCCCGCTCCAAGCTGGTGAAGACCGAAGCCGAAGCGCTGGAATTCGGCGAGCGCATCGGTTACCCGTGCATCCTGCGGCCCAGTTTCACGCTGGGCGGAACCGGCGGCGGCATCGCCTACAATCGCGAGGACCTGGTCGAAATCATCGATCGCGGCCTGGCGCTCTCGCCCGTGCATGAAGTCCTGATCGAAGAGAGCGTGCTCGGCTGGAAGGAATTCGAGCTGGAAGTGATGCGCGATTTGGCCGACAACGTGATCATTGTCTGCTCGATCGAGAACTTCGATCCCATGGGCGTGCATACCGGCGATTCCATTACCGTGGCGCCCGCCCAGACCTTGACCGATCGCGAATACCAGATGATGCGCGACGGCGCCATACGCTGTCTGCGCGAAATCGGCGTGGACACCGGCGGGTCCAACGTGCAGTTCGCCATCGATCCCAAGACCGGCCGCATGGTGATCATCGAGATGAATCCGCGCGTTTCGCGCAGCTCCGCGCTGGCTTCCAAGGCCACCGGATTCCCCATCGCCAAGATCGCCGCCAAGCTGGCAGTGGGCTACCGGCTGGACGAGATCCGCAACGACATCACGCGCAAGACGCCCGCCTGTTTCGAGCCGACCATCGATTACGTGGTGGTCAAGATTCCGAAGTGGCAGTTCGAAAAATTCCCCGGCGCCGATCCCACGCTCGGCACGCAGATGAAATCGGTCGGCGAGGTGATGGCCATTGGCCGCACCTTCAAACAGGCGTTGTGGAAGGGCGTGCGCAGCCTGGAAACCGGTAAGGCCTTCGGCTCGGAGAAGCTGGACACCCACCTGATCCCGCAAAAGCTGATCACCCCGACGCCCGATCGCTTCCATTACATCCGCTTCGCCTTCGAAAGCGGCTACACGGCGGAAGAGATCCACGAGATGACCGCCATCGATCCCTGGTTCCTGGAGCAGGTGGAGGAGGTGATCCGCTTCAGCCCGCAGTTGGGCGCCAGCATGGAAGCGGTGAACCGGGAAACGCTCGCGCGCGCCAAACGCTACGGGATCTCCGATGCGCAGATCGCCAAAGCCTGGAACGTGACCGAAATCGCCGTGCGGGAAAAACGCAAGGCATTGGGCGTGGAGGCCGTGTTCAATCGCGTGGATACCTGCGCGGCGGAGTTCGAAAGCTTCACGCCATATCTTTATTCGAGCTACGAAACGGCCAGCGAAGCCGAGCCGTCCGATCGCAAAAAGATCATGATCCTGGGCAGCGGCCCCAACCGCATCGGGCAGGGAATTGAGTTCGACTATTGCTGCTGCCACGCCTCCTTCGCGCTGCAGTCGATGGGCTACGAATCCATCATGGTGAACTGCAACCCGGAGACGGTCTCCACGGACTACGACACCAGCGATCGCCTGTATTTCGAGCCGCTGACCCTGGAGCACGTGCTGAACATCTTCGATACCGAGCGCCCCGACGGCGTGATCGTCCAGTTCGGCGGGCAGACGCCGCTGACCCTGGCGCTGCCGCTCAAACGCCAGGGCGTGCCCATCATCGGCACCGATCCGGAGAATATCGACCTGGCGGAGGATCGCAAGCTGTTCGGCAAGCTGCTCGACGATCTGGGCATTCCCGCGCCGGAGAACGGATCGGCCACCAGCGTGGAAGAAGCCTGTGGCATTGCCCGCCGCATCGGCTATCCGGTGCTGGTGCGGCCCAGCTATGTCCTCGGTGGGCGCGCCATGGTCATCGCTTACGACGAAGAGATGGTGCGCCAGTACATGCGCGAAGCCGTCACGTTTTCGCAGGATCGTCCGGTGCTGATCGACCGGTTCCTGGAAGATGCCACCGAAGTGGACGTGGACGCGCTGTCCGATGGCGACGACGTGCTGATCGCCGGCATCATGGAGCACATAGAAGAAGCCGGCGTGCATTCCGGCGACAGTTCCTGCGTGCTGCCCGCGCAATCCATCCCGCGGCGGCAATTGGAAGTCATCGCAGACTACACCGTGCGCCTGGCTAAGGCGCTGCACGTGATCGGCCTGATGAACGTGCAGTATGCCATCAAGGATGGCACCGTATACGTGCTGGAAGTGAATCCGCGCGCTTCCCGCACCGTGCCCTACGTCAGCAAATCTACCGGCGTGCCCCTGCCGAAAATCGCCGTCGGCCTGATGCTCGGCAAACGCATACGCGATTTCACCGGCGCCACGGGCGTTTTGCCGGTGCCGCAGGATTTCGTCAAATCGCCGGTGTTCCCGTTCAACAAATTTCCGGGCGTGGATCCCGCGCTCGGCCCGGAGATGCGGTCCACCGGTGAGGTCATGGGTGTGGGTGCCAATTTCGGCGAGGCTTTCGCCAAGGCGCAGATCAGCGCCGGCACGCCGCTGCCCGAGAAGGGCACGGTGTTCATCAGCGTGAACGAGCACCACAAGCCCGAAGCGGTCGATGTCGCGCGCAAGTTCGCCGCCCTTGGCTTCCAGCTTGTGGCCACCCGCGGCACCGCCGCGGCCCTGCGCGCGGCGGGCCTGTCGTGCAAGACCGTCTTCAAAGTGAACGAAGGCCGTCCGAACGCGGTCGATCTGTTGAAGGCCGGAACCATCCAACTGGCGGTTTACACCACCGCCGGCGCCCCGGCGTTCTTCGACGAGAAGGCCATACGGCGCAGCGCGGTGATGCATCGCGTGCCGTGCATCACCACCATGAGCGGCGCGCGCGCGGCGGCCGAAGCCATGGCTGCCCGGCAACGCGATCCCATCCGGGTCTGGAGCCTGCAGCAGATTCACGCGCGCGAGAAAGCCACCGCGTGAACCGCCCGCTGCTGGCAATCGCCCTCATGGCCGTCGCGGCCTGCGCGCAGCCGCAGAGCCTGCACATCGGTTTCATCGACTTCTACGGCTACGCCGGCATCGATCTCGATGCCATCCGCGCCCGCCTGCCGATCCACGAAGGCGACCAGGTGACCGAAGATCAGATGGAGAAGCTGATCGATCGGATCAAGCACACCGCCGATGCCACCGGCGTGAATGCCGTGTGTTGTGACGACCAACGCCGGCTGATGTTCTACATCGGCCTGCGGGGGCGTTCGGCGCGCGACGTGCCGTACAACCCGGTGCCGCATGGCGATGCCCGGCTGCCCGCCACCGTGACGGAGCTCGATCGCCAGTTCGTGGCCGCCGTGACCGCGGCCGTCAGCGCCGGCCGCAGCGCGGAGGACCAATCCAAAGGTTACGCGCTCTCCGCCGATCCGGCTGCGCGGTCCAAGCAAATGGCCATGCGCCGCTACGCCGTGGGCCACGAACGCCTCATCCAGCGCGTGTTGCAGTCGTCCGGCGACGCGGACCACCGCGCCATCGCCGCGCGGTTGATGGGCTACGCACGCCAGTCCCGCGAACAGATCGGTGCTCTGGTACAGGCCAGCCACGACCCCGACGAAGAGGTCCGCAACAACGCGACGCGCGCACTGTGGGTGCTGGCGGCGTCCGGTTCCAAGCCTGCCTCATGGATCCCCGCCGCGGGCTTCATTGAGATGCTGTATTCGCGTTCCTGGACCGATCGCAACAAGTCCCTCATCCTGCTGGAAGTGCTGACGCGCGGCCGCGATCCGAAGCTGCTCTCGGCGCTGCGCGCGCAGGCGCTCCCACCGCTGCTGGAGATGGCCCGCTGGCACAACTTCGGCCACGCCGGCGGCGCCAGAATGATACTCGGCCGCTGCGCGGGCATCGAAGAACACCGGTTGGAAAAGCTGGCTTCCGCCGGCGAGGTGGACGTCATCCTCGCCGCGCTGCAAGCCCGGCCCGGCAGGTGACTACTCTGCCGGCGGCCCGGCCTTCCGATAATCGTAGTAAGCCTGGTCGGCCTGATCGTGATGCGAGAACACGAACAGCACCTTGGCAGTGGCCTGCATCTGGTAGTGTGACGGCAGCCAGACGCCGTCGCTCACCGGCCGGTACTCCAGCTCGAAGCGCGTGCCCGGCTCCACGCGCGCGATGAAACCCTCAATCCAGACCGGGTGAATGACATGCGCCTCTACCTTTACCCACTGGAAAGTCTGGGTATCGATCCAAAGTTCGCCGCGCATTCCGGTCAATACCCGGGTGTCGCGATTGGGCGGCCTGTAGCCCGGGCGCGGCGTAGCTTGAAGGTCGTACACTCGGCGCCCCTCCAGGTTTTCCGTGCCGACCAGCTTGAAGTCGAACGCGGCGGTCAATTGATTCATTAACTGGTGGTCGCGCCGCCGGTCCGCGCGATAAGCGGCGATCCGGCGCTGTCTCTCACCGGGTGTCTCGTGGCGCCGGCGCGCGATGGCCGCGGCCAGCTTGCGCTTTTCCTGCAACTGCTCGGAGGGGGATATCCGGGCTCCATTGATGGCCGTGAGCTGCTGGTACGGCGAGCCCGAGATCATTCTTACCCGATAAGTCCTGGTTCCGTGACCGGTTTGGTCGCGCTCCTGATACTCATACTGCGGGGCGGCCAACCAATCCCGCTGGTTGGCCGCCACGGACCGCTGTATGATTGTGGCCGCGCCGGGCGCGGAGACGACACCCCACATTGTACCTGGCCCCATGACAGCGAGGAGCCAAATCGCCTGTATCCTCCATGGCACGATAGCTGTCAGTGCATCTTGCGTTCCAGACTAACCCAGCTAACGTGCTATTAGATACTGACTTAGTTCGCTTTGTAGAAGTAATAGTCCGCCGTGTACGGAACCAGCACCTGTCCGCCGACGTCGGTGGAGACGGCGCAGCCGGTATCCGGCGCGCTGCCACCGGTTGTGTTCAACCTCTGGACATAAGTTGCCGGCGTCAGGACGCCGGTCTTATACGAGGGCCCCAACTGGGTGCCGATCACCTGTAGTAGCAGGCAGGAGATGGCGCCCGATGAGGGACAACTCGGATCAGTCCCGGCGTTGATGCTGCCCAGTTTGTTACCCCAGATAGCGCTGCTATCGAACGAACTCTGCCAGGTGGGGCTGCCAAAGGGAAGCGGCGACGGAGCGTACTGGTTGGGATTGGTATCCGGACTGAGAAAGTGGGTGAGAATCTGCTGGCTGAAACCACCAATGATGTTGATGAATAAGGTGGCTTGCGGCCTGGAGGCATTCACCGTCCAGGAGGCGCCCGTACCCGAAGGCAAACACACATAGCCTTGCGTACCGGTCGCGTGTCCCAAGAGGTAGGCCGTGTTACCCGGCGGCGGTGTAATCGCCGGAGGGGTGGGTGGCGGCATCACCAGGCTGGCTCCGAATGTGGGCATCGCAGTCATTACGGTTAAGATCGTGAGCGCCAGGACCGCTACCCGGGCTCCGTTGATTTTCCAGAGTCCGAAGACTCGCTTCTGTTGCAATTTACGGCAGTTCATTTCATCTCTCCTGATCGATGTTGAGCTTTCACGGATTGTGGTGCAAGACAGCATCCTCCAGCCGCGCCGGCTTAGTGGACCGGAAATTCGCCGGCGTAACTCGAGGCTATCTGGATCATAGGCTAAGACTTGCCGGGTGTCACCATCCAAATGGATGGTTATTTTCGCCACTAAGCGTCAAAACGAGTAAACTGGAATCGGAGTTTAGGGCCTATATGATCAGAACTGCGATCGATCTGGCATGCAATGTGACTCATGCTCTCCAGATGTACCCGCCGGATTACATCCGTTCGGTCCTGGGCAATCCGGATTCCTGGTGCATCCAAACGTGTCCGCCGACCGAGCTGCAGTTGGCGGCCTGCCAGGAATGGTCCAAGGGTTTGCCCGCGCTGGCTCACATTCTTGTCCCCGCCTTGCCATGGAGGCCGCCCGGATTGAATCTCCCGTGCGCGGACCTGTTGTTCCGGCCGTCGAGCGTATTCCGGTATCCGGCCGGACGCGATGTGCCGGATCCCACGCCGCGCGAACGGTGGTTCTTCATCAATGGAATCTGTACCGACCGCGGCGTGGTCCGGCTCAACGCGGAGTATCTGCATCATCTGTTCGAACGTCCCCTGACCGTGCTGCATAACTATACCCGCGGCTGGCTGCCCGACCTGGCGGCCTGCGCGGTGGGAAAGGAGTGGAGCCGGGTAACCGAGTCCGCGACAGTAGCCTTCCCCCCGATCTATGCCGCTCTGAAGGACAGAAGATGCCAGCGCCTCATTCTGTTGGCCCACTCGCAGGGCACCATCCTGTCCGCTGTGATCCTCGAAACCCTGAAGGAACTGTACCCCGCGGCTTACGCGGAGCGGGCCGCGGCGGTAACTGTCGCGCCGGAACATGCGGTGGCGCGGCGGTTGGCCCAACGATGGAACTTTGCAGGCACCATGCGTGCCGCCCAAACAGGGCGGAAACACCCGCCGGCGGCTCCGGCGGCTTTCGAGTGGCCGGGCTACGGATTACGGCACCCGGAGCCGGTGACGCTCGCAGAATGGCGCAAGCTCGAAATCTACTGCTTCGCCAACTGCGCCAGCGTGATGCTGCCGGTCGAAACCATTGGCCGGAAACGGATCCCGGTCCCGTGGATCGAGAGCTACGGGAACGAGAAGGACATCGTGGCGCGGCTGGGTGTGCTGGCGAACGCCACCGGACCGGGCAGCGTCGAAATCGGCGGCGAACGCTACCAGCGCGACGGGGCCTGGGGCCATCTGCTCAACGCGCACTATCTTTATCCGATGATCGAGTCGCGGCGCCGCAAGGACCCTGCCGGCGGATTCGTGCCGCTGGCGGGCCGGCGGGCATCGATACCGCGCCTGTTTGCGTATCTGAACGCGAAATCGCCGCCACCGTTAGCCGCAAACAAAATAGAATAAACACGAGGAGGGATTTTTCCGTGGCTTACCATTTCACTCGACGCCATTTCTTTTTCGGCTCGCTGCTGGCGGGGGCGATTCCCGTTCCGGGATTCGGCAGCGTGCCTTCTCTGACCCGGCTCGGCTATCGATCGCCGAACGAGAAGTTGAATGTCGCTTCCATCGGCGCGGGAGGGAAGGCGGCGAGCGACATCAAAGGGTGCGCCACGGAGAACATCGTGGCGCTGTGCGACGTGGACGACGAGCGCGCCGCGCGCAAGTTCAACGAGTACGAGAAGGTTCCCAAGTATAAAGACTTCCGCAAAATGCTGGACGAGCAGGGCAACAGCATCGACGCCGTCATCGTCACCATTCCCGACTTCATGCACGCCACGGCTGCCACCTGGTGCATGGAACGGGGCAAGCACGTGTACGTGCAAAAGCCGCTGACCCGCACGGTGTGGGAAGCCCGCAAATTGCTGGAGGCGGCGAATAAATATAAGGTCGCCACGCAGATGGGCAACCAGGGCTATTCCAACGAGGGAACCCGGCAGGCGGCGGAGATGATCTGGGCGGGCGAGATCGGCAATGTGACCGAAGTACACGCCTGGACCGATCGCCCCATCTGGCCGCAGGGGCTCACCGAAATTCCTCCCACCGAGCCGGTGCCGTCCACGCTGGACTGGGACCTGTGGCTAGGCATCGCCGAAAAGCGGCCCTATACCTCCGGCGGTCCGGACTACAAGTCTCCGTTGAACGGCCATTTTTATCAGCCCGCCAACTGGCGGGGGTTCTACGATTTCGGCTGCGGCGCGCTGGGCGACATGGCCTGTCATATTCTGGGTGCGCCGAATCTGGCGCTGCAGTTGGGCGCGCCGCTGAGCGTGGAGTGTGTTCACAAGGAAGGCCCGAGCAGCTTCATGTTCCCGCGCAAGTCGGTGCTGCGCTACGAATTCCCGGCCCGCAAATCCATGCCTCCGGTCACGCTGTATTGGTACGACGGCATGACGGAGACGCCGAAGATCCAGGGCGTGCCGGATGGCGAACTGCTGGGAGATCTGCCGGAATCGCCGCGCGACCAAGCCGCCCATTGGAGAGAGCCGCGTCCGTTTACCGGATTCATCGGTGACGTGTTCGACTATCAGAAGTTCGAGGCCACCAGCAAAGACCCTCATGCCATGAAGCCGCGGCCCGACGGAAGCCTGTTCATCGGCGACAAAGGCATGCTCACCACGGGCACCTACGGCGAAGAGACCCGGCTGATTCCGGTCGACAAGATGAAGGACTACCATTTCCCGCAGCCTCTGCTGACCCGCTCTCCGGGCCACTACCGCGACTGGATTCGAGCCTGCAAGGGCGGCGATCCGGCCTGCTCGAACTTCAGCGTGGCGGTGCCTTTTGTGGAGTGGATGCTGCTCGGAGTGATCGCCCTGCGCGTCGACGGCAAACTGGAATGGGACGCCGACCGGATGCGTTTCTCCAACAACGACGAGGCCAATCAGTATCTGAGGCCCACGTTCCGCAAAGGCTGGTATTTGACGTAGCCGGCGCGCATCCGCGCGGGGTTATATTTCCGCCCAGCCCAGCAGGCGCGCCGCGTTGTTGTGATAGACGTTCTTCAGAATGGCGTCGGGCAGCCCGATGCCGTAGATTCTCCAGCGGCCTTGCGGCGGCGTGCGGCTGGGCGCGTAATCGAAGTATTCGTCCAGCGTCTCCAGCCAGCGGAAATAGATCTGATACAGCTCCGGCTTCAGGTCCTGTTGCGGCGTGCCGCTTTCGCTGGGCGTCGCATCGGTGCCGAACATGATGCGGTCCTGGTAGCGGTCGAAAAACGCGCGGGCGCGGCGCGGTTCGCGCCCCAACTCGCCCAGGCGCGCTGCCAGTTCCACGTACAGGTTCGGATACCGGTCCAGCCAGATCGAAACCTCGTCCAGATTCTCCGGATGGTTAGCCACATGCAAACCCACGAAGGTGGTCTTGGGATGGCGCGCGATCACGCGGTTGCGGGCCGCCAGCAGTTCCGCCTTGGGCGGATAATCCTTCCCGTAGAAGGACCAGTCCGGATGATGCCCCAGCTCTTCCCAGCGCTCGTTGAAGCGGTCGATCGGCGTAAAGAAGGCGTCCGGATCGGATGTATGAATAAACACCGGCAGCTTCAATTGCCCGGCGGCCTCCCACATGGGGTCGAAGCGCGGATCGTCAATGCGCACCAGCGGCCCGTCCTTCCCGTTCTCGCGCAGATAGAGGCCCAGCGTCTTGAGCACCTTCACGCCCACGGCGCCGTCCCGTTTGCCGCGCTCGATCTCGGCTGCCTGCCATTGCGCATAGCCTTGCTCCCGCGCTCTGTCGTACGCGGGTTCCACGCAATTGAAGAAGCGGTCCCGATGGCGCTCCTGCAAGTCGCGGACGTTCTGCCGCAGGCGCTCGCCGTATCCGCCCGTCAGGTTGATCATGGTTCGCAGATTGATCCGGTCCATCCACGCCACAATCTCGTCCAGGCCGCGCAGGGCGGCGGCCAACTCGGGCGATCCAGCGGCGCGCTTGCGGGGCAGGATCGAACCGACGTGCGTGTGAACGTCGATGACGGGGTATTTCGCGCGCGCCACGGGATGCTCCGGCACCACCAGCATGCTCTTGGGCTGGAAATCCTCCAGCGCCAGGCTGGGCGTCGATGAGCGGGCCTTACGCTCCTGGGCATGCGAGGGCGTACCGGCCATGGCGGCGGCTCCGGCGGCCCCGCCCAGAAAGCCTCGCCGCGAAGTCTTACGGAAACGCATATGGCTGACGTATAGCACGCATGCGCCGGAGCGGTCAAAACAGGGGCACAGTCGGATAATAAGAGAGATGAACGAATTCGCGGAGGTTTTTGAGGTGACGCTCGCGGTGCAGCCCGCGGACATCGACGAGATCGGCCACGTCAACAACGTCACCTATCTGCGATGGGTGCAGGAAGCGGCCGCCGCCCACTGGCGGGCCGTGGCGCCGCCAGCCGACCAGGGCCGGCTGGTGTGGATCGTGCTGCACCACGAGATCGACTACAAACAGGCCGCCTATCTGGAGGACGGCATCGTCGCCCGGACTTGGGTGGGGACGGCCACCCGGATCCGCTTCGAGCGCCACACCGAGTTGCTGCGCGCGCGCGATCGCAGCCTGTTGGCGAAAGCCCGCTCCATCTGGTGCCCGATCGACGCGCAGACCCGCCGGCCGGTGAACGTAAGTCCCGAGGTGCGCGCCTGCTTTTCCCGGCAGGCATCCACGGCCGGATCCTAGCAGCCGGTGTGTCATATTGGACATAGCCGCCGTGCCGAAGCCCAAATCGCTCTCGCCCCAGCAGATCCGCCTGATCGCCAAAGCCCTCGCCGATCCGCGGCGCTACCAGATCCTGAAGCAGATCGGCGCGCGCGACTGCGCCGTATCCTGCGCCGACGTGCGCGGCCGCCAGCCGGTAAGCGCCGCCACGCTTTCGCATCACGTCAAGGAACTGGAAACCGCGGGCCTGATTGCGATCGTGCGCAAGGGAAAGTTCGCCGACCTGATCCTCCAGCGTGACGTGCTGCGCGCCTACGTCGACCATCTGCGGAAGATTTGAATCGTCAGACCGCGAATCCATCCTCGCCCCGCCCACATCAATTAGACAGTTGTCGAATCGTCAAAACAAGATGGATCGGCAACGAGGAGGAGGGGGATTATGAACAAACTGACGAACAAAGTGGCGGTGGTCACGGGCGCCTCGAAAGGTATCGGCGCGGGTATCGCCAAGGGCCTGGCGGCTGAGGGAGCGGACGTGGTGGTGAACTACGCGTCCAGCAAGGACGGCGCCGACCGTGTGGTGACGGAGATCGCCGCGGCTGGCGGAAAGGCGATCGCAGTCCAGGCGGATGTGTCCAAGGCATCCGACGTGCGGCGCCTTTTCGCCGAGACCAGGCGCGCGTTCGGCAAACTGGACGTGCTGGTGAACAACGCCGGCGTCTACCAGTTTGCGGCGCTGGGCGAAATCACCGAGGAACAGTTCCACCGGCAGTTCAACACCAACGTGCTGGGCCTGCTGCTGGCCACCCAGGAAGCCGCCAAACTGTTCGGCCCGGACGGCGGCAGCATCATCAATATCGGCTCGACGGCCACCCGTTTAACGCCGCCCACTTCGGCGGTCTACACGGCCACCAAAGGCGCGGTGGACGCCGTCACGCAAGTGCTGGCGAAAGAGCTGGGACCCCGGAAGATCCGCGTCAACTCGATCAATCCCGGCATGGTGGAGACGGAAGGATTTGTGGCCGCCGGGCTCAAGGGCAGCGACTTCCAAAAGCAGTCTGAGGAGCGCACTCCGCTGGGACGCATCGCGCAGCCGGATGACATCGCCCCCATCGCCGTGTTTCTGGCTTCCACGGACTCCGGCTGGCTGACCGGCGAAACCATGCTGGCATCCGGCGGCTTGCGTTAACCGGGCGATCACGGCGCGATCGTGATGTAGGCGGTGTTGCTGGGCAGATTCGCCACGGTAACCACCACCTCCTGGTCGCCGCTGGGTGTGCCGGCCGGCACGATGAAGTTAACCTGCGTCACGCCGGCCAGGAAATAGGGGATGCCCGCAAAGGTGACCTGGGCCGGCGCGCCGTTGACGAACACGGCGACATTGGCGAGCGGCATGGGCAGTTGCGACACCGGAATCTGCGATGGATCCGGGGGCGCGGCGCCCGTGGACACTTGCGGCGAGACGTAGCCTTGTCCCGAGATGAAGAGTATGGCGTAGTCACCTGCCTTAGTCGGAATGTCCGGAGCAATGTGCCTGCCGTCGGCCAGGAAGATGCCGGGAGCAACCGCGTTCACGTAGATCTGTTGCGTGTCGATCTGTCCCGCGGAGTTGCGGACCGTTAGCGTGGCATTGCCGGGCGGCACTTCGTAGGGTATCTGGACATTCAACTGCGCCGGGGAGACATAATACAACGGCGCGGCGATGTTATTCACTGTTACGGACGTGCCTTGGAGGGTCGGTGGCAGTGGGAGCGCCGACGCGGCTTCCGTGCCGGTTGCCAGTTGCATGTTCGGATCGAACAGGCTGACCAGGCTGCCGGGCGCGGCTCCCCAACTGAATGACGCGCCGTTCACGGCGACGAGCCCGGAAGCCGAGACTTGCAGCGTGACGGGAATGGCCCGGTATTGCGGCGTCGAAACTTCCGACTGGACGATGATGCTCGCGGTGTAAAGTCCGGACGTCAGGCCCGTGGTATTGGCCGTCACGGTCAGCGGGGCGGCGCCGGAACCGGCCGTCGGCGCCACACGCAGCCAGGAGTTGGGAAGCTGATTGAACACGATCGAAGCTGTCCAGGCCATCGAGGATGCCCCGGGGTCGATCGATAGAGTGGCGGAGGTGGCGTCCTGCGATTTCAAGGCCACTATCCCGGGGCTGACGCTCAGCTTGGAATAAACCGGGGCGGCCGGGTAGATCACGGGCGAGAAGTAAGCGTTGAGATTTACGCCGCTGGGGTCGGTTCCGGTTAGATTTCCGTTCACTTCATCCGCGTGACAAATGTCCGTCTGCAGAGCGCCTCCCGGCGGAATGTAACTGGATCCCAAGGTGGGCGCGACCGGCGGATAAGCGTCGATGAAACGGAACAAAGAGGTGAGAGTGACCGGCGACGGTCCCAGCGCCTGGACTACGATATGCTGCGGGTACGGACAATCGGGCGAGGAGCTATCCGGGCGCACGACCTGGGGCATGCCGATCACCAGAAACTCACTATCGATGGAGCCGTTGAAAATGGCCGGCAGCGAGCGCGTCCAGGGCGTGCCGGACGGCTGATCGACGCCGTCGAATTCGACGGTCAGTTGGCCGGAGGAGGGCAAGGCACTCGTGGCGCTCAACTCCACCATGGCGTCGATCGACTGGGACGGCATGATGGTGGAGCCGCCCAGCAGCTTGGGAATCATGTTTGAGTAGTCGATCCCGCCCACGCGGAATGCCGTGACCGTAGTGCCGACTCCATTCACCTCCGTCAGATTGATAGCGAACGGCCAGACCTCGCCATCCGCCGTGGGAATAGATGTGACGATGCGAAACGGATCGGCGTCATTCATATTGAAGACGACGTTCGATTGCGTATTCGATATCGTCAGAGTGACCGGGACGACTACCGGCGTGCTGTTGCCGACCGTAATGGTGAAGGAGGAACGATAAGTTCCGTTCAGCGTGAGCCAGATGTCATAAGCGCCGACACCCACGGTGACCGGGGAACCGGCGGCCACTGTTCCGGTCACGCCGAAAGTCGGCGTGAGCCAGTAATCGGCCGGCTGCACGTTGTAAGAAACCAGCGATTGGCTTTTTGTGGTGATGACGATCGATTGCGGAGATCCGGTCAGCACGCCATTGGACATGGTGAGGCTGATGGATTGCGGCGTGACGGAGAAGTCCGGCGCGGAGTTGACGTTGAGATACGGCGCCACCGCGGCCCATGCCGTGGAGAAACGGCTGTAAGTGGCGTGGAAAGGATCTACGTCACAGTATGTTTCTCCGCCTTGCAGGATCGGAACTCCGGTCGCGGTGCCAACGATCTCCCCATTCGCGTTCAGCAGCGGAGAGCCGGATGAGCCGGGCTCGACGATTCCCTGTGCCAGATCGACCTGGTAATAGAGATTCGCGGGCGCGATCGCGCCGGAGATCGACACCGGCAGATCGCCGGCCCGGTAACCGAAGGCGATGCGGGTCCAGGAGGCCTCCGGATGGTGGATCATCGTCAGCGGGTCGCCGAAGGCCGGGTCGGTGGACGACCAGCCGAACAGGTAGACTCCGCCCGGCGTCACCTCGGGCAGTTTGACGAGGGCATAATCTCCTTGCGAAATATCGGCGCCCGCGAGGTAACTGCCGCCTAACATCGGCCCGAGCAGGGAGAGATCGGGATTAGGACCGTTGCAGGAGGCGGTCTGGTATCCGAAGAAAGCCTCGATACTTTGCGCCTCGGTATCGCTGCTGATGCAATGATGCGCGGTCAGCATGTACGGCTCGAAGTACTGGCCGGTGTTGTTCACCATCGCGCCGGAACAGGCATAGGCGCCCCCGGAGTCAGCCAGGAAGATATACATGGGAACGCCAGTCGCATAGGTCAAGTCGGATGGATAGCAACTTACGTCCAGCTCACACGGCGCCGCTGTATTGGGTGTCCCTTCAGCCGGACGGGACAGGGCCACGCTCCATTGATGGCTGATGCCGTCTATCGAGAAGGGCAGGTCTGAACCCTGCGTTCCGGCGGGAAAATCGTATTCGATCACGATGGTGCTGGAGGCGACGCCGGCAGACCAGAAGTCGCCGTTCTTATTGGGGCCGCGGCCGGTATAAGGTCCGGCTACGGCCGCGGCGTCCGTGCCGTAGATCCAGGCCTGGCCGGCCGCGGCGAAATTGACGAAGTGGACGCGCAGCGCCACAGCGTCTTCGGAGTGAATCGCCAGGCGGGCGATACGCCCGCCACCGGGCAGAATCGCGATTACGGGAGATAGCGCCGAGTGGGCCGGCAGTGCCCGCCGCACACCGATCTGTCGCGCGCCGTAGCGCGGACGCGGCGCGCGCTCCGCGCCGGTGAGCGGGCCTAAATCGAGGATGTGGACGTCCCGTCGTGAAGCGTTGTAACCGGGCGGCAGCGGTTTCGGCGACAGGTCCCGGGTCTGTCGCGGAAGGGCCTGGGGTAGCCTTCCGGGAACGTGTTGCGCGAACGCGCCGAACGAAAACGCAGCCAGAACCAGGCAGGTTTGAGCTCGCATCTTCACTTCGAATTATAATGCTTTCCGTTCCCGGAAACCCTTCTCAATTACCGGCAACGTGCCGGCGGTGATCTGGTAGGTGGGCAGTAACTGGCGGCGCACCCATGCCACACGGCCGGCGTCGTCGCCAGCCTGTAACTCGCCGCCGGTCACGCGGCAGATATAATCGATCAGCACGTAGTGATACTCGGCCGCACCTTGCGCGTCGCGCATGATGCGCTCGAAGATCTCGAGGACGGTGAGAGGCTCGACCTCCAAACCGGTCTCCTCGCGGACTTCACGGACGATGCCTTCCGCCAGGGTCTCACCGGTTTCGAGGGCGCCGCCGGGGAGCGACCAGTAGCCTTTCAGGGGTTCCTTGGCGCGCTGGACTAACAGGATGCTGTCATCGTCAAAGATCAGCGCGCCCACACCGAGGATGGGGCGGTTCGGATAGCGGCGGTTGTCCATCGAATATGTCGCCTAATATGGCAGGGCCCCTTTGACGTCCAGGCGCACGCGGTAGACGGATGTGCGCGCGGTGATATAGAGCGTATGTAAGTCGGGTCCGCCGAAGGCGCAATTGGAGGGAGTCTCCGGTACGGGCAGGGTCACCAGCAACTTGCCCTCCGGACTATAAACCGCCAGGCCTTTGGCGGCAACATACAAGTTGCCCAACTCGTCGGTGCGGATGCCGTCCGGTATGCCATCGATATTGGAGACCAGAATCCGCTCGCCGGAGACATCGCCATTGTGGTCCACCTCGTAGGCGCGGATGTTGCGCTCGTCGGAGTTGGACACGTAGAGGATGCGGCCGTTGGGCGACAGGGTGATGCCGTTGGGCCGTCCCGCCGGTTTGGCGATCAGCGACAACTGCCCTTTGGGCGTGATGTGATACACGCCGTAGAAATCGAGCTCCCGGGCATCCTGCTGATTGCCGAACGCCGGATCGGTAAAGTATACATGGCCGGACTTGGAGACCACGACGTCGTTCGGCGCGTTGAGACGCTTACCGTCCCACTTATCGGCCAAGACTTCGACGCGGCCTTTCTTATCGGTGCGGATCACCCGGCGGGCGTGAGTCTCACAGGTGTAGAGCCGCCCCTGGGCATCGAAGGCGTTGCCGGCCGGCCCGGCAACGGACTCGCGGAAGATTTCGCGTTCCTTGTCCGGCGCCTTCCTGATAATCCTGCCGGCGGGAGTGTCGCTGAAGAGCAGGTACCCCTCGCGCGACCAGGCGGGTCCCTCGGTAAAGCGGAAGCCGTTGGATACGGTTTCGACCGTTACGTGCGAGAAGTCCTGGGCGGCCAGCGGCAACGCGAGGAGCACCAGGACGCGCGCGGTCATCGCCCGCCTTTGCCCACCACCGTGAGTTCGTTTTTGACCTGTTTTACGCCGCTGACTTTGTGGGCCAGCTTTTCCGCCTTGTTCTTCTGCTCGTTGGTTTCTACTTTACCGCGCAGAGTCACCACGCCGTCTTTCACGTCGACTTCGAGGGCGCCGCCCTTCACCACCTGGTCGTCGGCCAGTTTGCGCCGCACGAGGTCGTAGAGTTCATCGTCGCTGTGATGTTTTTCGGCTGCCCACGCGCCCGCGGCCAGCACCAGAATTACCAGAAGAGAGACTAACGTTCTAATTTTCATCGTTTCCGGTCATTGTACGCCAATCCAGCGCCGCCAGGAAATTCGGCTTCTCCCGCCATCCGGGCTGCACCTTCACGTGCAGGTCGAGATAGATGTGGCGGCCAAACAGGCGCTCTATTTCGTGGCGTGCGAGGGTGCCGATATGTTTCAGCATGGCGCCTGCCGCGCCGATAATAATGGCCTTCTGGCCATTGCGCTCCACGTGGATGGTGGCGTAGATGCGCGTGAGCCTGTCACCCTCTTCCCACTTGTCGATCCACACGGCCACCGAGTGGGGGACCTCCTCGCGCGTGGCTTCCAGGATCTTCTCGCGGATCAACTCGCCGGCCAGGAAACGCTCCGGCTGATCGGTGATGTGTCCGGGAGGAAAGTAGGCCGGGCCTTCGGGGAGCCGTTCGATTACGGCCTGGCGCAGCGTATCGAGACCGTCGCCGGATTTGGCGGAGATGGGGATGTAGGCGGTGAACTCGTGCAGCGCGCGGTACTGCTCGATCAGGGGCAGCAGGGCGGTTTTGTCCTTGCCCAGCAGATCGGTCTTGTTCAGCACCAGCAGGGCGGGCGTGCCGCTCTTCTTCACGAGGGCGATGGCATGCGCGTCTTCGTCGTGGAAGCGGCGCCGGGCATCGGCGACGAACAGCAGCAGATCGCGCTGGTCCAAGGCCGCGCGCACTTCATCCATCATGCGCTTGTTCATGAGCGAGTCGGCCTTGTGGATGCCGGGGGTGTCGAGGAACACGATCTGGGCGTCGGGCAGGGTGAGGACGCCCTGAATGGAGGTGCGCGTGGTTTGCGGTTTATCCGCGACGATGGCAATCTTCTCGCCGATGAGAGCATTCAGCAGGGTCGATTTGCCGGCGTTCGGGCGGCCCAGAATGGAGACGAAACCGGATCTCATCGCTTAGCGGGCCGCGGGACTGGCATCCCGCGCGGGTTGCAGCCCGCCCTCCACCGCGCGCCGCAGGCGGACCTGGGCCACGCGCAATTCGTCGCTGGCCAGAATATCGATGTGGATGCCGTCGCGTTCGACGGATTCGCCGGGTTGCGGCACCCGGCCGAGCCATTCGGTGACCAGGCCGCCGACGGTGGTGGATTCGATGTCCTCCTCCGGATGAAATTCGAGCAGATCGGCGAGTCGGGTAACGTCGAAGCTGCCGGAGACGATGTAGCCGCCCTGGCCGTCTTCCTGTATGTCGGACGCCGGCTCGTGTTCATCGCGGATCTCGCCGAGGATGACTTCGACCAGGTCCTCCATGCTGGCCAAGCCGGCGGTATTGCCATATTCGTCCACCACGATGACCATGTGGGTATTGTCCTGCTGCATCTCGCGCATCAGGTCGTTGACCGCCTTGGTCTCGGGGACGAAACGGATGGGCCGCATCAATTCCCGCACTTTGCGGTGGGCGCGATCTTCTTCGTCGAGCTCGAACATGTCGCGCACATGCACGAAGCCCACGATCTGGTCGATGGTGCCTTCGAAAGCCGGGATGCGGGAGTATTGCTCGTTGATCACCAGCTCGCGCAGCTCCTCGAGCGATGCATCCGCGGATATGGCCACGATGTTGGGACGCGGCGTCATGACCTCCCGCACGACCTTGTCGCCGAATTCGACCACGGACTGGATGAGCTTGCGGTCTTCTTCCTGGATCAGGCCCTCTTCGGTCCCGGCGGAGATCAGGGCTTCGATGTTTTCGGCCTGGGTAGGAGCTTCCTCACCGGCGTTGGTCTCGTCGGTCAGTTCCACGAGGGACTGGAAGAAGTCCAGAAAGGCGACGAACGGCTTGGCGGTCAGACCGACCACGCGGACAATGCCGGTGAGCGGCGCCAGCCAGTGAGCCGAGCTGCGGCGGTAGATCGCCTGCGGGACCATGTTGGCCATGACGATCATGGTCATCCAGGAGGCCACCGCGGTTTCCAGGACCTCGCGCCAGGTCCATGCCTGTCCATCGGCGAATATCAGGAAGTAGAGAACGGCAAGCACCAGCAGGGTGGTGTGCTTCACCAGCGTGAAGACGCCGGCGCCGTCTTCGGCTTCGAATCCGATTCTGTCGATGAGGGTCTCGCGGAAGAACTTGATGGCGGGGAATTCGCGGGAGCGCAGGCGCAGGCTCTCGAGATAGAGCACCTGCAAGAACGTCACCAGACCCAGCAGGCAACTGAACAGAAGAATGGCGATGAAGAGCGCGAGGTAGGTCATACGCGCGCTCGTTCGATCAGGCCGATGGGCAGGGCCAGGCGTTGCCGCCAGCGGGCCTCGGCGCGCGCCATACGGCCGTGGTCGGTTTCGTGGTCCATGCCGAGCAGATGGAGCAGACCGTGGAGCATCAGAATCCGGATTTCAATTTCCACGGGATGCCTCTGGTCTTTCGCCTGGGCCCGGGCTCGCGGCAATGAGATGGCGATATCGCCCAGGAACGGGGCGGGCGACGAATCCGGGAAGGAGAGCACGTCGGTGGCGTAGTCTTTGCCGCGGAAATCGCGATTGAGGCGACGCAGTTCGGCGTCGCCGGTCACCAGGCAGGTGAAGGGGACGCCTTTGGAAACCTGTTGGCGCAGAGTTTCGGCAAAGCGTTCCAGGTTACGCCGGTTCAGTTCCGCCGGAGTCCGGCGGAACAGAACTATGTGGTCGCTGGAGGACATGGATCCGCAGGCGTTTCGGCCGCCGGTTCGGTGAGTTTCAGGCTGAGCTGGCGGCCGGCGCCGATGGCTTCGTTGTAGCGTTCGTACGCCTTGACGATGCGCTGCACCAGGGTGTGGCGCACCACATCCCGTTCGTCGAACTGCACGAAGCTGATGCCCTGGACGCCGCGCAAAACCTCGAGGGCGTCAATGAGTCCGCTGCGCTTGCCCGGCGGCAGATCGATCTGGGTGATATCGCCGTTGACCACCATTTTGGAGTTGAAGCCCGTGCGCGTGAGCACCATCTTCATCTGCTCGGGCGTGCTGTTCTGGGCTTCGTCGAGAATAATGAAGCTGTCGTTGAGCGTGCGGCCGCGCATGAAGGCGATGGGCGCCACTTCGATGGTGTTGCGCTCCAGCAGCTTGTCGATCTTCTCCGCGTCCATCATGTCGTACAGAGCATCGTACAGCGGGCGCAGGTAGGGATCGACTTTTTCCTGGAGCGTGCCGGGGAGGAATCCCAAGCGCTCGCCGGCCTCGACCGCCGGGCGCGTCAGGATGATCCGCGAGACGCGCTTGGAGAGCAGCGCGGAGACGGCCATGGCAACGGCCAGGTAGGTTTTGCCCGTGCCCGCCGGGCCGACGCCCAGCACCAGGTCGTTACGCTCGATGGCTTCCAGGTACCGGCGCTGATTCACGGTCTTCGGCGCCAACACTTTCTTGCCGAAATTGCGCTGGCGTCCGCTCTGGACCAGCGCGCGGAAGCTGACTTCGGGGTCATCGCAGACCACCCGCAGATAGCTGTTCAGATCGCCGTTGTTGAAGATATGGCCTTCGCTGACCAGCGCCACATATTCTTCCAGGATGTTCTCGGCGCGGGTGACGGCTTCCGGATCGCCTTCGATCTCCAGGTTGCTGTCGATGAGTTGGGTGTGGACTTTGAGGCCCGTTTCGATCAACCGGATGTTCTCATCGCGGGTGCCGAACAGGCTTTCGACGCCTCGGCTGATTTGCACGTTGGCTTTCATTTAAATAGTGTTTGGCTGCCTCCAGAGACTGCAAAAAGCAAATCGGGGATATGGCCGGGATTTACGCGGCCGGTTGGTGAACTAGATGTCCGCTGGCGCGGGGTGGTCAAGACCATCCGGTCCCAGTATAGCAAACGGGACTGGCCGGTTTTCGCCGGATTACTTAAAAGCAAAGGGGCCCAAGCCGATGCCGCGGAGTTCGGATTTGACCGCCGGGCTCTCAGGCTTCTTCCGGCCATCGTCGTCGTATGCGTCCCAGCCGGTGTTGGCGATGAAGTAGAACGTCTCGCCTATGAAAGTGCCATGGGTGGGCTCGCCGAGGCCGGGCGTGTTGGTCTCCAGGATCTTCTGCCGCGTGAGATCCGCGGAGAAGAGCACCAGGCGTTCCGGTGTGACGCCGTTCTGCACGGCGAGAAACGAATCGCCGTACCGGTAGAAACCGTCGATGCCGCTTAATACGATGCCGGGCGCCGGCTGCAGCCAGCGGACCGCGTGCGTCTTCAGATCCATGGCGGCGATGCCGCGAATGTAGTCGGGCACGTAGAGCGTACGCTCGTCCGCCGACAGGGCCGGAGTTTGCGGCGAGCGGAACTCGCCAGGCGAATCCAGGCGGTCGAGTTTTTGGGAGCCGGCTTTGAGCCGCAGTACCGCCCCGTAGGTTCCTTCGGAAACGTACAGATCGCCGGCGCGGCTGATGGTCATGTCGCCGAGCAATCCGGCGATGGGCGAATCGATGCGGCGGACCTCGGTTCCGGAATCGAGTTGGAAAGCGAGCAGCGCGGATTTGTCTTTGGCGGCGGAGCCGCAACGCCGGCAATTGGCGATCCACCCGGTGGCGGCCCACAGGATGCGGCGGTGGGAGTCGATGCGCAGCGCCATCACCGGCCAATCGGTCCTGGCGAACAGGCGTCCGTCCGCCGTGACGATCTTGGCCTGTGTCACGCTGCCGACGAGGAAGCGGCGCGTTTGGGGGTCGTAGGCCAAATCTTCGGGCAGCAGATCGGGCTCGGCCAGGGGCTGAACGGCGGCCGCATGGGAGACGGGCTGACGGTTCCGCTCGACTTGTGCGAGAGTCGCGGCAAAGCCGGCAGTGGAGCGGAGAGCGGCGAAGTCTTCGTCGGCCCCGAAATCGTAGACCAGGCCCGCGGCGGCGAGACCGCGCAACTCAGCCAGGGCTTCATCGGTGCGGCCCAGGCGGGCGTCCGCGGCGGCGAGTTTATACAAAATGCGGGCATTTCCCGGCAGCAGCGGCTGCATGGCGGCCAGGGTGTCGCGCAATTTGGCGTAGTCTTTGGCTTGGGTCGCCGCGCGGGCTGCATGGTTCAGGGCGATCCAGCGGGGTTCGGCGTCGCCGCCGCATAGGACCGGGATGGCGGCCAGAATGACGGCGCCAGCGGATAGTCTCATACTGCATGAGACGGACGAGCGGCCGGAATGATCGCTATTTACCCGGAACCGGCAGCCAGCCGCGGGTGGTGAAGTCGGCCAGGCTGAGCACCAGGAGGATCCCCAGCCACAGCAACCCGCCGCCGATGACCACCTTCATCAGAATGGTGCTGTGACGCAGGTGCATGAAGAACAGCGCCACCAGCATCATCTTGACCGCCGCGATGGCCAGCGCCGCGACCACGTTGAAAGCTCCCAGGTCGATGGTGGAGACCATGGTGGTGGCGAAGGTGAGAATCAGGAGCGCCACAAATACGGCGCCATAGGTTTTTACCGAATCGGTGTGTTCCTGCATGTCAGTGATGGTGGTGACGGCCAATCAGATAGAGTAACGGAAACAGGTAGATCCAGATAATATCTACAAAGTGCCAGTAGAGTCCGGCCATGTCCACCGGCGTATTGTACTCGGCTGTGTATCTACCCGCGTAAGCCTGAAAAATCAGAACCAGGAGAATCCCTACGCCGATGACCATGTGCAGCGCATGGACACCGGTCATGGCAAAATACAGCGAAAAGAACAATTGCGCCTGTCCCTGCTGATCGGTACCTTCCAGGTGGAAGGTAGGTCCAGGCACATGATGCTCCACGAACTTTTCGTTCCACTCGTAAGCCTTGACGCCCAGAAAGACGCCGCCCAGCAGCAAGGTTAGAATCAGGAACAGGATAAGAAGCTTGCGGCTGCCGATCCGGGCCGCATGAACGGCCATCACCATGGTGAAGCTGGAGCAGATCAGAACACCGGTATTGACGGCGCCGATGACCACGTTAAGCGTGTTACTGGCTGTCGAGAAGGCTGCCGGGAAGGCACTCCGGTACACCGCGTAAGCCAGAAACATCCCGCCGAAGAACATCACCTCCGTCACCAGAAATACCCACATGCCCAGGGCGGACGCCTCCCTTTGCTGTGCGGGGTTTTGGAACTGTTCTCGCAGAGCGAGTGTTTCGGTGGAGCTATCCAACTTTCGCCGCCTCCAGAGCGGCATAGTCATACGCGTCAACCGTCACCACGGGGGTTTCGTCGAAGTTGTGGGCGGGGGGCGGCGAGGCGGTCTGCCATTCCAGGCCGGTGGCGCCCCACGGATTCGGTCCGGCGATGGCGCCGTACCGCAGAGACCAGATGAAGTAGATCAACGGCATCAGATATCCCACGGCCAGCACGGAGGCGCCTGCGGTGGACATCACGTGATAAACCTGGAACTCGTCCGGGTAAGTCCAGTAACGGCGCGGCATGCCGAGATATCCGAGAATGAACTGGGGAAAGAACGTCAGATTGAACCCCAGATAGACCACCAGCGCCGACAACTTGGCCCAGGCTTCCGGATACATGCGGCCGGTGATTTTGGGCCACCAGTAATGCAGCCCGCCCAGATAGGCCATCAACGTGCCGCCCACCATGATGTAGTGAAAGTGCGCGATCACAAAGTAAGTGTCGTGCACGTGGACGTCCAGGCCCAGGCAAGCCAGGAACAGGCCGGTCAGCCCGCCCATGGTGAACAGGCCGATGAAGCCGAACGCATAGAGCATGGGCGTGGCGTAGCTGATGGATCCCTTGTGCAGGGTGGCCGTCCAGTTGAACACCTTGATGGCGGAGGGAATGGCCACGAAGTAACTCAGGAATGAAAAGGCCAAACCCGCGTACACGGACTGGCCCGACACGAACATGTGATGTCCCCAGACCAGAAAGCCGAGTACCGCGATCGCCACGCTCGAAAAGGCCACGAACTTATAACCGAAGACCGGCTTTTTGGCGAAGGTGGACACCAGTTCGCTCATCACACCCATGCCGGGCAGCACCATGATGTAGACGGCGGGATGCGAATAGAACCAGAACAGGTGCTGGAACAGGATCGGATCGCCGCCGCGCGCGGGATCGAAGATCCCGATATGCAGCGCGCGCTCGCCGATCAGCAGGACCAGCGTGATGGCCAGGACCGGCGTGCCCAGAACCTGGATCAGAGCGGTAGCGTAGTTGGACCACACGAACAGCGGCATGCGGAACCAGGTCATGCCGGGCGCGCGCATGCGATGCACGGTCACGATGAAGTTCAGGCCGGTGAGAATGGAAGAGAAACCGGCGATGAAGATACCTAGGCCGGTGGCGATCACATAGGTATTCGAGTAAGTGCTGCTATACGGCACGTAGAAGGTCCAGCCGGTATCGACGCCGCCCGCCAGCATGGCGAAGATGCCGAAACATCCGCCGATCACCAGCAGGTACCAACTGATCAGGTTGATGCGGGGAAAAGCCAGGTCCTTGGCGCCGATCATCATGGGTAGGAAGAAGTTGCCCAGCGTCGCCGGAATCGACGGGATCAGGAAGAAGAAGATCATGATCACGCCGTGCAGCGTGAACAGCTTGTTGTAGATGTCGGGCGAGACCAGGTCGCCCTTGGGAGTCAGCAGTTCCAGCCGGATCAGCGTGGCGAAAATACCGCCCAGGAAAAAGAAGAACGTGATGGTGCCAAGATACAGCAAGGCTATCCGCTTGTGGTCCTTGGTCAGCAGCCAGGACTTGATGCCGTAGCTTGCGTTCAAATAAGTTTCGCGTTCTTGTACCGCTTCGGTGATCATAGGCTTTAATGCTTCTCTTTGGACGTCTCCCGCACGATCGATACGGCTTTCTCCCCCGACTTCGTGGGCTCGGGGCCCGGCTTGGGAGTGAGCGACTTGACGTACTCAATCAACTGCAATACGTTTTCCTCGGTCACCAGCCCCTGAAAGGTCGGCATGACGTTCTGATAGCCGGCCACGATCTTAGCCGACGGAGTGAGAATCGACTCGCGGATGTATCCTTCATCGGCCGTCACCACGCTCCCGTCGCTGAGTTCCACGCGGCTGCCGTAGAGGTTGCGCAGGTTGGGGCAGCGGCCCGGACTGTCCAGGTGGTGACAGTTGGCGCACGCCAGGACCTGGAACAGTTTCTCGCCGCTGGATGCCAGCGACCCGGTAGTCCCGCCGCTCAGCCAGGCCTGATAATCCTGGGGTGACATCACGTATATCCAGCCGATCATGGCGGAGTGTTTGGTGCCGCAATACTGGGTGCAGAACAGGTGGTACTTACCGGGCTTGGTAGGCTGGAACCAGGTAGTCGTGTATCTTCCGGGCAGCACGTCGGCCTTGGTCCGAAACGCGGGAACGAAGAAACTATGGATGACGTCTTCGGAAGTCATGGTCAGCTTGACCGCCTGGCCTACGGGGATATGCAGCTCATTGATCTCGCGCTGTCCTTCCATGTGCTGCAACTTCCACATCCAGCGCTTGGCCACGACATAGACTTCCTTGGCGTCGTCGGGCGGCCGGGAAGTGGCGAAGAAGACGCTGGCGCCCCAGACGAACATGACCATCGTCAGACAAAAGGGAATCACGGTCCAGGCGATTTCGAGCGTCAGCCCGCCGTGAGTTACTACCGGCAACTCAGACTCCGACCGCCGCCGGTATTTGATGGCGAAATAGAAGACAGCGGCGAAGATAGCCACCGTGAATAAGGCCGACACGGTCAGCAGAAAATAGAGCAGGTGATCGACGCGGGGGGCGATGGTGGAGGCCTGAACCGGAAAAAGAGGTAGTTCTGTACCCATGAATTTATCTGTTCTTTGCCAGGAAGCGGCGGTCCAGGCGCCAGTCGCGGCGCCATGCCACGAACAGGAATGTGCCGCAGATGAGTACGAATGTGCCGCCCGCGAAACGGACCATGTTCATGGCGATGGCGCCGTATTTGCCGGTTGAAGGATCGTAGTGATAACAGAACAGGAGGATCTGGTCGACCGGATTGCCGATCTTGTCCTGAGACGCCTCCACCAGGCCCAGCCGTACATCGCGGGGCGAATACTCGACGCCGTAGAAGTAGCGGGACAACTTCCCTTGCGGCGTCAGGATCATGATGGCGCTGACGTGCGCGAACTGGCCGGTAGCCTTGTCGAAGCTGTAACGGAAGCCTACCGCCGAAGTCAACTCCTTGATGGAGTCTTCGTCGCCGGTGAGGAAGTGCCAGCCGTTGTCCGTGCCGGGCCGCCGGTATTGACGCAGGTAAGTCGCTTTCTTGGCGGCTGCGATCTCCGGCGTGTCGCGCGGATCGAAGCTTACCGCCACCACCTCGAAGTCCTTGCCGGGATCGAGTGAGATCGGCCGCAGGCTGCTCTCCATGCCGCTCAGCACCATGTTACAGAGCATCGGGCAGGTGTAATAGACCAATGCCAGGATCACGGGCTTATTTCCGCTGAAGTAAGTCGAGAGAGGCAGGGAACGGCCGAACTCGTCCTTGAACACCAGGTTCAGCGGGACCTGGTGATTCAGCTTCTGTTCCAGGGTGATTCCCTGCAGGGCGGACGGCAGCGGCGCGGGCCGGGAGCCGGGGTCCCGCAAGGACGACGGCTGCGCGGGCGCCAGTTGGCCGGGTTGCGCCCAAAGGGCCGCGGCGGCCGCCAAGGATGACACGACGTACCTGAGTGACTTCATGGTTTCTTTCCGTGAGAAGGAGCCGCGGGCGGAGCCGTGGCGGGAAGTCCGTTGCGGGCGATGATATCCATCGCGCGCTCCACCGGGATGCGCACGATGCCCCGGGACTGATCGACCCAACCGTACTCCTGCATGGCGCGGTTCTCTTCCGCAAGCATCTTCTGCATGTCCGCCACCGGGTGGGGCTGCAGGCGCGGCTCCGGCGGCAGTTTTTGGGCCGAGACCATGGCGCCGGGGGGAGGCAAGGAGAGCACGGCTTCGCGCTTCACGAAATACTCGAACAGTCCCCATAGCCCAAACAGAAACACGATAATCAGTAACGCCATCCCGATGCCGAACTTCGTCAGGAAGATGGCGTTGACGTCGCCCGGTTCATGCCGGACGTGCGGATTCTGGAGTTCCTCGCCCGCGTTATTCCCGGCCATGTGCCAAAGCCTCCTCTAAGTGCGGATCCTGGAGCGGCATCAGGGGCCGCGCCGCCAATTGCCACAGGAAC
The DNA here is from genome assembly GCA_035499555.1 of Bryobacteraceae bacterium. GTDB lineage: Bacteria > Acidobacteriota > Terriglobia > Bryobacterales > Bryobacteraceae > Bog-159. The sequence continues at coordinate 200,395 of DATJYO010000090.1, forward strand.
GCCGCCAGCCAGATCCCCCCCAACCCAACCGGCATCAGAATGTCCATCCAGTTCAAGGTGAAGTGCATCTTATGAAAATCCGGCGCCACCATCCAGTAGAGATCCACGAATCGCATCACGATGATCAGCACGGCCACTGCGCGCAATAAGCGGAAATCCCGCTTCAGATCGCGGGACAGCAACAGGGCGAACGGAAAGGCGAAGTGCAGAAACACCAGCGACAGGCCCATGAACTGCCAGCCGCCCGCAAACCGATTGCGGTACCAGGTGATTTCTTCCGGCAGATTGCCGGACCATATGATCAGCAACTGGGAGAACGAGAAATAAGCCCAGACCATGACGAACGCCAGCAGCAGCTTACCGACGTCGTGTAAGTGGCGGGCGGTAAGAACCTGCGACATGGGCGGGCGGCTGCTGAGCAGCACCAGCAGACAGATCAGGCATGCCAGGGCGCTCAGTCCTTCGCCGGCAACAAACAGCAGGCCGAAGATCGTGGAAAACCAGTGCGGATTGATTGAAAGCACCCAGTCGATGGCCATGAAGGTCACCGTGAAGCCGTAAAAGATCAGCCCCGGTCCGCTGATGGCAGCCAAGCGTCCCGCCGCCCGCGTATCGCCGCGGTCCTGGTCACCCGACCATTTGTAGAGTAAGTGCCCGATCAGGATCCATCCGGCGAAGTATGCCGCAGTCCGGATGAGGAAGAAAGGAACATTCAGATAGACGCTCTTGTGCCGCAGGATGGCATCGTGCGCCACGATCTCCGCGTGCGACCACTCGTACAGCCGCGGAATGCCGATCACGATCGGGATGAACAACAGGAGGAGCAGAGGGAGCGTGCGCGACGCCGCTTCACAAGGCCTCCGGATCACCATGCCCCAGGCGCCGCCGGTGAGATACTGCAGCATGAGCAGCGCGGTGGCGCCCAGCGGCACGCCGATAAAGAACATGTAAGACCAGAGATACGAGCGGTAGAACTGATCGGCATTGAAGAACCCGCCCGCGACGCACAGAGCCAGGGCGGCCACCCCGACGATCAGCAACCGGTTGCGCCAGCCGTGCAGATAGCCGAGCAGGTCCGGCGGCATGGTGAAGGAGCGATCCAGGGCCGCGGCCGACATTACTTTGCACCTCCCTTGGCTAGCTCCTCGCGCGCTTCGGGGACCTCGGCTAGCGGAGCGTGCTGGCTGAATTGCAGCACACGGATATAAGCCACAATGGCCCACCGGTCTTGGGGCGGCACTTGGGCGGCATAGTCCGGCATGGCGCCGAATCCATTGGTGATCACGTCAAATATGTACCCGTTGGGAACCTGGCGCAGGCGGTCGATGTGATACGACGGCGGATGCCGGTAGCCGCGCCGGACAATCATGCCATTACCGGTTCCCAGGCGGTCGTGACATGGCGAACAATAGATGTTGAAGCGCTCCTGGCCGCGCTCCAATACCGCCCGTGTGACCGGGAATGGGAACGTGGCGATGGGCTTGCCGTCCACCTTGCCGGCGTAGAAGGCGGTGTCGGCTTCCAGGTGCCCGCGCGCCACGGTGCCCTCCACCAGGGGGCGTTCGGAGCGGCCGTCGGCAAAGAACGAGCTGGGCCGCAAGGGGATGAACTTGGGCTGGTCCTGCATGTCCTGCCGGCAGCCGGTCAACGTGGTGAGCAGCAGCACCGGCAGGGCCCACCAGCCCATTGTCCGTGCCGCGCGCGACGGGGAGTTAATGCGCAACTTCGCACACCTCCCGCGCATGCAAAGTCTCCAGGAAGTCCTCCGTGCCCTTGCGGTCGAACAAGGGATCGGCGGCCTCGATACACAGAAAGAACCGGTTGCGCGAAGCCAGGGCGAATCGCGGCACGTTGAAAGCCGGATGATACGGCATGGGCAGGCCGCACAGCGCCAGTAACCCGAAGACCGCCGATATGGCCGCGAATAACACCGTCAACTCGAAAGTGATCACGATATACATGGGCCAGCTATGCAGCGGGCGGCCGCCAATGTTGATCGGGAAATAGATGACGGTCACGTAGTACTGCATCAGATAGCCGGTGAGACCGCCCAGGATCCCGCCGATCAGCACGATCAAAGGCAGCTTGCTCTTCGGCAGATGCAGAGCCTCGGACAGCTCTTCAATGGGGAACGGCGTGTAGGCATCCAGCTTGCGGTATCCCTTGGCGCGCGCCTCCCGCGCTGCATTCACCAGGTCCGTGGGGTTATCGAACTCCGCCATCACGCCGTAGATTGGAGGTCTCACGCTTACTCCTCCTCCACTTTTGCCTGCGGCAACAGCGTCCGCACTTCAAAGATCGAGATCATCGGCAGCAACCGGATGAACGCGAAGAACAGGAAAGTGAACAATCCGATGGTGCCCACGTAAGTCGCCCAGTCCCACCGGGTAGGTGTGAATATGCGCCAGGAGGACACCAGGAAATCCTGCGCCAGGCTGGAGACAATGATGACGAAACGCTCCAGCCACATGCCGACCAACACCACCATCGAAGAAATGAACAACAGAAGCGGGCTGCTGCGCACCCGTTTGAACCACAGGACCTGGGGCGCCAGGATGTTGCAGGAAATCAGGAGCCAGTAAGCGCCGGCGTAGGGACCGGTCATGCGATGCCAGATGGCGGCTGACTCATAGACGTTCCCGCTGTACCACGCCGTGAAGGTCTCGAGGATATAGGCGTAGGCTACGATCAGGCCGGTAGCCAGCATGACCTTGGCGGAGTTTTCCAGGTGTTTGTCGGTGATCAGACCCTGCAGTCCGTAGACCGCGCGCAACGGAATCGCCAGCACCAGCACCATGGCGAATCCGGAGTAGATGGCGCCGGCCACGAAGTAAGGAGGGAAGAACGTGCTGTGCCAACCGGGTACGATGGCGATGGTGAAGTCGAAGCTCACCACGGTGTGGACCGAGAGCACCAGCGGCGTGGCCAGGCCGGCCAACAGCAGGGAAGCCATCTCGTGGTTCTGCCAATGCTTCGCCGATCCGCGCCAGCCCATCGCCAGGATGCCGTAGATGCCGCGCGCCCAGCGTCCCGGGGCGCGGTCGCGCAAGGTGGCTAAGTCGGGGATGAGACCTACAAACCAGAACAACAGAGAGACCGTGGCGTAAGTGGATACTGCGAACACGTCCCACACCAGCGGGCTGCGGAACTGCGGCTGCACGCCCATCGAATTGGGGTACGGGAACATCCAGTAAAACAGCCAGGGGCGGCCCATGTGCAGCAGCGGAAACATGCCGGCGCAGGCTACCGCGAACAAGGTCATGGCCTCGGCAAAGCGGTTGATCGAGTTGCGCCAGGTCTGGTTCAACAGCAGCAGGATCGCGGATATCAGCGTGCCGGCGTGGCCGATTCCGATCCACCACACGAAGTTCGTAATGGCGAACCCCCACCCCACCGGGATCTTGATGCCCCAGATGCCGACGCCCTTGGCCAGCAATAAGGCTAGCGACCACAGAAACAGCAGCAGCAGCGCGAATCCGGCGGCGAAGCAGGCCACCCAGAACACCGGCGTCCGGCGCGTCAGCACCACCGAAGCGATCTGATCGGTGACCGTGCCGAAGGTGTAGCCCGGTGCGATCACCGGCCGGGGCCGCAATTCCTCGTCCGCGATTTGTTGTTCGTCAGGCATCGGCTTAGGCTTCCAGCTCCGGGTTGGGGTTGCGCAGGGCCGCCAGGTACGTGGTCCGCGGCCGGGTATTCAAATCCGCCAGCAGCCCGTAATTGGTCTTTTCCGCTTTCATCTGCGCCACCCGGCTGTTGGGATCGTTGATATTGCCGAAGATGATCGCTTCGGTGGGACAGGTCTGCTGGCAGGCGGTCTTGATCTCGCCATCGCGCACCAGGCGGTCCTGCTTCTCGGCATCGATCTTTCTCTCGTTGATGCGCTGCACGCAGTAAGTGCACTTCTCCATCACCCCGCGGCTGCGCACGCTCACGTCCGGGTTGCGTTGTAGCTTCAGGCTATTGGTCTTGAAATCCGAATACAGGAAGAAGTTAAAGCGGCGCACCTTGTAGGGGCAGTTATTCGAGCAGTAGCGCGTACCTACACAGCGGTTATAAACCATGTCGTTCAGGCCCTCGCTGCTGTGATTGGTAGCCTGCACCGGACAGACCAGCTCGCACGGCGCGTTCTCGCACTGCATGCAAGGCACCGGCTGATTGTAGATCTGGGGATTCCCGACGTCGCCGTTGAAATAACTGTCCACGCGCAGCCAGTGCATGTGGCGCCCGTGGTGCACCTCTTCTTTGCCGACCACCGCGATGTTGTTCTCCGCCTGGCAGGCCACCACGCAGGCGCCACAACCCATGCAGGCCGTCAGATCGATGGCCATCCCCCAGGCGTACTTGTCGTACGTGAATCCGGGATAGAGGGTCAACTCCTTGGGAGGCGCCTCGGCCGACTCCTGAATGACGTTCGGGTTCTTGCGGTACTCGGCGATGTCGGCCGCCTCGATGGTGTGCCGCTCGGTGTCCAGCGTGTGATAGTCCTGAATGGAAACCAGCAGGTAGTCGCTGCCCACCTTGCGCGTTTCCAGGCCGTAGTCCTGCCACAAGGCGGACGAGGTTCGCATCCCGTAGGCATCGAAACCGATGCGCGTCCCGACGTGGCCGGCGCGCCATCTGCCGTAGCCCAGGTGCACGGTCACCGAACCGTCCGCGTGCCCGGGTTGGATGAAGACCGGGGCCCGCATTTTGTAACCGCGATAGGCGATCTCCACCAGGTCGGTGGTGACCACGCCTTTCTCGGCCGCCGTCCTGGGACTGAAGATGGCGGCGTTGTCCCAGGTCAACTGCGTGATGGGACGCGGAAACTCCTGCAGCCAGCCGTTGTTAGCGAAGCGGCCGTCGTAGACCGCCGGATCGGGACGAAACACTACTTCGAGGCCCTGCCGCGTGGGGGACGCCGGCGCAGCCGACGCCCAGTCGGCGCGCAGGGTCACGTTCCGCACCGGCGCCGCGGTATCCGGAACCACGCCGTCGTGCACCGCTTTGCGCCACCAGGATTCGAAATCCGGACCTTTGTGCCGGGCCGCCCAGTAGCTCTTCACGATCTCGTATGCGGGACGCTCCAACTTGCCGGCCAGAATGCTGATGATCTCATGCGCCGATTTGCCCGCATAGAGCGGCGCGATCAGCGGCTGCATGATCGCCGCCGTGCCATCGTGCGTCCGGCAGTCGCTCCATGTCTCCAGGTAATGCGTCATGGGCAAGTGCCAGCGGCAAAGCTCGCTGGTTTCGTCCTCGAACAGGTTGAGGTGTACGCGCAGCGCGGCTTTCTTCAGGCGATCCTTGAAGCCCAATTCGACCGGTGCATTGTACGCCGGGTTGCCGCCCAGAATCAGAACCAGGTCCACCGTGCCGCTGTCCAGGTCTTTGACCAGATCTTGAAGCGACGCCACCTGGTCCACCGGGTTCGCTTCCACCGGATCGGTGTACTTCACGGTCTGGCCGACGTTGCCCAGCGCCGCGTTCATGGCGTGCGCCAGCGCATGGACGGATGCGCTCTGCTGCTCGCCCGCGATCACCAGGCTTTTGCCGCGGTGCTGCCGCAGGTCTCGCGCCAGCGGGCCGATCCACTTGTCCGCCGCCGTGGCGGTGCCTTTGCGCCCGCCGGTGGACGCCCCCAGGGCCGCCGCCAGGCTCCAGGCGAACTGTTCGACATCCGCGGCACCGAGAGGCAGGCGATGGTCCGCCTTGGTCCCGGTGGGGGAAGGCATCGGCTCCACCACGTACAGCCGGTTCATCCCGGTCTGGCTGCCGCGCACGCGCCGCCGCGCTGCAAATTCGCGGGCGTAGCGCAGGCTCCCCGGGCCGGAGTTGAGGAAGTCGGCGTCCAGCGAGACGATCACATCCGCGGCGCTGAAGTCGTACACCGTATTGACCGGTTCCCCGAACGCGAGCCGCGCGCCGGCTGCCACCGAATGCGCTCCGGCGGGCTCCCACTGGTGCCACTTGGCCGCGGGATAGGCGGCCAACAGGCTCTTGATCTGGTCCGCCAGCGTGGGCGAGGTGACGGTTTCGGTCAGGATGCGCAGCCCCGCGCCTTTTTTGACGCGCTGCTCCGCCATGGCCGCCTCCATGGCGCCCAGAAATGACCCCCAGGAGCGGATCTCGCCATCGAGCGTCAAGGCCTGCGAACGATCCGGATCGTACAGCCCCAGCACGGATGCCTGGGAGTACACATCGCAGGCGCCCTGGCTCGGGTGATCGGGATTGCCTTCGATCTTGGTCGGGCGGCCTTCGTGGCTTTCCACCAGCAGTCCGGTGGCGCCGGAACCCAGGGGCATGGCCGTCGCGAAGAACAGCGGCCGTCCCGGAATCAATTCTTCCGGCTGCCGCACATACGGGGTGATCAATTCAGTCGGCTGCCGCGTGCAAGCGGTCAACCCGGCCAGCGCCAGCGACGCTCCCATCAGCCGGATGAAGTTCCGGCGGCTGTCGCCGTCTTCCCATTCCGAGGCGTAGCGCGGAAATTCCCGATGCATCAAGTCCTGGAATTCGTCCGTCTGCGCCAGGTCCTGCAGGCTGCGCCAATACTCGCGCCCGTGCGACTTCCCGAGCAGCGCACGCACGGCTTTCAGATCGAGTTTCTTCGGTTCTCCCGGTTGTGTATTCTCACTCATCGGTGGCACGTTGAACAACTGGTTAAGGTGCGCGCATCCTGAATCTTGTATTCGGCCACCAGGCGCCGGCCCAGCGTCTCCTGATCCTCCGGCGGCTGGTAGCCCATGGTGAAAACCTGCGCCCGCGGACGCACGTACTGTTGGGGGTTGCGATGGCAGTCCAGGCACCACTGCATCTGCAGCGAGTGCGCCTGGTACATGAGCGGCATACGGTCCACGCGGCCGTGACAGGTTTCACAGCCGACGCCCTTATTCACATGGATGCTGTGATTGAAATAGACATAATCGGGCAGGTCGTGCACCCGCGTCCAGTCGATCGAATTGCCGGTGCGGAAGCTCTCGCGCACCGGTTCGAGTGTCGGGCTGGTGTTCCAGATCTCCGAATGGCAGTTCATGCAGATCTTGGTCGGTGGAATGTTGGCCGTGTTGGACGTCTCCACCGTGGTGTGGCAATAACGGCAGTCGATGCCGTCATCGGCCACGTGGTGCACATGGCTGAACGGAATGGGCTGGTCGCGCACTTCGCCCTCGCGGGTTTCATAGCCGGACCGGTCCAGGGTGGCGAAACACCACGTCAGAAACGCCAGGACAAACACCGCGCCGTAGATCGTGATGCGCGAAAACGTATTGGTACTGTGATGAAAGATCTGGGCCATCGTCAGATCACGAGATCATGATGACTAAACCAGCCACCAGGGTTCCTATGATTTGCGTTCGAATAAGTACGCGGCGGTCTCCAGCCGGCTGGCGCCGCCATCGTTAACCGCGAAGCGCGCCGGCCTCAACTTGCCCGCGCGCGTCTCTCCGTTCCACAGCGAGGCGCTGGCGTATTCGCCGTCCTTGCGTAGTGCATAAAAATGTAAGTCGATTTTCTCCAGGCGCGGCATGTCGTTGTCGAAGTTTCGCGCCACGCGCTTGAGCGCGTCCAGACAAGCTTCTCGCGGCGACATCCCGTGCCGCATATTTTCGATGACGGTATGGCCGCCCGCGATGCGAATATTTTCTTCGCCGCGGCCGGTGGATCCGGCGCCGCCCACGTCCTGGTCCAGGTACAGGCCGGCGCCGATGATCGGAGAATCACCCACCCGTCCGGCGATCTTCCAGGCCAGCCCGCTGGTGGTGGTCACCCCCGACATCTCGCCCTTGGCGTTGCGCGCCAGGCAGTTGATAGTGCCGGTGGGCGGATGCCCCGCGACTTCCCAGGCCCACGCCAGCGTCGCGTCGTCGGCGTGCGGGAACATCTGCCGGAGCAGCCCCATGGTTTTCGGTTTGGGCGCGTCCAGGCCGGGTCCCCAGTTGCTGTGGCCCTCCGGATCGCGGAGCGACGTCTTCCAGGTCAACCAGGCGATGCGCGACTTCTCGGTCAGCAGATCTTCTTCCGGAAATCCCATTTCCTTGGCGAACTTGGTGGCGCCGCCGCTGACCAGCATGATGTGGTCGGTCTGCTCCATCACCAGTTTGGCGATCTTGGAGGGCGTTTTGATGCCGCGGATGGCCCCCACCGATCCGGCGCGCCGCGTGGGCCCATGCATCACGCAGGAATCCAGCTCCACGACGCCGTCCTCGTTCGGCAGCCCGCCAAAGCCGACTGAGGAATCTTCCGGATCTTCTTCATTGATGTTGACGCCCGCGACCACCGCGTCCAGGGTGTCGCCGCCGGACTTCAGCACCTCCATCGCGCGCGCGCAGGCGCGCTCCCCGTTCGCACTGGAGATGACCACGTTGCCGGCAGCCTCCCCACGCGCCGCCCCCAGGGCCGGCAGCAGGGCCGAACCGAGCACCACCGCCCGGCGGCTGAGCTGTTCTTTCTTCGACATTTGCAAACGAGCCATTATGCCACAGCCCAATCGGGAGGATGTACTCCGTTATGGCGGTGGCGGCCATGCGCCGATCCGACTTTCCTCGTGGTTTACACGTTTTACAAAACTTTTACAAGACCAAAACCACCGTCCGCGGGCGCAGTCCGTAGCATCAGGTATAGGCAAAAACACTTGGAAGGAGATTCTTCATGGGACCGCTTCAGATGACCGCAGCACCGGAACAGGGCTATCACGACCAGCACCTGGAGATGGATTTCGAACACAAAACCGCGCGGCTGGATTCCCGGCCGATGGCGCTGACGCGCAAGGAGTTCGATCTGCTCGCCCTGCTGATCCAAAACGCCGGCGATGTGGTGACACGCGACATGCTGCTGCTGCGCGTGTGGGGCTACAACAACCAGATCCGCACGCGCACGCTCGACGTGCACATCCGCCGGCTGCGCAAGAAGCTGGGCCAGTATAGCGGCGCGTACATCGAAACCATCTTCAGCGTGGGATACCGCTTTCAGCCTTCGCGCGCGCGGTCCACACCGCGCCTGGCGCCGCTAGTGGCGCTCGGCGCTTAAGACGACGGGTTGACAGTTGCATGCGGCGAATGCCCCTCCGCGATTCGCCGCCAGGCCATTAACGCTGGTACGCGAAGTTAGCAGTACCTGACTACCTTCCTAGTCCTTCCGGTATTCCACCCGTTATCTGCAAAGAGAGAAACAAGCGCCAAACTCCGTGCGTGGGTGTATACTGAGCGGAGTCCGGGCCACGGAGGTTGGAACTCCGGTAGCAAATCGGGGCCTCTCTCTAGATAACTGCTCAGGGAAATTCCGGGTTGGTTGACCGGTAACGTGTAGGGCGCAGATCCTTGACACCGGACCAAAAGGGAAAACATGATCCGAAGACTAAACGCGTTTCTGATAGCGACGGTTGCCCTTGCGCTGGTCCTCTCCATGGCGCAGGGAGCGACCCTGACACGTCACGTGCGTGACGTGACCCTGAATGGGCAAGCGCAAATGATTGGCCACTTGCCCGCGACGCAAACCATGCGCATCGTTCTGGTGCTGCCGCTGCGCAACCAGGATGCGCTCAACAGCCTTATCAACGATCTCTACGATCCGGCGAGCCCATCCTATCGCCACTTCCTCAGCGTGGATGAGTTCACCGCGCAGTTTGGCCCGACCCAGGCGGACTACGATGCCTTGACCAACTTCGCCCAAAATCATGGACTGCAGATAGCCGCCACTTCCCGCAACCGCATGAACCTGGATGTGATCGGCACGGTAGCCAAGATCGAATCGGCTTTGCACGTGACCATGGGCCTTTACCAGCACCCCAACGAGAAGCGCACGTTCTTCGCTCCCGACCGCGAGCCCACGCCGGATCTTTCGATTCCGCTGTGGCATATCGCCGGCCTGGACAACTACGACATTCCGCAACCGCTGCTGTCCAAGAATCCGAACGCGGTGTCCCAGGCCACCACCGGTTCCTGCCCATCGGCTTCGTTCTGCGGCAGCGACATGCGCGCGGCATACTACGGCAGCGGATCGCTCACCGGCAGCGGCCAGACGGTCGGACTGTTGGAATACGTGGGCACGGACCTGGCCGACCTGGCCACATACTACACCAACGCGCACCAGACCCTGACGGTGCCCATCTCGCTGGTGTCCACCGACGGCAGCAGCACCAGTTGCCTGGCATCGGCGGGTTGCGACGATACCGAACAGACTCTGGATATGACCCAGGCGCTGGGCATGGCGCCGGGGCTGTCGAAGCTGGTGATGTACGTGGGCGGCACCGACGTAGCGCTCCTCAACGGGATGGCTACGGCCAGTCCGCTGGACTACAACCTGAGTTCTTCCTGGACATGGCGTCCGGCGGACCCGGCCACCGACGATCCGTACTTCCAGGAGTTTGTGGCGCAGGGCCAGACCTACTTCCAGGCGGCGGGCGACAGCGGCAAGTGGAACCGGCTGCAATACGTCTACCCGGCGGACGACGATTACACCGTCAGCGTGGGCGGGACGGACCTGACAACTGCCAGCGCGGCCGGACCGTGGGCTTCGGAAACGGCCTGGTCCAGCAGCGGCGGCGGCATCTCGCCGGCCAAGATCGCGATCCCGAGCTGGCAGGTAACCACGGCGGCGGGTTGCGCCAGTTGCTCGCAGACCTACCGCAACGGTCCGGACGTGGCGGCCAACGCCAACTACACGTTCTACGTCTGCGCCAACCAGACCACCTGCACGGCCAATAACTATGGCGGCACCAGCTTCGCGGCGCCCATGTGGGCGGGCTATCTGGCTTTGGCCAACCAGCAGAATATGGCCCTCCACGGCACGCCGCTGGGCTTCATCAACCCGACCCTCTACACCATCGGCCTGGGTTCCAGCTATACCACCAACTTCCACGACATCACCAGCGGCAGCAACGGCTTCTCAGCCACCACCGGATATGATCTGGTGACCGGCTGGGGCAGCCCGAACGGCGACGCTCTGATCAACACTCTGACCGGCGGCTCCGGCTCGGGCGATTTCGCGATCAGCGTTAAGCCGCTGGCCGTCAGCGTTGCTCGCGGCGCTGCGGGACACACCAAAGTCACGACCACCATTTCCGGCAGCTTCAACGCCGCGGTTGGCTTGACGGCATCGGGTCAAGGTAGCGGTGTGACCGTGACCTTCACTCCGACCAGTATCGCCGCGCCGGGCGCCGGGTCCTCGGTGGTCACCATCAAGGTGGCTGCGGGCGCCACTACCGGCACGCGCATCATCACCGTCACCGGCACCAGCGGCAGCACCACCCATACAGCCAAGTTCAAACTGACGATCAGCTAATAGCGCTGACCTTTTGGCTTGCACATAGGCCGGGCCTTCGGGTCCGGCCTTTTTCATTTGGGGGCGTTTGCGTGATAGTTTGTAGCGGTGTTCACGCTCTCCCTGCCTTCCGTGGAAGCCATCCGGACAATCGTAGAACGGCAGGCGAGTGCTCCCTTCTCCTACCCGGACGTGGGCGCTACCCGCGCCGGCGCGATGCTTCCTTCCGGGTATAACATCGACCGTTACCGGGTCCGGTTAGGGGTGGGCGAGCCGGCTTTTGACAGAGCCAAAGCCGCCGTGGCGGGGTGGCGGATGTTCGAACAAAGCTGGATCCGCATCTATCCGGAGAATGCGCCGATTCGCAGCGGATCTGTGGTCGCCGTTGTACCGGCGCACTTCGGCTTCTATTCCGTCAATCTGTGCCGGATCGTCTACGCCGTCGATTCGACAGGTTCACTTTCCACCTACGGTTTCGCCTACGGTACCCTGCCCGCACACGCCGAGAGCGGCGAGGAGCGGTTTACCGTGCATTGGGACCGGAGCGACGATTCGGTCTGGTACGAGATCCTGGCTGTCTCCCGGCCACGAGCCCTCGCCGCCAGGATCGGTTATCCCCTCAGCCGTGCCCTGCAGAGAAGGTTTGGGCGCACGTCTCTCGCGTCCATGACGGCAGCGGTGAATTCCCTGCCGGGCATATAGTGCGAAACCGCGCAGAGCGGCCATTTTTGGGATTCTTCCTGACACTGTTCTCCTTCCGCACATGCGAGGATAGTGTATAAATCCGAAGAGGGCGGCGCGGTGAGGAAGGTCGATATCATGCCGGCTTGGGCCCGTATTCTACGCGGCTACCAGCCACTGCTGTCCGTTGAGATTACCAAAGAGTGTCCGCTGCGTTGTCCGGGTTGCTATGCATACGAAGACGAGCACCTTGGCAATGGAGTCACGTTGCGGCAACTCTCCGACTACAAAGGTGACTCCCTGGTAGAGGGCATTCTCAGCCTGGTGCGGCGGTACCGGCCGCTACACCTGTCGATCGTGGGCGGCGAGCCCCTGGTTCGTCATCGGGAGCTCGATGTTCTGCTGCCGCGATTGAATCGCATGCGCCTGGAAGTGCAACTGGTCACCAGCGCCGCGCGCCCCATACCCGCGCATTGGGCCGCGCTCGACTGCCTGCACCTGGTGGTCTCCGTGGACGGCCTGCCGGAGCATCATGACGTGCGGCGCAAGCCGGCCACTTACGAACGCATCCTGCGCCACATGGCCGGGCAGCAGGTGGTGGTGCACTGCACGATCACGGCGCAGTTGCTCGAACGTCCCACGTATCTCGACGAATTCGCAACCTTCTGGTCCGCCCGCCCGGAGGCGCGGAGCATCTGGTTCAGCCTGTTTACGCCGCAGCGGGGGCAGGACAGCGCCGAGCGCTTGAGCGGCATCGAACGCGCATTGGCCGTGGAGCGCCTGGCCCGGGCCGCGCGGCGGTTTCCCAAAGTCTATATGCCCCCCGCCGTGCTTCAGGGCTACGCGCACCCGCCGCGATCGCCGCGCGAGTGCATATTCGCGCAGACGACCGTCTGCGTCGCGCCGGATCTGGAAACTATCATCACGCCGTGCCAGTTTGGCGGGAATCCCGAATGCGCCGAATGCGGATGCTTTGCGTCGGCGGGTCTGGCTTCGGTTGGCCGCGTTCGTCTCGGCGGATTGGTGCCGGTGGCCGGGATCTTCCGCGCCTCACAGGCCATCGGGCAGCGCTTGCGCCGCGTCGCCTAGCTCTGCCGTACCTCGCTCATCAAAGCCAGCTGGTTGCCGTCCACGTCGTGAAAGAACGCCATCCACAGCTCGTGATCGGGCATGCGCGCGATCGCGTGCGGCGGTGCTTCGAATTGCACGCCGCGCGATTGCAGCGTGCCGGCGACCGCCCGGATGTCGTCGACCTGGAAATAGAAGATCGAACCGGGATGATCGAACTCCGGCTTTTCGGGAAGGGCCAGCATCAGGCGCAGGCCGGCGCAATCGAAGAAGGCCATTTTGGGGCCGGCCTGGAACAGGAACCGCAGACCCAGCGCGTCGCGATAGAATGCCACGGCCTTCTCCATATCGTGCACGTTGATGGAGGCCTGGCCGATTCGAGCGGTGGAGAGATCGGGATTTGCCATGTGTGCTCCTATATCCGGTTTTACGCGATCGCCGCGGGAGATACTTCTTCAATCCTGCTATTTTCCCGGAAGACGCGCGGCGATACGCCGAAGCGCCGGCGAAACAGCCAACTGAACGAGCCCAGGCTCTCGAAGCCGACCCCCAAGCAGATGGACGTAACGTCGTCGCCGGTATGCGCCAGTAATCGGCGGGCGGCCTCCAGCCGGGTGTGCTGCAGGAACCGCATGGGCGAGCGTCCGAAGGCTTGCTTGAACGTGCGCTGGAAGTGGAACGGCGAAAGCGCGGCTACGCGGGCGGCGGCGGCTACGGTCAGCGGCTGATCGTAGCAGGAGAGCAGGAAGTCGCGCCCGCGATAAAGGCGGCGATAGAGTTCCAGGCGGGTGGCCGGGCGCAGTCCCGGAAACTCTTCCGCTTCGCGGCGGATCCGGATGCGCAGGTCCGCGAGCGCCTGCCCCAGCGCGTACATGCGGTCCTCCAGCCAGGGCGTGGTGGCGTGACGATGGCGCAGGCCCGCCTGCAGGTCTCCGAGGACTCGCCCCACCTCGCCGCTTGAAGGATACAGGCGCTCGCAGAAATCCAGCGCCGGGGCCGCGCGCGCGATGTCATCCAGACCGGCGACGCCAGCCTGTTCCAGGAAGCCCGGCTGGAAGAACGGGCACAACGTTTCGGTGTGGATGCGGCCGCGCCCTTCGAATTCGAGCGAATAGCGCTGGCCGTCGTTCAGGACCAGGAACGCGTCCGGCGTGACCAGGTACTGGCCTTGCGGCGTGACGTAGCGGGCCGCGCCGCGGACCACCGATTTGACGGAGAGCGTGGTGCGGTAGTTACTGACTTCGTAGCGCGTTCCGCGCCCATTGAGCACCGCGCAGCAATCGGGCAATTCCCTGCCCCGCGGATTCAAGCGGAACCGGTAGCCTGCCATTCGAGCATTGTCGCATGCTCCGGTCACTCGACCGCGACCAGCACGGGATTGGCCGTCTGGCCGTCCGCGGACAGGATGATGTTCACCCGGCCGCGTCCGGCCAGCGAGGCCGGCAGCGGGCCGACGTTGATCTGATCGAGTCCCGCGTAGGTTCCTTGTGCGCCCCAGTAAAGGAGTGGCACGGACTGCCCGCCGACGGTCACGCTGGCCGTCTGCGCATGCCGCAGGCCCGTGCCGAAAAGGGTCAGGTAGACCGCGCCCGAAGCCAGGCCGATGGGCAGCGGCACCACGTTGTTCGAGGCATCCAGTTGGTAGACCGGCTCGATGGTCTGCGATCCATCGGGCGCGACGCGCGCCACAATCGCCGCCGCCAGCGCCGTGCTGTTGAGTTGAAAGATACCCGGGCCGATGTTGGCGACCTGCGCGCTGCCGGCCGCCGCCGCCGTGCCATCCGCGGCGCTGATGTTGACCGTAGCCGTGCCCGGGGCGGTGCCCGCGGGAATCAGGAAGTTCACCTGCGACGTGGAGGAGTAGAACACCTGCGCCGGGCGGGACGTACCCGCGGCATCCGTGACGGAGACTGTCGCGCCGGCCGGAAGGCCCCCGCTCCAGGCGGTAGCGATCGAATCGGCGGCGAGCGGCGTTTTGAGATAGCTGGCGGCGGAAGTCACGCCGACCGCCGGAGCCGAGCCTACAGTCGCCGGATGAAAGGTCACCGCGTCGCCATCGATCGCGTCAACGGTACTCGAGAAGTAATACGGGTGGATGTCGTCGGGATTCACCGTTCCGTTGAATGCATAATATAAGGTCGCCGGCTGGCCCAGCAGCCACTGCGACGTGATATAGCCGACCAGGGTATGCTCGAAATCGTGATAGGCGCTCTTCCACTGCCAGGCTTTGGGATAGTCGCGCTGCGGCGTGTTATCCGGATAATTGACGCCGTTCCAGACTTCGCCGTACTGGTGATCCACGAAGTAGTTGAACCAATAGGCGGTAGTCTGGGGAAGATACTGGCCGGCGGCAACGTCGGCCAGCGCCAGAGAGCCGGATAACTGGTCGAGCTCGTCGTAAACCCACCAGGTCTTGTTGGGGTCGATGGCTCCGCCCGCTTGCACACCGCCGGCCCAGGATCCGCTGCCGTCACTCTCGGGTATATACGCGCGGTCGAGCAATCGGCGTCCGTTAGCTTCGGCGAAGGCAACCAGGCCCTGATCGCCAGTCAGCAGGCCGGCCCAGCGGATCATCCACAGCGCCTTGCTGCTGTGCCCCACGTCCACGCCCGTGTAAGTGAGATCCGTGTCCTGGGGTGTGTCGGCTTGCAGGAAGAAGAGATTGTCTCCCGGCGAATAGAAGGTACCCAGGATGGCATGCGCATCCAGGGCCAGAGTCTGCTTCCACTCGGTCTGATACGGCTCGGGCAGGATGGGTGTCAGCAGGACCAGGTAGGTGTTCATCTGATCCAGGTCCGCCACGAGCTGCCGCGATTGCGCGGACGTCCCGTCATTGTCGGCGAGCAGCCACTGCACGGTGCCCAGCGATTGGTTGTAGTAGTTGTCGAATATATAGTTCTTGACGGCCAGGATATCGGGCAGTACGGTTTGATCGCGTGTCAGGTAGTAATAGAAGGCCATGCCCAGCAATCCGTAGCCGAGCTGTTGCGGATCGCGATACCGAATGTCGGGTCCCCACGTGCCGGCCGTGAGGTCCTTGGCCTCGAACATGCCGCCGTTGGGATCCAGGAGATTCTGGCGGAGATAGTCGATGCCGGCTTTCATATAGCTCAGATAAGTCTGGTTGCCGGTGAGGTGGTAGGCGATTCCGTAACCGTACGTCTGCCGGGAGAGGGGCACCAGGTACTGGGCGGGAGTCATGAGATAGCCGTTGCCCGCGATCGGCGGGCAGGGATTGTTGAAGTCCAGCAGGGAGCCGTCGTCGCAGCGCGTGGAAGGAAACGAGCCGAGCGGGTCGCCCAAAGCCGGGGGCATGGTCCAGAACGGCAGCAGGTCATCATTCAGATGGGCGAGCCAGCGGTCGCCGGTGGGAAGGTTTGCCAGGTAGCTGTTGTCGGCGGGCGTAGCCAGGCCAACCGCCACGGTCAGGAACAGGGCGAATCGGAGTAACAGCTTCATTACTCGATCATACCGGGGATTCGAGGCCGCGGTCGCCAGGAGAGCGCAGCCGGTACCACACCAGGATGGCGGCCAGGGAGAAGGCGAAGATCACGGCCGAGACGGCATTGATTTCCGGGGTGATCCCGCGCCGCAGCCGCGACCATATTTCGAGCGGCAGGGTGTTGTCGCGTCCGATGAGGAAGAAGCTCACGGCGATCTCGTCCATCGACAGCGTGAAGATGAGCAGTCCGGCGCCGATGATGGATAGCCGCAGGTTGGGCACGGTGACGAGCCAGAAGGTGCGCCATTGGCCGGCGCCGAGGTCGAGCGAGGCCTCCTCCTGCGCGCGGTCCAGCTTCTGCAGGCCGGCGAAGATCTCGGTGGTGGCCACCGAGATGAGCGCGGTGCCGTGTCCCAGCATGATGGTGAGCAGGCTGAGCCGCATGCCCGCGGTGACGAAGAGCATCAGCAGCGACAGGCCCGTAATGATGCCGGGCAGGATCAGCGGCAGCAGTACCAGGCGGCGGAAAGCCCACTTGCCGGGAAACGAGACGCGGTCCAAGGCGAGCGCGGCCGGAAATCCCACCGTCAGCGCGATCGCCACGGCCGCCGCCGCCACCACCAGGCTATTGCCGACCGAGGCCAGCAGCGCGCCGTCCTCCAGCAGCAGGCGGTACCAGCGCAGCGTCCAGCCGCGCGGCGGGAAACCGCCTACGCTTTCACCATTGAAGGAATAGACGCTCAGCACCGCGATGGGCAGGTACAGAAAGGCGAAGACCAGTCCGGCATGCAGGCGGAGCCAGGGCGCGCGTTTCACCGGTAGCTCCAGCGCCGCTCCAGGCGCTCGGTGGCCGTCAGAAGCAGCACCACGAATACCAGCATCGACATGGAGATGGCCGCGCCCAACGGCCAGTCATAGGCCGCGCCGAACAGACTGACCACGACGTTCGAGATCATGATGCCGCCGGGTCCGCCCAACAGCAGCGGCGACAGGAAATCGCCCAGGCTGAGGACGAAGGCGAACGTCGCCCCGGCCAGCACGCCCGGCAGCGCGAGCGGCAGGATCACCGTCCGCAAAATGCGAAAGCCCGAGGCGCCCAGGTCGGCGGAGGCTTCCACCAGGCTGCGCGGGATGTGTTCCAGAGAAGCGTAGATGGGCAGGAACGCGAACGGCGTGTAGATGTGGGTGAGGGTGAGCACCACGGCGAACGGGCTGTACAAAAGAAACTCGACCGGATGGTGCGTCAGCCCGGTATATTGCAGCAGGGTGTTCAGAACGCCGTCACTCCCCAGAATCGTCTTCCAGGCGTAGGCCCGCACCAGGTAACTGACCCACAGCGGAATAATGACTAACTGGTAAAGCAGGTCCTTGTGCGCCGTTCCGCCGAACGACAGGTAGTAGGCCAAGGGAAAGCTCAGCGCCAGCGACAGGAGCGTGACCATGCCCGCGATGCGCATGGAGCGCAACAATACCTGCACGTAAACCGGATTCCGGGCGAGTTGCCGGTAGTTATCCAGGTTCCAGTGATGCACGATGGCCTGCGCGTGCACGCTCCAGAAGCTGAAGCAGAATTGAAACAGGTACGGCGTGATGAGGAAGACGGCCACCCAGCCGAGCGGCGGCACGGTGACCAGCGTTTTATACAGGCGCGAGTACACGCTGAACCTCCCGGGTGACGCGCATGGCGGCCTGGTGCGCCGTGGTGTACTCGGTGATCCCGCCTTCCGAATCCGAGTGGGCAAAGAAGATGCGGCCCAGCGGCCGGCGGATCTTCGGCGCGATGCGGGTAGTGGCGCCGGGGATCGACATGCACATGGGATGCCCGCGGCGGTAGACGTGGACTTCTTCGATCTTCCGGCGCGCGCCCGGAAACCAGCGGTCGATCAGGTCCACTACCGTTTCGCCCATCTGCAGACAATAGGCGTCGTCCAGCACCTTCGCCCGCTCGGACTCGTGACGCGGCACATAGCAAGTGAGCACGGCCGGCCGCATGGTGTCGCGATTGTCGCGGTTCTCCACCCAGTCCGCGACGTTGAAGTCTACGATCGGCGAAGGCGCCGGGATGTTCGTGTCGTACGAGCCGTTGTAGATCACTTCCCGCGAGCAGACGTTGACCACCAGGTAGGGCGCGTAGCGCAGTTCGGCCATGGCCTCGGCGTGCTCGCGGTCGAGACCGCCGATGATCTTTTGCGCGATGAATTTCGGGCAGGCGATGACCACGGCCTTGGCGGCGGCGGTCTGCAGCTCGCCATCGTGCAGGAAGGTGACACTGCCCTGGTCCACATGGACGGCGGTGGCGTTCTTGCGCAGACGCCCGGGCGCGGCTTTGTCGATGGCCTGTTCGAGCGCCAGCGAAATGCGGCCCAATCCGCCGGCCCAGGTGAAGCGATCCTTATCCAGCCCGCCGCCCCAATCCATGCTGGTGGCGCCGATCAGCGCGGAAGTGTTCTCCGTATCCGCGCCCCAGTTATTCGGCCCGAAGTTGTCGAACCAGAGCTTCAGTTCGGGGACGTAGGGTTTGAGTAACTCGGCGAAGGTCATGTTGTCGAGCTTCGCCGCGTGCTTTTCCGGGTCGAGCGCTTTCATGTCTTTCAGGAAGCGGGCGAAGCTGCGCTTCACGCGCTCCGGGTAGGGCGACTTCCAAAGTCCGCCGCCCCAGAAATCGGGCACCACGGTATCGTTGACGATCGCCGCATCCACGCTGCGGATGCGATGGATGGGCAATCCGATTTCGCCGCACATCTTCTCGATCGGCGGATAGGATTGATAGGCCGCGCCGGTGGAATACCAGACGCCGCGCCATTGTTCGCTGATGGCGTTGCCGCCCAAGCGCGGCTCCTTCTCGAGCAGCAGGAAATTGGTGTGGCGCAATTGCCAGGCGGTCATCAGGCCGCTGGGTCCGCCGCCCACGATCACCACGTCATAGGCGGCCGAGGGCTTGGGGACATCGAAATGCGCGCCGTCGCGCACGCGGTGGCAGATCCGGTTGTCCTCGCTGCCGAGCCGGCAGGGCGGAGCCGAGGCCCCGCGCAGACCGAACTCCGTCCCGCCCGCAACCAGGTAGCGGATGGCATCTCGTCGCGTAGTCATTCGAGCCGTACGGCCTCCTCCGGCCGGAAGTGGAACGATTGTTCGCCGCTGAGTTCGCCCGGGCTGGGCGCGCGGACGGTTAACTCGATCTCGCCGCACGCGAGCTCCAGCAGATCGGCGGCGCCGCCGAAAGTTTGCCGGCGCACCGTGCCGCGGAAAGGTCCGCCCAGCCGGATGGCTTCCGGCCGTAACGAAAAAAGCGCGTCGCCGGACGGCCCGGCGCAGGGCCACGCCAAGGGTCCGCAGCGGGCGCAACCGTCTTCCACCCGCGCGCGCAACAGGTTCGTCAGGCCGATGAAACGGGCCGCGTAGGCCGTGCGCGGACGGTGGTAGATATCACGCGGCGTGTCCACCTGCTCCAGTTCGCCGGCGCGCAGCAGTGCGATGCGGTCCGAGAGCGCCATGGCCTCCTCCTGATCGTGGGTGACGAACAGGAAGGCGATGCCCACCTCGCGCTGCAACGATTTCAGCTCGCCCTGCATCTCGCGCCGCAGCCGCGCGTCCAGGGCGGACAGCGGCTCATCCAGCAGCAGCAGCCGCGGACGATTCACCAGGGCGCGCGCCAGGGCCACGCGCTGCTGCTGTCCGCCGCTCAGTTGTGCCGGGCGGCGCGCCGCGAATTCGCCCATCTTCACCTGCGCCAGGGCCTTCTCCACCCGCGGCGCGATCTCCGCGCCGGGCGTCTGGCGGGCGCGCAGGCCGTAGGCCACATTCTCCGCCACCGAAAGATGCGGGAACAGCGCGTAATGCTGAAACACGGTGTTGACGCCGCGCCGGTTGGGCGGCAGCGTATCGAGCCGCCCGTCCTCCATCCAGATCTCACCCGCGTCGGGACGCTCGAAGCCGGCCAGCAGTCGCAGCAGGGTGGTTTTGCCCGATCCGCTTTCGCCCAGCACCGTGAGGAACTCGCCCGCCGCGATCTCCAGCGACACATCCCGCAGGACAGCCGTCCGGCCGAATCGCTTGGCGACACCGCGTATGGAAAGCAACGCCATTATTGCGCGGCCTTGACCTCGTTCCAGACCTGGTTGTATTTGTCGCGCCGGGGCACGTCTTCCCAGAAGTAGATGCGCTGCTGATAGCGATCCAGATCGTCCAGGTGCAGGTTCTTCTTCTGGTCCACGGTCAACAAAGCCGCGACGGTGGGATTGGAGGGCAGATACCCGGTGACGGCGATGACCTGTTTCTGGGTTTTGGCTTCCACCAGGTACTCGATGAGCTGGCTGGCCAGGTCCTTGTGGTCGCTGGCGGCGGTAATCATCAGATGGTCGATCCAGCCGGTCGTGTTTTCTTTGGGGATGGTTTCGCCGATCGGGAAGTTGTGCTGGCGCAGTTGATTGGTCATCAGCGGCCAGCCCATGGCCAGAGTGACTTCATGGTTCTCGAAGAGATTGGTCAGCTCGCCGCCGGTGGACCAGATTTTCCGTATGTTCGGCTTCAACTCCAGCAGCTTGGCCTTGACCTTTTCCAGTTGTCCGTCGGAGAGGTTGTAGAGCGCATGCGGATCGGGCTTGTCATACCCCAAGACCTGCGCCGCCATGTAGACCGTGGACAGGTCATCCCAGACCGATACCTTGCCTTTGACCTTGGGATCCCACAGGATATTCCAGCTATCCGGCGGCGCAGGGAAGGCGGTGGTGTCGTACAGGAGCGGATTCGGACCCCATTGATACGGCACGCCGTACACTTTGCCGCCGGACTTGACCAGCGGCAGCGAGGTGAGGCGCGGCATCAGTTGCCGGTAAGCCGGCACCTTAGACAGGTCCAGCGGCGCGGCCAGGCCGGAGGTGGCGATCATGGTGGCCACGTCGCTCGAGGGCGAGATCACGTCGTAATTGGCCGCGCTGCCGCCGCGCAGCTTGGCTACCAGTTCGTCGCTCGATCCCATGTACGAGGCGCTCACTTTGCATTGACACTTCTGCTCGAAGCCGGCGATGAAGGACGGATCGGCGTAACCTTCCCAGACGAGCAGGCCGAGGGTGGGCGGGGAGGAGTGACATCCGCCCAGGAGGAGCACGCCGGCAAGGGTCAGAACGGCCCCGGCTCTCACACCGCCTCCAAGCCGGCCTCGATCACATCCAGCGCTTCGCTCATCTGGTCGTCGGTGACCGCCAGCGGCATCAGGATGCGCACCACGTTGCCGTACGTCCCCGCCGTCACCAGGATCAGCCCGTGCTCGTAGCAGTATTTGGTCAACGCCTGGGTGGACGGCGCGCCGGCCAGTTCGAAAGCCTGCATGGCGCCCAGGCCGCGCACGTCGCGGATTGCCGGGAAGCGCTGCTGCCAGGCCAGCGCCCGCTGGCGGAACTGCCGCCCCAGTTGCTCCGCGCGCTGGCACAGCCGGCCGCACTCGATGGCCTGGATCACGGCCAGGGCGGCTTCGCAGGCCATGGGATTGCCGCCGAAGGTGCCGCCCAGCGATCCCGGTCCGGTATGATCCATGATTTCGGCCTGGCCGGTTACGGCGCCCAGCGGCAGCCCGCCGCCCAGGCTCTTGGCGGTGACCAGCAGATCCGGTTCGATGCCTTCGTGCTCGATGGCAAACATGCGGCCGGTGCGCGCGAAGCCGGTCTGCACTTCGTCGTCGATGAGCAGGATGCCGTGCCGGCGGCAAATCCGGTGTACGGCGGCCAGCCATCCCGGCGGGGGCACGCGGAAGCCGCCTTCGCCCTGCACCGGTTCGGCGATGATGGCCGCCACGGACTCCGCCGCCACCACGCGCTGGAACGTATCTTCCAACTGCGCGGCGGGCAGGCCGTACGGCACGCGGTAGATATCTCCGGGGAACGGCTCGAACCCGGCCTTATAAGGATGCGTCTTACTGGTGAGCGCGAGCGTCAGGAGCGTGCGGCCGTGGAAGGCGTCTTCGAAGCAGATTACCGCGGGCCGGCGGGTGTAAGCGCGCGCGATCTTGACGGCGTTCTCCACGGCTTCCGCCCCGCTGTTCAGCAATATCGTTTTCTTGGGGGTGTCGCCGGGCGCCAGCGCGTTCAGTTTCTCGGCCAGCCGCACGTAGCTTTCGTACGGCGCCACCATGAAGCAGGTGTGCAGGAAGCGGTCGGCCTGCGCGTGCAAAGCGGCGACCACTCCCGGCTCGCGATGGCCCGCGTTCAGGCAGCCGATGCCGCCGGCGAAATCCAGGAAGCGGTTGCCGTCCACATCTTCGATGACCGCGCCTTCGGCACGGCTCACGAAAATCGGCGTCAGCTGCGAAATACCGCGCGCGACCGCCTGCGTGCGGCGCTCGATCAGCGCCTGCGAACGCGGTCCGGGAACGGGAGTTTTCAGAGAGATCGAGGGCATGCGTGGCACCTGGCGATCTATGCATCGTAGCACTCGGGGCCGGCGCCGGGCTGCCCGCGACGTCAGTGAAACAGTTGCGGAGCGAACTCGTTCAAGTAGTTACGCCAATTGATCCAGGTGTGACCGCCCGGGCTTTCGTGGAATTCCGGATGGAAGCCGTGCTTCTTGAACATCTCGACGGTGGCGGTGGTGATCGGCATCAGGCGATCCTCCTTGCCGGTGGAAAACCAGAACAGCTTCAGGCCCGGCTTCAAGGCGGCATCGTCCAACATGGGATGCTGCTGCTCCCATTCGGGCGAAGGTCCGGGCGGTCCGCCGCCGGCGCGCCGCGGGCCCATGGAGAACACGCCGGAGCTGAACACGCCGATGTACGCGAAGCGGTCCAGATGCGACATGCCGATGTTCAGCGTCTGGCCGCCGCCCATGGAGAGCCCGGCGATGGCCATGTGGTTGCGGTCCGTCAGCACGCGGTAGTTCTTCTCCACATAGGGCATGATGTCGTTGACGAAGTCCTCGCCGAACTCGTCGCGCTGGGCCGCGCCGGGCGCGGGAAAGGTCTTCGAGGTATGGCCGGCCGGCATCACCACGACCATCGGCTCGGCTTTTTTGGCGGCGATCAGGTTGTCCAGGATGAATCCCGCGCGGCCTACCGAAGTCCAGGAGTCGTCGCAATCGAAGGCGCCGTGGAGCAGGTAGAAGACGGGATACTTGCCGCCGCCCAGCTGGTATCCCGGGGGCGTGTAGATGTGCATACGCCGGAAGCGCGCGAGCGCCGTCGAGTAATAGGTGATGGAGGCCACCGCGCCGTGCGGCACCTGGGCGGTCTCCATGAAATCGGCGCCGGGGACGTAGACCAGGCTCCAGTCGTTGGTGTTCGATTCGCTGACATCCGGATTGCGCGGGTCCAAAGCGGGCACACCGTCCACCGCGAAGGTGTAGCGATAGGCGCCGGGCTCGACCGGGCCGACGGTGGCGGACCACACGCCCTCGTCGTTCTTCGTGAACTCGGGGGCGGCGTGGGCCAGTTCCTGAATATCGCTGGCGCGCAGCCCGACGGTCTTGGCGTCCGGCGCGTGGATGCGGAACACGATCCGACGATCGGAGAGGACCTCGGGCGAGACGAACTGCGGGCCTCGCTGCATGAACGCCGGAGGCGGCGCGGGCGGCTTGGCCTCCTGCGCGTAGCCGATCAGGGCGGCGAGCGGCAGCACCAGGGCGCCCGCCATACGTAGAGTTGGTTTCATGATTGCTCCTTTGGTGTTTCCCAGTTTCCCGATTCCGCCGACCGGAAGAGCGCGTCGATCACGGCCATGTTGCGGATGGCGTCCGCCATGGGCACCGGAACTTCGCCCTTCCCGCGAATGGCCCGGGAAAATGCGTCGCCCTGGATGGTGTACTGGTCGCACACCGGGAACGCTTCGGTCCGGATGCCGGCGCCGAACAGGTCCGAACCGTCGTCCACGAAGATGCGGCAGGGCCGGTCGGGCGGCGCGTTGAACGGAATTTCGACCTCGATGCGGCCCCGCGTGCCGAAGAACTGCATGCGCTGATAGGGGACCAGTTGCGTGCCGCAGGTGAAGACCGACTGGCCCGACGGGAAGTCCAGAATGGCCGAAGCCAGGCGGTCGATGCCCATCTCCGGATCGCGCTCGATCAGGGCGACGACGCGGCGGGGTTCTTCGCCGAAGACGAAGCGCGCGGTATTGATCGGATAGCAGCCGATATCCAGGAGTCCGCCGCCGCCCCAGGCGCGCACGTTGCGGATATTGGCGGTGTCGCGATTGAAGTAGCTGAAGAAACCGAGCGCGGAGCGCAGATCGCCGATGCGGCCCTGGCGCACCAGTTCGCGCGTGCGAAGCCATTGCGGATGGGTGCGCACCATGAAAGCCTCGCCGATCCGGACGCCGGTGCGCGCCTGCGCAGCCAGCAGGGCGCGGGCTTCGGGCGCGTCCAGGGCCACCGATTTTTCGCAGAGCACATGCTTGCCGGCTTCCGCCGCGCGGATGGACCAGGGCACGTGCAGATGATTCGGCAGCGGATTATAGATAGCCTCGATATCCGGATCGGCCAGCAGCGCCTCGTAAGAGCCGTAGGCTTTCGGAATGCCGAGCGCGCGCGCGGCCTGCCCGGCCTTGGCCTCATCGCGCGACGCGATGGCGGCGATTTCGCTCCACGCGCCGCGCTGCATGGCGGGGATTACTTTGCGGATGGCGATGTCGGCGGCCCCCAGCACTCCCCAGCGGACTTTTTGGATCATGGGATCTCTAACGCTTACCATACAGCATTGCGCGCTTTCGCAAGGACCCGATTGTTGATATGCTGCCCACGAAGACCAGGCGCGGATTGGAACAACGGCAACGCATCGTCGTGATGGTGGGGTTACCCGGCGCGGGCAAATCCACCTGGCTGGAGCGGCAGGGGATCGTGGGGATCTCTTCGGACCGGATCCGCCAAGTCCTGACGGACGACGCCACGGACCAGACGATTCACGCGCGGGTCTTCCTGACCATGCGCTATCTGCTGCGGCATCGCCTGGCGATCGGCCGCCCGGTCAGCTACATGGACGCCACCCACCTGACCCCCGCGGAGCGGCAACCTTATATCGCAATCGCGCGCGCCTACGGCTGCGATGCCGAGGCACTGTACTTCGACGTGCCGCTGGAGGTCTGCCGGGAGAGAAACGCGCAACGGGAGCGCATGGTGCCGGCCGAGGCACTGGAGCGCATGGCCGCCAAACTGGCGCCGCCGGAGATGGCGGAGGGCTTTGCGCGCATCACCGTGATGCGGTGAGCTAACGGACCACCTCGTCCTTTTCCACCTTGCCGTCGCGGATGTGGATGACGCGGTGAGCGTGCACCGCGATATCGTGCTCGTGGGTCACCAGCACGATGGTATTGCCCTGCTCGTAGAGCTTTTCGAACAGGGTCATGATTTCGTTACCGGTGGCGCTATCCAGGTTGCCGGTAGGCTCATCCGCCAGCAGGATCGAGGGTTCGTTGACCAGCGCGCGGGCGATGGCCACGCGCTGGCGCTGGCCGCCCGACAGTTCGTTGGGCTTGTGCATCATGCGGGCTTCCAGGTCCACCTGGCGCAGGGCCGCCTTGGCCCGCTCGGCGCGCATCGCCGCCGGCGTACCGTTGTAGATGAGCGGCAGCTCCACGTTATGCAGCGACGTGGCGCGCGGCAGCAGGTTGAAGGTCTGGAATACGAAGCCGATCTCTTTGTTGCGAATCCGGGCCAGTTCATCGTCCGTCATTTCGCTGACCAGCCGGCCGTTGATGTAATACTGGCCCTTGGTGGGCGTGTCCAGGCAGCCGATGAGGTTCATCAGGGTGGACTTGCCGGAGCCGGAGGGCCCCATGATGGCCACATACTCGCCGCGCTTGATGGTGATGTCCACACCCGAAACGGCGTGAATCTCCTGGTCGCCCATCACATACGTTTTCCACAGGTCGTAGGTGCGGATGACGATACCGTCGCGCTTCAACTGCTCGCCGCGCTCGATCAGCTCTTTCTCTGCGACTGCTTGTGCCATAGTGGGGGTTCGCTCTCTAGGCCTTTTGCGCCGTGGGCAGTTTGTTGTCCACCTTCACCTGCGCGTCGTTGCGCAGCGTCCGGATGACCTGGTAGGTGCCGGTTACGATCTCATCGCCTTCCTTGAGTCCGCTCAGGACTTCGATGTCGGTGGCGCCGGTGATGCCCGTGTCCACCTTGCGAAACTCCGCTTTGCCGTTCGCCACCACGAATACGCCCTGGATCTCCTCCTTACGGGCCTTCTCCTCGGCGGGAGTCAGCCGGGTGGCCGCCTGGGCGCCGCCCGTGCCCTTGGGCTTGGCTTCCAGGTCGCCCTTCTGCCGGATGGTTAGCGCCTGGATGGGGATGGCCAGCGCGCTGGGGCGCGTCGCCGTGGTGATCTTGGCGGTGCAGGACAGGCCCGGCCGGATATCGTCGGGCGGGTTATCCATGGCCACGACCACCTTGAAATCCTTGGCTTCCTGGCTCGAAACAGCGCTCTGGGAAGCCGCCAGACCGGTGGAGCGCAGGATGGCGGTATTGCCGATTTCGATGACGTGCCCTTTAAAAATCTTGTTCGGCATGGCGTCGATGGTGATGTCGGCCTTCTGGTCGAGCGCCACGCTCACGATGTCGGTCTCGTCCACTTTGACTTCCGCGGTGATGAGGGACATGTCGGCGATCGTCATGATGTTGCTGCCCACCAGGTTCGTGACGCCCGGCACCACGCTTTCGCCGACGCGCACCGGCAGGTTGGTCACTACGCCATCCAGGGGCGCATAGGAGTCGAACTTGTGTAACACGTCTGTAACCTGGGCCAACTGGGCCTTGGCCTGCGACACGCGGCGCTGGGTGGCGGCGAGCTGGGCGGCCTGCTGTTCGCGCTGGGAACGCGCCTGATCGAGGCGAGTCTGCTGCTCGGTCAAAGCCGCCACGGCGGCGTCGTAGGTGGCTTTCCGGGTATCGAAGTCCTGGCGGGAAAGAAGCTGGTCCTTAAAAAGCTGTTGGGCGCGGTCGTAATCGGCCTTGGCGTGATCCAGGTCGGCCCGGGAATGGTCGATGATGGCCTGTTGGGTGCGCAGATTCTCGTCGGAAACCTTCAAACCGGCCTCGGCCGCGTTGGAGTCCGCTTCGGCGGAGCTGACCGCCGCTTTTTGGGAGTTTACCTGGGCCTCCGGCTGGATGTTTTCAATGCGCGCCACCAGTTGGCCCTTATGGACGCGATCGCCTTCCTTGACCAGGATCTCGGTCAGAACGCCCGCGGCGTTTGCCCCGATGTTGATGTAAGTCTTGGGCTTAATCTCGCCCGAGGCGGTCACGACACTGGTCAGCGGCTCGCGGATCACCTTGCTGGTCTGGACCACCACCAGGCCGCGCTTACTGTAGACCGTGCTGGCGTAGACACCGATTCCCAGGGTGAGAACCACCAGGATGATGAGTAATGTTTTCCATTTCCGCTTCACGAATGCAGACTCCTGTTTTGCCGACGATAATTAGACGCAGATCTTAACGGGAGAGTTCAATACATATCTTAACATCCGGTTATAGAGGTTTTGAAAGACCGGGATCAGTTGCGGCAGGGCCGGCTTTTCGGCATAATGAACCACACGGGCATGAGAGCGGACCTGATCTCTGCGATTACCTCCTGTACCGGCGCGCGCCACCAGCGGCAGTCGCGCAAATTCCTGCAAGGCCTTTCCACCGACGAGTTACAGTACATCGCCGAATTCCTGGGCGCCAGCATCCTGGAATCCGCCCACCGCGCCGCGGGGCGCGGGGAATTGGCCGAAAGCATCGCCTTCTTCGAGCGGCGGCGTCCCGCGGCGGCAGCCTCCGCGAGCGATCGCGATCACAAGATGATCCTGCTGCTCGAATACCTGTGCCGCTGCCGGCTCTACTCCGCGGTTTCCGGCAACTCCCGAATCCAGATGTTGCGATAGCGCACCGCCTGGCCGTGATCCTGGAGCAGTAACGGCATCTTGGCGGCGGTGTAGCGGTAAGGCGGACGCTTCATGTAATCCGTGGGACCGGTCGGTACGGCATGGTCCTGCGCCAGTACGCCGTTGAACAGCAGCGTGATGGATGCCGGTTCGGTCAACTTTTTGGCGCTGTCGAACCGCGGCGCATGGAAGACGATATCGTAGGTCTGCCACTCGCCGGGGGGCCGGGCCGGGTTCACCAGCGGCGGATACTGGCAGTAGATGGCGCCGGCCTGCCCGTCCGGATAAGTCTTGTTGCGGTTGGATTCGAGCACCTGGATCTCGTAGAGCGACTGCAAATAGACGCCGCTGTTGCCGGGCTCCTGGTCGTTGCCGCGCGGGTGCGCGGGAGTAGCCCACTCGAGGTGCAACTGGCAGTCGCCGAAACCCTGTTTGGTGACGATGTCGCCGGTTCCGGGGGCCACCTCGAAGTAGCCGTCCCCCAGTTTCCAGGCGATGGGTTTGCCATTGGCCTGCTTCCAGGCCGAGAGATCCTTGCCGTTAAAGAGCTCGATGGCGTCGGAGGGAGCCGTTCCGGCGTGGTCCGGAGTGCCGGGCAGGCCGGGCGTCACCATGGGCGGGAAGGGCCGGGAGCGGTCGCCGGTCTTCCACTTGATCACCGGGACGGTAGCGGCGAAGGCGGTCAACGCCAGAGGCAGGAAGTATCGGATTCGCATGCGCCACCGATTTTAACACCGCCTTCAGGCGCGCGGTTGGGCGATTCCGCCCACCAGCTTGGCGCCCAGCGCTCCGCCCGCGGTGCAAAGAAAGGTGATGATCAGGAACAGAAACAGCAGCGCCATAATCACGAACATGGTGAGACCGCCGGGACTTTGCAGGACGCGCAACGCCTCTTGCACGTTGGCGTCGCTGGCGGCCATGGTGTGCAATTGCTCTTTGTAGATGGACGCGATGGTGCCGCTGTGGATGAGGGGCACCACGCTGACGGTGAACAGCACGGAGCTGATGGTGGAGCCCAGCAACCCGGTGATCCAGCCCATGCGCAACCCGCTGTCCACGGAAAGGAACTGGCCGGTACGGCGGCGATAGATGTAGACCGAAAGAAAGCCGGTCGTCAGCCACCACAAGACCAGGCCCAGCAGGCCGGCGGCCCACACCGGCAAGGCGCTCAGCAGCGAGGCGATGCTGGCCAGCAGCAGCCCGATCCGCACCGCGGTGGCGTTATGAAAGTTGAGACGCGGGGGCGGCGGACGGACCGCGGGCGGCGGCACGATTACGGGCGCTTCGCGCAGCACCTCCTCGCGCACCGGTTCCTCGCGTAGAGGCCGGCCGCAGCGGTGACAGAAACGGGCATCGGGCGGCAGCTCGGCGCCGCAATTGCAGAAGTCAGCCATGAAAGGGAAGCACAAGGCCTCCTGAGCTCAGTTTGACGCAGGCTCTCCCACGGAAGCAAGCCCGATGTGAGTCTCCCCGTCCTCCTCACAGATAGCCACGAAGCGGCGGTAGCCGCCCCTGGTGAAAGACAGCTCCACGCGGCCGTCGCCCTTGTCGGCGATCATCCAGTGCGGGAGGCGCCGGCGGTAATACTCGGTGACCTGTTCCACGGAATCGGAGGTACGATACCCGGCGGCCGCTACGGCGAAGGCCTTGTGATGGTCGCCGAGATCGATGCGGAAGGTGGTCAGTTTGCGGGAATCGTCGTCGCGTACGGCGCCGGGGTAGACCGGCACGCCCATGGCCGCCGGACCCACCCGGTCGTTTTCGCGCAGGCGTACGCTGCCAAACGGGGTTTCCAGGGTGCTTTCGCCGCGCGCATCCCACCCGCTGACGCGCCAATGTCCGGCCACGTATACGCCCAGAGACGCCAGGGACACGACGCTGAGGATGGCCAGCACCAGGACCGTGAGCACAATCCCGGCAATGGCGCCGCCACGGCATGGATTTCGAGACATGTCTGCTCCGTTTCAACCAGCATTACGAACGAGGGGCGGGAAAAGTTCCAGAACAGCGAGGCGGATTAGTGCAGCCAGGCGCGAATGGTGTTTTCGGGGGTATAGCCGACGCGGAAACGTTTGATCTTTCCGTCCGCGCCGACCAGCACCAGCCGGGGAACCCCGCTGACGCCATAAGCCCGCGCGGCGCTGCCATCCGGATCCACCAGGCTGAGCAGATGCAGCGGCCGCATGACGTCCCGCGCGCCGTCCAGATCCCCGATGTTGACGCAGGCGATTTCGACGCCGTTCTGGTTGGCCTCCGCGCGCATGCCATCGAGGATAGGCAATTCGTGGCGGCAGATGCTGCAACTGGTGCTCCAGAAGGCCAGCAACACGGGGTGGCCGTGAAAGGAATCCAGATGGTAGTCGCCGCCGTAGGCGCCGCGGAGGTCGAAATCCGGCGCCTTGCGCCCGATCTGGGTGCCCCGCACGTAGACGATCGCCAGCACCGCTACGCAGAGCAGGAGGAACGGGCTGTAGGAACGGTCGGACATTATGCTTCTCTCAGTTTACCGGAACCGGCGGCCCCCGCCTTCTTTTGCTGCAGGGCATCCAGGAGGCGCGCGGTAGCGTCCGCCACTTCCTGCACGGCTGAGTCGAAGGCTTCCTGGTTGGATTTGGACGGCTTGCGATAGCCGCTGACCTTGCGCACGAACTGCAAAGCCGCGCCGGAGATCTCCTCTTCAGTGACGGGCGCCTGCGGCCGGCGGAGCACTTTGATGCTGCGACACATGCCTGCATTATCGTATATCTCCGCGGCGCCGGTCTGCGGTTATTCCGGTTTCCTGGTATCCAGGTAATTGGCCAGATCCAGGATCATCTGGCGTTCATCCGGCGAGAAGCGGCTTTTCATCTCTTCGCTGCGCATGCGCGGCGCCCGCTGATTCTGGGGCACGGCGCGCAGGGCCAGCACCGCGCGGTGCACGGCCACCTGGCGCTCTCGCGGCAGGAGGCGGAATTCGCGCAGCCGCTGGCGGACGATCTGCTGCAGGTCCGGCGGAAGCTGTTCGAACGTCTGGTAGCGCTCGCGCAGTTTCTGCCTCTCCGCCGGGCTCATCTGGGCGTAACGGTGCAACTGCTGGCGGATGATCCGGGCGCGTGCCGGCGGCAGCTTGTCCAACTCCCTCTCGCGCTCTTCGGGGGTCATCCGGAGCCAGCGATCGAGGGGGGTTCCGGTGGCTTCTCCCGTCTCCTCCTGGGCCGTATCCGCGGGCGGCT
This sequence comes from Bryobacteraceae bacterium, assembly GCA_035499555.1. GTDB lineage: Bacteria > Acidobacteriota > Terriglobia > Bryobacterales > Bryobacteraceae > Bog-159. The sequence continues at coordinate 231,885 of DATJYO010000090.1, forward strand.
GGCAGCGCGCCGGCGCCAACCCCATGGTCAAGGCCAGCCCCAGGCCGAGGACCGCCGCACGGCTCCAATCACATCGCATCGGGATGCCCGCTTTCCGCGGAACTCGCCGCGCTGAACTGGCGCAACAATTCGAAATCGTCCAGGTTGCGCTCCGCCTGATCGGTGCGAACGGCTTCGCCGCTCCGCGGAATGGCGGCGTACTTGCCTGGCTGGTGCACGATCATGCCGGCCATCAGCAACAGGCAGGCCATGGCGGTGAGAGGCAACGCCTGGCGCAAGGGCATGATCCGGAACGGCCGGCTGAGGCGCCGCCACCAGGGCTGGCCGGTTTCCCCATCGATCCGCCGGTACAACCGCCGGTCGAAATCGAGCGAGGGAGCCGGCGCTTCCCAGGCGTCCAGCGCGGTCCAAAGGGCGGCCTGCTGCCGCGCCAGCGACCGGCAAGGGGCGCAGGCAGCCAGATGCTCCCGCAGCATCGCCGCGGCCGCCGGTTCGAGCTCGCCGGCGGCATAGGCTACCAACATCTCCGGATTGTGACTCTCGATCGGACAATTCATGTTCACACCATATGTGCCAGACGGGCGCGCAGCGTTTCGTAGGCCCGGAACAACAACGATTTCACCGCCGATTCCGAGCAGCCCAACGTCTTGGCGATCTGCACGTATTCCATCTCTTCGTACTTGTGCATGAGTACGGCGGCCCTCTGGTTGCCGGGCAGGGCGGCGATCGCCCGGCGGATCTCCGCCACCTTGTCGCCGGCGATCAACTGCTGCTCGATCGAAGGACGCCGGTCGGAAATCTGCCGCGCCGGGAAATCGTCGGTAGCTTCATCCATGCGTTCCTGCGCCCGTTCGTGTTTCTCGTCGCGCAGCCAATTCAACGCCAGGTGGGTGGCGATGCGGAACAGCCAGGTGGTGAACTTGGCCGTCGGCTCATAGCTCTCGCGCGACCGGTACACCCGCAGAAAGGCTTCCTGGGCCAACTCCTCGGCCACCGCCGGATCCTGTACCAGGCGATAAATAAAGTGGATAACCGGCGTACGGTGCTTCTGCAGCAGGACGCCGAAGCTGGCCCCGTCCCCTTCCTTGACGCGCAGCATCAGCTCCGCATCGTAGTCCAGGGTGACGGCGGCTACCCCCATATCATTGTTAACCCCAGATCCCATATAACGTTGCGCGATTTCCCCTCAGGGAATCACTCCCCCTTCAGGCTGCGATCCATCAGCTTGCGGATCGCCTCCCGCGGCGGCAGGCCGAAGTTCAGCATCTCGAACATACGGGCCGAGATCGGCATTTCCACAGCATGCCGGCGGGCCAGATCCGCGGTGGCGTTGGTGGTCTTAATCCCTTCGGCAACCATGTTCATGGAACTGACGATTTCCTCCAGTTTACGCCCCGCAGCAAGTTGCAGGCCAACCTGGCGATTGCGGCTGAGCTCGCCTGTGCAGGTCAGGACCAGGTCGCCCAAGCCAGCCAGTCCGGCCAGGGTTTGGGGACGTCCTCCCAGGGCGGAGGCCAGGCGCGTCATCTCCGCCAGCCCACGGGTGATGAGGGCTGCCTGCGTGTTGCTGCCCAAGCCCAGGCCGTAGCAGACACCCGCCCCGATGGCGACCACGTTTTTGACCGCGCCCCCCACCTCGACGCCCACCGGATCGCCGCTGGTGTACAGGCGGAAGGAGGGCCCGGAGAAGAGGGTTTGCACCCGGCCGGCCAGGTCCGGATCGGTCGAGGCGACTACCAGGGCGGTGGGATCGCCGCGCGCGACTTCGCGGGCGAAGGTGGGGCCCGAGATGGCCGCCACGCGCGGCGCCAGGCGTTCCGCCAGGCAGGCGGCGATGACTTCGCTGGGGCGCAGCAGGGTACCGTTTTCGAGTCCCTTGGTGGCGCTGACGAAGATCATTTCCGGCGACAGGAGCGGCAGCATCCGGCCGTAGAGGGCGCGCACCAGGTGCGAGGGCATCACGCTCAGCACAATCTCAGCCCCGGGCAGGGCGGCGGCGAAGTCCGTCTCCACGGCTACGTTGGGAGGCAGGCTGAATCCGGGGAGATAAAGATCGTTAACGCGCGTGGCGCGCATGCGGGCGGCGAGGTCGGACTCATAAACCCACAGGCGGATGCGCTCAAAGCGGGGCGCCAGGACGATAGCCAGCGCCGTCCCCCAACTGCCGGCGCCAATGATGGCCAGTTCGCTCACTTACGGCTCCGGAAGGAAAAGACCGACTCGGTTCCGGCGCGCAGGCGGGCAATATTTTCACGGTGGCGGTAGATGATCAGGGCGCCGGAAAGGATGGCCGCGACGACCACGGCCGGCGGCGGATGATCGATGAGCCAGACGGCCAGCGGAAACGAGCCGGCGCCGAGGATGGAGCCGAGGGAGATGTGCCGGCTCCAGGCGACCAGCGCCACGAACACCAGCAGGGTCGCCAGCAAGGGCAGCGGCGTAACGCAAAGCCAGCCGCCCACGAACGAGGCGACGGCTTTGCCGCCGCGGAAATGCAGGAACAGCGGATAGGAATGGCCGATCATGACCGCGAGGACGGCGGCGCTCATCCAGCGGATATCGCCGTGGGCGAGCCGGCCCGCGATCCAGGCAGCCAGGTAGCCTTTGCCGATATCGAGGAGCAGGGTGGCCACGCCCGCCGCCCGTCCGGTGGTGCGCAGGACGTTGGTGGCGCCGATGTTGCCGCTGCCGGACTGCCGCACGTCGCGTCCGGTGGTGAGCTTCACCAGCAGATATCCGAACGGAATGCCGCCCAGCAGGTAGGCGATTACGAGTCCCAGAATCGCGGTCATGTTTCTAGTGCTTTGGCGGGCGCGATCGAGTCCGCATGAATACGTAACCTAGTGTACACGGAAGCGGCTCTCACGCGGCCAGCGGAAACTCCGCCAGCTTGGTATAGACGGAACCTCCCGCATTGAGGCGGCTTTGATAGAGGAAGAAACGGCCGGCGGTGAAGCTGCCGAAATCGAGCGAGGGCAGGGCCGCCACGGCTTCGCGCAAGGCGGTCAGGGGCACGCGATCCCGGATGCGGGCCAACGTCAGGTGGGGACTGAACGGCCGGCGTTCGGGCGCCAGTCCCAAGCGCTCCAGCGCGGCATCGGTCTCGGCGGCCAGGGCGGCAAGATCCGCGGGCGCTTCCACGCCGGCCCAGAAGACGCGCGGCGCATGGGGATTCGGGAAATAGCCGAGATGGCGGATGGAGACCGGAATCGGGGGGTGGCGCGGCAATCCGCCGAGCGCGGCGCTGAGCTCCGGCAGGCGCTCCGCGGGCCATTCGCCGATGAATCGCGTGGTGATGTGCAGATTCGCCGGCGGGCTCCACTGGATGCGCGCGGTGGGGCGCAGGCGGGCCAGCAGCGTCTCCAGCGCGGCGACCACTTCGGGGGAAAGATCGAGACCGGTAAACAATCGCATGCGGGCTCCCATTCGGACAGGTAGGCGGGGCGGAATCACCGCCCTCAAACCATTTTTTGCATATTTGTTTTCATCGTGCTACGGAATGCCGCGGTGAACGCCGCCGGGGCCGCGCGCGTACAATCGGCATCGAGACACGCCATGGTAGAGCTGGAATCGAGGGAGACGCCGGCGATTAAGCCGCGCATCATGCTGGTGGAGGACGAGAAGGTCGTCGCGGCCGATATCGAAGAGTGCATCCGCGGACTGGGCTACGACGTAGCCGGGTCCGCCGCTTCGGGCGCCGAAGCGATCCGTTTGGCCGACCGGGCGCGGCCGGACCTGGTGCTCATGGATATCAAGCTCAGAGGCGCCACGGACGGCATCGAAGTGGCGGGCCACCTCTACGAAGAGCACAAGATCCCGGTGGTGTACCTGACCGCGCACGCGGACGCCGAGATCCTGCGGCGGGCCAAGCACACGGCGCCGGCCGGCTACGTCCTGAAGCCGTTCGACGAGCGCTCGCTGCGCACCGCCATAGAGATCGCCTTCGACCGGCACGGCCGCGAACGCGCGCTGGTGGAGGCCGGAGAGCGCCTGACGGCGGCCATCGGCAACATCGACGAAGCGGTAATCGTGACCCGGGCCAACGGGGAGATCGCGGTGATGAACCAAGTGGCCGAAAGCCTGACGGGCTGGAAGGCGGAGCAGGCGATCGGCAAGACCCTGCGGGAAGTCTTCACCATGCTGGATCCGCATACCGGCAAGCCGCAGGCGTTTCCGGCGGGACGCGTTCTGCGGGAGGGGATCAGCATCGGACTGGGGGAAGGCGTGCTGCTGAGCCGGACGGGCAGCCGCGCCATGATACAAGGCAGTGCGGCGCCGGTCGCGGACGGGCGCAGCCACGCGGTGGGCGTGTGCCTGTTGTTCCGGGCCATCAACCGGCGGGCGCGGGACGAACAGTGGGGCGCGCCGGAGCACAGCTCCGCCAGCCGCATGGAGATGCTGGGGCACCTGACCACGGGCGTGGCGGAGACCTTCACCCGCCTGCTGGCCGCCCGCAGGGGACGCACGCGGGCCACGCGGCTGGCCCAGCGCCTGCTGGAATTTGGCCGCCGGCAGCCCGGTGTGTCCGCCGATCTGGATTTGAACGAACTGGTGCGGGAGCTGGAGGATCTGCTGGAGTGCGCGCTGGGCGACCAGATCGAGCTGCGGGTGAGCTTGAATCCGTCGGCGGGACCGGCCAAAGGCGATGCGGGGCAGATCGAGCTGCTGTTGATGCACCTGGCGCTCAGCGCGCGCGCCAGCGGCAATCCCGGCACGTTCGCGATCGAGATGTCCGCGGCGGAAGCCGCGGCGGGCGACACCTACGCGGTGATTACGGTCCGGCCGCCCGACGGCAGCGCCAACGCGGCTACCGATCTGCCCGCGCTGGACGAAATCCTGCGACAGTCGGCGGGCGAGACCCGGGTCACCAGCGACGGCGGCGTGGTGCGTATTTATCTCCCGGCCTGACCTCATCAATATTTCCAACTCGACCTGTCCGCCCCTGGCGGCGCGGTCGCCTCCATGTGCTTGACCATTTCCCGTATATAGTGCTGATGCAATCCGACTTGCGGATCGATGTTGCCGGCGTAGCAGTGCGGCTTGCGCTGGCCGAAATCGAAACTGCCGTGATAGTAAGGCGCGGTAGTCGATTCCATGAAATCGTGCAGTAAGTGGACGGCGCGGTCGAGATAGAACGAGTCGGCATCACCTACGCACACATTCAACTTACCGGCCAACTTAGGACCCAGGGTCTGCCAGTCGCGCTGCATAATGTGGGTCAGATCGTAGTGTTCCTTCCAATCGGCGGCTACTTTGTGATCGATCTCGCCGGTGCGTTTATTAAACACCGGCCGCGGATAACCGTCGTCTCCCACCGGACTGAAGACCGCCTGCCAGGCATCCAGTTGCTCGCCCGACCGGCTGTGGGTGCCGAGGACCAGCTCGAAATGGTTCATCTGTTCCATGGTGGAGACGATCAGGCCGTCCGGCTGCCGCATGGCGGGACGAGGCACGCGCGCGAAGGGTCCTTCGATCCAGAACGCGTTGGCATCTTCGTACAGGTTCATGGTCATGTAGGCCCGGAAGTCCACCACGTCGGGGCAGAATACCCAGGCGCCGTTGTAGAAGTCCGGATAAAGGACCTGGGAAGCCAGCGTTTCCCAGCCTCCGGTGGATCCGCCATAAACCGACCGCGCCCATCCCTGTCCGATGCCGCGGTACTTCTGTTCGACGTAGGGAATCAATTCCTGAATGATCGCGTCGCCGTACGGTCCGATATTCGCCGAGTTGACGGCGTAGGAATCGTCGAAGTAGGGGTTGGCGTGTTGGATGGTGAGGACGATGACGCGCGGCAAACGGCCGGAGGTCCAGTCCTGATACAGCTTGAAGGCGCCGCCGGGGCCGGGCCTGGTACTGACATTCAGCCCATCGGGCAATTCGCGGCTGAAGTGACCCTGGTAGACGATCAAGGGATAGTGCGCCTGGGGATGTTCCTCCCAACCATCCGGGAGTAACACGACTGCGCCCAATTCCACCGGCTGACCCCAGAACTTACTGAGTAACTCGCTGCGGATCCGGATGTGTTTGATCAGGTTGGTGTCCGGCTGCGCCGGCTTGACGTCCGGGACCCGCTCGGTGAGCGACAGTTGCACGACGCCGTTGGTATTGGGGTCCAGGTGCAGCTTCTGCACTTTACTGTAGAGATTGCCGGGCTTGGACTGCCAGTGCTGGCCTTCGCCTTTATCCGGCGGCAGCTTCACGGTGTGGCCGTTGGCCAGGTGGAACGTCTGGTAGATGTTGAGGAAGCCCTGGACGTAGTAGTCTCCGGGTGGAATGTCGCGCAGGCTTTCGCGCGGATAACCGAAAACCGTGGCATCCACGATCGCAGCGGCGCCGGGGGCGAGGGCATCCACGTCGATCCCGAAGGCCTGCTGCGAGCGGGAGGTGAAGTTGATCTGGTAGCGCGGTTCGGGCGAACCGGCGGTCGAGATGAGCAGCAGCAGGTGCCCGTCGAGCGGCGAATCGTTCACCTCTTTGGGGAACGAGATCTCGAAGCGCGGCGCCGCCAGGACAGGCACCGAGGCCAGAATCAGTATGCTGAAGATGCGCATAAGCAGTCATTATAGGGCGAGGCAGCCAGATCCCGCGGCCCGGTTATCTGGGCGTAATGAGACCTCCCAGCTTATCCTGCTCGCCTGATCGCGGGCGGGGGAAGCGCGTGGCGTAGGCCTCCAGATACTTCAAGCCGGCGCCGGTATTATAGATCACGATGCGCTCGCCGGGCTTGAGGAAGCCGGAAGCCAGAAGCCGGGCGAGCGCGGCCACGCAGGCGGCGCCTTCCGGCGCGGCGAAGATGCCCTCCTCGCGCGCCAGTTGAAGGCCCGCGTCCAACAAATCCGGGTCGCTGACCGCCAGCGCGGTTCCGCCGCTCGCGCGCACCGCGTCCAGGATCAGGAAGTCGCCCAGCGGCTTGGGCACGCGCAGTCCGGCGGCAACGGTGGAGGCATTCTCCCAGAACTGGCTGCGCGCCTCGCCGCGCTCGAATGCCCGCACCACCGGCTGGCAGCCCTCGACTTGCACCGAGATCATTTTGGGACGCTCGGCGCCGATCCAGCCCAGCGCCTGCATTTCGTCGAACGCTTTCCACATTCCGATGATCCCCACGCCGCCGCCGGTCGGATAAAAGATGGCGTCCGGCAGGCGCCAGTCGAACTGCTCGGCCACCTCGTAGCCCATGGTCTTCTTGCCTTCGATGCGGTACGGCTCTTTCAGCGTGCTGACGTCGTACCAGCCGTGGTTCTCGACTCCGGCCGCGACCAGTTTGGCGCAATCGCTGATGAGTCCGTCGACCAGGGTGACCTGCGCGCCGAAGGCCTGGCACTCGACGAAGTTGGCTTGGGGGACGTCGCGGGGCATGAAGATGTGCGCTTCGATCCCGGCTGCCGCGGCGTAGGCGGCCAGGGCGCTGGCGGCGTTGCCGGCCGATGGAATGGCCATCTGGCGCACGCCCAGTTGCACGGCCATGGAGACGGCGCAGGACAAACCGCGGGCCTTGAACGATCCGGTGGGGTTCAGCCCTTCATCTTTGATCCACAGGTCGCGCGCTCCCAGGCGCGCGCCCAGGCGGCGGGCCGCGATCAACGGCGTCAGGCCTTCGCCGAGGGTCACGATGGAGCGGTCATCGGCGGGCAGGACCGGGGCATAGCGCCACATGCTGGTGGGGGCGTCGCGGAGCCGGGCGCGGTCCCATGCGCCGCGAATGGCGGCCAGGTCATAGCGGACCAGGAGCGGTCCGCCGCAAGTACAGAGATGCCGTACCTGGTCCGGCGGGTAGGCCTGATGGCACAGGCTGCATTCCAATTGAGTCGCCTTGGACATTTCAGTAAGCAGTCTAACATCGGGCCTGCACGCGGCGGCCGGTTTCGGCGTCTTATAATGACAGGGACGCCGCTTGTGAAGTTCACTCCCCTGTTGCTGTTGTGCGCCTGGCCGGGCTTGGCCGGCGAGTACGCCGTGCTGACCAACGGCGCGCGGCTCTACGCCGAGCGCCACGAAGCTGACGGCGGCAAGGTGACGCTTTACAGCAAGACGGGATCGACCGAGATCAGCGCGTCGCTGGTGGCCCGGTTCGAGCCGGACGGCAGCGCCGCCGAGACAGCTCCGGCAGCGGTTCGCGCGCAGCCCGCCCAACCCGCCAGCCTCACGGAGATGATCGACAACGCGGCCCGGAAGTACGGTCTGCCGCCGGCGTTCGTGCGCGCGGTGGTGGCGGCGGAGTCCGGGTTTCACGCGGATGCGGTTTCGCCCAAGGGCGCCATCGGGTTGATGCAGTTGATGCCGTCCACGGCCCGCGAACTGGGCGCGGACCCCAAGGTGGTGGAACAGAACGTGGATGCCGGCACGCGCTATCTGCGCGATCTGCTGCTGAAGTACGACAGCCATGCTTATCACGCGCTGGCGGCCTACAACGCCGGTCCGGGCGCGGTGGACAAGTACCACGGCGTGCCGCCGTACCGCGAGACGCAGAATTACATAATGAACGTCCTGCGGCACTGGAAGCAGACCGGCGATTAGCCCTCAGGCAGCCGGCACAGACAACAGTCCTTTTTCCCGCAATCCGGAGAGCGCCAGGCCATAGCGGCCGCGGATACCGGTCTTCTCGAAGATATGTTTCAAGTGAATCTTGACCGTGCCGGGACGGATGCCGAGCTGCGCCGCGATGTCGCGGTTCTTGAGCCCCTGCTCGACCAGCTCCACGACCTGCAATTCGCGTGAGGTGAGGCTCGAGCGCGTTCCGCGGGCGGTCTGTTCGGGTTCCTGAAGCACGCCTTCCTCCATCCAGGTATTGCCCGCGGCCGCGGTACGCATGCACTCCAGGATGGATTGGATGGAGGCGGTCTTGCGCACCACGCCGAGCGCTCCAGACTGCAACATCCGCACGGCCTCGGCCTCGCTCAGATGGACACCCCAGACGATGGTGGCGACCTGGTGGCCGCCGGCATGCAGCCGTTTCAGGCAATCGAGAATGGCGTGGATGCCAAAACCTTTGTCCAGAATCAAAACAGCGGGAGAATGCTGCCGAATCATTTCCATGCCGCCCAGCAGGGAGGTTTCCGAAGCGGCCAGGCGCAAGTCGTTACATTCCTCCAACAGCGCCCGTACGCCTGCGATGGCGATGGGTTCAGTATCACAGATGACAACAGATTTAGCAGTAAGAAACGGATTCATGCGGATATCACCGGGTTATGGAGTGCCGACTTAACAGAACTGTAGTTGTCCAGAGGGGCCGGTGCTCTCAGGTTTTTGCAGGACGGCGGTTTTTCAGGTTGATCGTGCCGCGGCAACGTAAGGAGCCGCACCGGCAGGGCACATCGTCGATCTTGTCGGAGAAGCGATAGTCCACGGTAAGCTCCTCGCCGCGCCGGATATTCCTCCTGGCTATATAGAGGATGTGGCCCTTGAAGATCCCGCTGTAGAGGTTGGGATCGCAGGAGTGGTTGATGAGCTCGGCGCCGCTGCCACCCACGGCTCCGTCCAGTGTCCAGTAATCATCCAGGGTGAACAGGTAGGTGCGCGGTCCCAAGCCCCGGCGGCGGGTCTCGCGCCGGCTGATGCGCTCGCCGGTGTACTCGATCACCTTGTGGCGGGCCGGGATCGGCTCACCGGCGTAAACGCCCCAGCCGTGGATTCCGGAACGGCTCACCGCCAGCTTGAAGGGGGCGTACCGGGTGTCGATGCGGGGCGCCGCGATGTACGGGTGCGCAGGCATTTTTGAAGATTGTAGCGAAGGTACGGCAATTTGAGAAGAGGTTTGTGCCGATATAATGCGGTATCGTGATCCGGTTATCCGTGGACGCCAGCAACGCGCTGTTCGAGCACACTCTGGAGTTCGCCGCCCGGCAACTGCGGCGGCTGATGGAGCAGCATCCGGACTTCTATCCGATGTACACGAGCGGCGGCCGCTGGAAGCACGGCGGGGAAGCCTGGACCCATTGGTGCGACGGTTTCCTGCCGGGCATGCTGTGGATCATCGGCGCCCGCCAGGCGGAGGGGAGCGCGGAGGCGCTATGGTGGCGGGAGCAGGCAATTCGCTATTCGCGTCCGCTGCGGGCGCGGCGATTCGACCGTACGGTCCACGACCTGGGTTTCCTGTTCATGTCCAGCTTCTACCGCTGGCAGCAGAGCGCGCCCGATCCGGCTTTGCAATCCGCCATCATCGATGCGGGCATCACCATGGCTTTTCGCTTCCAGCAGAAGGGGCAGTATCTGCGGTCGTTCGTGTCGCCCGATTCGCTGTTCATCGACATCATGATGAACGTGGGCATCCTGTTCCATGCGGCGCGGGAGACGGGCGACCGGGCGCTGGAACAGATCGCCCGGCGGCACTGCCACACCACCCGCCGGGTGCTGGTGCGGGGCGATGGATCGACGGCGCACGAGGGCCTGTTCGACCCGCAAACCGGCGAGTTCCTGAAGCAGAGCACGCACCAGGGCTATCGCGGCGATTCCTGCTGGTCGCGGGGACTGGCGTGGGCGCTTTACGGCTTCGGCACGGCGTTCCACTACACCGGCGATCCCCGGTTTCTGGCGACGGCGGAAGCTTGCGCGGACTTCTACATCCGGAACACGCCGGCCGACGGAGTGCCGCCGTGGGATTATGACGCGCCCTGGCCGAGCCGGGAGTTGCAGGACACGTCGGCCGCGGCCATCGCGGCGTCCGGACTGCTGCAACTGGGGGCGCTGGCGGCAGACCCGGCGAAGGGCGCCTTCTATGGCGAGACGGCGCGACGGATCCTGCACTCGTTGTGCACCAACTGGCTGGCGGATGCGGACCCGGCATGGGAAGGCATCCTGAAGGGCGGCGTGTATCACATCCACAAGAACCTGGGCGTGAACGAGTCGGTGATGTGGGGCGAGTACTTCTTCCTGGAGGCGCTGGAGCGCGCGCTATCCGCCTAAACCTGGGCGCGCAGGGGAGCCTGGCCCACCGGCGCCTCGATCTCCATTTTCTTTAGATGGTCGTACCAGGTGAACTTCAAAATGACGGAAGTCACGACGACGATCGCCAGGGCGTACAGTCCTACGGTGTAGCGGCGGATCACGATGTAGACCGGGAAGGCCACCAGGCTGGTCTGCCAGGCGATGCCCACCACGATGTTGAACATGTCGCGGGCGAAATCCGGATTCGGTTTGAAGGAAGGATCTTCGCGCATCACCTTGTCGCGGATGGGACCCCAGAAGCCCCAGGGGCGCACGCGCTTGTAGAAGTCCTTCAAGACGGCGTCATCTTCGGGCGCGGAGTTCAGGGTGGCGACCACGCAACCGACCAGGGAGATGCCCAGAATGATGGGGAACGAATTCAAGGCCGAGACGCTGGGCAAGGCCCAGGGCACGATGAGCGAACCGGCGATGCCGGTGACCATGCCCCAGAAATAGCCATAGCCGTTGAAGCGCCACCAGTACCACTTGAGCACGTTGGACGCGGTGTAGCCGCCCCACAGCGCGGAGACGATCCACTGGATCACGGTGTTGATGGAAGTGACGAACCAGCCGAAGGCGATGCCCAGCACCACCACGCCGAACGAGGCCAGGTAACTGAGGCGCACGTAGGTCCGTTCGCTGGCGTGCGGATTGACGTACTTGCGATAGAGGTCGTTGACGATGTAAGGCGGCGCGGCGTTGACGGTGGCGGCGAAGTTGGACATGAAGGCGGCAAGCAGGCCGGCGACCAGGATACCCAGCAGGCCGGCCGGCACGAAGTGGCTGAGGGCATCGGGCAGCACCATCTCGAAGTCCATGGCGGCGCCCATGGCGCGGATGCGGTCGCTGTAGAACACCAAGGCCAGAATGGTGAGCCCGGTGATCATGAAGTAGCGGGGAACGTTGAGGACCACGTTCACCATGGCGCTCATCATGGAAGCTTCGCGCGGGTTGCGGGTGGAGAGGATGCGCTGCATGTCGTAGTTGGGGGCGGGCCCGGCGGCGCTGATCAGGATGCCTTTGAAGAGCATCATCATGAAGAAGAAGCCGAAGATTTCATAGCCGTCCTGGACGATTTTGGTGTTGACGGCGGCGATCAGGCCGGACCAATCCAGGTTCAGATGCCAGCCGAAGAAGACCTGTTCCCAGCCGGCCGGGATCACGCGGCGCAGGGCCTCGGGCGATACGCGGGAGATGGCGATGAAGCCGATGGCGACGGAAGCAACGGACAGAATACAGAACTGCAGAACCTCGGTGATGACGACGCTGAACATGCCGCCCTTCACCACGTAGAAGGTGGTGATGCCCATGAGGATGAGCGCGTACTGGTTGGCGGAGAGGTGCCAGGGCAGAAAGTCGGTGGCGAATTTGCCGATGCCTTTGAAGCCGTAGGTGAGGAACCCGATCACGCTGACCAGGGCGTAGACGACCACGACGATGTGCGAAAGCTCGGCGCCGCGGCCGGCGCCGAAGCGGGTGCGGATCCATTCGGCGCCGGTAGTAACGTTGGATCGGCGCAGCCACGAGGACAAGTAGACCATCAGGAAGATCTGGTTAAAGACCGGCCACAGCCAGGGGATCCAGACGCTCTTGAGCCCATAGATGAACATCAGGTAGACCAGCCACATGGTGCCGGCGATATCGAACATGCCGGAGGCGTTGGAGACGCCCAGGAAATACCAGGGCAGGGTGTTGCCGCCCAGGAAGTAGGCCTTCGTGTCGCGCGACGCGCGGTGCGAGACCCAGTAGCCCAACAGCACGGAGGTCGCTACGTAGACCAGGATGATCGCCACATCGATCGTATGCAGTTGCATCTCGAACCTCGGTTCGCAGTCTGTCGCCTAAACATAGTAACAGAGCTTCTGGTATAAAATCCGCGATTTTACCTAAGCCATACGGGCATCGAGCCAGTTGAAGACGCGTTCGTGGAAGAGCAGGCGGGCGCCGACTTCGCAATGCTCTCCGGCGCCCTCGCTGCGGCGGAAACTGAGGAACTCTTTCTCGCAGGTCAGCAGATCGAACACCTGGCGGGCGGTGACGGCGAGGTCATCGGCCTCGGCATGACAGATCAAGACCGGGCAGCGAATCATGGCTTCGCGGCCGGCGAGCGAATAGGAGGCGGCCTGGCGCAGGTAATCCGCGAGATCGGGGGCGTGGTGGACCAACAGTCCGCGGCGCAGCGCCCAACCGCCCGTGGGATGCCGACGGCGGCGGCGCAGGATGGCGCGCAACAGCACGGCGGGGACGCCGCGTGGGATGCGGGCCTGGAAGATCGCGAGGAGGGAGTACTCGCCGGGATCGGCCACGCAGGCGGCCAGGCGCGGCTCACCGCTGGCGGCGCGCAAAGCCAAGTAGCCGCCGAAGCTGGCGCCGATGATACCGATCCGGCGCGGATCGACGCCTTTCTGTGCTGCCAGCCAGTCGAATACGGGGACGATGACGGCCTCCCAATCGGGGCGGAAGGGCAGGCCCTCCTCGATCAGCGCGGCGCCCTGGCCGGGCCCGTCAAAGACCAGACAATGATAGCCGCGGCGCAGGGCCGCGACGGCGTTGAAGAAGTAGCTCTCCGCGGCGGTGCTGTCGTAGCCGCCGTTGAGGATCAGGGTAGGGCGCGGCGCGGCATCGTGCGGGGCGGCGCGCAGGAAATAGCCGTACAGGGGGGCCTGCGGGTACGGGATGGCAACCTCTTCGGGAGCCGGGAGCATCAAGGCGGCAGCCTGGCGGAACGCCTGGCGATGCAGATCATAGGCGCGGCGCAGATCCGGGCTGACCGGCGGCTGGAGCAGGAAGACGAAGGCGTTGCGGTAGTAGTTCGAAGCCCGCAGGAAGGCATCGCGCGCGCTAGTCCGATGCCCGCCGCGCAGGCTGGCGGCGGCTTCGGTGTGCAGGCGGCCGGCCAACTCCATCCAAACGCGGAACCATGCGGCGCAGTCCTGTTCGCGGATACGATGCGCGGCGGCGAGGCACTCGGCCACATCCGCGCCGCCGTAGCAGCTATGGCCGACGGTGCGGAGCAGTTGGGCGTCGAACAGCGAGTCGCGGAAGAACAGCCGCATCAAGCCGATTGTGACACGGGAGGGCAGCTACAATAGCCGAATGATGCACGGGATACGGAAGATCATCCGCTACGCGGCGCTTTGCGCCGGCACGGTGAGCTGCGGCGCGGCGCAAGCGGGCGGCCACGGGCAGGCCGCGGAGCACGTTCCGACGATCGAGGAACGCACGGCGACGATGCACAAGCTGGATGGCTATTTCCCGCTGTACTGGGACGAGCGCAGCGGGAACCTGTGGCTGGAAATCTCGCGCTGGAACGAAGACTTCCTGTATGTCACGGGGATCGCGGCCGGGCTGGGCTCGAACGATATCGGGCTGGACCGGGGGCTGGAAGAGGGCGGCAAGGTAGTGCACTTCGAGCGGGTGGGGCCGAAGGTCCTGCTGGTGGAGAGCAACGAATCGTTCCGCTCGTCGAGCGCGAACCCGGCCGAGCGGCGCGCGGTGGAGGACTCGTTCGCCAAGTCGATCCTGTGGGGGTTTACGGCGGGTGCGGCGACGGACAACCGGGTGCTGGTGGACGCCACGGATTTCCTGGTGCGGGACGGCGCCGGGGCGGCGCGGATGCTGCCGGCGGCGGGCGGCGCGTACCGGGTGGACAAGTCGCGCAGCGCGGTGTACCTGGAACGCACCAAGGCGTTCCCCAAGAACTCGGAGATCGAGGTCACGGTGACGCTCACCGACGAGCAGGCAGGCGGGCGGGGCAGCTTCACGCCGTCGCCGGGACCGCCGCGGATACAGGCGCCGGCGCCGGGCGCGGCGGCGCCGCGCGGCGGACGCGGCTTCGGGGGCGGCCTGTTTTCGGGCACGCTGGGCAGCGTGACGCCGACGGCAGCGGCGGTGACGCTGCGCGAGCACTACTCGCTGGTGGAACTGCCGGACGGCCATTACCGGCCGCGGCTGGACGATCCGCGGGCGGGATACGGCGCGATGGAGTTCGTGGATTACAGCGTGCCGATCGGCGCGCCGATGGTGAAGCGATACATACACCGCCACCGGCTGGAGAAGAAGGATCCGAACGCGGAGATGAGCGAGCCGGTGAAGCCCATCGAATACTGGGTGGATCCGGGGGCGCCGGCCGATGTGAGACAGGCGCTGATCGAGGGCGCGAGCTGGTGGAACCAGGCATTCGAAGCGGCGGGATTCAAGAACGCGTTCAAGGTGGCGGTGCTGCCGGAGGGCGCGGATCCCATGGACATCCGCTACAACATGATCAACTGGGTGCACCGTTCGACGCGGGGTTGGAGCTTCGGCGGCACGGTAAGCGATCCGCGGACGGGCGAGATCATCAAGGGCACGGTGACGCTGGGATCGCTCCGGGACCGGCAGGACTACCTGATCTTCGAGGGCCTGCTCTCGCCGTACACGCGGGGCGACGAGAAGCCGGACGTGCTGTACCAGACGGCGCTGGCGCGCATCCGGCAACTGGCGGCGCACGAGGTGGGGCACACGCTGGGCCTGAGCCATAACTACTACGACAGCAGCCAGGGCTGGATCTCGGTGATGGACTATCCGCATCCGCTGGAGACGCTGCGCGCGGACGGCACGATCGACGTGTCGCAGGCGTATCCGGCGCGGATCGGCGCATGGGACAAGGTGACCATCGATTACGGCTACCGGCAACTGCCGCCGGGAGACGAATCGGCGGCGCTGAACCAGATCCTGGACGACGCCTGGAAGAAGGACCTGCGGTTCTTCACCAACCAGGACACGGACATCCATCCGCGGGTGGACCAATGGTCGAACGGGGTGAACCAGGCGGACGAGCTGGACCGCATCATGAAGATCCGGCGGGCGGCGCTGGACCGGCTGGGCGAACATACGATCCGCAATGGAGCGCCGATGGCCACGGTGGAAGAGGCGCTGGTGCCCATCTTCATGTATCACCGCTACTCGGTGGAGGCGGCGGCATCGAGCATCGGGGGCCAGGATTTCACCTACGCGATGCGCGGCGACGGGCGGACGCCGGTGAAATGGGAGACGGCGGCCAATCAGCGGAAGGCGCTGGAGGCGCTGGCGGCCACGCTGAAGCCGGCGGAACTGGCGGTGCCCAAACAGGTGCTGGAGGCGATCCCGCCGCGGCCGCCGGGATACGGCCGGCACCGGGAGCTTTTCCCGCGGACCACGGGCGACGCGTTCGACCCGCTGAGCCCGGCCACGGTGGCGGCGGACGTGACCATCGGATACGTGCTGGAGCTGGACCGGGCGGCGCGCATGGTGGCGCAGCACGCGGAGGATCCGGGGCTGCCGGGCCTGGAGGAGGCGATCGACCGGCTGACGAAGGCCACCTTCGGGGCGGCCGCGGGGTCGGCATACCAGGCGGAGATCCGGCGGGCGGAGGAGCGGGTGCTGGTGGACCGGGTGATGTGGCTGGCGACGGGCGCGCCCAATTCCGAAGTGCGGGCGATCGCCGCGCTGAAGCTGGCGAAGCTGGCGGCGCGGCTGAAGAGCGAGGCGGGCGCGAGCGAAGCGGACCAGGCGCAGCACGCGCTGCTGGCCGCGGATATCAAGCGGTTCCTGGAGCGGCCGGCGGACGCGGAGCGTCCCATGCCGGCGCCGGACGCGCCGCCCGGCGCGCCGATCGGGGGGGATGCGGGAATGGACTGGCTGGCGCCGGCGCCGCTATGCCACTGTAGCGCGGCGCATCCGGACCGGTGGGTGACGGCGGACGGGCCGCCGTGGTAGGTCCGGCGGACTATTCGATCTGGGCCATCTCGGTTTCGAGCATGGCGATGTGTTCGTCTTCCTCGGAGGCCAGCTCCTGGCAGAGGTCCTTTTCGAGGCCCTCGGGGAGCTCGGCGGCGAACTTACGGAAGTGGTCGCGGGTGCGGCGTTCCATCTCCAGGGCGGACTGGTAGAGCTTCAGGATACTGGCGTCGTCGGAGACGTGGAGATCGCGGAAAAGCCAACCGGAGAGGAGCCGCTCGGCGTCGGGAGTCATCTCGGTGACGGAGGCGTCCAGGTGGGCGTGGTACTTCTCGCTGAGCTCGTGCAGGTGGTCGAGCTCCGCCTCGTAGAGGCGCTCGAGCACCAGGCGATGGGCGGGATTGGCGGCGTGCTCGCGGGCGAGCTTGTAAAAATAGAACGCGTTCAGCTCGAACTGTACGGCGTCGCGGATGGCGCGCAGGCGCATGGGGTCGCCCAATTCGCGGCTCTCCATCACGGCCAGATCGCCGCCGCACAGAAAGCACTTGCCGTAGGGCAGGGCGAAGCCGGTGGAGAGCTTATGGCACTGCTTACATTTCCAGGTGTAGCGGACCTGCGCGCAGCAGATCTCGTCCTGATCAAGAACGCGATGACATTTCGGGCACGATGAGGGCATCGGTGTTTACTCCCATGTATTCGAGCATGCCGCGGGCGGCGCGGCGTCCGGCGCCCATGGCCAGGATGACGGTAGCGGCGCCGGTGACGATATCGCCGCCGGCAAATACGCCGGGAAGGGACGTCATGCCGGTGTTTTCGTCGACTTCGATGTAGCCCCACTTATTGGTACGGAGGCCCGGGGTGGTCTGGGCGATGATGGGGTTGGCGGTAGTGCCCAGGGCGTAGATCACGGTATCCACGTCGATTTCAAATTCGCTGCCCGGCTTGGGCACGGGGCGGCGGCGGCCGGAAGCGTCGGGCTCGCCGAGATCCATCTCCTGGCAGCGGAGCCCGGTGACCCATCCGGCGGAATTGCCCAGAATGGCGACGGGATTGGTGAGCCAGCGGAACTGGATGCCTTCCTGGATGGCGTGTTCCAGTTCCTCGACGCGGGCGGGCGATTCGCGGCGGGAGCGGCGGTAGACGATGGTGACGGCTTCGGCGCCCATGCGCAGGGCCACGCGCGCGGAATCCATGGCGGTATTGCCGGCGCCCACCACGGCCACGCGGCGGCCCATGCCGACGGGGGTATCGTAGATGGGCTGCCGATAGCCGCGCATGAGATTGACGCGGGTGAGAAATTCGTTGGCGGAGAAGACGCCGTTGAACGCCTCGCCGGGGATTCCCATGAACTTGGGCGATCCGGCGCCGGTGCCGATGAAGACGGACTGGTAATCGTGGAGAAGCTGCGGGATGGTGAAGAGCTTGCCGATGATGGTATCGAGCTTGATTTCGACACCCAGTTTGCGCAGGCTGTCGATTTCGTTATCGATGATGACGTCGGGCAGGCGAAACTCGGGGATGCCGTACTTGAGCACGCCGCCGGCCACGTGCAGGGCTTCGAAGATAGTGACGGCGACACCGGCCTTGGCGAGGTCGCCGGCGCAGGCCAGGCCGGAGGGTCCGGAGCCGATGATGGCGGCGCGCTTGCCGGCGCGGCCGGGGCGGCCGGCGGGCTCATCCCAACCGCGGCCCATGGCGGCATCGGCCACGAAACGCTCCAGGCGTCCGATGGCCACGGGCGGATACTTGTTGCCCACCACGCAGGCGACTTCACACTGGGACTCCTGGGGGCAGACGCGTCCGCACACGGCGGGCAGGGTATTGGCCTGCTTGAGTATGCGGAAGGACCCCTGGATATCGCGGCGGGCCAGGGCGGAGATGAAGCCGGGAATATCGATGGCCACCGGGCAGCCGGGGATGCAGCGGGGCTTCTTGCAGCGCAGGCAGCGGTCGGCTTCGAGGAGGGCGCCTTCGAGATCGAGCCCCAGGTTCACTTCCTGGAAGTTGTGGGCGCGCACCGCGGCGGGCTGCTCGGCCATGTGCGCGCGCACGGGGGAGATGGTGCGGATATTCTTGGGCAGGCGCGGGCCGGGCGGTTCCGGCTCGGCGGTGGGCAGTTCGGGCAGAGGGCAGGGCACCACGGGCGCGGCATGCACGCCGTTGGAGCCGCGGCGGCTCATGGCGGCGAGGCGGGCGCTTTCTTCGCGGAAACGATCGAGGGCCTGTTTTTCTTCGCGCTCGAAGCGCTTCTGGCGCAGGGCCAGCTCTTCGAAGTTGACCAGGTGGCCGTCGAAATCGGCGCCATCGACGCAGGCGAATTTCATGTGTCCGCCGACGGTGACGCGGCAGGAGCCGCACATGCCGGTGCCGTCCACCATGATGGAGTTGAGGCTGACGACGGTAGAGATGCCGAGGGGCCGGGTAACCTCGCAGCAGGCGCGCATCATGGGGATGGGGCCGATGGCGACGACTTCGCAGGCGTCCTTCTCCTGGGCCAGGACGTCGGCCAGGGCGGCGGTGACGAAACCGTGGCGGCCGTAGCTGCCGTCGTCGGTGGTGATTTCCAGGCGGTCGCTGAATTGGCGGAAGGGCTGCTCCCAGAAGACCAGGTCGCGGGTGCGGAATCCGATGATGGAGACGGTGCGGTTGCCCAGGCGCTTATATTCGCGGAGCTGAGGAAAGATGGGAGCGACGCCGAGCCCGCCGCCGACGAGGACGACGGTGCCGGCGAGTTTGCGGATGCCGGAGGGTAGGCCGAGGGGTCCGATGAAATCGAGCAGGTAGTCGCCGGCGCGCAGGCCCATCATTTCGAACGTGGTTTTGCCGACGGCCTGGATGACGACGGTGACGGTGCCGCGCGCGGCATCGAAATCGGCGACGGTCAGCGGGATGCGCTCGCCGTGCTCGTCGATGCGGGCCATGATGAAATGGCCCGGGCGCGCGGCGCGGGCGACGTCGGGCGCGCCGATCTCCCATAGAAACGTCGTGGGGCCGAACTGCTCCCGGCGGACAATCGGATACACTTAATGCCCCCTCCTATGGCTACATGGAAGCCGTTTGAATCCACATTATATCGGATATTCAGGATTGGTTCTCCCGGATTGGTCCGCACGGGTGCGGTCCGGCGATGCGGGAGGCTGGACGGCGCCGTTGGCGGGCGTTTGGGGAGCGGCGGAGGCGGGTGCGGGACCGGCGGATTGGGTTCGTTTGGCAGTTTCGCGGCGGGCCGGGTGCGGGAGGCCGGCGGGCTCCGCAAGCGGTTCTTCGGCGGGAACTTCGCGGCGCGCCTTCTGGAAGGCCGCGAGCTGGCGGAGGCAGTGATTGAGGGAGCGCTCGAGGGCGGCCTCGTAGCGGGAGAGGCGGATGAGGTTTTGGGACTCGGCGCAATCGTTCATAAATGCCGGACCGCACCATTCGGTCTGGGCGGCAGCCTCAGCGGGGGAAGCTTCGGGATTGGTGGCGACGAGGACGGCGATCTGATCGCGGTAGATCTGGGTTTCGATGGCGCGGGCGCGATCGAGGCGCCACTGGGTGGTGGCCATGCGGAGGACGATCAGTTCTTCGCCCTGGCCGACGGGCCGGAAACGGCGGAAGAGGTCGGCAACGAGGGCGTCGTAGGCGCCGCTGTCTTCGTCGAGGAGGAGAAACTTTTGCGCGCAGAGTCCGTGTTTCAGGCTGTTGCGGCTGGAGGCGGCTTTGCCCGCGGTGGTGCGGGGTCCGGTGCTCTTTTGGGCGTTTTTGCGATTGGCTTGGATGCGGGCCTGGCTGGACATATGGATGGCTCCGAGGCGGGCGAAAGATCGGAACCTTGGATCGTGCGCGGTTCCGGCCCGCCTCCGTCTCCAGTTAAGGAGCGGGAGGGAGGCAGGGCGGCCCGGCGGAACCGGGAAATGCCTGGCGAGGCGAGAAATAGATTTTGGCGGCGGCGGTGACCGCGGCGCGGATGATGGCTCAGATGCGGCCGAATTTGGCGACGGCCTCGCGGATGGAGTGGAACTTTTCGATGAAGGGCGCCATGCTGTGCTCGGTGTAGTCGAGCTCCTGGGCCTTTTTCAGGATTTCGGCGGCGTGGGCGCGGGGGACGACGGCGACGCCGTCCTCATCGGCGACGATGATGTCGTCGGGGTTGACGCGGGCGCCGGCGCAGGTGACGGCGATATTGGCGCCGGCGAAGCGGTAGTGATTGATAGAGGTGGAGGGGACGATGCCGCGGCTGAAGACGGGGAACTGGAGGCGTTTGATCTGGGGGACGTCGCGCACGGAGCCGTCCACGATGGCGCCGGTAAGGCCGCGGTACTTCATGGCGGTGGACATGAGACCGCCGATGCCGGCGATATCGAGGCCGTCTTCGAGGACGATGACGTAGACGGATCCGGGCGGGGCGGCGTCGATGGCGTCGAGCATGCCCTGGGAGGCGGGGGCGCCCTGGTGGTGTTCCTCCTTTTTGAGGAGCACGGTGACGGCGGGTCCGGCGAACTTGGCGGTGAACAGGGGGCGCATGTCGTGGGACATATAGATGCGCTGGCCGTAGAGCTGTTCGGCGGCGTCGGCGACGGAGGCGACCTCGACGAGGCGGAGGCCTGCGACGAGGGGGTCGGCGGGGGGCTGGGCCGGGAGGCGGAGAGAGAAGATGAGGGCGGCGAAGAGGAGGTTAGGGGTTTTCATGGTGGAGACGGTAGCACATTTCGGGGGGCGGGCCGGGCGTGTTACAGTAGGAATATCTTCACGTTGGACGCATCAGTCCCCATCGTCTAGCCCGGCCTAGGACATCGCCCTTTCACGGCGGTAACGGGGGTTCGAATCCCCCTGGGGACGCCAGAAACAAAAGACTTACGCGCTGCGGTCCACCACCGTCCACCACGCGCGTGGGACCAACCCACAACGAGACCACTCCGAAAAACGGGGCGACGTTTGGCCGACTTTCGCAAGGGGGCGTCCCTGTCGCGCCGGGCGCGGCTGGCTCGTACAGTAGTTGCAGCAGACTCCGGGAGCCCTCGTCGCATGGACAAAACGTCAGCGCAGTGCAGCAGGTTTCCGACCCCAACCGACGGGACTCACTTCCTTGTCGATTGAAAGCAATTGCTGAATCGCCCTGCCGTCCAGGTCCGTGTAACGATCTTGAGCCGGTAAGGAGGTTGGGAGTTTTGTCAGTGCCCCTGAGTACGGACGACTCGCATACGGATTCAGATATAAGTGCGCTCCGGCCGTGAGAATATTACCGGGGTTGATTCGCGTAGTGTAGCGCAGGCCGCTCACCCCACAATTCCTTGCTCTCGTTTGATCAATCCAGAAGCCCTTCCAGGTTCGGCTACTACCAGCAATCGAATTTTCCCTCCCTGAGTTCCGAGATGAATCACCTCGCGGCCAAATAGTACATTCAGAATGTCACGCTGATCAGCGAACATGTCATTGTTGTTGACAGCGATGATATAAGTGCACCTAGATCTCCGTATTTCTTGGCTTTCTTTTCAAGTGCCTGAAGGACTGGAGTGACGTTGTCGAGTTTATAGGGCGACGCCATTTCCATGCCGATTTCGTTGATTGGAGCATCCGGTACGACTGCTCTGGCCGCATGACGCACCACCCGCAGAGAGGTTGCCTGGAAGTCCTCGGTTTTGCCCGGTGGACCCGCCCTCGCGCTTCAACTCGGGTTGAGTTTAATATCTGCACGGACAGGCGTGCAGATAACAACTGCAACTGAGTATGAAACTGGAGTGCCGGCCGGAAGCGGGCCGCGCGCGTTCTATCCGGACATTGCCGCGCCATTTGCGCACAGGGCGCCCACGTTGGGCCGGCGCCGCCAGCCTGGACGTTGTGGGACCGCCCGCATGAAGGACGCGCCCGCGCACTCGGCGCAACCTGCTCAAGAGCCCGGCGTCATTGCAGGGGTCGTCGGACGGCGGCACTACAACCGGCACAACCCTGGTAACGAGCTTTCCGAGTCGGGCGCGGGCGACGACGTGATCATGAGTATCGCAGGCTACGTCTCACGCGCGATGCTTTCGCGTTATTCCCATGTGCGGAAGGAGGCAAAGCGACGGGCGCTGGACGAGATCGCGGCGCGGCAGCGGGCGGCGGACGAGAAGCGCAAAGAAGAAGCCGAGCGGCAGCATCGAACCTTAAATTGCAGGTCAAACCTGCGACAATTGCCGTCGCTTCCCTGGCGACCTTTTGGCGATCAAAACCCGTGTTCACGGTTCCAGAATGATTGTGGCACGGCGAAGGCTTAGCGTGAGCATCAAACGCGCGGACCCACGGGCTGTCAGATCTCAGGAATCCTTCAGGCGGCAGAGACTCTTCGCTCGCTTTAAAGTCTTGAGCATGGTTAACACAAATGCAAGCGCACGCTGCATCAAAGGCGGCGAGGCGACTCCCGTCATGTTGCAGTGCTGCATGCCTTAGCGGATGCCGACGTACGCACTCAGCACGAATATCCAGTGATTCAGGAGCGGCACTTCTCCGTTCCAACCCGGATCGTTTTGGTGCCGACATTGATTGAAACCCTCGTCATCGCAGGCACCGAAAAGTCGCAATCACCGCGTTTTCGCCTCGTTCCGGCAGTCAGGAGCGATTCGTATTATCCGCAATTCCAAAAGATCATCCAGGGCGGCTGCCCGTATCCCCGCACGGTGTTTTATGATGTTAGACCGGATCTGTTGAAGAATTTGAAAGACAAAATCAAACACGAAACCGAAGGCCGGCGCACAGGGGCTGGACACTGCCGATGAAGGGATCGCTTAATCCATGTTGACAAGACCAGTGAAACGACCGACGATCCTTTCACCCGCCGTTGCATCGCTGTTGGCGCTTTCCCTGGGAACCACGCTTGCTGGCCAGACCGCCAAACATGAATTCCAGACGCCACAAGAAGCATTCCTTTACGGATCCATCGGGGCGGAATTCATGCCGCTGCCCGTCTTCCAGGTATTGCCCGACCTGTTTCCCGACCAGATGCAGCCGGGCGGTGCGGGGGCCGGAGATTGGATCGACCAGTTTGGATTCGTTCGTAGCCCGGCAGGAACCGACCATGGGCTGCCACTCGGTTTCAATGTGACAAAGTTCCTGCCCAAGTCGGGCGGAAACTCGCCTCTGCCCTGGGTTGGATTCACCTGCGCCTTGTGCCACACGGCGGTGGTCCGGGAAAGCGAGGCTGCCGACGGCGTATTAGTTTCGGGAATGGGCAACCCGTCGCTCGACCTGGTACCGTTTGGCGACGCCATTAAGACGATTGTCCTGAGCGACCGCATGACGGTACATAACGTAGCAGTCGCTTACCGGAACAAATTCAACAAATCGATCTCGCTGCTCGACAGGCTGTTCATCTCGTTATGGCTGAGCGGTGCGCGCAAACAGATCCGCACCGAGATTCCGCTGCGCGGTGCCCCGTTCGCCGGTAGTGACCTCCGAAACGCGGCGCTGTTCCCAAGCGGTCCCGCGCGAATCATGGCGGTCAGGGAGACAGTGCGCAGACTGGTCGACCAGACGCCCATACCAGACGGCGGTCCCTCAAAGTTGCCGTGCTTGTATCAAGAGGAAAGACGCGAATGGGCTCAATTCGATGGGAGTGTACGTGACCCCTACACCAGAAACTCAATAGCCGCGATGGGAGTCGGCGCGACTGCGCAGAACCTGCGCAAAGCGCCTATGCTTGACACGATCCGTCAGTCATACACATACGTGGCGAGCTTGGACGGCCCCAAATATCGGGACGTCTTTCCCGGCCACTCGATTGATCGCACGGCGGCGGAGCGCGGCTTCGAAACATACCGGACCTATTGCGGCGACTGCCATGGTTGGCCGGGGGCCACCCGGGGGACCTGGGTGAATGGAGAGCGTCAGGGCCAGATCATCTCTCTCGACGAGATCGGGACTGACCCCGAACGCGTCACCGTCCGTTTTTACAATGATTTGGCGAAACTGATCTTCGACTATTTTCCGACGGGGCACCCGCTCAAGCCGAAACCTGGCGAACTGCGGCCGACCCACGGTTATATTGCGATTCCGATAGAATCGACATTCAGCCGCGCTCCTTTCCTGCACAACGGCAGCATTGCGACCCTGGCGGAACTGATTAATTTAAGACCACGGCGGCGCGTCTTCTATCGTGGACAGAATCTTTTCGATCCCATAGATGTCGGCCTTCTTGTGAGTGAGTCCAGCGACGCCTACCGGTATTACCGATTCAACGCTGACGAGCGTGGGAATTCCAATAGGGGCCACGATTATCCCTGGCCGTATCATGGGCCAGGTTGGAACGAAGACGCGCTACGCGATCTTCTCGAGTACCTGAAGACTTTATGAATTGTTCTCTCGGAAACGGGATGGCAGACGACTAGGCTCCCGTGCCGAACGTTCTGATAAGAACGAAAAACGAACTTTGGATGAAACAGCGAGGTCAGGATTGATGTTCAATCTTCGTAATTCCGCGAGAGCCTCCAGGAGCGTAGATTGTTGTCTGGGTCGGAACGAATGCGAGATTGCCGTAGCTTCGAGATCCTGTATCTCCGTGCCGGCACTCCCCCTCCTTGTATCGGTCGCGAGGACTGCCGTCCTACTGATAACAGTCCAGTGCATGAGCGCTCAATCCAGCGGCCCGCACGGCGGTTGCCCCACTGCGGTCGATGTCCTGACACATCGCAATGGGAATTCCCGCACCGGTGCCAATCTTTGTGAAACGACGCTCACACCGGATGTAGTAAGAAACCATTTCGGCAAAGTGTTTGAGTTCCCCGTGATGGGACAGGTTTACGCCCAGCCGCTCATCGCCACGCAGATCACTGGCGTGCCGGAAGCGACCGGCTCCGTAGACCTCGCGCTCGTCGCGACGATGGAAAACTTCGTGTACGCCTTCGACGCCAATGGCGGCAACATCGACCCCGTTTCGGGCGCCCGCCGGCCCTACTGGACTACACACGTAGGCGACCCGTTGCCGGTGAACCGCATCCCTAAAGACATTGGCGCCTTTCTCGGCCACTACAATATCGAGCCCTACGTGGGAATCACGAGCACGCCCGTGATCGATCCGCAAAAGACGACGATTTTTCTCACGGCAAAGATCGCGGTCAAGATGCCCGGTCAGATGTACTGTGACGAAGAAGTCGCGACGTCTGACTGTCCCGTCGTTAACCGGATTTTCGCGCTCAGCCTGGCGACCGGCTCTATTCTCGATTCTGTCGACATCAGCCTGCCTCCGCCCGAAAAATCGCAGACCGATTCCACGGACCCCCACCCATGCGCCATTCTCGACAACCGGAAGCCCACCGCACAGGACGCGGGCCGCATCAACATGCAGCGCCCCGCGCTCCTACTGACCGGCTCGGCGCAACAGTGGCACATCTACCTAGGCTTCGGATCGCATCAGGACGCTCCCTGTCCCATGTACCACGGGATGATCGTGCGCTTTGACTTCAGCGGCGGAAAACTCTCTCAATTCGGGACTTTCATGGTTTCGCAGCCCGGCGATCTGGACCCACACGATTCCAAGCGCCTCGGCATGGGGGGCGTGTGGCAGGCCGGAAATGGTCTCGTTGCCGATCAACAAGGAAACGTTTACTTCATGGCCGGCAACGGCGGTTTTGACGCCGGAGTGAGATTTGGCAGCAATTTCGTCGAACTTGATCCCGACCTGAAGGTGAAGGGTTGGTTCGCTCCCTGGAACGTCGGTCTTCTGAACGACAACAATCGCGATATAGATCTGGGTGCCTCCGGCCCCGTCCTGCTGCCAGGAACGCAGGAGATCGTAGGTGGCGGGAAGCAGGGTAAACTCTATCTTCTGAAACTGGATGCGCTCGGCGGCAAACAGAAATTCGGCTGGCCCTTTGAACGCACCAATCCGCCCATTCAGGTTTTCTGGGCGGCCCGCAGGTGGTCTCCGGAGTTCATCTACCGCTGGGTTCCGATCAGTCTTGCCGCCTTCGCTACCGGCTATCATCATATCCATGGCGCGCCTGCTTTCTGGGGGGAACCTGAGGCGGACGGCGTCCTTAGAGAAGGCTCCCTATACGTTTGGCCCGAGCGCGACCACCTGAAGTCGTTCGCTTATCGCCGTCCGCCCGGTGCGGCCGAGGGTGCCTTCGCCACACCTCCCAAAAGGAAAGGCCCGCAAGCCGGCCTCGGAATGCCGGGTGGGTTTCTGTCGATTTCGGCAAACAGCATGGCCACGGGACAGGAGCGCAACCATGGCATCCTGTGGGCCGCATTGCCCCTACACGATGACGCTTGGATCGACATCGTTCCAGGCGCACTTCGCGCTTTCGAAATTGCGCGCGATGGATCGCAGCTTGCCGAGGTTTGGACCTCGTACTGCGCCGAGCCCGATGGGTGGTTCAACTTCAGCAAGTTCGTCCCGCCAACTGTCGCAAACGGCCGCGTTTATCTCGCCACGTTTTCCGGGTCTGTGCGCGTTTACGGGCCGATCTCGGGCGAGGCGAAGCATAATGTGGCTGGTTGCGATCTCGCAACAGTCTTGAAATCGCCGAATTACCCTGAAATCCGGGATCCGAGCGGCACCGGCTACCGCCAAACGTCACGGGCCAGCCGCGCTCGCCCGCACTGATGTGTCAGATACCGAAGCGTGTACCGATGAGCCTTAGGGGCTTGGTGAAATAGCCTGCGCGGCGTATTCGTACTTGTCCTTGCGGTAGAAGCCAAGCAACTCCAGCCCCTGCTTCTCATGGTTGATGAGGAGGCCGTCCTTACGTCCCTGCGTCTGGCTCTGGAAGTAGAGCATGTCTCCTTCCAGGCGATTCACATACGGCGTCCGGTCTGAGGACTTCTGCTCAGTTAGGAAGATCCATAGGGAAGAATAGCCGCGGGGCTGAAAGAGCCCTGTGCTGAGCGTTGCGTCCGTGATTTCAAATAGCTTCCGCAATTTGCTCGCACGTGTACACAGCACCGACCTGAAGGCTGCTTGAGGTGTACTGCGGTTGTGAAGCCGGCGGCTTGGCGGCGGGCGTCGATTCCACGGTGAAACCCAATTGCTCAAGCTTGGTCTTGACCGTCGCATCACCGCCGGAGAAATCCGCGGCGCGCAGCGGACCCTTCTCGGGAAACTGGTAGCCATGGGCGGCGCCCATAATCGCTGTTGAGTCGTATCGCTTGCCGTCGAGCAAGAGAAAATATCCTCGGGCCTTTCCGAACCCGTAGTGGGCCAGGAAGGCTTCCCGCCCCAATGCATCGAATTCCTTCGCCGCCTGGAGAACTGCAGTCGAGTCGGTGATATCGGAGAGCGCGATTTGTGCGTCACCTGCCACCTGATATTCAAGCACGCTTCCCGCTAGAGGAGCCTAGCGAACAAAAAGCGAACCATGGTATCCTGCTCGCGTCAAGCAGTGCCGTGTATCGTTCAGGGATTCGGAGGGCATCGAGCACGCGGTCGAATTGGAGGCGCGGACGCTGTACGAAGCCGTCGGGCTGGCAATTGATCGTTTCCGCCGCTGCGAGCACGTGGCCTACGACCCGAAGGCTATGCACGAATTCACCGTCGAATCGAGGGAACCCAGCACTCAACACCGGTTGACCAGGAACATGTTCGATGCATGGCTCCGGCGACCGGGCGGCTCGCCCGCCGACGTTGCGCGAAAAAGCAGATTGAAGCAAATCCTGGGCGACTTGGCTTGAACCCCATGCGCGTGGCCCGTCCGCCTGCCATCGTTCCCTCTAAGACAAATACCCTAGTCCGCCGATAGTCCTTGTGTATGCGCCGATTCCTGGTCGCCTTAATCCTCGCCACCATCGCAATCAGCCCCGCCGCCAGCCCGAGCAGCGGTTCAGGCCGCAGCATTCCCCGTAGCGAAGCCCGCAGCCGCCGTGGCGAAGCACGCTCCGAGACCCTCAACGACTCCACCAGCCACACGAGCCGGGAGCGTGCTTTATTGTGACTTAGAAAACCACGCATCTCACCGAGCAAGTACTGGCGTCTCTTCCACCGTGGGCCAGGCGATGACCGGAAACTTCGAGTCTAGCAGCGCCCGAATCTGCTCCAACACGGACTGGTCAGGGGAGCCGGTTCGGGGGTGAGTACCAAGCACAACATAGCCGCGCCGCCGCAACTCGTCGGCGATGGCCCGCTCTAAAGCAGCCATCTGGTTCCTCGCCGGAACGTGATCTTCGAAAGTCGCCTGCTCTGAGATGATTGGGCCGACCGCAACCATCTCGAATCTACACTCCTCGTACTTGACCCCGGCCCGCCGCAACTGCTTGCCCAGAGCGTTCCCCCTGGCCGTGGGACTTGGGTCGAGATGCTGACCGATCCGCTTGAATGGCGAAGACGCATGCGGGGAGGAACTGTCGCCAGTCCGGCCAACGTAGACGTAGTGCGACAATGGCCCTTTGATTTCCCACACATAAAGCCAGAACCCGCGGTTCAGCAAGTGGCCGTCGAAAGTCATGCTGTACGAGTGCAACATGCAATATCTCAAACTCTCGCCGCTGGCTAAACAAGGGGCTCCCCTTTTCGGCCAGACGGATCAGTCCTATTATAAGAGATCTTGGCTTTATTGACGGCCAGCCGCAAGCGCGCCTGCGTCGCTACGAAAACACGAACTCGCGTTGCGCCTCCTCGTCCGGACCCATCGTGCCGGGTAATACTCGCTTCGTCTGCGAACACCTCCAAATGCGGTCGAAATGGTTCTCGAAGCTGGCACCGTTGAGCGAATGGCGCCGGAATCGCACGACGAAAGTACGTTTGGCAATACAAGGCATCACCGGCATGGGAACATACTCTGGATCCACTCCCCAATGGTAGATCTCCACAAAGACCGAGCGATTGACGATCACCAGAAACAGCGAGGGCAGATACCTGTAGTAACGCACGGACAACCGCGTGGGAAGCCGCAGCCGGCGGGACATGGCGTGCAGGCTGGCCTGGGCGGCACTGATGCGCGCCTTCATGGTCGATTGCCGGAAATCATCTAGGGTGTAGTCTGGCTCGAGTTCCCCATCGTCAAGACCCTCCTGGGACTCGCAGATGGTCTCGTACTTCTCCTCGATCCAAGCGCGCAGCAGCGCATACCGTGATCTGATATCCTGCAGCAGAAACCGCAGGTGGACGTTCTGGCGGTTTTCGATCAGATTGGAGATTGCCCCCGCTACACGGCCCACGCCGAGGAAGTCGGATCCGGAAATGCAGCAGATCTTGACCGCGCCGCTCGCTTCCGCCAGTTCCTGGGCGATGTCTTCGAGCGCCTCAGCGCGGTCCGCATAGAGGCGCTCGATCTCCAGATTGGCCGCGATCTTCAGAAGATCGAAGTAACTCCCGATCACCCGACGGACAAACAGGTGATCGTACAGCAGGCCGACCAGCCCAATGGCCAGCAGCGAGCCACCCACGGCTTTGCGTACCTCCTGCACCCAGTGCTCCCCAGGCGGCAGGACCGAGATCCCTACCGCGGCGATAATCACCCCCAGCAACAAGTGATTCCATGGAAAAATAGGATTTCTGCGCAGGCGTCTCGAAGTGCGTGCGCCGAAATCCCGCAGATTGACTGAGATAGTCGACATGGACGTTCCTCCGTTTGCCCGGCCCGGCTGGGTTTAAGCCAGCGTCGGCCTTTGGCCTCTGTGTGATTTCAGTCGCAATATTACACCTCGTGGAATCGCGAGAAAAGACCCCTGGTCCATATCGGACTACTCGTCCGATTTGACCCCAACTTCAGAGTGGTGTTTAAGCAGCGTGACTTTCAATGACATCCCTGCTGCATTTACGGTCAACTCGCCGTCATAGATTACGGCAACGGTGCCGGCCGGAGCCACGTCGGGTATAGTTCGGGTCACGCTGGTCACCGGGACGCTATTGAGCAGCACCGTCTTAATTGTGATCCCGTGAACGACGTTTCCGGGCCGAGGAGACTCGCGGAGGTGCTCCGGGGACTGGTTCATGATCTGGAAGAACCCGTCGGAGCACGTCACCGGGAAGATTGCCATCCCGTCGCTCGTGAAGTTCTGGGTGCAAGCCTTTCCAAAGCTGCAGCAGAATCCCGGAATTGACGTGGAAGAGGCAGAGGTCGATCTCGGCGTACTTCAGGTCCGTGTCGTTGGGAAGCTGCGTCATGACGCGGTCGCCGTTGCCGAACGTGAACTGGACGTTATCGGAGGTGCCTTTGATGTCCTGTGAGACCAGCACGTCGGAGCCAGGCTCGCCGATTCCGATTAGGCGCGGCAGATATAGCTGGCCGTCGACCGTGACGCGCCGGTCGGAGACATAGATGTCGGGGACCGCGGATTCGCGCATGCGGATGTGGATGAGTGGAACGATCTGCTGCACTTCGGAAAGCAGTACCGTGGACAGCGCGGTCGAGGGGAATCGCAGGCAGGTGGAGTTGATCGTGTAGCTGGGCACCTCGGTCGGATCGACGACCTCGACGAAGTTCAGTCCCGAGGGCTCAGGTGGGGATCGACATGGATGCTGACTATTTTGCAGCGACGCGTTCATGCTCAACAAGAGAGCATGGGGCCGCCCAACTCTCCTAGTGGGCGTAGCGGTATCAAACCGCCACGCGCAGCTTGATTCCGTCATTCGGCGCGTGGACGAGATCCTGGGCAGTTCCAAGGTACCGTTCAGTGGTTTGCACCGACGCGTGTCCCAAAAGGAGCTGGATCTGCTCCAACTCGCCGCCGGCGGCACGGCACATCTTCGCACAACTGCGCCGAAGGTCATGGGGCGCGATGCCTGGGACGCCCGCAGTCGTGGCGTACGGCCGCAGTAGCTGCCAGACAACTTTCTCGGACAGTCGAATCAGAGGTTTTCCCGCCTCGGCGATAGGTACATTGCTACCCCTATGTGCTGATCGGGAGGCCAACGAGTGCCGTGAAGACCCGAAGGGCCGATCCTACCGGGGGATTCGTTCTTGGCTTCGCCAATCTCGTTTTACAATAAGCCTCTGAAACATGACGAAAAGCCCCGCAAGATGGCCGGGGCTCCTGATTAAAGAACTGGGCCAGATCTATCGTAGGTTGCCGACGGGTCAATGGCCGAAGGGGTGGAATTGGCAACTTCTGAGTTCTGGCGAAATCTCGCGGCTGATTTTTATTCTGTGCACCAACGCGTAGAAAAGGCATTTCATTGGGCTGAATGGTGTAAACCCGACGTTGATACGCCAGTCGTATGGGTGCTGTCAGCGAATGAGGTTTTCAGGCTAGAATTCACGACATTAGCGTTGCGCGCTGGGACCGCCTTCAACCCTAAATCGGCAAGGCCGGTAGATGATTGGCTCAATGCTCTAAAACGTTACAATCCGGCGGGATTGGAAACCAAAGACCGTACACGCGGCATTGGTGTCACTGACGCAGAGGGAAAAGAAATTCAATGGATCGCTGGCGAGTTAAACAATCTCTGCGCGGCCTCCGCCAACTTTTGCAAGCAAATGGAAATCGCGGCCTTTCAAGATGAGAACAAGGCCTCCTCGCAACTGACGGCCGTCACGCATCACCGCGCAGGAGAGGCAGCCGTGACGCCCCCAGGACCTCTTCGCTTTCAGGTCGCCCTTTCGTTTCCAGGCGAGCACCGCAACCGGGTCAGGAGTGTCGCAGAGGCGCTGGCGTCGGCTCTCGGCAAGGACAGCGTGCTTTATGACGAATGGTACAAGGCGGAGTTCGCCCGCCCAAACCTAGATGTCTACCTGCCGAACCTCTACCACAAACACTCGCGCCTCCTGGTCTTCTTTCTCTGCGGCGATTACGCAGAAAAGGAGTGGTGTGGCTTGGAGTGGCGGGCCAGTCGGGATCTGCTCAAACAGAAACAGGATGACCGGCTGATGTTTCTTCGTCTGGATCGCTCTGACATCTCCGGCCTTTACTCGATTGATGGTTTCCTCGATATCAGCTCCATGGCGGACAGCGAGGTTGCCGCCGAAATTCTGAAACGTCTTGCCATTGGCGCAGCCCAGACCGGACAACCCTTGACTATGTCCGTCAAAACCGGAGCCAGTGTCGTCGATCCGCAGGAGTACTGGCAGCAGAGAAGGCAGGTTCCGGACACGGCCATCATGACGAAGATCTGGTCAAAGCCCCGATGGGTAATCTGGATTCGTCCCTCCGAATTCCGGCTCGCCCGTCTTCAGACTCTCGATCAGATCCGCCGGTTCGTACTCGATAGCTGCGTTCGGTCACAATCACGCCGAACCTATCCCTGGTGTTATGCAGACTCGTTCGAGACGGGGAACGAATGGATTGCCGCGGAGATTGATATGCCTGGCACGCAGGTTAGCTATGCCGAACGCTGGTCGTTCTTCCGGAGCGGCCAGTTTGTTCACAATCGGGCTTTCGACGAAGTTCTGGTGCTTAGGGACCGTTTCCATATCCTGGACATCCTCGACACGGTGACCGGCGCCTTTGAGTTCGCTGCTAGGATGGCGGGCCGCGGCATCTTGTCACCGCAGGCGGCAATCAGTTTTGACTTATCCGGGGTCGCTGGCCGAAGCTTGGCCTGGCCTCTGGACGCACTGGGCGATAACGATGTTGTGGGACAGAACTGCTGGTGTCAGGATGAAGAGATCAGCATTGCGAGACGTGTGAACACGGTCGACCTCCAAGCGCGGCCTCGGGAAATGGCGCTCGAGGTGGGTTTGGACATCTACTCAAGCTTCGGGTGGGCGGACGCACCACGTGAGCATCTCACAGAGTTGCAGAACCAGCGCTTCGGGCCGGCAAAAAAAAGGCAATGACCGACATATCGGCCGCTATCTCGTAAATCGGAGGCGGACGCCGCCAACCCAGAGGGTCAAATCGATGCCCTGGGGCATGGTCTCTGGACGTGGATTGCGGCAGGCGTCGAGGGTCGCTGAGAGGCCCGTTTTGGCGGTCAATCGCCGGTCATAGTTCGCTCTTTCAGTACACACCAATCGCTACGCGCCGACGAGGACTCCGCGATCCGCTTGCGGAGCTCTCCGAGGACTACGTGCTCGAATTGGCGCCGGAAGGAGCCGCGCTGCGCGCGTGCCTAAGCTATCGATCGCGCAAAACGCCGCATGGCGGCCAGGGCGGTGGAGTTCAGATTTGAAGGTCGCTACTTACGGCAGGTAGGCGTTCTCTACGCTGAGTTGGACGAATGGAGGGCACGAATCTCCCAGTTGGAAGCCAAATTGCGCCCTTCGGCTCCATCGGAGGCACGAGCAGAAGAGGCACGCGAACGGGCACGACAGACGTATGAACAGGCCCAAGGCGAGGCATCTGAGGCCAAGGAGTTGACCACATCTCCTGAACTTAAGAGCAGGTACCGTGAAGCCGCCAAACGCATCCATCCAGACTTCGCTACGGATCCCGCCGATAGGGAGCGCCGGACCCGCTTCATGGCCGAGGCGAATCGCGCTTACAAGGCGGGCGATGATGAGGCGCTCAAACGCATCCTGGACGAATATGAAGACGGCGCGGAGGCAGTAACAGGCGAAGGCATCGGTGCGGAGTTGATCCGCATCATCCGACAGATCAGTGAGGCCAGGCAGCGCATTTCCGTCATCGAGCGGGAAATAGCCGATCTGTTGAAGTCAGACATTGCTCAACTCACGAAGCAAGCGGAAGAAATGCGACAAGACGGTCGAGATCTGTTGAATGAACTTGTGGGTTCTGTTCGGGAACGGATTGAGTTGGCTAAGAAGACCCATGACTCGCTTCTCAAACAAGAAGGGCAAAGAACTGCTTGAACGATGAATCCCAACTCGTGGTTGGCCCGAAGCTTGGTGGTTCGTCGCTAAGACTATGGCGTGCATCGACTAGTCTCATCGCTCGTGGCCGAAGAGACGCCGCGGCAATGGTGCGGCAAACCACCGAGTCAAGACTGTCGCTATCGGAATTGCGCAGACTGGCCGAGCAGGGCGACCAGAACGCACAGCATAGCCTCGGTCAGGCGTATATGCACGGTCAGTGGGTGCCAATCGACGGCGTTGAGGCAGTGAGATGGTTCACCAAGACTGCGGAGCATTACAATCCCGATCTCGAGTTCGACGATCTCCAGTTCGACGCCAGGGAGATGGTGCTACAACTTCTGGCGGGGGAGATCTCCAGCCTCAGAGAGCACGAAGAAGCCGCGAGAGAATGGCTTTGCGAAGGCGCTCGGCGGGGGCAAGTCGAGGCCCAGTACATCCTCGCCCTCGCCTATTGGTCGGGCAGCGGATTCCCCAAGGATCCGGCTGAAGCTGCGAGATGGCTTCGCAACGCTGCGGAGCAAGGCCACAGCGATGCTCAACGCCACCTCGGCGATGCATACCACGACGGGGATGGTGTTCCGCAGAGTTTCCTTGAATCGATGTACTGGTATCGCAAAGCCGCCGAGCAAGGATTCCCCGACCTTCCGTTCAAGCTCGGCAACGCGTACTATGAAGGGAAAGAGGTTCCTGCGGATCACGCCGAAGCAGCCAAATGGTATTTGAAAGCTGCCGAGCAAGGACACGCCGAAGCCCAGGCCGTGATCGGTTACGTATACTGGAGCGGCGATGGAGTTACCAAGGACTACGCTGAAGCTGTGAAATGGTTTCGCAAAGCCGCAGAACAAGGCGACGCATGTGCCCGTTACAATCTGGGCGCTGTTTACTACAAAGGCGAGGGGGTTCCGCAAGACTACGTGCAAGCTTACTTTTGGACGGATTTGGCGGCATTCGCTTCTAAGGGGAAGACCTGAATAGCTATTCAGCGGAACGTGACTCCGTTGCCGCCAAGATGTCTACCCAACAGATTGAGGAAGCACAACGTTAGTCCAGGACTGGAAGGCAAAAAAAATCGAGGAAGAACAAGCGTTAGCACGAGAAGTGCAAGCAGCGGTTGAGCGGGCGCAAGCGGCGCTTGAGCGGATCTTTGGGTACGCCGACCCCCTAAAAGGTTAACAGCTATCTACAAAACAATTCAGGGTTTTTTGTTCTCACAAGCGCTTCAATCGTTGTCGCGCCAAACGCAAGATCCATGATTTCAGATGCAACTATCGCCAAGCCGTGCTCTGGCACACTTAACTCTGGCATTGCTCTTAGTTATTTTTCAGCAACAACAACTTACATCATTGTCCCGTTACCTGTGATGTCGGAGTCATCCAAGCCGTATCTGGCCTTCACGATTTTTAATGCATCAGTGCGGATTCCGGCGAAGCCGATCACTCATTCCGGACCGATGGCGATCACTATTCCGAAGGTTGCCGATTCGCCGTCGGAGCGAAGCGACGCTGGGCTGTTTTCTATCATGCTGAAGTGATCGGCATCCGTCGGGTGTTTTGTGTGTGAGCCAGGGAGTGGGGTGTGGGGCGAGGGGGCGCCGTTTGAGACCCCTTGCCCCGGCCAGCACGTTAGAAACCTTCACGCCGAAGCCTTCAACAGCTCCGCGGCGAACTCTCGCGGAACCCGGTAACCGAGCGAGGTGTGCTGCCGCTCGCGGTTATATTCGTGCCGCCAAGATTCGATCTTCTGCTTTCTGGATAGCGGCCATGGCGTTGGCCGTCAGACTGCGCGATGTCGGTCCAAGGCCAGACTTGCCGTGTGCGTCTTTTGTGGAATCTGCCGCGGTTCTTGCCCCCGGTAACGTGGTGGCACGCCATCTGACCCGCGCACAGGTCCTGCTCCGAAAAGCGACCTTTTGAAGCAAGGCCCCAGATGTTAGCGGTCATCAGAAAACGTAGATTTTCGAATTTTGGCCGGCGCCCATTTCCACAGGTCGCGCGTGATACGTCCGAGTGGACAAAACGGCGCTGCGTAAAGGGCCCTTTGCGCAACAATCTAAAAAGCAAGTAGTACGGAAAAAAGTCACCCGGCTGCATTCCTGATGATGGTATTTTGGGTTTATGGCTGCTGAGGCTGAAAAGGAAATATCGGGCCTCGACTTGTTGCGTCAGCCGGCGACGCTCGCTCTTGCACGATATCTGGAGGACCTGGGTTCCATGCTTGGGTTTCAGGCGTACTTGTGGCGCATGATCATGCAGGTCGATTATGGCCACGGCGACCCCGCGAAGTTTCCGAAACCGGGTGAACAGCCGCCCCCCAAAAGCGCCGTCGCCCAGATGGATATTCACTCGGCGGTGCTCAATGAGATGGCTTTCTGTCGGAACGTCAACAGCTTTCTGACATACCTTGCGGACCTAATGACGCTGATCTACGAGAAGTACCCGAAGAAGCTCCCATCGAACAAACAGACGACGTATGGTTTTTGTATCGAGCACCATATGGCGGGAGATTTGATACCCGCTCTCGCGGAGGAGACCGTGATGGCGCTAACGTATCAGAACATCGATGCCTTGGCGAAGTATTTCAAGAAGAACTTGGGCCTCGCGCTGTTTACGAAGAACACCCATGCGGCGAACGCTTCGCTCTGTGTCGATATCCGAAATATCATTACACACAATCGCGGCATCGTGAACCGGTTACTCATTCACCGCAACCCGCGGTTTGCGGACGATCTCGGCAAGCGCGTGGAGATCAGCGAGAAGGACAGCCGGGAAATGCTCGGAACGCTGGGGTACTGCGCCCGTCAGCTCGACCTTCGAGCGGTCAAGAAGTTCGGGCTGGTAACGATCGAGCCGGAGTTTAAGAAGTCCGGCGACGTAGCATCACCGTGACGGGCTGTGCTTCCAGTTCCACAAAGGGTACACTTCAGAACTCCTGATAGTCTCTGATGTCTAGCTCCAGCTTCTTATGCACCGACCCGGAAAACACCTCCACGATAATCTGACTTCGCATCGCCGCGGCGTTGCGGAACAGCCCATTATCCACGAAATACTCGACCGAAAGCGAGTTTCTCATGGTTTGTCCAGGATATAATCCTCCTGGTGCACGTTCCTGGTTTGCCGCGAAGCAAATGTGGCTGGAAGTGCTGTACTGCTTGTCCTCCGCTCCCCAAGTCGTGCTTGAATTCAGAAACGCACGCGGAAAGTAGAGATGCAGAAGGAAATCGGTGATTCTCTGCTTTCCCACGTTCTTCACGTCTGCAGTCAATACATAGGTATGCCGCTCTCCATTGCCTCTGGTCGTACATCGGTGGCTAATGATGGGCTGAATATCGTACTCATTGAACGGGTTGAGGACCGCAGACGGCAAGACCAGCTTCAAATCTTCTAGTACCTGTGAATCGTCGACAAACTCCATGCGCGGGTTCATGAGCAGCACCGAACGGATGCCCTCTAAGCTGATTCCTGCTTGCTTGTAAAAATACGTTGGAATCGTGCGCCCAAGAACGTGTCCCATGAAAGCAGTGACCGCAATCTCTTGTTCTACCCAGACCGACCCCCGTGTGACTGTCCGCTTGTCCGGGGTCTCAATATCCCCACGCCGATGCATGACGCAGACGAAACCTGCGGCCTTATAAAGCGCCTTAAGGATGTTGTTGCTCAATCCTTCGACAGTGGACTGATTGTCCGCAAAATAAGCCTCCACATCGGGCCGTATCACAGCGATGAGTGCGCATATGTTCTTTCCTAGCCCTCTTTCGGCTTCGGTGGACTGCCCGCAGCTCACGAAAACAAGCGGCTTAGCCGGCTGCACGTCTCAAATCCCCACGTTTCTGTACTCATCGAGTGAAGCGGTATCCCAGCGCCGGACGTAAAGCTGCGTGGTGCGGGTGTCCGCGTGATTTGCCACCTTGCGGGCTTTCACGAGAGAGCCGTCGCTTTTCAGGTAATCGGTTATGCCCGTCGCCCGCATGGCGTGGTTGTCGACGCGTGTCCGGATGCCGTCGTGCCTCCCGTGACGCTGTACGGTGAAGAAGCCGAAGAACCGCCCGCCCGTGTATTCGTCCGGCAGGAAAAACATTGGCAGCTTCGCGGCCGGACCCGCGAC
This sequence comes from Bryobacteraceae bacterium, assembly GCA_035499555.1. Classification (GTDB taxonomy): domain Bacteria; phylum Acidobacteriota; class Terriglobia; order Bryobacterales; family Bryobacteraceae; genus Bog-159. The sequence goes on from DATJYO010000090.1 coordinate 270,242, forward strand.
TGCGCGGGGTGTCTTGAACGGGATGATACTCGCGGTCATGGCGTGGGCCCTTTCTCTCGCGTTACACGGACGATTTCTTGAAGCAGCACGTCGAGTTGCTGGCCGCAATTCACCTGCTGAGCTGTAGGCAGGGTCTCAGTCTTCCGAACCTGCTGGTGCAGATGGCCATCGGCCACATTTCGGGAGGCATTCTGAAGGTGATGCATCGTTCCCTTGAAAGACTTGCCCCCGTAGTTACTCGCTACTTCATCGAATTCCTGCTTGCCAAATATCGGCGGCACGTGGTCGAGTACCGCGCGTGTGAGCATCGCCGTTGCAAAATAACACTCTTGCTGGTAAGCGGTGTTCAACTCCTCGCACAACCGAATGAGCTTTCTGAAATCGAATTGGGGAGACGTGAGCGCGCGCAACTCATCCAGCCGGCTATCGGCGATTAGGGAAAACTCATTTGTTGAAGTAGAGGATTGGGCCTTGGTCTCTAACAAAAGCTGTCTCTTTGCATGGTCGAGCCTTAACAGGCGGTTTTTAATAGCACCTTCCCGCAGTGACCCCGGGGACGTGTAGCTATCGTCAAGTTGGCCCATCCAGTGGGCGACGTCGAGCTCCAAGTCATCAAGGGATTCTGGAATTGGGTCGCTTGGGCGCCTTGACGAAGGAACAGGCATTGAAGTCGAGGCAGGAGGACGAGCGTCGCCGTTAAGGAACTCCGTACCGGCCTTGCCGACGTAAACCCAATTGCCGGCGGAGGAGGGCGATCTCGTAAGAAGACCCTGACTCTCCACCCACGTCCACGCTTCTCTTAAGGCCTCGTCCACCTCAGCCTGCCTATGGCCGTATTTCGGCGGAGCGAGCGAGTCGTGTGCTCGACTGAAAAAGTTCGCGTGGGACACCGCCGTTTGCGGACTGGTGTGCTGCTCTGCCAGCAATTTCAGAAGGAGCTTACCCTGCTGTTCTCTCCTCAGCTCTAGCAGGTCATCAGGGTTCGAAATGAGTGAAGCCATATCCGCGCTGTTCATACGTGTGATAACGTCCTTTATAACACTCTATGCCAGAAGAAGGCAGCCCGAAAAAGGACTCCCCCAGACGTGGAAACAGCCGTCCTCGCCAAAAGCGCCCGCCGGTGCGCCTTGTGTTTTTCCTCAACCACGACCTCGCGGAAGAGCTCGGCCAAATCGCCCACCTCGACCAGCACCGAGCCAACGGGCAGGAAGATAACCTCGCCTGGATGTGTCTTGAGCACCACAGCCTTTTCGATTCACAGATCAAGCAGCACAAGAATTACACCAACCACGAGGCAAAGGCTGCGGTGGGATAAGCTATATGAACTCGTGGCAGCCGGGAAGCACATAGTGTCGGCGCCTGCTTCGACCAACACCAGTCTGGGTGAGCTGCGAATCTCAGCTTTACAGAAGCTTCATGAAGCGTTGGTCAAGGGGCATTACGAACTGAACCGACGGGCAAAAGCTCGTATGCCAAAGACAGAACAGGAATTCCGGACGTTAGTGGAAGTCTACGAGTTCAACTTTTTGGAGGCGTTTACTCTGGCAGCCATTTACCTGGACCATGAGACGGACGCAGCCATGCGGAATGTGCTCGGGTCCTTTCGGCAGATGTCCACATCGATATGGCTTCGCTTACCAGCGGTATTCCAAACTCAAGGACAGTATGCCGACGCTGCTTTCCGTGAGCCAGACTGGCGACTGTTCACTAGTTCTTTTGATTGCGCAATGGCAAAGTCAAAGACCTTCTAAACCCAGGTGCCTCATGAGCACCTAACTGATCCCTTCTCCGCCCGCCCGTGCTTCGTCAGGGCTGCTCTTTCGCCGAACGCCGAAATCGCTAAACGCGGGGGTTGGAATTCTTCGCCGCCTTCAGGCATCCGCACGAGGCGGATCTTCAACTTGACCAGTGATCCAATTTATGCCGAAAGGCTGCCATTCGGGCAATTGCTAAACAGTTTGGGGTGGGGACGTTACGGAGGCGCGGTACCGTGGCGGTTTGGTTGAATCGGGCGGCTTGACGCCGCCGCAATGTTTCGGCAAAAACTAAAGGCACCGCCCGTAGAGGTGAGATGACTTTGGTTGTGGGCAATCTGGGCGGATCACGCCCGGCATTGTGCCAAGTTCCCTTTGGGTTTCAACGCTTCGGTAAATCCAGAGAGGTCGAGCCAAAAATGTGCTTGCACATATTCACGCGGAACCCCGCGCCCCGTCGCGTACATCTGCCCGAGCGAAAAGTGCACCAGCTGGTCGTCTTGCTCCGCAGCCAGCCTTTCACGGCATCAGCCTCAACCGGAATTTGGGCTCTGGATACTCGAGGCTGAAGCTTAGCCCGGACTTCATCATCGCGGTTGTTCAAGAATATCTCACGAGCCCGGTTTTTAACGCGCCGCCGCTCAGCATTGCGGCGAAGCGCCAGATAAGAGTGTCGATGATCTTTGTGTCCGTGAACGCATCGGCTAGCGAGAACCGCGCCCGAAATGCCGCTATCGAAGGAGCAAGTAAGTCTTCCTGTAACACACGCCGGTATTCCATCACCAGGAATTGATATGACTCCAACCGGCTCTTCAGTCTGTCATCGAAAGAAGCACCTTCCTCGGCCAGGAAATAGAATTGGGCGACGAGGCTGTCGTAAACTGGCGTATCCGTGTGAAGCATGTGGACCATCTTCGTCGAGAAGGAAAAGTGCAGCTTGCGATCTCCCTTGCTGTTCGACTTCAGGTTGTAGAGGCGAATCGCGATACGGCTAACGTCTGTGCGCTCAAACGTCTTCATTTCCTCCAGCAAGCCAAAGTATGCCTGGCAGAAATCTTCGCTCAGTCGAGCCGCACCCATCTGCCAGTACGACCGATAGGTCCGCTGGAATTGTAGATCGCGTGTGGTGTCCGTACGACGAAACGTGTCGATCAGGTATCTATATTGATCCAGGCCGCCGTCCTTGGCGATGGACGCGAGCAGCGGATCGATGTGGCGATTCAACGCTGAATACATTGGCTCAATTTTATCAGCGAATATTGCCCATCGATTATTAGCCAGATCCGGGAGAGTACCCATCGGCCATCTCGTACCAATGACGCTGGGGCGTCCTCACCGTCCACCACGGCGTTGTCAGGCAATGAACGAAGCTGCTCGCCGCAGCAGACGCTGCGCGTGGGCGTCGATCAAGCATCCGGCTGACGGTTGCAGTATTGTGCGGGTCAGAGGAGTTTCTCATGACCTGTTGCGGAGAAATAAGGTTGTCGGTGGTGAGTGGTCGGGGTGGTGATCGGCCCATCCGAACGACGGGGGCCGGGCCCCCTGCCGGAGGCTCATGGACCCTCAGCACAGACATCTTTCAGCCACGTAGCAGACTGCCCGTGCATCGCACCCAAAAAAATCTCTTGAACCTGACGTAACGTGAGGTCTTATACTCGTGGTGTATTGCTAGAAAGCCAATGAGCGAGCAGATCAGGATCTGGCGTATCGGTGAGTTGGCAGAGCGGGCCGGGATCACCGTGCGCACGTTGCATCACTATCACCGTCTCGGGTTGCTGTCGCCGTCCTGCCGCACATCAGGAGGGCACCGCTGCTATACAAGCAAGGACGTGGTTCAGCTGCAGCGCATAATCGGATTGCGAAGCTGCGGACTCTCGCTCGAAGAGATCGGCGTGGTCCTGTCCGCTGGTGCGGATGGTGGCCTAGCCGATTTGCTACGCCGTCAACTGGAAGTGGTCGGTGAGCGCATCCGGCAGGCGGTCGCACTGCGGATTCGGCTCCTCGGGGTACTCGACGCGCTCGACCAGACGGTCGAGCCGTCGATCACGGAGATCCTGCGATTGATTGAGGAGACAGCCACCTTGAACCATCCGTTTACCGCTGAGCAGTTCGCACAGATGAGGGAGCAGCGCGCCCGGCAGGTGCGTGAGATGAGCGCCAAGACGTCCGCGGCCCTCAAGGAGAAACTGCAACAGAGCTGGGCTGCGCTGGGCCGCGACGAGCAGGCCCTGCTCGTGCAGCAGCGTCGTGTGATCTCTCCACAAGCGACGGCGCAAAGGGCTGACCCCACTGGCACACATTCCACGTCGCAGAAACGGCCGAGGCGAAATACCACGGCTCAACCATCAACCTGAATTTAACCTCTGAAGGAGAGATGACAGTGAAAAACGAGACGGCGGGTCAACCCGAGGTCAACAGATGGCTCGACGAGGCGCTCATCATGCGAGTGGTCAACACGTTCTACCGCGCCTTGGACGAAAAGCATTTCGACGGCTCGTACCTTCGCCAGATACTGGCCGCGGACGCCCGGGTGATTCGTCCCAACCGCGCGGCCACCGTGGGGCTGGCTAACATCGCGGACAGCTTCGCCCGCAGCTTTGCCCGGTTCGAAGCCACGCAACACCTACTCACCGGTCACGATGTGGACGTGGACGGTGATACTGCTGCCGTTCGGGTTAACTTGGTCGCCATCCATATCTGGAATGACCGCCCCGCCGAAGCGAACATGCTCGACCGCTCATTCACAGCTGGTGGCGTCATCACCGCGGCTCTGCGACGCTTTCCAGACGGCTGGCGTATCTCCAAAACGGAGATGCGCGTCATCTGGCGTACTGGCTTCTTCGGGGACATGCTGCAGACCCGATGATCCGCCGGTGCTACAAATCGCAGTCCCGCGGAACAAGGTCCTGGCCTCCTTGCAGCTATGCCTGCAGGAAAGGCCGCAAACAGGCTGCCAGTTTCTGCCCGGCCGGATGTCTTTTCCTCCACCATCCACGAGTGCGGCCAGCCGGTTAAATCCCGGCAGTAATGCTCAGGGGCGTGATTTGGCCGAGTGGCGGCGCGGTTTGCCCTGGTAATTCCCACCTTCGCCGTTTTCCCTTCATGCTGCAGCTCATCACGATTCTAAATCGTTGCCACCGCTTTCCCGGCTTCGTCTACCATCAAGCCCGGTTCACTTCCGATCACAGGAGCATCGAAATCGCCGTGCGTCCGCGCAAAGGTTCGCAGGCGGTTTGTTCGCGCTGCCATCAGCCTGGGCCGGGATACGATTATCTCGCCGAGCGGCGTTTCGAGTTCATTCCTTTCTGGGGATTCCTGGTTTTTCTGGTGTATTGCATGCGCCGCGTTGACTGCCGCCGCTGTCAAGCCGTCGTCGTAGAAGAAGTGCTGTGGGCCGCCGGCAAACGCACACTGACCCGCGCCTACATGCCCCCCCGAGTGATTTATCACCACCGTTGGAGCAGCGGAGGAATGGCCCGGAATCCGCATTCCCGATTTCTGCTGACCATTCTCGGCGGCGGGTGCCGCCCTGGGCGCGCAAGCCGGCGAAAACCCCATTCACACAGTCGTCACCGCTGTCGGCTTTACTGGCTTCCGGCGCGCTGCTGAAACCCAGGTTCAACCTGGTCTTCGAAGCCCGACCATAGCTATTGGCATTACGCGCCCCGAACCCTGCTTCGAGCGGTGCATACGGTCTATTGGGCCGCCGCCGAAAACAGTCAGCAGAAATCGGGAATGCGGATTCCGGGCCATTCCTCCGCTGCTCCTCCGCTGCTTGGCGGTGGGGCTTCAACTTCTCAGGGCCAAAATAACCCAGGAATCGAGGCCGGGGGCGACGTATCGCTTCAGTCAGCTCGCCGAATTGACGGTGAAGGTCAATGCTGATGTCGTGGCGCCACAGGGAAGCACCACGGTGACGCTAGCGGTGGCGGCACTGGCAAGGGCGCTGGCCGGTACGACGGCCGTTACGGTGGTAGCGTTCACGTAAGTCGTGCTGAGCGCGGTCGCGGTTGAATTGACTGTCCACATCACTTTCGAGCCGCTGACGAAGTTGGTTCCACTGAGTGTGAGGGTGAACTGACTGGCGCCGGCGGTGGCCGAGGTAGAGCTCAGCTTGGTCAGCGTGGGCGCGGCAGTAATCGTGAAGTTGATGCTGCCGGAGGCTGCCCCACTAGGGTTGGTCACGGAGACCGCTACCGTACCAGCCGTCGCGACATCGGCTGCCGGCACCGTGGCCTGCAACTGGGTAGAGCCGGTCACGGTTGTCGTGAGCGATCCCGCGGAGCCCCACACCACCGCCGACCCGGTCACAAAATTGGTCCCGTGGACGGTGATCTGGAATTGGGATGCTCCCGCGGCTATTGAGGTAGTGCCCAACGAACTGACTGTGGGGCCTGCCACCGTGACAGTGGCTGCGCTGGACATAGATCCGCCCGGATTGCCCACCGTGATGCTCAGCGTTCCAGTGGCAGCCAAGAGGCTGCCGGGCAAGGTCGCGGTGATCGAGGTTGCGGTCGCCGCGGTGACGGTCAATTGTGTGGGCGAGGCGCTGCCCCCGCTTACCGCCGCGTAGACCGTGGAACCGGCGCTCGTGCCTGGCACAAAATTGGTTCCGGTCACTGTGAGCGCGGCGCTCGAACTACCCGCGGCCACTGTCGACGGGGTCACCTTCGTGATGGCCGGTCCTAACACTGTCACGTTTGCAGCGCTGGAGGTGACTCCGCCCGGATTGGCGACAGTGATGTTCAGCGTTGCGGCGCCGGCCAACAGGCTGCCCGGCAAGGTAGCTGTGATCGATGTTGCCGTCGCTGCCGTGACCGTCAATTGCGTGGGTGATGCGCTGCCACCCGATACCGCGGCGTAG